>CAWFIT010000007.1:0-130163 GCA_963815965.1 uncultured Actinomycetes bacterium | reverse complement strand
TTTTGCAGGCGCGCTGTCACCTGGCATCGCGTAACCATGCGGTGCCAGGTGTGCGATTAGTGCGGACGTCCTGCCCGACAAGCTCCGCGTGCGGGAAGTCGTCGATCGCGCACACGACTATCTCGGGTGCGCCGACTTCAGGAATTCTCGGCCGGCTGCGATTACGCCGATGTTCCTAATCAGGAGGACTTCCCTTCGTGAGAGTTCGCCGTCCGAACCTCGCGCCGCGCTCGAGTCCCAATCGTCGAAGTCGATCATGCCGCCGTCGCGTAGCTGATAAAGCCAATCGGCGAGCAGGTTGGGGGGCTGCGCGACTTTCCCCTCGGCGGTGGCGAGCATCAGGAGATATTCCCCTCGCTGCAGCGCTCCGCAACGAGTATCCGCGGACACCCCAGCAAGCCAGACAAGCAGCTCCTGCGAAGATCGAAGCTCCACTCGCCGATCGTAGAACGACCGCCCGATTGCGCAAACTCAAGCCACGACCGGCTCGACGGTGAAGATCGCGCCGATCCCCCTGCTCGACGAGCTCCGCATGCGGGAAGTCGTGATCGCGATCACGCGCAACTGCTCGCCACGGCCGACCGTCATCACGTCGCCGACCGCCCACGTCGGCACGGCCGGCACGAGCAGCGCAGGATCGGGCGGCTGACCATCAGGCAGCCGGAGCAGGTACTTGAACACGGGCTGCGATCGTCGCATGTTCCGAGACATTTGAACCCGATACGTAGTTCCCCGGATTACTTCTCGTCCGCGGCGTGTGAGCGTCGATGGTCGAAGGGACATTCGGGGGGAGGTTGAGGCGCTGCTGCAACGCCCTCAGCTGTCACGGCTCCCCGCTACCGGACTCTCCCCCAGGACGGCCGAGGAGTCGTCCCCCGAATTCCTTTCGGCTGATGCTCTAGGAGATGCCGTCGCCAGGTCGGGTGCCGCGGATTGCCCCACCGACCGAGCAAGTCCTCCAGGCAGTCGCAGACGGTGCGACCAACCGCGAGATCGCAGAGCACCTCTGGATCTCCCCGCACACCGTCAGGACGCACCTCCAGCACATCTTCGAAAAGCTCAACGTCCGCACACGCACCGAAGCCTCAGCACTCATCCGCAACCCAGTTCGTCCGAGCTGAACTCCCCGCCGGCCGCGCTCAGCGGTCATTGCGCAGACGCTCGCGCAGTCGAGGGTCCTTACTGTCGATTCAGCACCCTGTCCGGACCGAGCCTCCTTGGAGGGAGGCGATTTCGTACTGCACAAAACGCGAGGGCCCCTGTTGGAAAGTTGTTCGGGATGAAGCGGGTCCGACCGGACGATCACGCCTTTGCTGTCACGCGTGAAGCCTGCGACCTCCTCTCTTTGAAGCGACGTGAGAGGAACGACGAGGCACGTGCCACCGTTGACAGGCCATGCACCGTGTTCGAGGATGCAAACAATGAAGCCGTCCTCGATCGGCCGAGTCGCAGCCATAATCGCGTGTGTGTCCGCCGTGCTGTTCGGCGGAATGCTTCGTGTCGCGGCCGCTCCCGGCCAGGCGGCGGGCGGGGCGGCTACGGGTCCACTCGGTATCTTCACAACGACGATTACGGGGCAGGAGCACTTCCGGGATCCGAATGGAAGGACGCTCGGTCCGGGGTCGCCGAGCCCGGGTAAATGGGAACTCACGCTCTCCCGTGGGCGTGCGCGCCTCAGCAATGCATCGGCGGGCTTCACTGTGACGTGGAGAACAGTCGCGTCTGCGCCCCGACGGCTGACGCTCGCGGCTGATCCGATCTGCCCGCGGGGACACGCCCGCGTTGGTGTCTATAACTATCGGTTATTGCAGCATCGCCTCACGTTTCGCGAAGTCAAAGACAGTTGTCTTGATCGTGCTGCAACGCTGACATTGCATCCCTGGCGCAAGCAGTAAGGCGCGTCCTGCTGGTGAGTGCCGCGCCTCCATGCGCGCCGTCAGGTAGCAGCTGCGGGGTCATTCATGAACACGGGCCGAAGGGAGCGCCACGCCTGCCACGGGACGACTTTGTGCGGCGGCCACCGCCCACGCCGCGTAGGGCCGTTGCATTCCAATGACAAGTCGCACGGCCTGGCTGAAACTGGTGGCGCTGATTGGCGCCGTCGCTTCGCTGACGATCAACTTCGGCCTGATCGATCTGGTCGACGGATTCACAGGCTACGTCGACCAGGCGCGCAACCAGGTCCTCGACGTGGGCTGGGGTGCGCTGTTCGGCTTGATTCTTCCGTTGGGCTTGCTCGCGCAACTTCGCGCGTCCGAAGAAGCGGATCGCCGGGATTCAGCAGACCGCTGTCGTTGCGCTCGCGCTCGCCGTTTCGGGTGCTGCCGGCGAGCAGTGGTGGTACCTGGCGCTCGCCGTCGGAATCGCAGGCCTGTGCGCGATCCTTCTCGCGTTGCACCCGGCTCGGCGAACGTTCCTCGCGAGGGGCAGACGGCTGGAGCCGATTTTGCTCGCGCTGGCGGCCGCGGCCATCGTTCCCTCTCTCGTCTACGCATGGCGGATGGCCTCGGCTGCGCGACGCGGGCTTCCGCCTGCGGACGCTGTCTCGAACGGCCTGCACCACTGGACGGCGATGGCCGCGCTGGCGCTCGTTGTCCTCCTGCTCGCGATGCTCGCAGCCGTGCGCACGTCGGGCTGGCGAATCCCGGCGATCAGCGCGTCGATCGCAGCGGGAGCCTGGGCGATCTCGTGCCTGCTCGCCCCCGCGCGGCGCCGGGGAGCGAAGGACATGCGTGGGCGTGGGCAGTCCTGGCCTGGGCCGGTCTCACCCTCTCCGTGGCCGCCTGGCCGCGGACGCGCGACGAACCTTTCGCTGCAGAGCCTCTCGGCGAAGCTGCGGCCCATGAAGTCGGCTCGGCACAGGTAAGGGCGCTGCTGCTCGAGTGACATCCCGAATGCTCGCCCAGGCGACTCTCCTTTACGCACGGGCAGCCGCGACCGATGCGATACACGTTGCGACGGGCGGAGCTCCTGACGATGATCGTCCCGAGCGACGAGGACGCCGTCTCTTAGCTCGCGCACCACCGGAGATCCACCCGAAGGCCACGGCTCCGACCCGTGGCTTTCCTGCGTCCATGGCGCGTGAGCGGTCCTCAGCAGTCCGTGAGGCCCTTACGCAAGCGCGACGGCGTAATCCCCGCGCGACCCCGCGCGACCTGCTCGGCATCCCACGCGGTTCACCAGCCAATCACAAGTTCCGTGCTTTCGCGGAATCGTCTTCGGTAGGGAGATGACCTCCTCGCCTCGTTCGAGGTCCGGTGATTGCTACGGAAGGAGAAACCGAGACATGACCAGGAGGCTTGTTCGACGCAGAACCGCATTGCTGGCCGCGGCAGGCACTGTCGCCCTACTGGCCGTCGTCGCGGTACCCGTCGCCGCCGGCGGCAACGGCCACGGCAACGGCAACGGCAACGCAAGCGACAGACCAACAGCAACAAAGCACAACAGCAACACCAACAGCAACAATCGGCTACTGGCAGCCGGAACCGCCACGGAGCGGCTTGGCGGCGGCGTCCAGTGGCACATCCAGTTCCAGATCCACGCCCGCAACAACGGCAAGAGCTCGAAGGTCTCGGTTCAGACGCCGACCTCGACGTTCTCGTACATCGGCTCGGTCTGCTCGGGCTCGTACACGACGGCGGCGGGGACGACCGTCTACGTCGTCGGTCGCCAGACGTCGTTCACCGGCACCGGCTTGAACGCGCCGTACCGCGGCTACTCGATCCACAAGGGCGGGCCGATGGGAGCCGACTTCTCGTGGGTCTCGTCGTTTGCTTCTTTGGCAGCCGCCCAGGCCGCCTGCGCGAACCCGGCAGTCTCGCTTCCGACGCCGTTCGCGCTCGACGCTGCCTCAGTTCGGTTCAAGGTCTAACGCGCGGCAGCCGCAACGACGGAACAGGGGCGCCGCGGCGGCGCCCCCTTTCCTTTCCTCGCCGGTGCCACGCGGGTCCGAACGCGTTCGGGTTCTGCGGCAGCTCCACCCGCTCGAGCCGGGAGCGATGCCGGAGCCGCGTCCGCGAAATGGACGACGCACCACGGCGCGTGTACGGGTGTCCTCCAGCCGCCCTTCGCTGTGCTGCTACGCGGGCTCGACGGTGAAGACGCCGCTGATGCCCGCCTCGATTAGCGCGTGGTGGATCTCGGTGTTGATCGCGAGGATCCGTAACAACTGACCGTTGCCAAGCCGCAGCGTCTCGGCCAGCGCCCAAAACGGCACGGCGGTCACGACCACCCCAGGGCGGTGCAGCACGCCGTCAGGGGACTTGAGTAGGTAGCGGAACACCTCTCCGAGCGTCGCACGGGAATTGCTCGCCCGGGATGACACATCTGTGCCCATTCGCAGCACCGTTGGGACGCCTTGACTCGCCAGGCGTGGTCGGAGGAACTAGTCGCAGCCGCGAATCGAGCACTGCGTTGCGCGCATTTTGCGGCGATTTTCAGTTTCACGAAACATCGCTTCATCCGGGTGAGATGATCGATCCCATCGCCTGGCGTTCGCCCTCGTGAGAGACTCGACACCACTACCAACCTAGGAGGTCACTGTGCTCGCAGCGGACTACCCGTTCCTCGACGTCCTCTGGACGATGCTCATCTTCTTCGCCTGGGTGATCTGGTTCTGGATCCTGATCACCGTCTTCGCCGACCTCTTCCGGCGGAAGGACATCGGCGGAGGCTCGAAAGTCCTTTGGACGATCTTCGTGATCATCGTGCCGTTCCTCGGTGTGTTCATCTACCTGCTCGTGAACCACGAGGGGATGGCGGACCGAAGTGTCAGAGAGGTTCAGGCGTCGCAGGCCCAGATGGACGCGCACATCCAGTCGGTGGCCGGCTCGGGCGGCCCGGCGGCGGAGATCGAGCGGGCGAAAGCGCTTCTCGACTCGGGCGCAATCGACCAGGCGGAGTTCGACGCGATCAAGAAGAAGGCGCTGGCCGCGGCCTAGAGGAGGCAGAACACAGATTCGTGAGGCAGCCGGGCGCGCGTAGCCCGGTCGCCTCACGAACTAGCCCGTGGCTGTTTCTACTTCGGCGCGGCGGCCGCGCCGTCAGGAATGCTCGTCGCCTCGACGGGCTCTTTCGACGTCGGCGCGATGCCGCCGCCGACGCCGTCCAGCAACACCTTGGCGCGGCGCTCGCTGAAGCCCGCGACGAACGCGATAGTCGCGTAGAAATACGTCCCGGGGTTCTCGACCGTCCCGACAAGCAGGTTGCTCTTCAGCGCGAGGTAGATGGGGAGCGCGAGCGTTGCGCCGATCCACGGTCGCAAGCTGCCGAGTCGTCGGATCGACTTTCTTCCGACCTCGAAGTCGAGGTTGAAGCCGTTCGACGACGCCATGCGCGTCATCACGCTGACGATCGCGCCGAGCGCACCCAGCGCGACCGAAGCCAAAAGGTCTCCGCTCGAGTCGGTCCATTCGCCGCTTGCCCAGAGGGTGCACGCGACCGCGGCGATGACGATCGCGCAGAGACCGGCGCCGTTCAGCATGCCTCGGAAGTAGACGATGCGGGCCGAGTTCTCGCCGGCGCGTGCGTAGTAGCTCTCGGTCTTTCGAAACTGCTCTTCGTCCTGCGCGAGCATCGCGGTCAGCTTCTGTGCCGCAACCTCGGTTGCCTTCGGCGTCGCGCGGGCCTCCGTCGGTTCCTGGTCGACGCACGCGAGCAAGCGCGTGACACCCTCGAAGACCTGCTCCAGGACGATGTGCTCCGTTGCCTGGCGCAAGATCTCGGTCGCCTTGATCGCAAGCGTCTGCCAGCGGTGCGGCCGCAGATGTCGCAGCACGTGTGCACGGCGGCATCCTTCCTCGGTTTCGGACGGCGTCTCGAGGACGCCGACGGCAGTTCTTAGCGGTCACGATGCGCCAGTCCTGGCCTCGTGTCAAGCCGCAGAAACCAGTCGGCGGGCGACCGGCCGCAACCGCACGCCCGCCGAACCCTCAGGGGAGAGGGATAGAACGGCTGTTGCCCCCCATTGCGGATCCCGAAACTCGCTCGTGTTTTGATCCCGGCATGGAAGCGTGGGTCGCCGGCCTGGAGGAGATGGACGACGACGCCCGCCGCGCGGCGCTCGCATACGTCGCGGGGCAGGCAGTCGAGATCCCAGAGGACGAGCTGAACGAAGCTGTCCGGCGGGCGCTCGTCGTCCGGGCTGTTGGCGGTAGCCCGCAGCGGGAGCTGAGCCTCGCCGAGGAAGCTGTCGTCCGTCTCGCCGAGGAGCTCGACGGAGCGGAGCGGCGGCGTGCGCTCGAGCAGGGGCTCGAGTCTTTGCGCGTCCACGTGCGCGAACAGCCGGCCGCCACGGCGTCGCTCGACCAGCTTCTGGCCGACTCCGATCTCGCGTGGCGCTGCTTCGCGGCCGCGCAGGTCGCCACCGAGCTGGGTTAGTGGCAGGATGAGCGCGTGAGCACGATCGGCATCGACCCCCGGCAAGTCTTGACCGAGGTGGAAGCGTCGAACCGCTTCCTCATCCAGCAGATCTTCAAGCCGATCGCGAACGAGTACCGCATCAGCGTGCCGACGCCTGGGTCGACCGAAGAAGGCCGGCCGCTCCTCTTCGTCAAGCAGAAGAAGATGAAGATCAAGGAGGACATTCGCTTCCGTCTCGATCCCGACCGCGACGAGCATCTCTTCATGATCAAGTCGAAGAGCGTGTTCGAGTTCCGCGGCCGTCACGAGGTGTTGGACGCCGAAGGCCAAGTGATCGGGCTGCTCGAGAAGAACTTCACGAAGTCGCTGCTGCGCAGCCACTGGCACGTTCGCGACTCGAGCGGGATCGAGCTCTTCGAGGCGCACGAGTCGAGTTGGGTCGTTGCGATCGTCCGCCGTGCCGCCGACCTCCTTCCCGACTGGCTTTCCCTCCTCGGCTGGCTGCCGTTCAACTTCGACTTCAAGCGGAACGGCGCGCACGTCGGCAGCTATCGGCGCGTTCTCGGCAAGTTCCGCGATCGTTACGTGCTCGAGCTCGACGAGGCGTTCGGCGACGCGGACCGTCGCCTCGTCCTCGCGTTCGCCGTCGCGCTCGACGCGCTGCAGGATCGCTGATCAGTTGAGCCGGTAGGGGACGGCGGCGAGGATCACGCGCGGCTCGAAGAGAAGCAGCCGCTTGATGTAGAGCGCGCGCTGGTTGTGCAGCAGCCGCCGCCAGCCGCGAAAGATCAGCTCGGGCATGACCACGACGGCGACAGCGTCGGGATCGGCGGTGATCGCGCGGAGGTAACGCATCAGGGGATCGCCGATGTCGCGGAACGGCGCCTCTTCGATCTCCAGCTCGCACGGGAATCTTCCGCTCGCGCCAGTCGCTCCGCATCCGTGCCGCCTCTTCCGCGTCGAACGCGAAGAAGATCGCCTTCGTGTCCTCGAAGCCGAGTGTGCTCGCGTAGTGCACTGCGCGCATCGTCGCGGCGTGCGCGCCGGAGACGAGGATCCGGCAGACCGCGCGCTGCGGCAGCCGCGTGTCTGCGCCGCTCGCCGAGCACGGGGACGTCCGTGACCACGACGCCGGGCTCGGTCAGCAGTCGCAGCTTGAGCGAGAACTCCAGGCGGCGGCGTGTGAGTGCCGAGACGAGCGACCGCCGCCGGAAGAGCTTCGGGAACGATCGCCGTCACGAACTGCGACTCGCCGCGCGGCAGCGCCCAGAGGTACTCGATCACCGCCTCGACCCGCCCTTCGCGCGTCGGCAGCACCTCGAGGTCGGGTCGGATGTCCGTGAGCTCCCGGAAGCGGGCGCGAAGCCCCGGGTCGCTGCGCCGGCCGGGGGCGCTCACGGCGCGGAAGCGTGTCGCCCGAGATCGCACGCGCGTACCACACCGCCTCGAGCAGCGCGGCGTCGTACGAGTCGGCGAATACGACGACCTCGTTCGTCGCCTGCGGTGCCGCGGCGACCGCGCTCACGCCGGCGCGCAGACGCCGGCCGACGCGCCGGTAGTGGCTCTTCGTCCCGTAAAAGCCCAGAACGAGCACGGGGACCGCGACCGTGACCATCCAGGCGCCCTCGGTGAACTTCGCCTGGATCACGAGCAGTGTGACGATCGCCGTCGTGAGTGCGCCCGCTCCGTTCACGAGCGCGCTCTTGCGCCAGCCGCGCTCTCGGTGCGGCGCCAGTAGCGCACCATCCCGAACTGGGAGAGCGTGAACGCCGTGAACACGCCGATGACGTAGAGGTGGATCAGATTGATGACGTTTGCATGGAAGACCCAGATCAAGAGCGACGCGATCGCGGCGAGCACGATGATCCCGTTCGAATAGACGAGGCGGTCTCCGAGGTTCACGAACTGCCGAGGAAAGAAACGGTCGCGCGCGAGCACGGCCGCAAGCCGTGGGAAGCCCTGATACGACGTATTCGCTGCGAGGACCAGGATCGCGAAGGTGAGGACTTGCACGGCCCAAAACAGCCCGGAGGCCGTCGAGCCGGCCGGGAAGGTCGCGCGGGCGATCTCCGAGACGCAGCGAAACGCTGTCTCGCTCGGGCTCGCGTGCATCTTCACCGTGAGGTACGAGACGCCGATGAAGAGCGTGATCGCGATGACGCCGATGATCGCCGAGCGTCGCGGCGGCGTTCCGTCCCTTGGGCGGGCGCTTGAAAGCGCCGACGCCGTTCGAGATCGCCTCGACGCCTGTCAATGCCAGCCGGCCCGGAGGCGAACGCTCGGACGAGGACGAAGATCGTCACCGACGCCGATCCCGGTGGCGACCGGGTCGGGGACCGTCGCCTGCGGGCAGGTTCCCGCGACGCATTTGCCGATGCCTGCGGCGACCATGATGTACATCACGGCGACGAAGAGTAGGTCGGGAGCGCGAAGGCGATGCCGGATTCGCGGACGCCTCGCAAGTTCGCGACGGTGAGCGCACGACGAACAGGAGCGACAGCCCAACCTTGTGCGGCGCGAGCGACGGCGCCGCCGACGTGAGCGCGAGGACTCCGGCGGCGACAGAGACCGCGACGGTGAGGATGTAGTCAATCAGCAGCGCCGCGGCCGCCACGAGACTCGGCAGCGTGCCGAGATTGTCCTTCGCAACGACATACGCGCCGCCGCTCGTCTCGTACACGCGAACCGTCTGCGGTAGGAGACGACGACGATCGCGAGCAGCGCCGCGATAACGAACGAGATCGGCAGGATGTGGTGCGCCGCGGCCGCCGAGGCTGCGACGAGCACGACGAGGCCCGACCTCCGTCGCGTACGCGACCGAGGACAGCGGGTCCGACGCGAAGACGGGCAGCGCCAGCTACTTCGAGAGGAGCGTGTCGTCCATCTCGTCCGCTCGCGCATCGGCCGGCCGACGAGGAGTCGCTTCACGGCTTCGGTCTGCACCGGGGCGACGGTACTCCGAGCGGTGGAGGCCGCGCCGTACCTTTCAGAGGTTCTTAAGACCGCGTCGGCGTACCCTTGCTGAGCGATGCGTGTCCTCCTCAGCCTTGGTGCGGTAGCGCTCGTCAGCCTCGGCGTCTACGCGCTCGAGCCGATCGCGCCGGTGCTCAGCCTCGGCGTGCTCTATCTCTTCGCGGTGCTTCCCGTCGCCGCCCTCTGGGGACTGCGCTACGCGGTGCCTGTGTCGATCGTCAGCATGCTCGCCTTCAACTGGTTCTTCCTGCCGCCGACGCACACGTTCCAGCTTCGCGACTCCGAGAACTGGGTTGCGCTCGCGGTCTATCTCGGGACGGCGGTGAGTGTGAGCGCGCTCGCGACGCGCCAGCGGCGGCTCGCGCGGGAGGACGCGGCGAAGACCGCGGTGCTGCGCTCGGTCAGCCACGACCTGCGCTCGCCGATCACCGCGATCCTCACGGCGAGCGAAGTCGCGCGCGGCAACGTCTCGAGCGCACAGCGCGACGAGCTGCTCGACGCGATCCGGCTGCAGGCGCAACGGCTCGATCGACTCGTCGCGAACCTGCTCGACCTCTCGCGGCTCGAGGCTGGGGCCGCGACGCCGGACCTCGAGGTCTGGCCCGTCGACGGGCTGGTCGCGCGTGCGCTGGACGTGATCGGCGACGGCGGCGATGCGATCGAGGTGCGGCTGCCGCCGGTTCCGCCGACGGTCGAGGTCGACGCGACGCAGATCGAGCACGTACTCGTCAACCTGCTCGAGAACGCTCTTCGCTTCTCGCCCGCCGTCCAGGTGTCCGTCGCAGAGGCGGACGGCGAGGTGGTCGTCCGCGTCTCCGACGACGGCCCCGGCGTCGTGCCCGACGAACAGGAGGCGATCTTCGAGCCGTTCGCGCGCGGGACCAACGTCAACGGCGGACCGGGCTCCGGCCTCGGTCTCGCGATCGCACGAGGCTTTCTCGCCGTGAACCACGGACGCCTCTGGGTGGAGTCGGAGCCCGGCCGGGGTTCGACGTTCGCGTTTTCCCTTCCGGCTGTGGGCGGGCCCGCATGAGCGGGGCGCGCGTGCTCGTCGTCGACGACGAACCGCAGATCCTGCGCGCGCTGCAGATCAAGCTGGGCAACGCCGGCTATCTCGTCGATGCGGCCGCGACGGCGAAGGACGCGCTCGCGCAGGCCGCGATGCGTCCGCCGGATGCGGTGATCCTCGACCTACTGCTTCCCGACGGCAGCGGCACGGAGGTCTGCCGCGAGCTGCGGCGCTGGTCGGCCGCGCCGATCGTCGTCCTCTCCGCGGTCGGCGACGAGCGGGAGAAGATCGCGGCGCTCGATGCGGGCGCCGACGACTACGTCACCAAGCCGTTCAGCGGCGACGAGCTTCTCGCGCGGCTGCGCGCCGCGCTGCGGCGCACGGCGCCGTCGGGCGAGCCCGTGATCGAGGTCGGCGAGCTGCGGCTCGACCGCGACAAGCGCACGGTGACGATGGCCGGGACGCCCGTGGCGCTGACTCCGACGGAGTGGGACCTGCTCCGGCTTGCTCGCGGAGAACGAGGGCAAGCTGCTGACGCATCCTGCGATCCTTCGCGCGATCTGGGGCCCTGCGTATCGAGAGGAGTCGAACTACCTGCACGTCTACGTCTCGCATCTGCGCCGGAAGATCGAGCCCGACCCCGCCCGGCCGCGCTACCTGCTCAACCAGCCGGGCGTCGGCTACCGGCTCGTAAGCCCTTCTTAAGAGTCCTGCCGCGCTCCTTAAGCCGGCGGCAAGCTCGGCCGCTCTAGCGTCGACGGTATGTCGCGGACGATCGGCTATCGCTCGATTCTCGTTCCCGTCGCCGACAACGTCGAGACGGACACCGCGCTCGACGTCGCTTGCCGCCTCGCCACGGAGCACGGTGCGTCGATCACGGCGCTCGCGGTGGTCGAGGTGCCGCCGGTGCTGCCGCTCGGTGCGCACATGCTCGGCGAAGAGGCCGACGCGAAGCTGTTGCTGAAGCGCGCCGAGGTGGTCGGCGAGTCGTACGGGATCCGCGTGCACGGGTGCGTCGTCCGGGGTCGCGACGCAGGCTCGGCGATCGCCGCCGAGGCGACGTCGCGGGACGTGGAGCTCGTCGTGATCGGGGCCGCACGCAGCCGGCGAGGACCGTTCGGCGGCACCGTCGAGACGGTGTTGAAGCGTTCTCCGTGCCGCGTGCTCGTCATCGCGCAGCCGCAGTCCGCGGCCGCTGTTCGCACTGCCGCCTAGTAGCGACTGGCTAGACTGGCCTTCGTGGAGATCGGGACGCTCCGGGTCAAGACCGGCCTTGCCGAGATGCTCAAAGGCGGCGTCATCATGGACGTCACCACCGCCGAGCAGGCACGCATCGCCGAGGACGCAGGCGCCTGCGCAGTCATGGCGCTCGAGCGCGTCCCGGCGGACATCCGCGCCCAGGGCGGCGTCGCGCGCATGGCCGATCCGGACAAGATCCGCGAGATCCAGGAGGCCGTGACGATCCCGGTGATGGCGAAGGCGCGCATCGGCCACTTCGTCGAGGCGCAGATCCTCGAGGCGCTCGAGGTCGACTACATCGACGAGTCCGAGGTGCTGACGCCGGCGGACACCGCGCACCACATCGACAAGTGGAAGTTCACCGTCCCGTTCGTCTGCGGCTGCACGAACCTCGGCGAGGCGCTGCGGCGCATCGCGGAAGGCGCCGCGATGATCCGCACGAAGGGCGAGGCCGGGACCGGTGACATCGTCAATGCGGTCACGCATATGCGCTCGGTGTTCGGCCACATCCGGCGGCTCCAGTCGCTGCGCGAGGAGGAGCTTGTTCGCGGAGGCGAAGGAGTTGCGCGCGCCGTTCGAGCTCGTGCGCTGGGTCGCCGAGAACGGGCGCTTGCCGGTCGTGACGTTCACTGCCGGCGGCATCGCGACGCCGGCCGACGCTGCGCTCTGCATGCAGCTCGGCGCTGACGGCGTCTTCGTCGGGTCGGGGATCTTCAAGGCCGACGACCCCGAGCCCCGCGCGAAGGCGATCGTCGAAGCAACCACGCACTTCGAGGACGCCGCGATCCTCGCGCGCGTCTCGCAAGGCCTCGGCGATGCGATGAGCGGTCTTTCCGCAGCATCGCTCGCCCCCGAAGAGCTGCTCGAGACCCGCGGCTGGTAACGAGTCGTCCGGCGCGCACGTCACGATCGTGACGTGCAGGCCGTAAGGGCGCCGTGGACGAGCGCGTCGTTTTTGTTGTACGCGGGCGGCCTCACGATCTTCGTCGCGACGCTGACGCTGCTCGGGACGCTCGGGAACAACTACGGCAACGCGGCGTTCGTTGGCTGGTCTGCGCTCGTGCTCGCCGTCGTCGGTGACCTGGCGATCGCTTTCCGGGTGGTGCGGCGGCGACTTGCCGCGGGACTCTTCGCCCTCTCGGCTGTCGTCGCGCTGGCGGTCTTCGTCGGAGCGCTCGAGGAATGGGCCGGGTGGCTCGCTCACACGGACTCGCCTTTCGCGGGCTTCCACCTCGATCACTTCGCGATCGAGTTGACGCTCCTCGCCGGCGCCGTGGCCGCGCGGGGCGTATTCCGCTTTCCGCTGCTCGTCCTCGTCTCGACCGGCGCGGCGTGGTTCTTCGTCACCGACTTGCTCTCCAACGGCGGCAACTGGTCGGCGATCGTGACGCTGTTTTTCGGCCTCGTCGCGATGCTCGTCGGGCTCGGGGCCGACCGGGTCTACGGGTTCTGGGTGCAGGTCGTCGCGGGGCTGACGATCGGCGGAGCACTGCTCACGTTCTGGCACTCGAGCGACTTCGACTGGATCATGATCGCGATCGCCTCGGTCCTCTACATCCTGCTCGGCTCGGGGATCGGGAGGTCTAGCTACACGGTGCTCGGCGCGTTTGGGCTCTTCCTCGTCACGTCGTACTTCGTCTTCAAGTGGTTCCTGCCGTTCAGGATCTCCTTCTTCAGCGAGGAGTCGGAGACGACCAAACCGTGGGCGGCCGCTCTCTCGTACGCGGTCTACGGCCTCTTCTTGATGCTCCTCGGCATGTGGATCGCGCGGCGGCGCGGTGCGGCCGTCGCCGTTTAGCGGCAACTACGATTTCTCCATGAAGATCGGTGTTCTCGCTGTCCAGGGAAACTTTCGCGAGCACGCGGCGATGCTGCGCCGCCTCGGCGCAGACGTCGCCGAGGTGCGCAAGCCCGAGCAGCTGGACGGGCTCGACGGGCTCGTGATCCCCGGCGGCGAGTCGACCACGTTCATGCGGCTGATGCGGCTCTACGGGCTCGACGAGGCATTGCGGGAGTTCGCCGGCGCGATCTTCGGGACTTGCGCCGGGATGATCGTGCTCGACCGGAACCATCTGGGCCTCGTCGACCTCGAGGTCGCGCGCAACGCTTGGGGCCGGCAGGTGCACAGCTTCGAGGCGGATCTCGACGTCGACGGTGACCCTGCGCCTCTACGCGGCGTCTTCATCCGCGCGCCGTGGATCTCCGAGGCGGGGCCTGACGTGGAGATCCTGGCCGAGCACGACGGGCATCCGGTGCTCGCGCGGCAGGGACGCTTGCTCGTCGCTGCCTTCCATCCTGAGCTGACCGAGGACACGCGCGTGCACGAACGGTTCCTGCAGTTGGTAGAAGAGGGGGCGAATGTCCGGGCATAGCAAGTGGTCGTCGATCAAGCACAAGAAGGGCGCGGCCGACAAGAAGCGCGGCGTGCTCTTCTCGAAGCTCTCGCGTGCGCTGATCGTTGCGGCGCGCGAGGGTGGGCCGGATCCTTCGGGGAACCTCGCGCTGCAGAACGCGATCGAGAAGGCGCGCAGCTATTCGATGCCGAAGGACAACATCGAGCGCGCGATCGCGCGCGGCTCGGGAGCGGACGCCGACGCGAACGCGTACGAGACGGTCGTCTACGAGGGCTACGGCGCCGGCGGCGTCGCGATCCTCGTCGAAGCGCTGACGGACAACCGCAACCGCACGGCCTCGGATGTGCGCGCCGCGTTCGGTAAGCACGACGGCAACCTCGGCGCCTCGGGGGCTGTCGCGTGGCAGTTCGAGCGGCGCGGGATCGTGCTCGTGGACGCCGAGGGCACCGACGAGGACGAGCTGACTCTCGCAGCAGCCGACGGCGGCGCCGACGACGTCGCGCTCGACGGCACGACCTTTCAGATCACGGCGGCACCGGAGGCGCTCACCGGTGTACGCGAGTCGGTCGAGGCGGCGGGGTTCACCGTGGAGAACGCCGAGTTGACGATGGTGCCGAAGACGACGCTCGAGATCGAGGACGAAGGCACGGCGAAGAAGATCCTGCGCCTGATCGATTCGCTCGAGGAGAACGACGACGTCCAGGACGTCTACTCGAACTTCGACATCCCGGAGCGCGTGCTCGAGACAGTCGCCGGCTAGAGGTTTGATGTGCAATTCCGGTGCCTCTGGGGACGGCACAGACCAAGCAGCTGAGTTCGAGCGGCCGCAGTTCGTACTCCTGCAGTACGGGCTGCGGACGATCGGGCTCAGATGCGCGGCGTCTGGGCCGCCATCCAGAGGTGCAGGAGTTGCACATCAAGCCTCTAGGAGGAGTCGTCCGACCAGCCGCCTAACGTGTCCGCGTGAAAGTCCTCGGCATCGACCCGGGAACGGCAGCGTGCGGATACGGCATCGTCCACGAAAGCGAAGGGCGCCTCAGGGCCACTGTGCACGGGTGCTGGACCACCCGCGCCGGCCAACGCCAGGATCTTCGCCTCAAGACGATCTTCGACGGGGTGGCCGGGCTCATCGCCGAGCACGCTCCGGATGCGGTGGCCCTGGAGGAGTCGTACGTCGGCGCCGACGCCCGCATCGCGCTCTCTGTCGGGCAAGCGCGCGGAGCCGTGCTCGTCGCCTGCGCAACCGCCGGCGTCGAGGCCGCTGAGTACGCCCCCGCACACGTGAAGCAGGCGGTGTGTGGCTACGGTCGTGCCGAAAAGGCGCAGGTGCAGCGGATGGTCAAGCTCGTTCTCGGCATCGACGTCGAGAACATGCACGCGTCGGATGCCTTGGCGGTCGCCATCTGCCACGCGACGGCGCCGCGGCGGGTAGCAGCGTGATCGCGCGTCTGCGCGGCAAGCGCGCCGGGCTCACGGCGGCGGGCCTCGTCCTCGACGTGAACGGCGTCGGCTACCTGATCCAGGCGACGCCCTCGTTGCTCGGTCGCGGTGGAGACGAGTTGACCGTCGAGACGTACCTCGTCGTCCGCGAGGACGCGCTCCAGCTGTACGGCTTCGCCTCCGCAGACGAACGCGACCTCTTCGTGCACCTGTTGAGCGTCAGCGGCGTCGGCCCCAAGGTCGCGCTCGCGATCGTCTCTGGCTCGCCTCCTGCGGAGCTACGGCGCGCAATCGCGCTCGAGGACACGGCGCGTTTCGAGGCGATCCCCGGCATCGGCAAGAAGACCGCACAGCGGGTCGTGCTCGAGCTGAAGGAGAAGCTCGCCGCAGGAGTCGTCGCGCCGGCCGCGGGACGCGATCTGACCGCGCGGGACGCGCTCGTCGAGCTCGGCTACACCGTTCCGGACGCCGAGCGCGCGCTCGCCGAAGTCGATTCGAGCCTGCCGGCAGAGGAGCAGATCCGCGAAGCGTTGAAGAAGGCCGCATGAGCGTTGTCGCGAGAGAGCTCTTGCCGGAGGACACCGAGCTCGAGCGCTCGCTCCGGCCGCGCACGCTCGACGACTTCGTCGGGCAGCAGCGCGTCAAGGAGCAGCTCTCGATCGCGCTCGACGCGGCGAAGGCGCGCGGCGAGGCGCTCGACCACGTGCTGCTCGCAGGGCCGCCGGGGCTCGGCAAGACGTCTCTCGCATTCATCGTCCGCAACGAGCTCGGCGTCGGCATCCGCACGGTTGCCGGGCCGGCGGTCGAGCGCAAGGGCGACCTTGCCGCGATCCTCACGAGCCTCGACGATCGCGACGTGCTCTTCATCGACGAGATCCACCGGCTGAACAGCGCGGTCGAGGAGATCCTCTACCCGGCGCTCGAAGACTTTCGGCTCGACATCGTCGTCGGCCAGGGCCCCGCAGCCCGCACGTTGACGCTCGATTTGCCGCCGTTCACGCTCGTCGGCGCGACTACGCGCACCGGGCTGCTGACGACGCCGCTGCGTGACCGCTTCGGGATGACGTTCCGCCTCGGCTACTACGAAGTCGACGAGCTCGCATCGATTGTGCGACGCAGCGCGCGCATACTCGGCGTCGAGACCGCGGACGAAGCGGCCGACGAGATCGCGCGCCGCGCGCGGGGCACACCGCGTGTCGCGAACCGGATCCTGCGCCGCGTGCGTGACGTGGCCGAGGTGCGACACCAGGGAACGGTGACGATCGAGATCGCGCGGGAAGCGCTCGAGCTGCACGAAGTGGACGAGCTAGGACTCGAGCGGGCCGACCGCGACCTGCTGCGCGCGATCGTGGAGCGCTTCGGCGGCGGCCCTGTCGGGCTGTCGACGCTTGCCGTCTCGCTCGGCGAGGAGGCGGACACGATCGAGGACGTCTACGAGCCGTACCTGCTCCAGCTTGGCTTCATCCAGCGAACCCCGCGCGGGCGAATCGTCACCGAGCTCGGCCGCGCGCATCTCGGTGCGGCGTCGACCGACTCGGCTCTCTTCTAAATTCACAGCTGATTCTCAAGCAACGTTCACGCGGCGCTTAGCCTCTCTCGGTTCCATGGAGACATGGAACCCTCGGGATCGCGGATCGGGGCGGCGCGGGCACGCGCTGCTACGGCGAAGAACACGCTGTTGGCTGCCGCGCTTGCGCTGTTTCTGGCGGCGATGGTCGCCGTCCGGCTGAGCCAGCCGGCGCGCGCGTCGCAACCGAGTCCGTCCTCCACATCTACGTCGAATGACGCGGTTCAGCAGGACGACGGCTACTTCGACTCCGGCACGCTCACGCCCTCGTACTCCGCGCCTCAGGCGTCGACAGGCAGCTCGTGAAGACGCACGCCTTCACATCGATGGGCTGCGAGGTCGTCGTCGGCGCCGCGTCACCGGCCGAGGCACGTGCGATCGAGCGCCTGTTCGCGGAGCGCGACCGAACCTTCAGCCGCTTTTACGCGGACAGCGAGCTGAGCCGCGTCAACCGTTCGACGAGCCACGTCGTTCCCGTTTCGGCCGCGTTCGCCGAGATGGTCGGGACCGCGCTGCAGGCCGCGGCGAGCACAGGCGGTCTTGTCGACCCGACTCTCGGCGAGGCGATCGAAGCGGCCGGCTACGACCGCGACTTCGGCCGGCTTGGTCCAGCGCCGAGCCCGCCGCGCCCGGCCGCGCCCGGCCGGTGGCGCGCGGTGCGCGCGTCGGAACGCGCCCTGAGCCGGCCGACCGGCGTGCTCCTCGACCTGAACGGCGTCGTGAAGGGAAAGACCGTCGACGACGCGCTCGAGTTGATCTCAGGAGACGGTTTCGTCAGTGCCGGCGGCGATCTCGCGACGCGCGGTGCGCTCGACGTCGCGCTCCCCGGAGGCGACGCGGTGCGCCTCGTCGCCGGAGGCCTCGCGACGAGCGGCTGCGCGAAGCGGCGCTGGCTTCGCAGTGGCAGCTGGCAGCACCATCTGATCGACCCCGAAACGGGCGCGCCTGCGCGCGCGCCCTGGGTCGAGGTGACGGCATGTGCTGCAACGTGCCTCCAGGCCGATGTTGCCGCGAAGGCCGCCTTCCTCCTCGGCCACGCCGGTCCGGCATTCCTCGACGACCGTGGCCTGGCGGGCCGCTTCCTCGGGCACTTCGGCGAAATCGTGTGCACCAGGCGCTGGCCTGTGTCCGACCGGGTCGCAGCGTGAACGGCTTCGAGTGGGAGGCGGCGAGAGCGGGCGGCATCGTCGCTTACGTGCTTCTCAGCGCGGTCGTCGTGATCGGCCTCGCGCTGTCAGGCCGAGAACGTCTCGAAAGCTGGCCGCGGTTCGCAATCGAGGACGTGCACCGCTTCACCGGAATGCTCGTCGGCGCATTCGTCGCGCTGCACGTCTTGACGATTGCGATCGACTCGCAGGCGCACTTCTCCCTCGTGCAGCTCGTCGTTCCGTTCGCGTCGAGCTACCGGCCGCTCTGGACCGGGCTAGGCATCGTCGCGGCCGAGTTGCTCGTCGCGCTCGCGGTCGCCAACCACTACCGCAAACGCATCTCGTATCGGCTCTGGCGTCGTCTCCACTACCTGAACTTCGCCGTGTGGCTCGCGGCCACGTGGCACGGCATCGGCGCGGGCACCGACAGCGGCTCAGCCTGGCTCCTGTGGATCTACGCCGGCGCGATCGGCGCGGTCGCGCTCCTAACGGCGCGCCGCATCCTGCGCACCGCGCCGCCGGTCAGCGCCTGAACTGCAGCTCGTGCCAAGACGGCACCGGCGCGAGCTCGAGCAAGGCACGGCCGCCGCGCGGATCGCGGTACCCGAACTCGCCGTTCTCCTCGTCGAAGGCCACTTCGAGCAGCCCTTCCTTCACGCGGTGGTCGAGCCACGCGCCGCGGAACACGAGCTTGCGCAGCCAGTAGACGAGCGACTCGCCTTCGACGAGTGAGACCCGCTCCCAGTGCCGGACGAGATAGCGGCCCAGGCCGCTGCGTGCATCCTGGATCACGCCGTCGGCAGCGAGCTCGACCAGATCGGACGTCTCGTCCTCGTCGAGCTCGTTCCCGTCGAGTAGCCCCAGCTTGACGGCGGCCGCCGTCACGCGCTGCTCGAAGTCCTCGTCGTTGAAGCCGAAGCGGTAGCCGAGAAACTCGACGACGTAGTCCTCGCCCGACCAGTAGTTCGGCTCCGCAGTCAATTGACCATCGACGAAAGGATAATCACGGTCATGCGCCGCGCTCTCCTCTGGATCGGCGGCCCGCTGTGCGTCCTTGTGGCTTTCGGGGTCGCGTGGCTGTTCGAGCTGTCGACCGAGCACGTTCTCGCGCTGGCGCCCGTGATCGTCGTCGGGACGGGCGCGATCGTCGGCCTTCTCTTGCTATGGACAAAGGCTGCGCTCGAGAACCTGCGCGGCCGCCGAGGTTCCTGAGCAAAGCAACGTCGTTGTAGACCTCCGGCCCGATCTGGACGCACCGCACGCCGCGCGCGGTGTCGCCACGCTGCCGCAGCCGTATCTCGCGACGATACGCCGACCGCCCACGCTGCCCTCGCTCACGCCAGTGAAGGTCGCGATCGTTGACACGGGCGTGGATGGGGAACACCCCGACCTCGCCGGCCGGATCGTCGGCGGGCGATCGTTCGGGAGCGGCAAGCCGTTGTACCCCGAAAGCCCACACGGCACCGCGGTCGCGGAACTGATCGGTGCGATCGACGGCAACGGCCAGGGGATCGACGGATAGCTCCAAGCGCGAGGCGCTCGTCGCCGATGTCGGCGGCGGCGATTCGCCGAGCTCCTAAGCGAGTCGAGAAGGGCTCGATTCCAAGTGCGGATTACGGCGAGCCGAACGATCGAGCTCCAGGCGCGGGGCGTTGCCCCGGGCACGCATGATCCGAGCCACGCTCGACTGGCGCGACGACCCAGCCGACGTGTACAAGCTGAAGCTCGCCGCGGAGAAAAGCTCACGGCCGACGCACGCGGCACCGTCCGCGGCACGGTTTGCTTCGCCGCGGCCACCCAGAGGGCATTACTCGCCCGCCGACGCGATCTGCGACACGCTCAACGCGGAGCACGCCCCGACGCCGCGCGGGGGCGCTTTCTGGCGGCCAACCTCTTTGCGCGCCGCTGTCGCGACGTAGGCACGTCTCGCCGGCGGCGGAGTGCGAGGCCCGCCCCGCGAGATCCATTGGCGCCACGGACCCTGCTCGCGGACACGCGACGTCGATCACCCCGATCGGGTGATGCCGGTGGCGTGTGGGACCGCGATGCTTGGACGCAGCTCAGCCCGGTGTGCCAACCTGGCCCCGCTGGAGGACCGTACGGGAGGTAGCGATGTCGCGATTTCGAGGGGGTTTCGCCGTGGTGGCGAAATGACCGCAGTTGTCGTCCTGTCTTCGCCGCGGGAGGTCGGGTGGCTAACGCCGCTCCCATTCCTGGAGGGTCCATCACAGCCGTGTGCGCAGGCACGACGAACGGAACAACGTTCACGTTGACCGCGGACTGCGGGGAAGTGACGACATCACTGACGGTTCCGGCCGCCATCACCACTGTTGATGGCGGCGGCCACACCATCTCGGCCACGGACCTGAATGGCGCTGACCCCACTGTTCACACACCCATTCCTCAGTTCAACGGCGGGATCGTGACCAATGCGACTCCGGGTCAGACCGATGAACATCCAGAACGTGACGATCACGGGTCCGGCCACCGGGTTCTCGCTTTGCGGACCCGGCGACCCGGGAGCAAACGCCGTGTTGTATGGGATCTTCTTCAACGGTGCGGGCGGCGGTTCGGTGACCAATGTGACCGTCGATCACATATTTCAGTTCCAGAACGGCGCGTTCGGTTCCTGCCAGACGGGCAGGGCTATCCGGGCGGAGAACTCGGGCACTGTCACGATTACCAACACGGTGGTCAAGGACTACCAAAAGAGCGGCTTCGAACCACGCGGGTCGACGACCATGAACCTGTCTGGCAGCACCGCGGGTCCGCCGCATCCCTTGGAGGGATTGATCTCGCAGAACGGCGTGTCCTATGTGGGAGCCGCCGGCAGGGTGGAGAACAACACGATCTTCGGCAGCGGCAACGCGCAGGCTGGCGTGGGCGGTAACGGTGCGGGCACGGCGGTGCTGCTGTCCGGCGCCCACGATGTCACCGTGACCAACAACACGCTGACCAGCCCCGCCGCGCCCCGCCCCGGGACCGACATCGGCATATCGGTCAGCGCTGGGAGCTCCACCGGCATCGTCATCAGTTTCAACAAGGTCAATCGGCTTGGCCCCGACGTTCCCGACACCTCCGGTCTCGGGATTGATGTCTTCACGCCGGATGGCTCGAAGGCGACGTTGATCTGCAACACCTTCAGCCAGTGGATTACCAATGTCGTCGGTGCGGAACAGATTGCTTGCACCCCGCTGCCCAACGGCACCGCGTGCCAGGCCTACTCGGCCCCCGCTCCGGCTGTCGACAGCGGCAAGAACTACGCGCAGACCGAGCCGTTCCCCATCATCGATGCCACGCCGTTCACCTGGACGGTTGCTTCGGGGACGCTCCCGCCCGGGCTGTCGCTGTCCTCGACAGGGGCGATCACGGGAACCCCAACCGCTGCGGGGACGTTCAACTTCACGCTGAAGGTGGTCGATTCGACAGGCCTGACCGCCACCCAAGCCCAAACCATCACCATCACTGGCGGCGGTTGTGGCGTCACGGTTCAGACGAACGTCATCGCCGCCTCCGGCCCGGTCACCACGGTCACCGCCGGGACCAGCGTGCACGACCAGGTCTTCGTCGCGCAGGCTGCGGGGACGCCCAGTGCCGTGTCGGCTCCCGCAGGGAACGTCGTGTTCCACCGCTACGCGACGCTCGACTGCACCGGCACGTCGACGGATCAGACCGTCGCGCTCACCCCGGGCAACCCGTCGGCTGCGGTCTCCGACAACTTCGCGGCGATCGCCAACCTGTCCTACCGCGCCGACTACCTCGGCGATGCGAACCATCAGGCCGCGACTGGAGCGTGCGAGCCGCTGACGGTCACGCCTGTGCTGGCGCCGGCCATCGCGATTGTGAAGAACCCGGCGACGCAGTCGGTCGCGGTCGGCGGCAAGGCGAAGTTCAAGATCACGGTCACGAACGCGGGCAACACCACGCTCACGAACGTGACGGTCCGGGACCCCGCGGCACGGAACTGCAACCGCACGTCGGCCGAGCTTCCGGCGCTCGCGTCGATGGCGCCCGGCACGTCTGTCACCTACTCGTGCTCGCGTGGGAGCGTCTCGAAGTCGTTCACCAACGTCGCGACGGCGACCGGAGCGCCGCCCTCGGGCCCGAGCGTGACGGCGAGCGACAGCGCCCGCGTCAAGGTGAGTCCGCTCAAACCGGCGAAGAAGAAGCCCGCGTTGAAGCTCGTCACCCACAAGAAGCCGAAGGCGACCGGGTAGATCGGCGCGCGTCAACCGGCACGCGCTGCAGTGCCGTTGACTTTCGTGCGCAGGTGGCGTAGACACGGCTGCGGCAGGCTGCCATAGCGTCGTAGCGCGCGCCTGGGGCGGCGGAGGCCGCTACGCGCTCTAGACTGGCGGCGACCTGCGAGGCCGGGATGACGCCCGCCTCGTTGTACGCGGGGATTACGAGTAATACGTCGGCACGAAGCGCTCAAGCCTTTCGCGCCATCCTCGTCGACGACGGCAGCCGTGACCGCACCTACGAACTCATGCTCGACGGGGCGGCGAAGGATTCGCGGATCCGCGCGGTCCGGCTCTCGCGCAACTTCGGCCACCAGATCGCGCTCACGGCCGGCGTCGACCTCGCGGACGGCGACGCTGTGATCGTGATGGACGCGGATCTCCAGGATCCTCCGGAGATCGTGCTCGAGTACGAGCGCTGAGCACGGCGCCGGCGAGACGTCTCGCGGTCAACGGAGCTGTTCCAGTCCCCGGAGGTCGATCACCCGCTCGTTCGGAAGCGTCGTCGTGTCCCTTAAGTGATGTAGACCGGCGTCCCGATCTGGACGTGCGTGAAGAGCCACTCCGCGTCGGGGATCTGCATGCGGATGCAGCCGTGTGACGCCGAGTAGCCGATCGACGCCGCGTCGGGAGTGCCGTGGATGCCGACGCCGGCGGCGTTCAGGCCCATCCAGCGCGTGCCGAGCGGGTTGCCCGGCCCGGGCGGCACGGGCTTCAGTCCCTTCGCCCAATCCGAGTTCGGCGGACGCCACCACGGGTTGCGCTGCATGTCGACGATCTGCCAGAGCCCGGACGGCGTCGGATAGCGCGACTGGCCCGTCGCGACGCCGAACGACCTGACGAAGCGCTCCCCGTCGTAGAGGTGCAACGTGTTCGAGCCGCGGCTGATCCAGATCAGCGGTCCGAACGTCGCGAGCGTGCGCTCGGGCTCGACCGTCTGTGTCGGTACAGCGATCCGCTTGTGCAGCCCGTTCTCGAGCGCGCGTTCGAGCCTCAGCCGCAGGAGCCCGCGGCGCACGGCGACGCCCGTCGTCCCTTCGCTGATGACCGGACCGGCGCTCGAGACGCTCACGACTTGGGCGTCCACGGCCGGGCGGTCGACCTGTTGTGCGATCGCCTGGACGAAGCGCTGCATCTTGTTTTCCGACGAACCGACGCCGACCGATATCTCGGCGCCGGGCGGGGCCGCCAGTGCTCTCTCGACTGCCGCGTCGACCGCCGCGTCGGCGCCGAGTTGTCGCGGGTACGCGAGCCAGTGCTGCTCGCCGTGGACGACGCTTACGGGGCGCGCGAACCCCGCGGCGAGCTGCGCGCGCGCCGGTTCGGACGTCAAGTCGCCCACGTAGACACCGCCGACGATCACGCCGGGCGCGATCGTGGGCATGCGCGCCGCGCCGGGCGCGGCCGCGCAGGCCAGGGCGACGAATGCGACGAGAATGACTGCGCGGTGAATCATTCGACGAAACAGTATTCCCAAAATCCGGGTTTTCGATTGCCGTCCGACTTGGCTCGTACCGTGGACTGCCCATGCAGCACGGTGTCTGGACGATCAAACCCTGCCCGCCGGACGCCGTCCTGGCGCTCACAGGCGAGCTCGAGGTCAGCGAGCTCACGGCGAGCGTCCTCGTCCGCAGGGGCCACGCCGATCCGGAGAGCGCCCGAACCTTCCTCGCCGGGGCGCCTCCCGGGCACGATCCCTTCCTGCTCGGGAACATGGCCGCGGCCGTCGAGACGATCCACGCTGCGATTACAGCCGGGAAGCGCATCTGCGTCCACGGCGACTACGACGTCGACGGCATCTGCGCCACCGCCCTCGCGCTGATCTGTCTCCGCGCGCTCGGCGCCCAGGTGGACTGGCACCTGCCGAGCCGCTTCGACGAGGGCTACGGACTCTCGGGTCAGACGCTCGACCGCCTCGCCGACGAAGGCTGTGGTCTCGTGCTGACCGTCGACTGCGGGATCACGGCCGTCGAAGAGGTCGCGCGTGCGAAGGCTCGCGGGCTCGACGTCGTCGTCACCGACCACCATCGCCCGGGCGACGAGCTTCCGGATTGTCCGATCGTCGCGACGCGGCCGTCCGAGTATCCGTTCCCCGAGCTGTGCGGCACCGGCGTCGTGGCCAAGCTCGCCGAGGCGCTGGGCGTCCCGATGGCGGAGCATCAGGACCTCGTCGGGCTCGCGACGATCGCAGACGTCGTTCCGCTCGTGGACGAGAACCGCGCGTTCGCACTCGCCGGTCTGCGCGCGCTCGCGCGCACGCAGAAGCCGGGCCTGCGCGCGCTGATGCACGTTGCGCACGTCGATCCGGCGGCGGTCGACGAGGGCGCGGTGGGGTTCCGGCTCGCGCCGCGCATCAACGCCGCCGGGCGAATGGGCCATCCGCGGGAGGCGCTCGAGTTGCTGCTCACGGACGACGCGGATGAGGCGAGGCAGCTCGCGCAACGCCTGGAGGAGGTGAACCGCGAGCGCCAGGCAGTCGAGGACCGCATCCTCCGCTCCGCCGTCGCGCAGATCGAGTCGTGGCCGGAGAACAAGCGACGGCGTCACGGATACGCGCTCGCCGATGCGGACTGGCACGAGGGCGTGATCGGCATCGTCGCCTCGCGGCTCGTCGAGCGCTACCACCGTCCGGTCGTGCTGATCGCCGGCGGGGAGGACGCGTGGAAGGGGTCAGGCCGCTCCGTCGGTGCGTTCGACCTCCACGAGGCGCTCTCGGCGTGCTCCGACCACCTGCTGCGCTGGGGCGGTCATCGTGCCGCCGCGGGCCTGTCGATCGATCCGTCGGAGGTCGACGCGTTCGCGCGCGCGTTCGCCGAGCACGCGGACGGAATGCTGTCCGAAGAAGAGCTCGCGCCTGTCGCTTTCGTCGACGCGATCGTCCCGCGCGGCCTGCCGCTGACGCTCGACCTAGCGCAGGAGCTCGCACAGCTCGCGCCGTTCGGTCTCGGCAACCCGGGCGTGACGCTGCTCGCGCCCTCGTGCGAGCTGCGCGATCTCGGCACCGTCGGCGACGGCAAGCATCTGAAGTTCCGCGTGCGCGGCGAGAACGGCGGCGACGCCGGCAGCGCGATCGCGTTCGGGCTCGGGTCGCATCTCGACCGGCTGCGTCGCGTCGGCCGCTTCGACCGTTCTCTTCCGCCTCGAGGAGAACCGCTGGAACGGAACGGTCGCGCCGCAGCTCGTCGTGCGCCGCGTGTTCGACTCCGAAGACCGCTACGAAGAGCTCGCGGCGTGGCTGCGCGCTCAGTGGAAGCTCGACGCGCGCGATCCTGCCGCGGAGGACGTCTTCGACGAGCTGTTGCTCGAGAGCGGCGTGAAGCGCAGCCTGCTCGAGTCAGAGCGCTTCCGTGCACTCCTCGAAGAGCCCGCCGCGCTGCCCGCCGCAGCTTGAGCTAGCCCGTCTGCTCGTTGTGGATCTCGAACGCCGTTTCCTCCGGAGGCGCGGGCAGTCCCGCGTCGCCGAGGGCGGCGAATCCCGGCATCAGCGTCTCGTCGCGGAAGCGTTCCCAGCTCTCGCGGGTATCCCAGATTGCGATCACGACCCACCCGTCGTCGGTCGCACCGGCGGCGTGATAGGTCTGCCCCTCGGGAAGACTTCCGTCCTGTGGATGCACGCGAGCAATGCTCGCCTCGTACTGGTCTTTCGTCCCGCCGGCAAACCGGTGGGTGATTCCGAAGGTCGCCATGTTGCCCTCCAACGCTCGACGCCGATAGTTAGCGCCGACCGTATCACTGCTGCTTAGCGCCGCTCGGCGTACGCGTCCAGCGTCGCCAGAAGCCGCGCGAGCTCCAACAGCCTTCGCCTGTCTCGCCAACGTCTGATCATGGGCATGCCCACTTCCCCTTCACAACGACGTTTCCTCCCGGGCAGGTACGCGGAAACCCCCGGAGTACACTGATCGCATGGCAGTTGTAGAGCTTGACGAGCGATATCAGAGCCTCGTCGAGGAGCTGCTCGCAGAGGTTGCGGCCTACAACCCGAACGTCGACCGCGACCTGCTCAGCAGGGCGTTTCGCTTTGCCGCGAACGCCCATGAAGGGCAGCAGCGGCGCTCAGGCGAGGACTTCATCCACCACCCGTACGGGGTGGCGCTGATCCTCGCGAGCCTCAAGCTCGACGAGGAGACGATCGCCGCCGCGCTCCTCCACGACGTTGTCGAGGACACGGACACGACGCTCGACGAGGTCAGGGACGAGTTCGGCGACGAGATCGCCAAACTCGTCGACGGCGTCACGAAGCTGACGCGCGTGCAGTTCCAGTCGCGCGAGCAGGCCGAGGCCGAGAACTATCGGAAGATGGTCGTGGCGATGGCGGAGGACGTCCGCGTCATCCTCATCAAGCTCGCCGACAGGCTGCACAACATGCGCGCGATCGAGTACCTGGGCAAGCAGAAGCAGGTGCAGAAGGCGAAGGAGACGCTCGAGGTCTACGCGCCGCTCGCGCACCGGCTCGGCATTCACCAGATGAAGTGGGAGCTCGAGGACCTCGCGTTCCAGGCGCTGCACCCGCGGAAGTACGCCGAAATCAAGGCGATGGTCACCGAGCGCCGCGCCGACCGCGAGGCGCATGTGCGCGAGGCGGCGGCCGTGCTCAAGTCGGAGCTCGACAAGGTCGACATCCCCGCCGAGATCCTCGGCCGCGCGAAGCACTTCTATTCCATCTACGACAAGATGGCCAAGAAGGGCCGCGAGTTCAACGAGATCTACGACCTCACGGCGATGCGCGTCATCGTCGAGCGTATCGGTGACGAGGGGACGCGCGACTGCTACGGCGCGCTCGGGCTCATCCACTCGCTCTGGAAGCCGATGCCCGGCCGCTTCAAGGACTTCGTCGCGATGCCGAAGGTCAACCGCTACCGCTCGCTGCACACGACGGTGATCGGCCCGGAGGGCCGGCCGCTCGAGATTCAGCTGCGCACGCGCGAGATGCACGAGACCGCGGAGCTCGGGATCGCCGCGCACTGGGCGTACAAGACCGGCAAAGGCCGTCCCGCCGACGCGGAGTGGCGTGAGTGGGTCAAGCAGCTGATGGACACGAGTGAGACCGAGGCAGGCTCGGTCGAGTTTCTGAAGACATTCCGCACGGACCTCTTCGAGGACGAGGTGTACGTCTTCACACCGAAGGGCGAGGTGAAGACACTGCCTGCGGGCGCGACGCCGATCGACTTCGCATACGCGGTGCACACAGACGTCGGTCACCGCACTGTCGGCGCAAAGGTGAACGGTCGCATCGTGCCGCTGCACTACCGGCTCGCGAACGGCGACTTCGTCGAGATCCTCACGTCGAAGTCAGGTCGCGGTCCTTCGCGCGACTGGGAGAAGCTCGCGAAGTCCTCGCGCGCTCGGAACAAGATCCGCGCGTGGTTCTCGCGCGAGACCCGTGCCGACACCGAGCAGAAGGGCCGCGATGCCCTCGAGCAGGCGCTGAAGTCCCAGAACCTCCCGCACAAGAAGCTCGCTGGGTCGGCGGTGCTCGCGCAGGTAATCCGCGAAGCGGGTTTCAAGAAGGCCGAGGACTTCTACCTGGCGCTCGGCTCGGGCAAGCTCGGCCCGTCGCAAATCGTCAAGAAGGTGATCCAGCGGCTGAAGACGGACGAGGTCGCCGAGGAAGAGACGATTCCGCTCCGGCCGACGAGGGCGAAGCGGACGATCTCGTCAGGCCAGATCGGCGTCAACGTGCAGGGCGTGGACGACGTGCTCGTGCGACTCGCCAAGTGCTGCACGCCCGTTCCCGGCGACGAGATCGTCGGCTACATCTCACTTGGCAAGGGCATCACGATCCACCGCGAGGACTGCCCGAACGTGAAGGCGCTGAAGCGGAACCCGGAACGCTTCACGCCCGTCGAGTGGGAAGAGGGCGCCGTCCAGCGCGGCTTCCGTGTCCAGATCGCCGTCCAATCGTGGGACCGGCCGCGTTTGCTCGAGGACGTCGCCAGGACGTTCGCCGAGCACGGTGCGAACATCGTCAGCTACGGCGGCATCGTGGACGACCAGCTGGCGAAGAACTGGTACACGGCCGAGATCGGCGACGTGAAGGACCTGCGCGGGCTGTTGACCGCTCTCCGCAACATCGAGGCGGTCTTCGATGCGTACAGAGTGACACCGTCCTAGCGGGTTTTTCCGGATGCGCCGAGGAGACCGGCGTGCTTCGCTGGCTACATGAACGAGATCCTCATCGCATACGCAACGAAACACGGTTCGACGCACGAGGTCGCGGAGGCGATCGCCGCTCGGCTCGCAGCAGCGGGCGTCGAGGCGCACACTCTTGCCGCGAACCGCGTGCGGTCGCTCGACGAGTACCAAGCAGTCGTGCTCGGTGCGCCCCTGTACATGGGCCGCTGGCATGCAGACGCACGCGCGTTCCTGCACAGGTTCGCCGCCGAGCTGGGCGACCGGCCGCTCGCGGTGTTCGCGCTCGGGCCTCTCAAGGACGACCCAGAGCAGTGGGAAGGCGCCCGGAAGCAGTTCTACGCCGCACTCGCGCGCTTCCCGGGCGTCGAACCGGTGAGCGTCGGCTTGTTCGGCGGCGCCATCGTCCCCGAGACGCTGCACTTCCCGTTCTCGCGCATCCCGGCCGGCGATCTCCGCGACTGGGACGCCATCGAGGAGTGGAGTGCCCGGCTTCCCGACGCGCTCGGCGTGGGCGCGCTCGTCGGCTGACCCTCGAACGAGGGATCGTCACTCGATCGAGCGGGGTACCTCGTGCGAGGGATGACAGGGCGCCGGTTTTCGCGTACAAGGTGTGTGAGGGGAGAGGGAGGGGAACGAGCAGCGTCGCTCGGCCGTCGTGCGGGACCGGCCGAGCGCGCGCTCACAGGCGCGCGCAGTACGGCGAGACGATCACGGCGACGCGCGCAAAGAGTGTGGGATCGGCGTCGGCGCTCGCCCAGAGCTCCGCGATCTTGTGTCCCCGTCGCTCGATCAGATGCCGCTGGGCGTCCGCGGGCGGCGCGGCCGCCCCGGCACTCGGGCCGAGTTCGACGCCGTTGACCTCGACGAACGCGATCCCGACCCAAGCGGCCGTCCGCGCATGGAGCGCATCCACCACCTGCTGCAGCACGACGCCGGGCTCGCCGCCGCGGTTGAGGATGCGCTCGACGGCCTCGAGCGCGCCCGAGCTAGAGGGCGACATCATCTCCCTCGAACGCGCGAATCGTGTCGCGGAAGTGCTGCGGGATCTCGCACGCCTTGCGCTGGTCGAGGTCGACGAGCACAGGGGTCTGCGTCGCCGTGACGAGGAGTAGGTCGTCGCGCACGCGGTATGCGGCGCACTCGTACGTCGCGCTCGTGCGTCCGATGCGCGCGACGCGGATGAAGAGCTCGAGCTCGTCGTCGAACATTGCGGGCGCGTGGTATTCGATCGTCAACGCGCGCATTACGAACTCGACTCCGGGCTCGCCAACCTCCATGCCCAGGAGACCGAGCTTGCGGTGGTACTCGACCCGGGCGAGATCGAGGTACGGCAGGTACCGCCCGTAGTAGACGATTCCCTGCGCGTCCGTGTCGGAGAAGCCGACGCGCGTGCGTGTCGAGAACTTGAATGGCGCCTTCACCTGTGAATGACCTCGAGCACCTCGTCGCGCTTCCGTTCCATCAGCTCGCGTGAGCGCGCTTCGAGGTTCAGCCGCAGCAGCGGCTCCGTGTTCGACGGGCGCACGTTGAAGTGCCAGTCGTCCGCGATGACGGAGACCCCGTCGAGATGCGAGACCGAACCCTCCGGAGCGAAGCGCTCCTCGAGTTCCCGCAGCTTCGCGTCGACGTCGCGCACCGGCGTGTTGATCTCGCCCGTGATGAAGTAGCGCGACCGGTACGGCTCGAGGATCTCCGAAAGCTTGCGGCGGCGCTTCGAGATCAGCTCGAGCATGAGCAGGAACGGGATCACGCCCGAGTCGGCCTGTGAGAAATCGCGGAAGTAGTAGTGCGCCGACACCTCGCCGGCGAACACGGCGTTCTCCTCGCGCATGCGGTGCTTGATGTACGCATGGCCGACTCGGTTCACGAGCGGCACACCGCCGGCGCGCTCGATCGTCTCGGGCACAGCCCACGAGGCGCGCACGTCGTAGATCACCTTGCCGCCGGGCTCCTTTTCGAGGATCGACTCCGCGAGTAGCGCGGTCACGAAGTCGCCTGGGACGAACTCCCCGGTGTCGTCGACGAAGAAGCACCGGTCGGCGTCGCCGTCGTACGCGACCCCGAGATCGGCGGCCGACTCGCGGGTCTTGGCGACGATGAACTCTCGGTTCTCCGGCAGTAGCGGATTCGGCTCATGGTTGGGGAAGGTTCCGTCAGGCTCGAAGTAACAGGTCACCGCTTCGACCGGCAGCCGCACCAGCACCGGCGGCAGCATCGCGCCCGCCATCCCGTTCGCGGCGTCGATCACGACGCGCAACGGGTCGATCGCCTCGACGTCCACGAACGAGAGCACTCGCTCGACGAAGGCCGGATAGACATCTTCCAAACGCACCTGTCCCAGGGACTGTCCCTGGGGCGTGGCCGCAAGGGCCAGGGCTCGGTCGCGCACCTGCAGGAGCCCCGATTCGCCGCCGACGGGCAGCGCGCCGCCCCGGACGATCTTCATGCCCGTGTACTCCTTCGGATTGTGCGACGCGGTGACCTCGATCCCACCGTCGAGGCCGAGCTCGCCCACGGCGAAATAGAGCATCTCGGTCCCGACCATCCCGAGGTCCAGAACGTCGACGCCGCCGTCCGTGGCACCTGAGATGACGGCCGCGGCCATCGCGGGCGCGTGCACGCGCATGTCGCGGCCGACCGCGATGCGCTTCGGCGTGAACTCTTCCACGTAGGCGCGGCCGATCGCGTACGCGCCCTCCTCGTCGAGCTGCTCGCCGTAGATCCCACGGACGTCGTACGCCTTGAAAACAGTGGGATCCAGCACCGCGCGGATGCTACGGGAAGCCTGCGTAGCACAGTCCCCGCTGCCTACACTTGATGCATGGAACGGAAGCTGGCAACCGTCCTTTTCGTCGATCTCGTGGACTCGACCGGCCTCGTCTCAGGTGCCGATCCCGAGGTCGTCCGCCAGCGCGTCAACCGCTACTTCGACGACGTCTCGCGCTGCATCCTGACGCACGGCGGCACCGTCGAGAAGTTCGCCGGCGACGCCGTGATGGCCGCGTTCGGCGTGCCGCTGGCGCACGAGGACGACGCCGAGCGCGCCCTGCGGGCGGCTCTGCAGATCGTGCCCGCCGTCACGGAGCTCGGACTGAAGGTTCGCATCGGCGTCGAGGCCGGCGAGGTCGTCGTCGAGGACGCCGAGTCCACTTTCGCCACGGGTGAGGCCGTGAACCTCGCCGCGCGGCTCCAGCAGGCCGCGCCGGAGGACGCGATCCTGATCGGCCCGGGCGTGCGCCGGCTCGTGGACGGGCGCGTCGTCGCCGAGCCGAGCGAGTCGGTGCTTGTGGCCGGACGCCCCGAGCCGCTCCCGTCGTGGCGGCTTGTCGAGATCACCTCCCAGCCCGGGCGCGCGCTTACCGCCGCCCCGTTCGTCGGACGCGACGTCGAGCTGGACCTCCTGCACAACACGTACGCGAGGGCGGTACGCGACCGCCGCGCGCACCTCGTCACCGTTTTCGGAGAGCCGGGCATCGGCAAGAGCCGGCTCATCCGCGAGTTCGCCGAAGGCATCGAGCGGGCGACGATCCTGCGCGGCCGCAGCCTGCCCTTCGGGGAAGGCGTTACGTACTGGGCGCTCGCCGAGATGGTCAAGCAGTCAGCCGGCATCAGCGACGACGATCCCGTCGCCGAGGCATTCGACAAGCTGCGTGCGTGCTGCGAGAGCGACGCGATCGCCGACCTCCTCGCCACCGCGGCTGGACTGCTCGGGGCAAGCGAGCGCGAGCACAAGCGCGAGGAGCTGCTGTGGGCCGCGCGCGCGTGGGCGGAGGAGTTCGCGCTCATGCAGCCGCTCGTGCTCGTCTTCGAGGACATCCACTGGGCAGAGGAGCCGCTCCTGCACGTGATCGAGCACATCGCCCGGGCGGTTCGCGACGCGCCGCTGCTGATCATTTGCGTGACGCGTCCCGAGCTGCTCGAGCTGAAGCCGTCGTGGGGAGGAGGCAACCTCCGGGCGACCGCGATCGAGCTGGCGCCGCTCACTCCCGACGAGAGCGAGCAGCTCGCCGAGGGCCTCCAGCCGGACGGCGCGCTGACTCCTGAGCAGCGTGCGCTCGTGCTCGAGAAGGCGGAGGGGAACCCGCTCTTCCTCGAGGAGACGCTACGGATGCTCGCGGAGAGCGGCGGCGACGGCAACGTCATCCCCGACACGATCCACGCGTTGATCGCCGCGCGGATCGACGCTCTGCCGCCGGACCAGAAGCAGGTGCTCCAACGGGCCTCGGTGATCGGCAGAGTCTTCTGGCACGGCGCATTGGAACAGCTCGCTCCGGGGCTCGACGCGGACGCGCTACTCGATGCATTAATCGACCGTGAGCTCGTCCTCGCCGAGGAGCGCTCGACGATCGCGGGCGAGCGGGCGTTCCGCTTCAAGCACATCCTGATCGCCGAGGTCGCATACGAAGGCGTGAGCAAGGCGAGGCGCGCCGAGCTGCACGAGTTGTTCGCGCGCTGGCTCCACGACCGCACGGGCGACGAGTTGATGGAGATTCGCGCGTACCACCTCGACCGCGCGGTCTGCCTGCGCGAAGAGCTGGAGGGCGCGGCGCCCGAGGAGCTCAGGCTGCGCGCCGCGACGGCCCTCGAGGGGGCCGGCAAGCGCGCGCTGAACCGGGAGGCGTTCCAGACAGGACGCTCGCAGCTCCTGCGCGCGCTCGAGCTCGAGCCGACGCTGCGCCGCCGCTACCTCGCGGCGCTCGCGGCCTGGCGTCTGCAGGACATGCAGACGGTAGCCGTCGAGATGGAGCAGGTCGTCACAGAGGCCGAGGCGGCGGGCGAGCGGCGCATCGAGGGCCGTGCGCTCACGGCGCTCAGCGAGATGGCCCTCTACCGGAACGCCGATGCAGACGAGGCGCTCACGCTGATCGAGAAGGCAGACGAGGTGCTGAAGGACGACGACGACGTCGACGCGCGGTTCGACGTCTACGCAGCTGCTGGGCTCATCGCGTCGGTGCGCAGCGACTTCGCCGAGGTCGAGCGGATCGGCCACAAGGCTCTCGCGTTCGTCCGCGCCGCGGGCCGAAAGGATCTCGAAGCCATCATCATCCAGGCCGTGGCGCAGAACGCGATCATCTCGCTCGACGTCGTCGAGGCGGAGTCACTCGCGCGCCAGGCGACCGAGCTTGCTGAGGAGAGCGGCAGCGTCCGGGCGCGTGCGGCCGCACTGGGAACCCAGGCGTGGCTGGCCGAGATCCAGGGCCGTTACAACGAGGCCGAGCGCTCTTACCGCGAGCTGATCCAGCTCTACACGGACATCGGCAACTCCCCCGGTGTCGGCTCCGCGCAGATGTATCTCGGCCGCCTGCTCCAGAGCAGCGGGCGGGACGACGAGTCCGAAGCGATCCTGCGGGAGTCGGTCCGCGCTCTCAAGCGAATCGGCGACCGCGGGCACCTCTGCGAGGCCCAGCGTTTTCTCTCGCAAACGCTGGTCGCGCGAGGCAAGATCGACGAGGCCGAGCGGCTCGCGCTGCAGGCGATCGAGGCGGTCGGCCCCGAGGACCAGCTCTCGATGTGGACGACCCGGATGGCCCTCGGCGTCGTGCGCGCCGCGCAGGGCCGCGACGCCGAAGCGGAGCAGCTGCTGCGTGACTCCGTCGAGGCGTTCGCCCGAAACGGCCTGAGGTACGCAGAGCTGCAGGCGCTCGACCACCTTGCGGCGTTCCTCCACGAGCGCGGCCGGAACGGTGAGGCTCACGCCGAGGAAGAGCGCGCGCACGCGCTGGCGCCGGCTGCGGCGTCGGGCTAGGCGCCGAGCACGGCTTTGATCGTCTGACTCGACTCCTCGTCGGGTGACTCGGAGATCACGGTCGCAGGACGTTCGAACTGCGCGAGCGCGTCGCGCAGCGGCTCCGCGCGGAGCGTTCCTTCGCCGTAGGAGAGGTGCTTCGTCTCGTTGCGGTTCGCGAACTGGATGTCGCTGAAGTGAATGTGGAACGGCGCTCCCGGCTCGAGCACCGCGTCGGCCTTCGCGAGCGCCTCCGCGAACGGCTCCGACCGACGTGAAGCCTCCGTCGGAGGTCGCGTGCATGTGCGCGAAGTCGAGAACTGGGCGGACCCAGCCGAGGCGCCGCGAGATCTCGACGACGTCGTCTGCCGTTCCGAGCTCGCGCACGCGCCCCATCACCTCGATGCCGAACGGCACGGCGCGGTCCTTCTTCTCCAATCGCGCACGCAGCTCGCCGAGCTGCTCGACCACTGAGTCGATCGCCGCTTCGCGCGTCCGCCCGAGCAGGTAGCCGGGGTGGAAGACCACGACCTCGGCACCGGCGGCCTTCGCAATGCCGGCCGAATGGTCGAGCATGCCGACCGCCATGTTCAGCTTCTTGCCGCGCTCCGCGTGACCCATGAAGCCGGCGATCGGCGCGTGCACCGAGAGGACGATCCCCGCGTCGCGGCAGAGCTCGCCGAAGCGCGCCGCGAAGTCGTAGTCCATCCAGAAGCGGCCCTCGAAGTCGATCTCGCACGCCGAGTAGCCGCGCTCGACCAGCGCCTCGACCGCCGCCTCCGGAGAATCCTGGGACGGGACGCGCGCCGGGCCGAAATGGATCTCTGCCACACGCGAACTATGCCGTCCGACGCCTTTTCTACATTGCGAACCGCAATGAGCAAACACCCGAGCCGCATCGACCTCCTCGAGCTCGACATCGATCTCCGCCTCGCGGACCTCTGGCGCGAAGCGGCGGACATCTCCGAGTGGAACCTCGAGGTCGTCGCCGCTTTCATGCGCGCGGCCTACGGCAAGGGCTACTGCGACGCGCTCACCGAGGACTCGCCCGGGTCGCTCTGCCTCGACCACGGGTACCGCGTCCCGGAGCCGCGCCGGCAGCCCGTCACGGACTAGCAACGCGTTCGAGGCTCGCGCGGGCCTCACGCTCGACCGACGCGAGGCCTTCGTGGCGCGCGAACTCGAGGAGAGCCGTCCCGAGGAACACGGCGACGACGCGTGCGCGCAACAAAGTCGCATCGTCGACGTCGCCGTACTCGGCGAAGAACGCCGGGCGCGAAGCCGGCGGCAGTGCGCTCCACACGAGTTGCAAGTCGAGCGCCGGGTCGCCGCGGCAGAGGTCGATCCAGTCGATGACGCCGCTCATCTGACCGTCGTCGACGAGCGCGTGACGGAAGTGCAAGTCCCCGTGACAGACCGCGCGCGGCTCGGGCGGCGGCAGCGACCGCGCCTCCTCGAGCACGGCGTGCACGCGCGGCGGTGCAGGCCAGAGCTCCTCGAGTGCAGCGAGCTTGTCGACGATCATCGGAACGCGCAGCTCCATGTCCGCGCGCTTCGTCCAGTTCTCCGGCAGGCGCTCGCCGAGCGCGGCCATCACCTCGGCGCTGTGCAATGTCCTGAGAAAGCGCGCCAGCTCGACGGCGAGCGTCTCGAGAGAGGTCGCCGGCGCATCGCAGAGCTCGACCCCGGACAGAAACCGCGCCCCGAAGAAGGGCCACGGAAAGCCCTCGGACGGATGCCCAACGTGCTCCGGTACGGGGATTGGAATCGGCAGCAGCGGCGCGAGTTCGGGGAGCAGCTCGATCTCGAGCCGGAAGCCGGGCAGCACGACCTCGCGCCGCGGAAAGCGGAACACCCACTCGTCGCCCACGACGAAGACCGTGTTGTCCCAGCCCGCGCCGAGTAGCCGCACCGGCAGGGCCGCGAGCTCGGGAAACTGCTCTGCGACGAGCCGCTGCGCCAGCCCTGAATCCACAGCGATCTCGGGATCCCACTGCGGCACGAGATGCAGACTACGTCTCTAGACTTCAGGCGATGGCTCGCCGCGGAAATCCCGCGCGGCTCGTGATCGCGCTTTCGATCGCGGGCGTCCTTGCGATCTTCCTGCTCTACACGTCGATCGCCGGCGGCGGGACGCCGACGCTCAAACCAAGCCAACTGGCAGGACACAACGACCGCGTCTCGCTCGTCGGGATGGTCACCGGGAAGCCGTCCGGTGACGGCCACGACACGGCGCTTCGGTTCCACTTGCGCGACCGCGACGGCACAGCGGCCGTGCCGGTCGTGTACCGAGGCTCGGTCCCCGACCTGTTCAAGCCGGGTCGTGAGGTCGTCGTCCAGGGCAAGCTCGTCAACAGGATGTTCGTTGCAGCACCGGGCACGCTCGTCACGAAGTGCCCGTCGAAGTACGCGCCCGCCAAGAGCTCGAACACGTAACGCATGGCCGACCTCGGCCGCGCCGCGCTGTTCGTCTCGCTCGGGCTCGCCGTCTACGCGACCGTCGTCGGCGCGTGGGCTGCGCGCACGCACAAGCGGCGGCTCTCCGACTCGGCCGGCAACGCGTTGCTCGCCGCGCTCGGATCGACCGCCGTCGCCGGGGCGGTGCTGCTCTCGGCGCTGCTCAGGCACGACTTTTCGTTCGTCTACGTCGCACAACACACGTCGACGGAGCTGCCGACCGGCTACTCGATCTCCGCGTTCTGGGGAGGGCAGGAAGGCTCGCTACTCCTCTGGCTGCTGGTGCTGACGGCGTACGCCTCGGCAGCCGTCCTGATCAACCGCCGCCGTGCTCCCGACCTCGTGGCGTGGAGCGTGCCTGTCCTGGGCGGAGTCGCCGTCTTCTTCGCGTTCATGCTCGTCGCGGTCTCGAGCCCGTTCGAGACGCAGACGGCGCCCGTCGAGGGCGCTGGGCTGAACCCGAGCCTGCAGAACCCGTACATGCTCGCGCACCCGCCGCTGCTCTATCTCGGCTACGTCGGCCTCACCGTGCCGTTCGCGTTCGGCATGGGCGCGCTGCTCGCCGGCCGCACGGACGAGCGCTGGATCGTCGCGACCCGCCGCTGGACGCTCGTGGCCTGGACGGCGCTCGGCGTCGGGCAGCTGCTCGGCGCGCACTGGGCATACGTCGAGGTCGGCTGGGGCGGGTACTACGCGTGGGATCCCGTGGAGAACGCGGCGCTGATGCCGTGGCTCGCGGCGACCGCGTTCCTGCACTCGGTGATGATCCAGGAGAAGCGCGGGATGCTCAAGGTCTGGAACGTGCTGCTCGTGATCCTCGCGTTCTGTCTCTCGCTCTTCGGCACGTTCCTAACGCGCTCGGGCGTCGTCAACTCGATCCACTCGTTCACCGAGAGCCCGCTTGGGCCATGGTTCCTCGGCTTTATCTGCGTCGTCACGGCTGGATCACTCGCGCTCGTGTTCTGGCGACTGCCACTGCTGCGAACGAAGACGCGACTCGAGTCGCTCGTCTCGCGCGAGGCCGCGTTCCTCTACAACAACCTGCTGCTCGTCGCTCTCTGCCTGACGATCCTCTGGGGTGTCGCGTTCCCGATGCTGTCGGAGCTCGTGCGCGGCGAGACACGGACGGTCGGGCGGCCGTACTACGACTTCTTCCTTCGCACGTTCGGGTTGCCGCTACTGCTCTTGATGGGAATCGGGCCGTTGATCGCGTGGCGCCGCGCGTCGCTGCGCTCGCTCGGGCGCATGTTCGTCTGGCCTGCCGGCATCGCGGTCGCCGTCGGCGTCGTGCTGCTGGCACTCGGCGCAGGATCGTCCGTGCCCGGCCTGGTGGCGTACACGTTCTCCGCGTTCGTGCTGGCGACGATCGTGCTCGAGTTCGTCCGCGGTACGCGCGCAGTTGGATCGTTCACACAGCTCGTCGGGCGCAACCGCCGCCGGTACGGGGGATACATCGTGCACGCCTCGGTCGTCCTGCTGGCGCTCGGGGTCGCAGGCTCCGGCGCGTACGGCTCGTCCGCCGAACGGAAGCTCTTGCCCGGGCAGTCGCTGAGCGTCGCTGGCTACACGCTCACGTACCGGTCGCTTTCGCAGCAGCGCGGCGCGAACCACATCGCGCTGAGGGCGGCCGTCGATGTCTCACGCGGCGGCAAGTTCGTCGCCCGCGTCCAGCCCGGCAAGAACCGCTACTTCGCCGAGCAGCAGGTCTCGAACGAGATGGCAATCCACACCGACTGGCTGCGCGCGGAGGACGTGGACGTGATCGCCGACCAGATCAACCCGGGTGGCGCGATCTACTTCAAGGTTCTCGTCAAGCCGCTCGTAAACCTCATCTGGGTTGCGGGGTTTGTCTTCCTCGCCGGTGCGCTCGTCGCGCTCTGGCCGGACGCGCGCGAGCAGCGCCGTCTGGCGGCGCGCTACGCGCTGGCCGAGGCGTGACCGTCGCGCTCGTCCTCGCAGCGCTGGTGGCAGCCGCCGCCGTGCTGCTCGTCGCCGTCCCGTTTCTCCGCGAGCCGGCGCCGAGCGAGGACACGCTGCCGGAGCCGAAAGACTCGGCGAAGCGGGCGCTCGCGCTCGCCGAGGAGCGCGACCGCGCTCTCTCCGCGCTGAAGGAGCTCGAGTTCGACCATCGCACGGGCAAGCTGTCCGACGCCGACTACCGGGAGCTCGTCGGCGCGTACCGGCGCCGGGCAGCCGCGGCGCTGCAAGGCATCGAGCCGGGGAAATGACCACCGCCGACGACCAGAACGACACGCAGGTCGAGGAGGTCCCTCGTCACGAGACTACGCCGTCGCCCGTGGACGTCTCGGTGGCCATGCCGCGCTACTTCGGGGTCACGCCGCCGACGCTGCTCTTCGGAGTGGCCGCAGCGACGCTCGCGGTTGCGATCGTGCTCGCGATCCTCGCGCACTGGGTCGCCGCGCTCGTTCTCGCGGCGGCCGTGTTGCTCGAGATCGTTCTCTTCCTCGGCGTCGCTAGTCGCAAGCCCGACACCGCCGTCGCAAGCGCCTCGGCTCGGGCGTACCAGCGCACGCGCGAGCGGGCCGCATGGGTGGTGCAGGCCACGACCGTGCGCACGGAGGCAGGGCGGAAGCTCGCGCCGCTGCGTCGCGAGCTGCTCGAGCTGGACGGCCGCCGCGAACGGCAGCTTCGCGAGCTCGGCGCGGCGGTGTACGCGGGAGACGACGAAGCTGCGAAAGAGGTCACGGAGGAACTGAACCGCCTCGACGAGGAGCAGCGAGAGACAGAGGCGAAGGTCGCAGCGATCGCCGGCTCAGCGCAGGAACGCCTCGAACAGGGGCGTCGGCGCGTCCAGCCGACGATCGTCAAGCGCCCCGACGAGGAGGCGTAGCAGGAGTCCGTCCGACCCCTGGCGAAGCATTTCCGAATGGCGCGCCGTCTGCTGCTCGGTCTGGCCTGTGTGCTGCTGCTCGCCGCGCCGGCGGCTGCAGGCGACATTCATCGCAAGAAGCGCGAGGTCGATGACCGCCTCTCGTCGCTGCACTCGAAGATCGCGAACGCGAAGACGCAGGAGGGCGTCCTCACGCAGCAGATCACCGTCGTCGACGCGAAGATCACCTCGCTCCAAGACGATGTCGCGCGAGCGCAGAGTCGACTGAACGCGCTCGAGGGTCAGCTCGCTACGTCTCAGCGGCGGCTCGATCGCACGACGGCGGTGTTCGCGCAGCAGACGCGCAAGCTCGTACAGCTCCGCCGCGACTACGGCGTTGCGCTCGCGCGTCTCGAGCGCCGCGCGATCGACGCGTACGAGACGCCGAGCGTCAATGTGCTCGACGTCGTTCTTGCCGCTACGAGCATGAGCTCCATGCTCAGCGACATCGAGTACGTCCACCAGATCGGCAAGCAGGACAGGCAGATCTCGGATCAGCTGCACACGGCGAAGACAGAAATGCACGCCGCACGCGAGCGGACGCGGGTGCTCAAGCGTCGAGTCGCCGAAGAGACCGCGGCGATCCGTGCGCGCACCGAGGAGCAGCAGTCGGTGACGCAGCAGCTCGTCTCGACGCAACAGCAGCTCGCGACGGCCGTCGATTCGAAGCGCGCGACGCTGTCGTCGATCAAGGTGAACGAAAAGTCCTTCGTCGAGGAGGCGAATGCGCTCCAGGCGGTAAGCGCTGCGCTCGCGGCGAAGATCCAGGCGGCGACGAGATCGGCGCCTGCGACTTCGAGCGGGAGTGGCACGCCGTCGGCCGCGGGATTCATCTGGCCGGTCAACGGTCCGATCACGAGCCCGTTTGGCTCACGCTGTCTCCCGAACGGCGACTGCTCGTTCCATCCCGGCATCGACATCGCCGTGCCCTCCGGGGCGGCGATCAGGGCGGCCGCCGGTGGGACCGTCATCTATGCCGGCTCGCTCGGCGGCTACGGCAACTTGACGGTCATCGACCACGGAAACGGCCTCGCCACTGCATACGGCCACCAATCGTCGATCGGGGTCGCCATCGGCGCCTCGGTCGCGCAGGGCCAGGTGATCGGCTACGTCGGCTGCACGGGCTACTGTTTCGGCGCGCACCTCCACTTCGAAGTCCGCGTCAACGGCGAGCCCGTGAACCCCTTGGGTTACCTCTAACGCGGCGGCCGGTAAGCGGCGAACGTCGGCTGCAGGCCGGAGACCCGCTTGGCTGGACGGCCACAGCCGCAGGCGATCAGCGTTCCCTCGGTGAAGCCGTCGAGGCCGAGGCGGTCGTCGACGTCGCCGTTGTTGACCGCTGCGGTGACGAACGCGCCGAGGTCGAGGTCCGCGCAGAGCAGGTAGAACGTCTGGCTCATGTGCGCCGCGTCCATCATCAACACGGCGTATGCGCGCTGCTGAGCACGGTACTTCCAGTAGCTGCGGTAGAAGCGCGCCGTGAGCAGAAAGAGCGCGCCTGCGTCGCCGAAGTACGTCTGCCCGCAGGTGAACGCGACGGCGAGCTGCGCCGCTTCGTCCCGCTCGAGCGGTTCGAGGAGCGCGAGCTCGTGGCGCTCGACGCCGTAGTGGTACAGGCCTGGCTCCACGCCTTCGACGTCGATCAGCAGCGGGTACACCTCGATCGCGTGGAAGCTGCCGCCGGACGGGCTTGTCTTGTGCAGCGCGACGATCTCGTCGTGAGCTTTCAGCGTGCCGTGACAGCCGAACGCGTAGTAGAGGAGGGCAGGCGAGGTCAGCCTCTCCGATCGGCGCGCGTTCGAAGATCCGCGTCGTCCTGCGCGCGGCGAGGGCGTCGTACAGCTGTCCGTCCCGCTCAGGGATCGCAAGCTCGCGTCGCGCCAGCGCGTTCGGCGGTGTGTGGAAGTGGGGCGGAGGCGGTCCGTGCCGCTCGACGAACGCGTCGAGCGCCCCGGCGACGATCGTGTCGCCGGACTCGTGCTCGCTCTCCGCAAGGTCGACGTCCACGCCGCGGCGCCGGCTCAGGCCGTGGAAGAGGGCGGCATAGGCGTTCCACGCGTTCTTGTCGAGCCGCTCGTCCAGCTCACGAAGAGCGACGAGTTCGGGATCGGGATCGTCGAGGAACACGAGCCCGTCTGCGGCGAGCTCACGTAGGCGCGGCGACTTGTCGACATCTCGCCAGTCCTCGGACGAGAGCGCAAGCAGCAGCTCGAGGTCGGCGTCCGAGATCGACACCTCGCGGCCGCCGACGATCGCGATCGCCGTGAGCTGCCGCATGGGCAGCAGTTCGACCTCGCCCCGAAGCAAGCGCTCGACGTCGAAGAAGCTGTAGTCGTCGCAGTAGAAGAAGACCCAGCGCGTCCGTCGCGCTCGGATCAGTAGTCCTCGGACTTCGCTGCGACCACGAAGATGATGAAGACGAGCGGGTGAAGGAAGAAGACGGTCGAATCGCTCTCGAACGGGCGCCCTTCGATGCGGACGTCTTCGAGCTCATCCTGCGTCGGCATAGTCACGCCGTTGACGATCAGCTGCTCGGGTACGTTGATTCCGTACTCGGCGAACAGTTTTTGCGTCTTCTCCGTGTCCTCGAGCTCCGCGCGAAACCCGCTGCTTTCGTTCAGCAGCCGTTCCTTGAAGTGCTGCGCTCCCGCGGGAGTGATCCCGACCTGGATCCGCGCCGGCTCGTGGGCCTTGGGCATCGGAGCTTTCTTACTCCCTTGGGACGCCTGGGTCAAGGGCGGCCGAGACGCCGAGCTCGGCCCGCATCCGCTCGGTTCCGACGACGTCGCCCTTCTCGATACAGAGCTCGAGCGCCTCGCGCAAGAGCGGCTCGGCGGATCCGGGCTGTCCGGCGTCGGCCAGTACGCGCGCGAGGTCGAGCGCAACGGCCGCGCGGAGGCCGGGCGAGTCGGTCTTACGGGCGAGCGCGTCGGCGGCGCGCGCAAGCTCGAGCGCGCTCTCATGGCTGCCCCGGAGCCCTTCGACGCGCGCGAGCGTTGCGCGCCAGGTCGTTTGAGCGAGCACGTCGTCTGGTGATGCCGTCCGTTGCGCGACACGCGCAAAACGCGCCGATTCGTCGAGGCGGTCGAGCGCGAGCAGGGCGCGCGCGAGGAATGCGGCGACGGTGGAGAGGGCGCTGCGCTCGCCGATGCCGCTCAGGAGCTCGTAGGCAGCGCGCAGTTCGCGCTCCGCGACTTCCGGCTCGCCGGCGAGCAGCTCGACCGGGCCGGCGTAGAGCGCGATGCCTGCCGCCTGAACGGGGTTTCCCAGGTCGGCGAGCACCTCCTTGCTGTCGGTGTACAGCGCGCGCGCCTCCTCGAACCGCCCGCGCATCGCCTCGAGCTCGGCGAGGCTGCCGCCGACCAGCGCGTGCACGGTCCGGTTGGACGCGTTGTCGTCGTAGATGCGACGGCACGCGACGACCGCCTGCTCGACCGGCGTCGGCCCCAACGCGAGCGCGACCGCGAGCCGGGCGAAGCTCTGCCGCTCCTCGCGGCGGTCCCCGGCCGCACGGGCGTGGTGGATTGCTCTGCGAAGGGTCCGCTCCATCGCCCCGAACTCGCAGCGGAGGAAGCTCGTCAGGCTCGCGAGATAGTGCGCGCGGGCGAGCCCGCCCTCGTCGCCGTTCTCCTCGAAGATCGGAATCGCGCGGGCGACGACGTCGGCGAGCTGCGCGGTCTCGCCCTCGGCATAGATGCGCACGACGGCAAGCTCGATCTCGCTTGCGGCTTCGAGCAGCGGGTCGTCGTCGCTGCGTGCGCGCTCGATTGCATCTGTCAGCACGCGGTCGGCGTCGACGAACCGTCCCGCGAGGTTGAGCGCCGCGCCGAGCTCGGGCAGGAGAGGACGTGCCTGCCGCTCGTCCGCGATTTCGAGGAGCGAGATCGCCCGCTCGAGGAGCGACGAGGATGCGGGACCATCGCCTCGTGCCAGCGCGCGCGCGCCTGCCGACGCAAGACGAGCGCCTCCGCTTGCGGCGAAGGCCTGCGAGCGGTCGTCGGTCCAGCCAAGCTGCGTGAGGTTGAAGTACGCCTGCTCGTAGTGGTAGCCGACGATCTCCTCGACCTCGGGCAGCCTGTCGCCTCGTTCCGCCTCGATCCACTGGGCAAACCGACCGTGCAGGTCAACTCGCTCCTCGCGCGCGGTGCCGGCGTAGGCCGCATCGCGTATCAAGCCGTGTCGAAAGCGGAACCCGTCCTCCTCCGCCGACGGCGAGATGTCCGGCTGGATGAAGTCGCGCCGCACCAGATCCATCAGCACGCGGGTGACGTCGGCGCGCTGCGACTCTGGAGAGAGGTCGATGACGGCGTGCGGCACGAACTGCTTGCCGATCACGGCCGCCCGCTCGAGCACCTGCCGTGCGCCGCCGCTCAGCCGGTCGAGCCGTTCGGCAAGCAGTGCCTGGATGGTAGGCGGCACGTCGAACGCGGCCTTGCCGGGATCGTCCGCCGTCATGGCGACCATCTGCTCGAGGAAAAGCGGGTTGCCCTCGGCGGCCTCCGCGATCCGCTGCCGCTCCTCCTTCCCGAGCCCGAGATCCTGCGCGAGGTCGGCGATGAGCGCCTCCGCGTCGGCGTTGGAGAGCGGTTCCAACTCGACGAGCGTCGATCCGTCGCGCCCGGCCGTCCAGCTTGGATGCTTCTCGACGAGATCCGGGCGAGCGACGCACAGCAGCATGAGCGGGACATCGCGTGTCCAGCCCGCGAGGTACTCGATCAGGTCGATGAACTTGGGCTCAGCCCAGTGAATGTCCTCGAACATGACTACGAGCGGCGAGGTGCGCGCGATCGCTTCGAAGAGCTTCCGAACGGCCCAGAATGTCTCCTCGTTGCCGACCGCGGCGGCGGGAGTCGAGAGCTCGGCGAGCCGCCCGCGAATCAGCGACGCATCGGGGTCGTCGTCCAGCGCGCCGACCCCCTCCGCGAGTCGCAGCGCGTTCGGGACGATCTGCGTGAGCGGCCACAGCGTGATCCCTTCGCCGTAGGCGAGGCAGCGACCCGAGAAGCTGACCGCACGGTCGCTGACCGAGTCGACCAACTCCTGCGCGAGGCGCGACTTGCCGATCCCTGCGACGCCGAGGACGGTCACGAGTTCGACTTGCCGTTTCTCCTCGGTGCGGTCGAAGGACTCGAGGAGGACACGCAGCTCTTCCCGACGGCCGATCAGCGGCGCGTCGAGGCGGCGGGCGACACCGAGCGCCTCCGGCGCCACGTCGTGCACCCTGCGACGGCCGACCTCGACCCGCTTACCCTTCACGGCGAAAATCTCCAGCGGTCCTGCTTCCACTGCGTCCCTGACGAGCGCGTACGTCGATTTGCCGATAAGGATTTCGCCCGGGCCGGCAGCCTGCTGCAGGCGGGCCGCCACGTTCATCGCCTCGCCGGTCGCGAGCGTGCCGGCGCCGTCGCCGCCGACGACGACTTCACCGGTGTCGATGCCGATCTGCAGTTCGAGCGTCACGTCGCGCTCGCGCGCGAGCTCGGCGTTCAGCTGGGCAAGGCGCACGCGCATCGCGACGGCTGCGCGAACGGCCCGCAGCGCGTCGTCCTCGTGCGCCTTCGGGACGCCGAAGATCGCGACGATTGCGTCGCCGATGTACTTCTCGACGGTCCCGCCGTGCCGTTCGAGCACCGCCGACATCTCCTCGAAATAGCGCGCAAGGATGATGCGCAATGCCTCCGGGTCGACGCGCTCACCGAGGGCGACCGACTCGTCGATGTCGCAGAAGAGCGCGGTAACGGTCTTCCGTACCAGCACAAAACGAGTCTAGGAGCCCGCCCCCGAATGGCCAAGGCGGGACTTTTGCCGTACCCCGCTTTAAATCAGGCCACGCCGAACGTCTGCGCGAGCAGAAAGACGTTCAACGCCGAGATCAGCGTTGCGACGACGACGGCGATCGCGGTCGTGATGCGGTGATTCACGAGCCCGCCCATGAGGTCGCGGCGGGCGGTGAAGTACACGAGCGGGACGAGCGCGAACGGAATTCCGAAGGAGAGGACCACCTGGCTGATCACGAGCGTGCGCGACGGGTCGAGCCCGAGCGCGATCACGACGAACGCGGGCAGCATCGTCACCGCGCGGCGGACGAACACCGGAATCTTCCGCTTGATAAAGCCCTGCATCACAACCTGGCCGGCGAGCGTCCCGACCGTCGAGCTCGAAAGCCCCGACGCGATCAGCGCTAGCGCGAACAGTGCGCTCGACGCGCCGCCGAGGAGCGGCGTGAGCGTGCGATGGGCGGTTTCGAGCGACGCGATGTTCAGCAGGCCGGCGCCGAAGAAGACGTCCGCGGCGACGACGAGCATCGCCATGTTGATCACACCTGCGATCGACATCGCGATCACGACGTCGACACGCGTGAAGCGGTAGATGCGGCGTGCTTCGCTCTCGTCGCGCGGAACGATCCGGTTCTGCATCAGAGCGGAGTGGAGGTAGATCACGTGCGGCATGACAGTCGCGCCGAGAATGCCGACAGCCAACAGCAGCGACTCGTTCCCCTGGAACTGCGGCACGACGGCGTGCCGCGCGACGGTGCCTAGCGGCGCATGAGCGAGCCACAGTTCCGCGACGTAACACACGCATATGACGCCCACGAAAGCGGCGATCACCGCTTCGAACAGCCGGAAGCCGAAGCGCTGCAGCCCGAGGATCACGAAAGTCGTGGCGCCGGTGATCAGGGCTGCCGGAAAGAGCCCGATCCCGAACAGGAGGTGAAAACCGATCGCCGCACCGAGAAACTCGGCCAGGTCCGTCGCCATCGCGATCGCCTCGGCCTGAACCCACAGACCGAGCGACGTGCGCCGAGAGAATCGCTCACGGCAGACCTCGGGCAAATTGCGCCCAGTGGCGATCCCGAGCTTCGCCGACAGTGTCTGGATCAGCATCGCCATCAAATTCGAAGCGACGATCACCCAGACGAGCGTGTATCCGAACTTCGAGCCGCCGGCGATGTTCGTGGCAAAGTTGCCGGGGTCGATGTACGCGACGCAGGCGACGAACGCGGGGCCGAGGAACGGCAGGATGCGGAACGGCAGGTCCCCGCGCAGAATCCGCTCGCCGGAACCGGCGACGACTGGTAGTTCATCGACGCGGGTCGCCATCATCGAAAAGTTAGTTTAGCCTAAGTATCCGCCGTTCCGAAGCTCGCGGCTCCTCTCCTGACGCGCCGCGCGCGGACGTTGAACAAACGAGACGAGCGTCGTACCCTCTGAAGAGCCGTCCGAGATGCCAGACCTTCATCTCACAAAGCCGCCCATGAAAGGCCCCGCGGTCCGCAACCTCCAGAAGCGGCTCACGGCGCTCGGCTTCGACACGGGCGGAATCGACGGCGAGTTCGGCAAGCAGACGGACGCCGCGGTGCGCGCGTTCCAGGAGGCCAAGGGCCTGACGGTCGACGGGGTCGCCGGCGCAGGCACGATGGCCGCGCTGAAGGGCGGACGGTCCACGGGGAAGAAGGAAGCGGCCGACGCCGGAGCGACGACCGGCACGCTCGACCTCGTGCGAATTGCGGCGGTAATCGGCTGCCCGGTCAAGAACGTTCGCACGAACTGGCCGCCTCTTCTCGAGGCGCTGAGCGCGTACGGCATCGACACGCTGCCCTGCCAGATCGCGACGCTCGCGACGGTTGGAACCGAGGTGGGCTCGTTCACGCCGATCAACGAGTTTGGCGGGAGCGCGTATTTCAAGAAGATGTACGAGGGACGGAAGGACCTCGGCAACGTCCGTGCAGGAGACGGCGTGCGCTATCACGGCCGCGGCTACATCCAGCTCACGGGGCGCGCGAACTACCGAACCTACGGCGAGAAGCTCGGTGTGCCGCTGGAGAAGAAGCCGGATCTCGCGCTTCGACCTGACATCGCCGCGAAGGTCTTGGCCGCCTACGTCAACGACCACGGAATCGCGAAGCTCGCGGCGAGCGGCGACTGGCAGGGTGTGCGGCGCGCGGTCAACGGCGGCCTCAACGGCTGGGACCGCTTCTCGACCCTCGTGCAGGGTCTGCAGCAGGCAGTGCAGGCGACAACCAACGAGTCGGTCGGGCCCCGCGTGAGGTCGGCCGGCTTCGCGAGCCCACTGCGCCTCGCCTCGCCGACCGAGCGGTCCGACCGCGTAAAGGACGCGCAGCTCGTCCTCGCGGGCGGCAACGTGTTCAAGCAAGACTTCCACGTCGGCACCGTCGACGGCGAGTGGGGACCGCTCTCGGCAGCCGCGACCGAGCAGGCGAAGTACTACCTCGGCTACCTGCCGAAAGCCGTCGATGGCTCATTCGGCCAGCAGGTCTACGACTACCTCACGGGAGCCGAGAAGCTGCCGCCGACGTTTGCGTCGCGGCGGACGAAGCGCCTGAAGGAGCTCGCGACCGGCGGCGGCGCCAAGTCGAAGGCGGTCGACGCGGCGCTGGCTGACGCGAAGAAGGGCGTCGCCGAGACGCCTGTGAACCTGACCCCCTTCGGCGAGTGGTACGGCATGAACGGCGTCCCGTGGTGCTGCATCTACGTGACGTATCGCCTGGTCAAGGCCGGCTTCGACGGCTTCGAGCGCGGCAAGTTCGCCTCGTACTGTGGCGCCGTCGTCGACGCCGCCAGAAAGCGTGAGCGCCACCTCGCGTTGACGAAGACACCCGAGCGCGGCGACCTCGTGATCTACAACAAGGACGAGCACATCGAGTTCTTCGTCGAGTGGGTGACGAAGAACGAGTCGTTCAAGGCGGTCGGCGGCAACACGTCCGCGCATGACGGCTCGAAGAGCAACGGCGGGCAGGTCGCGCTGAACACACGCCCCGTGCGCGGGAACTTCCCTGCCACCTACTTCGTCAGGGTTGGCGCCTAGGCCTTCACGCGCTTGCAGTTCGCGCTCGTGAAGGACAGCACCGGATGCAGCTCGATCCCGTTCGGTGCGACGCCCGCCTGACCGTGGATCGGATCGAAGAAGCCGACGCCCGTCAGCGTTGCTGTGCCGGTCAGCGTCCGCGGGGTCGACGCAGGCAGGCCGCCGCAAGCGGCAGCGAGATCGTCGCGTGCGCTGTCCATCGCCTTTCGTTCCTTCGCGTCGGCGCCGACCGTGCACGACGAGGCGGGGAACTCCGCGATCATGCTTCCGCCGAGCTTCGGGTCTGCGAGCACGAGGTGGATGTCCGAGTCGTCCTCGCGCCGCATCGCCATCAGCCGCGCGGTCACGTGGTATACGGAGCGCTCCGTCCCGGGCCGGCGCGTCGTCGTCGCCTTCAAGATCAAAGGTGGTTTCAGGTGACGCAACTTCTCGATCGTCCTCGACTTCAAAGTGGCAAAGGCGATCTTCGAGGCGGCCGTATCCGTGAGCGTCTTGACAGACCAGCGCTCGGTACCGCACAGCCCGAGCGGAACAGTTGGCGCAGTGTGCGCCGGCGTCATCCGGCCGAACAGGCCGACCGCCGCGCCCACCGCCACCACGACTATCGCCGACGCAAATGTGCGCGATCTCATTTGTTCCCCTCCTTCGGCCGGTCCGTGCAGCCGCAGTTCAAATACAGCGTAGCCCTAAGAGACGACGGCGCCAAGAGCCGCGTTCTTCTATGCTCGGCCCAGCCGCATGTCGAGTGAGGGTGGGGGCACCAAAGAGTTGCGACTGGGCGTCGTGTGTTACGGCGGATCGTCGCTTGCCATCTACATGCACGGCGTCACGAAGGAGCTGCACAGGCTCGTCAAAGCATCGGCGCTGGTCGAGGCTGGGCACGCTGCCGACAAGGACGCGCCGACCGAGTCGGTCTACGCCGAATTGCTCGCCGCGCTGGCGAAGGAGAACGACGGCGTCCAGACGCGCGTCGTCGTCGATGTCGTCGCCGGGACGTCGGCCGGCGGCATCAACGGCATCTACCTGACGAAGGCGATCGCGCACAACCTCTCGCAGGACGCACTGCGCGATCTCTGGTTCGAGCGCGGCGACATGAGCCAGTTGGTGCTGCTGCCGACGTGGCTGCCGGTCAAGCTGCGCTTCTTCCTACTGCTGCCGCGGTCTCTGCGCAAGTCACCGCTCCGCGGCGACGCCATGGCGCGCTGGCTGTTCGAGGCGCTCGAGGGGATGGACGCCGGCGGCAGCGAGCCGGGCAGCATCGAGACGCTCGTGCCGGAGGACGGCAGGCTCGACCTCTACGTGACGATCACGGACTTCTACGGCTACGACCGGCAGGTGCCGATCTTCGATCCGCGGATCGTGCACGACTCGCGGCACCGCCACGCGCTGGCGTTCACGTACGTGCGGGGCTCGCGCGACCAGTTCAAACCGGCCGACAACGGCAGCCTGGCCTTTGCGGCGCGAACGACGTCGTGCTTCCCCGGCGTCTTCCCGCCGGTCAGCATCGGAGACTTCCGGAAGTGGGTGCCGAACGCCGATCTCAACGATCTGAACCGCTGCTTCCGCGGCTACCGGCTTGCTGGAGCGCTGCCGGAGAACACGTACTACGTCGACGGGGGCGTGCTCGACAACAAGCCGTTCGGCTGGGCGATCGACGCCATCAAGGCCCGGCGGGCGGACGTCGAGGTCGAACGGAGACTGCTCTACCTCGAGCCCGACCCGGGCGAGCGCTTTCTCTCCGGGCCCGGTAAGCCCCCGCCGCCGAAGAAGGCGCCCGGCACGCTTGCGGCGATCCTCGCCGCCGTCGAGCGGCATTCCGCGGCACGAGCCGATCCTCGACGACCTCCTCGACGTCAGGACCCACAACGCCCGGGTGAGCCGGATCAGGGACGTGATCGAGACCAGCTTCTCCGGCGTGGCCGACTTCGTCGGGGGCGTCGTCGGCTCCGCGGACGGCGTTCCCGAGGACGCTCAGAGCGCGAAGCTCGCCGAATGGACGGCCACGATCAACAAGCGCACGGTCGAAGAGGCCGGGCTCGCGTACGCCACGTACCTGCGCCTGAAGATCAGCGGCACCGTCGATCGCTACGCCGACACGGTGTGCAACGTCTGCGATTTCCCCGACGATTCGAATCACGCCCAGCTTGTGCGAAGCGTCCTGCGCCTCTGGGCAAACAAGCGCGGGCTGTTCACCCAGGAGCCAGAGCCCACCGAGCTGCAGGTCCAGTTCCTTCGCCACTTCGACCTCGGCTACCAGGAGCGCCGCCTGCGCTTCGTCACGTCGGCTCTGCGCTGGTGGTACCGCGACCTGGCGCGCGACAAGCCGGACATCCCTCCGCGCGCCGACCTCGACCGCGGCAAGCAGATCCTGTACGACGCGGTCGAGGCGCTACGGCGGACGATGGGCGGCGACGACTTCGGCGAGGCGCTGAGCGCGCACATCAAGAAGTGCTTCCCCGAGGACGGAATCAGGACATTCCTCTTCGACACCGGCCTCGACGCCGATGCGTACCTCGAGCTGCACCGCGCGGATCTCGAGACTTCCGAGAAGGAGCTCCACGACTTCCTCGGCAAAGCCCTCGACGGCTTCTCGGCCAAGCTCTACGGCGAGTTGTACGAGCTCTCTCGCGAGTGGCATCCCGACAGGCGCCGCGACATGCTCGTCCGCTATCTCGGCTTCCCGCTCTGGGACGTCCTCCTGTACCCGATTCAGGCGCTCTCCGACGCGGGTGAGAACGACGAGCTCAAGGTTCAGCGAATGAGCCCGTACGAGGCACGGGTGCTGAAGACACCGCCGGCGGAGAAGGTGCAGGGCAAGCGCCTGATGCACTTCTGGGCCTTCTTCGACCGTACCGCCCGCGAGAACGACTATCTCTGGGGAAGGCTCGACGGCGCCGCCCATCTCGTCGGGATCCTGCTCGGCAAGGATCACAAGCAGTACAGGCACTGGTGCTTGCGCGCGTTCGCGGCGATTCTCGACGAGGACGAAGCCGCGCTGACGCACGTGGGCGAGACGGTGCGCGCACTGAAGACCGAAGTCGCCGCCGGCTAAGACCTCCTCGATCACGAACGCGGCGTCCGGAGCGAAATCGAACGGTGCGTTGCTGATCCGCAACTCGTGGGGCCCCGAGCTGGGGCGACCACGGCTGCGCCGCGCGTCCCTACGAGTACGTCCTGCAGCAGCTCGCGGTCGACTTCTGGTCGCTGACGAAGCAGGACTGGACCGACAACGACAGCTTCAAGCCGTAGGTGGACGACCGAGGCGGCTGCGCCTGTCGCGCAGCCGCCTCTCGTCCGTTATTTGTCGGCGTTTGGCTGCGGCTTCGGCTGCGCTGCGACAGGCGCGACTGCCGCGAGCGTGTCCTGGGCCCAGCGCTCGCTGAAGCCGGCGATGAAGCTGAGCACGACGAGCGCCAGCCGCTGCTGCGAGTCGGTGTGATCGCTCGAGAGCGGCAGGTGGAGGACGCCGCTCGTGAACGCGAACGCGATCACGACAGCGAAGGCGCCGCCGATCAGCGGACGCAACCCGCCGAGGAAGAACGCGTACGGTCGCCCGACGTCGTACTCCAGCTCGAAGTGGCCCGAGTTGATGCGCTGGATGACGCTGACGACGGCGCCGACGGAGCCCGCGATCAACGCGGCCACTCCTCCGGCCCAGTCGAACGAGAGCACGAGGAGTGACACGGCCGAGATCAGTGCGGCGACCGAGATCATCCCGGTGAAGTAGACGATCTGCGCCTGCCCGTTCGCGGCCTGGCAGTAGTACTCCTCCGTCTTGTCGAGCCGCTTGCGCTCCTGCTCGAGCGTCGCGGCCACCTTGGCCTCGTCACTGTGCGCGGCCCTGGCGTCGACGAGCGCGAGCAGGTGTGCGGCCGACGACATGACCAGGCGCAGGCAGATGTGCTGGCGCACGCCTCGCAGGACGATGCGCGCGCGAACTGCCAGCTCGTCGCAGCGGTAGAGCTCGCGGGCAATGTCGGGCGCGTTTTGCGTCGCCCAGTCAGTCTCTCGGTGGAACGTCGACACGGGCGTGGACCAGGAGAACCGCCCGGGCTTCTCCGTAAGGGCCGCGGCGCTTTCCACGTGCGAGCACCAGTAGGAGGTGATGACCTCGCCGTGGCGCTCTTCGAAGCGCGTGAGCGTCTCGCGGTACGCATCGGTCGCGTCTCCCGAGCCGTTCGCTTTGTGATCCTGGTTCCACCAGGCGAAGTGCGCGTAGACGAGCTCGGTGAACGAGGGCGCGCGCGAGACGTGCGACCTCAGCGATTCGCGGACCGACGACTGCGCTTTTGCGGGCTGCGCTGCGGCCACCGGATGAGTCAATTCGCTCAAACCGATCCTCCTGTCGATAGGCCGCAGTTGCCTTTTTTGCAAAGGGTACGCGCCGTCGCCCGAACGCACAAGGGCTTAGGCCGCGCGAATGTGGAGGTCGGGCAGGTTGCGGTAGCGCTCGTCGAGGTCGAAGCCGTAGCCGACGAAGAGCTCGTCGGGAACGGTGAAGCCGACGTAGCCGACCGGCAGGTCGTCGACGAGTCGCCGGTACGGGCGGTCGAGCAAGGCCGCGATCGAGATGGAGGCCGGGTTGCGCAGCCGCAGGGTGCGGCAGAGGTAGTGCATCGTCAGGCCGGTGTCGACAACGTCGACCGCGATCAGCACGTGGCGGTTGCGAATGTCTCCGTCGAGATCCTTGACGAGCCGCACGCCGCGCTCCCCGCGGTGAAACGGCTCGAGCTCGACGAAGTCCAGCTCGTGCGGCAGCAGGATCGCGCGCGAGAGATCGACGGCGAAGACAAAGCAGCCGCGGAGTGGCACGACGAGCACGACGTCGCGCCCTTCGTAGTCGCGCGTGATCTCGGCGCCGAGTTCGTGCGCGCGTGCGAGCAGCTGGCTCGCCGTCAGGTACGTCTCGCCGGCGCTCACGACGCGAGGTCCACGCGCAGGCGCTCGGCGAGCCGCTCGACGTCGCGCTTGTAGAAGAGCTTCGCGTTCACGTTCGGATAGCGCTCGCGGAGTTTGCGCAGCTTGCGGTTCTTGCGCGTCACGAGCGGCTGCTTCATGAAGGTGATCTCCAGGTAGAGATCCTGCTCGGGGAGGAAGAAGTCGGGCGTGAACGCCTCGGTCACGCGCCCCTCGGCGTCCGTCTCGAGGACGAAGGTTCGGGGCTCGTACTCCCAGGGCACTCCGTAGTAGTCGAGGAGCTTCGCGCACTCCAACTCCGCGCGATTCGCGAACCGAGGTTGACCCTCCCCACGGAATGCCTGGAAATGAGGCATTTCCAGCGCCATTCCACGAGAAGTCTAGGGAGGCCTTCGGACGACGCTCAGGCAGGGTCGAGCTCGGCGATCCGCCGCGAGAGAAACGCGCGCTCCGGCTCGTTCGTCACCAGCTCGCGGGCGCGCTCGTACGCCGCCCGCGCCTCGTCGATGCGTCCCTCCCGTCGCAGCAGGTCGGCTCGCGCAGAGTGGAAGAGGTGATAGCGCTCGAGCGGCAGGTCGTCGAGCAGTTCGAGCCCCGCCGCGGGGCTTTCGGCCATCGCAACGGCGACCGCACGATTCAACTCGACGACCGGTGACGGCTGTAGCCGCGCGAGCTCGCCGTAGAGCAGCGCGATCTCTGTCCAGTCCGTCTCGCCGGGCTCACGAGCCCGGGCGTGCAGCGCGGCGATCGCCGCCTGCAGCTGGTAGGGGCCGGGCCGACGCAGCGCGAGCGCGCGGTCGAGCAGCGCGACACCGCGCGCGATCAGGTCGCGGTCCCACAACGAGCGGTCCTGGTTGTCCAGCAGCACGAGCTCGCCGTCCGAGCCGCTGCGGGCGCGCGTCCGCGACGCCTGGAGGAGTAGCAGCGCCTCGAGCCCGAGCACCTCCGCCTCGTCCGGCATCAGCGCCGCGAGAATCCCGCCGAGGCGGATCGCCTCCGCCATCAGATCGGGGCGCGTCAGGGCGTCGCCCGACGTCGCGCTGTAGCCCTCGTTGAAGATGAGGTACACGACCGCCAGCGCCGCGCCGAGTCGGTCCGGCAGCAGATGGTCTGGCGGGACGCGGTACGGGATCCCGGCTGTGCGGATCTTTGCCTTCGCGCGCACGATCCGCTGCGCGAGCGTCTCCTCGGCGACCAGGAACGCGCGGGCGATCTCGCCCGTCGTCAGCCCGCCGACCAGGCGCAGGGTCAGTGCCACCTGCGTGTCCGGCGAGAGCGCCGGGTGGCAGCACGTGAAGATCAGCGAAAGCCGCTCGTCCGGGATCGTCTCTTCGTCCACCGCTTCCTCCGTCTGCTGCTCCAGTTCGGTGACGAGCTCGGCCAGGCGCCGCTCGCGGCGCAGGCGGTCGATCGCCTTGCGCCGCGCAATGACCGTGAGCCACGCGCCGGGGCTCGCGGGAACCCCGGCGCGCGGCCACGCGACTAGTGCAGTCGCGAGCGCGTCCTGGAGCGCGTCTTCCGCAAGGTCGATGTCGCGCAGGTCGCGGATCAACGTCGCGACTACGCGCCCGTACTCGGCGCGGAAGACCGCCTCGACGGTGCCTACATCACCCAGACCGGACGCACCTCGATCGACCCGTACTCGGCCGTCGGGATCTTCGCGGCGTACTGCAGCGCCTCGTCGATGTTCTCGCACTCGAGGAGGTAGTAGCCGCCGAGCTGCTCCTTCGTCTCCGCGAAAGGCCCGTCGGTCACGAGCGTCTCGCCGTTGCGGATGCGCACCGTCGTGGCCGCGGAGCTGGGCTGGAGCCGATCGGCGGTCACGAGCTTGCCGCCGTCGCGGACCTCCTCCGTGAAGTCGCCGTAGCGCTTGATGATGCCCTCGTCGCCGTCCGAGGCGCCGTTCTCGCTCGAGTAGATGAGAAGCATGTACTGCACGAAATCTCCTTTCGTCGGGTTCGAGGGTACGACGAACGGGGATTGCCAGGATCGACAGTCGTGAATCTAGACTTTGCAGACCAGATGCACGACGGCTGTTTCCGGATCGCCCACATCTCCGACATTCACTGCGGGGGGCCGTACTTCGTGCCTAGCCTGCTCGAGCGCGCGATCGACGAGATCAACGACCTCGCGCCGGAGGTCGTCGTGTGCTCCGGCGACCTGACGACGTTCGGCTTCCGGCCCGAGTACCAGCAGGCGCGCGAGTTCCTGGACAAGATCGAGTGCGAATCGCTCGTCGTCATCCCCGGCAATCACGACTCGCGCAACGTCGGCTATGTGCACTTCGACGACCTCTTCGGCAGCCGCAGTTCGGTTCTGCGCAAGAACGGTGTCACGATCGTCGCCGTCGACTCGACCGAGCCGGATCTCGACCACGGGCAGATCGGACGGGGTCGCTACCCGTGGATCGAGGAGCAGTTCTCCGACCCAGCCGACCTGCGCATCTTCGTCCTTCACCATCACCTGCTGCCGGTCCCCGGCACCGGGCGCGAGCGCAACATCGTCTACGACGCCGGCGACGCGATCGAATGCCTGCAGCGCTCCGGCGTCGACCTCGTCCTCTGCGGGCACAAGCACGTGCCGTACGCGTGGAAGCTCGAGAACCTGTTCATCGTCAACGCGGGTACCGTCTCCTCCCTTCGTCTCCGCGGCCACACGCGACCCTGTTACAACGTGATCGAGGTGGAGGAGTCGCACGTGGACGTGTGGCGCCGCTACCCGTACCACGGGCAGGAGAAGATCATCCAGTTCTCCACCGTCACACGCGAGTACGAGAAGTACACCGACCGTATCGAGGACGAAGTGAGGGCGCCGTGAGAGCGATCGCGGTCATCGACGGCGAGCACTACGCGCCCGTCGTACGCGACGCGCTCGCAACGCTGCCGTACGACTTCGTCGGTGCACTGCTCGTCGGCGGCACCGAGAAGTTGCGGGGAGGAGAGGACTACGGCGTGCCCCTCGTCGACCGACTCGACGCCGTCGAGGCTGACGTCGTGGTTGACCTCTCCGACGAGCCGGTGCTCTCGCCGCCGGAGCGTTTCCGCCTCGCGTCGAGCGCGCTCGTGCTTGGACTCCCGTACGTCGGCGCCGACTTCCGCTTCGAGCCGCCGCAGTTCGAGCCGTTCGACCTGCCTTCGCTGTCGATCATCGGGCCTGGCAAGCGCGTCGGCAAGACGGCTGTCACAGCGCATGTTGCGCGGCTGCTCGCGCGCGACCGCCGCGTCGTGGTCGTCGCCATGGGACGAGGCGGACCCCCGGAGCCGGAGCTCGTGGAGGCGCAGCCGAGCGTCGACGAGCTGCTCGCCCTCTCGCGATCCGGCCGCCACGCTGCATCCGACCATCTCGAGACGGCTGCGCTCTCCGGTGTCACGACGATCGGCTGCCGCCGCGCGGGAGGAGGCCTCGCAGGCGCTGTGTCGGACTCGAACGTCGCAGCGGGCGCCGAGCTTGCGCGCACGCTCGATCCAGACGTCGTCGTGTTCGACGGCAGCGGCGCCGCCATTCCTCCAGTCGCGACGTCCGCGCGCATCCTCGTCACGACTCGCGCCCACGATCTGGGCGCCTATCTGAACCCGTTCCGCGTCGCCATCTCGGATCTCGTCGTCGGCATCGGAGACGTCCCCAGTGCGGACGTCCGGGTCGACCTGCGCCTGCGTGCGATGGAGCCGCTGCAGGGCCGTCGCACGGCCGTCTTCACGACTGGCCACGCGCCTGTCCAGCATCTGGACGCGGACATCGTTCACGTCTCGCGCAATCTCGCGAACCGCGACGCGCTGCGTGCCGAGCTCGAGCGGCTCGACGCGGACGTCTATCTCGTCGAGCTCAAGGCGGCCGCGATCGACGTCGTCGCGGAGGCCGCCGCAACGCGCGGGTTGGAGCTCGTCCTCGCCGCGAACGACGTGACCGGGGACGGCCTCGACGAAGCCGTGCTCAGCCTTCTGCCGCAGCAGGTGCCGGCGTGACCAAGCCGATCATCCTGCTGATCGGCGGTGCCACCGGAACGGGCAAGTCGACGGTCGCCACGGAGGTCGCGTACCGCCTCGGCATCAACCGCGTCACGTCCACGGACGTTGTGCGTCAGACGCTGCGCGCGTTCTTCGCGGAGGAGTACCTGCCGTCCATCCACCGCTCCAGCTTCGACGCCGGGGCGGGCGAGTCGATGGTCGAGGGCTTCCTCGACCAGACGACCAACGTGCTGATCGCGGTCGAGGCGTCGATCGAGCGGGCATTGCAGGAAGGATGGTCGATGGTGTTCGAGGGCGTCCACCTCGTGCCGGGCATGGTTTCCGCGGCCAGGGACGACGCGACGGTCGTTCACTGCGTCCTCTCGATTCAGGACGAGACGGCGCACGCGGCGCACTTCTGGATCCGCGACGAAGCGTCCGCAGGCCTCAGGCCGGTGAAGAAGTACCTCGAGCGGCTTGACGACATCAGGCGGCTTCAGGAGTTCATAGTCGAGCGAGCGCGGGAAACTGACGTCCCGGTGATCGAGAACACGAACGTCGACGACACGATCAGCGCCGTAATCGAGCTCGTGCTCGAGCGAGCGGCCGAGTTGGAGCGCGTATGACCGAGACGGTCGAACACCAGGTCGACGACGAGCATGTCGAGCGGAACGAGCCCTGCGTCTGCGAGTCCTTCGCCCGCTGCACCGAGCGGGCCGCGCTTGCAGCGGCGCGCTGGCTCGGCCGCGACGACCAGCAGGCCGCCGAGGAAGCCGCGACCGCCGGCATGGCGCGAACGCTCGCAGAACTCCCGATCCAGGGTCGCGTCGTAATCGGCGCTGAGGAGGGGTCGCTGGCGCACGGGACGGTCGTCGGTCGTGGCGACCGGCCCTACGATCTCGCGCTCGATCCACTCGAAGGTCGCAGCATCGTCGCGCGTGGGGGCCACGGTGCGATGTCGATGATCGCCGTCGGCGAGTCTGGCTCGCTCGTCACGCTCCCCGATATGTACATGCGGAAGATGGCGGTTGGCCCTCGTGCGCGCGGAAAGATCGACATCAACGGCCCGATGGCCGCGAACATCGAGGCGATCGCCGAGGCGTTCGAACGGCGCGTCAACGACATCACGACGATCGTCCTCGACCGGCCGCGGCACCACGACCTGATCGAGGAGATCCGAGCCGCAGGCGCGCGGATCAAGCTGATCCAGGACGGTGACGTGACCGCATCGATCTCCGCAGCGATCCGCGGGACGAACGACCATCTCGCGGTCGGCATCGGCGGCACGCGGCAGGCCGTGTTGACGGCGGCGGCGCTTCGCTGTCTCGGCGGTGAACTGCAGGCGCAGCTGTGGCCGACGACGCGGAGCGAGATCGAGCAGGCGCGCGAGCAGGGCATCGACGACGGTCACGTCTTCAAGACAGAGGAGCTCGCGCCGGGCGAGACGATCGTCGCGGCGACCGGCGTCTCGAACGGCGACCTGCTGCGAGGAGTTCGCTACCTCGCCGACAGCGCCCGCTCGCACTCGCTCGTCATGTGCACGCGCTGCAACTGGGTCCGCTTCATCGACGGCATCCACTTCTTCCGCCGCCAGAAGCGGGAAGAAGTCCGCCTTTACGGCTTGTAAGGACACGTCCGAGGGACAGTCCCTGGGGCATGTCCGTGCCGCTCCTGTCCGAGGGACCGTCCGTGGGACAGGCCAGCTTGGGCTATGGCGCAGCCGACTCGAGGGCTTCCTCGACCGCGCGCTCGAACGAGAGGCTGCGACCGGCTTCCCAGGCGTCCGACCCTTCGGCCGCCGGCAGCGACTCGCGCGCGTGCGTGAACCACTTGTCGAGTAACGCCAGCCAGAACGGAACGTCGATCGCGGCGCCTTTCTCCTCCCAGATCGCCACAGCCGCGCCGCCGAGCCGCAATGCCCGCTCGGGGTAGCCAAGCCCGGCCGCGGCCATGCCGAGCCCCTGGATCTCGAAGCTCGTCTCGATTGCGTCGCCGAGCGGCAGCGCCGCCTGCAGGCTGAGGCGGTACCGCTCGTCGGCCGTCGCGGAGTCGCCGCGGATCAGGGCGCAGTCGGCGAGGAAGTGGTGCGCGAAATGTTCGGAGCGCACGTCGTTCTCGCGCCGTCCAAGCTCGAGCAGCTCGTTGGCCCGCAGCTCCGCCGCGTCCGTGTCCCCCAGCGCGACGAGCAGTTGGCAGACGCCGACAAGGGCACGGTTGACGAGCAACGGCTTCCCGATGTGGCGTTGAAGCTCGAGCGCCTCCTCGAATCGCCGCAGCGATTCGGCGTCTTCTCCGCATGCGAACAGCACCCAGCCGAGAGCTTCGATCGCGAGCGCCGTCTCGACCGGTTCGTCGAGCTCCCGCCAGAGGACGATCGCCGACTCGAGCGGCTCGCGCGCGCTGCCGAGATCGCCTGTCCAGCCGGCGATCGTTCCCGCCGCGGTGAGCGCACGCGCACGGTGCCGCGGGTCGCCGCCCGGGTGGGCGAGTGCGACCGTGAGTCGCTCACGTCCCTCGGCGAGGTGCGAATGGAGGTGGAAGAACCAACCGAGCGCGCCGGCCAGTTGTAGCGACCGCGCCGCATCAGGAGCGATCCAGTCGAGGGCGGCGCGCTGGTTGTCCAGCTCCGACTCGAGCGAGTCCGCCCACCGCGTCTCAGCCACGAGCCGGCCCGCGTATGCGGTCTCGGCGAGGGCGGTGAAGTACGCGGCGTGCCGTTCGCGGAGGTCGGCCTCTTCGGCACTTTCGGCGAGGCTGTTCTGTGCGAACTCGCGGATCGTCTCGAGCATCGCGAACCGCTCGCCGCTCCGGCGCAACAGGCTGTGATCGACGAGCGTCGCGAGGGGATCGAGCACATCGCCGCAAACCGCCTCCGCGGCATCGAGCGTGAAGCCGCCGGCGAACACAGACAGCCGCGCAAAGAGCAGGCGCGCGTCGTCGTCGAGGAGCTCCACGCTCCACTCGATCGTCGCGCGCAGCGTGCGCTGACGCTCGGAGACGTCGCGCGGGCCGCGCGTCAGCAGCGCGAGTCGCTGCTCGAGCCGCGCGAGAATCGCGGTAGGCGAGAGGACCGACGCCTGCGCCGCGGCGAGCTCGATCGCCAGCGGCAGGCCGTCGAGCTGGCGGCAGATCTCCGCGATCTCCGGCCCTGCAACAGCTTGCGCTCGCTCGACGAACAACGCGACGGCGTCGTCGCCGAGGAGTGAAGGCACTTCGAAGGTCCGCTCGGTGCTCAGCCGCAGCGGTGCGCGGCTCGTAGCCAGCACGACGACGTCAGGCCCCGCGTCGAGAACTCCCGCAACGTGCTGCGACGCCTCGGGCAGATGTTCGAGGTTGTCGAGGAGGAGGAGCACGCGTCTGGCACCCAGAAGCCGCGCGAGGCTCTGGCCGCTGAGCTCGTTCACTCCGAGCGCGCCGGCGATCATCGACGGAACCAGGTCGGAGTCGTTGACGGCGGCGAGACCGACGAAGAACGAGCCGTCCGGAAAGTCCGCCACGAGCTCGTCGGCGACGCCGAGCGCGAGACGTGTCTTGCCGGCGCCGCCGGGCCCGATCAGTGTGACGAGCCGCGCGCCGTCCCGCACGAGCCGAACGAGCGAGGCAATTTCATCCGTCCTTCCGATCAGCGGCGAAGCAGGACGCGGGAGGTTCGAAGGCGCGGTTTCCGAGCGCGGCGGCGGGAACTCGTGCTCCAGCTCCTTTGCGACGACCTGGTAGAGGTGCTGCGCGTCTGCAAGATCCTTGAGCCTGTGCTCGCCCAGGTCGCGGAGCTCGACGCTTCCATCGAGGAGCTCGCGGGTCGTGCTCGACACGATGACCTGTGCTCCGTGTGCCGCCGCGCAGATGCGCGCGCCGCGATGCACGTCGAGCCCGACGTAGCCCTCGTCCGTGAGCGTCGGCTCGCCCGTGTGGATGCCCATTCGCACGCGCACGGGCGTTTCGGCGAGAGCCGTCTGCGCCGCGGTGGCCGCGAGCACTGCGTCGCGCGCGCTCCTGAAAACACAGAGGAATGCATCGCCCTGCGTGTCGACCTCGACACCGCCGTGCTGAGCGACGGCGTCACGAATCCGACGCCGGTGCTCGGCGAGCGCGTCCGGGTACGCAGCCCCGAGCGCATCGAGCAGGCGTGTCGATCCCTCGATGTCGGTGAACAGGAGCGTGACGGTGCCGCTGGGAAGAGCCACGCGGCCATGATCGCTCGTGGGTCGGTGTCAGTCCAGAGCTAGACTGGGTGCATGGAGCTCACGAAGGCCGACGTGATCGAAGCGCTGCGCCAGGTCGAGGATCCCGAGCTCGGGATGGACATCGTCGACCTCGGCTTGCTGTACGACGTCGACATCGACGGCTCGAAGGTGAAGGTCATCCACAGCCTGACGTCGATGGGCTGCCCTGCGGGTCCGATGATCCAGGAAGACATCCACCGGGTCGCATCCGAGGTACCCGGTGTAGAGAACGTCGAGATCGAGCTGACGTGGGATCCGCCGTGGACGCCGGACAAGATGTCCGACGACGCGAAGTTCATCCTGGGCTTCGGCTAGCCGGGAATCCGCAGAACGATCTTTCCGAGCTGTTCGCCGGCTTCCAGGCGTTCGTGCGCGGCTCGCGCCTCGCTCAGCGGGAACACTGTGTCGACCGCCGGCTTGATTTGTCCTGACTTCACGAGGTCGAACACGGCCGCGAAGTCGGCGCTCGTCCCCATCGTCGAGCCGTAGACCGTCAGCTGCTTCCACCAGATCCGGTGCAGGTTCGCCGGCGGGTTCGGGCCCGACGTCGCGCCGCAAACGCACACGCGCCCGGCGGGACGGCACGCAGCGAGAGACTTCTGCCACGTGTCCGCCCCCACGGTCTCGACGACGACGTGCACGCCGCCGTCCGTTAGCTCCTTCACGCGCGCCGCGACCTCGTCCGTTGAGTGGTTCACAGTCGCGTCGGCGCCGAGCTCATGCGCGCGGGCGAGCTTGTCGTCGGACGACGACGTAACGATCGCGCGCGCGCCGAGTGCCTTCACGATCGCGAGCGACGCTGTGGCGACACCGCCGCCGATTCCCCAGATCAGCACCCATTCGTCGGGCTGAAGGTCGGCCTTCGTCACGAGCATTCGCCAGGCCGTCTCGAAAACGAGTGGGAAGGCGGCCGCTTCCTCGAACGAAAGCGAGTCAGGGATGGGGTGGACGTTCGCCTCCGGTAGCGCGATCAGCTCGGCATGCGTTCCGTCCATGTGCTCGCCGACGACGGTGATCACACTGCCGTGCTCGAGCCCGGGGTTGATGACGACGCGCTCGTCCGTGTCGGCGCGAATCCCTGCGCCGTCGGCGCCGAGGATCCGCGGCTTCGGCACCGAAGGCAGGCCCTTGCGCACCCAGAGGTCGAGGTGGTTCAGCGACGCGGCGCGCAGCTCGACGAGGACCTGACCTGCGCCCGCGACGGGATCCGGCGCGTCCTCGTAACGGAGCACCTCCGGTCCGCCGTCCTCGTGGATGCGAATCGCCTTCACAGGCGGGGCACACTATCGGGGTGACCTCGAATGAGCTCGAGCGGCTCGGTGAAGAGCTCGGCCTGGACGTTGTCGGCGCCGCGCAGGCGGAGCCCTACGTCGAGACCGAGCAGCACATTCGCGAGCGGCGCGCACGCGGCCTCTTCGCAGACATGCGCTTCACGATGGCGCAACCCGAGGTGTCGTGCCATCCCGAGACCCTGCTGCCGAATGCGCGCACGGTCGTCTCGGCGGCGCTCTGCTACTACCGACCAGGCCCCGAGCCGGCTCCGGGGGAGGGACGGCTGCCGCGCTACACCTGGGACGACTACTACGCCGAGCTTCGCGAGAAGCTCGAGCGGCTCGGTGCTGCAATCGGCGGCGAGTACCGCGTCCTGGTGGACGCCAACCAGCACGTCGACCGCGAAGGCGCCGCTCGAGCCGGTGTGGGCTTCTACGGCAAGAACACGCTCCTGATCACCAAGCGTTTCGGATCCTGGGTCGTGCTCGGAACGCTCGTCACGGAGGTCGAGATCGAGTCGACGCCTCCGCTCGACCTCGACTGCGGCTCCTGCCGGCTCTGCATCGACGCTTGCCCGACCGGCGCCCTCGACGACCCAGGGACGCTTGACGCCACGCGGTGCCTCTCGTACTGGACGCAATCGCCGGAGCCGATTCCGGAGGGGATGCGCGCACCGCTCGAGGACCGCGTCTACGGCTGCGACATCTGCCAGGACGTCTGTCCGTGGAACCGCGGGATCGAGAAACGGCGCGCCAATGAGGAGCCGCGTGGAGAGCCCACCGTCTCGCTCCTCGACTGGCTGCGCTCGGAGCCGAGCGAGCTCGCGCGGCGCTACGACAGGTTGTACGTGCCGCGTAACGACGGCCGCTACCTGCAGCGAAACGCGATCGTCGCGCTCGGCAACGCGGGCAACGCCGAGCACCTCGACTTGCTCGACGGCCTGGAAGACGAGCATGCAACCTGGGCGCGAGCGCACATCGAAGGGCGCCGCGAATGACCGAGCAAGCACATCTGCGCGACACCGAACGCTGGATCGCCTCCATTCGCCTTGGAGCCGTCGTGTTCGCCGTCGTGCAGGTCGTGCTCAGCACCGATTACCCGCCGGGGTATTTGCGCGACGCGTGGATCGTCACCGTGCTGTTCGCAATCGGTGCGGCGGTTATCTTCGTCCTCAGCCGCCGGGAGATGTCACGGCCGCGGCAGCTGGCGCTCGCCGTGTCCGCGCTGGCGTTCGACACAGCGGTGTTCTCCGCATATCTGCTGGTCTACAACTTCGACAGCGGGAGCCCCATCCGCCAGGTTCTGTACCTCGCGGTCATCGAGGCAGCAGTGCGCTTCGGGATCATCGGCCCGATCGTGCTCACGCTCTTGACCGTGCCGGTGCTGATCGAGTTCGAGCATCTGCGCGCGGACAGTGCGGGTGAGGCTTTCCACGCCGACTACGTCGTGTTCCAGGCGGGGGGCCAGATCGTCGTCGGTCTGATCGTGGGCTCGCTCGTGCTGCGCCTCGAACGCGAGCGCACAGTCTCCGAGGGTCGTGCCACCGAGGCCGAGGAGCTGAGGGATGCGCTCGGCCGCCGCGTCGACGTGCTCGAGGCCGCGAACCGTTGCGCCCGCGCGCTCGGATCGTCTCTGGTCATCGAAGAAGCTTTCGGCGCATTCATCCGCGAGGTGCGCGGGCTCGTGGCGTTCGACCGGATTGCCGTCGTGCTCGTCGAAGGCGACCGCCTCGAAGTGCTCGCGACCGCCGGCGAAGGTGCGAGGAAGGTCTTTCCGCCGGGGAGCTCGAGGCCCATCGACGGGTCGATCTTCGAAACCCTCGCTGCAGGGCGCACCGTGTACAGGCACGACATGCTCGACCGGCTCCACCCAGAGGAGACGGCATTGCTGGAGCTCGGGCTTCGCTCGCGCCTGACCGCGCCGCTGCTCGTCGGGTCGACGGCCGTCGGCCTCATCTCCTTCGTCCGCCGGGAGCCCGACGCGTTCAGCGCGGAGGAGGTCGAGCTCGTCTCGCTGATCGGCCGTCTCGCGGCGACGGCGGTGCAGAACATTCGTGCGTACGACGCCGAGCGCCGCACCGTGGAGGAGCTGCGCCGCCTCTCCGCGTTGCGCGCGGACTTCGTCTCGCTCGTCTCCCACGAGCTGCGCAGCCCGATGGCTGCCGTGATCGGCGCGGCGCAGACGCTTCAGCAGCGGTGGCGCGAGCTCTCTCCCGAGCAGCGCGCCTCGTTCCTCGAGCTGATCGCCGACGAGACGAGCCGGCTCGCCGATCTCATCGCCGACGTCCTCGACACGTCGCGCATCGAGGCGGGCACGTTCACCTACAGGTTCGACGACCTGGACGTCGGCGAGCTCGCCGAGGAGGCCGTCGCTTCGGCGGCTCTCGGGCAGGACGAGGTGGAGATCCGCGCCGTCGTGCACAGGCCGCTCCCGGACGTACGCGGCGACCGCGTGCGGCTACGTCAGGTTCTCGCGAACCTGATCGAGAACGCCGTCAAGTGGTCGCAGGGCGGCGAGCACGTCGATGTCGATGTGTCGACGACGAACGGCCGCGTCGTCATCGGCGTCCGCGATCGAGGGCCGGGCATCCCGCGGGAGGAGCACGGCGTCATCTTCGAGAAGTTCGGCCGCGCGAAAGGCGGCGCCGGCCGTGCAGGCACAGGGCTCGGGCTGTTCATCGCCCGCTCGATCGCCGAAGCGCACGGCGGAACGGTCGAGGTGCGCTCGGTTCCCGGGCAGGGCGCGACCTTCACCCTCAGCCTGCCCGGCTTAGCTCGGCATCCGCATCCTTAGGCTTCGACGCTCGTGACGGCGCGGCCAAGCCGCGCCTGGGGTGAACCGATTCCCTGCGAGCAGAGGCTCGGCCTAGCTCGGAATCCGCATCCGGTTGACGCTCAATTCGGTCGCGAGTTGCTTGGCGCGGTCGCGGATGTGGCTGCGCAGGTCGTCCGGCTCGAGGACGATCGCATTGCCGCGGTAGGAGAAGACCTCGCTCTCGAGCCACTCCGGGCTCCCGACGGGCAGTTCGGCGACCGCGGTTCCGTCGGCGAGCCGGCGGGCGCCGCGCTCGATCGCCCAGCGGGCGACCTCCTTCGTGTAGAGAACGCTCGCCATGCGCGCATCGCGGAGCCGGCTCGGCTCGAAGCCTTCGCGGCGCTCGAACGTCTCGTCGAGCAGTTTCGCGTGGCGCATTCGATCCAGACGGAAGCTTCGCTCGCCGTCGCGCGTCCGATCCCACGTGTGGACACGCCAGTTGGGAAGCTCACGCTCGAGTGAGTACGGCTCGACGATTCGCGTCGACGATCCCTCCTCGCCTTCCTTCTGGTACTCGACCTCCACGAGGCGGCGACTCCGGATCGCCGTGCTGAAGATCGACACGAAGCTCTCCTCCTCACCGCCGACCTGCGGCTCGGGGGTCTGCACGAGCTCGAACTGTCCGAACGTCTCCTCGAGCTTCTTGCGCACGCGGGCGAGCGGAGTGTGCGACTCCGCCGCGATCATCGGCCCGACGTACTCGAGCGCGAGACGGATCGCCCGAGCCTCGAGCGGCGTCAGTCGCGGCGCGGCTCGGAACGTCTCGCCGTAGAGCTCCTTGTCGACGTGCACAAGGCCGTCTCTGAGCTCGGCGTACACGGTGTAACAGCCGCCGCCGAAGTTCACGAGGTTCAGCAGCGCGAGGTGGTCTTCGAGCTCGTCCGCGGGGATGCGGAAGCGCTCGACGATGTCTTCTGCAGAGATGACGGCCTCGCGCCCCTCGCCGCAGCGCGCGAGCAGATACGCGAGGAGCGCCTGCAGCACCGCAAAGCGCTCAGGCGTCACGGGGCCTGCCGGGCGCTCGCCGGTTCCGTTGGCTACGGGCGCGGCGGATTCGCGCGCCAGGCGCGGAGGATCTCCCCCGTGCGCTGCGTGAACGGCCCGCAGCGCGCGAGCGACCTCGCGCCTCAGCTCGATGGGCTCGAGCGGTAGCGCGCGGCCGTCCTGGCGCAGCACCCACGCGGCGAGCAACGGGATCGACGAGTACTCCGTGACGAAGACGTCGTCCTCCAGCCGGCCCGTGTCGCCGTACGACCGCTCGACCCACCAGGCGGTGTCGCCCGTCACCTCGATGCGCGCCTCGCCGACGAGATCGCCGATCTGCCACGGCGGGCGGCCGCGATACTCGTCGATCTCGAAGTCGGTCGGCGTGCGAAAGTCGCGCTCGCGCCGGGTCGCGAAGCGGATGTCGCCGCGAATCCGCGAGACCCGGAACTTCTTGCGCCGCTTGTCATCCAGATCCTCCGCGATCACGTACCAGACGCCGTTGTCCGTGAGCAACGCGAACGGATTCAGCGTCCGCTCCGACTCCTTGTCGCGCGAGATCGAGTAGTACGGAACCTTGATCGTTCGCTGCTTCGAGATCGCGCCCTCGAGCTTCGCGAGCCGGCCCGGCATCTCAGCCGAGTAGTCCGGGTCGAGCACCTCGACGCGCACCGCGGTGTCGGTCGGCAGCTCGCTGAAGCCCGGTCGGCCGAGCGCGAGGTTCTGCAGTGCGAGGCGCAGCGGCTCCGCGTACGCGAACTTCCCATCGAGGAGGAACAGTGCCGTCTGGAGCGCCGCGAGCTCGTCGTCCTTGAGCTCCAGCTCGGGGAGGAAGTACTGCTCCCGCCGCAGCGTGTAGAGCTCCTCGCCCGTGAACTCATCGCGCTGTGAGTGGAGTGGCACGCCGAGCGCGATCAGCTCCGCGCGGTCGGAGTAGAACCGCCGCGCGAACGCCTCGTCCGACATCTCCGAGTACCCCTCGACGTTCGACTTGACGTCGCGAGCCGTGAGCGCCCGCCTCTCTGCCATCAGGTAGGCGACCAGCGAGAGCTGCCTGATCAGCTTGTCGGTGTCATGACTCACTCCGACGAGCCTAGTCGCTCACCCCTGTGGATAGCGCTGTGGCTTACCTGTGGATTTACGCCGCGACGCGCGTTTCCAAATGCTGATGCGACGGGCAGTAGTCGCGTTCCGGCAGCGGGGTGCGCTGGCACGGCTTGCCCTTGCGGGTCGTCGCGCGGCAGCGGGCAACGCCGCCGTCGAGGGCGCCTGCCTCGATCTGGTCCTCGATGAACGCAACGGCCGCGGCCACACCCTCCTGCACGGCCCAGGCGACCTGTGCCTGCACCGTGATGGGGAAGTAGCGCCGGATGTCCTGGAACAAGGCCCGGTCGGGCTTCGCGAAATAAAGTGGATCGGTCGCGAGCCGCTCCATCGTCTGCTCGCAGTGGGCGAGCACCTCACGCCGATACTCCAGGCGCTCCGTCGGCGTCACGTAGGGGTCGATCAGGTCTTTGATCGACCTATAGATGGCGCGCGAGTACTGATACATGCAGTTACGAAGGTGGCTGATGCGGTCGTCCATTTGGAGTCTTATCCGTTGCGTGTTAAGTGGCCAGAAACCTTTGTTAAAAACAGGTAAAAGTGGACAGGAGAGGGCGGCTGCGAGCGAGCATACAGAATTTGCCGCCTGTTACAAAGTCGCGCCTTTCGTTGTCGACCGAGCCAACACGCCTCTTCCGGACACTCTCGTTGATTACCCAATCAGGCGACGGCTACACCTCGGCTCAACGAGTGACCCGCCGGGCGTACGGAGAGACAAAGCCGGCCTGCTGCGCCTGCTCGATGTTCGCCGCCGCGTCGGCGTTCGACTGGTAGACGCCGCTGAACACGGCGAAGTACCCCGGCGCCAGGCCGGAGAACCGTCGCGTGTCGATGATGCCGACGTCGGGCAGGCCCTGTTCGAGCGCCCGTTTCGCGATCTGCACGGCGCTGGCGCGACCGTTGGCGAGCGGGATCGTCGCGAGCACGAGCGTGTACCCGTCGGCGAGCGTCCACTCGGTCAACGCGCTCGGCCGGGGCGGTTGCGCCGACGTCACGACCGGCGGAACGGTCGTCGCGACGGTCGTCGTCCCGAAGACAGGCGGTTTGACGACTGTGGTGCGCTCAGGGATGTTCGTCGCGACGATCGTCGTCGCGCCGCTGTCGCCGCGGGATACCGCGATGGCGACGAGCGCCCCGAGCGCCGCGAGCAGCAGCACGCCGAGCAGCGGTAGGACGGCATTGCCCGCGTACCTGCGCCTGAGCGTCTCCAACCTTGTCGACGTGCGCAGCGGGTGCCCGCACTCGACGCAGTACTCCTGCTGCGGTCCGTGCAGCGCCCCGCACTGCGGGCAGGAGTTCACCCTTCGGCCTGAGCCTCGAGCGCCTGCCCGCACGACGGGCAGAAGTGGGCGCCCTCATACAGCCGCGTGCCGCACTTGCCGCAGCGCAGGCTGCGCTCGCTGCGACTGGTCCGTGCCGCGAGCAGCCGGTCGACCTCGCGAACGCGCTCTTCGAGCGCGACGATCTCGCCGGCCTGCTCGTGCACGACGTCCTGCCGAAACTGATCCTGCCGGTACATCTCGAGCATCAGCCCACCGAGGTCGCGGATGCGCTGCTCCCTGTAGCGCAGGAGCGCGCGCCGCTCGCGGCGCAACCGGCTCGGAGGAGGGAGGTAGCGCCGGCGGCGCGGCGGGTCCGGACCTGCGGCCTCGGAGTCCGAGCTCTGTCCTCGCCGCCACCTCAAAGTTGAATCACGACCAGTCGATCTTCCGTGAGCTCGCGGACGGCGTACGCCGGGCCTTCCCGCGTGTTCCCGGAGGCCTTGACACCGCCGTAGGGCATCTGATCGGCGCGGAATGTCGGTGCCTCGTTGATGACGACGCCGCCGAACTCGAGCCCCTGAGCCGCCGTGAGCGCCGCGTGAAGGTCACCGGTGAAGATCCCGGCCTGGAGCCCGTAGCGGGTCGAGTTCGCCTGCTCGATCGCCTCCTCGAGCGAGCTCGAGCGAGTCAGGGTCACCACGGGGCCGAAGACTTCTTCGCAGGAGACCTTCGCGTCGGGCGACGGGTTCGCGATCACGGTCGGCCTGATCAGCCCCTCCTCGGTCGTGTCGCCGCCGGTCAACACCTCGCCGCCGGATTCTTCGATCCACGAGAGGATGCGCTCGCGCGCGTCGTCGTCGATCACGGGTCCGACGTCCGTCTCCTCGTCAGCCGGGTCGCCGATGTGCAGGGCCTCGACCTCCGGAACGAAGTCGCGAACGAACCCGTCCCACGCGTCATCCAGCAAATAGATCCGCTGTACGGAGATGCAGCTCTGGCCCGCGAACGAGAAGCTGTTCGCCGCGAGCTTCGCCGGGGTGCCCGGCGGCGCGTCCGCGCACACGATCACAGGCGTCGCGTTGCCGAGCTCGAGCGCGACGTGCTTGCGCGGAGCGCGTTCCTTCAGCTTCCAGCCGACGTCGCCGGAGCCGGTGAACGTCAGCGCCGCGACGCGCTCGTCGCCGACGAGGAGGTCGCCGATCTCCGAGGCGGAACCGACAACGACGTTCAGCCAACCGGGCGGCAGCCCCGCCTCCGTCATCAGCTCCGCGAGCAGGAGCGCCGAGAGTGGCGTCGCCGACGCGGGCTTGAGCACGACCGCGCAACCCGCGGCGAGCGACGGAGCCAGCTTGTGCGCGACGAGGTTGCAAGGGAAGTTGAACGGCGAGATCGCGCCCACGATCCCGCGCGGGACGCGCAGGGTGAAAGCGAGCTTGCCCTCGCCCGCCTGCGACGCGTCCATCGGCACCATCTCGCCCGCGAGCTTGCGTGCCTCGACTGCCGCGAAGGTGAACGTCGACATCGCGCGCTTCGCCTCGACGCGGGCAGCCTTCATCGGCTTTCCAGCCTCGTCGCAGATCAGCCTCGCGACCTCGTCATGACGCCGGCCGAGCTGCCCGGCCACCTTGACGAGGATCTCGGCGCGCTTGTGCGCCGGCAGCGGCTCGCGCATCGCCTCCTCGGCCGCGTCGATCGCGCGCTTGGTCTCCTCGGCGCCGCCCTTGGCGACCCGGCCGATGACGTCGCCGGAGAAGGGCGAGCGAACGTCGAGCCAGTCGCCGGTCTCGATCCACTCGCCGCCGACGAGCAGCTTCCGCTCCGCGACTGTTGTCGCCACTCCGAAAGTCTAGGAGACTGGTCCCGATGGACCCCGATATCCGCTACGCGAGAAACGGCGACGTCGCGATCGCGTTCCAGGTCGTTGGCGACGGTGACCGTACCGACCTCGTCTTCGTGCCCGACTTCGTCTCGAACCTCGTCTACGCCTGGGACTCTCCGTACTGGCGCGAGTTCTACGACCGCCTCGCCCGTTCGTTTCGCCTGATCCTGTTCGACAAGCGCGGTACTGGGCTCTCGGACTGGCGGTGCGTTCTTCCTGCGCTCGAGACCCGGATGTTCGGCGAGCGCGGCGAGCACGAGCTGAAGGGCGTCCCGGGGACCTGGCGCCTCTACTCTGTCGTCACATGAAGCTCGACGACATTCGCGCGATTCAGTACGGCGACGTGCTCGTCGAGGGCGAGCGGTGGCCGAACTCCATCCACGTGATCGAGCACCCGGACGGGCGCATCCTCGTCGACACGGGGATGATCGACTCGACGCCCGAGCTCGATGAGCAGTGGGGGATCCGCTTCGACCCGAACAAGATCCCGCGCGACGTCGTGTGCGTCGTCAACACGCACCTGCATTTCGACCACTGCGGCGGGAATCGGCTCTTCGCTGGTACTCCGATCCATGTCCAACGTGCCGAGCGCGAGGCCGCGCGCGAGCCGGACTACACGATCCCGGAGTGGGTCGAGTTCGACGGTGCGACGTACGTCGAGCACGACGGCGAGGCGAAGATCGCGCCGGGTGTGCGCGTGCTCCCGACGCCCGGCCACACGGCAGGGCACCAGTCGGTCCTGGTCGAGACCGACGACGGGCTCGTCGTGCTCGCCGGCGACGTCGGCTACACGTGGAAGCTGTTCGACGCGAGCGAGTCGGGACAGCTGCTCATGTCGCTCCGGCCGCGCCGCATCTGGCTCGCGCACCAGGCCGACCCGCGCGACCTACGATGAGCACGTGACGGATGCGCTGATCATCGATGCCGTCCGCTCGCCGATCGGACGGCGGAACGGAATGCTCTCCAAGGCTCGCGGCGACGAGCTCGCCGGGCAGGTGCTGAATGCGCTCGTCGCGCGGCACGAGCTCGATCCGGGCGAGGTCGAGGACGTCCAACTCGGATGCGTGACACAGATCGGCGAGCAGGGATGGAACATCGGCCGGATGGTTCCGCTCGTCGCCGGCTGGCCGGAGACGGTCTGCGGCACGACCGTCGATCGCCAGTGCGGATCGTCGATGCAGTGCAACTTCAACGCGGCGGCCGCGATCTGGTCGGGCCAGCTCGACGTCGTGATCTCCGCGGGCGTCGAGATGATGTCGCGCGTCCCTATGGGCTCGAACGGCGGCGATCTCTCGGACAAGCTGCTCGAGCGCTGGGAGATCGTCCCGCAGGGAATCTCGGCCGAAGTTCTCGCCGAGGAGTGGGGCTTCTCGCGCGAGCAACTCGACGCGTACTCGCTCGAATCGCACAGGCGGGCGATCGCAGCGATCGACGAGGGCCGCTTCGAGCACGAGATCGTGCCGGTCGAGGTGACGAATCCGCACGTCGGTACGCTCGTGGCAGTCGACGAGACTCCGCGACGCGACACGTCGGCCGAGGCTCTCGCCGCGCTCGAGCCGGCGTTCCTGCCGGACGGCAAGGTCACGGCCGGCAACTCGTCGCAGATCTGCGACGGCGCCGCCGCGGTGCTCGTCACGTCGGAGGCGGCCGCGTCGCGGCTCGGGCTGGAGCCACGCGCACGCTTCGTCTCGTTCGGTCTCGCCGGTGTGGATCCGCACCGCATGCTCCACGGCAACCCCGAGGCCTGCGCAAAGGCGCTTGCGCGTGCCGGACTGACGTGGGACGACATGGCGGTGATCGAGGTGAACGAGGCGTTCGCATCGGTCGTCCTGCAGTTCGCGCACGACGCGGGCCTCGAAGACCGCTGGGCCGACATCAATCCGAACGGCGGCGGCATCTCCCTCGGCCACCCGTTGGGCGCAACCGGCGCGCGCATGACCGCCACGCTGCTCGACGAGCTGGAGCGTCGTAGCGCGCGCTACGGCATCGCAACGATGTGCATCGGCTTCGGCCAGGCGCTCGCGGGGATCGTCGAGCGCGTCTGATTCGCGCGGCGTGACCGATCCGAAGCAGGTCGTTCGCTCCGGGTACGACGAGATTGCCGACCGGTACGACAAATGGGCGTCGTCGTTCGAGTCGCCGGAGCTGGCCTGGGTCTCCGAGCTGCTCTCGCGCCTCGATCGCGATGCCGACGTCCTCGATCTCGGCTGCGGCGGCGGCCGCCGACCTGCTCAGACTGTCGCCGCCGCGCACCGCTACACGGGCGTCGATCTCTCGACGGTGCAGATCGAGCGGGCGCGGCGGCGCATCCCGTCCGGGCGGTTCATCGTCGCAGACGCAACACAGCTCGAGCTTGCGCCGGAGTCCTTCGACGCGGTGATGTCTCTCTTCGTGCTCGGACACATCCCACGCAGTGAGCAGGCCCCGCTGCTCGAGCGCATGCATGGCTGGCTCAGGCCGGGCGGCTGGCTGCTCGCGACGATGGGCACGGGCGGAAGCGTCGACGAGGTCGAGGACGACTGGCTCGGCGCCCCGATGTTCTTCGCGTCGTTCGACCCCGACACGAACCGCGGGCTCGTCGTCCGCGCGGGGTTCGAGCTCGTGCAGGAGCGTGTGGTCGCGCACGACGAGCCGGGTCACGGGCCGGTCAGCTTCATGTGGCTGCTCGCACGCAAACCGTGACGCGCCGGCTGCTTGGGCGGCATTCGCACATCCGCCTCACGACCGAGCAGTTCGAGTCGGCGCGGGCGTTGATCGCCGGCGCCTGACGATAGGCGCTCTCAGTCCGGGTGCCGGCGAGCGAGGGCGGGGCGCCGGCCACGTGCAGCTTCGGCCAGCGCCCCGCATACCGCGAGCAGCAGCAACAAAAACGCGGCGACGAGAACAAGCTTCATGCCTACACGACGCGCGCGGGCCGCGGTCTCTTCCATAATCGCCGCGTGAAGGTCGGCGTCGTCGGACTGGGCACGATGGGAGCGGGAATCGCGCAGATCAGCGTGACCGCGGGGCACGACACGGTCGGCCGCGAGGTGACGCTGGAGCTCGCCGCCCGCGCCCGCGAGACGATCGAGCGCTACCTCGGACGCGCGGTCGAGAAAGGCCGGATGACCGCGCGAGGAGCGAGACGCGCGCTCGCGCGGCTGGAGCTGACCACCGATGTCGCCGACCTTGCCGGCTGCGATCTCGTGATCGAGGCGATCGTCGAGGAGCTCGAGCCAAAGCGTGAGCTGTTCGCGGAGCTCGACCGGATCACGCGGCCGGAGGCGGTGCTCGCGACGAACACGTCGGCCTTGTCCGTCTCCGACATCGCCGAGGCGACGGAGCACTCCGAGCGCGTCGTCGGGATGCACTTCTTCAACCCCGCGCCCGTGCTGCCGCTCGTCGAGATCGTGCGAGCGCGCCGTTCGAGCGACGACGCCGTCCGGACCGCCTACGAGTGGGCCGAGCAGGCGGGCAAGCGGCCGGTGAACTGCAACGACACGCCTGGGTTCATCGTCAACCGGATCCTCATTCCGCTGCTCAACGACTGCGTCCGCGTCCTCGACGAGTCCGGTGTCACGCCCGAGGATCTCGACACGGCGATGACCAACGGCGCCGGCTGGCCGATGGGGCCGTGCGCGCTCGTCGATCTGGTCGGCATCGACGTGCACGTGCACGCGTCGGAGGCATTGCACGCGCAGCTCGGCGAGCCGCGGATGGCGCCGCCCGAGCGTCTCGTGCAGATGCAGCGCGAAGGGAAGCTCGGGCGTAAGACGGGCGAGGGCTTCTACTCGTACTGACGCGGCCGCTCGAGCGGCCTGCGCCGGACGAGCCGCATCGGCACGCCCGCGAGCGAGGCGGCGAGCGGGATGCGTCGAGCCCTGGATGACGACCGAGAGCGCGACGACGACGAACACGATCCCGTAGATCCGGTGTGCGTCGTCGACGCCGGCGAGGATCGCGAACGCGGCGAGGAAGATGGGCACCGCGCCCTTCAGCCCGCCCCAGGCGACGAACAGCCGCTCCCCGAGGCGCAGTCGCGTGGGGAGGAGGAGCGTCAACGACGACGAGCGGACGCGCGACGAGCGCGACGACGACGGCGAGCACGACGCCGTCGCGCCACGCCGATGCGGGCAGGCTCGGTGAAGTCGATCGTCAGGCCGAGCGCGACGAACATGACGATCTCCGCGAGGCTCGCGAGCGAGGTGAAGAACGACTCGACCTCCTCCTTGTACGGCGTGCGTTCGTCGCCGACGAGGATGCCGGCGACGAAGACGGCGAGGAAGCCCGAGCCGTGCAGCGTGGACGCGAGGCCGTAGATCGACGCCGGCGGCCGCGAGCGTGAGCAGCGGATAGAGCCCTTCGGCGGGCAACGGCAGCAGGCGCAACGCAAGCAACAGGCCGTACGCGCCCGCGACGCCGACGGCGAGACCGATCGACATCTCGAGCACGAATTCGCGAACGACCGTCCACATCGTTCCGTTGTCCGACGTCGCGAACTCGATCATTCCGATCATCAGCGCGATGCCGACCGGATCGTTCGCGCCCGACTCCGCCTCGAGGATCGTCCCGGTGCGGCCCGAGACCTCGCGCCGTCCGAGCACCGAGAACATGACCGCCGGATCCGTCGGCGCGATCGCGGCACCGATCAGCCCGGAGGTGATCCAGGAGAAGTCGAGCAGCCAGTGCGCTGCGAGCGTCGTCGAGCCCGGCCGTCGCGAACGTGCCCAGGATGCCGAGCGAGAGGACGGGCACCGCCGCCGTGCGGAACCTGCGCAGCCCGATACGGGTGCCGCCGTCGAAGAGGATCACGGCGAGGGCGACGACGCCGATCCGCTCGACGGTGCGAATCGACAGGGCGTCCGCGAGCGAGGGAAACGCGTCCGACGAGCAAGGCCGCCGCGATCAGGAAGATGGCCGGGCCGGGGACTCGGACCCGCTCGCTCAGCCGGCTCGAAACCACCGCGAGCGCGAACCCCGTCGACACGAGGAGCACGATCAGTCCGAAGTCGTGGACCTCGTGCATTCGGCGACTCTAAGCGACCGTTCGGCCCTTACATTTCGCTAACCTTCCTTTCAACCCACGCACACCTGGGCTGTGGATAATCAAATCGCGGTGAAGTACTTCGCTTCTTTCGGGCTGCTCGCAGTGCTGGTGATCGCCGGCACAGCCGCCGCGCGCACCGGCGGCCCGAACGACGGCGCGCTCTCCGTGAAGAACGCAGACGGCCGCGTCGTGATCGCCGGCAAGGGCGCCGTGATCGGCCGCTTCGACAGGGGCCAGGTCACGATCAAGGACCCGAACCCCAACGACGGCACGGGGCCGATCGTCACCGGCGCGGACCGCGTAGAGGCCCTCGGCGAGAAGACGACGCGCTACAGCGGCTCCAACATTCGCTTCAGGATGATCGGCGGCGCGTTCACCGTGACCGTCTTCGGCACGGACATCGACCTCTCGGCCGTCGGCCGGGGCATGGTCACGCTCAACGGGTCGATCGCCAAGGGCAACGGCCCAACAACGACGCCTCGTACGCCGTGAACGGCGGCGCACCCGAGGCCTTCCCGCCTTACGGGCTCACGTTCCCGCTCGCTGCGCCGCCGCCCAGCGCGGGCGGCTGACGGTCCCAGCCACATATCTGGCACTCTGATCGTGGTGGATACAGGGAAGAGCCAGGCAATTTTGGTCGTGGAAGACGAGGCGTCGATCGCGTCGTTCGTCTCGCTCTACCTCAAGAACGCGGGCTATACGGTGCGGACTGCTGCGACGGGCGGAGAGGCGCTCGCTCAGGTGATGTCGAAGCCCCCCGCGCTGATCGTGCTCGACCTCAACCTGCCAGACATCGATGGCATCGAGGTCTGCCGGCGCATCCGCAAGACCGGTGACGTGCCGATCCTGATGCTGACGGCGCGCGACGAGGACGTCGACAAGATCATCGGGCTCGAGGTCGGCGCCGACGACTACCTGACGAAGCCGTTCAACCCGAGGGAGCTCGTCGCACGCGTGAAGTCGGTGCTGCGCCGCTCGACAACCGACCGCAAGGACCTCGAGACGGCCGTGATCCAGCACGGAGACCTCGTCGTCGATGCAGGGCGCCGTGAGGTGCGCGTCGAAGACGAAGAGGTGCAGCTCGCGCCGAAAGAGTTCGATCTGCTGTGGGAGCTACTCGACCACCGCGGGCTCGTGCTGACGCGCGACCAGCTGCTCGAGCGTGTGTGGGGATACACGTTCGCGGGCGACACGCGCACGGTCGACGTGCACGTTCGCCAGCTGCGCCGCAAGCTCGGCGACGCGTCGCCGATCGTCACCGTCTGGGGCGTCGGCTACAAGGTGTCGCCCGCGCGCGAGCCGGCACCGAGCACCTAAACCCGGGAGGCGGGCATGTTCCGCTCACTGCGCTTCCAGCTTCCGGCCCTGTTCCTCGCCGGGGTGATCATCTTTGGGCTCGTCGCCGCTTCGGTCGCGTTCCAGCTGCTCTCGTCGTACACCCTCGGCCGCGCGCGGGCCGACCTGCGGCGGGAGGCGGCGGGACTCACGCGCCTGTTACGCCAAGCAGGCGAGCGGGTCGAACGAGCCGGTGCCGGCGCCGCAGCTCGAGGCGGCGACCGGCGACCGCATCTACTTCGTTCCGGTCGATCCGGGCATCGACCTGTTCCCCGGGTGCCAGTCCCCATCTGCGCCGACTGCCGAAGAGCGCGATCGACTTTGCCGCGCTTTCCACGGGGCGCCCGCTCCAGTTCGACCTCAAGCTTCCGGGGTCGGACAAGACGTGGCTCGCGGTTGCGCGGCCGCTGAACCTCGGCAAGCGCGGCAACTCCGTGTTCGTAGGAGCGCTCGTCGTCGCGAAGCCGAAGGACCAGCTTCTGACACGCGTCGTGCCTCTGCTCGAGCGGCTCGCATTGGCTCTGCTCGGCGGGCTCGTGGTCGCGCTCGTGCTCGCCGCGTACCTCTCCCGGCGTGTCACGAAGCCGGTGCTCGAGCTCTCGCGCGCCGCGGACGAGGTCGCGCAGGGCAACTACGACGTCGCCGTCCCTTCGGTGCCGGGCAGGAACGAGGTCAGCCTGCTCGCGGATCGCTTCCGTGAGATGGCACGGCGGCTGAGCGAGGCCGAGCAGCTCGAGCGGAACTTCCTCATGTCCGTCTCGCACGAGCTCCGGACGCCGCTGACGGCGATTCGCGGCCACGTGGCGGCGCTGAGCGAGGGGCTCGTCGAGGACGAAGAGGCCCGCGCGATCTCCCTCGACATCGTCGCCGAGGAGACGGAGCGACTTTCGCGGCTCGTCGGCGACGTGCTCGACCTGGCGAAGCTCGACGCCCGCCGCTTCACCGTGCTGCAGGAGGAGGTCGACATGGAGCATCTCGTCGAGCGCGCCTACACCACGTTCCACGAAGAGGCGAGGCGCCGCGGGATCGACTACCGCAGCGAGCTCGGCGCCAGCCCGGTGCTCATCACCGACGGCGACCGCGTCCTGCAGATCATCACGAACCTGCTCTCCAACGCGTTCCGGTGGACGCCCGACGGCGGCCGGATCGAGCTCGGACTCAGCCAGGCGAACGGCGCGATCGCGGTGTCCGTCGCCGACACCGGACCAGGGATCACGATCGAGGAGCAAGAGCGGATCTTCCGTCCGTTCTGGTCGCGCGACGGACGGGGAACCGGTCTCGGGCTCGCGATCGCGAACGAGCTCGCGCACGCGCTCGGCGGGCGCATCGATCTCGAGACCGAGGTCGGTCAAGGCTCGACGTTCGAGCTGGTGCTGCCGAGCTCGTGAGCGTTCCGGAGCCGGCCGCAGTCGTCGAGCTTCGCCCGCGGCGCGGTCCCGTGAGGGCCGCGATCGTCGCGCTGCGGCCGCGGCAATGGTCGAAGAACCTGCTGCTCTTTGCGGGATCATCTTCGCGGCGAAGCTCGGAGATGCCGGCCGCTGGGGTGAGGCTTGCGCGATCTTCGTTGCGTACTGCGCTGCTTCGAGCGCCGCGTACCTCGTGAACGACTTGCTCGATGCCGACGACGATCGGCTCCACCCGGTGAAGCGCGACAGGCCGATCGCCCGCGGCGAGCTCGAGCCCGAGCGTGCGCTCGTCCTTGCTGGGCTGCTCGCCGCCGGGGCGTTCGCAATCGCGGCTGCTCTCGGCTTCTCGTCGGTGCTCTTCCTGCTCGGCTTCTTCGCGTTGCAGCTCGCGTACAGCCTCGGTCTGAAGCGCATCGTCCTCGTCGACGTCTTCGTCATCGCCGGCTTGTTCGTGATTCGCGCGGCAGCGGGCGCGGCGGCCGTAGACGTGCGCATCTCTCCCTGGCTGCTCGTCTGCACGGCGCTGCTCGCGCTCTTTCTCGGGCTTGCGAAGCGCCGCGGCGAGCTCGTGCTCGTGCATGCGGAGGAGACGCCCGGGCGCGAGGCGCTCGGCGGCTACTCGCTGACGCTCGTCGACCGGTTGCTGAACGTCGTCGCGGCGGCGACCGCGGGCGCATACGTCGCCTACGCGGTGACGGCGCACTCCGCGTGGATGGCGCTCACGGCTCCGTTCGTCGTCCTCGGGCTCGGCCGCTACCTCGTGCTCGTGCACAGAGACGATCTCGGCGAGGAGCCCGAACACGTGCTGCTTGCGGACCGCGTCATCCTCGCGACCGTTGCCGCGTGGGCGGTTCTCTCGGCGGTTGTGCTCGCGCTGACCTAGGAGACGCTGCGGAGGCGCGGCTGGTCGAGCTTCTCCTCGATCCTCGCGAGTCGGTCGTTCACCGACTGCCATCCCGAGGCGACGAGGTCGACGAGCAGCGCCAGGTCGTCGACGCGCGCGTGGCGCTCGGCGAGCAGGTCGCCTTCGAGCCGCTCGAGGCGCCTGACGACCTGGTTCATCAACCCGCGCATCTCGGCGATGTGACGAGCGCTCGGGCGGAAGTGCTCCTTGAGGCCGTCCTGAATCGCGTCGGGCAGTCCTTCCTGCATCTGGGCCGAAGCCAGCGCCAGCGACTCGATCGCCGCCCTGGCGCGTTCGAGCGCCGCGTCGACGTCGGCCGGGCTCGAGCGACCGTCCGCCGCTTCGGTCAACCGGAGGTTTGCCTTCTCGAGTGCCCGCTCGACTGGGTCGTCCACGCGGCGACAATACCGCGCTGACCGGATGGAAACCGACGAGCTCGACTACGACCTGCCCGCGGAGCTGATCGCCCAGCATCCGACGGCTCGCCGCGATGCGGCGCGGCTCCTCGTCTACGACCGCCGACGGAACGAGGTGCGCCATCGCGTGTTTGCCGAGCTGCCCGACGAGCTCGGCGGCGAGCTTGTCGTCGTGAACGACACCCGGGTCCTTCCTGCACGCCTGCCGCTCGAGCGCCCGCGTGGCGAGGTGCTGCTGCTCGAGCCGCTCGGCGACGGGCTCTGGGAGGGTCTCGCCCGGCCGACGAAGCGCCTGCACGCCGGGAGGCGGTACGGGGACGTCGAGCTGCTCGAGCATCTCGGCGAGGGGCGGTGGCGGCTCCGCGTCCACGGCGAGCCGGCGGGAGAGACTCCGCTGCCGCCGTACATCGTCGAGCCGCTCGATGATCCCGAGCAGTACCAGACCGTGTACGCGCGCGAGCCTGGGTCGGCGGCGGCGCCGACCGCGGGGCTGCATTTCACGCCGGAGTTGCTCGAGAGGCTCGACGTGGAGCGCGTGACGCTGCATGTGGGACTGGACACGTTTAGACCCGTGACCGCGCCGCGGCTGGACGAGCACGAACTGCACGGCGAGCGCTACGAGGTGCGGCCCGAGGCGTGGGAGCGGATCAGAGGCGCGGAGCGCGTCCTCGCCGTGGGGACGACGAGCGTGCGCGTGCTCGAGACGCTCGCGCGCGGCCGCCCGCTTGCGGGCAGGACGTCGCTCTTTGTGACACCCGGTTTCGACTTCAAGCGCGTAGACGCCCTGCTGACGAACTTCCATCTGCCCAGAACGACGCTGCTCGCGCTTGTGATGGCTTTCGCCGGCGTGGAGCAGACGAAGCGCCTCTACGAGCTGGCGATCGCGGAGCGCTACCGCTTCTACTCCTTCGGCGATGCGATGCTGTTTCTATGAGCCACTTCAACCTCGGTGCAACGGACGGCGCGGCCCGCTCGGGATTCCTCCGGACCTCGCACGGTGACGTGCCGACGCCGGCGTTCATGCCTGTGGGGACGAAGGGCACTGTGAAGGGCGTCCATCCCGACGAACTGCGCGCGCTCGGCACGACGATGCTGCTCGGCAACACGTACCACCTGCACCTGCGCCCGGGCGAGGACCTGATCGCCGAGCTCGGCGGCTTGCACGCGTTCATGGGCTGGGACGGCCCCATCCTCACCGACTCCGGCGGCTACCAGGTCTTCTCGCTCCGCCACACGATCACGCGCGTCGACGACGCCGGCGTGACGTTCCGCTCGGTCTACGACGGCGACCTGACGCTGCTCACGCCCGAGATCGCAGCGTCGATTCAGCGAAAGCTCGGCTCCGACGTCGCGATGTGCCTCGACCACGTCCCTCCCACGGGCGTGACGCGCGCGCAACTCGAGGACGCGGTGCGCCGCACGACGCAGTGGGCGGCACGCCAGCTAGTCGCGGAGCGCGCGCCGGGACAGCTCGTCTTCGCAATCGCACAGGGTCACACGGATCAAGAGCTTCGTCGCCGTTCGATTGCCGAGCTGGCGGAGCTCGACTTCGACGGGTACGCGCTCGGCGGGCTGGCGATCGGCGAGGACCGCGACGAGATGCTCGAGACGACCGCCTGGGCGGCACCGCTGCTCCCCGCCGAACGCCCGCGCTATTTCATGGGCATCGGCGATCCTGCGGGAATCCTCGACGTGATCGAGCGCGGCATCGACCTGTTCGACTGCGTGTGGCCGACGCGGCTGGGGCGGACAGGAACCGCGCTCACGCGAGACGGCCGCCTCAATCTGAAAAACGCCCGCTTCGCACACGACGCAGCTCCGCTCGACGAGGACTGCGCGTGCCCTGCCTGCGAGCGTTTCTCCCGCGCGTACCTGCGGCACCTGGTCAACCAGAACGAGCTACTCGGGCTCAGACTGCTGACCCTGCATAATCTGCGCTTCCTGCTCGAACTCACCGCAGGCGCGCGGCAGGCGATCCACGACCGGCGTTTCGCCGCTTACAAGCGCGAGACGCTCGAGCGCGTCGCCCGCGCGCCGGAGGAGACTGCATGGGCTTCCTGATCGTCATCGTGGTTCTGGTCTTCCTCTTCTGGCTCTTCATCGTGCGCCCGCAGCGGCGCCAGACGGCGGAGCAGCGAGAGCTGCTCGAGAGCCTCGAGCCCGGCGACGAGATCGTCTCTGCGGGCGGTCTCTACGGCGTGATCAGGGAGATCGACGGGGACGAGCTCAGGGTCGAGATCGCCGACGGGCTGGTCGTCCGGATGGCGAGAGGCGCTGTCGCCGGATTCGTCGAGCCGGACGAGGGCGAGGAGCCGGCTATCGAACCGGAGCTCGAAAGCGTCAAAGACGATGACGACTCCGTAAACCCAAGCTAATCTGAACCCGCACTCGTGTCGGATCCCCGGAAATACCTCCTTCTGCTCTGCCTCATCCTCGGCGGCGTCGCCGTCGTCGCGTACATGGCCGTCCCCGGCTCCCCGGGGCACAAATCGCCGAAGCAGGGGCTCGATCTCCAGGGCGGCCTCGAGGTCGTCCTCAAGGCGATCCCGCCGAAGAACCAGAATGTCGACCCGGCGCGGATGTCGATCGCGCAGAACATCATGCGGAACCGCGTCGACAAGCTCGGCGTCTCCGAGCCGGAGGTTCGCAAGCAGGGCACCGACCAGATCGTCATCCAGCTCGCCGGCGTCCACGACCCGCGCGCCGCCGCGGCGTTGATCGGCAAGACCGCCCAGCTCGAGTTCTACGACCTCGAGGCCGACCTGACCGGCCCGTCGATGTCGGTCTCCGGACAGCCGAATCCGGAGCCGAACATCTACTCGCTGCTCTCCGGCCAGCAGGCGCTCGTCAAGGACAAGGGCGCGAGCGAGTGGTACCTCTTCGACAAGAAGACGAAGCAGCTGATCGCCGGGCCCGCGGTATCGAAGGACGCGCTCTTCAACACGAAGCCGGCGAAGAAGCGCAACATCACGACGGTCGACACGGCCACCGGCAAGAAGCAGAAGTACGCCGTCTTCGGCGTGCCCAAGGGAACCGTGGTCGTCTCGTGCGGAACCGACGCGAGCATCTGCCCCGGCGGCACAGGGGCGCCAACGGCGACCAGCTGGTACCTCTTCAAGTACGACCCGGAGAACAAGCAGAAGGCGGTTCCGGAGCTGACCGGAGCGGATCTGAAGCTCTCCGGAACGCGCGCCGATCTCGACCCGAGCCAGGGCCCCGTCGTCCTGATGGACTTCACGGGCGCCGGGAGCAAGAAGTTCCAGGGGATCACCAAGGGTCTCTACCAGCGCGGCGGTCTGCAACAGGCTCCGCAGCACTTCGCGATCGTGCTCGACCGCCAGATCAAGTCGTGGCCGCAGATCGACTACACGGACGGCTCGCTCGCGAACGGCATCAGCGGCAACGCGCAGATCACCGGGATCGGCTCGTTCGGCGAGGCGAAGAACCTCGCGCTCGTCCTCCAGACCGGGTCGCTTCCGTACAAGTTCACGACGCTCGAGAGCACGAACGTCTCCGCGACGCTCGGCAAGGACTCCCTGCAGGAGGCGAAACGCGCCGCGATCGGCGGCCTGATCGCGGTGATCATCTTCCTGCTCGTCGTCTACCGCTTCATGGGCATCATCGCGGTGCTCGGCCTCGTCATCTACGCGATCCTGATGTACGGCGCGATCCTGCTGCTGAACGTGACGCTGACGCTGCCGGGATTCGCGGGGTTGATCCTCACGATCGGCGTCGCGGCGGACGCGAACGTCGTCATCTTCGAGCGCATCAAGGAAGAGGTGCGCGCCGGGAAGTCTGTGCGCGCCGCGTTAAACGCGGGCTACGCGAAGGGCTTGCACACGATCCTCGACGCGAACGCGGTCACGTGTATCACGGCGTTCATCCTTTTCACCGTCGCGACGGCCGGGGTCAAGGGATTCGCCCTGATGCTGCTCATCGGCACCGTGCTCTCGCTGGTGACGGCGGTCTTCGCGACGCGCGCGATGCTCGGACTGCTCGCCGGCTTCAGGTGGTTCGACAACCCGCGCTTCATGGGCGCGACGGCACAGGAGATCCCTCGCTGGCAGCGGATCGACGTCGTCGGCCACCGGCGCCTCTGGTTCATCATCTCCGTCGTCGCCGTGGTCCTCAGCGTCCTCGCGATCGCGATCCAGGGCTTGAACCTCGGCATCGACTTCAAGGGCGGAACCCAGGTCACGTTTACGACGCCGAAGCCCACGTCGCTTTCGGATGTGCGTCAGCAGGTCACCCAGAACGGCGCGGTCGTCCAGGGCCGCGGAACCCAGACCGGGTCGGATTCGTTCCGCAGCTTCCAGCTGCGTCTCAAGAGCCTGACCGCCGCCGAGCAGTCACAGCTGACCACCCGCCTCACCAATCAGGTCAACGCGCGCGTCGCCTCTGTCAAGAATGTCTCCTCGAGCTTCAGCCGGCAGATCCTGAAGAGCGCGATCTACGCGATCGTCGTCTCGTTCGCTCTGATCGCGCTGTACGTGAGCCTGCGCTACCGCTGGCGATTCGCAGTCCCGATCGTGCGCACGCTGCTGAACGACGTACCGATCATGCTCGGCATCTACGCGATCTCGGGCCGCGAGGTGTCGGCTTCGACCGTCGCCGCGATCCTGACCATCCTCGGCTACTCGATCTACGACACGATCATCGTCTTCGACCGCGTGCGCGAAAACATGAAGCTGATGCCGCGCGCGACCATCGGGCGGATCGCGAACGTCTCGGTGTGGGAGGTGCTGCGCCGGTCGATCTTCACGTCGGTGATCACGCTGCTGCCGATCGCGGCTCTGTTCATCTTCGGCGGCTCGACGCTGCAGGACTTCGCGTTCGCGATCCTCGTCGGCATCTCGGTCGGAGCCGTGTCAACGATCTTCATCGCGACGCCGCTGCTCGTCGGGCTGATGGAGCGCGATCCCGAGTACGCGCGCCGACGCGACGAGGAGCCTTTGCCGGGCCAGACCGAGGCGCAGGAGGAAGAAGCGATCCTCGTCGCCGCGGAGGCGGCAGCCGCGGCCGAGCCGACCCCGGATCTCTCCCCGGTCGCGGCGGTGGAGCGCGCCGTTTCGGGTGCGGAGGCGAAGCGCGAACGGCGCCGCCAGCGTCGGAGCTCGAGACCGCATGGCCGATCGAGATAAGGACTCACGCGACCGGGTCGAGCAGCTGATCCTTGCGGGGATCGGCGTGGTCTCGTTGACCGCCGACCGCGTGGAAGAGATCGTCGACACGATCACGGAGCGGGGCGGCGTGCAGCGCGACGAGGCGCGCGCGGCCGTCGAGGATCTCGTGTCGCGCTGGCGCGGCGACGCCACGCGCGTCACCGAGCGCGCAGGGGCCGGGCTACACGGCGTGCTCCGCGAGTTCGGCTTGGTCCTCCGGTCGGAGTTCGAGGAGCTCGAGCTCCGTGTCGCCCAGGTCGAGCATCGTCTCAAGCTCCTCGAGCGGGACGAGCTGACACTTCCGCCTGCCTAGCAGTCTGTACTCGTAGTCGTGCAACACTGACGCCGTGGCGACGCAGTCGACTCAGCGGAATCTGGGGCGCCTGTCGGAGATCGCACAGGTCGCCGTGCGTCACGGGTTCGGGTACTTCCTCGAGAAGCACAAGCTGACCGACCTGTTGCCGTGGGGGCAGCGCTCGCCGCTCGAGACCGAAACCTCGGCCCAACGTGGCGTCCACCTCCGCGAGATGCTCGAGGAGCTAGGCCCGACATTCGTGAAGTTCGGACAGCTGCTCTCGACGCGGCCCGACATCGTCCCGCCGGACATCATCGCGGAGCTTCGCTCGCTGCAGGACGACGTGCGGCCGTTCCCGTTCGAGCAGGTCGAACAGGTTGTCGAGACCGAGCTCGGCCTTTCGCTCGAGCGGGCGTTCGTCTCCTTCGACCGCGAGCCGATCGCCGCGGCCTCGATCGGGCAGGTGCACGGCGCGACGCTGCCGAACGGAAAGGCCGTCGCCGTCAAAGTGCAGCGCCCAGGTGCGCCGCGCCAAATCGACGCGGATCTCGCGCTGCTCTATCAGGCGGCCCGCATCGCGAAGGAGCGAATCCGGGCGCTCGACTTCATCGATGCGCGCGAGCTCGTTGACGAGTTCGGCCGCTCGATCCGCTCAGAGCTCGACTACCGGTCCGAAGGGCGGAACGCCGAGCGCTTCCGCAGGCACTGGGCTGGCGATCCGCACGTGCAGGTCCCGCGCGTCTACTGGAGCTACACGCGCGAACGCGTCCTTACGCTCGAGTTCCTCGAGGGCACGCAGGTCGCGGACATCGATCCACTGACGTACACGCTCGAAGAGCGCCGGCGCATCGCATACCGGATAAGCGAGACGTGGATGAGGATGATCTTCAAGCACGGCTTCTTCCACGGCGATCCGCATCCGGCGAACATCCTTGTGCTTTCCGGGGATCGGATCGGTCTCGTCGACTTCGGCCAGACCGGGAAGCTCACCGACGACGACATCTCGAAGCTGACGCGACTCTTCATCGACGCCGCGAACGAGAACGTCGACGCGCTGCCGAGACGCCTCGCCGATCTGGGCGTCCGCTACCCGAAGGAAAGAGAGGAAGAGTTCCGCACGCGGCTGCACGAGCTCTACTACAAGTACTACGGCGCTTCGCTGGCGGACATCGATCCGATTCAGATCATCCGCGAGGGCTTCCAGCTGATCTATTCGATGAACCTGCGACTGCCCACGCGCTTCGTGATGCTGGACAAGGCGATCGCGACCCTCGGCTCGGTCGGCATCGAGCTCTACCCGGACTTCAACGTCTTCGAGGTCGCGAAGCCGTACGCCCGCTCGCTTTTGCGCGAGCGGCTGATGCCGCATTCACTCGCCAGGCAAGGGCGGCGTGAGCTCACGAAGCTCGGCTTGATCGCAGCCGAGTTCCCCTATCAGCTGCACGACGTCATGGAGGAGCTCCGCGACGGTCAGATCGAGGTCGGCTTCGTGCACAAGGGGCTGGACGAGTTCATGGCGCGCCTCTCGGCAGCGCTGAACCGGCTCGTGGTCGCGCTCGTGGTGGTGGGAGGCCTGATCGGCTCGAGCCTGATCGGGATCTTCGCAACGGGCGGCCCTCAGGTTCTGGGCGTCAACATCCTCTCGGTGCTCGGCTTCGTCCTCTCCGGGCTCCTCGGCGTCTGGCTCCTCTGGGGAGTCATTCGCTCGGGCCGACTTTAGTCGCGCAAAGCGCTGCCTGCGCACGGTCTTCCTCGCTCGAAGTGCGAAGCACTTCGAGCGAAGTGCCCCGTTCAGCATAGGTCCCCGCGGCCACGACTCAACCGCACGACTGTGCATCGTTCGTTGCGCATGCGGCGCAACAGATTCGACGCGGGTGCGCTAGCGTCGCGAGCGTGTCCGCGGTGTTGATTGCAGAGCCGGAACCGGGGGTCCGGGGCTTTCTCGAGCGGCACCTCGCGCAGGACGGGTTCGAGGTGATCGGTACGGACGATCGCGACGCGGCGCTCGAGCTCGCCTCGCGCGCGCATCCCGATCTCGTCCTGCTCGGCGACCCATCGGCGCTCGAAGCGTTCATCGGCGTGCCGGTGATCGTGATCGGGAGCCCCGAGTCGGATGCGGTCGACCGGGTGCGTGCGTTCGCGCGTGGCTGCGACGATTTCGTCGCGCGGCCGTTCGTCTACGACGAGCTCCTGGCGCGGATGAACGCGGTGTTGCGCCGTGCTAAGCCGGCCGAGCCCGAGCGCCTGCGGGCCGGGCCGATCTCCGTCGAGCGCACCACGCGCCGTGTCAGCGTCGGCAGTGCGCGCGTGGACCTCGCCGGCAAGGAGTACGAGCTGCTGCTGAAGCTCGCGTCGGAGCCGCACCGCGTCTTCACGAAGGAGGAGTTGCTGCGCGAGGTGTGGGACTTCAGGTCGCTCGGCCGGACGCGCACGCTCGATTCGCACGCGTCGCGCCTGCGGCGGAAGCTGCAGGCCGTGCACCCCGGGCCGTTCGTGGTCAACGTTTGGCGCGTGGGGTACCGGCTGCTGGATTGATTGAATCAGGCGGATGTCGACGTCCGCCGACCTCGAGTACGCGCTCGCGCTCGCCGACGAGGCGGACATCCTCTCGATGCGGCACTACCGCTCGCTCGATCTCCGCGTCGAGCGGAAGGCGGACTTCACGCCGGTGACGCAGGCCGATCACGCGGTCGAACAGGCGTTGCGCGCACGCATCGCGCGCGATCGCGGCGAGCCGGTTGCGGGCGAGGAGTTCGGCGTCGAGGAGGGGGCCGTCCGCTGGCTGCTCGACCCGATCGACGGCACGAAGCAGTACGCACGCGGCCTGCCTATCTGGGCGACGCTGATTGCGCTCGAACGCGACGGCGAAATCGTCGTCGGCGTCGCGTCGGCGCCCGCGCTCGGTCACCGCTGGTGGTCGGAGCGGGGCGAGGGTGCGTTCCTCGACGGGGCGCCGATCCACGTCTCGAACGTGTCGCGCCTCGAGGACGCATACGTATCGACGACGAGCGTGAGCGCCTTCCCCGAGTTCGCCGCGCTCGCGAGCCGCGTGGCCGTCGCGCGGACGTACACGGACTTCTGGCAGTACGTGCTCGTCGCGGAGGGACGGATCGAAGCGGGCTGCGACACGGCGCAGAACGAGTGGGACATGGCCGCGCCGCGCCTGATCGTCGAGGAGGCCGGCGGGCGTTACACGATCGACGAGCGCCTCTACCTCGCGTCGAACGGCGTTCTCCACGACCAGCTCAGAAAATCGCTCCTTCCAGCCTGAGCAACGCTTCCTTCCGGTCCAACCCGCCGCCGTAGCCGGTGAGGCTGCCGCTCGCGCCGACAACGCGGTGGCACGGCAGCACGATCGGGATCGGATTGCGGTTCATGACCGTGCCGACGGCGCGCGCGGCGCGCGGGTGCTCGGCGCGCCTCGCCAGCTCGCCGTACGTCGTCACCTCGCCGTAGGGGACCCGGGCGAGCTCGTCGAGCACGCGGCGCGAGAACTCCGCGGCGAGGCGAAGATCAACGTCGAGCTCGAACTCGGTCCGCTGCTTCTCGAAGTATTCGGCGAGCTGCCGGCGCGTCTCGTCCACGGGTCGCGCTGACCGGAGCACGCGCGCGCCAACCGTGCGCGCCAGGTTCTCGACGACACGATCGGGCTCGGGGTCGTACGAGATGCGGCAGAGGCCCGCCTCCGTCGTCGCGACGAACAGCTCTCCGATCGGCGTGTCGACCATGTCGTACGCGACGTCGAGCAATCCAGCCTCTGCGGCCGCGTCGCGGAAGCGACGGTCGAGCTCAGGCGAAACCTTCATGCGAGTCCTTCCTTCCTGCGTAGTCGCCGGATCCCCGACGACGCCGCCTGTCGTGCCGCGTCCGCCGACGAGCCGAGCGCCGTGCCGATCTCCGAGTAGGGCAGGTCGTACCCGTAGCGGAGCACGACCGCCGCACGTTCCGCGGGCGGCAGCTCGTCCGCCAGGTGCTCGAGCTGGAGGTACGCGGGCTGCGAGTCCTCCGACGCCGCCTCTTCCCCAAGCGACACGTTGTCACTTGACTTCCGGTGGACGTCCGTGGCGACGCGAGCGGCGATGGTGAAGATCCACGCACGGAGGTGCCGCCCGTGCTCGAGGCGGTCGTACGCCCGCAGCGCCCGCAGGAATGTCTCCTGGAACGCGTCCTCGGCCGCCGGCCTCCCCAGGCGCCGGGCGAGGAAGCCGAAGATCGCGTCGCGATGCTCGACGTAGAAGCGTTCGAAGGGTGGAATCGTCGCCACGGCCTCCATCATCCTGGTCCAACGGCTCCGGCCGCGAGAATGTGAGATGTGCGAGCGGTCGTGATCGGGCACGTCGAGTGGATCGACTTCGTCCGGGTGGAGTCCGTGCCGAGGCCCGGCGAGATCGTCCACGCCGCCGAGACTTGGGCCGAGGCCGCGGGAGGCGGCGCGGTCGCGGCGGTGCAGCTCGCGAATCTCGGCTGTGAGACATCGTTTTTCACGGCGCTCGGCGACGACGACCTTGGCCACCGAGCACAGGACGAGCTTGCCTCGAGGGGCTTGCTCCTTCACGTCGCGTGGGTGCGACGGCCGCAGCGGCGCGGCGTGACTTACATCGACGAGGCGGGTGAGCGAACGATCACGGTGATCGGCGAGAAGCACCATCCGCGCGGCGAGGACGAGTCAATGCCGTGGGAGGAGCTTCACCGCAGCGACTGCGTCTACTTCACGGCCGGCGACGTCGACGCGCTGCTGAAGGCGCGGCACGCGCGTGTCCTCGTGTCCACCGCCCGCGAGCTGGCGACGCTCCGGCGCGGAGGTGTCGAGCTGGACGCGCTCGTCGGCAGCGCGACCGACGAAGGAGAGCGGTACGAGCCCGGCGAGCTCGATCCGCCGCCCAGGCTCGTCGTCGCGACGTCGGGCCGCCTCGGTGGGTGGGCTCAGCCCGGCGGTCCGTTCGCCGCAGCATCTCCTCCCGGGCCGTTCGAGGACGCGTACGGCGCAGGTGACTGCTTCGCCGCCGGGCTGACTTTTGCGCTCAGCCGCGGCGATGCGCCGCGCGAAGCGGTCGCTTTCGCCTCGCGCTGCGGTGCGACCGTCGTAAGCGGGCGGGGACCGTACGACCGCCAGCTGACGGCCGCGGACGTCTAGACGCAGGGCTCGGGCGAGTAGTCCTGGTGGCCGCGTCCTGCCTGGCAGCTCTGGGCCCACTCAGCCGCTCGGAGGCGCCACTGCATCGCATCGTTCCGCTGGAGCTCGACGGTGTAGCGCGAAGCTTTCACCGAGTCGTCGAGAAGCCCCTCGAGGGTCGTCACGACCTCGGAGAAGTTGCGGACCTCTCCCGGGGACGTCGCGCGCATCGTCGTCACCGCCGCCGACGAGTCGTCAAGACCCAGGAACTCGGTCACCGCCGCGGTCGGCGAGGTCGCGAACGCCTGACCGTCGCCGGCGAGGTACGTGTTGAAGTCAGCGATTGGAATCGTCCCGTCGGCCCTCGGCTTCGAAGGCCCTGGCCAGGTCGACTGTTTGGCATCGCCGGAGCCGGAGTCCGAGCCGCAGCCGGCCAGCGCGAGCGTGAGAACCGCCGCAGGGAGAAGGAGCCGCCGCATGTTCGTCCCCTTATTCAGGGGTTGACAAGTGGGTTGAAGTGGGGCAAAGTGGGGAGCAGTGGTGGAAGCAAACACGCCTCAGACTCTCCTCGGCGCATACGAGCACACGATCGATGACAAGAACCGCCTCACTCTTCCCGCAAAGTTCCGCGAGTCCTTCGCTCAGGGCACCGTCGTCCTCACGCGTGGCCTCGATGGGTGTCTCGAGGTGTTCCGTGGTGCGGATTGGGCTCGACGCGTCGAGTCTCGACTCGCCCCGATGGATCCGCTCAGCAAGGAAACGCGGCGCCACCAGCGGTTCGTCTTCTCAGGAGCGTCCGAGTCCGAACTCGACAAACAAGGCCGCGTGATGATTCCGGCCCCCCTGCTGAAGCACGCACAGCTGAGCCGCGACGTCGTCGTCACGGGGATGCGGGACCACCTCGAGATCTGGGATCGCGAGGCGTGGAGCCGCGAGCTAGCAGAAGTCGAAGGGAGTGCTGATGATGTTGCCGAGCGTCTTGCAACGAAGAGCGATTGATCACCAGCCTGTCCTCGCCGAGGAAGTGCGTCGCCTGCTCGCGGTGCGCCCAGGTGAGACCGTCGTCGACTGCACCTTCGGAGCCGGCGGCCACGCGAAGCTGCTCGCCGCCGATCTGAACGGCCGCGGCCGCTACATCGCGATCGACCGCGACCCGTCCGTCCGGCCGTACTTCGAGAGCTTCAAGCGGCGTTTCGGCAGTCTCCAGACGCGCCTGCTGCGCGGCGAGTTCTCGCTCGTGCTCGAGCAGTTGGCCACGAACGGCGTTGAGGCGGACGCGATCTTGCTCGATCTCGGCGTCTCGTCGATGCAGCTCGACCATCCCGACCGCGGCTTCTCGTACGCCACGGACGTTCCGCTCGACATGCGAATGGATCGCTCCGCCGAGCTGACCGCCGCCGATCTCATCAATGACACGACCGAGCGCGACCTCGCCGACATCTTCAAGCGCTACGGCGAGGAGCGGTACGCGCGCCAGATCGCTCGCATGATCGCGCGGCGTCGCCCGCTCACCACGTCCTTCGAGCTGGTCGACGTAGTCAAGTCGGCCATTCCCGCGCCCGCGCGCTTCGGCGACGGTCACCCTGCGAAGCGCGTCTTCCAGGCGCTGCGCATCGCGGTCAACGACGAGCTCGGTGCGCTCGAGCGCGCGTTGCCCGCAGCACTCGAGGCTCTGCGGCCGGGCGGTCGGCTCGCGGTGATCAGCTTCCACTCGCTCGAGGATCGGATCGTGAAGACCTTCATGCGCGACGGCGAGCGCGGCTGCACCTGCCCGCCCGATTTTCCGATCTGCGTTTGCGGAAAGGAGCCACTCCTCCGCGCTGTGTCACGACGGCCGCTGCGGCCGAGCGACGACGAGGTCGCGCAGAACCCGCGTGCGACGTCGGCGAAGCTCCGCGTCGCAGTCAAGGTCTGATGCCGACAACCGCGTACGCCGAGGCCGCTCCCGCGGAAGGCCGGCGACCGCGTCCCGTCGCGGCACGCCGCTCCGACCCGCTGCGGAGCGGCGTCGTCTGGATCGTCGTCGTCGGGGTGCTCCTTGCGGGGCTCGTAGCGCTGAACGTCGCCGTCTTGCAGTTGAACGTGCGTCTCGACCGCCTCGGGCGCGACCGCGTGATGCTGCGTGACCAGAACGCCGCTCTCGCGTCGCAGTTCTCGAGCGCGAAGGCGTCGCCGCGCATCCAGGCGCGCGCGCAGCAGCGGCTCGGCCTTGTCCCTGCAGGCGACATGACGTACGTGGACCTCCGCAAGCCCTAGTCATGGCCCGCAGGCGCCGGAACCCGGTCAATCGCAGGATCCGGCTCCTCCTCGCCATTCTTCTCGTCCTCTTCGCCGCGCTGCTCGGCCGGGCGGCGTGGCTCCAGGCCGTGCAGGCCGGGTCGCTCTCGCAGCTCGCGTCGAACCAGCACCGCGCGGTGGTCGTCCTCCCCGCGTCCCGTGGAACGATCTTCGACCGCACAGGTGTGCAGCTCGCGATCGGCGAGCAGGCGACGACGGTGTACGCAGATCCGCGGCAGGTGCGTGACGCACGCGTCGTTGCGACAGCGGCCGCGAAGACTCTCGGTGTCGACGCCGACACGCTCTACAGCCAACTGGTGGACAAGAAGCGCAGCTTCGTCTACGTCAAGCGCAAGGCGGAGCCGGCGAAGGCCGCGCTGCTCGAAAAGCGCGGCCTCGCAGGCCTCGGCTTCTACCCGGAGGAGCGCCGTTTCTATCCGCAGGGCTCGGTCGCCTCGCACATCCTCGGCTACGCCGGCCTCGACAACCGCGGGCTCGCCGGGCTCGAGCTGCAGCTCGACAGGACGATCGCCGGGAAGCCCGGGAGCGAGCGCCGCGTGATCGACGCGCTCGGACACGTCCTCGACGTGGTGGACCAGCGACCCGCGGTGGACGGGCGCAACGTTCGGCTGACGATCGACCACACGATCCAGGCGAACGCGGAAGCCGTGCTGCGCCAGACCGTCTCGAAGTGGGGCGCCAGAGGTGCCACCGCCGTCGTCATGGATCCCCGCACCGGCGCCGTCCTTGCGATGGCGAACGCGCCAGGCTTCGACGCCAACGCGTTCGGCTCCACCTCGCCCGCGGTCACGCGCAACCGCGCCGTCACAGACGTCTACGAGCCCGGCTCGACGTTCAAGCTGGTGACGGTCGCGGGAGTGCTCTCGGACCGCCTCGTGACGCCGCAGACGAAGTTCACGCTCCCGTACTCGATCCAAATCGCCGATCGCGTCATCCATGACGCAGAGCAGCGCGGAACCGAGACGATGAGCGTCGCGCGGATCCTCGCGCAGTCGTCCAACGTCGGCGCGATCACGCTGGCCGAGAAGCTTGGCCGGACGCGTCTCTACCGCTGGATGCGCCGCTTCGGGTTCGGGTCATCGACCGACGTCGGCTTTCCCGCGGAGTCGCCCGGGTTCGTCTTGAAGCCCGACGAGTGGTCGGGTTCGACCATCGGCAACGTGCCGATCGGGCAGGGCGTCGCCGTCACCCCGGTGCAGATGGCGGCGGCCTACTCGTCGATCGCGAACCACGGCATCTGGGTGCAGCCGCACCTCGTGGAGCGCGTACAGGGCGGCAAGCGCTTCCGTCCCCACACGCGTCGCGTTGTCAGGCGGACGGTCGCTGCACAGCTGAACGCGATGCTGCAGAACGTCGTGCTCGGAGGAACTGGCACGCTCGCCGCGGTGAACGGGTACAAGGTGGCGGGCAAGACGGGGACGGCCCAGAAGCCGGATGCCCACGGCGGCTATTCGGGCGGGCACTACGTCTCGTCGTTCGTCGGCATGGTGCCCGCGTCGAGGCCGCGGCTCGTCATCAGCGTCATGGTCGACGAGCCGCACGGCGCCATCTGGGGCGGCGTCGTGGCCGCGCCGGCGTTCGCGCAGATCGCCGCCTACGACCTGCAGTACCTCGAGGTTCCGCCCGACAACAGCAACGCTCCGGGCTAGCCTCTCAGCATGCAGCTCGAGCGTCTGGCCCCTGCGCTCGGCCCGTTCGACGTCGTCAACGCGGCACCGGTCGAGATCTCCGATCTCGCTTACGACACACGCGCGGTTACGCCGGGGACACTCTTCTTCTGCGTCCGCGGCACGCGCGCCGACGGCCACGACCTCGCGGCGGACGCAGTCGCCCGCGGCGCCGCGGCTCTCGTTGTCGAGCGCCCTCTCGAGCTCGCCGTGCCGCAGATCGTCGTCCCCGACTCTCGCGCGGGCGATGGCGCCGGCAGCGGTCGCCTTCTTCGGTGATCCGAGCCACGAGCTCGACGTCACCGCGGTCACGGGCACCGCCGGAAAGACGACGACGACCTATCTCCTGTACGAGATCCTGCGCGCGGCAGGTCGTCGGCCCGGCCTGTTGACGAATATGGAACGACGCGTGGGGAACGACACGCGGCCGGCGGAGCTGAACACGCCCGAGGCGATCGACTTACAGAGGCTGTTCCGCGAGATGGTCGACGCGGGTAACCGCGCCTGCGCGATGGAGGCGACGTCGCATGCGTCCGCGCAAGGACGCCTCGACGGCGTCCGCTTCGCCGTGCTCGTGTTCACGAACCTCGCGCACGACCATCTCGACTTCCACGGCTCGATGGAGGCGTACTTCGAAGCGAAGCGGAGACTGTTCGCGCAGGCGGAACACGCCGTGGTGAACGTCGGCAACGCGTGGGGACGCAGGCTCGCGGCGGACATCGACAACCCGATCACGTTCGACGCGGCCGTCGACAGTCTCGATGCCGACCTGAAGCTGCGCGGACGCTTCAACGTCGAGAACGCGCTCGGCGCAGCGGCTGCAGCACGCGCGCTCGGCATCGGCGAGGACGCGATCCGCGAGGGGATCGAAGCCGTGCAGGGCGTGCCCGGACGTTTTGAGCTCGTGGACGAAGGCCAGCCGTTCACCGTCGTCGTCGACTACTCGCACAAGCCGGGTTCGCTCGAGCGCGTGCTGGAGGAAGCGCGTGGTCTCGCGCAGGGCCGTGTTATCTGCGTCTTCGGCTGCGGCGGTGACCGCGACCGCGAAAAGCGGCCGGTCATGGGGCGGATCGCCTCGACGCTCGCCGACGTGGCCGTCGTAACGTCCGACAATCCGCGCAGCGAGGATCCCCTGGCCATCATCGACGAGATACTCAGCGGGGCACCTGAGCTCGAGGTCGAGCCCGACCGCCGCACGGCGATCGCGAGGGCAATCGAGTCGGCGCGCGAAGGAGACGTCGTGCTGATCGCCGGCAAGGGCAGCGAACCGGGGCAGGAGATCGGCGGCACGGTCCAGCCGTTCGACGATCGAGAGGTCGCGCGGGAGCTGCTGCGCGCGCTGCAACCGGCGTGATCCCGCTCGAACTCGACATCGTCGCAGACCTCGTCTCGGGTCAGCTCGACCGCGCTGGGTGGACGGACGAGATCACAGGCGTACAGGTCGACTCGCGCCGGATCGACGAAGGCGACCTGTTCCTCGCGCTCGGCGACGGCGCGGACTATCGCAAGCACGCGTTCGCTCGCGGAGCTGCGGCGACGCTCGTCCCGGACGATCCATTTGCAGCGCTCGCCGCGGTCGCCGGCGCCGTTCGCGACCGGAGCGACGCACGCTTCGTCGCGATCACGGGCTCGATGGGCAAGACCTCGACGAAGGACATTCTCGCCGCGATCTGCGCCTCACAGGCGCGGACGGTCGCCGCGGAGCGCAGCTTCAACAACGAGATCGGCGTGCCGCTCACCGTCTGCCGCGTCGAGCCGGACACCGAGATCTGCATCCTCGAGCTGTCGATGCGCGGATTCGGCCAGATCGCGGAGCTGTGCGCGTTCACGCGACCGCATATCGGCGTGATCACGAACATCGCACCCGTGCACCTCGAGAAGGTGGGCAACCTCGAAGGAGTCGTTCGCGCGAAACGCGAGCTGATCGACGCGCTGCCTCCGGGAGGGACGGCCGTCGTTCCGGAGGGCTTCGACGTCGGCCGCACCGACGTCGACGTCGTCCGCATCGGCGAGGACGTGACGCCTCGAGTCGTTCGAGCCGCCGCTGCTGCGTACGTCCTCGGCACCGCCGAGGTCAACTTCAGCGCGCAGCATCTCGCGACCAACGCGGTCATCGCGTTTGCGACGGCGCGCGCGCTCGGGCTCGAGATCCCCGAGCGCATCGACGTGACGTTCGCCGAGTGGCGCAACCAGGAGCTGCCGCTGCCGGGCGGCGGGCTGCTCATCAACGACGCGTGGAACGCGAACCCGATCTCGATGCGCGCCGCGCTCGAGCACCTTCGCAGCCTCGCCGACGGACGCCGGCGCATCGCCGTCCTCGGCGAGATGGCCGAGCTCGGCGACTACAGCGACGAGGCGCACCGCGAGGTCGCGCGCGCCGTCGACGAGATCGGCGTGGACGTGCTCATCGCGGTCGGCGAGCACGCGCGCGTCTACGGCGGCCGCTCGGTGGCGGACGCCGACGAGGCGATCTCGCTCCTGCGCGAGGAGCTCAAGCCCGGAGACTGCGTGCTCGTCAAGGGAGCGCGCGTCCTCGGTCTGGAACGGGTCGCGGAGGCACTCGCCGGCGTGGCTGCATGACCCGAGTTTTCATTGCGGGCATCGTGGCGGGCCTCATCTCGATCCTCGCCGGACCTCGGTTCATCGACTTCCTTCGCCGGAAGGAGCTGGGTCAGCAGATTCGAGAGGAAGGTCCCGAGCGGCACTTCATCAAGAAGGGCACTCCGACGGCGGGCGGCATCCTCATCCTCATTGCGGCGTCGATCGCATTCTTCGCGTTCTCGAAGTACCAGTTGACGGGGCTCACAGTGTTCTTCGTCACGCTCGGCTGCGGTGCGATCGGCTTCCTCGACGACTTCATCAAGTTCACGCACAAGCGTTCGCTCGGCCTGTCGGGCCGATGGAAGCTGTTGCTGCTCGCGTGTGTCGCCGCGGGCACCGGGTACCTCGCGCACCGCGCTGGGCTCACCCACCTGACGTCGGTGCTTCTTCCCGTCACGGGCTATCGGCTACCGCTCGGGCCGTTCTGGTACGTGTTCATCTTCCTCGTGATCGCCGGCGCCGCGAACGGCGTGAACCTCAGCGACGGTCTCGACGGGCTAGCCGCCGGCACGGCGATCATCTCGTTCTTCACGTTTACGACGATGGCCGTTCTGACGTACATCCGCTCTGGCAGCCCCGGTCACCGGAGCCCGGACAAGCTCGATCTCGCGATCGCAGGAGCTGCGTTGGTCGGGGGTACGATCGGCTTCCTCTGGTACAACGCTTTCCCCGCGGAGGTCTTCATGGGCGACACCGGGGCGATGGCGCTGGGCGGTGCGATGGCGGGCTTCGCGATCATGATGAAGGTCGAGGTGCTGTTGCTCTTCATCGGCGGCGTCTATCTGATCGAAGCGTTGTCCGTGATCATCCAGGTGTTCACGTTCAAGTTCTTCAACCGCCGCGTGTTCCTGATCGCGCCGATCCATCACACCTTCGAGATGAAAGGGTGGTCCGAGACCAAGATCATGGTTCGCTTCTGGATCCTGCACGGGATCCTGTGCGCCGTCGGCTTCGGGCTCTTCTACCAGTACTACCTCAAGTTCCGCGTTTGACGCGTGCACTCGTCTATGGCCTCGCGCGCTCGGGAGTAGCTGCCGCCGCGGCGCTCGAGGCCCGAGGCGATGAGGTCGTCCGCGTCGATCGCGACAACGAGAACGACCTCGACTTGCTCCGCGACGTCGACCTGCTCGTCAAGTCGCCCGGCGTTCCCGGAGAGCGTCCGCTTGTTGCCGCGGCGCGCGACCAAGGCATCCCGGTGTGGTCCGAGGTGGAGCTCGGCTGGCGTCTGCTCACGCCGCGTCCTTTCGTCGGTGTCACCGGGACGAACGGAAAGACCACGACGACGGAGCTGCTCGGCGCGATCTTCCGCGCCGCCGGACGGCATGTCGCGGTGGCGGGGAACGTCGGCACGCCGCTGTCCGGCGTCGTCGCGCCGGAGGACGCGTGGATCGTGTGCGAGCTGTCGTCGTTCCAGCTGGAGGACGTGCACGAGTTCACATGCGAGGTCGCCGTCCTGCTGAACCTCGAGCCGGACCACCTCGACCGTCACGGGACGTTCGCTCGCTATCGCGACGCGAAGCTGCGCGTCTTCGAACGGGCTCAGCAGAGAGTCGTACCGCGTGGGCTCGGCTTCGAAGGCATCGCGTTCTCCGCCGAAGATCCGCTGCCCGCGGAGCCGCGGATACCCGGGCGGCACAACCGCGAGAACGCAGCGGCTGCTACCGCCGTGACGCGAGCCGCCGGGATCGGCGACGACGCGATCGCCGAGGCGCTACGGACGTTTCCCGGCGTTCCGCACCGGTTGGAGCTGGTGCGTGAACACAACGGCGTGCGCTGGGTGAACGACTCCAAGGCAACGAACACCGCCGCTGCGCGCCGCGGTGTCGCAGCCTACGACGCGCCGCTGCGGCTCATCCTCGGCGGACGCGCCAAAGGAGAGGACTTCGCGCCGTTCGCGCGCGATCTTCCGTCCAACGTCGAGTCGATCTACCTCGTCGGCGAGGCGGCCGGCGAGCTCGGCGCCGCGCTCGACGCCGCCGGGCGTTCGTACACGCGCGCGGACACGATCCCCCGCGCGGTCGAGGTCGCCGCCGCGGAGGCGCAGCCCGGCGACGTGGTCCTCCTTTCGCCGGCGTGCGCAAGCTACGACCAATACGCGGATTTCGAGCAACGCGGCGAGGATTTTCGGAGGCTCGTGGCGAACGTTCCCTAGGAAGTGGGGAGAAAGCCTGAGTGGCACGTCCTGACGCTGGTCACGCTTGCGCTGACCGCGTTCGGGATCGTGATGGTCTACAGCGCGACGTCGGCATCGGCCGTGGTCGGCGGCGCGAACCCGATGTCGTACCTCGAGCGGCAGGGGACCTACGCGGTGCTCGGCGTTGCGGGGATGATCGTCGCGTCGCGGTGGAAGTACACGCGGCTGCGATTGCTCGCACCGACGCTCGTCGCGTGCGCGCTGCTCGGGTGCGCCGCGGTGCTCGTCCTCGCGCAACCGGTCAACGGTGCGCGCCGCTGGGTCAGCCTCGGCCCCGCAACGTTCCAACCTTCGGAGTTCGCGAAGCTGGCTTTCACGGTCTGGCTCGCGGCGCACCTCGCGAAGCGCGCACCGCCGCGCACGCTGCACGAGCTGTGGCGGCCGATCGGCGCGCTGCTCGGCGTGTTCCTGATTCTCATCCTGCTCGAGCCGGACCTCGGCACCGCAATCACGTTGACGGTGATGACAGGGGCGGTCCTCTTTGCCTCAGGCGTACGGGCGCGGACGCTCGGAAGCGGCATCGCGCTCATGGCGTTCGCCGGTCTGATCGTGATCATGAGCAAGGCGTACATGCGTGCGCGGCTGTTCAGCTTCATCGATCCGTGGCAGAACGCGCAGGGTGCTGGGTTCCAGATCGTTCAGGCACAGATCGGCCTCGGTTCGGGCCACTTCCTCGGCGAGGGGCTCGGACAGGGCGTGCAGAAGATCCACTACCTGCCCGAGGCGCACACCGACATGATCTTCGCCGTCATCGGCGAGGAGCTCGGGCTCGTCGGAACGGCGTCGCTGATCTTCGCCTACGTGTTGTTCGCGTGGGCTGGGTTCAAGACCGCACTGCAATGCCGCGACCAGTTCGGCAAGCGGCTCGCGGCAGGCCTCACCGCACTGGTCTGCTGCCAGGCCTGCATCAACCTCGCCGCGGTCCTGGGGATGGCGCCGCTGACCGGAATCCCGCTTCCCTTCGTCTCGTACGGCGGCTCGAGCCTCGTTGTCGAGCTCGTCACGGTCGGCATCCTCCTTAACATCGCCAGTAATGGCGCTCGAGCGTCAAGTGAGGTGTCTGATCGCGGCCGGGGGGACGGCAGGACACGTGCTGCCGGCGCTCGCGGTCGCGGACGAGCTGCGCAGCCGCGGCGTCCACGTGACGTTCGCCGGGTCGCCGGATCGCGCCGAAGCGCAGCTGGTTCCTGACGCCGGGTACGAGCTCGACACGTTTCGCATCACGGGCTTGCCTCGCCGCCCGTCGCTCGCGCTCGTGAGCTCGGTACTGCTGGCGGGACGTGCGCCCTTCGCCTGCGCTCGAATCCTTGCTCAGCGGCGTCCCGACGTCGTCTTCGGCGGCGGCGGATACGTCGCGGCGCCGATGGTCTACGCGGCGTGGCGCAAGCGAACGCCTGCGGCGCTCGCCGAAGCCGACGCGCGAATCGGGCTCGCGAACAGGGTCGCGGCGCGGTTTGCGCGCCGCATCTTCCTCGCCTACGACCTTTCCGACCGTCACGGCGCTAAGTACCGCGTCGTCGGCCGCCCGATCCCCGAAAACGCGCGTCCTCTGGATCGCGCCGTTGCGCGAGCGCAGCTCGGACTGCCTGCTGAGGGGAGCGTGCTCCTGATCGCGGGCGCGCTCGCCGGAGCCCAGGCGTTGAACGAGCTTGCCGTCGAGGCGTTCGGCGCCGTCGGGCCGCCCGTGCTGCACGTCACAGGTGAGCGTGACTACGAAGCGCTGCGCCGTCGCGTCTCGCGTGCGGATTACCGGCTCATACCGAAGCTCGACGGCCTCGGCGCGGCATACGGCGCCTGCGACCTTGCGCTCACCCGCTCAGGCGGAACGGTTTGGGAGCTCGCAGCCGCCGGTCTGCCGGCGATCCTCGTTCCGTATCCCTTCGCTACCGCCGACCACCAGACGCACAACGCCCGCTACTTCGAGCACGGCGGCGGCGCGATCCTCGTGCCGGAGACGGAGCTCGGCGTCGTTCCCGAGCTGGCGCGCTCGCTGCTCGACGATCCGGGACGGCTCTCGTTGATGACCGAGCGTATGCGCGCGCTAGCGCGGCCTGACGCCGCGCAGGTCATCGCGGAGGAGTTGATCGCCCTTGCGGCCGCTTGAGGGTCGCCGGATCTGGTTCGTCGGAATCGGCGGCGCAGGCCTCTCGGCGTACGCGACGATCGCGGCCGCCTGGGGGGCCGAGGTCGGCGGCTGGGACCGCGCCGACACGAGCTACCTCGAGCCGCTGCGCGGGCACGAGATCGTGATCGCGCCGGAGCCGGTTGTCCGCGACGGCTGGGAGGTCGTCGTCTCGAGCGCCTACCCCGGCGTCTCGGGGAAGTCGCGCGCGGAGTTCCTGGCCGAGCTCGTCTCGCTCCGCGACTCGGTCGTCGTGGCTGGCGCACACGGCAAGACGACGACGTCCGGGATGATCGCGTACGTTCTGTCGCGCCTTGGTCGCGATCCTGCGTTCGCGATCGGCGGCGACGTTCCGCAGCTGGGTGGAAACGCGGGCAGCGGCGACGGCTGGTTCGTCGTGGAAGGGGACGAGTCGGATCGGACGATCGCAGCACTGCGGCCCCGCGTCGCCGTCGTGCTCAACGTCGAGCTTGACCACCACACCGAGTTCGCCTCGCTCGCCGAGGTGGAATCGCTGTTCGACGAGTGGCTTTCCCACGTTCCGAACGTCGTGCGGGCCGAGGAGCTCGAGCTGGTCGACTTCGAACTCGCGTTGCCCGGCCGGCACAACAGGCTGAACGCCGCCGCTGCGATCGGAGCGCTCGAGCTCTGCGGAGTGACCCCCGAGGAAGCCGAGCCGCACGTCGCGCAGTACCTCGGCGTGGCGCGTCGCTTCGAGCTGCGCGGAGAAGTCGGCGGCGTGCGCGTGTACGACGACTACGCACACCATCCGACGGAGATCGCCGCGACGGTCGCGACCGCTCGTGACCTCGGCGCCCGGCGCGTCCTCGTCCTCTTCCAGCCCCACCTTTACTCGCGGACGCAGCACCTGGCAGGCGAGTTCGGCGTGGCACTCTCGTCCGCCGATGTCGTCGCAGTCACCGACATCTACCGCGCTCGCGAGCAGCCGATCGACGGGGTGAGCGGCAAGCTGATCGTCGACGAGATCCGGAATGCGCGCGCCGCGTGGATGCCGTCGCTCGAACGCGGTGCCGGCTGGCTGGCCTCGCTCGCGCAGGCGGGTGACGTCGTGCTCACGGTGGGCGCCGGTGACGTGGACTCGGCCGTGCCGGTGCTTCTCGAGACGCTCTCGTGAATATCGACGAGCACGTCCCGCTCGCGCGGCACACGACGATAGGCACGGGCGGGCCGGCGCGGTGGTTCGCGCGCCCGCAGACGATCGCCGAGCTGCAGGAAGCACTCGCATTTGCGGAGCGGGAGGCGGTCGCCGCGACCGTTGTCGGGCTCGGCTCGAACCTCCTGGCTGCGGACGAGGGCGTCGACGGGCTCGTTCTCAGGCTCGGCGGGGAGCTCGCCGCCGTCGCGGTCGCCGACGACCGTGTCACCGCGGGCGGGGGCGCGACCAACGCCGTCGTGCTGCACCGGGCCCGAGACGCCGGGCTCGGCGGCTTCGAGTTTGCGTGCGCGATCCCGGGGACGGCGGGAGGCGGCGTCTGGATGAACGCGGGCGCCTACGGCGGTGACTTCTCGCAGGTGCTCGAGCGAGCGCTTGTCGTGACGGCCGCCGGGTCGGAGTGGCTCAGCCCCGAGGCGCTCGGGCTCACGTACCGTCATTCGGGCCTTCACGACGGACAGGTCGTGGCACAGGTCGAGCTCCGGCTGACGCCGCGGCCGGTCGACGAGATCAAGGCGGCGATCGAGCAGTTCCAGTCGCAGCGCAAGGCCGCGCAGCCGACGAACAAGCGAACATTCGGGAGCGTGTTCGAGAATCCGCGACACGAGCTCACCGCGGGCCGGATGCTCGAGGCGTGCGGTCTCAGGGCTCATCGCATCGGAGGTGCCCAGATCTCCCCAATGCACGCGAACTTCATCGAGAACGCGGGCGGAGCCCGCAGCGCGGACGCTGTTGCCCTCATGACCGAGGCACGGCGCCGGGCGCACACCGAGTTCGGCGTCGAGCTGCGGCACGAAGTTCGCTTTCTCGGCCTGCCGGAGCTCCCGCCTCCGACGTAGGAGCGCTCTTAGCGGCGGCGAAGTTCGCTGCGTGAGCGACTCGTCACCTCGGTCGGCTGCGCGCGAAGCCGTGGCCCGGCTCCCGCCTGCGTCGCGAGCGGCGAAGCTGGTTCCCTCGGGCCGGTCGGTGGCGGTGAGCCTGGTTCTCGTCGCGGCCGCCGCGCTCCTGTATCTGGGTGCGCGTGAAACGCCGGTGTTCGCCGTGCGGACGATCGCCGTCGAAGGCGTGCGTCCCTCCGTGGCCCGGCGTGTCGAGATGGCGCTGCACCCGCTCGAAGGCAAGAGCCTGCTCAAGGTCCGAAGCGGCGAGGTCGAGCGACTCGCGACTGCGCTTCCGTCGATCGCGAGCGTGACTTACGACCGCGCCTTCCCGAACACGTTGCGCGTGCGCGTCGAGGAGGAGCAACCGGTCGCGGTCGCCAGACAAGGCATTGATGCGTGGCTGGTGTCACGACGCGGGCGAGTGATCAAGCGGATCGCACAACGGACGCACAGGGTTCTGCCGCGCATCTGGTTGCGCCAGCCCGTTGCGATTTCGCCGGGTGCGACGCTCTCGGCCGCCGCCGGCGCCGATGAGGTCGCGATGCTCGATGCGCTCGAAGGCGCGCGTCTGGCGCGTCGAGTGGGGAGCGTGCGCAACGAGTCCGGGCAGTGGATCTACGTCCTTCGCGGCGGTCTACAGGTTCGCGTGGGCACGCGTTCCGAGCTGGCGCTGAAGCTGGCGATCGCTCGGCGCATCCTCGAGCGGGCGCCGGTCGTCGGCTACCTGGACGTGAGCGTTCCGGAGCGACCGGTGGCCGGACGGGAGCCTCAAGTCTCAGGTTGAGGTTGAGATGACCGCGAAGAATCTTGTTGACAAGACAGACACCCGACCGTACATTGAAGCGTTGTAACAGCGCTCGACTGCCCCTATCCTCCACTACAGCTTGAGGTCGAGGCGACTTGAGATGAGAAACCAGACTGGCAACTACCTCGCCGTGATCAAGGTCGTCGGCATCGGCGGCGGCGGTACGAACGCCGTCACCCGGATGGTCGAGGCCGGCCTGTCGGGTGTCGAGTTCATCGCCGTGAACACCGACGCGCAGGCTCTCTTGATGGCGGAAGCGGACGTGAAGATTCAGATCGGCTCACAGGGCACGCGGGGTCTCGGCGCGGGTGCCGACCCGGCGGTCGGGCTCGCAGCCGCGACCGAGAGCGGCGACGAGTTGAAGGAAGCGCTCAAGGGGGCCGACATGGTCTTCGTCACCGCAGGCGAAGGCGGAGGGACGGGCACAGGTGGCGCGCCGATCCTCGCCGAGCTCGCGAAGTCGGTCGGTGCGCTAACGGTCGGCGTCGTGACGCGCCCCTTCTCGTTCGAAGGTCGCAGGCGCGCCGAGCAGGCGGAACGCGGACTGGACAGCCTGCGCGATCAGGTCGACACGCTGATCGTGATCGAGAACGACCGGCTGCTGCAGGTGGTCGAAAAGCGAACGTCGATCGTCGACGCGTTCCGTATGGCCGACGACGTGCTGCGCCAGGGCGTGCAGGGGATCACGGATCTGATCACCGTGCCGGGTCTCGTCAACCTCGACTTCGCAGACGTCCGCACGATCATGACCGACGCAGGCTCCGCGCTGATGGGAATCGGAAGCGCATCCGGAGAGAACCGCGCTGCCGAGGCGGCGCGCGCGGCAGTGTCTTCGCCGCTGCTCGAGGCGTCGATCGAGGGCGCGACCGGGATCCTGCTCAACATCACGGGCGGGCCCGACATCGGCCTCTTCGAGGTGAACGAGGCGGCGGAGGTGGTGACGAGCGCCGCGGACGCGAATGCCAACGTCATCTTCGGCGCCGTGATCGACGAGAGCAAGGACGACGCAGTCACGGTCACCGTGATCGCGACCGGTTTCGGCGGTGAACGCCGCCGCCGCCGACGCGCCGAGACGCCGTCGATCCTGAGCGAGGAGCCTTTGGCCCCCCGCGAGGAGAAGTTCGAGAGCAGCGAAGAAATCCTGGACGTTCCGAGTTTCCTCAGGGACGAATAGGCCGGCTCGGCCCCTCAACTGCAACAACTTTCACCCGGATGTTTAGTCGTTGCGTTTGGCGGCCACAATGATCCTGCCCTCATAGGGTCAACGCCGCAGTTGACCCAACGACCCGGTCCAACCGCCCCGGTCGTCTTCCGCGCTAAGCGGGGAATGGCCGGGGCGGTCCCCTGTCTACTTGTCCCTCGCTTCGCTTCGCTCGCGCTCGGGGCTCGCGCCTGCGGCGCTCGCATTGGTTGGCGGCCAGGGGTGAGCCCGCGCTTGTGGGTGGGGTTTTCGGCGCGGCGGAGCCGCGCCTTCCGCGAAGGGTGTTTGTCGGTTCTCGTAGCCGGCGCCGTCTCATTACCATCGCTCGCGTGGCTCAGACGCTTCAGCGGACGCCGCTCTTCGAGCGGCATGTCGCCCTCGGGGCGCGGATGGTTCCCTTCGCCGGCTGGGATATGCCCGTCCAGTACGACGGCGTCATCCCCGAGCATCGCGCGGTCCGCTCCGACTGCGGCGTCTTCGACGTCTCGCACATGGGCGAGCTCGAGGTCGAAGGAGCGAACGCCTTCGACCTCCTCCAGTCGGCGCTCTCGAACGACGTCTCGAGGCTCGAGGTCGGGGACGCCCAGTACACGCTGCTGACGAACGAGCGCGGCGGCATCGTCGACGACCTGATCGTCTACCGCACCGACCAGCACCGGTACCTGCTGATCGTGAACGCCTCGAACCGCGATGCGGACTACCGCTGGCTGAAAGAGCGCGAGATCCGCGGCTCGGACGTGCGCGACTTCTCCGACGAGTACGCGCTGCTCGCGGTGCAGGGACCCCACTCGCTCGAGCGCCTCGACCTACCCGAAGCAAGACCGTTCACGTGGGCGATGGGCGAGGTGGACGGGATCGAGGTCATGGTCAACCGGACCGGTTACACGGGAGAGCTCGGCGTCGAGCTGATGTGCCCGGCCGAAGATGCTCCGGCTCTCTGGGACGCCGTGGTCGGCCGCGGCGCCAAGCCCTGCGGCCTCGGCGCCCGCGACACGCTGCGCCTCGAGGTCTGCTACCCGCTGCACGGAAACGACATCACGCCCGACACCGACGCGATTTCCGCAGGTCTCGGCTGGACATGCGCGCTGGACACAGAGTTCACCGGGGCGGACGAGCTTCGCCGCGTCAAGGCCGGAGGGCCGCAGAGGAGGCTCGTTGCGTTCGTGATGACCGAGAAAGCGATCCCGCGACAGGGCATGGAGATCGCGAACGGAGGAGTCGTCACCTCGGGCAGCCACTCCCCGATGCTCGACGTCGGCATCGGCATGGGCTACGTGCCTGTCACGGCACGAGCTCACGATCGGTGCGCGGGACCGAGCCGTCGACGATCGACGTGCTCAGCGGACCCGTGCCCGAGGCGCGCGCGTCGTCGCCCAAGAAAGAGTCCGATCGTACAAACCGAGAAGGAGAGCACTAGTGCCCGCGGACGAGTCGTATCCCGACGGCCTCAAGTACCACCCCGAGCATGACTGGGCCCGCGTCGAGGACGGAGAGGCGACGCTCGGGATCACGTGGTTCGCGCAGGACGCGCTCGGCGAGCTCGTGCACTACGAGGCTCCCGATGAGGGTTCGACGATCTCGAAGGACGACTCATACGGAGAGGTCGAGTCCGTGAAGGCGGTCTCCGATCTGATCACGCCGCTCTCGGGCGAAGTCCTGGCGGTCAATCCGAAGGTCGTCGATGCGCCGGAGACCGTGAACGACGATCCGTACGGTGAAGGTTGGCTCGTCCGCATTCGTCTGAGCGACCCGGCGGAGATCGAGTCGCTGCTGGACGCAAATGCGTATCGCGCACTGCTCGAGAGCTCGTGAGCTACCTCTCCATGACCGACGCGGATCGCGAGGCGATGCTCGCGGCGATCGGCGTCGACACCGTCGACGAGCTCTTCCGCGACATTCCCGCAGGCGTGCGCTTCGAGCGGGCGCTAGACCTCGAGCCGCCGCTTGGCGAGGCAGAGCTGCAGCGGCACCTCGAGGCGCTCGCCGAGCGAAACGTCGACTCGACGCGCGAGCTCTCGTTCCTGGGCGCAGGCGTGTACGACCACTACGTCCCGGCGATCGCAGACGCCGTGCTTCAGCGCGGCGAGTTCCTCACGGCGTACACGCCGTACCAGCCGGAGATGAGCCAGGGCGTGCTGCAGGCGATCTTCGAGTACCAGACGGCGATCTGCGAGCTGACCGGGATGGACGTCTCGAACGCTTCCGGATACGACGGCACGACGGTCGCTGCCGACGCCTGTTTCATCGCGAAGCACGCGACCGGCCGCTCGAAGATCGTCGTCACCGAGGCCACAAACCCTCAGGTGCGCCAGGTGGTCAAGACGTACGCCCCGGGATTCGGCCTCGAGGTCGTCGAGGTGCCGCACCGCGGCGGCGCGACCGATCCGGACGAACTGGCGGACGCAGCCAACGATGCCGCGGCGGTGATCTTCCAGCAGCCGAACTTCTTCGGCGTCCTCGAGTCCGCGCCGGACCTCGCGGCGACGGCGAACGACGCCGGCGCGCTCGCCGTCGCGCACGTCGACCCGATGTCGCTCGGCGTCCTCGAGGCGCCGGGCGCCTACGGCTGCGCGATCGCGATCGGCGAGGGTCAGGGCACGGGCAACTACCCGAGCTTCGGAGGCCCGCACTACGGCTTCCTCGCCGCGCGCAACGAGTTCATCCGCCGGATGCCCGGGCGAATCATCGGCGAGACGACCGATCTGGACGGCGAACGTGCCTATGTCTTGACGCTGCAGACCCGCGAGCAGCACATCCGCCGCGAGAAGGCCACCTCCAACATCACGACGAACCAGACGCTGCTTGCGCTGCAGGGGCTGGTTGCGCTCTCGTGGCTCGGTCCGCAAGGGCTCCGAGAGGTGGGGGAGACCTGCATGAGCCTCGCTGCGTATGCACAGGACAAGCTCGGGGTCGAGCTGCTGTTTCCGGAGCGGCCGACGTTCAAGGAGTTCGTCGTTCGCGTTGGACGGGACGCGCGAGACATCGTCCGCGAGGCGCGGGCACTCGGCGTCCATCCGGGTTACGCGCTCGGACGCGACTACCCAGGTCTCGACGACGCGCTGCTCGTGTGCGTCACCGAGAAACGATCGCCGGCCGACATCGACCGGCTCGCCGACGTTCTCGAGCGGGTCGCGGCATGAAGCTCATCTACGAGAAGTCGCAACCTGGGCGCCGCGGCGGTGAGCCGCCGCGCTACGAGGGCCTGCCGCAGGTCGACGTCCCTGAGGAGCTTCGCCGCGCGGAGCCGCCACGTCTGCCCGAGCTTGCCGAGCCGGAGATCCTTCGCCACTTCACCGAGCTCTCGACACGGAACTTCGGCATCGACACCGGCTTCTACCCGCTCGGCTCGTGCACGATGAAATACAACCCGCGCATCAACGAGCGGCTGGTGTCGCTCCCGGGCTTCGCCCATCTGCATCCGCTGCAGGAGGAGGACGGAGCGCAGGGCGCGCTCGAGCTCATGTGGCGCCTGCAGGAGATCCTCGCCGAGGTCACCGGCCTGCACGCCGTGTCGTTGCAGCCCGCCGCCGGCTCCCAGGGCGAGCTGACCGGCCTCATGCTCATGCACGCGTACTTCGCCGACAGGGGCGAGGACGAGCAGCGACGCAAGATCGTCATCCCCGACACAGCACATGGCACGAATCCCGCGAGCGTGACGATGGCCGGCTACGAGCTCACGCCGGTACGCACCGACCCGCGCGGGAACATCGACGTCGACGACCTGCGCGACAAGGTCGACGAGCACACGGCGGGGCTCATGCTCACGAACCCGTCGACCCTGGGGCTCTTCGACGAGAACATCGAGGAGATCACCCGCATCTTCCATCGCGCCGGAGCGCTCATGTACTACGACGGCGCCAACCTCAACGCGGTCTGCGGCATCTCGCGCCCGGGCGACATGGGCTTCGACATCGTGCACATCAACCTGCACAAGACGTTCTCGCAGCCGCACGGCGGCGGCGGCCCCGGGGGAGGACCGATCGCGGTGCGCGACATGCTCGAGCCGTTTCTGCCCGTCCCGGTGGTCCTGCGCGAGGGCGACACGTTCAGGCTCGAGCACGACCGGCCGAAGTCGATCGGCAAGGTGCGCGGTTTCACCGGACCGTTCGGCGTCTTCGTCCGCTCGTACGCGTACATCCGAAGCTACGGGCCGCGCCTGCGCGAGATGTCCGAGGTCGCTGTGTTGAACGCGAACTACCTGCTCGAACGACTGCGCGACGACTACGACGTGCCCTTCGACCGGCTGTGCATGCACGAGTTCGTCCTCTCCGCGCGCACGCTCAAGCGCGAGCACGGCATCACTGCTACCGACGTCGCCAAGCGGCTCATGGACTACGGCTTCCATCCGCCGACGATCTACTTCCCGCTGGTCGTGCCCGAGGCCCTGATGATCGAGCCCACCGAGACCGAGCCGAAGGAGACGCTCGATGCCTTCGCCGACGCGATGGTGGCGATCGCGCGGGAGGCGGCGGAGGAGCCGGAGACGGTCAAGAACGCGCCGACCTCGAGGCCGGTGAGGCGTGTCGACGAGGTGAAGGCCGCCAAGCAGCCGGTGGTCCGCTATCTGTTCGAGGAACACCCCACGGGCCAGGCCGAGACCGTAACGCCAGAGCCTCTCGCGAGACCATAGAGCGTGGAGAAAATCAAGAAAACAGAGGAGCAGTGGCGCGCCGAGCTGACGCCCGAGCAGTACCACGTGCTCCGCGAGAAAGGCACTGAGCGCCCGTTCACGGGCGAGTACGACCACGTCTTCGAGCCGGGCACGTACCACTGCGCCGGTTGCGGCGCAGAGCTGTTCGTATCGGAGACGAAATACGACTCCGGGTGCGGCTGGCCTGCGTTCTACGCACCGGCCGGCGAGGAAGCGATCGACGAGGAGACCGACGCCTCCTACGGGATGGTGCGCACCGAGGTGATGTGCGCCGCGTGCGGCGGGCACCTCGGGCACGTCTTCCCGGACGGGCCGCATCCGACCGGAGTCCGCTACTGCATCAACTCAGCAGCATTGAGATTGGAGGAAGAGTGACGAAGAAGGCAACGTTTGGCGCCGGCTGTTTCTGGGGCGTCGAGGCGGCGTTCCGGCAGCTCGACGGCGTGACGAAGACACGCGTCGGCTACGCGGGCGGCGAGCTCGACAATCCGACCTACGAGGACGTCTGCTCCCACAAGACCGGTCACGCAGAGGTCGTCGAGGTCTCGTACGACCCCGACCAGGTGTCATACGACGACCTGCTCGACGTCTTCTGGGGCAAGCACGACCCGACGCAGCTCAACCGGCAGGGATGGGACGTCGGCGACCAGTACCGCTCGGTGATCTTCGTCCACGACGAGGAGCAGCGCGCGGCGGCCGAGCATTCGAAGGACAACGAGCAGGCCGCGTATCGCAAGCCGATCGTCACCCAGATCGAGTCCGCGCCTGCCTTCTACGAGGCCGAGGACTACCACCAGCAGTACCTCGAGAAGCGCGGCCGCTCGAGCTGCACGCCGGTACTCCGTCAGACGGCGTGACGGTCGACCACCGGCAACTCGGCGTCGACCTCTTCAACGAGGTCTGGCGGCTGATGCAAAGCCGGGAGGACGACGATCGCATGATCCACGCGGCGCACGCGTCGCGCTACCACTGGGGCGAGGCTCCGGAGTGCAAGCCGGAGAACCTCGCCCGAGGGGAGTGGCAGATCTCGCGCGTGTACACCGTCGCCGAGCTCCCGGAGCCCGCGCTCCGTTATGCGCTTCGGTGCCTCGATCACTGCGAGGCGAATGCGCTGACGGACTGGGACCTGGCGTACGCGTACGAGGCGATAGCGCGTGCGTACAAGGTGGCGGGCAAGGATCCAGAGGCGCAGGCCTACAAGAAGCTCGCCGCCGAGGTCCCGATCGCCGAGGCCGACGACCGCGAGCACCTCGAAGAAGACCTGGCGACCCTGTAGCCGTCGGCTAGCGCGTCGCCGCGAGCTGCCCGCACGCGGCAGCGATGTCGCGGCCTCGGGTGAGGCGAACCGTCGCAGGCAGCCGTGCGTGGTCGAGCACCGACTTGAACGCCGCGATCCCGCTCCGCGTCGAGCCCTCGAAAGCGCCCGTCGGGTTGTACGGGATCAGGTTCACCTTGAAGATCTTCGGATCGAGCAGGTCGGCCAGGTCGGCCGCCTGCTCGACGCGGTCGTTGACGCCGGCGAGCATCACGTACTCGACGAACACCTTTCGCCCGTGCAGCGCGCTATAGCGGTGGCACTCGGCGATGACGTCCTCGAGCGGGTAGCGGTCGTTCACGGGCATCAGCTCGCTGCGCAAAGCATCGGTCGCCGCGTGCAGCGACAGGGCGAGCCTGATCGGCTCCTCCACCTCGTCGACGAACCGGCGCAGCCCCGGCAGCCAGCCGACTGTTGAGATCGTCGTCCGCCTGTGCGTGACGCCGAGGTCTGGCAGGCGACGTGCCGCCTCGAGCACGTTGTCGAGGTTCAGCATCGGCTCGCCCATGCCCATGAAGACGACGTGGTCGATCGGCTCGATGCGGCGGAAGTGGAGCGCCTGGTCGAGGATCTCAGAGGCTGTCAGGTTCCGGCCGAAGCGCATCTGGCCGGTCGCGCAGAAGGTGCACGTCAACGGACAGCCCGATTGGGAGGAGACGCAGACCGAGCGGCGTCCGTCCCGGTAGCGCATGAGCACCGCCTCGACCAGGTGGCCGCCGCGCGTGCGGAAGAGGGCTTTCAGCGTGCCGTCCTTCGCATGCGCCTCGTGCTCGACCGTCAGCGTCGAGAACGGCACCTCCTCCGCGAGTCGCGCGCGCAACGGACCGGGCACGTTCGTCATCTCCTCGTAGCCCGTCGCGCCTCGCGCCGCCCACTCCCACACCTGACCGGCGCGGTAACCGGGCTCGTCGCTCAGTTGCTGCTCGAGTGCGCGAAGATCCACGCGAACAGGGTAGACGGGCCTTTACACCGCCTTCGCATGCTCCTCGTAGAGCCCACCAGTCCCTCGTGGCGCGAGTTCCACTCCGCCGGCGTCTGCGGAGAACCGTCAAGCAACGACTCCAGCGCGTCGAGGTGCATGTGCCAGCCGGCGGCGATGCTGGTCGCCGAGCCGACCTCGATGCGAGAGTGGTCGAGGACGAGCTGCGTGCCGTTTCCTTCAGGTGACAGTTCGATACGAACGACCGAGGGAGCGCGCTCTTCCCACGTGTACTCGAAGGTCCTGGCGGATCGAAGACGCGCACCTCGCCTTCGTTCGTGTGGCCGCCTTCCCATTCGAACGCCACGCGGCCGCCAGCCCGCGGCTCGATCGTCATTGCCGCCAGCCAGTTCCTGACCTGGTCGGGCTCTGTCAGAGCCGCCCAGACCTCTTCCGGCGTCGCGTCGTAGTACCGCACGTGACGAACCGCGCGCTGCTCGCCTTCGCGCCGCAACGTGCCGATCGTCTGTGTCGTCATCGTGTCTCCTTTCGTGCGCGGCGTGCGCGCTTGATCTGTGTGTCGAGAGCGTCGAGCCTGTTCGTCCAGAAGCTGCGATAGCGGGTCAGCCACTCGTCCAGTTCGGCGAGTGGGGCCGGGTCGAGCGAGTAGACCCGCTGCTGGCCGTGCTGACGCGCCTGCACGAGACCGTGCTCGCGGAGGACACGGAGATGCCGGGAGACCGCGGGTCGGCTGACCGAGAAGTGGCCGGCGATCTCGCCCGCGTTTCGCTCACCGTCTGCGAGCAGCTCCACGATCTGCCGCCGTGTCGGATCCGACAAAGCCTCGAGCGCGCTCATCGCGCATATGTGTAACACATCAGTTACGTAACGGTCAAGTTACATAAGCAAACGGAGAAGCAGCCGCTAGATTCCCTCGGATGATCGATCTCCGCTCCGATACCGCAACGAAGCCGTCGCGTGCCATGCGTGAGGCGATGGTGGATGCCGAAGTAGGCGACGAGCAGAAGCGCGAGGACCCGACCGTGCTCGAGCTCGAGCGGCGCGCGGCGGAGCTCCTCGGTAAGGATGAGGCGGTCTACCTCCCGACGGCGAGCATGGCCAACCAGATCGCGTGCCGGATCCTGACCGAGCCCGGCGACGAGTTGCTCGCCGAAGAGAATGCGCACATCCTCCTCTCCGAGCAGGGCGGCCCCGCGGTCCACTCCGGGCTCGTCACACGATCAATACGCACTCAGGCTGGGCGCTACAACGGCGACGACGTGCGCGCGCTCATGCGCGACCGCACGTCGATGCACATGGCTCGCACACGGCTCGTCGCGGTCGAGAACACGCACAACTCGTCGGGCGGGCGCTGCTGGCGGATAGACGAGATCGACGACGTCGTCACGACCGCGCGCGAGCTCGACCTGAAGCTGCACCTCGACGGCGCACGGCTCATGAACGCGTCGGTCGCGACCGGCATCGCGGCGGCCGAGTACGGCCGGTGGTTCGACACCGTGACGCTGTGTCTCTCGAAGGGCCTCGGCTGCCCGCTCGGCGCGCTGCTCGCAACGTCCTCGGAGCTCGCCTGGAACGCGCGCCGTGGCAAGCACCTGATGGGAGGCGCGATGCGACAGGCTGGGATCGTCGCCGCCGCAGGTCTCTACGCGCTCGAGCACAACGTCGAGCGGCTGGCCGAAGATCACGCCCGCGCGCGCCGGCTAGCCGAGGCGCTGCACGCGGCCGGTGTGCCGGTCGACCTCGACCAGGTTGAGACGAACTTCGTGCAGGTCGACGTCGGACCGCTCGGCTTGACGCGCGAGGAGGCGATGGCGCGAATGAAGGACGAAGGCGTGCTCCTCTCGACGACCGTGTGGCCGACGAAGCTACGGGCTGTCGCGCACCTCGACGTCACCGACGACGACATCGACACGGCGATCGACGCGATCCCGCGCGCGCTCGGAGTCCTTGCCCGCGCCTGAGGGACTGAGCCGCGAGCTGCGCGCGATCGTCGCCGAAGCGCAGTCGGAGCGCAGAGCGGCTTCGATCGCCGCAGCTGTAGTGCGCGGCGGTGTCGTCGTATGGGCGGACGCCGTCGGGCTTGCCGACGCGGAACAGGCGGTGGATGCGACGCCCGACCATCAGTACCGGATCGGCTCGATCACGAAGACGTTCACCGCGGTGTGCGTCATGCAGCTGCGCGACGAAGGCAAGCTGAAGCTCGAAGACCGGCTCGATGCCCACCTCGACGCACGTGCGTTCGGCGACCTCACCCTGCGCCAGATGCTCTCGCACGGCTCCGGCCTGCAGCGGGAGATTCCCGGAGACGTGTGGGAGACGCTCGAGTTCCCGAAGTCGACGGTAGAGCTGCTCGCGACACTCGAGGAGGCGGAGCAAGTGCTCGCGCCCGGCGAGCGCTGGCACTACTCGAATCTCGCGTACATCCTTCTCGGGGAGGTCGTCGCCGCTTTGAGCGGCATGCCCTACGAGGACTACGTCGAGCAGCGGCTTCTGCAACCGCTCGGTCTGACTCGCACGGGCTTCTCACCCGACGAGCCGATGGCACTCGCGTATTCGGTCGAGCCCTACAGCGACGTCCTGCGACGAGAGCCGATGCTCGTCGAGCGCACCGGCGGGATCGCCGCTGCCGGCCAGCTGTGGTCGACCGTCGGCGACCTCTGCCGTTGGGCGTCGTTCCTCGCGGATCCGGATCCCGGCGTGTTGGCGCCTGAGGCCATCGACTTGATGACTGCCGTCCAGACGATGGCCGATCCCTACCGTTGGTCGCTCGCGTGGGGTGTCGGTCTCGCTCTGATGCGGAAGGACGAGCGAATCTACTGCGGGCACGATGGCGGTATGCCGGGCTACCTCGCGAACGTTCTGATCGATCGGAGCGACAAGCTCGGAGCGGCCGTGCTCGTCAACGGCGAAAGCGTCGGTCCCGCGGAGCTTGCGCTCGAGCTTGTCGAGAAAACGCGAGAACGCTACCCGCCTGAAGCGGACGGGTGGCGCCCGGGCGAGCCGCCACCGCCGGAGCTCGCGACGGCGCTGGGCCGCTGGTGGTCGGAGGGCGCCGAGTTCATCTTCCGGTGGCACGAGGGCCGGCTCGAGACGCGGTGGGCGGAAGCGCCTGCATGGATGCCGTGGACGCGGTTCGAGCGTCTGGACGGCGACCGCTTCCGCACGGTCTTCGGACGCGAGCGCGGCGAGCTCCTGCGGCTCGTGCGCGATGCCAACGGCAACGTCACGCGGATGTACTGGGCGACATACCCGCTCAGCCGGACGCCGGAAGTGACCGGTGGCGGCCTGCGCTGACGGCATACGTCGTCCGAGCGGGGGGACGTGCCGACATCGACGCGTGCGTCGTGCTTGCGACCCTAGCCGCCCCCGAGCGGAGTGTGACTGCCTGGCGAGAGGTGTTGCTGCGGGAGGTTGAAGACCTCGAGCACCGACTGGTCGTGGCCGAAGTCGACGACATGATCGTCGGCTACGGTCGCGCCGGCGTCTTCGAGCCGGAACCGGACGCGGCCGCCGATACGGCTCCGCGCGGCTACTACCTCACCGGCGTCTTCGTCCGCCTCGATCAGCGTCGCGGCGGCATCGGGGCGGCGCTGACGCAGGCGCGTCTCGACTGGATCGGCGAGCGCGCCGACGAGGCGTGGTTCTTCGCGAACGCACGCAACGTCGCTTCCATCGAGCTTCACCTGCGGTTCGGGTTCGAAGAAGTGACGCGACGCTTCTCTTTCCCGGGTCTCACGTTCGACGGCGGCGAAGGCATCCTCTTCCGCCTACGATTACGCGCTACTCGTACTGCAGCGCTTCGAGCACGTTGAGGCGCGCGGCGCGCCTTGCCGGGAAGATCGCCGCGAGGATGCCGACCGCGATCGCCGCGATAACGAAGAAGACGATCGACAGCCACGGCACGGCGAACACGATGCCCTCGCTCGACAACGCGTGTGTCGTCAGCACCGCGAGGAAGACGCCGACGGCCATGCCGAGTGCCGCACCGATCAACGAGGTGACGACGCTCTCGTACCCGATCATCGACCGGATCTGCCACCGCGTCATCCCGACGGCGCGCAGCATGCCGAGCTCTCGCGTCCGCTCGTAGATCGTGAGGACGAGCGTGTTGACGATCCCGAACAGGCTGACGATCACGGAGAGCGCCAGCAGCACGTAGAGCAGCAGGATGATCTTGTTCAGCGGCGCCTCGAAGCTCTTCTTGAACTCCGACGCCGTCTGGATCTTCGCGTCGGCGAAGTTGCTCACCGACTCGTCGAGCGTCTTCGTGTTCGCGTCGGTAACGCCGCCCTTCGTGTTGATGAAGACCATCTCGTTGACCGGGTCGATGTAGTTCGCGTCGAAGAGCGCGTTCGAGATCGTGACGAAGGCAAACGGTGAGCCGCCCTTGGGCAGCTTGAAGATGCCCTCGATCCGGAGCGGGAGGAACTTTCCGGTCGGCGTCTGGAGCTTGAACTGGGAGCCGACGTGAAGGTTGTGCTTCTCCGCGAACTTGTGATCGACGAACGCGCCGTCCTTGCCGAGGTCCGCGGGCACCGCGGTCGAGCCTTCCTTCCAGTTGAGGTTGACGACCTGGGCCAGCTCCGGGTCGACGGCGGTGAGGTCCTCCGTGTGCCCGAAGTAGCGGGCCGAGCCGGCGCGGATCCCCGAGACGGCGGTGGTGTTCGGCGCCTTCTCGACAGCCGCCTCCGCCGAGGTCGTGAGCGGAATGAACGTGTTCGTCGACGTGAGCGCGTAGTCGCCCTTGAACAGTTCGTCGACTGCGCTCTCGAACGACGATCGGATTCCCTGTCCGAGGATGGCGACGAAGGTGACAAGCGCGAGCCCGATCATGAGCGCGGACGCCGTCGAAGCCGTGCGCTTCGGGTTCCGCATCGAGTTGTCGCGCGCGAGGACTCCGGCTGTCCCGCCGAACTGAGTCCCGGGCCAGCCGAGCACCGAGGCGAGCGGCCGCACGACCTTCGCGGCATTTGCCGAGACGCCGAAGAAGAGCAGCAGGACGCCGGCACCGAGCGAGAAGAGCCGCGTCTTTGTGTCGAGCCCGTGCCCGAGGACCCCGTAGCCGAGAAGCAGGATCCCGAGGATTAGCACGGCGGCCGCGATGTAGGGGGTGAAACGCGCAAAGCGCCCGGGCGGGATGACGGCGCCTTCGCGCACGGCGGCGATCGGCGCAACGCGCGTCGCGCGGATCGCGGGACGCAGGCTCGCGAAGAGCGTGATCACGATCCCGAGCACGAGGCAGACGACGACCGTGCGTATCGCGAAGACCGTCCCCGCCGTCGGCAAGTCGATGCCGATGCCGACGAAGAGCTCCTGCAGCAGCTTCGCGAGCCCCAGGCCGAGGAAGAGGCCGACGACGGAGCCGAAGATACCGATGATCAGCGCCTCGACGATCACCGAAGTGAGGATCTGGCGTCGCGAAGCGCCGATCGTCCGCAAGGTCGCGAACTCGCGGGTGCGCTGGGCAATCGTGATCCCGAGCGTGTTCGCAATCACGAAGGCACCGACGAAGAGCGCGATGCCGGCGAAGGCGAGCAAGAAGCTCTGGATGAACGTGGTGAAGCCGCTGACCGTCTTCTTGTCCTCCTTCACCTGCGCTGACGCGTCACGCGCCTGCGCCGTCGGCGGCAGCAAGGGCTTGATCTCGGTGATCAGCTCCGACGACGTGACGCCGCTCTTCGCCTGCACGCGGATCACGTCGAGCTGGCCGATCCGCTGGAAGACCCCTTGTGCGGTCGGGAGATCGAACACGGCCATCGTCGCGCCTCCGATCGCCACGCCGGGGAGCTTGACGGTCCCTGCGATCCTGAAATCCTGGACCGGGCCCCTGCTCTCGACGCCGATCGTGTCGCCCACCGCGTAATGCTCCGACCCGGCTGTGCCGGAGTCGATCGCGATCTGGTCACTGCCGCGAGGCCACGTCCCCGATACGAGTTGCAGCGGGTTGAATCGCTTGTCGTTCGGGTCGACGCTGAAGCCCAGGTTCGGCGCGCCTCCGGATCCGATCGCCTTGCCATCGTGTCCGACGAGCTTCGTCACGTCGTCCGTGACGGAGCCTGCGGCGGCCTGCACGTCCGGGAGCTCCTGGACCTTCAGGAGCAACGTCTCGGGAAAGCTCGGCGTCTGCACGCCGTTTCCGTTCAGGTTCTCGAACGCGGTCTTGCCGGTGATGACGACGTCGGCGTTCTTGTACGACTGCGAGAAGATCGAGTTGAACGCGCCGTTGATCGTGTCGGTGAGGACGAACGTGCCGCTCGCCATCGCCACGCCGAGCACGATCGCCGTCGCGGTCAGAGCGGCGCGCAGCTTGCGCCCGAGCAGTCCCTTGAGCGCGACCTTGAGCAACGCGACTAGTTAGTGCCGAGCTCCGCCATGGTCGCCAGGACGGCGTCCTGGGTCGTTTTGCCGAGCTCGCGCACGATCAGTCCGTCCGCGAGGAAGAGAATGTGGTCGGCGATCGCCGCCGCGCGCGCATCGTGCGTGACCATCACAGTCGTCTGGCCGTAGTTGTCGACGGCAGCGCGCAGGAGCTTCAGGATCTCCTCGCTCGTCGACGAATCGAGGTTGCCTGTCGGCTCGTCCGCGAACATGACCGTCGGCTTCGAGACGAGCGCGCGCCCGATCGCGACGCGCTGCTGCTGCCCGCCGGAAAGCTCCGCCGGCCGGTGCGAACGACGCTCCTCGAGTCCGAGGTTGCCGAGCAGCTCGTCGACCCAGGCGCGGTCCGGCTTCACACCCGCGATCGCGAGAGGGAGCGTGACGTTCTCCTCTGCGGTGAGCATCGGCAGGAGGTTGAAGAACTGGAAGACGAAGCCGATGTGCTTGCGGCGCAGCTTCGTCAAGCTCGAGTCGTCGAGGTCCGTGATGTCGGTTCCTTCGATCGTCACCGTGCCCTTGGTCGGCTTGTCGAGTCCCGCGAGGACGTGCATCAGCGTCGACTTGCCCGAGCCCGACGGGCCCATCACGGCCGTGAGGTGGCCGTGCCGAACTTCGAGGGAGACTCCGCGCAGCGCATCGACACACGTACCGCCCTGTCCATAGCGGCGAGTTACGTCCTCGGCGGAGACGGCGACAGTCGCCGCCGCCGGTGCTTCGGCGACCCCGGTCACGGCTCCTACCTTACCGATCCCCGACGAGGAAGACCGAGAGGGCAAAACCGGCGTAGGCGGCCATCAGGAGCGCGCCCTCCCGGCGGCGAGAAATGCCGTCACGGACGACGAAGCCCACGAACAGAGCCGCTCCGCCCATGCCGATCAGTTCGATCGGGCGGAAGGACAGCGGCAGGGCCGGCGTCACCGCGAACGACAGCAGCGCGACCGCGGGAATCAGGAACACGGCGACCTGCGCGCTCGACGAGATCGCAATTTCTGATGCAAGCACCATTCCGCCGCGACGGGCGATCACGACCGCGCCCCCGTGCTCGGCTGCGTTCCCGACGATCGCCACGATGACAGTCGCGATGAAGAACTCGGACAGGCCGGCTGCCCGCGCGAAGCCGTCTAACGAGTGCACGAGGATCTCACTTATGAGCGCCGTGACGGCGGTCGCGAGGCCGAGCGCCACGAGCGACCGCGGGAGGCTCCACGCGAGGGCACGCGCTTCTCGTGTGTGGGCGGCGCGGTGGCGGCGCAGGTTCCTGATCGTCGTCACGACGTAGAGGCCGAGCAGGCCGATCGCGACGGGAATCGTCAACAGCGCCAGCGAGTGCCGCTCGGGGTCGCCGTGGAAGCCGGGTATGCCAGTGACGAAGAAGGCGAACACGGCCACGAGCACGAGCCCGAGCTGCGTCAGCAGCGATCGGGTGCCCAGGCGAGCTCGGTCGGGCCCGAGGAGCATCGCGAGCCCCAGCACCAGCAGGATGTTCGAAACGACGCTGCCCGCCAGCGAGCCCCGGACGACGTTGGGAAGGCCGCTGCTGATCGCGAACAGGGCGATGATCAGCTCGGGAGCGTTACCGAAGCTGGCGTTGAGGAAGCCGCCGACACCGGGGCCGGTGTGTTCGCCTGCGTGCTCCGTCGCCTCGCCGATCACCCACGCGAGCGGGATGAGCGAGGCGGACGCGAGCACGAACAGCGCGACGTCGCCGACGTCGAACACGTAGTGAGCGACGAACGTGATGGGCGCGAGCACGAGCGATCCCCAGAGGAGCTTCCGCGCCACCAGGCAAGCCTAGAGGCTTGATGTGGAACCAAGCCTCTAGAGGCTCGCCGTCTGTAGCACTCCGGCCATGGTTAGTCAAGGCTTGCGTTCCGCGTGATCGGGTATCCACAATCACACCAGATGGAAACGCGAGTGCACACCGCCGAGCTCCCCCTGCGGCCGCAGGACGAGGTCGAGTGCCGGCGTTGCAACGTCCACTGCGACAAGGTCGTCTATCCGGCAGCGTGCGTCGCGAAGAGCTGCCCGTTCCTCTACGCAATCGAGGAGTTCGGACATCGATACATCGGCTGCATGCAGAACGTGTTCGATGTCGAGATCGACGTCAATCTCCTCGCCGCAGCCGAGCGAACTCGGAGCGGGTTCGGTGCGGTGAAGGCGATGCGCCAGCCGCTGCCCATGTGCACGACGACGGTCGACCCGTGTTACGAAAATCGCCACGACGAGCTCGGATGTGTGAATCCCGAGTTCCACGAGCTTCCGGTCGGCGAGCCGACTTTCAGAATCTTCGCGCGGGTCACCGCCTAGGCTCGCCTTTCGGCCCAAAGTGCTTTGCACTTTGGGCCGGGAAGACCTTGCAGGCGCGCTGCGCGCGCGTGCAATGTTGGCGGCTGTTGTGAGGTAGCTGTTCCGCTCCTCGTGCGTTTCGGCGCGGCCAAGCCGCGCCTTCTGTGAAACGTTCTTCAGAGGGACCGAAGCGGGCGTAGCAGAACCGCTCCGATGAGCGCGCACGCGCCTGTCGTAAGGAACGCCGTGCGCCACGACGTGTTCGCGACGACTGCGGCGAAGGCGATCGGGATGGCGATGCCGCCCACTCCGAGAACCGTTTGCTGGAAGCCGATTGCAGCACCGCTGCGTTGCGGGCCTGCAGCTTCTGCGGCTGCGGTGAAAGAGAGGCCGTTCCAGCTCATGCCGAGGATTCCGGCTGCGATGAGCACGGGGACGAGGACGGAGATCGGCCCGTGCACGAGCGCTGCGGCTGCTGCGAGTGCCACCGCCAACGCGGCCGCGAGCCTGATGAAGAGCGGCACGCGGCGGTGCTCGCGATCGGAGCGGCGGCCAACCACGATCCGGACGACGACGCCGCCGATCTGCACGGCTGCGAGCACGAGCGCTGCGTGCGCTGTCGAGAAGCCGCGCGCGTCGTGCAGGAACAGCACGACGAAGCCCATGATCGCGAGCTGACCGGCGAGGACGAACGCGCTCGCGGAACAGAGGAGCCACATCCGAAGGTCGCGCAGCGGACTGACGAACTGCCGAGCGATCTCTTCGTCGAGATGCCGCTCGCGCAGCACGACGCCCGCGAGCACCGCCCACACCAGCGCGTTCACGGCGAGCGCGGCGAACGCCGCGTGAATGCCGCCGACCGCGACGAGCGCCGGCAGCGCCAAGGCACCCGCGAAGCCGCCGATCGGGATCGCCGCCTGGCGGATCCCCAACGCGAGGCCGCGCTCGTCGGCTGCGAACCAGTGCATGACCGCCCGCCCGCTAGCGGAGTTGACCGCCGCCCCGAACGCGCCGGTCGCGACAAGCGCGGCGACGAGCGCTGCGAACTGATTGACGTTCGCCGCGACCGCGAGTGCAATCGCCGCTCCCGTCAGGCCGATCACGATTGCCAGCCGCTCGCCGATCCGGTCGCTGATCATTCCCCATGCGAGCAGCGTCAGCGTCATGCCCGCGTTCGTCGCGCCGAGCAGGATGCCGATTTGTCCGATGCTCAGGTCGTAGTGCGCCTGCAGGTCGGGCGTAATGGCGCTGATCCCGATCTGCACCGCGGAGAGGCTCGTTGCCGAGAGCGTCCCCGCGGCGAGGATCAGCCAGCGGTAGTTACCCACCGCTTGTGAAGGTTGCGGGCTTTCCTGAGCTCCTTTGCGTCCGGGCCGTGCCCGTCGGGGCCGGGAACTTCGAGGAACGCCGGCAGGCCCTGAAGCTTCGGATGCGAGAGGAAGACGCCGAGCTTGGTGCCGAGCTGACCCTTGCCGATGTTCGCGTGCCGGTCGCGGTTGGAGCCGAGCGGGTCGACGGCGTCGTTCACGTGCAGCGCTCGCAGCCGGTCGTGGCCGATGCGCTCGTCGACGTCTTCCAGCAGGTCGTCGACCACGGCGCGATCCGAGATGTCGACGCCGGAGACATAGAGGTGGCACGTGTCGAGGCACACGCCGAGGCGCTCGTGGCGTCCGCACGCGTCGAAGAGCGCGGCGAGCTCGTCGATCGAGCGGCCGATTGTCCCGCCGCCGCCCGCGGAGTCTTCGAGCAGCAGCCAGGTGGTGTCGGTCGTCAGCTCGAGCACCTCCTCGATCGCCGGGACGCACCGCTCTATGCCGGCCGCCATGCCCGCTCCGAGGTGCGAGCCGACGTGGAAGACGACGCCGTCCGCTTCGATCGCGCGCGCGACCTCCATCGTGTTGCGCATCGCGGCGCGCGACTTGTCGTAGAGCTCGTCATCGGGAGAGGCGAGGTTGACGAGATACAACGCGTGCGCGAGCACGCCTCCAGGCGCGATGCCGAGCTCCGCGCGTCGCTCCTTGAACGCTTCGAGGTTTGCCGGGTCGTGGTTCGTCGGCCGCCACATGCGCGGGCTCTGCGTGAACAGCTGAACCGCATCGGCGCGCATCGCCTTTGCTCGGTCGAGCGTCTTGTGGATGCCGCCGAGTGACGACACATGGGCGCCGAAGAACACGCAACTACGATAAGCGGCGCTCATGGCCGTCCGCGTTCGCATGGCGCCGTCGCCGACCGGCTTCCTTCATGTCGGGACGGCGCGCACGTTTCTCTTCAACTGGCTCTTCGCGTGCCAGCAACGAGGCGAGTGCCTGTTGCGCATCGAGAACACCGACATGAGCCGTGAGGTCGAAGGTGCGACAGAGCAGATTCAGCGCTCGCTCACCTGGCTCGGCCTCGACTGGGGCGCACTGAGCTTCCAGCTCGACAGGATGGAGCGCTGCCAGCAGGAAGCGCAGCGGCTCGTCGCGGCCGGTCACGCGTACGAGGACGAGGGCGCGATCCGCTTCCGCATGCCCGACGAGGGCGTGACTGCGTACGACGACCTCGTGCTCGGCCGCGTCGAGACGCCGAACGAAGTTCTGGACGACCTGGTTCTCGTCCGCTCAGACGGTCGCCCGACGTACAATTTTGCGTCGCCGGTCGAGGACTGGCTGGACGGGATCACGCATGTCATCCGCGGCCGCGACCACGTCTCGAACACGCCGAAGCAGATCAACATCCTGCGTGCGCTGGGCGCCGACATTCCTGTGTACGCGCACATGCCCGACGTCGCGGGAGACGACGGGAAGAAGCTCTCGAAGCGACACGGGGCGCAGTCGCTGGACGAATTCCGCGACATGGGCTACTACGCGCCGGCGCTCATGAACTTCCTCGCGCTGCTCGGCTGGAGCCACGACGACAAGACGACGATCATGTCGCGGGACGAGCTGATCGAACGGTTCTCGTTCGACCGCGTGCAGCCGAGCCCCGCGACGTTCGACTACAAGAAGCTCGACTGGATGAACGGCGTGTATCTGCGCGCGCTGCCTCTCGATGAGTACGCGAACGCGCTGATCGAATACCTCGGCTCGAACTGGGATCCGGAGAAGGTGCGGAAGATCGCGCCACTCGTGCAGGAGAAGCTCGTGCGCTTCGGCGAGTTTCCGCGCTGGGCGAACTTCTACTTCAAAGACGAGATCGAGCCCGAAGACCCGTCACTGCTCGACCCGCACGTCCTCTCACGGGCCGAAGCCGTGCTGCGCGAGCTCGACAACTGGGACGCCGGAACGATCGAGGCCGCCTTGCGCGGGCTCGCCGACGAGCTCGGCCTGAAGCCGGGGCAGGCGTTTCAGCCGATCCGGATGGCGGTCACCGGCTCGAAGATCTCGCCGGGCCTGTTCGAGAGCCTCGAGCTGCTCGGGCGAGACGAGACGCTCAGGCGCCTGAGTCGGGCGGTCGGCGCAGAGGTCTAGGCGGGCCTAGAGGGTCGAGCGCGCGCTGGAACTGGAGCCAGGCGCGCTTGCGAAAGGCGGCGCTCGGCGTCGCCGGCCGCTTGCCTTTCTCCATTGGGGGACGCTGCCTCCCCGCAGCCCTCACCTCCGTAGCTGTTTTCCGGTTTCTGAATATGAAACGCCGGCGGGCTCGCAGGCGTTACGGGCGAAGCAGCACCGACCCGGCGACCGTGCCGGCGAGGGTGAACGCAACGAGCACCCAGAGGCCGAGCAGCGCCGCCACGAGGACGAGCCCCGATCCGACGCCTACCGCGAGAGCCGCCAAGAACGGCGCATGCCGTCCGCTCGACTGGCCCTGCTCGGGCACCGGCACCAGCACCGAGCGCGGCCGTTCGAGCCGGCGTCGCGCGAAGCGGACGCGGAACAGCGCGCCGCGCCATTCCCAGACCAGCGGGGCGGCTGCGTCGAGACCGCCGTGAGCCAGCGCCTCGGCCATCTCCGCGGTCAGCTCACGCGCCTCGGTGAGCGATTCGCCGAGCTCCTCGTGAACGAGAGCCACGTCCGTCGGCGGGGTGAGCCCGGTCACGAGCTCGGCGGCGCAGTGGAGCTCGTACTGCAGCGCAGGCAAGGTCTCGCGATCCTCCACGAGGCGCTCGGGATCGGCGGCGAGCAAGTCGAGGCGGGCCAGCGTCAACTCGAGGTCGATCCAAAGACCGGCCATGGAGACCGCGTATGCACGCGGCGAACCGGTGCCAACCGTCTGCCTCACACGCGGATCGATCATAACCCGTTATACATTTAACCTGGCATGAGCATCGCCGAAGCCATCCGGAGCCCCGCCGAGTTCGAAGAGCAGCTGCAGAAGTACCTTTTTGAGCGCTCCGAGGAGGGCCGCGCCGTCCGCGTCGGGGAGAAGGAGACGTCCGAACAGGCGGCGATCGTCGCCAGGTACGCGGACCTGTTCTCGCGCGAGCAGCTGGGATATCTCCACGAATGCGAGGAGCAGGCATCCGGCGACGAGCGCGAACGCCTGTACCGGCTGCGCAAGACCTGCGAGGGCGGGCTTGCCGCGGCCGAGCTGGCCGCAGCCCAGGACGAGTTCGAGAACAAGATCCTCGCCGCGCGCGTGACTTGGAAGGGCGAGGAGATCCCCCTCCGCAGCGCGCAGGCGAAGTTGGCCGTGCTCGACGACTACGCCGACCGCGAAGAGCTGGGCGCGGTGCACGCGGATGCTTCCGCGACGTTCAACGCGGACCGGCTCGAGCTGCTCGCGAAGGGCGAGGCGCTCGAGGCCGAGTTGACCGGCGAGCCTGAGAACGTCGCGCGAAACGAGGAGGAGAAGCAGATCTCGTTGCGCGAGCTCGAAGGTGTGCTCGCGAAGACGTCCGCGGCGGTTGACGACGCGTGGTCACGTATGCGCGACCGTTGGTTCGAGCGCTTGCTCGGGCCGGAGCGCGACGACCTGCCGAGCTCGTTTCACAGCAGCTACATGCGCCGGCTGTCACCGCTCGAGTCGACCTACACGAAGGACCGCGCTGTCGAGATCTGCATGGAGACGCTCGGGCGCCTGGGCTTCGACATGGAGAACGACCAGAACATACGGCTCGACCTCGACGACCGCCCGCAGAAGGTACCGCGTGCATGCGTCATTGCATCGGATCCGCCGAAGGTCGTTCACCTGATAACACGCGCGCAGGGGGGTTTGCACGATTACCAGGCTCTCCTGCACGAAGCAGGGCACGCGCTCCACTACGCGGGGTGTGACCCATCGCTCTCGTACACGTTCCGCAGGCTTTCGCGCGACCATGCACTCACCGAGATCTACTCGTACATCCTCGAGTCGATCACGCGCGTGCCCGAGTGGCACGTCGAGCACTTCGGACTCTCGGACGCCGAGGCGGCCGAAAACGCCAACGCGACCCAGTTCCTCGATCTCCTGCTCTTCCGCCGCTACGTCGCGAAGCTGCAGTACGAGCTGGGTTTCTGGTCGCGTTACAACGCGGTGGGAGGGACGCCGGAGGGGTACGCGGAGCGGCTGACGAACGCGGTCGGCCTCCGGTACCGCGACGACGCCTTCCTCTCCGACATGGACGCGGGTTTTTACTCCGCCGACTACCTGCGCGCCTGGATCCGCTCCGCGCAACTGCGCGCGTACCTCGAGCGCGAGGTGGGAGACGACTGGTGGCGCAACGGTGAGACGGGCGACCGGCTGCGCGCGCTCTTCTTCGAAGGCACGCGTCCGTCGAGCGAGGAGATCGCCGGGCGCCTCGGCTTCGAGCCGCTCGACATGGCTCCGCTGGTCTCTGAGCTCAACGCCTAGAGCTTCTCGAGCACGACGCTGTAGAGCGGGCCGTCGCCGTCGATGACCCGTGCGATTCCCCAACCCGCCGGCTGCGCGAGCTCCTCGAGCTCTTCGGGAGGCAGCATCAGGTAGTCGAGCCACGGGGAGGCGAGCAGTTCGAAGCGCACGCGAAAGCGTAGCTGGCCGCCCATTCGTCCGCGACGGCGGTTGCGCTCGTGGGTCGCGAGATGGGCGGGGTCGTCGGTGTCGTAGACGCGCAACGAGCTGCCGACTATCCGTCCGCGGTCGGAAGTCAATTCGTGGAAGCGGCGCAAGAGCCGCCGTCCCTTGGCACGCCCGCCGAGGAGACCGATGTTGTTCCCGAACATGACGACCGAGTCGAATGTTCCGAGGTCAGGCCCGAGGTCCTCGATCGCGATCACACGAGCGTCACGGACGCCGCGGCGCCGCATCAACTCGACCGCTCCGGGTGAGTTGTCGATCGCGACGACAGACTGTCCGCGCTGCTGGAGGTGAAGTGTGACGCGGCCGGCGCCCGCGCCGACGTCGAGCACCCGGCCCCGAGCGAACCGAATTGCTGCGCGCTCGTTCTTGAACCAGTTGCGCAGCGGAGCGAAGTAGATCTTCGGCCCGAAGCGGGAAGCCGCGATGTAACCGTCGTCGCGCTCGATGATCTCGACGGCTTCGCCGCCCTCGTGGAACGCCGTGATCATCGCGCCGTACGCGTCTCCGATCTCCACAGGCCGAGGCTACAATGGCCGCTCTCGTCGGGCGCATTCGTCTAGTGGCCTAGGACACCGCCCTCTCACGGCGGCGGCACGGGTTCGAATCCCGTATGCGCCTTTCTATTCGAATCTGCTGCACAGGTCGGAACGGCAGTCACGAGCATCGCAGGATCGGGCGGCTCGCATCAGGCAGACGGAGCAGGGCTTCGTGGGCTGGGCCTAACCTCCGACCACGAACCAAACGACGAACACGACCGCGCCCCAGAGCCAGACCGCACCCGTGACGAGCGCGACGAGGCGGAGAGTGGTAGCCCGCACTGCCGTTCCGCCGATCTTGAGGGCGGCGGCAACCGCGAGGGGGATCCCAAGGGGAAACGCGACGAGCGCCCAGCCTTCGTCCCAGCCGGGCCAGTCGCCTCCTTGACCGGCATCGTCGACCATTAGGCCGAGGACTCCAGCAAGAGCCGCAAGGACGAGGACGGCCACGCCCCCTCTCCGCAGCCGCAGAACGCTCACCAGATCCTCCAAAGGACCCTGGACCACGTGCAGGCCCACCCCGAGGAGATCAGGGTGGACCTGCTCAGTCTGGCGTCTACGGGAAGCTGAAAGAGCACGCCGCCGGCTGAACGAACGTCTTGTTCCCGTTCGCGTTCAGCAGTGCGTCCCTGAGCGCAGTCTGATAAGCCCGGAACGGACTGCCGCTCGTCGTCAGCCCGTGCAAACCGAGCTCGGTGTTCGCCTCGTTCATCAGGTCGTCCACCGTCGCGAACCCGGCAGGGTTTGCACTGACGGTGCCCGGTGCGGAGATCAGCGAGCTCCCGCTGACCTTGCCATTCAGGACGTTCAGCTTCATCGCTGCGAGGTTCGCCGAGACGTCGTAGGCCATGTTCGTGGAAGTCGAACCCTGGAGCCAACTCGCGAAGGCCTTGTAGCTACTCGGGTCGAAGATCGAGCCGTTCGCGTTGCGCAGGTTGAGGCTGACCATCGACGCGAGGTCGTCCGACCCGAACAGGGACTGACCGTTCTTGTTCCCCCAGAAGCCCTTTCCCAGAGCGCCCCCGGCGCCGACACAGACGTTCCCGAACTGAACGGTCGTGCGGTCGCCGGCGGCCGACACCTGAAAGGAGGCGGCAGTGGTGCGTAGCCAGTTGGTCTGCTTCGGGCTCGCTTCGGTGACCTGGACGCCCGGATCGACCTTCAGGCTCTTCGGCGTCAAGTACGCGGTGCTTCCGACCCGAACCTTCCAGCCGGGGATCGGGATCTCGCCAGTGTCCAGTAGGCCGTTCGTGTTCTTGTCGTAGTACTTCATAACGTCGAGGAGCGTCACCGTGAACGCGGCGCTGGTCTGCGACGACGGGCCGGCTTCGTTGGCGGCCGTCACGCGGCACGTGTAGTCGCCAGGCTCGGTGAACGTGAAGCTCAAGGTCGTGGCAGCGGGGATGTCGCTTCCGTCGAGCTGCCACTGGTACGCGAACGTGCGCGGTGCCCGGAAGAGGAAAGCGCCGCCGAGATCGGACTTCCAGCCGCCCGTGCTGCAGCTCAGCGCATCGCCCAGGCTGGCGCCTCCGGAAATCGCTGGAGCTGACCGTTCGCCTGTGGAGCTTGAAGCAATGCAGGGAAGAGTGGCGCGCCCTCACCCTCGACCAGGGTTGCCGCGGACCCGGAACCGTCCACGTTTCCAGCGCGGATCAGTCCACCGGAGAAGGTGCCCCAGTAGAGCTTTCCGGCCGCCGCGTCGAGCGCGACGCCGCCCGGGCCGTCCTCGCCTGCGAAGAGCGTCGAAGGCCCTCCCGAGCCGTCGAGGTTCCCGACCCTGATCTCACCGGACAGGAAAGCTGCCCAGTACACCTTCCCGGCCACCGGATCGATCGCGAGGCCGATCGGGTTGTCGCCCGCCTCGGCGGGACCGAACAGCGTCGAGGCGGTGCCCGAGCCATCCAGATTCGCGAACCGCACCTCGTCACTGAACTGATTCGTCCAGTAGATCTTGCCGGCGGCGCGGTCGATCACGACCCCACTCGGACCGCTTCCCGGCGGCTCGGCAAAAAGTGTTGCGGCGACGCCCGTCCCGTCGAGGTTCGCGACGCGGATCGAGTTTGTGCTGAAGTTCGCCCAGTAGATCTTCCCGGCGGCGCGGTCGAGCGCGACACCGCACACGGAGCCGGCGTCGGTGAAGAGGGTCGAGGCGGTGCCGGACCCGTCCAGGTTTGCCGCCCGGATCTCTCCCGAGAACCAGTTCGTCCAGTAGGCCTTGCCGGCCTCCGGATCAAGCGCGATTCCACAGGGGCCACCACCGTCGCTGAACAAGGTCGTTCCCCCCGAGCCGGCGACGTCCGCGAACCGGATCGCCCCGCTCTCGTTGCTCCAGTAGATCCTGGCGCCTGCTCCATCGGCCGCCCCAGCGCCGGCGGGCAGCAGCGCCATGACTGCTGCGACGAACACGAGCGCCGTCAGCGTCGCGGCGCGGACGCCGCGACGAGCAGCAGCAGGAAACCGCCGCTTGAGCCCCTCTCCCATTGAAACCCCTTCCGCAGTGGCCCTCCCCTTGAGGGCGTCCACTCATTAATAGTCACACGCGGTCACGTTTCTCAAGGTCCGTTGGTCCTAAAAGAACCACACGATGGTCCTAGAGACGCGAGCTCGAGCGAGGGTCGTCAAAGTCTCGACTTCGCCCGCTTTAGGAGGCCTGGCTGCGCCGGCAGGAGACTGCCTGCCAGAGGAGCGGGAGGCTCAGGGGCGACCTCGTGCACACCCGGTGCACGCCACGCGATCAGTGGT
>CAWFIT010000006.1:0-169654 GCA_963815965.1 uncultured Actinomycetes bacterium | reverse complement strand
GTCGCGGTCCGGCCGCGCCCCCGCAACCGGCCCGCGCGCGCCTCCGGTCCACAGCGTCCGCGCCAGGGCTACAATGGCAGCGCTCGCCATGGTCTCTGATGTGACCCCGGAGCCCAGAGCAGGGTCGGCTCTGACACGCGCAAATGAGGCGGGGCGATTCGAGGTGAGCCTTCCGGCCACACCGTCTTCGACGAGGGAGGAGCATGACCGTGACGACCCTTCCGACCCTGACAAGACCCTGCCCGACGCCTATTCGGACACGCTCGAGAAGCTGGCCCTCGCGCCGCTCTGGGCCGCGCTCCACACCCTGCTGCCGCATCAGCGGACGACCCAGGTGGTGCCGCATCACTGGCGCTGGCCGATCTGCGCCCGCCCCTCCTCGAGGCGGCGAGACTGGTCGGCATCGAGCAGGCGGAGCGCCGTGTGCAGGTGCCATGAATCCCGGCCTCGCCGGCGCCTACGCGGCGACGGCCACTCTCTACGCCGGGCTTCAGATCATTCTCCCGGGCGAGAGCGCACCGAGCCATCACCACACGCCGGCCGCGCTCCGGCTCGTCGTCGAAGGGCACGGGGCCTTCACGACGGTGGACGGGATGAAGTGCGCGATGGAGCCGGGCGACCTCATCATCACGCCGCCGATGCGCGGGCACGATCACGGCCACGACGGGACGGAGCCCGTGGTCTGGCTCGACGGCCTCGACATCCCGCTCGTGCGCAATATGGACGCGAGTTGGGCCTCGCGCATGCAGCCGGCGGCGCCGCCGACCACGAGCACGGATTCCTCCGAGGACGAGCTGACGGCGGCGGGGACTCGTGCCTCGTCGGTCGCGCTACGAGGACACCGGATATCCGCAGGTGCGCTGGCCGTGGCGCGTCGCCAGGAAGGCGCTCGCCGCCATGGCGGAGATGGCGCCCGCCGCGTCGGCCGTCGTTCTGAGGCACGCTACTAAACCCGCGCACGGGCGAGTGGCCCCTCCGCACGATGGGGTCCGAGGTCCAGTGGCTGAGGCCGGGCGAGCGGACGGCCGCCGAACGGCGAACGGGCAGCGGCGTGTTTCACGCGGTCGAGGGCCGCGGTGAGAGCCTGATCGGCGACACGCTCATCACCTGGGAAGAAGGTGATTGCTTCGCCGCGCCGCCCTGGCACTGGATCGAGCATCGCAATCCCGCGGGCGCCGCGCCAGCCTGCCTCTTCCACCTCACCGACGAGCCGGCGCTCGCCGCGCTCGGTCTCTGGCGCGAGGAGCTGGCCCCGCCCCGCGCCTGAGCGGATACCCGCTCGGGGCCCTACCGGCCTCCGACCAGGTCCCGGGCGCAGGGGAGGCCCGGCAGCGAGCGCGCCATCATCACCGCCCGGACGATCGCCCGCGCAACCACGTCGGCCGCCGCGCGGCCGAGCGCGACGAGGTCGGCCCGCGCGTCACCCACCGAGAGACAGAAGAGCGTGTCGCCGTCCGTGTCGAGATGGGGCGGCGAGAGCGCTCGCGTGAATCCCTCCATCGCCAGGTGGGCGATGTGAGCGGCTTCTTTCTTGTCGAGCGCGGCCGACGTCACGACCACGCCGATCGTGGTGTTCACGGGCTGAAAGCTCGGTGGCGGCGCTCCCGCAGCGAGCGCCGCCGCGGTGTCGACGAGGCGACGGCTCTCGGGCGCTCGCGCGCCCCGGCGATCAGCCGGCCGGTCGCGGGTCGCGGACGTCACCGACGGCGTTGACCGCGACGATCGCCCCCACGCGACTCGCCGAGCCTGCCGTGGACGCACAGCCGAGTCCACCTCGCATGGCATGCTGCGCGCCGTGGAGCTTGCCGACCGTGGCGCCGGTGCCGGCGCCCACGTTGCCCTGGGCGATCGGGCCGTGATGCGCGGCCGCGGCCGCCGCATATCCCATCGCGCGATCCGGCCGCGCCCGGGAATCGCCGACGCCGAGGTCGTAGAGGATGGCGCCGGCGACATGCGGCACGACGGTGTGACGGGTCCTGAATCCCATCCCGTGCTCCTCGAGCCACTGCATGACGCCCCAGATGGACTCGAGGCCGAACGCGCTCCCCCCGGCGAGCACGATGGCGTCGAGCGTCGGCACGAGTGGCGCGGGTGGAGGAACTCGAGGCCGTGGACGCCGGCGGCACGCCCGCGCACGTCGACGCCGCCCACCGCGGGACGATCGGGCAGCACGACGGTGACCCCGGTGAGCCCGACGAGATCGCTGACGTGGCCGACACGGACGCCCGGGATCACGCGCGCGCGTTTCCGCTCCGGCGACGCGGCTCACGTCGGCCAGCTTGGCCCGGCCGAGCGCGACCTCGGCGCCCATCTCGAGGCCGCGCATGGCGAGCGTCCTCACGAATGGGATGTGTCGCGCGACGCGCTCCTCGTCGGCCGAGCGCCGCTTCGACGGCTGGCGGCCAGCCGCGCGATGTCCTCCCGGCCGGTGGATCGGAAGACGATCGCCATCTCCGCCAGGCGTCGTTTCCAGCGCCGCCGCGCGTCGGCCGTCAGATGACCGATCGATCACCGCGTCGACGATCGCTGCCTCGCGCTCCGCCTTGATCTGATCGGACACGACGAGACGGCTTTCGCGCGCCTGCAGCAGCGCGAGCGCATCCTCGTGGATCAGCTCCGGATCCACGAACCACCCGCCAGCTCCGGCAGGTCGAGCAGCTCGGCCGATCGACCGAGCAGATCGGGATCCACGTCACCCGGTGCGGAGCTCGGTCCCGTCCACCGCCGATTCCGATGAAGAAGCGGCGCCAGCGCGAGAACTCGGGCGGCGGATCGGTGCCCAATCGCGCGTGGAGCGCCAGGGCCTCGGCGACGAGCGCGCAGGCCCGAGCGCGGATCGGTCTCGACCCACGGCAGCTTCTGGTGCTCGCGCAGGCGGCGCAGCTCCGCCTCGAGCCGCTTCTTCGTGATCGAGCCGCCAGCGGCTTCGAGGATGCCCGCCTCGTCGTTCAAGATGAGCGAGCACAGCTGACAGCTGCCCGCCGAGCCCCCCTCGAAGAGGATCCAGGCGGCGCGTGACCCGCGTGCCGTCGATGCCCGACAGCCACGCGCGAACGGCGTGGTCGGCGCGCGGCCGATCACAGGCTCGCGCGGACGGCTTGGCGATGGGGGCACCACGATGCCGGCCTGCGTCATGCGGTAGAGCGCGCGTCGAGCCGCCGTTCGCGCGGCCTTCGCTGCCGGCCCGCTCGACCATCGCGTGCAGCAGCGGACCGGCCACCGCGCCATGCCGCTTGACCAGCGCGTGCAGCGCGCCGTCGAGCACCTTGACCGAGTAGGCGCCGAGGTCGGGCGGCTCGCCGAGCTCGCGAGCGAGCGCTTCCAGGGCGCCGAGGCACGCGGCCTCGGCGTCGGCTCGGCCGGAGAGGTCATTCGGCCGACGAGCGCGCGGAGGAACGGATCCGGTGCCGGCGCCGGCGGCCACTGCGTCCGCCGGAAGTAGACCTTGCGCGCGTAGGTCAGCGCGCCCGCATATTGCTCGAAGCGATCGGAGAGACGCCGGTAGAGCGGCGCATCGGCTCGGCCGCCCGTCCTCGCGGTCTCGGAGACGAACCGGTACGCGCGGCGGCCCTCGTGCAGGTAGTAGCTCGATCGCGGCGAGCCGCTCGACGTGCTCGCGGAAGATCGCCCGTCATGAACAGCGTGTAGTCTCCGATGTGGCGGCGCAATGCGTCTGCTCCGGCTTGCGGATTGAAGTCGGCGAATCCCAGTCCCAGACGCCCTGGATCGCGAGCAAGGAGTCGGCCACGGTCTCGAGACGCCGGCTCCGCCACCGCCTGCACCGCGTGCAGTGCCTCGGCTGCGCGCGAAGCGCGTGAGCAGATCCGTGAGATAGCGCGCCACCGGCGGATCGTCGAGCGACGAGGTCACTGAAGGCTCTGCCGAGTCACGCGCTCGAAGAAGCGGGGCAGCAATCCCGATGCCACGGCCATACTCTAGCAAACTCTTGGCGGCGGCACGGCCGGCGCCGATGCTAGTCTCTGAGAGCCATGAGATCGGACTCGATCGATTCGCCGAGTCCCATCACGCGGCGCGGGCTCATGTCGTCCCGCCCGCGGCGTCCGTGGCTGCTCATCGTCGCCGCCCTGCTCCTGGCGCGTGCTGTCCGCCATCCTCTGGGCGAAGTGGGAGGAGAGCCGCGAGCGCGCCGAGCGGCTTCAGGCGGAGATCAAGCAGGTCTACGCGGAGACGGAGGCGCTTCGGACCCAGGCGGCGCGGGCGGAGCAGCGGGTGACGCAGCTCGAGCGGCAGCTCCGAGAGGCACCGCCCGGTTCAGGCCGCCAGCCGCCGTCGTGCGGCCGAAGAATCCCCGCGCCCGTCAGTAGCTCATCGGCTCCGTAGGCGCCGGCAGCGCGGCGCCCTACGTGGCTTGATGGCGCTTGGTCCCAGGCGGCGAGGAGGCGGTTGTTCTGCGCGGGCGTGCCGATCGCGATGCGCAGGTGGCCGGGGAAGCCCACGCCGGCGCCGTCGCGCACCAGGATGCCTGCGCGAGGAGCGCCTGGCGGATGACCGAGGCGCGGTCGCCGACCTTGACCAGGATGAAATTGGCCTGGGAGGGCGGCGAGGGAGCGCCGCGGGCTCGCCAGCGCAGCGCGCAAGCGGGGGCGCTCGGCGAGGACCACGGCGCGCGTCCGCTCGAGATGCTCCTTGTCCTCGAGGGCGGCCACGGCGGCGACCTGCGCCAGCCGGTTGACGTTGTACGGCGCGCGCACCCGATTGAGACGTCGATGGCCTCGGGCCTGGCGATCGCGTAGCCGACGCGAAGGCCGGCGAGCCCGGCGATCTTCGAGAAGGTCCGGAGCGCGATCACGGTGGGATGGCGGCGGACCAGCTCCACGCCGTCGACGGTCGTCGGCATCGTCGCAGAAGTCGCGGTACGCCTCGTCGAGGATCACGAGCGGCGGATCGCCGCCGAGCGAGCCGATCAATCGCTCGAGCCTCGCGTCGCGGGCACGATGGTCGAGGCGGGATTGTGCGGCGTGCAGATGATCACGGCCTTGGTCCGCGGCGTCACCCGGCGCTGCATGTCCTCGAGATCCGTCTCGTAGCCGTCGAGTGGGCTCGACACGACCGTGGCGCCGGACGAGGATCGCCTCCGTGCCGTACGGCTCGAAGGCCGGATGAGGAATCACGACCTCGTCGCCCGGGTCGTAGGCGGCGCGGGCGATCAGCGCGAGCAATTCGTCCGCCCCGTTGCCCACCACAGCCAGCTCGGCGCGGCACCCCGAGCCGCTCGCCGAGCGCGGCCCGCAGCTCGCGTCGATCCGCCATCCGGGTAGAGATGCGCGCGCGGGGCTTCGCGGCGGATGCGCCTCGATCACCCGCGGGGAGGGGCCGAGAGGGCTCTCGTTGGCCGACAGCCGCATCAGATCGTCCGTGCCCAGATCCTTCGCATGGCCTCGAGCGACTTGCCCGCATCGTAGGGAGCGACCTCGTCCAGGACCGCACGCCAGAGCCCTCGCATAGGCGGCTCATTGTACAGGCGCGTCTCGGCACGGGGAGACTCGCGCCAAGTTCGCGCCATGTTTGACAATATCGGCACGGTGCGCTGTAACGTTTCGCCATGTCGGCGGAACTTTATCGCCAGATTCGGCGCGCCGAGGCCCGCTCGAGAGAGGGCTCCATGGCAGCCCGCCGAGCGGGCGGACCGGCGCCGGCGGCTCCGGCTCGATCTGCTTCGCCAACACCTCACCTCGAACGTGGGATTTCCTCCGCGCCGCCCACCTCGGCGGCGCCTCGGGCCAGCAGTCCGTGCAGGCGTATGCCGCGTTCATGGACGGCTTCCTCGCGACGCTGTACCGCCTCGCCGCGGAGGACGCCAAGCGCGAGGGCGCGACGCAGGTCGCCGCTCGTGCTCGTGGCGCTCGGCGGGTACGGGCGCGGCGAGCTCCATCCGCTGTCCGATCTCGACCTCATGGTCATCTACGACGGCGACATGGGCCCGTACGCTCAGCGCGTCACCCAGGGTCTTCTCTACGCGCTCTGGGACCTCGGGCTTCAGGTCGGCCACGCGGTCCGGAGCCTGCCGGACTGTCTCGCCATGGCGCGGACGGACTTTCCGAGCCGCACGTCGATGCAGCAGGCGCGGTTCCTCGTGGGGGACCGGCGGCTCTTCAATCGCTTCCGCAAGGTGCTCGCCGAGAACGTCTACCAGAAGGACTTCGCCCAGTTCCTCGAGACGACGCTCGCCGAGCGCGACCAGCGCTACCGCAAGTTCGGCGGCTCGCCGTACATGGGCGAGCCCAACGTCAAGGAGTCGGCGGGCGGCCTGCGCGACATCCACACGGCGATGTGGCTCGCCTCGACCAAGTTCGGCACGCGCACGCTGCGCGAGCTGTTCGACAAGCGGCTCATCACGGAGCGGGAGCAGAAGACCACCGACGAGGCGCTGACCTTCCTGTGGCGCGTGCGCAACGAGCTGCACTTCCTGTCCGGGCACAAGAACGACGTGCTGTCGCGGGACATCCAGCCCCAGATCGCCAAGAACTTCGGCTACACGAGCGACGAGGTCTCGCCTCGGGGTCGAGAAGTTCATGCGCGACTACTACCTGCACGCGCGCGTGATCCACCGCATCTCGCGCCGCCTCATCGCCCGCTGCCGCGAGACGCTCGCCCGCCGCGGGGCCGTCCAGCGGCGGCTCCGCCAGGACGCGCTCGCCGACGGGCTCATCGTGATCGACGCGCAGATTCACCTCGCCCATCCCGACGGCCGGGCCTTCCGCGAGGATCCGACGCGGCTCATGAAGGTCTTCTGGCACTGCCACCGGCTCGGCTTCGAGCTCGGCGTCGACGTCGAGCGCGCCGTCGAGGAGTCGCTGCACCTGGTCGACGACGAGTTCCGGCGCTCGGCCGACGTGCGGGATCTCTTCCTCTCCATCTGCCGAAGCTGGGGGCGGGTGACGCAGACCTTCCGCGAGATGCACGAGCTCGGATTCCTCGGGCGGTACCTGCCCGAGTGGGGTGCCCTGACCTGCCTCGTCCAGTACGACGTCTATCACAAGTTCACCGCCGACCAGCACTCGCTGCTCGCCGTGGAGAATCTCGAGGCGCTGGCGCCGGGACAGTCGGCGGAGTCCGAAGCGGCGCGCGTGCTGAACGACGTCGAGCGGCCGGATCTGCTGATGCTCGGCATGCTGCTCCACGACATCGGCAAGGGGCGGGGCCACGGCCACGTCGCCAAGGGCATTCCGCTCATCGAGGAGCTGACCGCAGCGCATCGGGTTGTCCCCCGACGATGCCGACAAGGTCGTGTTCCTGGTGGCAGCGCATCTCACGATGTCCCACACCGCCCAGCGCCGCGACATCGACGATCCCAAGACGGTGGCGGCGCTGGCGGACGTCTGCCGGACGCCGGAGCGGCTCCGCATGCTCTACCTCCTCACCTTCGCCGACATGCGCGCGGTCGGGCCGGGAGTGATGACCGGATGGCAGGCGCAGATCCTCGGCGAGCTGTTCCGACGCACGCTCGCCCGGCTCACCGGCGGGGTCGCCGAGCCGCCGACGCGCGACGCCGGTCGCCGTGCGCGTGTGGGAGGCCATGCACCGGGAGGGGGCGCGGCGCACGGTGAGCGAGCACCTCGCGATGCTGTCGGACCGCTACCTCGCGACGACGTCGCCCCAGCGCATCGCCGCGCATCTCCGCCTCGTGGAGCGGCTCGAGGAGGACGTCATCGCCACGGAGCTGTTCCACCATCCCGATCTGGACTCCTCCGAGCTCGTCATCGCCACGCGCGACGTGCCGGGACTCTTCTCGCTGATCGCGGGCACGCTGGCCGCGCACGGCATCAACATCCTCTCCGCGCAGATCAATACGCGCGCCGACGGCATCGCCATCGACACGTTCCAGGTCAATGACCCGCATGGCGAGCCGGTGACCGAGGAGGCGCGGTGGCGGCGGACGCTCGACGCGCTCCGCCGCGTGATGCGCGACGAGGAGACCGTGGATGCGCTCCTCGCGCGGCGCAAGGCGGGACGGCCCGGGCCCGAGACGGTGCCGGGTCCGGCCAAGGTGTCGGTCGACAACCGCCTGTCCGACACGCACACCGTCGTCGAGGTGAAGTGCCCGGACCGGGTCGGGCTGCTCTACGCCATCACGCGCACGCTGTCCGAGCAGGGGCTCGACATCGGGAGCGCCCGGATCGCCACCGAGATCGACCAGGCGTACGACACCTTCTACGTGACCGACCGGCAGGCAGGGCGTGTCGAGGACTCCGCGGCCAGCACGCGGCTCAAGGAAGCGCTGGAAGACGCGCTCATGAAGCCGCTTTGAGATGCTGAGCCACTACCGAGCCTCGCTCCACCCCGTCGCCGATCCCGTCGCCCGGCTGCTGTCGCGCGCGCGGGTGCGGCCGAACCAGCTCACGATCCTCGGGCTCGGCGTGAGCGTCGCCGCGGCGCACGCGTTCTTCCAGGGGCGGTGTCGCGCGGGGGCGCTGCTGCTCGTCGTGGCCGGCCTCTTCGATTTCTTCGACGGTGCCCTCGCGCGGCTCGCCGGGCGCGAGAGCGCCTTCGGGGCCTTCCTCGACTCCGTGGTCGACCGCTACTCCGACCTCCTGGTGCTCCTGGGCATCGTGCTGTTCTACGAGCGCGGCGACGACACCGTCGGCGTCTTCTTCACGATGATCGCGCTCGTGGGCACGGTCATGGTGAGCTATACGAAGGCGCGCGCCCAATCGGTCGGCGTGTCCTGTGACATCGGGCTCATGGAGCGCCCCGAGCGGATGATCGTGCTCATCGGCGGCGGCCTGTTCAATCTGCTCACACCGACGATGATCGCGCTGGCCGTGCTGACCAATGTCACCGCCGTCCAGCGAATCCTCCACGTCCGCCGAGCCGGTGGCTGAAAAAGGCCCATCTGCGGAGGTACGGCGTCCCTCGGCAGCCGGCTCAACGTACAGAGAGTACGCCTCGCCGGCTGCCTTCGGGCGCTGCCTCGCATATGGACCTTTCTGAGCCACCGGCTGCGTTCCAACGCGGGCTGCTGATATGAGCGACCGGCGGGACGGTGGCGCGTTCCGCGCTTGGATCTGCCCGGGCGCCGTCTGCCGAGGGGCGCGCTGTGGGTTTGTTAGACTGACTCCTATGCACTGGGTGGTGGGGATTCTCGCCGCCGGGCTCGTGATGGCGCACTGCGGGGCCGCGGTGGCGGGCGCGCCAGTCTTGGCGGCACCGGCCACTGCCGCGACGCCGTCGAGTGGCGCGGCGACGCCGGTCGTGCGGCTTTCGCCGGAGCTGCGCGACCGGTTCACCGCGGGGCTCGCGCTCGTGAAATCGGGGGAGGCGGGGAAGGCGGGACGGGAGTTCGGGGATCCGGTGTGGGGGACGACGCCGATTCAGGACTATGCGTCGCTGTTCCTGGCGCAGAGCCTGCTGAAGACGGGAGATATCGCCGGGGCGCGAGGGGCGGCGGTGCGTGCCGTGGATGGCGCGCCCGAGGGCCGGCCGATGCCGTCCGTGCTGCTGCAGGCGGCCGCGCTCCTGTCGAGCGCGGGCGATGATGCGACGGCGGCGGAACTCTACCGGCGGTTTCTCGAGCGATATCCCGATCATACGGACGCGCCGCGGGCTCGGTATGCCCTGGGACTCAGCCTGCTCGGCGCCGGCCGCGTGCCCGACGCCTCACGTGTGTTCGGTGAGCTGTGGCTCCTGTCGCCATCATCGCCGTTCGCCGCAGATGCCGCACATCAGCTCCGGGTGATCGGCGAGGGGGGCCTCGGCGGCCCCACGCCCACGCCGAAGGAGCGCATCGAGCGCGCGGAGCGTCTGCTCGGCTCGGGGGCTGCGGACTCCGCACGGAGCGAGGCCGAGGCGCTCCTGGACGCGAAGCTTCCGCCCGACCTCGCCGCTCGGGCGCTCAAGATCGTCGCCGATGCCGCGCGGCGCGCGGGCCGGGTCGATGCCGCCACCGCGACGGTGAACCGGGCCCTCAGTGAGCTCCCCGTCGATCGTCGCGCGCCGTGGCTTCTCGATCTCGCGCGGCTTCAGCAGCGGAAGAGCAGTGACCTGGCCCTGGCGACGCTCGACAAGCTCGTGCGCGAGTATCCGAAGAGCCAGGAGGCCGCGGAGGCACTCGGCCTCAAGGCCCGGACTCTCGAGAGCGCGGGCCGCATTCCGGATGCCGAGGCCGTCTATCAGAAGCTCGCCGCCGACTATCCGGACCAGGAAGAGGGGGGAAGCGCCCAGTGGCGGCTGGGCTGGTTCTCCTGGTTCCGGGGCGCCTATGCCGAGGCGGCGTCTCGGTGGGGGCGGCTGGCTACCGGGCGCGGCGGACAGGCGCACCGCGAGGCCGCGCCGTACTGGATCGGGCGCGCTCACGAGCAGCGCGGCGACGGCGATGCGGCCGCGCGGCAGTTCGCGCAGGTGCAGGCCGACGGGCCGCGGAGCTATTACGGGATTCTCGCGTCGCGCCGCACATTGGCGCCGCCCCGGGCCACGGGAGTCGCTCTGACTCTCCCCACCGATGGGAAGGAGCTCCTCGAGGCAGATCCGCGCTTCGCCCGCGCCGAGGCGCTCCGCGCCGTGGGGCTTCCGGTCTTTGCGGACGAGGAGATGGACGAGCTGACCCGCCGCTCGCTCGGCGAGCCCAAGCGGCTCTACGCGCTCTCGTCGGTCTACGCTCAGGAGTCGCGTTACCATCTGGCGCTGCGCATCCTCCGCCGGCATTTTCAGTCGTACGCACGGAGCGGTCTCGCGAGCTTGCCGCGCGCGTTCTGGGAAATGTACTACCCGCTCGGATGGCGAGCCGAGCTCACCGAGGCGGCAGGGCGCGCCACCATCGACCCTCTGCTGGTGGCCGCGGTGGTCCGGGAGGAGTCCTCGTTCTACCCGCAGGCGCGCTCGCGTGTCGGAGCGCGCGGGCTCATGCAGCTCATGCCGGACACCGCGCGGCCCATGGCGCAGGCGCGCCGGCTGCCGTTCAATAACGGCGATCTGCTCGACGACCCTGCCGCCAATCTCGACATGGGCTCAGGGTACCTGTCGGGTCTCCTCCGGGAGTTTGGCGACGCGCGGCTCGCCGCCGCCGCGTACAATGCCGGTCCCACCCGCGTCCGCGAGTGGTGGGGCGGCCGCCGCTCCGACGATCTCGAAGTCTGGGTCGAGCAGATCCCATTCAACGAGACGCGCGCGTTCGTGAAGCGGGTGATGCTGTCGTGGGACGAGTACCGGCGTCTCTACGGCGCCGCATCGTCGGCGGAGCCCTCGCCGGCGCTGGTCCCGACCGCCGCCAAACCGTGACCGACCTCACGACGGCGGGCTTCTGGCGCCGTGGGGCCGCCGCGGCACTCGATGGGGCGATCGGTGCGCTCGTGTGGCTCTGGAGCGCGATGTGCGCCGTGGTCGGCGTATGGGGCTTCCGTACCTCGCCGCTCGAGCTCGGGGACGCCGCGGTCCTGCTCGCGGCCATTCTGGCACTCGGCGTCGTTCTGCACGTCGTCTATCACGTCGCCTTCGTCGGCGGCTGTGGTCAGACCCCGGGGCGCATGGCGCTGGGGATCGCGGTGGTGCGACGCGACGGCGGGCCACCTGGTTATGGCCGCGCGCTCGCGCGGTGCCTCGGTGGCTGCATCTCGATCGTGACGCTCGGACTCGCCGGCCTCGGCATGCTCGTCACGCGCGAGCGGCGAGGGCTCGCGGACTGGATCGCGGGCACCCGTGTCGTCCGCGCAGGCGGCTGAAGAAGGCCCATCTGCTTCGTTGGCGCCCTCGGCAGCACGCTCAACGTAGAGCGACTACGCCTCCCGTGCTGCCTTCGGGCGCCGCCTCGCAGCTGGACCTTCTTCAGCCGCCTGCCGGTTTTGGCACCCGGTGGGAGGATCGGGGGCGAATCGCGGTGGCGGATTGTGTGTCCAACTTGACAACGGTGTGACACCGCGATCGGGGGCTCTTGCTAGACTGACCGGCGTAAGCAGAGACGGCGTGAGGAGGACGGGCGATGCTGGTGAAGAAGGGTGGGGGATTCAAGGGCAGTGAGATCACACCGTACGACATGTACCTGAATCGGCGCGCGTTCATCTTCGGAGCGGCCGCGACCCTCGCGCTCGGGCCCGGCGGCGCGAGCGCCGCGCAACCCACCGGCCAGCCGCTCAAGGCCACCCCCAACGCCGCCTACAAGGTCGAGGATCCGCCGACCCCGGTGAAGGACGTCACGACCTACAACAACTTCTACGAGTTCGGCGTGAACAAGGAAGACCCGGCGCGGCTCGCCCAGACCCTCAAGACGCGCCCCTGGACGGTCGAGGTCGACGGGCTGTGCCCGAAGCCGCAGACCTTCGACATCGATGAGATCCTCAAGCTGGCGCCGCTCGAGGAGCGGGTGTACTCGCTGCGCTGCGTCGAGGCGTGGTCCATGGTGATTCCGTGGATCGGCTTTCCGCTGGCGACGCTGCTCAAGCGGGTCGAGCCCACCGGGCAGGCGAAGTACGTGGAGTTCACGACGCTGCTGGACCCGGAGCAGTTCCCCGGCCAGAAGAAGGGGCTGCTCAATTCGCCTCGCTCGACTGGCCGTACACCGAAGGGCTCCGGCTGGACGAGGCGCTCCATCCGCTGACGCTGCTCACGGTGGGGCTCTACGGCCAGGTCCTGCCGAACCAGAACGGCGCGCCTGTCCGCGTCGTGATGCCCTGGAAGTACGGGTTCAAGAGCGCCAAGTCCATCGTGCGAATCCGCCTCACCGACACCGAGCCGAAGACGGCATGGAACAAGAGCGCGCCCCAGGAGTACGGCTTCTACTCCAACGTGAACCCGACGGTGGACCATCCGCGCTGGAGCCAGGCCACCGAGCGCCGCATCGGCGAGTTCCGCCGGCGGAAGACGCTGATGTTCAACGGCTACGCCGACCAGGTGGCGTCGCTTTACGCGGGGATGGATCTGAAGAAGCTCTACTGAGCGCATGACGCGGCGCGGGCGGATCGCCCTCAAGGTCGGGGTGTGGGCGGCTTGCCTGCTTCCGTTGGGCCTCCTCATTCACCGTGCCGTCACCGGGGACCTCGGCGCGAATCCCATCAGCTTCGTCACGAACTGGCTGGGGGACTGGACCCTGCGGATCCTGCTCACGAGCCTTGTCGTCACGCCGCTGCGCATCGTCTTCGGCCTGTCGTGGCCCCTCAGCCTGCGCCGCGTGCTCGGTCTCTTCGCGCTGTTCTACGCGTCGCTTCACTTCGGCGTGTGGCTCGTGCTCGATCACTACTTCGACTGGGCGGAGATGGGGGCGGATATCGTGAAGCGCCCGTACATCACGGTAGGGATCTCCGCGCTCACTGCTCATGCTGCCGCTCGCCGCCACCTCGACCAGTGCCGCGATCAAGCGTCTCGGCGGCCGAAACTGGCAGCGTCTGCACCGGCTGGCGTACGCGATCGGCATCTGCGGCATCCTGCACTACCTCTGGCTGGCGAAGAAGGCCAATCCCGATCCGTACTACTACGCGGCGATCCTCGTGGTGTTGCTGGCGATCCGAGGCTGGGAGTGGGCGCGCCGCCGAGCAGGCGCGCTTCAGGCCCGGCGCGCCCGCGGTTCCGTCAGGGCGGGGCGCGCCGGCTGACCTCGAGCGCCCGTAGAGATCCCGGGCGCCCTGGGAGGCGCTACTTGCTGCGGTGTGTAGTACGGATTCGACCCGGACTCGTGGTCCGTCGTATCCAGCACTTCCTCGATCTCGGGGATCTCTTCCTTGATCAGGCGCTCGATGCCGGACTTCAGGGTGATGTCAGCGGCGCCGCAGCCCTGGCATCCGCCGCCCATCTGCAGATACACCTTGTTTTCCTTCACGTCGATGAGCTGGACGAAGCCGCCATGCCCAGCCACCGCCGGATTGATGGTGGAATCGATCAGCTCCTGCACTCGGGTCGTGAGATCTGTGCTCATGGCGTCACCTCTCTGGGGGTGGATCAGATCACCACTGTACTCGATTTCCCGCTCAGGGCCAACTGGCCCTGTGTCGGCTCCGCTCAGCAGAACCACGGCTCGGTGAGCCGGGGCGGGCGCGGCCGGTCGGCGGCGAGCCGGGCCGCCGCACCCCGCGCCACGCGCGGCGCCCGCCGCCTCATCCGCGAGCGCTCTCACCAGGTCGAAGGTCACGGCCGGATCTTCCCGCGTTTCCGCTGCCCGGGTCACGCGCGCCATGACGGCCCCTTGAGCGCGTCCATCCGCGGATCAGGGTGCGTCCAGCGATAGGAGAACGTCCCCTCCTCGAGCGCGCCCAGGTACGGGCGCATCGCCGACGCTGTCGACGAGCAGCGAGCCAGGCGGAACGAGGAGCCGGAGCGCGTACTGGACGGGCTCGACGTGGTCGATCAGCTCCTCGGCCTCGATGAAATCGAGCATGTCCTGGTAGTCGCTCAGGGTCGTCCAGGGCGTGAACGCGACCCAGGTCGGCCGGAAGGCGATGCCCGCCCGCGCGCGCCGCCTGGATCGCCTGGGCGATATCGGCCCGCGTGTGGCCCTTGTCGAGGTGCTCGAGGACGGTCTCGCTCAGCGACTCCGCGGCGGAGACGACGAACATGCCTCCGCAGGCCGCGAGCTCCTTCAGGAGATCGCGATGGGCGATCAGGTGCTCGATCTTCGCGGTGAAGTCGAAGGTGAGCTCCGGCATCTCCGCGTGGAGCTCACGCGCCAGCCGGAGCGCATGCGTGGGGCCGTTCAGAAAATCGGGATCGCCGAAGGTGATGTGTGTGGCGCCCGCCGCCACCTGCTGGCGGATGTCCGCGAGGACGACGTCGCGCGGCACCGCGAAGAACCGGCCGCCGTACACGGGCGGGATCGGGCAGTGGCGGCAGAGATGCCGGCAGCCGCGGCTCGCCTCGACGTACCCGGCCGGATCGTGCCGGCCGCCGCGCTCGATCTTCACGTACGTCTGAAGGGCAGGGAGCTGCGCGCGGCTCGGGACGGGAAAGTCGAGGCGCCTGAGATGGGGCCCGGCCGGTTGTGCCTTCGTCCTGTACCGAGCTCGGCATGGCCGCGCCGGTCTCGAGGGCGGTTGCCAGCTCGCCGAGCGGGCCTTCCGCCTCGCCGCCGATCACGCTGTCGGCGCCGTGGCCGAGGAGATACTCGGCATTGAGGCTCGCGTACAGGCCGTAGACGCACAGGTGGCAGTCGGGGTTCACCGCGCGCACACGGTCGATGACCGTGACGCCGATGCGAAGGGCGGTGTGCATGGGCACCGACACGGCCACGAGCTTCGCCTGCCTGGCGCGCCGGGCGTCGAAGGCCTCGACCGACACGTCCATCACGGCTGGTCGATAGCCGAGCCGCTCGAGAAAGGCGGCCGGCCATGCGACCGCGAGCGGCTGATGGCCGAGCTCATAGCCGGCGATGAGCAGGATCTCGCCTGGCGCCCTCACGGATCGTGCCTCAGCCCTGCGGCGGGCCGCTCCAGGCTCGCGGTCAGGGTCAGATGGGTGTGGCACGTCGGGCAGTCGAGGGTGCGGCTCTGGGTGAACCGGCCGCCGCCCTCGAAATCCTGCGCCGTTGCACACCGCGGGCAGACGCCGTGCACCCGGAGAAGCCTCGTGTCCTCGCGAGCACGAACGACGGCCACCGCAATGCCCGCCCCGACGAACGTGGGTACCAGGATGAAGTGCGCGACGGGGATGAACAGGCTGACCAGGGCCAGACCCGCGCACAGGCCGACGCCGGCGGCGGTTCGCCGGAGGCGTTCCGCGGGGCTTTGATTCTGCACCGTCGCGGTCGCGTGCACGGGAGGCGCGCCGAAGGCGCTGAGTGTGGCGGGGATATCGACGACGGTCATGACTGGACTCTCGATCCCAATCTACACCCGCCGCGGACTTTGGCGGCGCTCCGCTCGAGGAAGCGGAAGAGGGCGACGCAGGGCACGCTTGCCGCCGTGACCAGGGCGGCGAAGAAGACGGGCGCCACTGGCCCCCCGGAGAGGTCGCGCGACCTCCCCCGCCAGGAGCAGGCAGACAACGATCGACAGGTAGAACACCGTGTAGTAGATCCCGAGGCCCGTCGAGAGACGGTTCGTGGGAAGCGCCTGGGGCAGCAGGGACATCATGGCGCCCGGGGGGAGGCCGAACATGATCCCCATGAGGACGACCCACAGGGTCGGGCCGGGGAGGAGCGGCAGCAGCGCGATGAAGAGCGCGGTCGCCAGGCAACCGCCCACGATGACGAGGTTCGGCCGTCCGAGGCGATCGGCCACGTAGCCGCCGAGCGGCACGGACACGAGGCTGACCATGATCCCGATGCTCACGGTGAACGCGGCGTCGGCCACCGAGGCTCCCTGCGCGGCGAGGTAGGCCGGCGCGAAGCTGCCGAGGACGAAGAACCCGGCATTGAAGAGTCCCCAGGCAAGCCCGATGCTCCCGCTGAGCGTCACATCGCGTCCGGTCAGCCGCGCTCCGAAGCCGCACGGGCCGGGCCCGGGCATCCTGCGCGAACAGGAGGGTCACGGTACAGGGACATCAGAACGAGTAGGCCCACCGCGGTGGCCGCCACGCAGGCGTGGACAGCGGCGCGCCACGAGTGCGCGGCGGCGAGGCGTGGCAGAAGCGCCATCGCGAGGGCCATACCGACGGGGAAGCTGGTGAGCATGACGCCCATCCCCGTCGAGATCTCGCGTCCGGTGAACCAGTCGGCGACCATCTTGGTGAGCGCGACGTTCAAGAGGACACCGCCGACTCCGATGACGACGCGCCCCACCGCGGCCAGGGCGAAGCCCGGGCTCTGGGCGGTGACGAATCCGCCGACCATCATCAGCGCGAGGCCCGCGCTCGCGATGTGCCGGCTCCCGAAGCGCTGACCGAGCATCCCCCCGGGCAGCGCCATGACGCCGCCGGGGAGCAGGAATAGTCCGAGCAGGAGGCTGTAATGAAAGTATGTGAGCCGGAGGTCGTCGATCAGGAACGGCCCGACGGCGGCCAGGGACTGGAACATCAGGCCCATCGCCGTCCGGGTGATGAAGATGACGGCGAGCATGGCCCACCGGTTTTCAAGCATCGCGCAGAGAGGATAGCAGGTTCCGGCGCCCGGCCCAGGAGGCATCCATTCCGGGCCGTGCGATAATTCCGGGAGGAAGGCATGGCCCAAGTCGATCGCAACCGCAAGGTCGAGGTCAAACGCAAGACACGAGCCCGCAGCATCACCCGTCGAGCGCCCGGACTGGGTGCTGAGCGGGCTCGCCGCGGCCGGCATGCTCGTCGCGGCCTATCTCACGTGGCTCAAGTTGAGCGGTTCGGGAGCGGCGCTCTGCGTCGCGGGCAGCGGATGCGACATCGTGCAGGCGAGCCGGTACGCGACGTTCCTGTGGGTGCCGACGGCACTCTGGGGCCTCGCCACCTACGTGGCGATCGGCGTCCTTGCCTGGATGGGGCTCACGCCGCGCAATTGGCAGATCGCGTTCGCGTTGGCCGCAGGGGGTGTGGGGTTTTCAGCCTACCTCACGTGGCTGTCCGTATTCGATCTCGGCGCGACCTGTGTCTGGTGCCTCACGTCAGCCGTCATCCTGATCGCAATCCTGGCGGTCCTCGTGATGCGTCGGCCCGCGGCGCGGAACCGGAAGCCGGCGATGAGCTCCGCCCGGCTCGCCACGAACGGAGGGCTCGCCGCCGTGGGCGCCGTCGTCGCCGCCGCCTTCGTGTTTGCCGCTCCCTTCTCCGCTCCGCCGGGCTATCAATCCGCGCTCGCGCATCACCTCGCCGACACGAAAGCGGTGATGTACGGCGCATTCTGGTGACCGGCGTGCCAAGAGCAAAAGGCCCGGTTCGGGCCCGCGACGAAGGAGATCCCGTACGTGGAGTGCGACCCGAAGGGCGTCAATCCCCGGCCCGACCTCTGCCGGCAAGCGGGGGTGAAGGCGTTTCCTACCTGGGTCATCAATGGCGAGACCCGGGAGGGAGTGATGACGCTCGATCAACTCGCAGAGATGTCGAAGTTCCGCTACTGAGGCGAAGGCCGCGAAGTAGGCTCCGGCCGACGACCTAATCCTTGCAGTTTGCCGGGGAGGTCGCTCGGCCCCGAGCGGCAGAACGCCACCTGGAATGCCCGGCCACCCGGTGGTTAGCAGCCACAAACTCCTAAAACATATGGAGTATCGAATTGTGCGGGGGTATGGCATTGCTCCTGCAATACTCTCGTTCGTTCGCAGGAACCAATGGGCGGCAGGCGGGCCCGGGTTGGCGGTTGGAATGGTTGCAACGGGGTCGAGCCTGGTGGGAGGCTCGGCAACAATCCTGAAACAGGCCCCACACAGAAAGGACGAATCGCACATGAAGAAGGCAATTTCCGCAGTGTTGAGCTTCGCGTTCCTCGTCTCATTCTCCCCGGTCGTCGGCTCGGCTCAGGCAGCCTCTTGCCCGGATGTCGACGCGGCCAAGGCGATGCTGAAGCAGACGACGGCGCGGACGGATGAGGTCCAGGCCCCGCGGTCGCTTGGCGGGAGCGCGGCAGGACGTGCAGGCGCCGCGGAGCCAGGATGTGCAGGCGCCCCGCGCAGCCAGGACGTCCAGGCTCCCCGCTCGCTAGCGGGTGCGCGCAGCCAGGACGTGCAGGCGCCCCGCGCAGCCAGGATGTGCAGGCGCCGCGCAGCCAGGACGTGCAGGCGCCGCGGAGCCAGGACGTGCAGGCGCCCCGGAGCCAGGACGTGCAGGCGCCGCGCAGCCAGGACGTGCAGGCGCCGCGCAGCCAGGACGTGCAGGCGCCGCGGAGCCAGGACGTGCAGGCGCCGCGCAGCCAGGACGTGCAGTCTCCCCGCAGCCAGGATATCCAGGCTCCTCGTTCGCTAGCGGGTGCGCGCAGCCAGGACGTGCAGGCGCCGCGCAGCCAGGACGTCCAGGCGCCGCGCAGCCAGGACGTGCAGGCGCCGCGCAGCCAGGACGTGCAGGCGCCGCGGAGTCAGGACGTGCAGGCGCCGCGGAGCCAGGACGTGCAGGCGCCCGGAGCCAGGACGTGCAGGCGCCGCGGAGCCAGGACATCCAGGCGCCGCGCAGCCAGGACGTGCAGGCGCCGCGGAGCCAGGACTCCAGGCGCCCCGGAGCCAGGACATCCAGGCGCCGCGCAGCCAGGACGTGCAGTCGCCGCGGAGCCAGGACATCCAGTCTCCTCGGAGCCAGGATGGCAAGACTCAGGCTGCTGCCGCTACTCGCGGCGCCGACATGAAGAAGGCCACGGCGCTCGTGACCGAGGCTGAGGCCGCCTGCAAGGCCGGTAAGGCGGACGTGGCCTCCGAGAAGGCCAAGGCCGCGATGTCCCTGCTGAAGAAGTAAGTACGCCGTCAGCAATAGCAGGGCTCCAGGGGGTAACCCCTGGAGCCCTTTCTCTTTTCCGCCAGGCTCGAGGCCGGTGCGTGGCCGGACTAGTAGGGCAGGCTCGCCGCGCCCCATCAGCTCGCGGGCGACGACGACCTTCATGATCTCGGCGGTTCCGTCCCCGATCTCGAGCCCGATCACGTCCCGCAGGCGCTGTTCGAACGGCAGCTCGTCGGTATAGCCGTAGTGGCCGTGGAGCAGCAGGCACTGATGGATGGTCTCCACCGAGAGCTTCGGCCCCCACCACTTCACCATCGCCGATTCCTTCGTATATGGCTCGCTGCGGTCGGCAAGCCAGAGCGCGCGGTACGAGAGCAGCCGGCACGCGTCGACGTGCGTCGCCGCCTCCGCGATGGGAAACGACACGCCTTCGTAGGTGGCAAGTGCTCGCCCGAACGTTCGGCGCTCCTTCACGTAGGCCATGGTCTCCTCGAGGGAGATCTGGGCCACGCCGAGGCAGGAGAGCGCGATGATGACTCGGTTGTAGTCGAAGCCCTGCATGACCTGATAGAAGCCCGTGCCCTCCGCCCCGAGCCGATGGGATGCCGGAACCCGGACGTGATCGAAGGAGAGCACGGCGCGCGCTATCGCGCGGGTTCCCAGATCCCGGAGCGGGCTTCGCGAGATGCCGGGCAGGTCGAGCGGGACCAGGAACGCGGTCACGCCCCGCGCCTTGGCATCGGCGTCGGTGCGAGCGAACACGATGGCCGCCTGCGCCACCATTCCGAGGCTGATCCCGGACTTCTCGCCCGTGATCAGGTACGCCGTCGCCGTCCCGCACGGCGCGGCAGGACGAGGTTGGCGGCGTCGGAGCCGACGCCGGGCTCGGTCAGGGCGAGGGCGACGATGGTCTCCCCGCGCGCGGTGGAGGGTAACCAGCGCGCCTTCATCTCGTCGCTGCCGCTCTTCCCCAGGATCTCGCCGGCGAGGCCGGCGAGCTGGATGCCGTAGGTGCAGCTGAAGTCCCCGCGCGCGATCTCCTCGCTGGCGATGCCCATGGTGAGGAGATCGGCCTCTTGACCCCCGTAGGCCGCAGGGGTCCGGAGCCCGAGGAGCCCCAGCTCCCCCATTTTCTTCCACGCATCCCACGGGAATTCGCCGCTCCGGTCCCACCCGGATGATCGCGGGGCAAGCTCCTTCTTCGCGAAGCCTCGAAGCGTGCGGACCAGCTCCTCCTGCTCGGATGTCAGCGTGAAGTCCATGGCTGTTCTCCGATGTGCCCTACGTCGAGCGGAAGACGGGCGCGCGCTTCTCGGCGAAGGCGCGGAGTCCCTCCGCGGCATCGGCAGAGCGCATGTGCTCGGCGACGAGATCGAGCTCGAGCGCGAGGCCCTTGCCCAGGTCCATGTCGAGCCCGCGGTCGACGAGCGCCTTGACCGTGCGGTTGCCGGAGGGGCTCTTGTCGGCGAGCGAGGTCGCCAGCTCGTCCACCTCCGCCTCGAGGCGGCCCGGCGGCGCCACGCGGTTCACGAGCCCCCACTCGAGCGACTGGGCGGCGCTGAGCCAGCCGCCGAGCAGCATCAGCTCCTTGGCCCGTCGCGCTCCGATCAGACGCGGGAGACGCTGGCTGCCGCCCCCGCCCGCGACGAGGCCGAAATTGGCGTGCTGATCGCCGAGCCGCGCGGACTCATCGGCCACGACCAGATCGACGACGAGCGCCAGCTCGAGGCCTCCGGCGAGGGCAAAGCCGTGGACCCCCGCGACGACGGGGACGGGCAGGGCCTCCAGGCGATTGAACACGCGGTGCCAGAGGCGCATGAACTCGTTCCACTTCATCGGATCCGGCGACAGCTCGCGCACGGCCTTGAGGTCGGCGCCCGCGCAGAAGGCGCGCCCCGCGGCGGTGAGCGTCATCGCGCGCACGGCGGGGTTCCGCTCCACCTCGCCGCACACCCGGTCGAGGTCTTCGAGGAGCGAAGGGCTGATGGCATTGAGCTGCGCAGGGCGGTTCAGGACGACGCGGGCGATCCCGCCGTCGACGCCGAATTTGACGGTGGCGAGGTCCATCGGATGATCTCCTGTCCGGCCGCTCACATCATGGTGTAGCCGCCGCTCACGCTGAGCGTCTGGCCCGTGACGAAGCTCGCCGCGTCCGAGGCGAGGAAGAGGACGGCCGGCGCCACGTCCTCGGGTGTCCCGACGCGGCGGAGCGGATACGCCTTCGCGATCCGCGCCTTCATCTCCGGCGTGGAGAACGCGCGGTTGGCGTCCTGGGCCCACATGCTCAGCCCGCCGATGTCCTCGTCGGACTCGGGAATGGTCATCCCGGGGCAGACCACGTTGAGCCGGATGCCATGGCGCCCCACCTCGCGGGCGAGGCTCTTGCTGAGCGCGATGATGCCGGCCTTGCACGCTCCGTACACCGCCTCGCGGAACTCTCCCATGCGCCCGGCGTCCGAGCCCATGCTGACGATGGCGCCCGACTTCTTCTCGATCATGCCGTCCAGCACGGCGCGCGTGCAATTGATCATGCCCCAGAGGTTGAGCTGCACCTCCTTGTCCCACTCCTCCCGGGTCTTCTCCATGAACAGCCGGTCATAGGTCCAGCCGACATTGTTGACGAGCACGTCCACCTTCCCGTGCCGGGCCTCCACGGCTTTCACCATGGCGCGGACGCTGTCCCAGTTCGTCACGTCCGTCTTGACCACCTGCGGCGGAGGCGGCGCCCAGACGCAGGGCCTCGGCGGCGGTCTTCTCCCCCTGGCCCTCGTCGATCTCGGCGACGCTCAGGTGCGCGCGCTCGCGGGCGAAGGCCAGGCTGATGGCCCGGCCGATATTGGATCCGCCGCCCGTGACGATGACGCTCTTGTCCCGCAGGTTCAGTTCCATCGAGGTCTCCTCAGTGCCGCGATTACCACGCGATGGTCTGGCCCCCGTCGAGATAGACGGTTTGCCCGGTCATGAAGTCCGAGGCCGCCGAGGCCAGATAGACGGCGAGCGTGGCGACCTCCTCCGGCTCGCCGATCCGGCGGGCCGGGACCCTGGACAGAAAGAGCGTCCGGAGCTTCTCGTCGGCCATGGCCTCCCGCGGGATATCCGTGTTGACGTACCCGGGAGCGAGGCAGTTGACCTGGATGCCGTGGCGCGCCCACTCGACGGCGAGGCTCCGCGTGAGGGCCTCCACCGCGGCCTTGCTCGCGCAGTAGGCGGCGTAGCGCGGGACGCCGATCTTGCCGTACATCGAGCCGATGTTGATGATCTTGCCGCGGCGCTGCTCCATCATGCCCGGCGCGACCGCGCGCGCCAGCATGAACGTCGAGGTGAGGTTCGTCGCGAGGACGTCGTCCCACTCCTCGTCGATGACCTCGACGGACCGCTTGTCGAGCGTGATGCCCGCATTGTTGACGAGGATGTCGACGGACCGAGCGCGGCGCCGATGTCCGCCACGACGGCGTCGATCTGTTCCGGCGGGTGACGTCGAGCCGGAAGCCGCGCGCGCGGCCGCCGCTTCCGCTGACCTCCGCCGCCGTCGCCTCGACCTGCTCCGCGGAGCGCGCGCAGCACGCCACCGCGGCGCCCGCGGCGCCGAGTGCCAGGGCGACGGCGCGGCCGATGCCGCGGCTCGCCCCCGTGACCAGGGCGACCCGCCCCGCGAGCGGCAGCGGCTGCGCCATCTCAGCGGGGTTGCCGCGCCTCCGCCTCGATCTTTTCCTTCACGATCTGGCGGAGGCGGTACTTCTGGACCTTCCCGCTCGGCGTCATCGGGAACTCCGAGACGATCTCGAGGCGCTCCGGGAACTTCATCTTCGCGAGCTGCTTGGCGTCGAGGTGAGCCACCAGCTCGGCGAGGGTCACCGTCTCGCCCTCCTTCGGGATCACGAAGGCGCAGGCCCGCTCCTGCAGCCGCGGATCGGGCATGGCGACGACGGCGACGCCCGCGATCTTGGGATGGGTGAAGAGCGCGTTCTCGACCTCGGCCACGGGGATATTCTCCCCGCCGCGGATGATCACGTCCTTGGATCGCCCGGTGATGCGAGACGTACCCGTCGGCGATCGAGCGTCGCGCGATCCCCGGTCTTGAACCAGCCGTCGGCGGTATGGCCGTCGCGGGTGAACTCGGGGCGCTTCCAGTACCCGACGAACTGCGCGGGCCCCCTGACGAGGAGATCACCCTCGCTGCCCGCGGGGACGTCGCGCTCGGCCTCGTCGACGACGCGCAGCGGCCATGCCGGGGAGCGGGAGGCCGTCGGTCCCGATGACCTTCTCCTCCGGGTCGTCGAGGCCGTTGCACGTCGCGAGCCCGTTCTCCGTCATGCCCCAGCCCGCGGAGATCACGCAGCCGAGCCGCGCCCGCGCGTCCTTCACGAGCGGGCGCGGGATCGAGGCCCCCGCCGAGATGAAGACGCGGAGGGACGACAGGTCACGCGTGGTGGACGCATAGGTCAGATCCTGGAGGAACGGGGTGGCGCCCATCGTGAAGGTGACGCGCTCGGTCTCGATCAGCCGCGCCGCCTCCTCGACGTTCCAGATGTCGAGAAACACCGCCGTCGCCCCGAGCAGGAAATTGAGGCAGTACCCGTAGAGATAGCCGGTCTGATGTGCCGAGCGTGGAGGACATCAGGATGACGTCGCGCTCGGAGAAGCCGAGCCGCTCGATCAGGGAGTAGATGGTGGCAGCGCGGTGTTCGGGTGTGCATCACGCCCTTGGGCTCGCCCGTCGTCCCGGAGGTGAAGACCACCTCGTGGACGCGGCTCGGGTCACTGCCCGGAAGCGCCTGCCTGCCCGCCCGCGCCTCCCAGGCGGCATCGGCGAGCACGCCCCAGGGCAGCATGCCCACGCCCGGCGCGCCTCGCGCCACGAACACGTGCTCGACGGTGCGGCAGCTCGGGGCGAAGCGTCCGCGAGCATGTCCGTGTAGCGGAAGCCGCGGAAGACCTCGGGGATCACCATGACCCGCGATTCGAGCAGGTTCACCATGAAGCGCAGCTCGCTCGCCCGATACGTGGGGGGGATCGGGTTGATCGACGGCCCCGAGCCGGCTCGCCGCGAGGAACAGGAGGATGCACTCGCTCCAGTTGGGAAGCAGGCACGAGATGGCGCAGCCGGGCGTGATGCCGTGGGCACGGAGTCCGTGGGCGATTCGCTCGACGGCCCGCGCGACCTCCGCATACGTGTAGCGGCCGCGCCCGTCGACGATGGCGGTCTTGTCGGGCCGCGTCGGTCGCCCAGCGATCGAGATAGCTCTCGAGGCTCTCGTTGCGCCAGAACGGGTTCGCCAATCCCTACGTCCTGAACTTCCCGAAGTTCACCGGCCGCTTCTCCACGAACGCGTTGCGCCCCTCCATGGCCTCTGGCGGTCTCGTAGTAGAGCTCGAGCGCGGTGCACGCGAACTCGGCCACGCCCGCCCGCTGCTCGGTGTCGGCGTTGAACGACTGCTTGGCGAGCTTGAGCGCCGTCGGGCTCTTCTCGAGCAGCTCGCGGCACCACGCTCGGTCTCGGCGCGCAGCTCCGCGGCCGGGCACGACCGCGTTCACGAGCCCCATCGCGAGCGCCTCCTGCGCGCGTGTACTGCCGGCAGAGGTACCAGATCTCGCGCGCCTTCTTCTCGCCGACGACGCGCGCGAGATACGCCGTGCCGAAGCCCGGATCGACGCGAGCCCACCTTCGGGCCCGACCTGGCCGAAGCGCGCGGTGTCGGCGGCGATGGTGAGGTCGCAGAGCACGTGCAGCACGTGGCCGCCGCCGATCGCGCAGCCGTTCACCATCGCGATGACGGGCTTCGGGATGGCGCGGATGACGCCGTGCAGCGCCGTGCATGTCCATGCCCGATGCCGCCCGCGCCGCCGTAGCCGCCCTCGGCGCGCTCGCTCTGGTCGCCGCCCGCCGAGAACGCGCGGTCGCCCGCACCCGTGAGCACGACGACGCCGACGTCGGCGATCTGCCACGCGCGCCCGGAAGGCGCGGATCAGCTCGTCGACGGTGCGCGTCGCGGAACGCGTTCAGCACCTCGGGCCGGTTGATGGTGATCCAGGCGACGCCGTCGCGTCTTCTCGTACAGGATGTCGTCGTAGGTCATGGGTCCTCCGCGCTGAGGGGGTGGCGCCGGTGGCGCCGGATCGCGCGCAGCGAGCGCGCAGGGCGATGATAGGCTCGCGATCCGCTCGCCTGCAACCGCGACTCCCGGCCGACCATCATCCGACGGGACAGGGCATGACGTCGAGCACGAATCCGTCGAAAACTGGCGCGAGACGTGGAATCGATGAGATCATCGGGCAGCCCGTTACGCGCCGGGGGTTCGTTCACTGCCAGGTTTGTCGGTCTAATTTTGCGTTGCGAACGTTCTTCTTGATTCACGACGCCGTTGGTTTCGGCCTTGGGGTTCGCCATACGCGCCCGAAGACGACGCGTGAGCGGCCGCTCTTCCTATCGGCATGATGGGCCCGGCGTGAGCGCGCCCATGTCCCGCGGTCCCGTCGGATCGAGGCCGGGTCCGCATGTGGCAGTGGTGGTCCTCCACTGGGGACCGGAGGCGCAGACGGTGCGATGTCTCGAGTCCCTGTCCCGGGACTCGTTCTCGGGTCGGCGAACCGTCTTTCTGATCGACAATGCCCTGTCGCTGGAGCGCTCGATTGCCGGGCGGTTTCCCTCGCTGCGCATCGAGCTCGAGCGTCCGCCGCAGAACCTCGGTTTCGCGGAGGGGTGCGCCCGGGGCATCGCGCGGGCCATGGCCTGTGGAGCGGATTTCGTCCTCCTCCTGAACAACGACGCCGTCGTGGAGGCGCGTGTCTCGATCTCCTGGTCAAGGCCGCAGCGGACTCGCCCGAGGCGGACTGCTCTCTCCCCATATCGTGACGATGAGCAGCCCGCCGCGGCCGTGGTACGTGGGCGGGTCCTTCTCGCTGTGGTCGGGCGTGCCCGTTCAGGCGAGGAGGAGATCGGGGATCGAGGGGATCGGCGCGCCCCGCGAGGTCGACTACGCCACGGGCTGTGCCATGCTCATCAGGCCGGCGGTGATCCGAGAGCGTCGGCTCTCTCGATTCCCGCTTCTTCGCGTACTGCGAGGATCTCGATTTCTCGCTCCGGGCCAGGGACGCCGGCTTCAAGGTGCTCGTGGTGCCCCGGGCACGGGTGTACCATGAGGCCGCCGACGGCGACCGACTCGCGCGGAGCATCTACTACAGCACCCGAAACCTGCTCGACGTCATCCGGCGGCGCGGGTCCTGGTACCACTGGATGGGGATCATGCCGAACTTCCTCGTGCGCTGGCTCGGCTTCTTCACCGCACTGGCGTGCCTGCGCGGCCGGCCCGACCTCCTCCGTGCCCTCGCGGGCGGCGTCGTCGACTTCGCGAGGGGACGGGTCGGGGAGCGGAAGGCCGGGCGCGCGCGGGTCGAACGGCGCGATCGCAGTCGGCGCGAGTCGAGACGCCCCGTGCGGATTCGCGCGACCCGTTGCGGTGGCTGTTCGCCTACCGCACGCTGCTCAAGTATCTGGTGCTCCGGGAGATCAAGGTCAAGTCCCGGGGCACGTACCTCGGGATCGGCTGGACGCTGATGAACCCGCTGTTCACCATCGTCGTGTACTTCGTGATCTTCCGGCACATCTTCCGGGTGGCGATCCCGGACTTTCCTCGGATTCTTCCTGCTCGGGTTCCTGATGTGGACGTTCTTCTCGCGGTCGATCACCTCCGCGGCCACGTGCATCATCGAGAGCGACTCCATGGTGAAGCGCGCGGTGTTCCCGCTCGAGATCCTCCCCATCACCAAGGTGCTCTATCACCTCGTTCAACCACCTCATCGCCATGGGCATCGCCCTGCCGCTGCTTGATCGCCTTCTGGGGCGGCGAAGCTCACGTGGCACCTGCTCTGGATCGTCGGCGTGATCGTCGCCTTCACGGCGTTCACGCTGGCCACGGCGTTCTGGCTCGCCACGGCGGGTGTCTTCTTCCGGGATACGCGCGACATCCTGGAGGTGGTGCTCCCGATCCTGTTCTGGGCCACGCCGCTCTTCTACTCGCCGCAGATGGCCCCGCCGTTCCTGCAGCCCATACTCTGGGTGAATCCGCTGACCAGCTTCCTCGGCGCCATGCGCACGGCCGTTCTCGACGGCCAGGCGCCGGCGATGGCGCAGCTCGGGCTGATCGTCTTCTGGGTCATCGCCGCGCTGCTCTCGAGCTTCCCCATCTTCGTCGCGCTATCAGCCCCGTTTCGCCGAGGAGCTGTGATGGCTCCGGCCATCGAGTGCCGCGACGTCAGCAAGGCCTTCGTCCTCCGCACCAATCGCCAGTACCTGCTGAAGGAGCGGGTGCTCGGGCTGTTCCGGCCCCATCTCCGGGAGGGCCGCCAGCACTTCTGGGCCCTGCACGACGTCAGCTTCACGGTCGAGGCGGGCGAGATGTTCGGGGTCATCGGCCCCAATGGCGCGGGCAAGACCACGCTGCTTCGCATCATCGCGGGTATCTTCCAGCCGACCTCCGGCACCGTCCGCACGTCCGGGCGCATGGCGCCCCTCCTGGGCCTCGGTGTCGGCTTTCACCCCGAGCTGACGGGCCGGGAGAACATCTACATGGGCGCCGCCATGTTCGGCTTCACGACGCGCGAGATCACGGCCCTCGAGGGCACCATCATCGACTTCGCCGAGATCGGCCAGTTCATCGACGTGCCGGTGAAGAACTACTCGTCGGGCATGCAGGTCCGGCTGGGTTTCGCCATCGCCCTCGAGGTCCGGCCCGATATCTTCCTGATCGACGAGGTGCTGTCGGCGGGGGACGAGCGCTTCCGGCGCAAGTGCCTCAAGCGGCTCAAGCGGGAGCGGACGACGGGGCGCACCTACCTGATCGCGTCACACAACCTCACTTCATCGAGAACCAGTGTCAGCGCGCGGCCCTGGTGCTGAACGGCCGGGTGGCGGCGCTGGGCCCGGCGAAGGAGGTCGTGAGCGCCTATCAGGAGGTGGTGACGGGCGCGGAGGGCGAGCCGGTGATCTCGACCGGCCTGCCGTAGACGGCGGCATGGCGGACGACGTGTCCGTCCGCGCGCGCTCGGCGGACGGTGGGGCCGATCTCCGGATCGCGCTGATCGTTGGCTGTGCGCGCTCGGGCACGAGCATCCTCGGGGAGCTCGTGGCGTCCCACCCGGACGTGACCTACATCTTCGAGGCCCATCATCTGTGGGAATCCGTGGGCTCGGGACCCGATGGCTCGCATCGTCTGGATGCCGCTCACGCGACGGCGGGCGTCCGGGCCCGCGTTCGCCAGTGGTTCCGCGCTCAGGCGGGCTCCGGGAAGCTGATCGCCGAGAAGACTCCGCGCAATGTCCTGCGCATTCCCTTCTTGCGCGCCGCCCTGCCGGAGGCGCGCATCATCCACATCGCCCGCGACGGCCGGGACGTGGCGTGCTCCCTCGTTCCGGGCATCGGAGGCGCCGAGTGGCTGCATCTGAAGCCGCCGTCGTGGCGACGGCTCCTCGCCACGAGGACCGGCGTCGAGCGGTGTGCGCTCGCCTGGAAAGAGATTCTCGAGATCGCTCTCGATGACCTCGCGAGCGTCCCCCACCTGCAGGTGAGATACGAGGACCTCGTGACGCGGCCCGAGGATCAGGCCGCGAGGATCACGGAGTATCTCGGGCTTTCCCCCATCCCGACGTGAAGGCCTTCTGCGCGAAGATCCAGGACACCACGGACGGCTCGTATCACGCTCGCCACCAGAGCATGTGGTACCGGAACGACCATCTCCAGCGCGTCGGGCGCTGGCGGGAGAACATGACCCTCGGCGAGCAGCGGGTGGTGGAGGACAGCCTTCGCGAACTCCTCCGCCGGCTCGGCTACGCGTGATCTGACTGGCCCCGGGCCGCGGAGGGGTCTTGCGCGCCGCTCGCCCGGGGGTGGGCGTGATCGAACCGGTATCCGAATGCGTCGACGTCGCGGGCGTAGACCCTGGCGACCGCCTCCGCCGTGGCGTCGGTGTAGTAGCTGCGGTAGTCGGCTCGCCGACCGTCCGTCCGGTTCTCGTGGCGCAGCTCGGGCTCGAGCCCGAGCCGTTGGCTCACGATGCGAAAATCTCGCGGCAGGTGCTCGAAGTAGCCGACATAGTCGACCGCGAGGCGGCCGTCGGCGTCGCAGATGTAGCTGTGCTGGGGCCGGAAATGCCGCCAGGTTGTGATGTTCTCCGGCGTCACCCAGCCGTCGACGAAGCTCGCGAAGCTGGTAAACCTCGCGAGGTGTGTCTGGCTCCACGCGGCGGCGGCGGGAGTGAGCCCGCCCTTCTTCATGAAGAGGTAGGCGGACACCAGCCGGTCCCAGGGATTCCTGACGAATGTGAACTTGAAGTAGCGGTCGAAATCCGCGCCAAACACCTTGCGGTACCTGCGGATGTCGGTGTGACCACCGCCGAGATTGCCGAAGAGGCTCAACATCACCGACCGGGAAGCGGTTTTCGGGATGCCCACGCAGATGCATCGATGCTCGTCGTATCCCGTGAGCGAGTACCCGTCGTCCGACACGTCGGAGCGCCACCGGGCTATCCAGGGCTGGGCGGGCTGTTCGGGACGCTCGACGAGGTTCACGTCAGCGGCTTCCCTGCCCCGGCTGGCCATCCCGCCGGCGAGGGAGGATCTTGGGAGCGGGCGGGTTCCCTCGGCTCCGAGGAACGCCGCCAGTCGCGGGCTCCTACGGGCGCGTAGAGATGGAAGACACCGAGCTTGTCGGGGGCGACCTCCCGGAAGAAGGCCGTGACCTCCGTCGTGTGCTGGCCGTGCATCCAGACCAGTCGGTATCGCTGAGCTCGTCGATCCGCTGGGGCTTCCAGCGGAAGTACGTCCAGTAGACCGTTTTCACGTAGGGCTGGAAGTCGCCCCGCGGAGCTTCCAGCGCACCGATTGGACCCAGTCGGAGGCGTCGCGGTGGAGGAGCAGGAACTTCGCCTCCGGGTAGCGGGCGAGCAGCGCTCGATAGAGCGCGGGAATCGGGACGTCGGCCACCGCCTGGTAGCTGTCGATGACCGGCGCGAGGACGTCCGTCACATGGGCGAGATCGGTCTCGCGGCCCCGGACCATCTCCTGCAGGTCGACGCCCTCGTGGTCGACGGGCCAGTGCCGTCGGGATTCCGAGCTCCTCGAGATAGGACGCGGTGCTGTGCGTCCCGCAGCGGTGCAAGCTCACGACGAAGTACTTCACCCCGCGCGCTCCCCGCGACCCGGGTACGCCGGCACAGCCGCTTCCCGCGGCCGCGGTCGGTCGGTCCGCGTCGACTCGGAGTCCATCCAGTCGATCGGCTCGACGAAGCCGAGCGCGACCAGATCGTCCACACCCGTATACCGCTTCGACACTTCTGCCGTCATGACCAGGTCTGACGCCCCGTCCAGGCGCCTCGAATAGGCCTGATACTCGGTGCCTTCGCGCCAGTGCTGCCCGTCCACCAAGGCGGCCTCGACGTGGTTGCGAAAGTCCGAAAAGTACTTGAAGTGCAGGAGCGCCCCGGCGATCGGGCCGAAGATGCGCCCGTATGGGAAGGGGGCGTGGACACCCCGGCAGAAGCAGGTGCGCCGGTCCCAGTACGGAGCGGGAACTTGGCCATCTGGGCGCGGACCCCGAACACCCGAACGCGCGGCCCTCCGTGCAGGAGCGTCGTCCGCCTCCCCGCATGGATCCGGTAACCGGCGGTGTCGAAGTGCGTCGCCACCTCCCACGGGGCCAGGTCGGGGCCGAGCATCGCGGACGACAACGGTCCCGGGGGATAGAGACCCAGCATCGGCGCGAACAGGCGCCGCAGCCGCTTGCGCTCGAGCCACCGGAAGAGGTCCGGCAATCCGTGGCGATCCATGCCGTCGTATACCAGGAACTCGTCGGTGTCGACGCACACGTACCAGCGCCCCTGAGCGCGCCCGCGGCGCGATCGAACGAATGGTCGCGCTCGGTTAGCGCTCGTCGTTACGCTCGCCCGGTGCGCGTCATCCTCTGCGACGTCGGCCCGCGCGACGGGCTCCAGAACGAGCCCGATGTTCTCGCGCCGGCCGTCCGTGCTGATCTCGTCAATCGGCTTGCGGCCACGGGCCTGCCGCGCGTCGAGGCGGCGTCTTTCGTTCGGGACGACCTCGTGCCGCAGATGGCCGGCGCGGAGGAGGTCGCCGCCGGGATCGACGAGCGCGAAAGTACCGAGTTCGCCGGTCTCGTCCTGAACCTGAAGGGCTACGAGCGCCTGCGCGAGACGAAGCTCCGCCGCGTGAACTGCACGCTCGCTGCGACCGAGTCCTTCAACCAGCGGAACGGGAACATGTCGCTCGAGGAGGCGCTCGCCCAGGCGACGTCCATCATCGACACGTCCGAGTTGCCGACGACCGCGACGGTCAGCGTCGCGTTCGGCTGCCCCTTCGAGGGCCGCGTCGACCCGGGCCGTGTGGCGCAGCTCTGCGCGCGACTCGACGCGGACGAGATCGTCCTCGCGGACACGATCGGCGTTGCCACGCCGACTCAGGTCAAGCGCCTTGTCGAACGTGTCCTCTCGGGGAGAGGCGATGTAGGCGTACACCTACACAACACGCGCAACACCGGCTACGCGAACGCCGTCGCCGCGCTCGAGGCGGGTGCAACGGTGCTGGATGCATCGGTCGGAGGGCTCGGCGGCTGTCCATATGCGCCGAAGGCGACGGGGAACATCGCCACCGAGGACCTGGTCTATTTGCTCGAGGGCGAGGGGATCGGGACCGGCGTCGACCTCGACGCGCTCATCGCCGTGTCCGAATGGTTGGAGGGCGTTCTCGGCCGCCGCCTCGACGGCTACGTCTATCGCGCCGGAACCTGGCCGCCGGCGTAGACGGCGGCCTCGAACGCCGCGATCGTCCGCTCGACGTCTTCGTCGCTCGTCTGCCAGTTCGACACGGAGATGCGGATCGCACGCCGACCGTCCCAGGTCGTCCCGCTCAGCCACGCCTCGCCGCTGTCCTGGACGCGGCGCAGGACGTCCTCAGTCCGCTCGTCCGAGTCGAATCGAAACAACACCTGGTTGAGGACGACCTCGTTCAGCAACTCGAAGTCAGGCAGCCGCGCGAGCTCCTCGGCGAAGCGGCGTGCGTGCGCGCAGGTGCGCTCGACGAGCTCCGCGATCCCGCGGCGCCCGAGCGAGCGAAGCGCCGCGTAGACGGCGAAGCCGCGTGCGCGGCGCGAGAATTCAGGCGTCCAGTCGACCTCGTCGCGCACGGTGGCCTCTTCGGCCTGGATCAGATACTCGGCCTGCGCGCCGATCGCGGAGCGGTGCGCGTCGGGATGAGCGCAGAACGCGATTCCGGAGTCGTAGGGGACGTTGAGCCACTTGTGCGCGTCGGTCGCCCACGAGTCCGCCTGCTCGGCGCCCGCGACGAGGTGCGCCAGGGACGGGCTCGCAGCGGCCCAGAGCCCGAAGGCGCCGTCGACGTGCAGCCACGCTCCTGCGGCGCGCGCGGCGTCGGCGATCTCAGGTAGCGGGTCGAACGATCCGGTGTTCACCTCGCCGGCCTGCGCGCAGACGATCGTCGGCCCATCGCCTCCGGCGAGGGCTTCCCGAAGCTTCTCGGACGATCATGCGTCCCTGTGTATCGGCCGGAATGACGGCCGGCGCGCCCAGGCCGAGCAGCCGCAGTGCCCGGATGACCGTGACGTGCACCTTCGCGCCGACGATGACGCGAACGCGCGGCGCGCCTGCGAGCCCGTCGCGATTGACGTCCCAGCCCGACTCGGCGAGGACGTGCAGCCGGGCGGCTGCGAGCGCGGTGAAGTTCGCCATCTGACAGCCGGTCACGAACGCGAACGACGCGTGCGCCGGGATGCCGAGCAGCTCGCGCAGCCAGTCGCCCGCGATCTCCTCGACCACCGCTGCCGAGGGGCCGGCCGCGTAGAGCCCTGCGTTCTGGTCCCACGTCGACGTGAGCCAGTCGGCCGCGAGCGCCGCGGGAACGGAGCCGCCGATCACGAAGCCGAAGTAGCGTCCGCTCGGGATTGCGACTACTCCGGGCTCGGCGCCGGCGCGAAGCTGCGCGATCACATCGCGCGGGTCGGTCGGCTCGTCGGGCAGCGGCCCGCCGAGCGCGGCGCGCAAATCATCGGCGTCCACCGGCGGAAATATCGGCCGTTCTTCGAGCGAGGCGAGGAAGTCCGCGGCCATCGAAGCCGTCTGCTCGAGCAGCTCGCGGGTCTCGTCCACGCTTCGACTCTAGCCGTCAGAACGCAAGCTTCACGAGCAGCACGATGGCGACGATTGCCGCCGCGAGCAGCACGAGGTTGACGAGCCCGACCAACGCGAACCGGCTGGACGCTTGCGGGGCTCGGCCGCTGGAGAACGAGCGCTCGATGTCCTGCTGCACCTGCTCCTGGATCCGCCGCGCGAGCGATGTGCCCCAGTCCTCCGTCTTCGCGGTCGGCTCGGTCTTCAGCGGCGGGAAGCTCGCCGCGGCGCCGTCGATCGACAACTGGTACACGTGCTCGTGCTGGATGTCCTTCAAATGCGCCTCGCCGAGGTCGAGCACGCTCGCGCCCTCCGGCAGCTGGTTGCCGAGCAGCGCGCGCGTCGTCTCCGAGACGAGGATCTGGCCGCCGTGCCCGGCCGAGCAGATCCGCGCTGCGCGAACGACGTCGAGGCCGATGTAGCCCTCGTCGCCGACCGACGGCTCGCCCGTGTGCAGACCCATGCGGACGCGAACCTGCGCCCCGCCCGGCCACGCGTGGTCGCGCAGCGCACGCTGTGCGGCGACCGCCGCCTCGGCCGCGTCGCGTGCACGCGTGAACGAGAAGAAGAACGCGTCGCCCTGCGTGTCCATCTCGGTGCCGCCCTGCTCGCCGAAGCGCTCGCGGATGATCCGCCGGTGCGCCGACACGACGTCGCCGTAGCCGTCGCCGAGCTCCTGCAGCAGCCGCGTCGATCCTTCGATGTCGGTGAAGACGAACGTGACGGTGCCGCTGGGAAGGCTCATGCCGCCAGTATCGTGACGGGATGAACCGGCTCGCGCAGGAGACGAGCCCGTACCTCCTCCAGCACGCCGACAATCCGGTCGACTGGTACGCCTGGGGAGAGGACGCCTTCGCGGAGGCGCGCGCGAGCGACCGGCCGCTCCTTCTCTCGATCGGCTACGCCGCGTGCCACTGGTGCCACGTGATGGCGCACGAGTCGTTCGAGGACCCGGCCACCGCGACGCTCATGAACGAGCTCTTCGTGAACGTGAAGGTCGACCGCGAGGAGCGGCCCGACGTCGATTCGCTGTACATGGACGCCGTCGTCTCGCTGACGGGGAGCGGCGGCTGGCCGATGACGGTCTTTCTCACGCCTGACGGGGAGCCGTTTCTCGGCGGAACGTACTTCCCGCCGGAGCCGCGCCATGGACTGCCGAGCTTTCGCGACGTGTTGCGCTCCGTCGCGGCGACCTACCGTGAGCGACGCGGCGACGTCACTCGGCAGGCGCAGGCGCTGACCGACTCGGTGCGCGCGTCGGCGCAACTCGAGGCGTCGCGCGAGCCGCTGACGAGCTCGCTGTTACACGATGCCGTGCGCGGGCTTCGCTCGGGCTTCGACGACCGCTGGGGCGGCTGGGGGCACGCGCCGAAGTTTCCCCAAGCGTCGACGATCGAGTTCCTGCTGCGGCGCGATGAGATCGAGCCCGCGACGAAGACGCTCGACGGCATGGTGCTCGGCGGGATGTACGACTTGCTCGGAGGCGGCTTCCACCGCTACTCCGTCGACGAGCGCTGGCTCGTGCCGCACTTCGAGAAGATGCTCTACGACAACGCGCTGCTCGTCCCGGCGTACCTGCACGGCTGGCTCGTGACCGGCGAGGAGCGCTACCGCGAGATCGTCGAGGAGACGGTCACGTACATGCTGCGTGAGCTCGCACTGCCGGAGGGCGGCTTCGCTTCCGCGCAGGACGCCGACACGGACGGCGTGGAGGGAGCGACGTTCACGTGGACGCCGGATGAGGGCGTCCCCGAGCAGTTCCTGGAGCCGTTCGAGCACGGCCGCTTCGTCCTCCGCGGCGACCTGCCGCCCGCGTTGAAGCGCGAGCTGTTCGAGCGGCGCGAACAGCGGCCCAAGCCGATGCGCGACGACAAGGCGATCGCCGCCTGGAACGGCCTTGCGCTCGCTGCACTCGCCGAAGCAGGAAGGCATCTGCAAAACGACACGTGGCTCGCCGCGGCGAGGCGACTCGGCGAGTTCCTGCTCGGCCCGCTGTCGGCGCCCGACGGCCGTCTCTACCGCACGTACCGCAACGGCATCGCGAAGAACACCGGCTTCCTCGAGGACTACGCCGACGTCGCGCACGGCCTCTACGAGCTGCACGTCGCGACCGGCGAGCTGCTCTGGCTCGACGAGTCGCGCCGCCTCGCGCTGCTCGCGATCGAGCTCTTCGGCGACGAGGAACGCGGCGGCTTCTTCCTCACTCCCTTCGACGGCGAGGCGCTGATCGCACGCAAGAAGGACTTCGACGACCACCCGACGCCGTCAGGCAACTCGATGCTCGCGTACGTGCTCCTCCGACTCGCTCGCATCTACGGCGACGACGACCTGGCGAAGCGCGCGACGGATGTTTTTCGCCTCGTCGTGAACGGCCTCGGTCGCGCGCCGTCGGCGTTCGGTTGGACGCTGTGCGCGCTCGACCTCCACTTCTCACCGCCGCGCGAGCTCGCGATCGTCGCCGAGCCGGACGACGAGGTCGCGCGCGCGGCGCTCGCGCCGTGGCAGCCGAACGCAGTCGTCGCGTTCGGTCCCGCCGACGGTGTGCCGCTGCTCGAAGGCAAGGCGCGCGTTGACGGCAAGCCGACGGTTTACGTCTGCGAGAACTTCGCCTGCCGCGCCCCCGTCACGGAGCCCGAGGCGCTGACCGTCTAGGCCGAAGCCGGCGCGAGCTGCGGTTCGCCCGCGGGCACCTTGACGAGCGGCTTGCGGCGCGGCGCCGGCAACAGGCTGACGACGCCGACGGTGACGATCACGCCGAGCCACTGCGTCCACCTGAGCGTCGCGTCGAATGCGACGTATCCGACGATCACCGCCGTCACGGGGTACGCGAGCTCGGCGATCGAGGCGAGCATCGCGGGTGTTCGCTGCAGGCCGATGTAGTAGAGCGAGAGCGCCGCGGCCCCGGTGACGAGCGCGAGATACGCGATCCAGAGCGTGTCGTGAGCGCTTGCGAACGCCGGTGCGCCGAGGATCGGCAACATGATCGCGCTCGCGACCAGACCGAACGAAAAGCGGACCGTCACGACGTGCTCGAAGGGAAGCCGGCGCGACAGGTAGCGACCGAAAACCGTGCCGAGCCCCCACAGCACTGCCGCGCCGAGCGCGAGGGCGATCGGCTCCAGACCCGACGCGTGAACCTCGAACGGCTGCGGGAACGCGATCAGCCAGACCCCGAGCAGCGCCGGGAAGACGAACCAGACGAACCCCCGTCGAGGCTGCTCGCCGAGCATGACGCGCGCGGCGGCGATGACGATCAACGGCTGCACCTTTTGCAGAACGACAGGCGTGATCGGATCTCCCTTCACGAATGCCTGCGTGAAGAGGATCGTCGCAATGGCCGAGGCGCCGGCGCCGATCGCGATCCCTGCGAGCACGTACCGCGTCCCCGCTGCGAAGAGCGCGCGCATCGCAGGCACGATCAGCGGCAGCGTGAGCAGCACGAGGATGACGTGCTCGCCAAACACGATCGTCCCGGCCGATGTCGACTCCGCAAGCGGCTTGCGGAAGAGCGCGTCTGTTCCCCACATCGCGGCGGCTGCGGCGATGAGGACGACGCCGGGGATAGCGCTCAGCCGCCGTGCCATCTTGACGAGCCTACCTTTGCGTTGGTTCGCACCTACGACTCGAGCGCAAGCACGTCGTCCACCGACTCTCGGCGCCGGATCACGCGTGCATCTCCGTTCGCGACGAGAACGGCCGCAGGGCGCGGTACGGCGTTGTAGTTCGACGCCATCGCGAGCGTGTACGCGCCGGTCGCAGGAACCGCGAGCAGGTCGCCTCGCCGCGGGTCGGCCAGCTCAACCGACTCGATGAGTACGTCGCCCGACTCGCAATGCTTTCCGGCGACGCCGTACGCTCCGGTCGTCGCCGCTCCCATCCGCGTCGCGATGGCCGCCGTGTAGTGCGCGTCGTAGAACTGCGGCCGCGCGTTGTCGGAGATGCCCCCGTCGACGGCGACCCACGTTCGGTCGCCGGAGCGCTTGACGCTTCCGACGCGGTACAGCGTCACCCCGGCCTGGCCGACGAGCGAGCGCCCGGGCTCGAGGATGACCTGCGCCGGCGCAGCCAGCCCGCCGACGAGCACGTCCACGAACTCCTCGATCGACGGCGCGTGCTCGCCCGCCACGGTCGGCACGCCCAGCCCGCCGCCGAGGTCGACGACCTGCGGCGTCCAGCCACTCTCGTCGAGGAAGCGGTTCAGCCACGCGACGGTCTCGCGCGCGGCATCGAGCGCGAGCAGCTGCGAGCCGACGTGGACGTGCAGCCCGTCGACATCGGGCGCGAGCCTCGCCGCCTCGTCGGGTGAGACACCGAACTTCGAGCCGACGTGCCCGGTGCGGATCGACTCGTGCGTGTTGGCCTCGATCCCGGGCGTGATGCGGATCAGCATCCGCTCGACCCCGGCCGCGCGCGCGCGCTCCAACTCCTCCACCGAGTCGAGGACGACGTAGGCCGCGCGGGCGTCGACCGCGGCCGCGAGCTCCGCGTCCGACTTGTTGTTGCCGTGCACGACGAGGCGCTCGCCCGGCACGCCCGCGCGCTGAGCGAAGCGGAGCTCGCCGAGCGTCGACACGTCGGCGCCGAGGCCCTCCTCCGCGAGCAGGCGCAGCAGCGCGACGTTCGGAAACGCCTTCGTCCCGTAGACGACGAGCGCATCGGGCGCCGCCGCGCGGTAAGCGCGGGCGCGGCTCCGGATCGTCTCCTCGCAATAGACGACGAGCGGCGTGCCGAATTCGTCCGCAAGCGCAGCCGCGGCGGCACCGCCGATCGTCAGCTCGCCGCCGTCGACCTCCGCCGAGTCGGGAAACAGCTCGAGGGCCGCGTCAGTCCTCCCAGCTCCAGTTCGGATCAGGTTCGTCGCCGTCGCCCGGCCCCGTGTTCGGCGCGCCGACGGCGATCACCTCGCAGCCTTCCGGGCCGCCTTTGATCCCGCGCATCACGTGCGCCGGGACGCGCACCGCGTGCCACGGTTTCAGCTCGATCACGTCGTCACCGACCTTCATCTCCGCGGAGCCGGTGACCAGCACGTAGATCTCCTCCTGCCGCTTGTGTCGGTGGCCGTGCGCCTTCACTCCGGGCGCGTAGCGGACAAGGCTGACGCCGCAGTGCTCGCAGCCGAGCGGCACCCGTCCGAAGAAGATGTTGAAGTCCTCCGGATCGGCGCCGAGGTTGGGCGCCTGGTCCTCGAGCTCCGACAGGTTGACGTGCGAGTACTCGGCCACTGCGGATCCTCCTCTCGTTCGGTTGCGGACGCGACGGTACTACGCCGAGAGGAGTTGCGACACCGTCGTGAAGGCGTAGCCGTCGGCACGGAGCTGCTGCAGCACGGCCGGCAGCGCCGCCAGCGTGCTCGCGCGGGGCCTCGCGTTGTTCGTTTCGCGCTCCCCGTCGTGGAGGAGCACGATCGCGCCCGGCTCGACTTCGGCAAGCACCTGCGCGACGATCTCCCCTGGGTCGTCGGGATCCATCCAGTCGAACGACTGCACCGACCAAAGCACAGTCGCCTCGAGCCCGCACTCGGCGGCGACGCGCGCGAAGCGCCCAGGGTCGGAGCCGTAGGGCGGACGCAACAGTCGTGGCCGCCGGCCCGCGACCTGCTCGATGACGTCGCTCGTCCGCGCGACCTCGTCGCGCAGCGTCTCCAGCTCGCGCGTGCGGTCCGCGTCGACATGCGTCCACGTGTGGTTCGCTATCTCGTGCCCGCGCGCGGCCGCATCGCTCACGATCTCCGGCAGCCGCTCGACCCACGAGCCGATGACGAAGAATGTCGCCACCGCGCCGTGCGTGTCGAGAAGGTCCAGCACCGCCGGCGTTGTCCGCGACGGTCCGTCGTCGAACGTCAGCGCGATCGTGCGGCGGCTGCCGGCGCCACACGAGACAAGCCGAGGCTCAGTCAGCCCACCAACCCGGCTGCATCTGCGCGTCGCCCGACCCTGCGTTCGGCGCGCCGAACAGGATGATCTTGGCGCCCTCGGGCCCGCCCTCGAGGTTGCGCATCGTCTCCTTTGAGATCCGGACGGCGTCCCACGGCTTCAGCTCGAGGATCTCATCGTCGAGCTTCAACCGTGCAGTCCCCTCGACCACTATGTACACCTCTTCCTGCTCGTTGTGCGTGTGCCCGAACGGAACGCGGAAGTTCGGTGCGAGGCCGAAGAAGCTGATCCCGGAGTTCTGCAAGTCGAGGGAAGCCCGGCCTGGGCGGTACTCCATTTCCGGCGACAATTCGAACTTCGGTGCCTGGTCCTCGACCTCTCCTTTCAGGTTGAGCTTGGTGTAATCCGCCATCGGAACCTCCTGCCGTCGCTTATGGATTCGACGTTGACGAGTTGCTAAAGTCCTAAACAGCATGAACCGGCAGGAGCTCCTTCACTAGCGCAGGAAGCCGACGCGGCGTCGCCGCGCTGAGCTTCCCACGGCCTCTCGAAATGAGAGGCTTTTTTGTACCCATGAACAGATACGAGCCAGAGCAAATAGAAGAGAAGTGGCAGCGCGTCTGGGAGGACGAGCGGACGTTCCATACGCCGAATCCGCCGCCCGGCACCACCGACGACACCCACTGGTACCAGCTCGAGATGCTGCCGTACCCGTCCGGGGACTCGATGCACATGGGTCACGTCCTGAACTACACGATGGGCGACGTCCTGACGCACTTCCGCCGCCGGAGCGGCTGGCGGGTCTTGAGGCCGATGGGCTGGGACGCGTTCGGGCTGCCGGCCGAGAACGCCGCGATCCGCGAGGGCGGCCACCCTCGCGACATCGTCGAGCGCAACATCGCCGCGATCCGCGCGCAGATGAAGCGCCTCGGCTGGGTAATCGACTGGGAGCGCGAGGTCTCCGTGAACCAGCCGACGTACTACCGCTGGACGCAGTGGCTGTTCCTGAAGTTCTTCGAGCGAGGGCTGGCGTACCGCAAGGAAGCGCCCGTGAACTGGTGCCCGAACGACCAGACGGTCATCGCGAACGAGTACGTCGTCGACGGGCGCTGCGAACGGTGTGGCGCGGAGGTCGAGCTGCGGAACATGACGCAGTGGTTCATGAAGATAACCGCGTACGCCGACGAACTGCGCGAGTACGACTTGCCCGAGGGCGGCTGGTGGCCCGAGCGCAGCAAGACGATCCAGCGCAACTGGATCGGCCGCTCGGAAGGCGCCGAGTTGCTGTTCCGCGTCGATGAGCTCGACATCGACATCCCCGTCTTCACGACGCGGCCGGACACGCTGTTCGGCGCGACGTTCTTCGTCGTCGCGCCCGAGCATCCATTCGTAGAGCAGCACGGCAACGAGGAAGTTCGCGAGTACGCGAAGCACGCCGGCGCGCGGCGCGCCGAAGACCGTGCCGCCTCAGAGGCCAAGACAGGCGTCTTCACCGGGCACCACGTGGTCAACCCGGTCAACGGCGAACAGCTGCCCGTGTATGTCGCCGACTACGTGCTGATGGACTACGGCACGGGCGCGATCATGGCCGTCCCCGCGCACGACGAACGCGATCACGAGTTCGCGGATGCTTTCGGCCTGCCGATCGTCGAGGTGATCGACGAGGACGGCGTGCTGGTCAACTCCGACGGGTTCGACGGGCTGGGCGTCGACGAGGCCAAGCGCGCGATCGTCGAGTCGTTGCGCGAGCAGGGCCGCGGCGCGCCGGCGGTTTCGTATCGCCTGCGCGACTGGAGCATGTCGCGCCAGCGCTACTGGGGCTGCCCGATCCCGATCATCTACTGCGACGACTGCGGCATCGTCCCGGTGCCCGACGAGGACCTGCCGGTGCTGCTGCCCGACATCGACGACTACCTACCGAAGGGGAAGGCGCCGCTAGCGTCCAATGAGGAATGGATGCGCGTCCCGTGCCCGAAGTGCGGCAAGGAGGGCCGGCGCGAGGCCGACACGATGGACACCTTCGTCGACTCGGCGTGGTACTTCCTGCGCTACGTCGACCCGCACAACGACCAGGCGCCGTTCGAGCGCGCCGACGTCGACTACTGGCTGCCAGTGTCGCTGTACATCGGCGGGATCGACCACCTGACCGGCCACCTGCTCTACTCGCGCTTCTTCGTCAAGGCGATGAACGACATGGGGATGCTCGGCTTCCGCGAGCCTTTCGCCCGGCTGTACCACCAGGGCTGGGTGCAGATGGGCGGCACGAAGATGTCGAAAACGAAGGGCAACGTGACCGGACCCGCCGCACTGGTGGACGAGTACGGCGCCGATGCCGTGCGCCTGACCATCCTCTTCATGGGGCCCGCCGACCAGGACAAGGAGTGGTCCGAGGAAGGCGTCGAGGGCGTCGTCCGCTTCCTGCGCCGGCTGTGGCGCATCGTGCACGAGGTTGCCGATGCCGCGCCGTCCGACGGAGGCGAAGGCGCGCTGACGCAGCGCGCGCACGAGACGATCGCCAAGGTGACCGACGACATCGAGCGACGCATCCAGTTTCACACGCCGATCTCCGCCGTGATGGTGCTGGTGAACGAGCTGTCGGACGACCCGACCGCGCCGGACGCGCGCTTTGCCGCCGAGACGGCGGTCAGCCTGATTCAGCCCTACGCACCGCACATCGCCGAGGAACTGTGGCAGCAGCTGGGTCACGAACGGCTGTGGGAGCATCCGTGGCCCGAGGCAGATCCCGCGTATCTGAAGCGCGACACGTTCGAGCTGGTCGTGCAGGTCAACGGGAAGGTGCGCGACAGGCTCGAGGTCGACGCGACGTTGCCCGAGCCGGAGCTCGTCGAGCTCGCGCTGCAGTCGGAGAAGGTACGCGCGCACCTCGACGGCAAGCAAGTCCAGAAGACGATCGTCGTCCCGGGCCGGCTCGTGAATCTCGTCGTCGGCTAGCGGATTCCCGTGTCGATGTGGAAGTCGGCGCGTTTGTCGATGCCGGCGACGACGCGCACAGAGCGTGGCGCGAAGCCTCGTCCCAGCGACGCGCGCTTCGGCCTCACGGCGTAGACGCCGCCCTTCAGCCGGATCCGGTAGTACCCGTGCGCGTCGGTGACGGCGCTGACGGTTCGCCCGAAGCGCGTGAAGTAAAGCGTCGTGTGCGCGGCCGGTGCCTCGCACGGCACTCCGACGCGGCACACTGGCGCGATCGGCCCCCTCATGACGTGCCCGTGCACGGTGCCGAGCAGGAGCGACAGGGCGGAGACGACGGCGACCACTTTCACGAAATCGTGACAGATGCGTGATGTGCTTCGCGTAAGGGTTTCGGCGTGCCCGACGTCCAGTTCTCGCGGCGCGCGCTGGTGCTCGGCGCGCTTGCTCTGGCGCTCGCGCTGACGCTCGCGAGCCGCCTGTTGCGCGACGCCGGGACGGCGTACGAAGCGCCGGCGCCCGCGACGGCGACGACGCGTGCGGCGCCTGCGCTGGTCGTCGTGGATGTCGTCGGCGCGGTGCGCCGCGCGGGTCTGTACCGGCTGCCGCAGGGCTCGAGGATCGCCGACGCGGTTGCACGCGCCGGCGGTGCCACGAAGAAGGCCGATCTCGCGCTCGTGAACCTTGCCGCGCCGGTGGCGGACGGGACGCAGATCGTCGTGCCGGCGCACGTCTCGGCATCGGGAGCTGCAGGCACCTCACCAACCACTCCCGCAGGCCCGGTGCACCTCAACACGGCGACGCTCGAAGACCTGGACGCGCTCCCGGGCGTCGGCCCGGTGACCGCACAGAAGATCCTCGACTACCGGCAACAGCACGGCGCGTTCGCGAACGTGGACGAGCTGGACGCCATCCCCGGCATCGGGCCTGCGCGGCTCGACCAGTTGCGCGATCTGGTCGCGCCCTGACCGTTCGTGCGCCGCACGCGCTTGTCGCGGCGCTCTGCCTCGGCGTCGCGTCCGCGAACGCCGCGCGCGTCACGTCGCCGCTTCTCGCGGTAGGCGCCTGCGCGCTCGTCGCTCTTGCAGTGGCCGCGGACGGACAGCGCAGAGTCGCGCTGCTCGCGGCTGCGCTCGCGTGTGCAGGATGGTGGTGGGGAAGCGCCCGGCTCACCGCGCTCGACCGCAGCGTCCTCGCTCCGTCGATCGGTACCGCGGAACGCGCGGTGCTCGAGGTCACCGCACCCGCACGGCGGAGTCGCTACCGCGTGCGCGTGAGCGTCGTCGTGCGCCGGTTCGGCTCTCGTGTCGTCCACGAGGCCGCGCTGCTCGAGCTGCCGTCCGGCCGTGCGCCGCCGCAGGGCACGCTTGTATCGGCAGTCGTGACCGTGCAGCAGCCGCGCGGCCCGGACCACGGCTTCGACGAGCGAACGTGGCTGCGTCGCAAGGGCATCCATGTCGTCCTTCGGGCCGATCGGTGGCGCGCGGTCGGAACGCGCCGCGGTCTCGGCGCCGTGGCGGACCGCCTGCGCGAACGGGTCGAGAAGGCATTGGCGCGCGGCGCGTCGGGAGAGCGTGGTGCTGTGCTGGCCGGGGTCGTCCTCGGCGATGACCAGGCCGTGTCACAGGGCCTGCGGGACCGCTTCCGAGCTTCGGGGCTCTATCACCTGCTTGCGGTCTCGGGCCAGAACGTCGCGCTGGTGGCCGGCGGAGCGCTGCTTCTCGCAGGTGCGCTTGGCCTGCCCAGGTTGTTCGGCGAGATTGGGGCGCTTGCCGGGATCGCCTCCTATGTGCTCGCCGTCGGCGCGCAGCCCTCGGTGATTCGCGCCGGAGTCGTTGGCGCTCTCGGCTCGCTGGCGTGGATCGCGGCACGGCAGCGCGATCGCTGGCACTTCCTGCTCCTCGCTGCCTTCGTGCTTCTCGCGTGGAACCCCTACACCCTGCTCGACGCCGGCTTTCAACTCTCGTTCGTCGCCGTCGCGTCGATCTTCGTGTTCGTGCGGCCGCTCCTGCGGGTGCTCGAGGGCTATCCACTGCCTCGCTGGTTGGCCGAGGCGATCGCCGTATCGACCGTGTGCGGTGCGGCGACGGCGCCCGTGCTATGGCTGCAGTTCCACGCGGTGCCGCTGCTCGCGGTGCCGGCGAACGCGCTCGCGGCGCCTGCGATGCCGCCGCTGCTGGCCCTCGCGCTGCTCGCGGCGCTGCTCGACCCGGTCGCGCCCGGTGCCGCGGCGCTGCTTGCGGGCCTCGCCGGCTGGTGCGCCGCGTGGCTCGCGTTGTGCGCGCGTCTCGTCGGCGGGCTGCCTTTCGCGCAGGTCAGTTCCTCGCTCGGCGGCCTGACGCTCGCCGGGTTCGCCCTCCTCGCAGCTGCCTATGCTTGGCGGCGATGGCAGAGCTCAAACCTGTCTACGTGATCTCGGGCAGCGACCGGCCGAAGATCCGCGTCGCGCTCGAGCGCCTCCGCAACCACTTCGAAGAGGGCGCCGTCGAGGTGCTCGACGCGCGCGAGCACGGGGCCGACGATGCGGTTGCCGCGTGCAACGCGCTCGGCCTCTTCGGTGGCGAACGGCGGCTCGTGATCATGGAGGAGGTCGACGCCTGGAAGGCGCCGGATGCGAAGGTGATCGCCGAGTATCTGAAGAGCCCTGCGCCCGAAACGGTGCTCGCCCTCGTCGCGTCCGAGCTGAAGAAGGACTCGGCGCTGGCGAAGGCGTGTGCGAAGCGCGGCGAGGTTCTCGTGTACGACGCGCCGCGAAAGCGCGACCTGCCTGCGTGGGTCGCTAAGCAATTCGCGCAGCACGGGACGAGCGCCGATCGCGACGCGTGCCGGCTGCTGATCGACATGGTCGGCGAGGACCCCGAGCAGCTCAGGAGCGAGATCGAGAAGCTCGCCACGTGGTCCGGCGGCGACCCGGTGACCGAGGGGGACGTGCGCTTGCTCGCGTCGCTCTCGGCGGAGACGTCAATCTTCGTCCTCACGGACGCGTGGGGCCGGCGAGACGTCGCCGCTGCGCTCGCTTCCGTCGAGGCGCTGCTCGAGCGATCAGGCTCGCGCGAGCTGCCACGCCTCGTTGCGCTGCTTGCGAGTCACGTTGCGCGCGTGCGTGCGTGTCAGGCGCTCGCGGCGGAAGGAGTCGTTGCGCGAGACGCGGCTTCGAAGTTGAAGCTCCATCCCTACGCAGCCGAGAAGGCGTTCGGACACGCAGGGAACTACACCGCGGACGAGCTGGCGCACGCGGTCGCTCGCCTCGCGGACCTCGACCTCGCCCTGAAGGGCGGCAGCCGCCTCGCAGGCGAGCTCGAGCTCGAGCGGGCGCTCGTCGACGTGACGCCGGCCGCGCGCTAGCGCTAGGAGCGCGAGCCGGAGACGAGCCGGTCGGCCTGCGCCTTGCGGCGCGCCGCGGTGTTCTTGTGGATCGCGCCACGCGCCGCAGCGCGGTCCAGCCATGAGACGAGCTGCTTGTGCTCGTCCGCGACGCGGGAGTCATCGCCCTCGGCGACGGCGGCCTGCAGCCGCCGCGCGAGCGTCTTCGCGGTCGAGCGGAACCGGAGGTTCTCGAGCCGCTCCTGAGCCGCGGTCCGGACGCGCTTCTTCTGTTGCTTGATGTTGGGCATATCGAAAAAAGCCCGCAACGCCGCGGGCGGCAGCGATCGTAGCAGAGGCTCGGGGACTGTCCTCCGCGGCCGTGACCCTCATGGGGCACCCCGAACCCACCACCCACCGGCGATCGTATTGGTTAACGACGCACGCGGCTGTGCCGATTCCGTGCCGACGCTCAGCAGCAGTCCGCGGACAGGAGTCGGCCACTCCCCTCCTTATACTCGGCGCGTGGACGAAGCGGGCGCGGGCCGGCGGCTTGCCCGGTCGACGGCGATCTTCTCGCTCGCCACCGGGCTGTCGCGGATCGTCGGGCTCGTTCGCGAGATCGTCGCGCGCTACTACTTCGGGACCGTCGGTGCGATCAACGCGTTCGAGGTCGCGTTCCTGATTCCGAACACGGTTCGTGCGCTCGTCGCAGACGCTGCCCTCTCGTCGGCGTTCGTCCCGGTCTTCAGCGAGTTGCTCGTGAAGGGCGAGCGGAAACGTGCCTGGCGCGTTGCGTCGAGCCTGTTCTGGCTCGTCCTGCTCGGGCTCGGCGGGCTGACCGCACTGTTCATCGTGATTGCGCCCTGGATCATGCACGCCTTCGGCTACGGAGAGCTCGCCGTCGGTCTTTCGCGCGTGCTGTTTCCGATCGTGGTCCTGCTCGGGCTGTCCGGGATCATCGTCGGGATCCTGAACAGTTACGACCACTTCACCGTGCCGGCGCTCAGTCCGGTCCTCTGGAACGTCGCCATCATCGCCGGCCTGCTCATCGGCGTCCCGCGTGCGCACGGGATCGAGGACGAACTGTACGTCTACGCGTTCGCGATTCTGATTGCGACTGTGCTCCAGTTTCTGCTGCCGATTCCGTGGCTGCGCGGACGCGACGGCCGGTTGCACGTCGTCATCGACTGGCGCGATCCAGCGGTTCGTCAAACGCTCACCTTGATGGTCCCGATCACGGTCGGTCTCGGACTGATCAACTTCAACGCCGTCGTCGATACATTCTTCGCCGCGCGGCTGATCGACCGGTTCCACGCTCCGAGCGCAATCAACGCGGCGTTCCGTCTCTACATGCTCCCGCAGGGAATCTTCTCGGTCGCAGTTGCAACCGTGCTCTTCCCCTCGCTCTCGCGGCTCGCCACGCGGGCAGACTTGGACGGGTTCCGCAACATGGTCGCGACCGGCATCAGGCAGATCGCATTCCTGTTGATCCCCGCAAGTGTCCTCTCCGCCGTGCTTGCGGATCCGATCGTGCGCGTCGTCTACCAGCGCGGGGACTTCACTCCGGCGCAGACCCCGGCGACCGCGGCGGCTCTCGCTGCGTTCGCGCTCGGCCTCTCGTTCAACGGCTTCATGCTGCTGCTGAACCGCGCCTTCTTCAGCCTGCAGTCGCCATGGATCCCGACCTGGGTCGCGCTGGGCAACCTCGGGTTGAACGCGGCGCTCGACGGTGCCTTCTACAAGTTCGGCATCTGGGGCTTGCCGCTCGCGACGTCGATCGTCAACATCGCCGGGTCGGCGGCCTTGCTGGTCCTGCTCCGCCGCCGTCTCGTGCGCCTCGAGCTGAGGGAGACGAGGCGGACGGTCGTGCTGGTCACGGTGGCGAGCGCCATCCTCGCCGGCGTCGCGTACGGCGTTTGGTCGCTGCTCGACCAGGCGCTCGGCAGCTCGTTCGGCGCGGCGCTCGTGGCGCTGCTCGTTGCGCTGGCCGCCGGGCTCGGGGCGTACGCCGTTTCGTGCCGTTTGCTGGGAGTTCGTGAGCTCGAGACGTTGCTATCGTTGAGACGCCGCGCCGCCCCGCGCGGCTGATGTCGTTATGGACCAAAAACACATCCGCAACTTCTCGATCATCGCGCACATCGACCACGGCAAGTCGACGCTGGCGGACCGCATCCTCGAGCTGACGCACGCCGTCTCGAGCCGCGACATGCGCGCGCAGGTGCTCGACACGATGGACCTCGAGCGCGAACGCGGCATCACGATCAAGGCACAGGCTGTGCGCGTGAACTGGAAAGACCACCAGCTCAACCTGATCGACACGCCGGGGCACGTCGACTTCACCTATGAGGTGTCGCGCTCGCTGCAGGCGTGCGAGGGCGCGCTGCTCGTCGTCGACGCCGCCCAGGGCATCGAGGCTCAGACCCTCGCGAACGCGTATCTCGCGCTGGAGAACGACCTCGAGATCGTCCCGGTCGTGAACAAGATCGACCTGCCGCAGGCCGACCCCGCCGGCGCCGCGGCTCAGCTGGCCGAGCTCCTCGGCGTCGATCCTGAGCGGGTGCTCCGCATCTCGGCGAAGACCGGCGAGGGCGTCGAGGACGTTCTTGACGCGATCGTCGAGCACATCCCGTCGCCCACCGGCGCCCTCGAGGCGCCGCCGCGTGCGCTCATCTTCGATTCCTCGTACGACCAGTACCGCGGCGTCGTCGCCTTCGTCCGCGTTGTCGACGGCTCGTTCGCTACGCGCGAACCGTTGCGCGCGATGGCGCTGGGCACGCAATTCGAAGCGCAGGAGCTCGGTTTCTTCTCCCCGACGCTCCGCCCGTCGGACACGCTTGCGGCCGGCGAGGTCGGCTACGTCATCACGGGCCTCAAGGATGTCTCCGAGCTCCGCGTCGGCGACACGCTCACCTCAGAGCGGCGTCCGGCCGGGCAGCCGGTGCCCGGCTACAAAGAGGTCAAGCCCATGGTCTTCGCGGGGCTGTTCCCAACGGACTCCGACGCGTACCCCGAGTTGCGCGACGCCCTCGAGCGACTCAAGCTGAACGACGCAGCACTCTTCTACGAGCCCGAGACGTCGCAGGCGCTCGGGTTCGGTTTCCGTTGCGGCTTCCTCGGCCTGTTGCACATGGAGATCGTTCGCGAACGACTTGAGCGCGAGTTCGATCTCGACCTGCTCGTGACGGCGCCAAACGTCGCGTACCGCGTGCAGCCTCGCGTCGGTGAATGGGTGGAGGTGCACAACCCGGCGGAGATGCCGCGCGAGCTCGAGGTCGTCGAGGAGCCGTACATCAAGGCCTCGATCATCGTCCCCAAGGAGTTCGTCGGCGTCGTCATGGAGCTGAACAACGATCGCCGCGGGCGCTTCGACCAGCTCGAGTACCTCTCCGAGGAACGCGTGCACCTGACGTACGAGCTCCCGCTCGCCGAGATCGTGCTCGACTACTACGACCAGCTGAAGTCGCGCACGCGCGGCTATGCGAGCTTCGACTACGACATTTCCGGCTTTCGGACCGGCGAGCTTGTTCGCGTGGACGTGCTCGTCGGCGGTGAGCTCGTCGATGCACTCTCGCTCATCGTTCACAAGGACTTCGCGTACGCGCGCGGGAAAGCGCTCGTCGAGCGGCTGCGCGAGGAGATTCCCAGGCAGATGTTCGACGTCGCGATCCAGGCGGCGATCGGCGCGCGAATCATCGCCCGCGAGACGGTGAAGGCTCGCCGAAAGGACGTGCTCGCGAAGTGCTACGGCGGTGACATCACACGCAAGCGCAAGTTGCTCGAGAAGCAGAAGAAGGGCAAGAAGCGGATGAAGCAGGTCGGCGCGGTCGAGGTGCCACAGGAGGCGTTCCTCGCCGTGCTCAATCTCGGAGATTCGTCTCGGTGAGCGGACACGTGCGGCACCTCTATGTCCACCTTCCCTTTTGCGCGCACCGCTGCGGCTACTGCGACTTTGTCACCGTCGTCGGCCGCGAAGGCGAGCACGACCGATACGTCGACGCCGTGCTGCAGGAGCTCGAGCTTGAACGAGGCAGCCTCGCCGACAGTCTCGAGACCATTTTCCTCGGAGGTGGCACACCGACGTTTCTGAATGCCGCTGCGCTCGAACGACTGCTCCGCGCGCTGCCGCGCGCGGAGGAGGTGACGGTCGAGGCGAACCCCGAGACCGTGAACCCGGAGCTCGCTGCACTTCTGCGGGACTGCGGGGTCAACCGGATCTCGCTCGGCGCGCAGAGCTTCGGCACGCAGCTGCTCGCCGTGCTCGAGCGGTCGGCGCAGCCCGAGGACGTCCGGCGCGCCTATTACGCTCTCCGCGATGCCAGGTTTGACAACATCTCGCTCGATCTCATCTACGGGATTCCCGGCGAGAGCCCCGCCGACCTCGATCGCGACCTCGACGAGGCGCTCGCGCTCGAGCCGGACCACCTGTCGTGCTACGAGCTCGAGGCCAAGCCGGGAACGCGGTTCACACATACCTTCGGGGATGAGCTCGCGCGACAGGCCGACGCGATGGAGGCGTACTTCGAGCGCGTCGTCGAGCGCCTGACAGCAGCGGGGTACCGCTGGTACGAGACGGCGAACTTCTGCCGGCCCGGTGCGCCGGCCGGGGCGGCAGACTTCCGCGCTCGCCACAACCTCGCCTACTGGCTCGGCCGCGACTACGTCGGGCTCGGGATCGGCGCCGTCTCGACGGTCGCGGGCGAACGGCGGCGAAACCTGCCCAGCCTCGCGCGCTACGTGACGGCGCTCGGCGGCGGCGCGGTACGACCGCCGCGTGAGCTCGAGCACATCGATTCGACGACGAGCCGGCAGGAGCGGGTGCTGCTCGGCCTGCGACTCGACGAGCCGCTACCGCTCGCCGGTCTCGAGACGACGCTCGACGTGGCGGCGCTCGAGCGGCTCGAGGAACTCGGCCTCGCCACCGTCGCCGGAACTGCGGCTGGGCCTTCGGTCACGCTGACGCCTCGGGGGCGCTTTCTCGGCGACGGCGTGACGGCCGAGCTGCTCGCCTGACTCGCTCGGCGGCGAACGCCGAGTCCGAGTTGCAGGCTACGCTTTTCCTGCAAATGGCCCTTACGAAGCCGGACCTCACCGAACGCCAGCGGCGCATTCTTCGACTCGTCGTCGAGGCATACGTCACCACGGGCCAACCGGTCGGGTCGAAGGGCCTCGTGGAGCGTGGCGGCATGGACGTCTCGCCCTCGACCGTCCGCAACGAGTTCGCAGCGCTTGAGGGCCTCGGTCTCCTGACGCACCCGCACACGTCGGCGGGACGAGTGCCGACCGAGCGCGGGTACCGGTTCTATGCGGGCAGCGTGCTCGACCGCGTGGAGGCACGTCCGGGCGCGTTCCCGCTCGATTTGACCACCGTGCGCCGCGAGGTCGACGCTGCGTTGCAGGAGACGACCGAGATGCTTTCCCGCGTCACGCGGCTGCTCGCGCTCGTGTCCGCGCCGCCGCTGGAGACGACGACCGTGCGGCGCGTCGAGGTGCTTCTGCTCCAGCCAGATGCCGTGATGATCCTCGTGATCACGTCCACCGGCGGCGTGACGAAGCGGATCGTCAAGTACGACGGCCCCGTCGATCCCGGGCTCGCGACGTGGGCCGGCGAATACCTGAACGACCGCCTCGCGGGGCTGACGCTCGGTTCGGTGTTGTTGCGCAAGCGCCTTGCCGATCCCGAACTGACCGAACAGGAGCGGCGGTTTCTGGAGACGCTTCGGCCCGCGTTCGGCGGCGCCGCCGAGGGTGAGCAACGTCTGTACGTCGGCAGTGCGGCCGGACTCCTCGACGACGTGCGCGACGAGGAGTTCGAGTCCTACCGCAGGCTCCTCGAGGTTCTCGAACAGCGCGCCGCGCTGCTCGAGTTGCTGCGCGGATCGCTCGATCCTCGGCGGCCGTTCGTGCGCGTCGGGGCCGAGCTCGAGCATCCGGAGCTGTCCAACGTCGCGCTCGTCGGCGCCGCGTACGGCCTCGCGCACCGGACGCTCGGCACCGTGAGCCTGCTAGGCCCTGTGCGGATGGACTACGACAAGGCGATCCGTTCCGTCCACTCGGCCGCGGCGGAGCTCTCGCGCTTCGTCGAGGACGTCTACGAGGACAATTAGAGGCTTGATGCGGAGCTCCGGCACCTCTGGATGGCGGCCCAGACACCGCGCATCTGAGCCCGATCGGCCGCAGCCCGTACTACGCGAGTACGAACTGCGTCCGCTCGAACTCAGCTTCTTGGTCTGTGCCGTCCCCAGAGGCACCGGAGCTCCGCACCAAACCTCTAGCCCCGCGTGATGGCGACGACGGGACGCGACTACTACGAGTTGCTCGAGGTTGGACGGGACGCGAGCGAACAGGACATCAAGCGCGCGTTCCGGCGGCTGGCGCGCGAGCTGCATCCGGACGTGTCGGAAGCGCCCGACGCGTCGGAGCGCTTCCGCGAGGTCGCAGAGGCGTATCAGGTGCTCTCGAACTCCGAGACGAGGGAGGTCTACGACCGCTACGGTCATGCAGGCCTGCGCGGCGGCGGCTTCACGCCGGGGGCGTTCGACTTCGGCAGCCTCTCCGACATCTTCTCCGCGTTCTTCGGCGACGACCTGTTCGGCGTCGGCGGCGCGAGGCGCGCACGTGGCGCCGACATCGGTGCCGAGGTCACGATCGAGCTCGTCGAGGCTGCGCGCGGCGTGACGCGAGACGTCCCGTTCCGCGTCAGCGTTCCGTGCGAGCGCTGCAGCGGCAACGGCGCCGAGCCGGGGACGAGCCCGGTCACGTGCACGACGTGCAACGGCTCCGGGCGCGTTCAGCAGGTCTCGCGCAGCGTCTTCGGCGAGTTCGTCCGCGCGCAGACATGCCCGCGATGCGGCGGTGTGGGGCGGATCGTGACGACACCGTGTACGGACTGCGACGGCTCGGGCCGCACCGTCGAGGAGCGACAGCTCGCGGTGACGATTCCCGCCGGCATCCACGACGGCCAGCAGATCCGGATCGGCGGCGAGGGTCACGCCGGCCAGCTCGGCGGGCGCGCCGGTGACGTCTACGTGCGCGTGCGAGTGCGACCTGATCCTCGCTTCGTGCGCGACGGGGACGACATCCTCTCCACCGTCGACCTGAACATCGTCGAGGCGGCGATCGGCACGACCGTCGCGATCGAGACGCTCGAAGGCATGCACGAGCTCGAGTTCAAAGCGGGAACGCAGCCGGGCGAGACCAGAGTTCTGCGCGGACGCGGGATGCCGGTGCTGCAGGGCTTCGGACGCGGCGACCACCGCGTGCTCGTCAACGTCGCCGTGCCGCGCAACCTGACGGACGAGCAGCGCGGGTTGCTCGAAGAGTTCGCTCGCCTGTCGACGGAGGACACGTACAAGCAGGACGAGGGGTTCTTCGAGAAGCTGAAGAGCGCGTTCCGCTGAAACGCGTTGTCATTCGAGTACCGCTCGAGCGCGCGGAGGAGGCCCGCGCCGAATGGCTCGAGCGATTTCCCGAGGGCTTCGAGGAGCGCGCGTGCGGCCTGGATGCTCGAGCTAGCGGCGTACACCGACGCCCAGCCTCCGCCCGGCTCGGTCGTCGAGGACGTCGAGCCCGGCTGGGAGGACCGCTGGCGCGAGTTTCACCGGGCTGTGCGCGTCGGGCCACTCTGGATCGGGCCGCCGTGGCAGCTGCCGCCGCGTGACGCCGTCCCGGTCGTGATCGATCCCGGCCGCGCGTTCGGCACCGGCGCGCATGCGACGACCCACCTGTGCCTCGAGCTGGTCTCGGAGCTCGAGCCTGCGAGTTTGCTCGACGTCGGCTGCGGCTCCGGCGTGATTGCGATCGCCGCCGCCCTGCTCGGCTTCTCGCCGGTCATCGCGGTCGACGTTGATTCGGCCGCCGTCGACGCAACGTTGCGCAACGCCGACGCGAACGGCGCCACTGTCGACGTCCGTCTGCTCGACCTCACGACGGACGAGCTCCCAGAGGCTGACGTCGCAGTCGCAAACATCACGGCTGCGCTCGTCGAAAGCGTGCTGGCGCGCACTGACGCGCGCGTCGTCGTCGCCTCGGGTTTCCTCGAGCGCGACGAGCCCGAGCTCGGGGGCTACCGCCGACGCGAGCGGCGCGTTCGCGGTGGCTGGGCCGCCGACTTGCTCGAGCGCTCGCAGTAGAGTCTCCGCCGACATGGCGACGTTCGACGTCCGCTTTCTCGGCTGCAAGGTCTCCCACCTCGACGCACAGGACGTGCGCGAGCGATTGCTCGCGGACGGGCACGTGGAGCGAGCAGGCGATGCAGAGGTCGCAATCGTGAACACCTGCTGCGTCACGAACGAGGCGCTCTCGAAGTCGCGCCAGGTTGCGGCGCGCGCGGCGCGCACGCATCGCCGCGTGTACGTCACGGGCTGCGGTGCGAATCTCGGAGGCGACAACTTCGCGGGCCTGCCGCCGAACGTCGTCGTCGTTCGCCGCCGCAGCGAGGAGACGCCGGCGACGGTCGCGGCCGACCTCGGCGCTCTCGGCTGCGTGCAGGACGACGCTCGGCTCGAGCGCGTCCGCGCGTTCGTGAAGATCCAGGACGGCTGCAGCTTCTCGTGCAACTTCTGCGTCATCCCGCTCGTCCGCGGCGGGACGCGGAGTCGCAGCGCCGATGCAGTGCTTCGCGAGATTCGGCGCCGCGTCGTGCAGGGACACCGCGAGATCGTCCTTACCGGGATCAACCTCGGCTGCTTTCGCGACCGCGCGGCCGGTTACACGCTCGCGCGGCTCGTCCGTGAGGCCGGTGAGACGCCCGGGCTCGAGCGCCTGCGCCTCTCGTCGATCGAGATCAACCACGTAGACGACCGGCTCGTGTCGGCGCTCCGCGAGACGCCGAACGTTGCGCGCCACTTGCACGTCCCGCTTCAGTCCGGCGACGACGGTGTGCTGCGCGCGATGGGACGCCGTTACTCGGCCGAGACCTACCTGCGGCGCCTCGCGTCACTCGTCGACTTCAATCTCACCGCCGACGTGATCGTCGGTTTTCCGACCGAAGACGAGCGCGCGTTCGCGAACACCCTCCGCGTCGTTCGCGCGGCTCGCCTGACGAAGCTCCACGTCTTCCCTTACTCGCCCCGCCCGGGGACGCAGACCGCGGACGACGATCCAGTGCCTGCCGTCGTGAAGAAGGAGCGCAGCGCACGCCTGCGCGAGCAGTCGCGCATCGCCTGTCTGGAGCACTGGCGCTCGAAGCTCGGGCGCGCCGACCTCGTGCTCGTCGACCGACCGGGCCGCGGCTACGGCGACGACTACTCGCCGTGGCTCGTCCACGGCGACGTCGGCGAGTTGATCCGCGTGCGCGCCGCCGCCGTCACGGAGGAGGGGATCGTCGCTGCCTGACGATTGCCTTTTCTGCAAGCTGTATCGAGAAGGCGAGCACGTTCACAATGCCGATGGCTTCGTCGCGCTGCGCGACATCAACCCGCAGGCGGACACGCACCTGCTCGTTATCCCCGAGCGGCACGTCGAGACTTTCCGAGACGTCAGCGAGTTTCCGCCCGAAGAGGCGAAGCGAATGCTCGAGTTCGTTGCCGACACGGCTCGCGCCGTGGGGCTCGAGGACTATAAGGTCGTCGTCAACGTGGGGGCGGGCGCCGGACAGACGATCTTCCACCTGCACTGGCACATCCTCGGAGGCAAGATTCGAGGACTCGCATGAGCCTGATCGACCGCATGGAGACCGAGCTCAAGGAGGCGATGCTCGAGCAGGACAACGAGCGGCGCGATGCGCTGCGGTTGATTCTCGCGAGCCTCCGCGCGGCCGAGAAGGACCTGCAACGTCCGCTCTCCGACGACGAGGAGCTGCAGGTTCTGCAACGCGAACGCAAGCGACGGGTCGAAGCCGCAGAAGCGTTCCGCAGCGGCGAGCGCGAGGAGCAGGCCGAGAAGGAGGAGCGCGAGCTCGCGGTGCTCGAAGAATTCATGCCGCCGCCGCTCTCCGAGGAGGAGCTCGAAGACATCATCGACGACGTGATCGCCGAGGTCGGTGCCACCAACCTCCGGCAGCTCGGTCGCGTGATGGCGGACGTGATGCCGCAGGTCGCCGGCCGCGCCGACGGCTCCACCGTGAGCCAGCTCGTCCGCGAAAAGCTCGCCTGACGGCGCAAGGCGAGCGTCGCATGTCCGACCTACACTTGATGTAGGTGCAGCAAGTTCTCGACGTTCCAAACGAGGTTGCGGCTGAGCTCGCAGGCGTGAGCGACGGCGTGCTCGACTCGTTGCGCGACCGCCTCGACTGCACGATTCGTCTCCGCGGCAACCGGCTCACGATCGAGGGCGACGAGCCGAAGGTCACCGAGGCTCGCGCGGTCGTCGAGGAGCTGATGGAGCTCGTCGAGGGCGGGCACGAGATCGGCCCGTCGACTGTCGATGCCGTGCTCGGCGCGCTCGACGAGACAGACGACATCAGAGCTGTCTTCGACGACGTCGTCTGGCGCCACCGCGGTAAGAAGATCGCGCCGAAGACGGTGACGCAGAAGCACTACGTCGACCAGATCCGCAGCTGCACGGTGACCTTTGGTATCGGGCCGGCAGGCACCGGCAAGACGTACCTCGCAGTCGCGCTGGCCGTCGCGGCGCTTCAGGAACGCCTCGTCAACCGGATCATCCTTACGCGGCCGGCCGTCGAAGCCGGCGAGCGCCTCGGCTTCCTCCCCGGCGACATGCTCGCGAAGGTCGATCCGTATCTGCGCCCGCTGTTCGATGCGCTGTACGACATGCTCGAGGCCGACCGCATCCAGGCGTATCTCGACAAGGGCATCGTCGAGGTTGCGCCGCTCGCGTTCATGCGCGGCCGCACGCTGAACGACTCGTTCGTCATCCTCGATGAGGCGCAGAACACGAGCCCGGAGCAGATGCACATGTTCCTCACGCGGCTCGGCTTCGGATCCAAGGTTGTCGTCACAGGCGACGTGACGCAGGTCGACCTTCCGCGGGAGCAGGCGTCCGGGCTGATCCACGTTCAGGGCATCCTCGCGGAGATCGACGGGATCGCCTTCGTGCGCTTCACGAACCAGGACGTCGTCCGGCACAAGCTCGTGCAGCGGATCGTCGAGGCGTACAAGCAACACGCGGACGAAACGGGCACGACGCGCTCGCGCTAGTGGGACACTGAATGGTCGGCGTCGAGGTCTCTAACCGCAGCGGCGTCGACATCGACGAGGAGGCGGCCGTCGCGGTCGCGCGTGAGGTGCTCGCCGCCGAAGGCCTCGCCGACGGCGAGCTCGGACTGGCGTTCGTCGCTCCCGATGAAATCCGGACGTTGAAGCGCGAGCACCTCGGCCTCGACGAGGCCACGGACGTGCTCTCGTTTCCGATCGACGGAAAAGATCCCGTGCCCGCCGGCGTCCCGCGCGCACTCGGCGACGTCGTCCTCTGCCCCCAGGTGGTCGGGGAGCAGTGGCGCGCGCCGCTCGTACACGGGCTGCTGCACCTCCTCGGCTACGACCACGGGTCCGAGATGGAGGCGCGGGAGGAGGCCCTTCGATGAGCTCGCACCGCCGCGCGCCGTCGATCATCCAAAGCTTCAACTACGCGTTCGAGGGGATAATTCACGTGCTTCGGACGCACCGGAACATGCGGATCCATTTCGCGGTCGCGCTGATCGTGTTGATCGCAGCTCTCGCCGTCAACGTCTCGAGACTCGAGTTGATCGCATTGCTGCTCGCGATTGCGTTCGTGCTGATCGCGGAGATGATCAACACGGCGATCGAGGGCGCGATCGACGTGGCGACGACGTCGTTCGACCCGATGGCGAAGCTCGCGAAGGACATTGCGGCCGGCGCCGTCCTGATCGCGACGGTGAATGCGATCGCGATCGGCTACCTCGTGTTCTCGGGCCAGGTCTCGAACCGCAGCGAACGCGTGCTCGACAAGCTGCGCGACGCGCCGGCAAAGCTGACGCTGATCTCGCTCGTCATCGTGATCATCATCGTGATCGCGACGAAGGCCATCAGCGGCCGAGGCACGCCGCTACGCGGCGGGCTGCCCTCTGGCCACGCGGCTGTAGCGTTCTCGGGGTGGATGGCCGCGACCTACGTCCTCAGTGCTAATGAGCACCGGTTTCTGATCTCGACGCTTACGTTCATCATGGCGCTGCTCGTCGCGCAAACACGAGTCGAATCGGGCGTGCATTCGACGCTCGAGGTCGCGTACGGCGGCGTGCTCGGAGCGTTGGTGACGCTCGCGCTGTTCCAGGTGTTCGCGTGACGGGAGAGGAGCTGGTCGCGCGCGCGCGTACGATCGCTGCGAACGCGTACGCGCCCTACTCGGACTACGACGTGGGCGCGGCGGTGCTTACCCGCGACGGGCGTGTGTTCGAGGGCGTGAACGTCGAGAACGCCGCGTACCCGCTTGGAATCTGCGCGGAGAAGACGGCGATTGCTTCCGCCGTTGCAGCCGGCTGCAAGCCCGGCGACCTCGAGGCGATTGGCATCACCGCGTCCCCGTGCGGCGGCTGCCGCCAGTGGCTCTGGGAGTTCCGGCTCGACCGCGTGACGTTCCCGAACAGCGAGGAAGAGATCGTCACGTACACGCCGGCGGAGCTGCTGCCGGAGACGTGGGACCTCCCTGCGTGAGGAGCGGCTTCGTCGCGGTCGCGGGCCGGCCCAACGTGGGCAAGTCGACTCTCGTAAACGCTCTCTGCGGCGGCAAGGTCGCGATCGTCTCGGACAAGCCGCAGACGACGCGCCGGCGCATCCACGGCATCGCGACGGGCGACGACCACCAGCTCGTCCTTGCCGACCTGCCCGGCTTCCAGCGCCCGCGCGACGCGCTCACCGAGCACATGCAGCGCACGGTCGAGAGCTCGTTCGAGGACGTTGACGCGATCCTTTTCGTCCTCAGCGCGCGCGAGCGGATCGGCGCAGGCGATCGCTTCATAGCGCAGCGCGTGTTCACGCTCGGCCCTCCCGTTGTGATCGGGCTCAACAAGGTCGACCGGCTGAAGCCCGGCCACATCGCGACGCAGATGACGACGGCTTCGCAGCTCGGCGACTTCCGCGCGCTGCACCCGGTGAGCGCGAAGACCGGAGACGGCGTGGCCGCGCTGCGCGACGAGCTCGTCGAGCTGCTGCCCGAGGGGCCGCTCTACTTCCCCGAGGACCAGCGCACAGATCTGTCGGTCGAGGCGCAGATCGCCGAGCTGATCCGCGAGAAGGCGCTCGCGCTGACGCGCGACGAGGTGCCGCACGCGATCACCGTCGAGGTCGAGAGCATCGAAGAGACCGCGATCAAGGCGGACCTGCTCGTCGAGACCGAGTCGCAGAAGCAGATCCTCATCGGCCGGGGCGGCTCGATGGTGAAAGAGATCGGAACGCGCGCGCGCCCGGAGATCGAGCAGCTGCTCGGCCGCCACGTTTTCCTCGAGCTGCGCGTAAAGGTGAAGCCGCGCTGGCGGCGCGACGAATCGATGCTCGAGCGGCTCGGGATCTAGAGGCTCTAGCGCGTCAGGCGAACGGCCCGCACGACGACGGTCGCAAGAAACGCGATCACGTAGCCGGAGGCAAACCCGATCAGCGCGAGCTGGTTGCGCTCGGAGAGCCGGTCGAGGAAGAACGCGGAGATGAGGATCGGGACGATCAGCCACTTCGTCCAGGCTGGAGAGCCGCGGCGGCCCACACGCACGGCGAAGGCGAACACCGCGGCGCCGGCGAGCCCGGCGACTGCTGCGAACAGGAGATCGACCGCGTTGCTGCCAGGCGCGAGCCGCACGATCCCGACGGCGAGGCCCGCGACGCAGAACACGATCACGAACGCTCCGAGTAGCGCGTGTCTCGTCACGCAGCACGGTGTAGCAAGAAGAGATCCTGATATGGATTGCCGGCCGCGCCCTCCGGCAAGAAGGCAACCTCCTCGAACCCGTGCGGCAGCAGACGCTCGCGCACCCACGAAGGCGGATGGAAGGTCGTGCACAGGTTCGTGCCGGGCACCTCGCCCCAGCGCACGACGAGTTCACCGGCTTTGAAGCGGCGGCGCTCGTCGTCATCGAGCCGCTCGAGGTAACGCTCGCCGTGCGTCGTCAGCACGACGAAGCCGCCCGGTCGGGCGACCCGGTGCAGCTCGTCCATCCACTCGTGCTGGATCGCCTCTGGCAGGTGTGTGAGGACCGAGAGCGCATACGCGAGCTCGAACGACCCGTCGGAGTACGCGAGCGGCGGCGAGAGTCCGTTCGTCTCGAATCGCGCGAAGAACAGGTTGCTGCGGCACCAGTCGATCGCGCTGCCCGAGAGGTCGCTGCCGGCGATGTGTGCGTCGAGCTTCGCCCAGTTACGGATCACGCGGCCGCATCCGCAGCCGAAGTCGAGGATCGACGCCATCGACTCGATGCGTGTGCCCGCGCGCTCGAGCACGTCGCCGATCGATTTCGCTGCCAGCCGCCCGCTCTCGAGGAACCAGGCCGGGTCCGGTGTCCCCGCGACGCGCACGATCAGGTGCGCGGGCGGAACAGGCAGGCCGTCGGCAGCCGCCGGCTCCGGCGCATGTGGCATGCGCGCGGAGCGCACGCGTTCATACGCGCGATACGCCGGGGCAAGCAGGCGGGTACGCCCGAGCAGACGGAGGATCGCGTTCTTCACCCGTGACCACCAACGGCCGAGCGTACACTGAGAGCATGGCGCAGGCGCCCGCACTCCCGCGCGGGTTCGAGCTGCCGCTCGAGCCGCGGCTTCCTCGCATCGGGTCCGTCGACCAGGTCGCGGTCGAGGGGCGTGCGGCAGAACTTGCGAAGCGTTCGATCAAGCGCGAGTCGAAGCTGTTCGCGCTCGAGCTCGCGATCCGGTGCATGGACCTGACGACGCTCGAGGGAGCCGACACGCCGGGCAAGGTGGCGGCGCTGTGCTCGAAGGCAGTGCGGCCCGACCCGACCGACGCGCACATTCCTTCGGTCGCGGCCGTCTGCGTCTATCCCAACCTCGTTCCCGTCGCGGTCGAGCGGCTGCGCGGGAGCGGCGTGAAGGTCGCGTCGGTCTCGACGTCGTTCCCATCCGGGCAGTCTCCGATCGAGTCGAAGCTCGACGAGGTGCGCTGGGTGGTCGAGCAGGGCGCGGACGAGGTCGACATGGTCATCGACCGTGGCGCCTTCCTGTCGGGGCGCTACGCGAAGGTGTACGACGAGATCGTGCGCGTCAAGGAAGCATGCGGCGACGTGCACCTCAAGGTCATCCTCGAGACCGGCGAGCTCGGCACGTACGACAACGTTCGCCGCGCGAGCCTGCTCGCCATGGCGGCCGGCGCCGACTTCATCAAGACGTCGACCGGCAAGCTGCCGAGCGCCGCGACGCTGCCGGTCGCGCTCGTGATGCTCGAGGCGATCCGCGACGTCCACGAGGAAACCGGCCGCGTGGTCGGCTTCAAGCCGGCGGGCGGGATCCGCAACGCGAAGCAGGCCGTGCAGAACCTCGTGCTCGTCCACGAGACCGTCGGCACCGACTGGCTGACGCCAGACCTCTACCGGCTCGGCGCGTCGTCGCTGCTGAACGACGTGCTCATGCAGATCCGCAAGGAACGCACCGGCGCGTACCGAAGCCCGGACGAGTTCACGATTGACTGAGGTCGAGCACCGCAAGAGCGCCACGCCGGCGCCGACGAGCTGGGACTACGCGCCCGCGCCAGAGTCGCGCGACGTCGTCACGCTCCGCGAGCGCTACGGCCACTTCGTCGGCGGGGAGTGGCTGAAACCGCGCGAGACCTACACGACGATCTCGCCCTCCTCCGAGGAGCCGCTCGCGGAAATCGGGCAGGCCACCGCGGAAGAGGTCGATCTGGCGGTGGGCGCCGCGCGCGAGGCGTTCGCAAACGGCTGGGCCAAGCTGCCCGGCTCGGAGCGCGCGAAGTATCTGTTCCGGATCGCGCGCATCCTCCAGGAGCGCTCGCGCGAGTTCGCGGTGCTCGAGTCGCTCAACGGCGGCAAGCCGATCAAGGAGTCGCGCGATGTCGACCTGCCGCTCGCGGCCGCGCACTTCTTCTACTACGCCGGCTGGGCGGACAAGCTCGACTACGCGTTCCCGAATCGGAAGCCGAAGCCTGTCGGGGTCGCCGGGCAGATCATCCCGTGGAACTTCCCGCTGCTCATGCTCGCGTGGAAGATCGCGCCGGCGCTTGCATGCGGCAACACCGTCGTCCTCAAGCCCGCGGAGACGACACCACTCACCGCGCTGCTGTTCTGCGACGTCGTGCGCCAGGCGGAGCTGCCGCCGGGCGTCGTCAACATCGTTACGGGCGACGGCAGCACTGGCGCGGCGCTGGTCACGCATGAAGGCGTGGACAAGATTGCGTTCACGGGTTCGACCGAGGTCGGTAAGGCGATACAGCGCGAGCTCGCGGGCACGCAGAAGCGACTGACGCTCGAGCTGGGCGGCAAGGCTGCGAACGTCATCTTCGACGACGCCGCGCTGGACCAGGCCGTCGAGGGCATCGTCAACGGCATCTACTTCAACCAGGGTCACGTCTGTTGCGCCGGCTCGCGGCTGCTCGTACAGGAGTCGATCTACGAGCAGCTGATCGGCAAGCTCAAGCGGCGCCTTTCGACGCTCCGTGTCGGCGATCCGCTCGACAAGAACACCGACGTCGGCGCGATCAACTCGAAGATGCAGCTCGAGCGGATCGAGGAGCTCGTCGCCGCGGGCAAGGAAGAAGGCGCCGAGATCTACCAGCCGCCGTGCAAGCTGCCGGAGAAGGGGTACTGGTTCGTGCCGACCGTCTTCACAAACGTCGCGCAGAGCTATCGCATCGCGCAGGAGGAGATCTTCGGGCCGGTGCTGTCCGTGCTGACGTTCCGCACGCCCGACGAGGCGGTCGAGAAGGCGAACAACACGATGTATGGCCTGAGCGCAGGCGTGTGGACGGAGAAGGGCTCGCGCATCCTGTCGATGGCGCAACGACTGCGCGCGGGTGTGGTGTGGGCGAACACATACAACCGCTTCGACCCGGCGTCGCCGTTCGGCGGGTACCGCGAGTCCGGCTTCGGCCGCGAGGGCGGGCGGCACGGGCTCGAGCCGTATCTGAGGTTCGACGAGTGACGCGGCTCCCTGTCAAGAAGACCTACAAGCTGTACATCGGAGGTGCGTTCCCGCGTTCGGAGTCGGGGCGCACGTACGAAGCGGAGGGTCAGAACGTCGCGCGGGCCTCGCGCAAGGACGTGCGCGACGCGGTGCGCGCGGCGCGCGGCGCGTTCCCGAAGTGGGCAGGGATGACGGCGTACAACCGCGGCCAGGTGCTCTACCGGCTCGCCGAGATGCTCGAGTCGCGCGTGGGAGAGTTCGCGGAGCTCTGCTCCGGCCGCGAGGAGGTCGAGCGCTCGATCGACCGGATCGTCTGGTACGCGGGCTGGTCGGACAAGCTCGCGCAGATCCTCGGCGCGTCGAACCCGGTCGCAGGCCCGTACTTCAACTTCACTGTGCCGGAGCCGACGGGCGTCGTCGGCGTCGTCGTTCCGGACGAGCCGCCGCTGCTCGGGATCGTCTCGCGACTCGCTCCGGTGCTCGTCGGCGGCAACTCGGCCGTCGTGCTCGCGTCAGAGACGCACCCGCTCGCGGCGATCGAGCTCGCCGAGGCCATCGCGACGTCGGATGTTCCGGGCGGCGCCGTGAACCTGCTGACCGGCTATCACTCCGAGCTCGCGCCCTGGCTCGCCTCGCATGTCGATGTGAACGCTCTTGACCTGCCCGCCGCCGACGCGGATCTCGAGCGCGCCGCGGCGGACAGCGTCAAGCGCGTCCACCGAGGTGGCGGCGACAAGCAGACGCCGTGGGAGATCGCCGCATTCCTCGAGCTCAAGACCGTCTGGCACCCCATCGGGGTTTGACCCACGCTAGGCGCGGAGGCCGGTGCGGTCCATGAGCTCGTCCGCGATCCAGTTCACGGCCCAGACCACGAAGACCGTCCCGACGTAGGCCCAGAAGCCGTCGATCGAGAAGTTCGGGGCGATCCACTCCGCGAGGGCGACCATCGCGATGTTGATCAGGAGGTAGAAGAAGCCGAGCGTGAGGAGGATCAACGGGAGCGTGAGCAACGCGAGGATCGGCTTGATGATTGTGTTCGCGATGCCAAGGACTGCAGCGCCGATCAGGTAGGCGGCCGTCCCGTTGATTTGCACACCGTCCCAGAGCGCGTCGGCGACCCAGAGAGCGCCGATGTTGATCGCCCAGGCGATCGCAAGCCGGATCAGCAGGAACATCGCGACGGCGTACCCTACGACATCGAGGCGGCCATCATGTACTCACGGAGCGTGCCGGCCGCGGTCGGCGGCGAGGCAAGCGCGAACACGGGCACGAACCGACCCGCCGAGTACGTCGCGCCGACGTAGTCGCCGACGAACTGCGCGCCCGCGAAGGCGAGCCACGAATAGCGGGGTGAAACTGCGTCCAGCCGTCGTGGCTTTGTCCACGTCGCGCCTCCGTCGCGCGAGCTGACCACCGCCACGCCGAGCGCACACGTCGCCGCGCTGCACGACGTCGAGTTGCGAACGTACGTCACGATCGAGATCCGCCCGGGGACGCTTGGATCCGCCGCGATTCCCGGAACGAAGCTGTCGAAGCCCGTGCCGGGCACGCGCGTGAGTGGGCTCCATGTCGTGCCGTCCGTCGAGGTCGTGAGCACGATCGTGTTGCCGTCGCACCCACGTCTGAACGCGCAGTCCGCCCACGCAACGACGAGGCGGCCCGACGCGTCGACCGCTGCCGTCGGCAGCGGCGGAGCGCGTAGCAGCGGTGTGTCGGCGTGCGAGAGCGGTGCGATCCCCATCGGCGACGCGAACGTCGCACCGCCGTCGGTCGAGCGCACTACGTACATTCCGGCGCCGTGCTGGAACACGATCGTCAGGGCACCGTCGGGTTGGATCAGCGGCAGCGCCCCTTCCGCATCGAAGCCGAACGCCTCGGTCGCGGTGACGGGAGCTCCCCACGTCGCGCCGCCGTCGCGTGAGACCTGCAGCGCGATCCGCGGCGTCGCGAGATCGGTGTACGCGAGATAGCAAATCCCGTAGAAGCGGCTCGTCGAGGTGTTGTCGCAGGCGATCCATTCCTTGTCGTACGCGAGGAAGTCCGCCTGCAGCCGCACGGCGGAGACCGGCGCGTCCCAGGACAAGCCGTCTGGTGACCGGCTGATTCCGAGCGCGGTGAAGCCGTCGCCGAGTACGAGCGACGAGATGAGCCACGTCGCATGCGCCGCGTCGTACGCGACGACGGGGTCACTCGCGCGTGGCGCCTCGCCCGTCGGCTTCGACGCGCTTGTCAGCGACGGCAATACACCCGAGCGCCACGTGCGGCCGGCGTCTTTCGACGTCGCCCAGCCGATGCCCGCCGCGCCGCCGTCGGGGAAACGGCCGACCTGGAACGTCGCGACTGCGGTCGCGTTCCAGGCGGCGACCGCGGGCTCGACCTGAGTCTGGTGCTGCCCGGCAGCGCTCCCGAGCGTGTCGGCAGAGATGCGTCGCGAGACGAACTCGCAATCGCTCGCGACCCGGTCGGCGAGATCCGCGGTGACGACGTCGACACCTTTGCCGCAACTGACGGTGTCGCTGACTCCCAAGACCGCGTCGATCCGATCGGCCTTCGCCGTACCTCTGAGCCGGTCGGCACGGCTCGTGCCCTGGATCACGGCGGCAGCGGCGACCGCAGGAGCCACAAGCGCAAGAAGGACGGAGAGGAGGGCAGAGCGCACGCGCACCGGTTCACCGTACCGGCAGGCGATACGATCCTCACACTTGGCCGAAAGGGGTGGCAGACGATTCAGTCAGGCGATTTCCGAGGGCGACGGGATCTCGGTGATCGTCGAGGTCGACGGGCCGGAGACAGCGCGGACGGCTGAGGCCGACGGCGCCGAGGGCGTCGTCGTGCGCGGCGCGCTCGCCGGCCTGCGCGAGGCTACGGAACTGCCGATCCTCTGGCGTGGCGGCGGGACTCCGGAGGACGCGATTCGCGCCGGCGCGGATGCCGTCTTCGTGGTCGCAGAGGAGCACGACGAAGGCGGCGACGGTGTGGAGGCGCTCGCGACGCATGCGGCCGAGCTCGGGCTCGACCTCGTCGTCAGCGTCTCCAGCGAGGAGGTGCTCGAGCGCGTGCTGGAGCTACACGACCCCGAGACGTTTCACCTCGCGACTGAACGACCTCGAGCGTGCGCTCGAGCTGCTCACCGATGTTCCCGTCGGCAAGCTCGCGATCGCGGAGGCCAACAACCTCACGCGTGAGCAGGTCGTCGAGCTCGAACGGCGCGGAATGGACGCGGTGATCGTGCCCGCTCAGAACGTCGCCGAGCTCGTCGGTGGCGCGCCGCCAGCCGTCTAACTGGGGAGGGCCGCGCGCGGCACTCGCCGCGATCCTCGTCGGCGCCGCTGCGTTGCGCCTCGTCGGCATCCAATACGGGTTGCCGTACGGATCGCTCCTCGATCCAGACGAGCAGAACGTCGTGCCGCGCGCCTGGCGCATGACGCACGGCGGCGGGCTGGATCCCCATTTTTTCGACTGGCCGACGCTGGTCACCTATGCGCTCGCGCCCTTCCAGGCGTGGCACGCTCAACCGTCGTATCTCACCGGACGGATCGTGATCGTCGCATTCGCGGTCGCAGGGGTCGCCGCCGCCTGGTGGCTCGGCTCGGCTGCGTACGGGACAGTCGCCGCCGCGGTCGCCGCGGCCGTCACCGCGGTCGCGACGACCCACGTGACGTTCTCGCATGCGGCGGTCACGGACGTTCCGCTGACGACGCTCGTCACGATCGCGCTCGCCCTCCTCGTGACGGGCCGCCTGGAGCTCGCGGGAGTCGCGATCGGCCTCGCGGCTGCCGCGAAGTATCCGGGCGCGCTCGTTCTGGTTCCGCTCGTCGTCGTTGCCTGGCGGCAGTGGCGCCGGCTTGCGCTCTCGCTCGCGCTCGCGGGCGTCGCGTTCTTCGCGGCGTCGCCGTTCGTGTTACTCGACGCGGGGAGCACGTGGTCAGCGCTCATGCGCATCCAGCGTGAGCACCGGCGCGGCTGGCTCGGCTTCGAACACGACCATTGGTCCGGCGTCGCGTTCGCAGGCCACCTCTGGGACGCGCTCGGGCCGGCGCTCCTGATCGCCGTCGCAGCGCTGGTCGTCGCGCTTGTCCGCCGTTCGGGGAGAGGCGATGTCGTGCTGGGTTCGTTTGTCGTCGCCTACTACGTGTCGCTGCTCCCATTGCACTCCCACTTTCCGCGCTACGTGCTGCCGCTCATCCCGGCGCTCGGCGCGCTCGCAGGCAGATTCCGAGCGCTCGCTCCGGTGACGCTGCTGCTGCTCATCGTCCCCCTCGCGTGGTCGATACGGGACGACGCGAGGCTGACACGGACGGACACGCGAGTCGTCGCGGCTCGCTGGATCGCGACGCACGTGCCGAAGGGATCGACGATTGCCGCCGAGTCTTCGACCGCTGTTCCGCGCGGCTACCGAGTGGTGGCGATCCCGCTCCCGCTCCCGGGGCACGACGCGCGCGTGGATGTCGACGGGGCGAGCTGGATCCTCGTTAGCGGCGCCGTGGCCGACCGCGTGCTCGCCGCACACGACGCGTATCCGAAGCGCTCTGCGTTCTATGCCCGATTGACCCGTCCGGCGTTTCGCCTGCGTGCGCATGACGGAACATTCGGACCGTGGGTGGCGGTCTACCAACGGTGATGCGGATCGGGGTCGTCCTGCTCGCGCTCACGCTTGCGGGCATGGCAAGCGCAGCGGGTCGCGTGGCGTTCAAGCAGCCGATCGTCGTCAAAGGCTGCGACCGCTTGTACTACGAACGACCAGGGACACCGGAGGTGCTGATCGTCTCGGATCTGCCACTCGAGGACAGTGCGCACACCGCGATGAAGCAGATGACGCAGGCGATCAAGCTGACGTTGAAGGACGACGGCTTTCGCGCGGGTCGCTTCAGCGTCGGGTACGTCGGCTGCGACGACTCGGGTTCCGCCGGAAGGTGGAGTGCGAAACGCTGCGTCGCGAACGCGCGCGCCTCCGTACGCAACCGCAAAGTCGTCGCCGTGATCGGCACGCTCGACTCCGGCTGCGCGCGCTCGGAGCTGCCGGTGCTCGGCGCCGCAAAGCTTCTGCTTGTTTCACCGCTGAACACTGCGACCGATCTGACGCACACCTATCGCGGAAAGATCGCTCGGCTGAGCGCGCCCGATAGCGCACAGGCGGCCGTGGCGGCGCGGTTTCTCCGTAATCGCGGCGTCACGACGGTTGCGGCCGTCTCCGACGGCACGAAGCGTGGCGACGACCAACGCAAGGAGTTCGTCGCAGCGGCACGTCGGCTTGGCCTGCAAATCGTCGCGCGGGGGACAGCCGACGCCGCGTACGCCGCCGGCATTCTCTCCCAAGGCACGCGCGCGGAGGTCGAGGCCGCGCGCCGGCGCGCTCCGCAGGGCCAACTCGTCCTCGCAGCCGGCTACGGCCCGGCAGCCCAGCTTGCGGACGTCGTTGGCCCTGCCGCCGAGGGCGCGTATCTCGTCGTCTCCGGTGTCCCGATCGAGCGGCTCGACGCGTCCGGGCGCGACTTCGTCAGGCATTTCGAGACCGCGATCGGCACGTCGCCGCATCCGTACGCCGTCTACGCGGCGCAGGCTGCGCGGCTCGTTCTCGACTCGATCGCACGCTCGAGCGGCACGCGGGCGTCCGTCGGTCGGGGAGTCTTGTCGGCGAAAGTGTCGAACGGGCTGATCGGTTCCTTCTCCTTCGACCCGAACGGCGATCCGAGCGTCGCGCAGGTGACGATCTTTCGCGTCCACAACCGAGGGGCGCACATCGTGCGGGTTGTGGATTCGGGGATACCCTGAGAGCGTGAAGCTCGTCGCGCTACCGGTCGCGGCCTGTGCCGTCGTGCTACTGGCTGCGTGCGGAAACTCGGCGCAGCCGGCTGCCCGTGCATCGGCGTCTTCGCCCGGCTGTCCTGCCGCTTGGCAGCGCGGTTGGGACAAGCTTGCGCGCGACGTCAACGCGCCTGTCTATTGCCCTGGCTGGATGCCGAATCCCCTCAACGGTCGAATCGGCGGCCAGTGGAACGGTCTGCGGCTTCTCGACAAGCACGGAGGCTTTCTCGTCAGCTTCATCTACCAGGAGACCGGGAGCGGCGAAGTCCACGTGAACTTCCATCGCTGGCCGAGCACGCGCATGCCGCGTTGTCGCGCCGAGACGTCGAACCGAATGATCCCGTGCTACAGCCAGCCCGACGGGCGCGTACGCGCGAACGGGATCGACGCCACGTTGTACACGGTGTCCCGCGACGCAGACCAGTGGCACCTCTCCTACCTGTGGCGCAACGGCGGCGCGACGTACGTCGTCAGCGAGCACGTCGCGCCGCCCTACACGTTCAATCAGGTTAAGCGCAACGTGACGCGCATCCTGCGCAGCCTCGTGCTCGTCCGGCCCGCAGCGTGAAGTTCACGCGGGGCCAGGTCCTCGCAGGTGCGGCGGCGGGCGCGCTTGGCGTGGCCGGCGCCTACGAGCTCGTCGACAAGCTCGCTGGGTCGTCGCCCGACCGCGGCGCCGCCGGTCCGCTTCCGCCGGAGCAGCACGTGCTCGACGGCGTGCAGACGGTGACGGACAACGACGTCGAGGTGATGGTGCCGCCGCTCCATCACGAGGTCGTCACCGCCCGCGTGCGCGTGGATCGCGCCGATGTTGCCGATGCACAAAGAACGCTGGAGGCGGCGCTCGCCGATCTCGAGGCTCGGTTCGCACCGACGCCCGCAGGCCTCGGAATCGCCTTCGCGTGGGGACTGCCTTACTTCGATCGGCTCGTTCCCGCGGCGTGGCATGCGAATCTTCCGTTCGACCGGCGCGCGTCCAAGCCGGCGCTGCTTCCGGCGCGCCGATTCAAGAGCGACCCCGACTCGACGCTGCTCGAAGAGAACGACGTCGCCGTGCTGCTTCGGAGCGACCACCTCGACCACATCACCGACGGTGCGATGTCGCTCTTCGACAAACTCGATCTCTTCGACGTCACGTCGATTCGTAAGGGCTTTGCAGGCGGCGGCTTCGAGGGCGGTCGCAGCCTGCCGAAGGAGATGGCTTTGGCCGCAGGCGTTCCGGGCGCCGAGCTGATCCCGGACACGGCCGAGCTCTTCCTCGGCTTCACGTCGACGCAGTCGCAGGGCCTGGGGCCTCGCAAGATCGTCAACTTCGAGACGCTCGGCTATGTCGATCTCAGGTCGGGTTACTTCCGCGAGGGCACCCACATGCACCTGTCGCACCTCAACGAACAGCTCGACACGTGGTACCAGCTGTTCGACTTCGACGAGCGCGTCGACACACTCTTCCGGCCGGGGCTCGACGTCCCCGACGGCACCCAGACGGTGCCGCAGGCGCCGGCCGACGTGGCGAGCCGCGCCCAGATCGCGCGTGGCCTTCGGAGCGATCGGACTGTCGGGCACAGCGCGGCGATCCAGACCGCGTCGCGCCTTCCGGCCGATTACGTCGCGAGTGACGGCGCCGTGTACCGAAAGGGGACGGCAATCCCGCACCGCGCCGATTTCAACACGCTGGACAACCCGTTCTTCTGGAGCGTGGATCCGATCCGAGACGGGATGAGCGACGAGGCGTCAGCGGGCGTGCATTTCGTCGTCTTCAACCCGACGAGCGACGACTTCGAGCGCGTGCGCAACGCAATGGACGGCTCGTTCCCCGGCGGCGCCCAGGTTGACCTTCCCCCGCGCGATCGCGGCCAGGGAATCAACTCGGTGCTACAGACGACGCACCGGCAGAACTTCCTCGTGCCGCCTCGACGGCACCGAGCCTTTCCTCTAGCCGAGCTTCGGGTCTAGCCGAAGAACGCCTTGGCGACGTCGTACCAGGCTGGAGGGACAGTCTTCAGTTCCGCAGTCGCCTCCTGCAGCGACACATCCACGATCGAGTCGCCCTGCAGCGCGGCCATCCGGCCCCACGAGCCGGCGAGGACGAGGTCAGCGCCCTTCAGCCCGTAGCGTGTTGCGAGGACACGATCCCGAGGCGTGGGAGAACCGCCGCGCTGGACGTGCCCGAGCACGGTCACGCGCGTCTCGTAGCCGGTCCGAGCTTCGATTTCGCGTCCGAGGGCATCACCGATTCCGCCGAATCGAAGGTGGCCGAACTCATCGGTGGCCGCTTCTTGAGTGACTTGTCGCTTCTCACCCGACCTGTAAGTCAGCTCGTACCCCTCGGAGACGACGACGATCGAGAAGTCCTTGCCTCTGGAGTGCCGTCGAGTGATCTCGGCGCACGCGTCCTCGACGGTTATCGGATGCTCCGGAATGAGGATGACGTCCGCGCCGCCGGCAATGCCACTCATCACGGCGATCCAGCCGGTGTGACGTCCCATGACCTCGAGCACCATCACGCGGTTGTGCGACTCCGCAGTCGTGTGCAGTCGGTCGATTGCCTCCGTGCATATCGACACGGCGGTGTCGAAGCCGAACGTGTAATCCGTTCCGGAGAGATCGTTGTCGATCGTCTTGGGCACGCCGATGACATGAAAATCGTGTTCCTCGTGGAGGCGTGCCGCGACACCGAGCGTGTCCTCGCCGCCGATCGCGACGAGGGCATCGAAGGCGTTCTCCTCGAATGTGCGGAGCACGGCGTCGACCCCGCCGTCCAACTTGTACGGATTCGTCCGAGACGTGCCGATGATCGTTCCGCCGCGGGGAAGAATCCCGGACACCTCCCGCGGGCCGAGTTGCTCGAGTTTGCCCTCGACGAGCCCGCGCCAGCCTTCGCGGACGCCGATCACCTCCCAGCCGCTCGCATGCAGGCGCCGTGCGACGGCCCGGATTACCGCGTTCAGCCCCGGGCAGTCGCCCCCGCCGGTCAGGATCCCTGCGCGCACCGGGGCATCCTAGAAAGACGTAGAGGCTTGATGCGAAACTCCCGCCACCTCTGGATGGCGACCCAGACGCGGCGCATCTGAGCCGGATCGAACTCAACTGCTTGGTCTGTGCCTTCCCCAGAGGCACCGGAATTTCACATCAAACCTCTAGTGCCGAAGGTGGGAATCGAACCCACACTCCCCGAAGGGAACCGGATTTTGAGTCCGGCGCGTCTGCCAGTTCCGCCACTTCGGCGCGCCGTCCAATGGTACGAGGAATCGGACGTCCCGTCGGCACGGGCGGCACTCTCGCCGGTCTCGCTTGCAAGTCGCCCGCGCAGACCGGATACTCCCCCGATCAGAAACCGCGGACGTCGGAAACGGCCGAAAGAGGAGGAAGCGTGAGAACAGGTTTCAAAGCAGTAACGCTCTTCGGCATCTTCGTCGCGCTTGCGTTCGCAGCGGCCGGCTGCGGCGGCGGCGGCAACAATTCGAGTGGAACCACGACCGGCACCAGCGGAGGCAACGTCACCGCGCTTCCGGCGTCGTCGTGCTCCAGCATCTACTACGAGGGCAGCAGCCAGCCCGACTTCATCATCGCGTCCGACCTGCCTCTGCAGGGCGCCGGTCGCGCGCAGACGACAGAGATGGTCCAGGCGATCAAGTTTGCCCTCAAGTCGCGCAACTTCGAGGCCGGTGGAAAGCAGATCGGCTACCAGTCGTGTGACGACTCCACCGCGCAGGCCGGCGCGTGGGATTCGGCCAAGTGTGCGGCGAACGCGCGCTCGTACGCCGGGAACCAGAGCGTCATCGGCGTCGTGGGTACGTTCAACTCCGGTTGCGCGAAGATCATCGTCCCGGTGCTGAACCGTGCGAACCCCGGCCCGTTGGGGATGGTAAGCCCGGCCAACACGAGCCCGGGCTTGACGACCAACGGCCCCGGCGCCGAGCCGGGCGAGCCTGACAAGTACTACCCGACCGGCACGCGCAACTACGCGCGCGTCGTCGCGAACGACCAGATCCAGGGTCCCGCAGACGCGCAGTTCGCGAAGGACATCGGCCTGAAGAAGATCTTCATCCTCAACGACAAGCAGACGTACGGCTTTGGTGTCGCGACGACCTTCAGGGGCGCGGCGAAGAAGCTCGGCCTGCAGGTCGCCGGATTCCAGGGCTGGGACGCGAAGCAATCCAGCTACGAGGCACTCGCGAACACGATCAAGCAGAGCGGCGCCGACGGCGTCTTCCTCGGCGGGATCATCTGCAACAACGGCGCGAAGCTGATCAAGGATCTCAAGTCCGGTGTTCCGAACGCGACGCTCATCGCTCCGGACGGCTTCTCCGATCCGAAGTCCAACGGCAGCACGTTCGACGACTCCTATGTCAGCGTCGCCGGCCAGCCGCCGACGGGGCTGAAGGGCGAGGGCAAGACCTTCGTCACCGACTTCGGCAAGCAGATCGGTGCAACACCGAATCCGTACTCGCAGTACGGCGCGCAGGCGATGCTCGTGATGCTCGACGCCATCGCCAAGGCAACCAACATGACCCGGGCCGACGTCGCCAAGCAACTCTTCGGCCTGGCGGTGAAGAACGGGATCATCGGCGATTTCACGATCAACGACAAGGGCGACACGAGCCTCAACCCGATCACGATCTACCAGCAGAAGGCGGGGAAGCTGAACCCGCTGAAGACCATCGTTCCGGCGAAGAGCCTGACCTCCTAGGAATAGAAGGCGGAGGGAAGATGGACGGCGCCGGGCACCTGTTGCCCGGCGCCGTCGCAATGCGGTGACCAGCGAGGCAACCCGAGACACGACGATCCGCCTTCGTCGTCCGGCGAGCGGATACATCATGCCGATGTTCGCCGCGATCCTCGTCGGGCTGCTGCTCGTCTGGTTGATCGTAAATCTTGCGAAGGACCCGGCGGACTTCGTAACCGTGTTCTTCATCGGTCTCACGAACGGAGCCGTCTACGCGCTCGTTGCGCTCGGCTACACGCTCGTCTACGGCATCCTCGAGCTGATCAACTTCGCGCACGGCGACGTGTTCATGCTCGGCGGGATGATCTCGGCGACGATCCTCACCGCGTTCAACCTGCAGGCCAGCGCGTCGTTCGGGTCGCTCGCGCCGGCGATCATCGTCTCGCTCCTCGTGGCCATGGTCGCCTGCGGAGCGCTCAACGCGACGATCGAGTTCGTCGCCTACAAGCCGTTACGCAGAGCGCCGCGGCTTGCGCCGCTGATTACCGCGATCGGCATGTCGTTCATCCTTCAGGACATTGCGCTTGCGTGGAAGGGGCCCGAATACGTGTCGCTGCCGGCGATCCTTCCCCGCAGCGAGGTGTTCCGGGTCGCGCTCGGTGGGAGCGAAGTCGTCTACACCTGGAACAAGCTGATCGTTGTGATCATCACCGTGCCCGTTCTCGTCGCGCTCATGTGGCTCGTCCGGAGCACCAAGCAGGGGAAGGCGATGCGCGCAACCGCCCAGGACAAGGACGCCGCCGCGATGATGGGCATCAACGTCAACAGGACGATCTCGTTCACGTTCCTGATCGCGGGTGCGCTGGCCGGCGCGGCCGGGCTGCTCTACGCGCTCTACTTCACCCAGGTGCGGTACGACCAGGGCTTCCAGCTCGGGTTGATCGCCTTCACCGCTGCAGTGCTCGGAGGGATCGGCAATCTCCCGGGAGCCGTCCTCGGGGCGCTCATCATCGGCTTCATCCAGGCGTTCAACGAGGGTCTCGCCTGGCACTCGCCGGGGAGCGACTGGACACAGTCGATCGTTTTCTCGATCCTGATCCTCATCCTGGTTTTCCGTCCCGAGGGGCTGCTCGGGGAGCGGACGCCTGAGGGGGCCTGATGGGTAGGGCCGGCCGCTGGATCTCGGCGCATTGGTGGGCGCTGCTCGGCCGGCTGGGCTTCGGCAAGGACCGCTGGCTGGCGCTGGACCGGACCGCGCGTCGTGCCGTCAAGACCCTCTTCTGGGTCGCGGTCGGCCTGATCCTGATCGCGATCGGTGGCGTGTGGAACTCGACCGCGCTCTACGCCGCCGGAATCGTGATCGCCGTCCTCATCATCCCGTGGCGGCGGCTGCCCTTCGGCCAGTGGATCGTGCCGCTCGTCTTCCTCGTGCTCGCCGTCCTGTACCCGTTCTACTACACGAATTTGTTCGGGTCGCCGATCTTCGGCCCCGCGCCGGGGATGGACACGATGGTCGTGATGATGATCTTCACGATGATGGCCCTCGGCCTGAACATCGTCGTGGGCTACGCGGGCTTGCTCGACCTGGGCTACGTCGCGTTCTACGCGATGGGCGCCTACATGGCAGGCTGGTTCGCGTCATCGCAGTTCGCTGATCGCAAGATCCACTTCGGCGCCGTCGGAATCACGCCGTCGGCGCCCGGTTTTCACATCTCGATCTGGCTGATCCTGCCCGCCGCCGGGCTTGTGACGGCGTTCGTCGGCGTGCTGATCGGCCTGCCGACGCTTCGCCTCCGCGGCGACTACCTCGCGATCGTCACGCTCGGCTTCGGAGAGATCATCCCGCAGATCGCGCGTAACGGCGACAACTTCTTCGGCACCGGCTTCAACCTCACGGGTGGGACGCAGGGCCTGACGCCGATCGACGGCCCGGGCTTCGGCAACTTCATCTCCGAGCACACCGGCCTCCCCGCCAACTACCTCTATCTACAGACGGCCGACTTCTACAAGGCGTTCTACTGGACCGCGCTGCTGCTCGTCCTTTTCACGGTGTTCTGCTCGGTCCGCCTGCGCGATTCCCGCCTCGGGCGGGCGTGGATAGCGATTCGCGAGGACGAGATCGCGGCAGCTGCGATGGGCGTGCCGCTCATGCGCACCAAGACGTGGTCGTACGCGACCGGCGCCTTCTTCGGCGGCGTCGCCGGCGCGTACTTCGCGAGCTTCAAGTCCGCGACGTTCCCCGACGACTTCTTCTTCAACATCTCCGTGTTCATCCTCTGCATGATCATTCTCGGCGGCATCGGCAACATCCCTGGAGTGATCTTCGGCGCGTGCTTCCTCGCGTATCTGAACCAGGAGGGGCTGTCGAACATCGGCGGTTGGCTCAACGGACACTTCGGGCCAGGCGGCACGGCGGTCGAGGTCTGGCACAAACCGGTCGACGTACCGCTGTACAACTTCGGGATCTTCGGGTTAATCCTCGTCATCGTGATGCTCGTGCGACCCGAAGGCCTGATACCGAGCCGTCGTCGGGCCGCGGAGTTCCACGAGGGCGTGCACGACGAACCGCTCTACGACGTGTCCGGGCCCGGCGGCTGATGGCGCTGCTCGAGATCACGGGGCTGCGCAAGGAGTTCGGGGGCCTAGTCGCGGTCGACAGCGTGGACTTCAAGATCGAAGTGGGACAGATCGCGAGCCTGATCGGCCCGAACGGGGCTGGGAAAACGACGTTCTTCAACATGCTCACGGGCGTGTACAAGCCGACGGCCGGCCGCATCGTGTTCGCCGGCGAGGACTTGACCGGCAAGCCGCCACACGCGTTCACGGAGCGCGGCATCGGCCGCACCTTCCAGAACATCCGCCTCTTTCAGAACATGACTTCGCTCGAGAATGTGCTCGTCGGCATGCACGCCCGGCTGAAGGGAAACGTCCTGACTGCGGTTCTGAAGACGCCGAACGTTCGCAGGGAGGAAGCGAGGGCGCGCGAGCGCGGCGACGAGCTGCTCAAGTACTCAGGCCTTGGGCGTGTCGAGCACGACTTCGCGAAGAACCTCTCCTATGGCGACCAGCGGAGGCTCGAGGTCGCTCGCGCGCTCGCGACCGAGCCGAAGCTGCTTCTCCTCGACGAGCCGACCGCAGGCATGAATCCCCAGGAGACGGTGGCGTTCACGCAGTTCGTCGAGAAGCTTCGCACCGAGCAGGGCCTGACCGTGTTGCTGATCGAGCACGACATGAAGGTCGTGATGGGCGTCTCCGACCACGTCACGGTCCTCGACTACGGCGCAAAGATCGCCGAGGGCACGCCGCGCGAAGTGCAGCGCGATCCGCGCGTCATCGAGGCCTACCTGGGAAGCGCGGCGGTCTCCGGTGGCTGAGCGCGAACCGGTTCTTCGCATCGAGGACGTCCACACGTTCTACGGCTCGATCGAGGCGCTGAAGGGCATCTCGCTCGACGTGCACGACGGCGAGATCGTCACGCTCATCGGCGCGAACGGCGCCGGCAAATCGACGACGCTGCGCTCGATCAACGGGCTCAACCATCCGCGCAACGGCAAGATCTTCTTCCAGGGAACCGACGTCACGTCGATGCCGCCGCATCAGATCGTCAAACGAGGCATCTCGCAGTCTCCGGAGGGCCGCAAACTGTTCCCGCGCATGAGCGTGACCGAGAACCTCGAGATGGGCGCGTTCCAGCGCACGGACCGCAGCGAGATCAAGGAGGACATGGACCGCGTGTTCTCGCTCTTCCCACGCCTCGCCGAACGGCGCACTCAGAAGGCGGGCACGATGTCTGGCGGCGAGCAGCAGATGCTCGCGATCGGGCGCGCGTTGATGGCACGGCCGAAGCTGCTCCTCCTCGACGAGCCGTCGATGGGTCTCGCGCCGATCTTCGTCGAGAAGATCTTCGAGATCGTGAAGGAGATCAACGACCAGGGGACGCCGATCCTGCTCGTCGAGCAGAACGCGCTCATGGCGCTCGACACCGCCGACCGCGGCTACGTGCTCGAGACGGGGAAGATCGCGCTCGCCGACGACGCGAAGGCGCTGCGCCAGAACGAGCAGGTGCGCAAGACGTACCTAGGCGAGGACTAGCTCCTCGAGCTCCCAGCGAACCGCGGCCTCCATCTTTTCGTTGCGGCAGGAGACGCGGTGCTGTTCGAGTTGCTCGCCCCGCACGACGGCGGTGACACGGCGCCCGTCCGGAAGCCTGAACGTCGTGCCCTCGACGAGGGTCAAATCGGCGAGCCCGGCGAGTGCGAGCTCGCGGCGAACGAGGATCTCTGCAGCCTGCTGCTCGAGCTCGAAGGCGGTTCGTCCGCGGAGATGCTCGAGCGGCAGCCGTCCCGCGTCGAGCTCGTCGGCGAGCGCCGGCGCGGAGCGCGCGTCAAGGCGGCCGAAGCAGAGGCCGTCCGGGAGCACGAGCACGTTTGCGGCGAACCGGTGCCCGCCCAGGTGCGAGCATTCGTACACCTGCCCGGGCCGTATGCGCTCGAGCGCCTGCGCAACGGCAGGCCCGCGGATCGCGCAACAGGGGTCGCGCGCGCCGTTCGTGCACACGAGGTAACGGCGCTCCGACGAGGTCGGCGCGTCACTGAAACGTCGGACGAGCAGCACCTTGGCGCCCTCGGCCACGAGTCCGTGGTCGGGTCCCCACGGCTTGGCGCGCTCGACGAGCTCCCAGCGAGGGGCCACGGGCGCAGTCGCCATGAGCGGCTCGTCAAGCTCCAGCGACAGCTCTGCGCAGCGGAACTTCACGGGCGCACGCGCAACGGGAAGTACGGCGGCGCGAGCACGAAGCCGATGCGCAACGGCCGTCCGGCACGACCCTCCGCCATCTGCACGGCTGCGCCGATGCCGTGCGTCGGCACGAGGCCGAGCGCACGCGCCGCGTCGTGGTCGCGACAGCCGGCGACGAACACGGCGCCGAGGCGGCCCAGCGCCGGCGCGCACGCGCCCCAGTCGGCGAACGGCAGCAACGGATGGTGTGCGCGCCTGTTGCGGTACGCCGCGATCGCCTTCGCGTCGCCCGCCGCGGACCGCTCGGCTTCCTGCATCAGGTCCAGCTCCCGAGCCGACCCGGCGCGAATGGCCCGGAAGAAATCGCGGTACGGCTGCTGGCTGGGATGCGCGAACCGCCGCTCGAACGGATGGGCGAGGATCGCCGTGCCTCCGTCGACGACCGGGAACGCGTCGCGCCAGAGCCGCAGTGCGAGGCCGAGGCCGAGGTAAGCGGCGAGCAGCGGGTTGGGCCGCTCGCGCGGGAGGTACGGCGTCGTGCCCGGAATGCCGAGGCACACGGCGTCGAGAGGCTCGCCGAGAGAGCGCGCGCGCTCCTCGGTGCCGCGCAGCAGCGCCTCGGCGTGCGCGACCGAGGGCGGCCCCGAGAACGCGGCGGAGATGCCTCGCGAACCGGGAATCGCCTTCAGCGCACGCCGGCGGACGACGCCTGGAAGCGCGCCGAAGAGATGGCGCACGGGCGAGCCGACGAGTCGTTCGAGCGACTCGTCGTCGTACGGATAGCCGCGCAGCATTCCAGTCAGACGAGGCAGCGTGTGCACGAGCGACGTGCCGACGACGGCGACGCGTTGGCGGAGCGCGCGCTCGAGCGCCACGCCGAGCTGCCAGCCCGGCGACGCCGCGGTCTCGAGCAGCGAGTACGCGTCGGCAGAGCGGATCGTCCTCGGATCGGACGCCCCGACGAGCAGGCTCGGCCCGCCGTGCAGCACCGTTTCTGCGGCGCTGACCGTGAGCACGAGATCCGTCTCGAGGAGCGTGGGATGGACGCGCACGTCCCGTCCCTCGATCGGAAGCGGGACGAGGTCCGGCGACTCAGCGTCGTGCACCTCGACCGAGCCGCGGAAGCGGCGCGCGAACGCCGGAGGCACGAACTGGTCGACGTCGCGCTCGGCCGTGCGCCGCGCGAGGCCGCCTGCAACGAGGATCGTCGTCCGCTCGGAGGGAACGCCCGACCGCTCGAGCTCGTCGATCGCTACGGCGAGCGCGGCCGAGCGAGGATCCACCCGCGTTCCTGGAATCGGTTGCGCCGTCGGCTCGATCACGACTGTTGCGCGCCCTCGGCGTGGCACGAGGCTCTCGAGTGGCTCGCCCGCGAGCGGAAAGCGCAGCGAGTCGCGAACCGCGCCGGCGACGTCAGCCACTGGATCGCGCGGCGGCGGCGGCGCGAGCACGACGGCGTCGTCGCCCGCGTTGACGACGGCGATCCTGGAGCCCGCGAGGAGCGGAATGCGCGTCAGGGGAGCGCCCGGTACAGCCGGAGAAACGTGCGCCTGAAGCCTCGCTTCGGCCAGAACCGCGACGCGAGCAGGTTCGTCATCCGCCAGTCGGTGGTCATCGTCGGGTAGCCGTGCTCGTGTGCCCAGTGGAGGACGTGCTCGGTCAGCGCCAGTCCCGCGCCCCATCCACGCGCTTCGGGGAACGTCGACGCGGCCGCAAGGTCGATCGAGTCCGTCGGCACCCGTAGATCGTGCGGCCGCTTGTAGAGCAGGATGTGCCCGACCGCACGGTCGTCGAGCTCGGCGACGAAGTGCACGAACTCTTCCTCTTCCCACGTGTCGCGCCATTCCTCGACGAGCTGCTCGTGCGTGGACGAGCCCAGCTGCGAGAAGCTCGGTGAGGGCTCCATCGACGTAGACATCGCCATGTCGAGCTGTGCGGCGACCTCGAGATCCTCCGGCGATCCCGCGCGGATGGCGACAGCGGGAGCAGCCGGCGGCTCGGGCACCGTCTCGCGCATCGCGAGCACCCCCGATGCGCCGAAGCTCAGCCGGAACCAGGCGTCGACGAACGCGCCTTCGTGCGAGGGGAGGAAGACGCCGTGGCGCTCGTGTCCGGCCTCGGCCCACGCGGCTGCAGCAACGGCGTACAGGTCGCGCGCGTGCTCCGGGTCGCCCGACACCGCGTGGCCGCCGATCCCGGCGACCATCCATGTCAGGTCGCTTTGCCCATACGGGAGCGGGCGCGCGAAGAGATAGCCGTGCTCCGAGATGACGCCGCTGGAGCCCTCGACGCCCCATTCGCTCTCGATCTGCGCGCGAAAATCGACTTCGGCTGGAAGCAGCGGCTCGGCCTCGAGATGCCGCGCGTGTCGCTCCGCGAGCATCTCCGCGGCGGGGCCGACGTCGCTGTCCGTGAAGCGCCGGATCATCGCGCCAAGACGTTACCGTTGGACTGTGCCCAAAACAGTCGAAGGAACGGAGCTGCAGCTCGACGACGGCCCCGTGCGCGACAGCGAGCTCTTCCTCGTCGACGGCAACAACCTCGCCTACCGCGCGTACTTCGCGCTCCCGGAGGAGCTCGCGACGAGCGACGGCTTCCCGACGAATGCCCTGCTCGGCTTCACGAACATGCTCTTCAAGCTCCTTACCGACTACAAGCCGAAGGCGGTCGCGGTCGCCTGGGACACGCGGCCGACCGAGCGCGCCGCGATCGCGACGACGCAGGTCTACAAGGAAGGACGCAAGCAGATGGCGGACCTGCTCCGCGAGCAGTTCCCGTACTTCCGCCCGATCGTCGAGGCGTTCGGCTACCAGAATCTCGAGTTCGAGGGGTGGGAGGCGGACGACGTGATCGCGACGCTCGCGACGCGCGCCGACGAGGCAGGGATCAAGACGTGCGTCGTCTCCACCGACCGCGACGCGTTCCAGCTCGTGACCGAGAACGTCAGCCTGATGATGACGCCGCGCGGGGTGCAGGAGCCGCACGTGTACACGCCCGAGCGCGTCGAAGCGCGGTACGGCATCCGCCCCGACCAGGTGCCCGACTTCATCGGGCTGAAGGGCGACACGTCGGACAACATCCCCGGAGTTCCGGGCATCGGCGACAAGACGGCGGGCCAGCTGATCTCGCAGTACGGCTCGGTCGAGGAGGTGATCGAGCACGCCGAGGAGCTCTCGCCGGCGCGCCGCAAGAACATCCTCGAGCACGCCGATGTCGCACGCGAGTCGAAAGAGCTCGCAACGATGCGCCGCGACCTCGACATCGACCTCGATCCGTCGCAGCTCGTTCTTGCGCCGCCTGACCGCTCGCAGCTGCGCGAGATGTTCAGGCGCTTCGAGTTCAGGAACCTCCTCAACCGGATCGACCTGCTGGACGAGGCGGTGCCGGCCGCCGAGCGGCCGAAGGTCGTCGGCACGCACGTGGGGTGGCGCGAGGGGATCGTCATGCCCGTCGAAGGTGACGGCTACGCACTCCTCGCCGATCGTGCAGCCGCCGCAGGTGACGAGGGAGTCGTGATCGGCACTCGCCCACTGCGCGTCGACGAGCGCGTAATCGCGCACGACGCGAAGACGCAGCGCGTCGAACCGCTCGAGGACACGATGCTCGCCGCGTACCTGATCGAGCCCGGCCGGGCGGAGTACCTCCTCGACGATCTCGCCGCGGAGTACGGCGTCGAGGTGATTCCCGACCCCGTTGTGGACGAAGAGACGACCGCGCTCGTGAAGGCCGCCGAGACGCCGCGCCGCCTTGCGCCGTTGATGGTCGACCGGCTGCGTGAACGCGACGTCGAGCGCCTCTACCGCAACGTCGAGCTGCCGCTGACGCATGTGCTCGCCGCGATGGAGGACGCGGGCGTGAAGATCGACACGTACCGCATGGGGGAGATCACCGCGCGCCTCGCCGACCGTGTCGAGGAGCTCGAGTCGCGCAGCTACGAGCTCGCCGGCGAGGAGTTCATGATCGGCTCGACGCCGCAGGTCGCACGGATCCTGTTCGAAACGCTGGGCCTGACGCCCGGCCGCAAGGGCAAGACCGGCTATTCCACGGACACGCGCGTGCTGCGGTCGATCCGCCACGAGCACGAGATCGTCGAGGTGATCGAGGAGTGGCGCGAGTACTCGAAGCTTCTGAATACGTACCTCGGGCCGCTGCCGTCGATGCTCGGCCCGGACGGCCGCCTGCACACGACGATCAACCAGGCGGTTGCGTCGACGGGCCGGCTGTCGACGACGAACCCGAACCTTCAGGCGATCCCGATCCGCACCGACCTCGGCCGCGAGATCCGCAGCGCGTTCATCGCCGAGCAGGGTCACCGGCTGATGAGCGCGGACTACTCGCAGATCGAGCTCCGCATCCTCGCGCACGTGAGCGGCGAGCCGAAGCTGCGCGAGGCGTTCGAGCGCGGCGACGACATCCACACCGCGACGGCGGCCGAAGTGCTTGGCGTCGAGCCGGGCAAGCTGACGCCGGCCGAGCGCAGCGTCGCGAAGATGATCAACTTCGGCATCGTCTACGGCATCTCCGCGTTCGGCCTCTCCGAGAACCTGGAGATCCCGCGCGAGGAGGCTCAGGCGTACATCGACGCGTACCTCGCGCGCTTCCCGCTCGTGCAGGATTTCATCGAGCGGACGAAAGAGCAGGCGACGCGCGACGGCTACGTCACGTCGCTGCTCGGGCGGCGACGGCCGGTGCAGGAGATCCGCGCATCGAGCCGGCAGACGCGCCAGCTGGGCGAGCGCCTCGCGGTGAACTTCGTGATGCAGGGCTCGAACGCCGACATCATCAAGGTCGCGATGCTGCACATCCACGAGCGGCTGCGCGGTGAAGGGCGCGCCGCGCGGCTCGTGCTGCAGGTGCACGACGAGCTGCTGCTCGAGGTGCCGGACGCAGAGGTGAGCGGGGTGCGCACGCTCGTGCGCGAGGAGATGTGCGGCGCGTATCCGCTCGATCCTCCGCTCGCCGTGGACATCGGCTCGGGCGACAACTGGGCCGAGGCCAAGTCTTAACCAGGCAGGCCCGAAAAAGGCAGTAGGATCGTCCGGTCGTTTTGGGCTGGTTTCAAAACAGGGGAGGCCACTCGTGAGTCGTCGGATCGTCCTCGGCGCGCTGTGCGCGCTTGTCGTCTTGGTTGGTGGCGCTGCGGCCGAGACAACCGTCTCCGCGCAGGGCGTCGTCATCAGCGAGTTCCGCACCCGCGGACCGCTTGGCGGAAACGACGAGTTCATCGAGCTGTACAACGCGACCGGTGCGGACGTCGATATCGGCGGCTGGCTGGTCAGGGGCTCGAACAACGCGGGAACCGTGAGCACGCGGGCGACGATCCCGTCCCCGACGACGCTCGCGGCGGGATGCCACTACCTCCTGACAAACGCGACGCCGACGACGGGGTACAGCGGTTCAGTCGCGGGCGATCGGACGTTTACGACGGGCATCACGGACGACGGCGGGATCGCGCTCACCCTCGCGGACACCACCGTTGTCGACCAGGTCGGCATGAGCACCGGTTCGCTCTACAAGGAAGGCGCCACGCTGACGCCGCTCACGACGAACGTGGACCGCGGCTACGAGCGCAAGCCCGGCGGCGCTTCCGGGAACGGCCAGGACACCGACGACAACTCGGCTGACTTCGCGATCGTCACGCCGAACAACCCGCAGAACACGCTTTCGACCTGCGTCTCGACGGGTTCCACGAGCCCTTCGGGCGTCGGCGCCTCGAGCCCGTCGACCGTCACCGCAGGCGGCTCGACGCTGCTGACCGTCACGGTCACTCCTGGCACCGGCCCCGCGAGCACGGGCCTCGCCGTCAGCGGCGACCTCACCTCGATCAACGGCTCCCCGACGCAGCAGTTCTTCGACAACGCGACGAACGGCGACGTCACCGCGGGCGACAACGTGTTCAGCTTCTCGGCGGCCATACCGCTTGCGACGACGCCGGGAGCAAAAACGGTGCCCGCTACGATCACCGACGCGCAGTTCCGGTCGGGATCCGCCTCGATCGCGCTGACCGTGACCGCGCCGTCGACGGTCGGTCCGGGCGACGTCGTCGTCAGCGAGCTCTACGGCGGCGGCGGCAACTCGGGCGCTACGTTCAAGAACGACTTCATCGAGCTCTACAACCGAACGGGCTCGGCGATCGATCTCGCCGGCTGGTCCGTTCAGTATGCAGCCGCTGCCGGGACGAGCTGGCAAACGACGGCGCTCAGCGGGACGATTGCGCCGGGCGGCTACTACCTCGTGCAGGAAGGCGCGGGCTCCGGCGGCGATCTTCCGCTGCCCGGGCCGGACGCCGCCGGCGGAATCGCAATGTCGGCGACCGCGGGGAAGGTCGCGCTGCTCTCGAACGCGACTGCGCTCGCCGGCGCCTGTCCGGCCGGTGGAGCGATCATCGACTTCGTCGGCTACGGCAGCACAGCGAACTGCTTTGAGACCTTGCCTGCCCCTGGGTTGACGAACACAACTTCCGACTCGCGCGCGAACGGCGGAGCGACGGACACGAACAACAACTCGGCCGACTTCACAGCGGGCGCCCCGAATCCGCGCGGCACGACGGACCCGTCGCCGACCGTGGCATCGACGACGCCGGCCAACGGCACGTCGGACGTTGGGACGGGCGCGAACATCACGATCAACTTCTCCGAGCCGGTGAGCCCGACCGGATCGTGGTTCACGATCTCGTGCGCGACGAGCGGTTCGCACACGGCCGCGGTCAGCTCGAACGCGGGCAACTATCAGTTCACGCTGAACCCGGACGTGAACTTCGCGTCGCTCGAATCGTGCACCGTCACGGTCGTCGGCGCGCAGGTATCCGATCTCGACACGGTCGATCCGCCGGACACGATGGCGGCCGACCACGTCTTCGGCTTCACCACCGCCGACGAATCCGTCTGCGGCGACCCGGCGACGTTCATCCACACAGTGCAGGGCAACGGCGCAACGAGCCCGCTGACGGGATCCTCGGTGTCGATCGAGGGCGTCGTCGTCGGCGACTACCAGGCGGCCGGCCAGTTCGCAGGCTTCTATCTCCAGGAGCAGGACAGCGACGCGGACGCGGATCCGGCGACGTCCGAGGGGATCTTCGTCTTCAGCCCGCTCACGAACGTCTCCGTCGGCGATGTCGTGCGCGCACGCGGCACGGTGACGGAGTTCGTCACGCAGACATCGAGCCTCACCGAGCTCTCGAGCGTCAGCTCGGTGAGCATCTGCTCCACCGGCAACACCGTCACGCCGACGACTCTGACGCTACCCGTGAGCGCAATGAGTGACTTCGAGCGCTACGAGGGCATGCGCGTGCACTTCTCGCAGACGCTCACCGCGAACGAGACGTTCACGCTCGCTCGCTTCGGCGAGGTCCGCCTCGCCGAGGGGGGCCGTCTCTACACGCCGACAGCGGTGGCGACGCCCGGCGCGGCGGCGATCGCGCAGGAGGACTTGAACCGGCGCCGGTCGTTCGTCCTCGATGACGGCAACAACCAGCAGAACATCGACCCGACGATCTATCCCACCGGCGGGCTCTCGGCGGCGAACACGCTCCGCTCGGGCTACACGGTGGATGGTCTCGACGGCGTGTTCGACGAGCGCTTCTCGACGTACCGCGTGCAGCCCGTCGGCCCAGTCTCGTTCACTGCGGCGAATCCGCGGACGTCCGCACCGGACGCGGTCGGCGGCAACCTCAGAGTCGCCTCGTTCAACGTCCTCAACTTCTTCAACGGCGACGGCCTCGGCGGCGGTTTCCCGACGTCGAGCGGCGCGAACACGCAGTTCGAGCTCGACCGCCAGAAGGCGAAGGAGGTCAGCGCGCTGCAGGCGATGAACGCCGACATCGTCGGCCTGATGGAGATCGAGAACGACGCGCCGCCGCACAGCGCGATCGAGGAGCTCGTAGCCGGGCTGAACGCGGCGATGGGCGCCGGCACGTACGCGTTCATCGACACCGGCGTGATCGGCACGGACGAGATCAAGGTCGCGCTGATCTACAAGCCGGCGAGTGTGACGCCGGTGGGCGCGTACAAGATCATCACGTCCGCGCACCGATCCGCGCTTCATCGACACCAAGAACCGGCCGTCGCTCGCGCAGACGTTCCAGAAGAACTCGAACGGCGAGAAGCTCACGGTCGTCGTCAACCACCTGAAGTCGAAGGGCTCCGACTGCAACGACGTCCAAGACCCCGACACCGGAGACGGCCAGGGCAACTGCAACATCACGCGGAAGAACGCGGCAGCGGCGATCGCCGACTGGCTCGCGACCGACCCGACGGGCAGCGGCGACTCCGACTTCCTCCTGATCGGCGACATGAACTCGTACACGTTCGAGGATCCGATCACGTCGTTCACGAACGACGGGTTCACGAACCTCGCCAGGCACTTCGGCGGGCTGGACGCGTACTCGTACGTCTTCGACGGCGAGTCCGGCTACCTGGATCACGCGCTCGCATCGGCGTCGCTCGCCGCGCAGGCCACGGGCGACGACGCACTGGCACATCAACGCCGACGAGCCGATCGCGCTCGACTACAACGTCGAGTTCAAGTCCGCGAACCAGGTGAATTCGTTCTACGACCCCGGTCCGTACCGTTCGTCCGACCACGACCCGGTCGTCATCGGGCTGACGCTGAATACGGCACCGACTGCAACATTCAGCGCGCCTTCCTCATCCTTCGCCGGGTTCCCCTTCACTCTCTCCCTGACGAATCCGATCGACCCCGACGCCGGCGACACGCTGACGTACGCGTTCGACTGTGGAAGCGGCTATGGCGCGTTCGGCTCGAGCCCAAGCGCGTCTTGCCCGACGAACGACGTGGGGTCGCTGTCCGTGGGCGGGAAGATCCGCGACAGCGAAGGAGCTGTCACGGAGTACCGGGCGATCGTCGACGTGACCGTGACGTTCGACAGCGTCTGCGCGCTCACGCGGGAGTACTCCTCGGATGCGAGCCTCGCCGACGATCTGTGCGGAAGCCTCGCCGCCGCCGAGAACGCCTTGGCGCGTAACGACCTGAAGTCGAAGCAGAAGCATCTGGCCAATTTCACGAAGAACGTCACCAAGCAGACCGGCAAGGCGTTCACCGAGGAGGAGGCGGCCACGCTCGTCCGACTCGCGGGCGAGTTGTAAACCGTTTGTAAGAAAAACCGGTTCCACGCGAACCGGATAGGACCGTTGTGCCGGTCTTCTCGGGCTCACGGTCGGTTCGCGACCCCGCGGCTATACTGACCGGCCTTTGTCGATGGCTACCGAAGACGTGACTGCGCAGGAAGCCGAGCCCGGCGTTTGGGTGACCGGCCCCGACGGCGAACTCGTTCCCGATTACGAGTCGACGTTCCCCGAGATCAACGAGGGGCAAGTCGTGCACGGCACGGTCGTCCGCGTCGACAAGGACGAGGTGCTCGTCGACATCGGTTACAAGTCGGAAGGCGTCATCCCGACCGCCGAGCTCTCGATTCGGCGCTCGGTCAACCCGGCCGACGAGGTCGCCGTCGGCGAGGAGATCGACGCGCTCGTGCTGACCAAGGAGGACGCCGAGGGCCGCCTGATCCTCTCCAAGAAGCGTGCGCGCTTCGAGCTCGCGTGGAAGCGGATTGAGACTGCCGCCGAGTCCGGGGAACCGGTCGACGGTCGGGTGATCGAGGTCGTCAAGGGTGGCTTGATCCTCGACCTCGGCGTGCGCGGCTTTCTGCCTGCGTCGCTCGTGGACATCAGGCGCGTGCAGGATCTGGACGAGTTCCTCGGCCAGGAGCTGCGCTGCAAGGTGATCGAGCTGAACCGCTCCCGCAACAACGTCGTCCTCTCGCGCCGCGCGGTGCTGGAGGAGGAGCGCAAAGACCAGCGCCAGCGCATCCTCGACAAGCTCAACCCGGGCGACGTCGTCGAGGGACAGATCTCGAACATCGTCGACTTCGGCGCGTTCGTCGACCTCGACGGCATGGACGGCCTGATCCACATCTCGGAGCTTTCGTGGTCGCATGTCAACCACCCGTCCGAGGTGCTCGAGATCGGCCAGACCGTGAACGTCAAGGTTCTTGACATCGACCGCGAGCGCCAGCGCATCTCGCTCGGCCTCAAGCAGACGCAGGCCGACCCGTGGCAGCAGGTGCTGGAGGCGTACAAGGAAGGCGACGTCGTCGACGGCAAGGTGACGAAGGTCGTCACGTTCGGTGCCTTCGTGGAGATCCTCCCCGGCGTCGAAGGTCTCGTTCACATCTCCGAGCTCGCGCAGCATCACGTCGAGAACCCGCGCGAGGTCGTCTCGCAGGGTCAGGACGTGAAGGTGCTGATCCTCGAGGTCGACGCGGAGCGCCGCAGGCTCTCCCTTTCGATGAAGCGTGTGGACGGCGACGACGGCGACGAGGGCGCGGACGAGGGAAGCCAGCTGACGCCGAACCTCGGTCTCTCCGAGGAGGTCTTCGCAGAAGGCTCGACCGCTTCCGCGGATGCGACGGCCGAGGAAGAGCCTGAGCCCGAGCCTGTCGCGGAAGCCGAGCCGGTCGCGGAAGCTGAGCCGGAGCCCGAGCCTGTCGCGGAAGCCGAGCCGGAGCCGGAGCCGAGCCGAGCGGAGCCTGTCGCGGAAGTCGAAGTCGCGCGCCGGAAGCCGAAGCCGAGCCGGCACAGCGCGACGAGCCGGAAACCGCTTAACGTCGCGATCACCGGCGGCATCGGCGCCGGGAAGAGCGAGGCGCTACGGGCGTTCGCGCGCCATGGCGCGGCGACGATCTCGAGCGACGAGATTGTCCACCAGTTGATCGAGGAGGACCCCGAGGTCGAGGGAGCGCTGCTCGAGCGCTTCGGAACGACGAAACGCTCGGACATCGCCGCGGTCGTCTTCGCCGACCGCGAGCAGCTGGCCTGGCTCGAGGCGCTGCTGCACCCGCGCGTTGTCACGCACTATCTCGAGTGGCGGGAACGGCAGACGGCGCCGCTCGCGGTGACCGAGGTGCCGCTGCTCTACGAGACCGGGGGAGACGAGCGGTTCGACAAGGTCGTCGTGATCACGGCGCCGAAGGCACTGCGCGAGGCGCGGCGCGAGCCGCTGCCGGGCGACCGTGAGACGCGCCTGATCGACGACAAGGAGAAGACGAAGCGCTCCGACTACTCCTACGTGAATACCGGTTCGCTCGAGGACCTCGACGAGTTCGTCTCGTCCGTGGTTCAAGATCTCACTACGTGAAGCGTCTCGCAACGCTCACCGTGCTCGTCGCTGCGGCGGCGGGCGTCGCCGCGTGGTTCCTGCTCGCGACACCCGACTTCGTCCAGCGAGAGCGCTACCCGCTTCGCTACCAGGCGATCGTGACCGGTCATGCGCGCAACTACCACCTCGACCCAGCGTTGCTCGCCGCGGTGATCTACACGGAGTCGAAGTTCCACGCCAACGCGAAGTCGTCGTCGGGAGCGATCGGCCTGATGCAGCTCCTGCCGTCGACCGCGGACGGCATCGCGCTGCACACCGGCGGCACGAACTTTCACCAGTCGGATCTCTACAACCCCGAGATCAACGTGCGCTACGGCGCGTGGTATCTCCGCCACCTGCTCGACAAGTACGACGACGAGCAAGCCGCGCTCGCCGCGTACAACGCGGGGCAGAACAACGTCGACCGCTGGCTCGCGGACGGCCAGGGCATCCGGTTCAGCGAGACCCGCGCGTACGTCGACCGCGTCGAGGACCTGAAGGGGATCTACCGCGACATCTGGGGCTCAAAGCTCGGCTAGCAACGCATCGATCCGAGTCACCCAGGCGGTCGCGCCCTTGTTGCGTGCGGCCGCGAGAGCGCGCTCGTAGGCCGCGGCTGCATCCTCGCCCCGGCCGGCGAGCGCGAGCACGTGGCCTTGCTCGATGTACGTGTTCGCATGAACCTCGAAGAAGTCAGTTTGCTCGGCGATCTCGACGGCGCGCTGCGCGAGGTCGACGCCTTGTTCGTAGTCGCCGCGGAGGGCCGCAATGTGGCCCTTCAGGACGTAGCTCAGTGCCACGTCCACGACGTCCGCCGCATTCATCTCCGCAATCGCCTCCTCCAACCATTCCTCGGCCTCGTCGACCTGGTCGAGGTCGAGCAGGACGAGCACGAGGTTCAATGCCGCGGTCGAGAGGAACCGCCGGTCGGCCTGCTTTCTGTACTGCTCGGCTCCCTGGCGCAGGTACTCCGCGGCAGCTTCGTTGTCGCCTGCGAGTCGTTCCACGAAGCCACGGGCCTGGATGCCGGCCATCGCGTGCGGCAGCCCTGCCTCGCGCATCGTGTTTGTTCCCTCCTCCATCAACGCACGGGCGCGGTCGAACTCCCCTACCTGCGCGAGTAGCCGTCCGAGCCCGCGCTTCGCTTGCGCCTCGACCAGAGGCTTGCCGGCTGCAGCGGCCAGGCGTTTCTCTGCGTTCGGAAGCGCTTCGCTCATCGGTGTCGGCCCGAGGACGGCGGCGACCGCCAGCTGCGTGTTCATCTCGTTGACAAGCGCCTCGTCGCCGGTGCGTTCGGCGTGCTCGCGCACGCGTGCGTAGGCGGCACCCGCGGCTTCGGCGCGGCACTCCAACCAGAACGTGTTTCCGAGGGACCACTCGGCGACTGCCATGCCTCGCTCGTCCCCGAGCTCGGCAAATGTCTTGATCGCCTGCTCGGACTGCGACCGAAGGCCTTCGACGTCCTCGAGATCGCCCCTCGCCATCTCGAGGACGGCGCGGAAGAGCAAGCCGTAAGCCTGCGGTCCGGGGTGGTCCGAAGCTTCCAGTTCGTCGACCAACACCTCGGCAACGTCGAACCGCGCCGACGCGCTCGCGAGGAGGAGGAGGTAAGGGAGGATGCCGAGTCGCTGCGGGTTCCCCGGCGGCAAGAGGTCGGCTGCGCGGCGTGCGAGATTGTCCGCGGCGACCACGTCTCCCCGGGCGTGGGCGGCATGCGCTGCGCGCTCCAGGCTCGCAGCAGCCGACGCGGCGAGGGCATCGTTGCCGCTTCCTAGCTCTTGCCGGTAGCGGGCCGCCTGCTCGAGGTGGTAGCCGGTGATCTCGTCCTGCTCGACGAGCGAGGCGTGCTCGCCCAGCCAGAGCGCGAACTGCTCGTGCAGGTCGGCGCGCGTCGCCTTCGGCAGCCCGTCGTAGGCGGCGTCGCGGATCAGCAGGTGCCGGAAACGGAACGCCTCGTCGTCCGGCAGCGTGCCCTCGCTCGGGCGAATCAGCTCCTTGCGTACGAGCGCGAGCAGTCTCTGGGGAACGCCCGAGCGTGACTGCTCGGGTGCGAGCTGCATGACGGCCGTCTGGTGGAAGACCTCCCCCTCCACGGAGCCGCGCTCGATCACTGCACGCTCGTCGTCACCGAGACGGTCGAGGCGGGCCTGCAGCAGCGCCTGGATCGTCGGCGGCACCGTCAGCGCACCGCCGCCCTCCTCGCGCACCATCGCGACCATCTCCTCCACGAACAGTGGATTTCCGTCTGCCGAGGTGAGGATGCGTCCGCGGACGTCGGCGTCGAGGGCGACGCCGTCGAGCAGGTTGTCGAGGAGCTCGTCGACGTCCCCCTGCGCCAGCGGCTCGAGCAGGATCGAGGTGGCATTCGGCTTGCCGCCGCCCCACATGGGCCGTGCGTCGAGCAGCTCCGGGCGCGCGACGCAGAGCAGGAAGATCGCCCCGTTGCGCGACCAGTCCGCCACGTGCTCGACGGCGTCGAGGAACGTCTCCTCCGCCCACTGGAGATCGTCGAGGACGACGACGAGCGGTTGGTCCGCGGCTGCGCTCTCCAGCAGGCGGCGGAACGCGAGCTGCGTCTCGGGCGGCGACGAGCCGAGGATCGCGTCCGGGTCGGCGCCGAGCTGAAGAACGACCTCCACAAGCGGCCAGTAGGTGATCCCTTCGCCATAGGGGAGGCAGCGGGCGCGAACCGTGCGCGCGCCGGCCGATTCGACGAAGTCGAGCACGAGGCGCGACTTGCCGACGCCGGCGGGCCCGAGCAGAGTGAAAAGCTGGCACGTGCGTTCGGTGACGACGTGCTCGAAGTCGGCGCTGAGCCGCTCGCGCTCGCGCCGGCGGCCGACGAGCGGTGAGTCGAGGCGGCGCGCGACGCCTTCTGCGGTCGTGTCGATCTGCAGCAGTCGGTAGGCGGGGACCGGCTCGGCCTTGCCCTTGAGATCGAGCGGCGGCACCTTCTCGACATCGACCGCGTCGCGGACGAGGCGGAACGTCTCCATCCCGATCAGCACCTCGCCGGGGCCGGCCGCCTGCTCCAGCCGCGCCGCAACGTTCACGGCGTCGCCTGTGACCATCGTCTCGCCTTCGCCCGAGACGACCTCGCCGGTGTTGACGCCGATCCGCAGCTCGGGCCGCTGCAGCTCCGCCGCGGCGCGCACCGCGCGCAGGGCGTCGTCCTCGTGCGTCCGCGGGATCCCGAACACGGCCATCACGGCGTCGCCGATGAACTTCTCCACTGTGCCGCCGTGCCGCCCGAGGATCGTCCTCGCGTCCTCGAACCAGGTCGCCATCAGGGCCCGGACCGCCTCGGGGTCGCGGGACTCTCCCAGGGCCGTGGAGCCGACGACGTCCGCGAACAGGACGGTGACCGTCTTGCGCACCTCGCGCGCGCGGGGTGCCTCCGCGAGCGCCGCCCCGCAGGCCCCACAGAAGCGGAACCCGTCCGGGTTCTCCTGGCCGCACTGGGCGCAAATCAGGGCCACGAAGGCGAGCGTAGGCGGCTGAATCCCCGATTTCAAGCCGATGTCAGAGTGACGACGAGGTGACATTCGATTGACGCTTGACAGACGCCATTGATGATGTCATAGTGCTGTCATGCAGACGGCACAGTTCATCGAAGCCCTCCAGGCGGACCTGCGCGAGCTGGCCCAGCTCGGAGGCGACGAGCTCGTCCAGGCGGCACACCGCCTCGAAGGAGCCGTCAAGCAGTCCGCGACCCTGCGTCTGATCGACGCGCTGACGCAGGTCGCGCTCGAGGTCTCGTCCCAGCTCCCGAACGGTCACCTGGACGTTCGCCTTTCGGGCCAGGACCCCGAGCTTGTCTACGTGGAGGAGGAGGGCGAGGAGCCGCAGGCGCAAGCCGCCGAGGACGGCCTCACCGCCCGGATCAGCCTGCGTCTACCCGATTCGCTCAAGGTCGCGCTCGAGAAGTCCGCCGAGGCCGAGGGTGTCTCGCTCAACACGTGGCTCGTCCGCGCGCTTCAGCGCTCGGTCTCGAGCGGCGGCGGGCGGGCGATTCGTTCGGGCCGGCGCATCACGGGTTACGCCCAGTCGTGAGAGGAGGAGTCATGGAGTTCTTTCCAGCGTTGTTCGGTCACATCGAGGTTCGGGTCGACTCGCGCGATCCGCGCCGCGTGGGGCGGCGCCGGCCGGTCGTGAGGTCGGGGAAATGAGGCGAGAGACGTTCCACACGCCGGGCACGCTCACGCTCGATCTGCGCGTGCCCTCGGGCGAGATCGCGATCGAGTCGGTCGACGGCGACGAGACGACGGTCGAGCTCGACGCGACCGGCGCGAGCGACGCGGTGCGGGAGCTGGTCGACAACGCGCGCATCGAGCTGCGCCAGCGCGGCGACGGCTACGAGGTCCTCGTGGACGTTCCGCGGCGCCGGGGCGGCCTCGGTCTTATCTTCGACAGGGCCGACTTCCTGTTGCGGGTGTTTGCACCGCACGGCGCCGATGTCCAGGTCTCGACCGCGTCGGCTGACGTGGACGGCCGCGGCCGTTTCGGCGCCTTGCGGGCGGAGCTCGCGTCCGGCGACCTGCGCTTTGCAGAGCTTTCCGGATTCGTCGACGTGAAAAGCGCGAGCGGCGACGTCGCCGTCGAGCAGATCGCCGGTGGCGCGAAGGTCTCGACGGCGTCGGGCGACATGCGGATCGGCTCCGTCGAAGGCGAGGCGACTCTCCGTTCGGCTTCCGGGGACGTAAGCGTGGACGAGGCGAATGCGTCGGTCACAGTGCAGACCGCCTCGGGCGACCAGCGCCTCGGGTCGGTGTCGTCCGGCCGCGTCACCATGCAGTCCGCCTCGGGCGACCAGACGGTCGGAATTCGCAGAGGCTCGCGCGTCCGGATCGACGTGCGCTCGATGAGCGGAGACACCACATCCGAGCTCGACATCGAGGACGCGCCCGTTCTGAGCGACGGGCCCGAGGTCGAGCTCCGTGCGACCTCGATGAGCGGCGACGTCCGCATTCTGCGCGCGTAATGACGCTCCGCACCTGCGTCATCGAAAGCTTCGAGTGCACGTCGCCCACGGACGGTCAGCTCTTCCAGGGCGGCTCGATCTCGAAGGCTGTGACGGCACTGGCAGCGCTGCTGCTCGTGGGCGACGGAGTCCTCGACCTCGATCGGGACGTCAACGACGACCTCCGCTCGTGGCGTGTGCCGGCCGAGGGCGTGACGATCAGGCGGCTGCTCAGCCACACGAGCGGCATGTCGGCCGAGTTCTTTCCCGGCTACGCGCGCGGGGCTCCCATCCCGACGACGGCCGATGTGCTCGCCGGACGACCGCCGGCCGCGAACGAGCCCGTGCGGGTGGATCCCGCGGGGGCCGGGAGCTTTCGCTACTCCGGCGGCGGCTACGTCGTCGTGCAGGCGTTGCTCGCGGACGCGATGAACATGTCTTTCGCAAACCTCGCAGAGCGCCTCGTCCTGGCGCCGCTCGAGATGCTCGACAGCACGTTTGCTCAGCCGCTGCCCGAGTCCCTGCGTGCTCGAGCGGCGCGCGAAGATTGGCACGTGTACCCCGAGGCCGCCGCCGCAGGCCTCTGGACGACGCCTAACGATCTCGCCCGCTTCGCGATCGCGCTGCAATCCGCGCTAGCCGGGCGGCCCGGGCCCGTGCCGCGCGACGCGGCAGCACTCATGATCGAACCGCACGCGCCGGTTCCACCAACGGATGACACCGAGGCGATCCGGAGTCTCGGGCTCGCGCCACCGGAGCAGGTTGGCCTCGGGCTCTTCCTTGCGGAAGACGGTCGCCGCTTCGGGCACCTCGGCGGCGCGCACGGCTTCACGTCCGCATTCGACGTCTCCGCGGTCGACGGGAGCGGCGCGGTCGTCATGTCCGATCTCCACAACGGATTCGACGTCGTTCTGCCCGCCCTGGCTGAAGCGCTAGGGACCACGGTCGCGACACCGTGACCGATTTCGCCGCGCCGGTCGAGATCCCGCTGCGCCGTCATTCGGCGTTCATGCGGCTGTGGGCTGCGATGTCGGTCTCGGTCTTCGGCGACCAGATCAGCGCGCTCGCCATTCCGCTCGCTGCCGTGCTGACGCTCGACGCCTCGCCGCAGCAGATGGGCGTGCTGACCGCGCTCTTCTGGCTCCCGCACCTGCTGTTCTCGCTGCCGGTAGGCGTCTGGGTCGACGGGCGCCCGGTCAAGCGCACCGTGATGGTCGCTGCAGACATCGGGCGCGCCGCGCTCCTCGTGTCGATCCCTGTGACGGCCGCATTCGACGCGCTCTCGCTCGTGCAGCTCTACGCGGTCGTCTTCCTCACCGGGACGTGCAGCGTCTTCTTCGATCTTTCGTACAGCTCGTTTTTCACTGCGACGGTGCCTCGCGAGCACGTGCTTGCAGCGAACGGCCGCCTCTCGACGAGTCGCGCGCTCGCATACGTCGGAGGCCCGTCGCTCGCCGGCGTGCTCGTGCAGCTGCTGACGGCGCCCATCGCAATCCTCGCCGACTCGTTCTCGTTCGTCGCGTCGGCGATCTTTCTTCGCGGAGCGCGGGTGGACGAACCCTTTCAGGAGTCACGCGGTGTGAGCCCGTGGCGCCGCTTGTGGGAAGGGATCCGCATCCTCATGCGCCACCCGCTGCTCCGTGGAGGTGTCGGCTGTGCGGCGACCGTGAACTTCTTCACGTTCATGATCGCCGCGGTCTACGTCTTCTATGCGAGCCGCACGCTTGGGCTCTCGGCGGGCGTGATCGGCATCACGTTGGGTATCGGCGCCGGCGGCGCGCTGATCGGCGCGGTGGTCGCGCCCGGGATCGGTCGTCGCTTCGGGCTCGGGCCAACGACTGTGCTGGGATGCTTGCTCTTCGCCGCGCCGTTCGCGCTGCTTCCGCTGGCCACAGGCCCGACGTGGGTCAAGGCCGGGATCCTCGGCTTCGCCGAGTTCGCGTCGGGCATAGGCGTGATGCTCTTCGACGTCAGCCTGAACAGCCTCAATGCGCTCGCGACGCCGCACCGTCTGCGCGCGCGGCTCGCCGGCGCCTCCCGCTTCTTCAACTACGGCACGCGCCCGTTCGGAGCGCTGCTCGGCGGGATCCTGGCAGGCGCGATCGGTGTGCGGCCGATGCTGCTGCTCGCGTCCGTCGGCGCCGTGCTCTCGGTCGTGTTCCTGTTGGCCTCGCCGATCGCCGGTACTCATCACCTCGAGCAGGAGCTCGACCTGTGAGTCGCGCGGAGATTCTTCGCAACGGGCCGCTCCGCGCGCTGCTCGCGGCCGAGGTGATCTCGACGACGGGCGCGCAGATGACGTGGCTCGCGCTCCCGTGGTTCGTGCTCGTGACGACGGACTCGCCGGCACAGATGACGCTGGTGATGATCGCGGAGCTCGTCGGGCTCACGGCGGCGGGCCTGCCGTCAGGAGCACTCCTGCAGCGGCTCGGCGCTCGTCGAACGATGCTTGCCGCCGACGCGATTCGCGCTCCGTTGATGCTCCTCGTGCCCGTGCTCCACTGGAGCGGTGACCTCTCCTTCGTCGTGTTGCTTGCGGTGGCGTTCGCGCTCGGTACCTTCGGCGCCCCGTACTTCGCCGCGCAGCGGCTGATCGTCCCCGAGCTGCTCGGCGAAGACGAGGGCGTCGTCACGCAGGCGAACGCGCTCTTCCAGGGCGCCATTCGCGCGACGATGCTGCTCGGGCCGCCGGTCGCCGGCGTGCTGATCGGCATCTTCGGCGCGCCGAGCGTGCTCCTCATCGACGCCGCGACGTACGTCGTCTCGTTCGTGCTCGTGCAGGTCTTCGTCCCACAACGGCGGCCGCTGCCCGTCGAGGACAAGACGCGCGGCTTGCTCGCGGGCCTTCGTTTCCTCGCGAGCGAGCCGCTGCTGCGCGTGTGGATCCCGCTGTTCGTCGCCGGCGACGCGGCGTGGCAGGCGTTCTTCGCCGCCGTGCCGGTGCTCGTCGTCGAAAGCTACGACGCGCACGCGACGGTCGCCGGCATTCTCTTCGCGGGCTTCGGCGCCGGGTGCATCGTCGGGAACATCGCCTCGTTCCGGTTCCTCACCGACCGCATCGACGGGCTGCGGCTCGTCGCACTGTCGGTGCCGTTCCAGGCGCTGCCGCTCTGGATCCTGCCGCTGGACGTCGGCGCGCCGGTACTCGTCGCGGCGATCTTCGCCAGCGGGATCGCAAACGGGATCTGCAACCCGACGATCCACGCGACAATGACGCTCCGCATGCCGCCTGCGATCCGCGCGAAGGCGATGACCGCGAACATGACGATCTGGGGGCTCGGGATGCCGCTCGGTCTGATCATCGCGGGTCCCGTGCTCTCCACGTACGGCGCCCGTCCGGTGCTCGTCGGGTTCGCGGCCGTGCAGACGGTCGCGATGCTTGGCGTCGCCGTCGCGTCGCTTGCGCGCACGCGCGGCAGTGCCCGACCCGCAGCCGGCGTGATCCTGCGCAACAAGTCGCTGCTCGCGCTGCTCGCCGCCGAGCTCGTCTCGCGCGCCGGTTCGCAGATGACGTTCCTCGCGCTGCCGTGGTTCGTGCTCGTGACGACTGGGTCGCCGGCGAAGATGGGCATCGTCCTCGCCGTCGAGCTCCTGCCGACGGCGCTGCTCGGAGTGCCGAGCGGAACGCTCGTCACGCGGTTCGGCGCGCGGCTGACCATGCTGGGGGCAGACCTGGCGCGCGTGCCGTTGATGGCGTCATTGCCGATCCTTCAACTCGGCCGGCCTGCTCTCGTTTCCCTTGCTGCTCGTCCTCGTCGCCGCATTCGGCTGCTTCAACGCGCCCTACTTCGCGTCGCAGCGGGTGATCCTGCCGGAGCTGCTCGGCAACGACGAGCAGACGATCGCCCAGGCCAACAGTGTGCTCGAGGGCGCGGGGCAGACGAGCGCCCTGCTCGGTCCGCCGCTCGCCGGCCTCCTGATCGCGACGCTCGGCGCGGCGAACGTCCTCTATGTCGACGCGGCGACGTTCGCGTTCTCGTTCGTGACCGTGCTCCTGTTCGTCCCCGCGCGCAAGCGGGCCGCTGCACCGGAGGAGTCGGGCGGCCTCCTCGCCGGAATGTCGTTCCTGCTCCGTGATGCGCTGATGGGGCCGCTCGCGACCGTGATTGTCCTCATGAATGCGCTCGGGCAGATGCTCGGCGCGGCGTTGCCCGTGCTCGCGTTCCAACGGTACGACGACGCACGCGTCGGCGGCTGGCTCTTCGCGGCGTACGGGCTCGGCGGGTTGATCGGGACGGCGCTCGCGTACAAGCTCGTGACGAAGGTTCCGGCTCTGACCCTGGCGTCGCTCGGCGTCCTCGGTTTCGCCCTACCGCTCTGGGTGCTCGTGCCGCACGTTGCACTCGTGCCGATCCTCGCCGCGCTCGCCTTGACCGCAGTCTGCCAGCCGCTCATCAACGCGCCGATGCTCGGCGTGATCACGACCCGTACACCGCCGGCGCTCTTCCCCAAGGTGATGACGGCGATCGTCACGCTCGCGACGATCGCCGGACCGCTCGGGGTGCTCGTAGCGGGCGCGCTGCTCGAGAACGAGGGTCTGACGGTCACGTTCGCCGTGATCGCCGGAGGCGTGACCGTGGTCGCTGTGGTCTTCGTGTTGCTGCTCGATCGCTTCCGCCGCCGTGAGCTGCAGGCCGCAGCCGCGACGCCCTAGCCGCGCTTGAGCGCGAGCACGTGGGCGTACGCCTCTGTAACGCGCCGGCGCGACAGGGTCTTGTTCTTGGCCGCGTCGACGAGCGCGCGGTACACGGCCGTCGAGTTTCGGTCGGCTTCCTTGGGCAAACCTGCCGTGAGCACCATGTCGACGCCCGCAGCGACGGCGTGCACGGCCGCGTCCGGCGTCGAAAGGAAGTGCGTCACGCCCGAGGTGTTGAGATCGTCCGTGATCACGAGGCCGTCGAACCCGAGGTCATGCCGCAGCACGCTCGTCACGATTCGCGGCGAGCAGGCGGCAGGGAGGCGGTCCCCGAGTGCGGGGTAAACCGCGGTACCGACGAGCACGATCTTCAAGCCCTGGGCGATCGTTCGTCCGTACGGGAGCAGGTCGGCGAGCAACTGGGGTCGAGTGGCGCGAATGATCGTCGGCGCGTTGTCGGTGTTCGTCTCGGCGTAGCCCAAACCCGGAAAGTGCTTCCCGGTCGCGATCACGCCGCCCGAGGAGAGTCCGCGCGCGAACGCGCTACCGCGGTTGGCGACCTGCAGAGGCGTCGATCCGAACGTCCGCTTGGTGATGAAGCCGCCGCGGCCGACGTCGAGCACGGGCGCGAGGTCGACGCCGATGCCATTGCGTTTCAGGTTTTGCGCGGTCGCGAGGCCTTGCTCCCCTGCGATCCGCGCGTTCGTCATCTGGGCGGGCGTCAGCATCGGCGCTCCGGGGAGCCGGCGGATGGCGCCGCCTTCCTGGTCGATCGCGATCAGGAGCCGCGGCTGCCCCGCGCCGAGCGCGATTCGCTGCAACTGCGCGACCAGCGCCGCAGGCCCGGCCGGTCCGTAGTTGTCGGTGAAGAGCACGACGCCGCCGATCTCTCCTCTGCGGATGCGTGCACGAAAGGCCGAGCTCGGCGCTTGTCCTTGCATCCGCACCAGCATCAGTTGACCGACAATCCGCGCGAGCGGCACCGGCGCGGGCGCCTTCCGCGCTGCAGGAGTCGTCGACGCCGAGGCGCAGCCGCAGGCGAGTGCCGCGATCGTCGTCGCCATTGCGATCCGAGAAGCCGCGCGCCGCATCCGTCGAGTCTGGCCGATAATCACCGAACAGTGTCTCGCCGGCTCGTCCTCCTCGCGGCGGTCGCGTTCCTCGCCGGATGCGGCGGCTCGGGTGACGTGCGCATGACGGCCGTCCCACGCGAGGGACTCGTCGACGCGCCTTTGCGCGTTCACGCGGACGGTCTGCACGGTCCCGCGACCCTGACCCTGACGATCACGAGCGCGAACGGCACGACATGGACGAGTCGCCTGCCCTTCCGGCAAGGCGACGCGACGCCGCTCCTCGCGTCGGTTCTGCCGCCGCGTTTTCGAGGCGACCCCGACCTTGCCACGTTCCTTGCTCCGGATCTCGAAAGGATCGCGCTGGCGCTCGGCAAGGACGGACGAACGGTCGCGACGACCACCGTGACTCGGCGCCTGTTCGATCCGGACGTTCGGGTGCGCGCGCAAACTCTCGCAGGGCCTGGGTTCATCGGCACCTTCTGCTCGAGCCCGGTCAGGCGGGGGCCGGCCGTTCTCGCGCTCGGCGGTTCGGAGGGCGGGCTCCACGGGGGTTTCGTGTGCAGGGTGCTCGCCTCGCACGGCTATCCGACGCTCGCCCTTGCGTACTTCGGTCTCCCGGGTCTACCGCCGTCGCTCAGCGGAATTCGCCTCGAGTACTTCGCACGCGCCTTGCGCTGGCTCGGGAGGCAGCCGGGAGTCGATTCCGACAAGGTCGTGGTCATGGGCACGTCCCGCGGCGGAGAGGCTTCGCTCATCCTTGGCTCGGTCTACCCGAAGCTCGTGCACGGCGTGATCGCCTTGGTACCGAGCTCCGTCGTGAACTCGACGACGGCGAAGCCCGATTGGACGCTGGGTGGGCGTGACTTGCCGTTCACCGAGATTCCCGTTGAGCGGATCAACGGCCCCGTGGTCGCCGTTGGTGGCGGTCGCGACGGGGTCTGGCCGTCGAGCATCTACGTCGACAACATCGCGAGGCGCCTGCACGAGCACGGCCGCAGCGATGTGACCGCACTCGTCTATCCCGCCGGCGGTCACGGCGTCGGCTTCCCCGTTCCGAACATCCGTGTGGCGACGAAAGGCGGGGCGCACCAGGGCTACTACGACTTCGGCGGCACGCCGGAGGCTGACGCCCGCGCACGGGCCGCGTTGTGGCCGAGACTGCTCGCGTTCCTCAGTCGCCTCTAGCGCGCGGGCTACGCTTGTTCGGCGATGCCCAAGTTCGCGACATCGTCCGATTACCGGCCCACAGGCGACCAACCGACGGCGATCGAGGAGCTCTCGCGCTCGATCCTGGCCGGCGAGCGCTACCAGACGCTGCTCGGTGCGACCGGCACCGGCAAGACCGCGACGATGGCGTGGATCGTCGAGCAGGTGCAGAAGCCGACGCTCGTGATCGCCCACAACAAGACGCTCGCCGCCCAGCTCTGCAACGAGTTCCGGGAGTTCTTCCCGAGCAACGCCGTCGAGTACTTCGTCTCCTACTACGACTACTACCAGCCCGAGGCGTACGTCCCGCAGGCTGATCTCTACATCGAGAAGGACTCCTCGCAAAACGACGACATCGCGAGGCTGCGGCTCAACGCGACGTCGTCGCTCTTCACGCGGCGCGACGTGATCGTCGTCGCGTCGGTTTCGTGCATTTACGGGCTGGGCTCGCCGGAGGAGTGGCGCGACCGGATGATCTGGCTCGAGGTCAACGAGGAGCACGACCGGGACCTGTTCCTGCGCAAGCTGATCGACTCGCAGTATGTGCGCAACGACACCGTGCTCGGCCGCGGACGCTTCCGCGTCAAGGGAGACGTCGTCGAGATCCAGCCCGCGAACCAGGAGACGGCGTACCGCGTCTCGTTCTTCGGCGACGAGGTGGAGCAGATCACGCACTTCGATCCGCTCAGCGGCGAGGTCTACGCGAAGCTGGACAATCTTGCGATCTGGCCGGCGACCGAGTACGTGACGTCGCAGCCCACGGTCGAACGCGCCGTCGACGAGATAAGGCACGAGCTGGAGCAGCGGCTGCGGGAGCTCGAGTCCGAGAACAAGATGCTCGAGGCGCACCGATTGCGGCAGCGCACGGAGTACGACCTCGAGATGCTCAAGGAGCTCGGCTTCTGCAACGGCATCGAGAACTACTCGCGGATCCTCGAAGGGCGCGCGCCGGGGACGCATCCGTTCACGCTGCTCGACTACTTCCCGAACGACTTCCTCGTCTTCGTGGACGAGTCGCACCAGACAGTCCCGCAGGTCGGCGGGATGTACGAGGGCGACCGCTCGCGCAAGCAGACGCTCGTCGACTACGGATTCCGGCTGCCGTCGGCGCTCGACAACCGGCCGCTGCGCTTCGACGAGTTTCTGAGGAAGGTCCCGCAGCTCGCGTTCGTCTCGGCCACGCCCGGATCTTTCGAGCTGCGGCACTCGACGGTAATCAGCGAACAGCTGATCCGCCCGACGTTCCTCATCGACCCGGAGGTCGAGCTTCGCGAGACGCGCAACCAGATCGACGACCTGCTGAACGAGATCCGCCGCCGCGAAGAGGTGGGCGAGCGCGTCCTCGTCACGACGCTGACGAAGAAGATGGCGGAGGACCTCACGGACTACTTGCTCGAGTCGGGCGTGAAGGCGCGCTACCTCCACTCGGAGATCGACACGCTCGAGCGGATTCAGATCATCCGCGAGTTGAGGCTCGGCGAGTACGACGTCCTCGTCGGCGTGAACCTGCTGCGCGAGGGGCTGGACTTGCCCGAGGTGTCGTTGGTCGCGATCCTCGACGCCGACAAGGAAGGCTTCCTCCGTGGGAAGACGGCGCTGATCCAGACGATCGGCCGCGCGGCGCGGAACCTGAACGGCAAGGTGATCATGTACGCCGACAAGCTGACGGAGGCGATCAAGGGCGCGCTCGACGAGACGAACCGCCGGCGCGTGAAGCAGATCGCGTACAACGAGGAGCACGGGATCACCCCGGAGTCGATCGTCAAGGGCGTCTCCGACATTGCGGAGTTCCTCATGCTCGAGCAGCCGCACGTCCCCTCGAAGCGGCGGCGCGGCGCGGCGAAGGTCGAAGGGATGTCGCGTGAGGAGCTCGAGAAGCTCGTGATCGAGCTCGAGGAGGAGATGTTCGCCGCGGCTGAGGAGCTGCGCTTCGAGTACGCGGCGAAGCTGAGGGACGAGATCAAGGAGCTCCGGCGGGAGCTCGTCGCGCTGGCTGCGGTTTAAGCGCTCTTACGCGCGGCTTCGGCTCGGTCGATCGCCTCGCGCTCGGCGATCCGCTTCCACGCTTCCTCGGTCCGCCTGTCGTAGGCGGCCTGCTCTTCAGGCGTCCGTCTCTTCGGCTTCTTCTTCGCCATCGTCCTCCAATATTCGGCGGATCTCGGTGACGTCGTCGCCGATGTCCACGAGCAACCCCATGATAGTTGTGACGTCGCTGTGGTCGATCGGCGGCTCCACGCGAGTATCGTCGCGTGGCGGGCTGCGGTCCCGCAAGATGTCCGCAACCGACGCTGCCTACCCGCGGTTCTCTCTCGATAGCCGAAAGGAGAACGCATGCATCGGGGGTGGAACAAGCGCCCGAGCGCGCCGACGAGGGCGCCTACGATGATCAGCCGGACGACAGGCTCGGAGCGGTCGCATAGGGTGCGTCAGATGTGGGTCATCGGACTGATCGTCGGCGGCTTCATCATCGGTGTGCTCGCGCGCTGGGCGCTTCCAGGTCCCGACCCGATGCCGTGGTACGCGACGATCGCGCTAGGTGTCGGCGGAGCGATCGTAGGAGGCATCGTCTTCGGGCTCCTGATCGGCCACGCGATCGGCTTCCTCGGCGCGTTCATCGGAGCGGTTCTCCTGCTCTACCTCTACCGCCGCTTCGCGCAGGGCCGCGACTTCACCGGCGCGCCTCGCTGACCCCAGGGACAGTGGCTCGACGCCGCGCGCGAACGTACGCTCCGCAGTGAGCGCCCAGCCGACGTCGCGCCACGTGTACGTGTGGATGCGGAGGCGCGTCTCGTCGAACTCGTACACGTGCAGGCCGCGTGCCTCGCCGCGGCGGTGCGGCCGCGGCTGCCCAAGGCCGGGCGCTATCGACACCGTGACCCCGCGCTCGCCGGCGGTCGCGATCTCGAACTCACGGCGTTCGGCGACCGTGCTCTGATGGATGTGCCCGGCCACGATCAGCTCCGCGCCCGCGTCGACGAGCGACGCGAGCACATGGTTTCGACGCGCAACCGGTCTTTTCCGCGAGCGCCACGGTGCGCCGATCAGATGGTGGTGGAGAACCGCGACGCGGAGCTGCTTGCCGTCGACTGAGCTCAGGATCTGCGCCGCTCGAAGCAGTTGCGAGTCGCTCAGGCCGCCCGTCTGGTTTCGCCACGGTCGCACCGAGTTGAGGCCGACCGCGACGATGCTCTCGCTGCTGTACACGGGCTCGGTCGTCTCCCACTGTCGCTCGAACTCCGCATAGGTCCGGGTGAAGCGGGCGGGGAACGTATACGGGATGTCGTGGTTGCCGGGCACGACCAGCAGCGGCGGCCCGAGCGCTCGCAGGAGGCTCGCGGCCGTGTCGTGCTGCTCCGCTGTGCCTCGATGGCAGAGGTCGCCGCTTACGATCACGAGCTCCGGTGTAAACCGCTCGACCAGTGGGCCCAGCGTCAGTTCTGCGGTCGCGGCCTTAGGCGCGCCGATGTGCAAATCCGAAACGTGCAGGATGCGTGTAAGCACCGGCGAAGCAGGCTATACACTCGAATCGTGACCGACGAATCCACCGAAATCTTCGACGACCTGTACCTCGGCCTGCGTGCAGGCGGCGCGGTGCGCAAGCAACGCCGCGGTGAGCCGCTCACGACCGAGGAACAGGAAGCGCTCGGGCGTTGGCAACGGCTGTCGACGTGGCGGAAATCAGTCGCGATCGGCTCGTTCGCCCTCGGCACGTTCGGACTGGGCGTCGCCCTCGGCGGCCTCGTCTTCGGCCGCTGGCGCAAGGCCGCCTGACGGCTTCCGCGCGAAATGCTGCGCATTTCGCGCGGGGGTAGACCGCATGCGCGCTTCGCGCGCGTGCCTCTGCTGCGATTGAAGGGTTTTCGCTTCGATCTTGGTCGGCGAGCAGCGCGGCCAAGCCGCGCTGCTGGCAAGGGTTTAACTCGATTAGCGGTCGTAGAAGGCGCGGCTTGGCCGCGCCGCCGTCAAACGCTGAACGAAGGCATTCACCCTCCAGTAGCAGCTCAAAGAGCACGCGCGCCGCAGGCGCGCGTGCGGTCTATCTCGCCCGAAATGCTTGCATTTCGGGCGAAGCGAGCAGGCAAACCGAACGCAGCGTCGACGCGAACTACTCCGTACAGCCGGCGCGAAGGGGCGCAGGCGTGAAGCGGGAGGTCGAATGCTGGGAAGGATCGGCAGGGTGACTGTAGGGCTGGCCGCAGTAGCGCTCGTTACCGCGGGACTAGGGGCCGCGGCAGAAACCTACAAGGTCTCGGCAACGCTCAACGCGAAACAGGAGATTCCAAAGCAGGCCGTCAAGGTTCTGAACGCGACGGGAGGCTTCTCGGGAAGCTACGTCGAGCACGGCAAGAGCGCGACGCTGAAGTGGAAGCTGACGTACTCGCATCTCAGCGGCAAGGCTACGGCGGCGCACATCCACCTCGGCAAGAAGGGTGTCGCCGGCAACGTAATCGTGCCGCTGTGCGCAGGCAACTGCCACTCCGGCTTGACCGGCACCGCGACGATCAGCGAGAAGCTCGTCGCTCAACTCGAGGCCGGCAAGACGTACGTGAACGTTCACACCACAAAGAACCCCGCAGGCGAGATCCGCGGCCAGGTTAAGGTCAAGGCCTAGCGTCGTTCGAGGGCGCGCGTCGCGCTAGACGACGCGGCGCGCGTCCGTCAGATCCCACCGGCGTAGGCGCTCGATGCGCACACGCGCGCCTGTGTGCGGCGCGTGAATAAAGCGGCCGTGGCCCACGTAGAGACCGACGTGGCCGAGGCCGAAGAAGAGGAGATCGCCTGGGCGCAGCCTGCGGCGGGAAACGTGCCGGCCCGTGTAAAGCTGCCCGCCCGTGTAGTGCGGTAACGAGACCCCGAAGTGGCGGTAAACAAATGACACGAGCCCGGAGCAGTCGAACCCCGTGCGGGGAGAGATGCCGCCCCAGCTGTAGCGGATGCCGAGGAACCTGCGCGCGTAGCGCACGACCTGCTTCCCGCCGGGCCTGTGGTGGTGGTGGTGATGATGATGGTTGCGGTGGTGGTGGCGCTTCGTCGCCGCGTGCGTCGTCGTTGCTCCGAGCCCGGCGAGAACGAGCGCGAACAGGACGAGGATTAGTCGGAGCCGCAGCATGAGAAGGGTCGGCGTGCGCGGGCGGCTCAGCCAGCCGCCGGCGTGTCGTCGGCACGTTGCAGTCAAGCCGGTCTCGGGCCCGACGGCCTGACCCAGATGGGGGAAATCTGCCCTTCACGAACACACGTTCGCTAGGTAAACTGGCTCAGCTATGCCAGCCGAAGAGCTCATCGTCCACGGCGCCAGGGAGCACAACCTCAAGGACGTCACGGTTGCCCTGCCCCGCAACAAGCTGATCTGCATCACCGGGCTCTCGGGCTCCGGCAAGTCGAGCCTGGCCTTCGACACGATCTACGCCGAGGGCCAGCGCCGTTACGTCGAGTCGCTCTCCGCGTACGCGCGCCAGTTCTTGCAGATGATGGAGAAGCCGGACGTCGACTCGATCGACGGGCTCTCGCCCGCGATCTCGATCGATCAGAAGACGACGTCGCGCAACCCGCGCTCGACGGTCGGCACGGTGACGGAGATCTACGACTACCTGCGCCTGCTCTACGCGCGCGTCGGTCGTCCGCACTGCCCCGTGTGCGGCCGGCCGATCGAGGGGCAAAGCCTCGAGTCGATCGTCGACCAGATCCTTGCGCTGCCGGACGGGACGCGCTTCACGGTCAACGCACCCGTCGTGCGTGACCGCAAGGGCGAGTACAAAGACGTGCTCGAGGAGTTGCGGCGCGAGGGCTTCACGCGCGTCAAGGTCGACGGCGAGCAGCGGCTGCTCGAGGACGAGATCGTGCTCGACAAGAAGTTCAAGCACACGATCGAGGTCGTCGTCGACCGGCTCGTGATCAAGCCTGACCTGCGCACGAGGTTGTGGCAGTCTGTGGAGACCGCGACTCAGCTCGCCGAGGGGCTCGTGTCGGTGGATCTTGTCGACGAGGGCAAGGAGCTGCTCTTCTCCGAGAACTTCGCGTGCCCCGACCACGGCGTCTCGCTGCCGGAGCTACAACCGCGGATCTTTTCGTTCAACTCGCCGCACGGTGCGTGCCCGCGCTGCACGGGCCTCGGCTCGCAGCAGGAGATCGACCCGGACCTGCTCGTTCCCGACGGTTCGGTGTCGATTGCCGACGGCGCGCTCGTGCCCTGGTCGGTCGGCAACTCGAGCTTCTACGAGTCGGTGATCAACGCGATCTGCGAGCGCTACGAGATCGACCCCGACACGCCGTGGGACGAGCTGTCCGAGGACGCGCAGAACCTCTTCCTCTACGGGACGCAGGGCGAGCGTGTGTACGTCCAGTACCGCAACCGTATGGGTCGCAAGCGCTCGTACATGCTCGCGTTCGAGGGCATCGTCCCCAGCCTGCAGCGCCGGTACAAGGACACCGACTCGTCGCACCAGCGCGAGCGGATCGAGGAGTACATGTCGTTTCGGCCGTGCCCGGTCTGCAAGGGCGCGCGTCTCAAGCCGGAAGTTCTCGCCGTGACGATCGGCGAGAGGTCGATCAACGAGCTCACGCAGCTGTCCGTGACGCGTGCGCTCGAGTTCCTCGACGGCCTAGACCTGACCGACACCGAGCAGCTGATCGGGCACCGAGTCATCAAGGAGATCCGCGAACGGCTGACGTTTCTCGACAACGTCGGCGTCGGCTACCTCCAGCTCGACCGGGCTTCGGCGACGCTCTCCGGCGGGGAGGCGCAGAGGTTGCGGCTGGCGACGCAGATCGGGTCGCAGCTCGTCGGCGTGCTCTACATCCTCGACGAGCCGTCGATCGGCCTCCACCAGCGCGACAACGGCAGGCTGATCGAGACCCTGATGCGCCTGCGCGACCTCGGGAACAGCGTCCTCGTGGTCGAGCACGACGAGCAGATGATGCGCAGCGCCGACTGGCTCGTCGACATGGGACCGGGGGCAGGCGAGCACGGCGGTCACGTCGTCGCGGAAGGGCTGGCGACGAAGGTCGAGCGCGCAAAAGGCTCGATCACCGGACAGTTCCTCTCTGGGAAGCGCTCGATCGCGGTGCCGGAGCGGCGCGGCCAGGACCGCGGCTTCTTCAAGGTGTTCGGGGCGACGCAGCACAACCTGAAGGGAATCGACGTCGACTTCCCCGTCGGCAACTTCATCTGCGTGACGGGAGTCTCCGGCTCGGGCAAGTCGACGCTCGTCAACGAGATCGTCTACAAGGCGCTCGCCAACCGACTGAACCGCCTGCGCATCAAGCCCGGCGAGCACGCCAGCGTCGCGGGGATCGACGTGTTCGACAAGGTGATCGAGATCGACCAGAAGCCGATCGGAAGGACGCCGCGCTCGAACCCGGCGACTTACACAGACCTCTTCACGCACATCCGCGAGCTCTACTCGCTCACGCCCGAGTCGAAGGTGCGGGGCTACAAGCCCGGGCGCTTCTCGTTCAACGTGCGCGGCGGGCGCTGCGAGACGTGCAAGGGCGACGGACAGATCAAGATCGAGATGCACTTCCTGCCCGACGTCTACGTCCCGTGCGAGACGTGCAAGGGCGCGCGCTACAACCGCGAGACACTCGAGGTTCGGTTCAAGGGAAAGTCGATCGCGGACGTGCTCGACATGAGCGTCGAGGAGGCGTTGGGCTTCTTCGCCAAGATCCCGAAGCTGCGCCGGCGGTTGCAGACGCTGCACGACGTCGGGCTCGACTACATGAAGCTCGGCCAGCCGGCGACGACGCTGTCCGGCGGCGAGGCGCAACGCGTGAAGCTCGCGTCGGAGCTCGGCAAGGTCGCGACCGGCACGACGCTGTACATCCTCGACGAACCGACGACCGGACTGCATTTCGCCGACATCGAGAAGCTCCTCGAGGTGCTACAGCGACTCGTCGACGCAGGGAACACTGTGCTCGTGATCGAGCACAACCTCGACGTGATCAAACAGGCCGACTGGCTGGTCGACCTCGGTCCTGAAGGCGGCGAGGCCGGGGGAGAGCTGATCGCCGACGGCTCACCGGAGGATGTCGCCGAGGTGGAGGAGTCGTTCACCGGCCAGTACCTGCGCAACATCCTGTCCGCGCGAGCAGTCGCCGCTGCGTAGACCCGTGAGCACGCGTGCGGAGGAGGCGGGGCTCGACAGGGAATGGTTCCTGCGAGCGGTGCTGGTGCTCCAGGCTCCGCGCGCGGTCTTCGTCGCACTCCGCGACGATTCCGACACGGCGGCCTACGCGAGGCAGGAGCCGCTCCTCGCGCTCACGTGGCTTGCCGGGATCGCCGGCGTCCTCACGAGCTCGGTCGCGCGCACGCTGCTCGACGATCCGGTGCGCGACGGGCTCGTCGTCGCGATCTGGGCCTTCATCGGCGGCGGCGTCTACGCCGCTGCGGTGTTCTGGCTCGGCGGTGCGCTCGTCCACGGTGCGTCCCAGGCGCTCGGCGGGCAGGGAAGCTACAGGCGCGCGCGCCACGTCGTCGGCTTCGCGTGCGCTCCCCTCGCTCTTTCGCTGGTGCTTGTCTGGCCAATCGGGCTCGCCGCTTTCGGTGGCGATCTCTTCCGGACCGGCGGGTCCGACGGCGGCACCGGCGGCGACGTGCTCATCTGGGCCGCGATCGCCTTCGGCGTGTGGGCGCTTGCGCTCCTCGTGATCGGCGTCCGCGCCGTTCACGGCTGGACCTGGGCGCGCTCACTCGCGACGGTCGCGATCGCGGCGTCGCCGGTCGTGCTACTTACGCTCTGGCACGAGTTCCTCTAGAAACTCGCGGCGTTCCTCCTCAGGCATCGCGTACGTGTGCTGCTCCTCGGGGAACGCACCGCTGCGAACGTCCGCCGTGTACGCCGCGAGAGCGTCGCGGATCTCGAGCGACAGGTTCGCGTATCGCTTCACGAAGCGCGGGAGATGGCCCTCCGTCAGGCCGAGAAGGTCGTGGTAGACGAGCACCTGCCCATCGCAGTCGACGCCGGCGCCGATCCCGATCGTCGGCACGGTGAGCCGGCGGGTGATCTCCGCGCCAACGGGTGCAGGCACCGCCTCCAGCACGACGGAGAAGCAGCCCGCAGCCTCGAGCTCCAGGGCATCGGCCACGAGCTTGCGTGCGGCGTCGCGCGTCTTGCCCTGCGTCTTGAAGCCGCCGAGCATCGTCGCGGACTGCGGCGTCAGGCCGACGTGTCCCATCACGGGGATTCCCGCTTCGACGATCGCGCGGGCGCGCGACACAGACGGTCCCGCTCCCTCGAGCTTCACGACGTCGGCGCGAGCTTCCTTCACGAACCGGATTGCGTTGCGGACGGCGTCCTCGTCGGAGACCTGGTACGAGCCGAACGGCATGTCGCCGACGACGATCGGCCGGTAGGCGGCGCGGGCGACGGTCTTCGTCAGGAAGATCATCTCGTCCATCGTCACCGGCACCGTCGTGCCCTCATGGCCGAGCACCACCATCGCTGCGGTGTCGCCGACCAGGATCAGGTCGACGCCCGCGTCCTCCGCGAAGCGTGCTCCGGGCGCGTCGTACGCGGTGACCATGACGATCTTGTCGCCGCGTCGCTTCATCTCTGCGAGCTCGGGGAGCGGCAGCTTGCCTGCTGGTGGTGCGCTCATGTCGGTTCTCCTTCCAGGGGGGCGTTGTCGATCAAACGTGTGGGGCCGAGCCGAACCGCTGCGACGAGTACCCTCGGCTCGAAGTCAGCGATCGCGACGTAGTCGACGTCGAGGCCGTCGAGCAGCTCGCGTGCGCGAATGACGTCGCCTGTTTCGAGCGCGCGGGGGAGTGCTCGCGCGCGCTCACGCTCCTCCGGCGAGAGCAGGGCGTTCCGCGACGAGAGCGCGAGCCCGTCCTCGTCGCGCACGGTCGGCACGACTCTGAGCTCGGTGTCGTGGTTGAAGTCGCGGAGCATCCGCAGCACGACGTGGACTTGCTGCGCGTCCTTCTGGCCGAAGTACACACACTGCGGGCGAACGATGTTGAAGAGCTTCAGGCACACGGTCGCGACCCCGCGGAAGTGGCCCGGCCGAAACTCGGCCTCGAGGTCGTGCTCCTCCGGCTCGACCCACGTGCCGTAGCCGGGTGGAAAGAGCTCGTTCGCCTCTGGCGCGAAGACGATGTCGACCCCGGCATCCTCCGCGACGCGGAGGTCGCGCTCCTCGTCGCGGGGATAGCGCGCGAAGTCAGCGTCGGAGTCGAACTGCGCCTCGTTCACGAACAGGCTCATCGCTACGAAGTCGCACTCGGCGCGGGCTGTCTCGAGAAGCGCCACGTGGCCCGCGTGAAGCGCGCCCATCGTCGGGACGAGCCCGACTGCGCCCGACGACGGAAGCGCTTCGCGCAGCTCGGCGACGGTCCGCACGACCTTCAAGGCTTCGTCGCCTTCGCGAGCGCGAGGTACATCGGCTCGAGCTCGGGGACCTCGTCGTGGATCGCGCGGACGTGCGCGTTTACGGTCTTCCAGTCACCGCGTGCAATCGGTCCGGTCAGCTCGAAGTCGTTCTCGATGGTGCGCGTCATCAGCGGCACAAGCGCCTCCGGCGGTGCGCCTGCGGCCTCGAACAGGCGGGTCGCCGCGCGGTGCAACGTGACGAGGTAGTTGGAGGCGATCGCCGCGCCGGCGTGGTAGACGGGCCGCGCCTCGTCGGTCAGGTCGAACGGATGGAGCCCCAGCGTGCGCGCGAGCTCGTGGCCGTGCTCCTGCGCCTCGTCGCTCTCCGCGGTGACTGCGGCCCACGCGCCGTCGAGCTGCTCGGCGCCGCGCGCTGCGTGTGAACGTCTGCAGCGGGTGCATCCCGAAGCGGCGCGTGTGCGGATCGAGCGCCCGAAGGGGCGTCGCACCGCTGACGTGCGCCACCCACTGGCCATGTCCCAGGGACAGTCCCTGGGCGGTGTCTGCGATCGCCGTGTCCGGGACGCAGAGGAGTACCAGCTCCGCGTCTTCTCGCAGCTCGACGCCGCGCTCTTCGAGGCGCTCTGCGAGGGCCGCGCCGACGCGGCCGCGTCCGATGACGTTGACTGATTCGAACATCGAGCTCCAGTTCCGTAGCGGATACCGGGCACGAGCAGTTTAACGGTGGCGCGCGACTCTCAGCTCGAGGTTGTGCTTCACCTCGGGCCACTCGTCGTCGATCACCGCGTACCAGGCGGAGTCGCGGCGCTCGCCGCCTCGCACGAGCATGTGCTTACGGTGGACGCCCTCGAACTGTGCGGGAAGCGCGGCCAGCGCCGCTCGCGCGCGCTCGTTCCGTGCGTCGGTCTTGAACTCGACGCGCCGCATGCCGAGCGTCTCGAAAGCGTGGCGGAGCAGCAGGTACTTCGCCTCGACATTCGCGCCGGTGCCCCAGGCGGACGGGTTGAGCCACGTGTTCCCGATCTCGACGCGCAGGTGCTCGGGTGCGAGGCTGAGGTAGCTCGTCGAGCCGGCGATCGAGCCGTCCCGCACGACGGCGAATTGCACGCGCGTGCCGGCGCCGTGCTCGGCGAACGCGTCGTCCAGCCAGCGCTCGACGTCGCGGGTGACCATGAACCGCCAGGTCTGCTCGTGGGCCGCTGCGGCGCGGAGCCCGTCACGATGCTCGTCCGCCAGCGGCTCGAGCGTGACGATCCGCCCGCGCAGGACTGTGGCGAGGTCGTCCCACACGTGCCCTATGTTCGCCGCTACGGCGTAGGCTCGCCGGACTTCTTGCCGATCCCGTGCGAGACCCCCGCCGGGGCCGGCTGCTCGTCCTTCGGCTTCACCTGTGGGCTGGGCGGACGGACGGGATGCACAGGATGTACGGGCTGCGCGTGTTTGGAATGCACAGGACGCACCCGTAGCCCGCTTGCGTGCGCGTTCGGCTGCGCGCTCCGCGTCGAGCTCTTGTTCGTTTTCGCCGACGCGGGCGCCGCCGCACGGAGGGCCTTGACGGCCTGCCCGGGCGGCGTGCTCCGGAGCGAGCGCGGCGTGTGCGCGATCGCGCTCGCCGTCTGCCCCGGACGAGTGGCTCGTGAACCGTGCGCGGCCGAGTGCGACTTGTTCGCAACGCTCCGCTTGTGCAGGATCGCGGGTCGAGAGGGCGTGAGGATGAATGCAACCGGACCGATGCGCTCCGGCGTTGCGAAGGTCCGTTCGGCGCCGGCAGGTACGGCAGGTGCGGCAGGCGGCTGTGCGGTGCGGGACACCGGGTGCTCGGCGCGCGCGACGCCGTAGGTGCCACCACCGACCACGGCGCCGGCGACGACGACCGCTGCGACCTTCGCGGCGACCCCTCCGAAGACAACCGACGAAGCGCCTGCGGCTCCCCCGCCGGCCGTCACGCCGGCCACGGCCGTCAACCCGCCTGCGCCGGCCGCGCCTGTGGCTGCTGCAGCACTCTGGCCGCCCATCCAGTGCGAGATCGTCGCCGGTAGCGGAACGAGCACGAGCGCTTTCAGCGCGCGCCGCTGCGCCCGCTGGCTCTGTGCGAGGCTGTTGCACTCGGCGCAGGCGCGGAGGTGCGCCCTCAGCGCACGCCGCTCGGCGCGGGATGCCCGGCCGTCGAGCTGCTTGTTGAGCGCAATCGCTGCCTCCTGGCACGTGAGCTGCTCGTCGAGTTGCTCTCGCAGCGCGCGGCGTGCCCGGAACAAGACGGTCTCGAGCGCCGAGACGCTGATGCCGAGCACCTCGGCGATCTCGGCGTATGAGCAGCCCTCGAGCTCGCGCATGACGATCGCGGCCCGCTGGTTGGGCGCGAGCTGCGAGAGCGCGCGGCGAAGGTCCTCCGCGGACGGAGCCGAAATGTCGTCTTTCGTGCCTTCCCCGAAGCGCTCGTCGAACTCGACCTCGTGCGGCCGTCGCTGCGCCTGGCGAAACCGCTGCCGGCAGACGTTGTGCGCGATGGTGATCAACCAGGGCTTGGGCTTCTCGGGGCGCGTCCCCTGCTTGAAGGCGCGGTAGGCGTTGAGGAAGGTCGTCTGGGTGACGTCCTCCGCGTCGGCTGTCGCGCCGAGCATGCCCGCGGCGTAGCGGTAGACGTCATGAACGTGACGCTCGTAGAGGCGCTCGAATGCCTTGTCGGCATCGCCTCTACGCAGAAAGGCCGGAGCCGTTTTCCTCATGGCCATGGCCTCGAAGTGTAGGGGAGGGGAGCCGAAGGCGCCCCTCCCCGGGCGGGGAAAGGGCGGTTGGAGGGCGCCCTTTCTCTGTGCGAAGCCCGTTACGGGTTCGCGTGCGCCGTCTTCGAGACGCATTTCCCAAAAGCGTTCGAGTGGCCGCCGTAGTTCTTCGTGAACTCGGTGAGGCCGAGTTTCGTGCGTTCCGCCTTGCACGTCTTGGCCGCATTGATAGTCGCCTGCTGCTGTTGCTGGTCGAGCGCCTTCGCCTTGGTCGACACGCACTTGCCGAACGCGTTGCTGCCTTGCTTGCCCGTTCCGTAGAACTGGGCGAACGTCTTGCTGCCATGCGTGCTCGGGAACGCCGCATCGGCACGCTCGGCCGCGCACTGCTTCGCCGCGTTCGTCTTGTCGGCGTTGAGGGTGCTCGCCATCTTCGAGACGCAGCGGCCATACGCGTTCGCGCCGTACAGCAACTTGAAGGTCTTTGCGCCGAGCGCCGTCTGCTGCTGCTTGCACAGCGCGTTTGGCTGGTTGGTCTGGCCGGACCCGTTGTCCGCAACCGCGGCCGGGACAGCCACGACCGCCAGGACGGCCAGAATCGCGAACTTCCGCATAGTTTTCTCCTAGGTGGGTTGACGCCTGATCTCGGTATCGGTTCCTGCTCAACCAACAAGATCCCCCTGAGCTCGAAATCCTGCGGAGCGACGGACGATTTCCCCCGGTCGGGGGACTCGCTAGAATCGCGTTCCGATGCCGATTTACGAGTTCGTCTGCATGGAATGTGAGTCCCACTACGAGGAGCTCGTGCCGATGGGAGAGTCGGCTGACTGCCCGGATTGCGGCTCTGTGAACGTGCGCAAGCAGTTCTCGGTTTTCGCAGCGCACGGCGTCGAGACCCCGGCGGCGTTCGGTGGAGGAGGCTGCTGCGGCGGCTCCTGCGGCTGCTGCTGACCGTCCGGCCGCGGCGTTAGATTCCGCCGCGATGCACGAGCTAAGCGTTCTCGCCGATGCCGTCGCGGGATGCACGAAGTGCCGGCTCGCTGAGGGCCGGACGCAGGTTGTCTTCGGCTCGGGCCACCCGCAGGCCGACCTGATGTTCGTTGGCGAGGCGCCCGGCTTCCACGAGGACAAGCAGGGCGTCCCCTTCGTCGGCCAGGCCGGGAAGCTGCTCGACAAGCTGCTCGCGGGGATCGGCCTGACGCGGAGCGATGTCTTCGTCGCGAACGTCCTGAAGTGCCGCCCGCCCGGCAACCGCGATCCGCAGCCGGACGAGATCCAGGCGTGCGAGGCGCACCTGTGGAAGCAGATCGAGCTGATCCAGCCGAAGGTCGTTGCGACACTCGGCAACTTCGCGACGAAGCTCCTCTCTGGCCGCCAGCTCGGGATCACCCGCGTGCACGGCCAGGAGCAGGAGACGATGCTCGGCGGCAACAAGGTGCTGCTCTACCCGATCTACCACCCCGCCGCCGCGCTCTACACGCCCCGCATGCTCGAGGTGCTCGAGAGCGACTTTCGTCGCCTCCCGGAGTTGCTCGGACGCGCGCTCGAGCCTGTCCCGGAGCCGGAGCCGGCCTTCCAGCCGCCCGCCGAGCCCGCGGTCCAGCTCGGACTGTTCTAACCCGTCTCTACCCTTCGTCTCGTGGCCGAGACGGAGACCAGCTCACCTGAGGAGACGGAAGCCGTTGCGGCGCGGCTCGGCGACGAATTGCGCCCGGGCGACGTCGTGACCGTCGCCGGGGAGCTCGGCTCGGGGAAGACGACGTTCGTCCGCGGCGCGTGCCGCTCGCTCGGAGTGACTGCGCCTGTCACGAGCCCCACGTTCACGATCGGGCACCGGTACGAAGGCACGGTGCCCGTGTCGCATCTCGATCTCTACCGTTTCACCGGCCTCTCGCATGCGGAATGGGGAGACCTCGAGCCCTACTTCGACGACGCCGTCGCGTTCGTCGAGTGGCCGGAAGCCGGCGCCGGCGTCCTGCCCGTGCCACGCTTTCGCGTACACATGCGGCATAGTGGCTCCGACCAGCGAGCGATCACGATCGAGCGTGCTGATACTCGCGTTTGACACCGCCACGTCGACGGCGACGAGCGCGCTCGTCCGCGACGGCACAGTCCTCGGCGAAGGGGCGACGACGCCCGTCCGCGTCCTCGAGGACGTCGACGTGCTGCTGCGGGACGCGGGCGTCGACGCAAGGGAGCTCGACGCCCTCGCCGTAGGCATCGGGCCGGGTAGCTTCACCGGCGTGCGCATGGGGCTCGCGTCCGCGCGCGGGCTGGCGCTCGCGCTCGAGATCCCGGTTGCCGGCGTCTCGACGCTGGCGGCGCTCGCGGCGGGGGCTCCCGACACCGTCCCGCTGATCGACGCCAAGCGGCACGAGCTGTTCCTCGAGCAGAACGGAGAGATCGTCGCGCTACCGGCGGCCGTGTTCGAAGCCCCGGGACTGACGTGCGTGGGCGACGGAGCGATCCGTTACCGCGAGCACCTCGAGCGCACGGGCGCTGAGGTCCCGCCGGACGACAACGAAGTGCACCTCCCGCGCGCGCGCTTCCACGCGCAGCTCGCACGCGACTTCGGGCCGGCCGAGCTCGTCGAGCCGCTCTACGTCCGAGTGCCCGACGTCGATCGGACGTCCGCATGAAGACCGCCGTCGACATCCGCGCGCTCACGATCCGCGATCTGAACGCGATCGAGTCGATCGAACGCCGGTCGTACCCGACGCCGTGGTCGCGCTCGATGTTCGCCGGCGAGCTCGCCAAGCCCGCGTCGCTGTGCCTCGGTGCGTTCGAGGACGACCGCCTCGCCGGCTACCTGATCACGTCTCGCTACGTCGACGCCTGGCACGTGATGAACATCGCCGTCAATCCGAGCTTCCGCCGCCGAGGGATCGCGACAGCGCTGCTCGAGCGGCTGTTCGAGCTCACGGACGACGGCGGCCGGCGGGGCTACACGCTGGAGGTTCGCGTCTCGAACAAGGGTGCGATCAAGCTGTACGAGCGCCTCGGTTTTACCGCGCGTGGCAAGCGCCGCGGCTACTACACCGACAACCGCGAGGACGCGCTCGTCATGTGGCGCGATCCGAGCGACGATCTCGACAGTGGCTCCGAACATTGATTCTCGCCATCGAGACGTCGTGCGACGAGACAGCGTGCGCACTCGTGTCGGACGACGGCCGCGTCGCGGCGAACGTCGTCGCGTCACAGGCTGAACTTCACGCCCGGTACGGCGGCGTCGTGCCCGAGATCGCGTCGCGCCACCACCTCGAGCTCGTCTCGCCGGTTGTCCGGGAGTCGCTCGACGACGCCGCGGTGTCGCTGGACGACGTCGACCGCGTCGCCGTCACCCAGGGCCCGGGATTGATCGGCGCGCTGCTCGTGGGGCTGCAGGCCGCGAAGGCGATCGCATGGTCACGCGGCTTGCCGCTTGTGCCGGTCGACCACCTCCACGGTCACGTTGCGTCCCTCTTCCTCGAGCCAGATCCGGTCGAGCCGCCGTTCCTCTGCCTGCTCGCGAGCGGCGGGCACACGATGCTGCTCGACGTGCACGAGCACGCGCGCTGGGACGTGCTCGGATCTACGCTCGACGACGCTGGCGGCGAGGCCTTCGACAAGGGCGCGCGCCTGCTCGGCCTCGGCTATCCGGGCGGCGCCGCGATCGACCGGCTCGCACGCGAAGGCGATCCCGAGGCGTTCTCGTTCCCCGTCGCGCGCGTCGACGGGCTCGACTTCTCCTTCTCCGGCGTGAAAACAGCACTGCTGTACGCGGTGCGCGATCTCGGCGACGGCGCGGAGGCGCGCCGCGCCGATCTCGCAGCGAGCTACCAGCGGGCGATCGTCAGAGCGCTCGTCCAACGGACAGAGGACGCAGCCGCGCGGATCGGGGCGGAGCGGATCGCCGTCGTCGGCGGCGTCGCAGCCAACTCCGAGTTGCGCGGGTCCCTGCCCGGCGCCGCATTCGCACCATTGGCGCTCTGCACCGACAACGCCGCGATGATCGGATCAGCGGCGAGATTCGCACGGGCCATCCCGTGTCCCGGCTACCTTGCGCTCGATGCGTACGCGTCAGTTCGTTGAACTAGGGCTTGCGGCGGCGGCGACAGTCGTCGTCCTCACGCTTGCGGTCGAACGGCAGTCGAGCCGGGCCGCGGAGCCTGCGTCCCCGGTCAGCTGGCAGGGACTCGTTGGCGGTGGCCAGCGCTCGCCGGTCAGCGTCGGCCAGCGAATGATCGTCGTTATGAAGACGCCGTCGCTCGCGGACCGCATCGTCGCGCACGGAGGCATTGCGTCGCCGACGCGAGAGCAGGCGTGGACGAGCAGCGTGCTCGCGCAACAGCGTCTTCTTCGCTCGAGGCTCGAGGTGCAGGGCGTCGAGATCCACCCGGAGTTCAACTTCGCGCGGGTGCTCGCCGGCTTTTCCGCAGCGCTCGATGCCACCGCAATTTCGTTGCTCGAGCGCGACAGCGCAGTGCAGGGTGTCTATCCCGTCCGCGTCGCGTATCCGGCGTCGGTCTCCTCGGATGCGCTCGAGCGGCGTGCGCTTGCGTCGTCGGTCGGTAACGCAGACCTGTCGCTGTCCGGGTACGACGGCCGTGCGGTCACGATCGCGCTTCTCGACACCGGCGTCGACCGCCTGCACCCCTCGCTCGTGGGCAGCGTCTCGCGCGGTGTCGACATCGTGGATCCGAGCGGCGACACGTCTGCGCAGGCTCCGCCCGGGAGGCCCGGCGACGTCGAGCGGCACGGCACCGAGCTCGCCGGCATCCTCGTCGGCGACCGCGGCCCGCCCGCGGCCCGCGGCGTCGCACGTGGCGCGGACGTGCTCCCGATTCGCATTGCTGGCTGGCAGCCCGACGGCAGGGGTCGCTTCGCGGTCTATTCGCGCACGGACCAGCTGATCGAAGGGCTCGAGCGGGCGGTCGACCCGAACGGCGACGGAGATTCACACGACGCAGTGCGCGTCGCGCTCGTCGGCGTCGCCGCTCCGTACGCTGCGTTCTCCGACGATCCGGCTGCGCGCGCCGTCGCAGGCGCCGTGGGATTGAACACGCTCGTCGTCACGCCAGCGGGGAACGACGGACCCGCCGGCCCCGGCTTCGGCAGCATCTCCGGCCCGGGCGGGTCGCCGGCGGCACTGACGGTTGGCGCGGCGGACCTCCGCGCCAAGACGCAGCTCGTGCGCGTCTCGCTGCGGAGCGGCCTTCAGGTCGTGCTCGACCGCGCGCTGCCGCTCACGGGCGAGCTCGCGCCGACGAGCGCGTTCACTTCCAGCATCGCGGCGCCTGGTCTGGTGCAGCGGCGCGTCTCCTTCGCGCTGCCCGGCTCGTACTTCACGCGGGACGGGCTCAGCCTCGTCGCCGGCCGCGCGGCGCTCGTGCCGGCAGGACGGTCGCCCGCGAGCACAGCCCGTAGTGCGGCACAGGCAGGTGCAACAGCAGTACTGCTGTACGGCGCGCGGCTCCCGGCGGGCGGCGTCCCGCTCGACGACGACACGCCTGTGCCCGTCGTCTCGATCCCTTCCTCGGTGGCCTCACGCCTTCTCGCGACGATCGCCCGCGGCCACGACGCGGCGGTCTCGATCGGCGCCGGGCACGACGAGGACAACGACGCCGCCATGACTGTCGCCGCTTTCTCGTCGACCGGCCTCGCCTACGACGGCCGCGTCAAGCCGGACGTCGTCGCGTCGGGCGTCAGCATCGCGACGACCGAGCCGCGAGCCGAGCGCGGCCGCTCGACGACGTACGGGACCGTCAACGGGTCGAGCGCCGCAGCAGCCTCCGTCGCCGGCGCGGCAGCCGTCCTCGCAGAAGCGCGGCCTTCACTCAGTGCCGCCGAGCTCCGCAGCGTGCTCGTCGGGAGCGCGCGCAGGTTCCCAGGGGCTTCGATTGCGAGCGAGGGCGCTGGGCTCGTCGCAACCGGCGCGGCCGCCGCGGCCGAGCTCGTCGCAGACCAGACGACGCTCGCGCTCGGCAACGCGCGCGCCGCCGGCTGGAAGCGCTCGCACGACATCGTCGTTCGCAACGTCTCGACGCGTCCGCTGCGCGTGCGTGTGCGGTTCGCGCCGTACGCGCAGGGCGCTGCTCCAGTGGAGTTCCACGCATTTCCGCCGCGGTTCACGATTCCCGTCGGGCAGACGCGGCGCGTGCGCGTTGTCGCGGCGATCAAGCTCGCCCCGATCGGCGACGCGCCGGCTGAGGGGAGCGTCGTGCTTGCGCCGTTCGCCGGTGCTCCGCTTCGTCTTCCTTGGGCGGTGACGTTCGCCCAGGCGCCAGAGTCGGTCCTCGGTCCGTTGCAACTCTCGACGGATGCGTTCACGCCTTCCGACTCCGGGCCTGCACTGCTCACGTTCCGCGCGGGACAGCTCGCCACCGAAGCCGGACGCGACTCGATTCAGCCGATTGCGATGCTCACGCTCGACCTGCTCAACGAGAAAGGAGACGAGCTGGGCACCCTGGCGACGTTGCGCGACCTGCTGCCCGGCCGATACGCGTTCGGCCTCACCGGCCGCACACCCGCGGGCAACGCGCTTGCCAAGGGCCGCTACCGCATCCGCGTCACCGCGACCCCGAGTCTCGGCGGTCCAGCGGGCCGTGCCCAGGTGGCGTTCACGATCAAATAGGCGCGTATACTCGCCTCGCACCAGTCCCTCGAGAAAGAGAGCGCCGTGGCGGCTACACAGGCTCCCGTCTCGCATCTTCGCGAGAACCCGTTCGAGATCGCGCGCGAGCAGTTGCGGAACGTTGCCGAGGTGTTCGGTATCGACCAGAACCTCGTCAACGTGCTGCAGGAATGCAAGAAAGCAGTCGAGGTGGCGATTCCCGTCTCGATGGACGACGGCAGCACGGTGGTCTACACGGGCTACCGCGTCGTGCACAACATCGCGCGCGGTCCGTCCAAGGGCGGCATCCGCTACCACCCCGACGTCACGCTCGACGAGGTCAAGGCGCTCGCGATGTGGATGACGTGGAAGTGCGCGCTCGCGGGCATTCCCTTCGGTGGCGCGAAGGGCGGTGTCGTCTGCAATCCGAAGCAGATGTCCGAGCCGGAGCTGCAGCGGATGACCCGCCGCTTCACGAGCGAGATCATCAATCAGATCGGGCCCGAAGTCGACATTCCCGCGCCGGACGTCGGCACGGACGGACGCGTTATGGCGTGGATCTTCGACACGTACTCCATGAACAAGGGACACTCGGTGCTCGGCGTCGTGACCGGCAAGCCGCTGACGATCGGCGGCTCGCTCGGCCGCGAAGAGGCGACGGCGCGCGGAGCCCTGTACTGCACGCGTGACGCGATCGCGAAGCAGAACCGCTCGCTCGCGGACATGCGCATCGCCGTCCAGGGCTTCGGCAACGTCGGCTCGTACTTCGCGAAGTTCGTCGCCGAGGACGGTGCCCGGGTGGTCGCGATCTCCGACTCGACGACCGCGCTGCGGAACCCGAACGGGATCGACGTGCAAGCAGCACTCGCGCACAAGCGGGAGACGGGCTCGCTGGCGGGGCTGAAGGGCGCAGAAGCGATCACGAACGAGGAGCTGCTTCTCACGGACTGCGACATCCTCGCGCCGTGCGCACTCGAGCAGGTGATCACCGAGGAGAATGCGTCGCAAATCAAGGCGAAGATGATCGTCGAGGGTGCGAACGGGCCGATCACGCCCCTCGCCGACGCGATCCTCGAAGACATGGGCGTGCTCGTTGTCCCGGACGTTCTCGCCAACGCCGGCGGCGTGATCGTCTCCTACTTCGAATGGGTCCAGGGCCTCCAGGAGTACTTCTGGAAGGAGGCCGAGGTGAACGCGAAGCTCAACGACATCGTCACGAAGGCTTTCGACGAGACGTGGGCGACGATGGAGGCGCGCAACGTCAGCATGCGCACCGCTTCGTACGGCCTCGCCGTTCAGCGGGTCGCCGAGGCGACCGTGACCCGCGGGATTTATCCCTAACGTCGTCCTCTACACCGCGCGCGGCTGCCACCTATGCGAGAGCGCTCGCGAGACGCTCGACGCGGAAGGCGTCGCGTACCGGGAGGTCGACATCGGCGGTGACCTCGCGCTCGAGGCCGCCTACCGCGAGTGGCTCCCCGTCGTCGAGATCGACGGCGAGCGCGCCTTCGTGTACCGGATTCCGGTCGAGGCCCTCCGTCGCAAACTAGGTACACAAAGTTGACGTACGAGTAAACGGCGCACGGCTCGGGAGCGAGCGGCAGAATGCGTCGCCTCTGTCACAAGCGTCGATACAAGGAGCAGGCTTGACCGAGCGATTGACGGTGGGGGTCGCGGCGCGACTCTCCCGCTATCTCCAGGTCCTCACCCAGGCGAAGAAGATGGGCAAGGAGCGCATCTCGTCGCAGGAGATCTCCGACTACACCAACATCAACGCGACCCAGATCCGCAGGGACCTTTCCGGCTTCGGCAAGTTCGGGAAGCGCGGGGTGGGCTACAACATCGACTCGCTCCTCGGCGAGATCCGGAAGATTCTCCGCACCCAGGGGCAGCACAACATCGCGCTGATCGGCGCCGGCCGCCTCGGGGAGGCGATCGCGAGCAGCCCGATCTTCGCGGAGCACGGGATCAACATCGCCGCTGTCTTCGACACCGACCCGGAGAAGGTCGGCCGTCGCGTCGGCAACGTCGAGGTGACGCCGTACGGCGGTCTCCCCGACGCCGTCAGAGACAAGAACATCATCGTCGGCGTGCTCGCCGTGCCGGCGACGAGCGCGCAGCGGGCCGCCGACGACCTGATCGGCGCGGGCGTGAAGATCGTCTTCAACTACTCGGAGGCGCTACTCGACGTGCCCGCGGACGTGGCTGTTCATACGTCGAATCCCGCGGTCGAGCTCCTCTACGCGCTCTACTTCCACCTGACGTAGACATCGTGCGCAGTCCACCGCGAGTTGGCGGTAAGGCTTCGCGAGACCGCGCTCTCGCGAAGCCTTCGCATCGCCCGTCCCCGAGGTCTGAGAAGGAGGGGGCCCGTGGGGGAACCATGGGTTCCCCCACGTTATGAGAATTCTTCTCTGGCACGGGTATCTGCTGGGCGGGACCGGCTCGAATGTCTACACGCGCGCGCTCGCGCGCGAATGGAGCCGCGCCGGGCACGACGTCGTGCTCTTCTGCCAGGAACGCCATCCGGAGCTGTACGACATCGGCTCCGCGGAGCTCGTCCGGCCAGAGATCGGCGGCGTCCTTCCCGTGTTCGTGTTCGACCGCTACGAAGGGCTCGACGCGCGGGTGCTCCCCGAGCTGACGAGAGCGGAGCGCGAGCGCTACGTCGAGCTGAACGCTGTGGCGTTGCGCGAACGGTTGCCCGCAGATGTGGTCTTCGCGAATCACGTCGTGCTCGGCGGGCCCGTCGCAGCAGCGACGGGCGCACGCTACGTCGTGAAGGCGCACGGCTCCGAGCTCGAGTACGCGATGCGAGGGAACGACGAGCTCTCTGCGTGGGGACGTGAATCGCTCGCCGGCGCGGAGGCTGTATTCGTCGGCTCCGAGCACATCCGCGCCGTGCTCGAGGACGTGGTCGGCCACGTCGACCGCGTGCTCGAGGTGCCGCCCGGCGTCGACGTCGACGAGTTCCGCCCGCTGCCGCGCACGGAGGCGCTCGCACGACTGCTGGAGGAGGCTAGACGCGATCCGCCAAACCCGGACAACGCAAACGAACGGCTACCGGACGAGGGCAACGCCGAGCGGTTCGCCGAGTTCTTCGCGGAGCAGGGCGCGACGGTCGTGTTCTTCGGCAAGCTGATCTTCAACAAAGGGGTGCACCTGCTGCTCGAGGCGCTCGCCGGTCTCGACGCGAAGGCGGTGATCGTCGGCTTCGGCGACTACCGCGACGAGCTGGAGGCGATCGCGCCTGCGCGGGCGCTCTTCACGGGAGCGCTCGAACATCGCCATCTCGCCGCGTTGCTGCCACTGTGCGACGTCGCGGTCGTGCCGTCGATCTTCCCCGAGGCCTTCGGGATGGTTGCCGCGGAGGCCGCGGCTGCGGGCGTTCCGCCGCTCGTGGCGCATCACTCCGGCCTGGCGGAGGTCGCCGAGGGGATCGAGGCCGAGTATCCGCCCGAGCGAGCTCCGCTGACGACGTTCGAGAACGGGGACGTTGCGGAGTTGCGCGACAAGCTCGCGGCGCTGCTTGCCCTCCCGGAACCGGAACGCGCGCAGCTGGGTCGGGCTGCGCGCAAGGCAGTCGTCGAGCGTTGGAGCTGGGCGAGCGTGGCGGAACGCCTTCTCGCGCCAGTAACGTAGGCGCGCCATGGGCGACACACAGAAGCTCACTCCCGACGAGCAGATTCGCTCGGCCTTCGAGGCGTACGAGGCCGGCACGGACTTCACCGTCGCGGTGGAGGAGGAGTTCGCGATCCTCGACCCGGAGACGCTCGAGCTCTCGAACCGCTTCGAGGAGCTACAGCAGGCGGCGCAGGGAACCCCGCTCGAGTCGCATCTCGTCGGCGAGCTCATCGCGTCCGAGGTCGAGGTTCGCACCGGACGCTGCGAGTCGTTCGCAGATGCCGCCTCGAAGATGGCCGAGCGCAGGTCGCAGCTGCACGAGTTGGCGCTTTCGCTGGGCGCATCGCTGGCGGCTACCGGCACCCATCCGTGGAGCCGCTGGCAAGACCAGCGCATCATCGACACGCCCCACTACCGCAGGAACGACGAGATCCTCCGCTACGTCGTCTGGCGTAACAACACGTTCGGGCTCCACGTCCACGTGGGGATCCGCGGCGCCGATCGCGCCGTTGCCGTGTGCAACCTGCTCCGCAACTATCTGCCGGAGCTGCTCGCCCTGTCGGCGAGCTCACCGTTTGTCGAGGGCGTGGACAGCGGGCTGCACTCGGCGCGCACGGAGATCTTCACGCGCATGTTCCCGCGCTGCGGTGTGCCGGACGTCTACGACGGGTGGCAAGGCTTCGAGCGCTACGTCCGCTTCCTCTACGACACCCGTTCGATCGACGAGCACACGCAGATCTGGTGGAGCGTCCGCACGCATCTCGCGTTTCCGACCGTCGAGATCCGCATTTGCGACGCCGATCCGGATCTCGGAGAGGCGCAGTCGCTCGCCGCGCTCATCTACACGCTCACGGTTCGGCTCGCGCGCGCGCACGACGAGGGCGAGCCAATCGAGCTGCTGCCTCACAGGCTGATCGAGGAGAACCTCTGGCGCGCGATCCGCTACGGGCTGTCGGGCGAGCTGATCGACCTGAGGACGGGCGACGTCCGCCCGGCGCGCGCGCACATCGAGCGGCTGATCGAGTGGACGCTTCCCGTTGCCGAGGAGCTCGGCACGGCGCACCTCCTCACGATCCCGCAGGCGAACGCTGCGGAGCGGCAGCGGGCACGGCTGGAACAGGGCGCGAGCCTGCAAGAGATCTACGCCGAGCAGGTCGCCGCGGGAGAGCCGGTGCGTGGCTGACGACGACGACTCACTCCCGAGAAGCTCGCGGAGCAGATCCGGCAGCTGAAGATCGAGGACATCGTCCTCTCCACGATCTCCACGCTCGGCCAGCTTGCCTACGCGAAGCTCGACGGCGGGGAGCTCGACCAGGCGCGGCTGGCGATCGACGCGATCGCTGCCCTGCTCGGGACGCTCGAGGGGCAGAACGACGAGCAGGTGCTGCGCGACTTCAAGCAGCTGCTGGCGAACCTGCGCCTGGCGTTCGCGGATACCGCTGCGAAGGCGGGTGGGGAGGCGACTGCGCCTCCGGCCGAGCCAATCGAGTAACCTGCCGCGTCGCGCTTGTGCGAGCCAAACGGCCCGAGGCAAGCCGCGCAGCGCCGAACTTTGTGAGAGCTTAGGCAGATGAACTTCTTCACAGACCACCCCGTCCTGTTCGCGCTCCTTTGCGCGGCCTTCGCTGTCGCGTACGGCATCGGGCTCACCGTCTGGCTGCTGCGCCAGCCCGCAGGCAACGAGCGGATGCGCGAGATTGCGCGCGCCGTCCAGGAGGGCGCCGCGGCCTATCTCCGGCGTCAGTACATCACCATCGCGGTGGTGGCGGTCGCCCCGTTCCTCATCCTCGGCTTTTATGACCAGCTCGGCTGGGGCGCCGCGTTCGGCTTCCTGATCGGCGCCGTGCTCTCGGCGGCGGCCGGCTTCATCGGCATGAACGTCGCCGTCCGGTCCAACGTCCGCACCGCGGAGGCGGCGCGCCACGGCCTTGCGCCTGCTCTCAACGTCGCCTTCCGCGCCGGCTCGGTCACGGGCCTGCTCGTGGTCGGGCTCGCCCTGTTCGGCGTCGCCGGCTACTACTGGGTGCTCACCGACTGGCTGAACCACACGCAGGAGTCGGCGATCAACGACCTGATCGGGCTCGCCTTCGGCGGCTCGCTCATCTCCGTCTTCGCACGTCTCGGCGGCGGCATCTACACCAAGGCCGCCGACGTCGGCGCCGACCTCGTCGGGAAGATCGAGGCCGGAATCCCCGAGGACGATCCGCGCAACCCGGCCGTGATCGCCGACAACGTGGGCGACAACGTCGGCGACTGCGCCGGCATGGCAGCCGACCTCTTCGAGACCTACGCCGTCACCGCGGTCGCCGTGATGCTGCTCGGCTCGCACTTCGAAGCGTCGAATCTTGCGCTCTACCCGCTCGCGTTGGGCGGCGTCTCCATTCTGTCCTCGGTGGTCGGAACGTGGTTCGCCCGCGTCGGTCGGAGCGGCGGGATCATGAACGCGCTCTACCGTGCCGTCGGCGTCGCGACGGTGCTGTCGGCTCTCGGCTTCATCCCGGTGACGATGGCCTACGACAACGGCCCGTACTCGTTCGGCGACCTCTACGCCTCCGCACTCGTGGGGTTGGCCGTGACGTTCTTGCTCGTCGGCATCACCGAGTACTACACCGGCACGCGCTGGCTGCCCGTGAAGTCGATCTCACGCTCGTCGCAGACCGGTCACGCGACGAACATCATCGAGGGGCTCGCCGTGGGCATGCAGGCGACTGCGTTGCCCGTGATCGTGATCGCAACCGGCATCCTCGTCGCACATCATTTCGCCGGGCTGTACGGGATCGGCGTTGCGGTGATGGCGCAGTTGTCGATGACGGGATTGATCGTCGCGCTCGACGCATACGGACCGGTGACGGACAACGCCGGTGGGATCGCGGAGATGGCCGACCTGCCGCCGGAGGTGCGCGCGATCACCGACCCGCTCGACGCCGTCGGGAACACGACCAAGGCAGTGACGAAGGGCTACGCGATCGGCTCCGCCGCGCTCGCGGCGCTCGTCCTGTTCGACTCGTACACGACGGGTCTCCGGGACCAAGGGCTACCGGCCGTGTTCAGCCTCTCGGACGCGTGGGTGATCGCCGGGTTGTTCATCGGAGGGTTGATGCCGTTCCTCTTCGCCTCGCTTGCGATGCAGGCGGTCGGGCGCGTCGGTGGGGAGGTCGTGCAGGAGGTGCGCCGCCAGTTCCGCGAGAACCCGGGGATCATGGAAGGGACTTCGCGGCCCGAGTACGGCCGCGCGATCGACATCGTTACGGGGTCGGCGATCAAGAACATGCTCGCGCCGGCGCTGATTCCCATTGGCATCCCGATCGTGGTCGGAATCATCAGCGCGCGCATGCTCGGCGGGCTGCTGATCGGCACGATCGTCACGGGGCTCTTCCTCGCGATCGCGATGACCTCAGGCGGTGGCGCCTGGGACAACGCCAAGAAGCTGATCGAGGACGGCGCCTACGGCGGCAAGGGCTCAGAGGCACACGCCGCGGCGGTCACCGGCGACACCGTCGGCGATCCCTACAAGGACACGGCAGGCCCCGCGATCAACCCGATGATCAAGATCGCGAACATCGTGGCGATCCTCATCATTCCGCTCCTCGTGTCGATCCACGGGTAGCCCCGCGTCGAACTCGGCCGGCCGGTCTAGAAGTAACCGAACGCCACGGCGCCGCCGATGAGCAGCCCGATCACCAGGATCACGAACGGCAGATAGGTGTGGATCCGCCCCGGCCCGCTGAGCCGAGGGCCTTCGGTCGCCAGGTAGTTCGCCCTGACGAGCCGGTGGTAGTCCTTCACGCCCATCGTCGTGATCGTGGAGGCCTGCTCTGCAAGCACCTGCTGGGCCGCTCGCTCCTGCGGAGCGGGGGCGGCGCAGTTGTGCGCCGACGCAGCGTCCATCGAGAGGACGGCCTGGCCCGGGACAACGACATATGGGCCGTTTGGGCGGCTGGAGCCACCCGAAAGGATGGTCTTGACACTTGTAGAGCCAAAAATGGCGACCCGACCGCACTAGAGTCCTCCCGTGCCGCGACGCCGTAGGCAGCAGGGCCTCGAGCGCGTTCTCGGCGCGCCGGCTCCTGACGCGCCTGGTCGGCGGTGGCTCCCGCCGGGCGGAGCCCGGCTCCGCCACCGCCTGACGCCGCTGGACTGCGCGGAGCGGCGGCGGCCCGTGCGACGTGCACTGTGCCGCCTTGATCCGCTCGCCAGCGGCGCCGCAGGCACGTCAGGCGCCTGCAGTTACTCACGGACCGGCGATGCCTAGACGCAGGCGCCAGCAGGGCCTCGAGCGCGTTCTCGGCGCGCCGGCGCTCTTTGCGACGGCCTACGGCAATGTCGGATCGTCGATCTACTACGCCCTCGGCGTCACCGCGGCGATCGCACTCGGGCTGACGCCGCTCGTCTTCGTGATCAGCGGCATCATCTTCGCCGCGACTGCCGCGACCTACGCGGAGGGAACGGTCCGGTTTCCCGAGGCCGGCGGCTCGGCGTCGTTCGCGCGCCACGCGTTCAACGAGCTCGTCTCGTTCGGCGCGGCATGGGCGCAAATGCTCAATTACGTGATCACCGTCGCGATCTCGGCGTTCTTCGTCCCGCACTACCTGTCGATCTTCTGGGAGCCGCTGAAAACCAACCCGTGGGACGTCCTCGGAGGGATCGGGGTCATCGTCGTGCTCGTCCTTCTGAACATTGTCGGCATCCGCGAGGCGGCGAGCCTGAACGTCTTCCTCGCCGTAGTCGACTTCGCCACGCAGTTGTTGCTCGTCGTACTCGGCTTCTCGCTGGTCTTCAACGTTCACGTCCTCACGTCGAACGTGCACTGGGGCGTCGCGCCGACGTGGGCGAACGTCGCGCTGGCGATCCCTGTCGCCATGATCGCGTACACCGGCATCGAGACGGTGTCCAACCTCGCGGAGGAAGCGCGGGATCCCGTCCGTTCGATCCCGAAGGCGATCCGCTGGGTAGCGATCGCAGTGTTCGCGATCTACTTCACGCTGCCGCTCGTCGCGCTGTCGGCGCTGCCTGTCTACAAAGACGCGAGCGGCGACTACGTCACCAAACTCGGTCTTCCGCCGGATCAGGGCGGCTTCGAGAACGACCCGGTGCTCGGGCTCGTGAAGAACCTCGGCCTGCACGGCGCGTTTCTCTCGGCCGCCGAGGTGTACGTCGGCATCCTCGCCGCCACAATTCTCTTCATCGCGACGAACGCAGGAGTGATCGGCGCGTCGCGGATCACGTACTCGATGTCGACCTACAGGCAGCTTCCCGAGGTGTTCCGCCGCCTGCACCCGAGGCTGAAGACGCCCTGGCTGTCTCTGATCGTGTTCGGCGGTGCGCTACCGATCCTCTTCGTGCTCTCGGGCCGAGTCGGCTTCCTCGGCCGGATGTACGCGTTCGGAGCGATGCTCTCCTTTACGATCGCGCACGCCTCGGTGATCGCGCTGCGCGTGAAGACGCCCGACGCGGAGATTCCGTGGCGCGCACGCCCCAACCTTCGGATCCGCGGCGTGAGCTGGCCGCTGTTCGCCCTGCTCGGCGGCCTCGCCACCGGCGTTGCGTGGCTGGTCGTCGTCGTCCAGGACCCCGCGACGCGGTACGCGGGTTTCGCGTGGTTGGCGGTCGGCTTTGTCTTCTATCCGCTTTATCGAAGGCATTTGCACGAGCGGCTCGCGGTGACCGTTCGCGCCCCGATGGTGCTCGGGCCTGCGGCCGCACTCGAGTACAGGAACATCCTCGTGCCCGTCGTATCAGGGCGCGAGACCGAGGAGGCGCTCGACGTTGCGTGCCGACTCGCCACCGAGCGGCGCGCACGCGTCGTCGCACTCGCCGTGATCGAGGTTCCGCTCGAACTGCCGCTCGACGCCGAGATGCCGGGGGTCGAAACCGAGGCGAACGAGCTGCTCGACCACGCGCGGACGATCGGCGACTCGTACGGCGTCGACGTGATTGGCCGCATCGTTCGCGACCGCCGCGCCGGGCGCGCGATCGCGCGCGAGGCTGAGCCGCGGAACAGCGAGATCATCGTCATGGGCGCGCCGCGCCGAAGGCGCGCGCAAGGACCCGTGTTCGGAGGCACAACGGACTACGTGCTCAAGCACGCACCGTGCCGCGTGATGGTCGTCGCCGCCCGAGCAGCTGCATGAACGCGTTCTTCAGGGCGGGCACAACCGTGTTCGGCCTCGCGTTCGTCGCGATCGGCGTCGCGCTGCTCGTCGTGACGGCACTCCACGGCGGCGGCGCAGTCGGCTTCCTGCTCGGTTTCCTCTTCGTCGCGGCTGGAGTCGGACGGTTGTACCTTCTCCAGCGTGGAAGGTAGCCCGTCAGCCGCACCGACGAAGGCGCGGCTCCGCCGCGCCGCCCCAACCCCCTCGCGAAGTCACCCACCCCTGAACACCTCCAAAGGGCACGCGCGCGAAGCGCGCCTGACCGGTCTACCTCGCGCGAAGTCCGAAGGACTTCGCGCGAAGCCGCAGCCGAAGGCGAAGGCAAATGGCGCGTAAGCTCCCGCAGCTTCAGCGACGACTTGGTACGGCCGATCTGTTCGGCGTCGCGTACGGGGAGATCGCGAGCTCGATCTACTTCGCGCTCGGGATCATCGCCGGTCACGCGCTCGGCCTGACGCCGTACGTCCTTCTCTTCACCGGCCTGCTCTTCCTCGTCGTCGCCATGTCGTACGCGGAGGGAACGACGGAGCTCCGCGAGACGGGCGGCGCCGCGACGTTCGTCCGCCGCGCGTTCAACGACCTCGCCGGTTTCATCGCGGGCTGGGCGCTCTTCCTCGACTACCTGATCGTCACGGCTCTCGCGGCTTTGTTTCTTCCGCACTACTTCGGTCGCGCAGTCGGCGCGACCGGTCTCGCGTCGGGGCCGTGGGACAAGGTCGTGGCGATCGGCGTCATCGTGTTCATCGGCGTTGCGCGCCTCGTGCGCAGGAAGCGCATCTACGTGGCGGGCCTCGGCGTCGCGTCGGTCGACCTTTTCACGCAGCTCCTGCTCGTCGTCCTCGGCCTGGCGCTGCTCTGGTCGCCCGACGCGCTCACGCATGGCGTCTCGCTGGGCAGCTCGCCGACCTGGCACGAGCTCGCATTCGCGCTACCGCTCGCGATGCTCGCGTACACGGGGCTCGAGACGGTCGCCAACCTTGCGGAGGAGACGAGGCGACCGGGAGTGCAGCTGCCGAAGAGCCTCTTCGGAGGCATCGGCGCGGTCGTCGTCGTGTACGTCGGGATCGCGGTCGTCGGCCTGATGGCCTTCCCCGTTCGCGGAGGGACGACCGAGCTGGGGACGATCTGGGAAGAGGCCCCGCTGATGGGCATCGTCGCGGCGCTCGACCCGCATCTCCCGGAGTGGCTGCACGTACCGCTCCGCGTCTACGTCGGGCTGTCGGGCGCGTTCATCCTCCTGCTTGCGGCGGCGACGTCGATCTCCGGATTCGGGCGGCTTGCGTATTCGCTCGGAGAGCACGGCCAGCTGCCGCGGGCGTTCGGCCGGCTGCACCGGCGCACGCTCGTCTCGCCGGAGGCCGTGCTCGCGTCCGTCGTCCTGTCGGTCGCGATCATCCTCTCGACCTCGGCGATGGACAACCCGTTCGCGTTCCTCGCGAGCCTCTTCAGCTTCGGCGTCCTGCTCGCGTTCACGGCCGCGCAGCTCGCCGTCATCCAGCTGCGCCGGACCGACCCGACTCGGCGTCGCCCCTTCAAGGTGCCGCTCAACGTGCGCGTGCGCGGGGTGGAGGTCCCGATCCCCTCCGTGGTCGGTGCAATGGCGACCTTCGCGATCTGGATCGTCGCCCTCGCGACGCACCCCGCGGCCCGCTACGCGGGACCCGCGTGGCTCGCGGCCGGGCTGATCGTCTACCTGCTCGTCCGCCGCGAGCGCGGCGCCGGCCTGCTGGAGCACGTCACATCGACGGACGAGCAGGTCGTTCCCGAAGCGACGTTCAAGAGCATTCTCGTGCCGATGAAACTTGGCCAGATCGGCGAGGAGATGGTCGCGACCGCCGTCAAGCTCGCCCAGGAACACGGCGCGCGCGTGGAGGCGCTGCACGTGATCAAGGTCCCGCTCGACCTGCCACTCGACGCTTCGATGCAGGAAGAGGAGGCGAGCGCGGCCGAGTCGATCGAGGAGGCAAGGGCGCTGGGCGCGGACCACAGCGTCGAGGTGCGCGGCTCGATCGTGCGCGCACGCGCGATCGGCGACGCGATCGTCAGGGAGGCGGAGCGCACCGGCGCCGACCTGATCGTTCTCGGGTCGGCGCCTCGTTGGCGGCGCCAGTCCCGCTTCTTCTCGCCTACTGTGGACTACGTGCTCAAGAAAGCGCCGTGCGAAGTTCTAATCGTCGCCTTCCCGCAAGGCGTCCTCGAGGAAGAGGAGGTTGCCCCAGCATGAGAGACCCGAGAGACGAGCAGTACGCGAACTTGCTCGTCGAGACGTGCGTCGACGTCCAGCCCGGCTGGCAGGTCGTCGTCGCCGCCAGCCCGCTCGCGCGGCCGCTTTTGGACGAGGTGTGCCGGGCGATTGCCCGTCGCGGCGCGTACGCGCTCGTGCGAACGTTGGACGGCAGCAGCATGACCCGGGCGTCGTGGATCAAAGAGGCGTCGGACGAGCTTCTGCGCAACCAGCCGCCGCTCGAGGAGCACGTCATGCTCCACGCGGACTCGTTGATCGCGCTCGTCGCGCCCGAGAACACACGCGACGGATCGGACGTCGAGCCGCGCAGGCTCCAACTGCTGCAAGAGGGCGGCAGGCGTGCGATGGAGCGGATTCTCTCGGGAGAGGTGCCCTGGGTCGGCTGCCACTACCCGACTCCGGCGCTCGCGCAGGACGCAGGCATGACGCTCGAGCAGTTCGAGGAGTTCCTCTACGGCTCTGTGCTGATCGACTGGGATGCGGAGCGCGAGCGGATGACCCGCATCAAGGAGCTCTTCGACGGCGCAGACGAGGTGCACATCGTCGGTGCGGGGACGGACCTCCGCCTCAGCCTCAGCGGACGGAGCGGCCGGATCGACGCAGGCGGCGCGAACATGCCGGGGGGCGAGGTCTTCTACTCGCCGGTCGAGGACTCCGCCGAGGGGACGATCGAGTTCTCGGAGTTTCCCGGCGTCTACGTGGGCCGCGAGGTCAACGACATCCGCTTCCGCTTCGCCGGCGGCGAGATCGTCGAGGCTTCGGCGAGCTCGAACGAGGACTTTCTCCTCCAGACGCTCGACACCGACGCGGGCGCACGCAGGCTCGGCGAGCTGGGCATCGGCTGCAACCCCGGCATCACCCGCCACATGAAGAACGCGGCCTTCGACGAGAAGATCGACGGGACGATCCACCTCGCTGTAGGCAAGGGTTTCCCCGAGTTGGGCGGCACGAACGAGAGCGTCGTCCACTGGGACATCGTCAAGGACCTGCGGCAGGAAGGGCGAGTCGAGGTCGATGGGCGGGTCGTGCAGTCTTGCGGCGAATGGTTAACTTGATCGTGTGAAAGCAATAGTGATCGGCTGCGGCCGCGTCGGATCCTCCATCGCGCGGCAGCTGCTCAGCGAAGGGTGGGAGGTCACGGCGGTCGACGAGAAGGAGGACGCGCTCGCGCGTCTAGGCGAAGGCTGGCCGGGCGAGTTCGTGCTCGGGCACGGCATGGACGTCGACGTCCTGCGCCGCGCGGGCATAGAGGACGCCGACGCAGTCGTAGTCTCGACCGACGGCGACAACACGAACATCGTCATCGGCCAGGTGGCGCAGAAGCGGTTCGCGAACGAGTGCGTCGTCGTCCGCCTGCTCGACCCGGCGCGGACGGCGTTCTACCGGCAGCGCGGCATGCGGATCGTCTGCCCGACGGAGACCGCGATCGAGTTCCTCACCGAGGCAGTGCGCTCGTGCGAGATTCCGGCGAAAGCCGAGGTGAGCTGATGTACATCCTCGTCGCAGGCGGCGGAAAGGTCGGGGCGAACCTGGCGCGCCTGCTTCTGCGCGCCGGCCACGAGGTGACGCTGATCGAGCAGCGGGCAGATCGGTTCCAGGCGCTCGAGACAGAGTTCGAGCACGTCGTGCATCGCGGCGACGCGACTGAGTTGTTCGTCCTCGAGCGGGCAGGGATCAAGCGACCGCCTGACCTCGTGCTTGCCGTAACCGGCGACGACGAGGACAACCTCGTGATCTGCCAGCTCGCAAAGGAGAAGTACGGCGTGCCCAAGGTGATCGCCCGCGTGAACGATCCGCGCAACCAGGCGCACTTCGATCTTCTCGGCATCTCGCCGACGATCTGTGCAACCTCGAACATCATGGGCCTGATCGAGCACGAGGTTCCCGAGCACGAGCTCGTGCACCTGCTCGAGCTTCGGAACGAGAACCTCGAGATCGTCGAGGTGCAGATCGCCGAGGGATCGCCGGTCGCGGGCAAGCGCGTCGAGCGGCTCGAGCTGCCCGACGGCGCGCGTCTCATCTCGGTCACGCGCAACGGCGAATCGGAGATCGCGGTCGGCTCGACGGAGCTTCGTCCGGGCGACCAAGTGCTCGCAATCCTGCAGCCGGGCAAGGAAGACGAGCTGCGCAAGATCCTCCTCAAACGATGACGCGAGTCCTCGCTGCGGTAGCGGCCCTGTTCGCGACGGCGGCGTGCGCGAGCGCTGGGACGGCACGCACGCAACTGGGGCTGCGCGCGGTCTTCACGGGGCTCGACTCTCCGATCTACCTCACCTCGGCGCCGGGCGAGCCGAACAACGTCTACATCGTCGAGCAGCCCGGCGTGATCCTGGTCGCGACGCGCGGGAAGTTGCGGAGGCAGCCGTTCCTCGACATCCACCGCGTGGTGCGCTCGGGCGGCGAGCAGGGGCTCCTCTCGATGGCGTTCCACCCGAACTACCGAAAGAACCACAGGTTCTACGTCGACTACACGGACCTGAACGGCAACACGCGCGTCATCGAGTACCGGTCGAACGGCACCGTGGCGACGAAGCGGCTGCGGCAGGTGCTCTTCGTCCGGCAGCCGTACGCGAACCACAACGGCGGCCAGCTCGAGTTCGGCCCGGACGGCCGCCTTTACGTCGGCATGGGCGACGGCGGCTCGGGCGGCGACCCCCAGAACCACGCGCAGAACCTCTCGAGCCGCCTCGGCAAGCTCCTGCAGATCAACGTCGACTCGCGCAGGCCCTCCGTGTCGATCGCCGGCTACGGGCTGCGCAACCCCTGGCGCTTCTCCTTCGACAAGTCCGGCAACCTCTACATCGGGGACGTCGGGCAGAACGCGTGGGAGGAGATCGACTACACGCCGCGTTCGAGCCCCGGCCTCGAGAACTACGGCTGGAACGTCTACGAGGGCACGCACCCGTTCGAGTCCAAGAGCCCGAACAGCGCCGGCCACCTCGTGATGCCCGTCGCCGAGTACAGCCACTCCAACGGGTGCTCGGTCACCGGGGGTTACGTGTGGAAGGGCCGCTACTACTACGGCGACTATTGCTCGGGCCGCGTCTGGTCTCTCCGCATCGCCAACGGTGAGGCAACCGGCGAGCGCGAGGAGTCGATCAACGTGCCGTCGCTCTCGTCGTGGGGGCTCGACGGACGCGGGAACCTCTACGCGGTGTCGCTGAGCGGCACCGTGTTCCGCGTCACGGGCTAGCGCTCTCTACCCGGCGCGGCGCCTGACGTCCGGCCCGCGGCGACCCAGCGCCGCGTAGGCGAGCGTCTGGAGCGACTCGTTCAGCTGCGAGAGCTCGCTCGCGATCCGCAGCATCGCTTCGTTCGCTTCGAGGCGGCGGTTGATCTTCGCGACCTCGACCGTGAGCCTGTCGATGCGCTCCAGCAGCGCGTCGAGCTGGCGGTCAGCGACCTCTCTGTGCTCCATGCGGTGATTGTAGGCGCCGCCACACCAGCAGTCCGATCAAGAGGCCGACCGTGTCGATCGCGATGTCGATCGGCGACGCGTGGCGTCCACGGACAAACGCCTGGTGCAGCTCGTCGCTCGCGGCGTAGAGGATGCCGAGGGCGAGCGCGGGCCCCTCGCGGTCGACGGCGCGCACGAGCAGAACCGCAAGCACGGCGTACTCGGTCAGGTGCGCGCACTTGCGCAGGAACAGATCCCAGTCGCCGAGGCCCGTGCCGAGGCTGGGGATCGAGGAGAGCGCGAAGATCACGCCCGCCCAGAGGAGGACGGGTAGCCAGAGCGTGAGCGCTCGCGATGTGTGCACGGCCACGATGCTAGATTCAGCTCACACAAAGGCGAGCGGTTGGGGAACGCCGGTGCAAGTCCGGGACGGTCCCGCCGCTGTGAGGGGAGACGCTTTCGCGCCGGCACGCCACTGGCCTTCGGGCTGGGAAGGCGGCACGGGAGGGAGCCCTGAGTCAGAAGACCTGCCGTTCGCCTGCCAACTCGAACCCCTCGCGGAAGGAGGATTCGTTGCTACGCAGATTGCTCGTCGCCCTTGTGGCGGCACTCGTGGTCGTCCCGTCGGCCGCGGCCGTGCACGTGCACGTTCGCGTCGAAGGGAAGACGCACACCATCTTCGGTGCGACGGCGCCTGTGATGAATGTGAAGGCGAACGCGCTTGACGCGCTGGAGGCTTCGTCGAACGCCGGCGAGTTCTACTACCACGTCCAGCTGACGAAGTTCGGCCCGTACGTCGACCAGATCGCGCGGTATGCCGCGACCGGCGAGACGGGCTGGGTCTTCAAGGTGAACGGCAAGTCGCCGCCCGTCGGGGCGGACGCGGTGTCGCTGAAGGACGGCGACACGGTGCTCTGGTACTGGGCTCAGTTCGGCGTCGCGGGCGGGCCGAAGACGCTGGTGCTGGAGCGCGCAGGCGCCGGGCAGAAGAACTGCTACCGCGTCTTCACCCAGGATGACAACGGCGTCCCCGCGGCCGCGGTCGGGGCGCTCCTGCACGTGGGGCGCACACGCACCGTCGGAACGCAGGGCTCGACGCAGGCCGCGGTCGGCTGCGTCGGCAAGCATCGCGGCCTCGTGCGCGCGACACTGGCGGGAGCTGTGCGCTCGAACGCGCTCGCGTGAAGAAGCTCGCGCTGCTAGTTGTTCTCGTCCTCGCCGGCTGCGGCGGGGAGAAGGGCAGCGCGACGCTGTGGGTGACGCGCGACCGGGGGCAGCACGTGCTCCTGGTCGCGCGCGTGCCCGCTGGGCTGACGGCGATGCAGGCGCTCGAGCGAAAGATGAAGGTGAAGACGTCCTACGGCGGCCGCTTCGTGGACGCGATCGGCGACGTCTCGAGCGCCTCGCAGCGCGACTGGTTCTACTTCGTGAACGGCATCCCGCCCGCGCGCAGCGCCGTCGAGGTGCGACTGCACAGGGACGACAACCTTTGGTGGGACTACCGCTCGTGGCGCAATCCCAACGAGGTGCAGGCCGTCGTCGGTGCGTTCCCGCAGCCGTTCTTACGCGGTCCGGCGGTGGTCGTCGGCAGGGGCGCGCTCGCGACGAAGCTTGCGCACCTCGTTCACGGGACCGTGGCGCGCAGCGCTCCAGCGGGCGCGTACGTCCTCGAACTTCGTGCCGGCGTCGGCTTTCGCGCCGTCGACGCGCACCGTTTTGTCATAGGCAGGCGTTCGGCGGCGCGTCTCGTTGCGAATCCCGCCGCGTTCCGTTTCCGCTACGAGGTCGCACCGTGAGCGCCGTTCCCGCGGCGGCGTTGCTGGCGGCGCTCGCGTTCGCGGCGCTGCTCGCGGACTCGATCTGGACCGTCGCCGTGATCGTGATCGTGTTGCTCGTGCCGTGCCTGCGCGCGCCGAGTGCGCACCGGCGGCTCTACCTGGCGAGCGTGGCGATCTCGGCTGGATCGGTCTTCCTCCTGTGGCCGTGGCTGCAGAACACGGGCTCGCACCCGTTCTGGCACGGCCCGATCGTTCCGGTGCTCGGCGAGCTGACGGTCACGCGCGAAGAGCTTTGGCTCGCCGGGCTGTACGCATTGAGGTTCGCCGCGGTCGGCCTCGCCTCCGCTGCCTACGTGCTGCTGCTCGATCATGACCGGCTCCTAGGAGCGGCGTCGTGGGCGCGCCGGTCGGCGCTTTCCGTCGCGCTCGCGACGAGGCTCGTGCCGACGCTCGAGCGCGACGCGGTCGGCCTCGTGGAGGCGTTGCGCGGTCGCGGAGTGGAGGTCGAGGGCGCGCGCGCGAGGGCGCGGCTGCTCTCGCCGCTCCTCGCAGGCTCGCTCGAGCGAGGCTTGAATCTTGCGGAGGCGATGGAGGCGCGCGGCTTCGGCCGGCCCGGGCGCACGCGGGTTCCGACGCCGCCGTGGACGGTCGTCGACCGGCTCGCGCTCGCCGGGGCCTTGGTGATCGCAGTGGGGGCGCTTTGGCTCTAGCGTCGGTCGTCGACCTGAGCTTCTCGTATCCGGGTGCCGACAGGAACGCGCTGGCAGGCGTGTCCCTGGAGATCGAGCCGGGCGAGTTCGTCGCTTTGCTCGGAACGTCGGGGTCCGGCAAGTCGACCTTGCTCCGCGCGCTCTCCGGGCTCGTGCCGCACTTTCACGGTGGCCGGTTCGCCGGACGCGTCGTCGTCGGCGGGCGCGACACGCGAACGTCCCGTCCGGCCGACCTGGCGGGGACCGTGGCGACTGTCTTTCAGGAGCCGGATGGACCAGGTCGTGCTGACGCGCGTGCTCGCGGAGGTGGCGTTCGGCCTCGAGAACCTCGGCACGGCTCCCGCCGAGATCGTCGCGCGCGCGGCGTCCGCGCTCGCCGCGATCGGCGCAGAGCACCTCGCGGAGCGTCCGGTCGCCGAGCTCTCCGGCGGTGAGCTGCAGCGCGTCTGTCTCGCGTCCGCGCTCGCGCTCGAGCCCGAGTTGCTGCTGCTCGACGAGCCGTCCTCGCAGCTCGACCGAGATGCCGCTGAGGCGCTGTTCGATCATGCCCGTGCCCACGGCTGCGCCGTTGTCGTCGCGGAGCAACGGCCGGAGCTGCCGCTTGCGTTCGCCGACCGGATCGTGTTTCTCCGCGAAGGGCAGATCGTGGACGAGCTTCCGCCGGCGTGGACCGAGCAGCCGACGCCGCCACTCGAGCGCGCTTCGGAGGGCGAAGAGGTCGTACGGCTCGAGCGTGTCTCGTACGCGTACCCGGGAGGCCCGCCCGTGCTCGTCGACGAGTCGCTTTCGCTGCGGCGTGGCGAGGTCGCTGCGCTGGTCGGGCCGAACGGTGTCGGCAAGACGACGCTTGCCAAGGTCGCCGCGGGGTTGATCGTGCCCGGGGGAGGGCGGGCCCTTCGCTTCGGTAGCGCCGCCTACCTGCCTCAAGACCCAGGGCGCTACCTCGTCACCGAAACGGTGCTCGCCGAGGTCGCGCTCGCTGCGGGAGAAGAGCGCGCGTGGCATGCCCTCGAGCAGCTCGACCTGACGGCGTTCGTGAAGCGGCATCCGCGCGACCTCTCCAGCGGCGAGCGGGAGCGGCTCGCGATCGCCACCGTTCTCGCCGTCGACCCGGATCTGCTCGTGCTGGACGAGCCCACGCGCGGCGTCGACCCCGAGCGCAAGCGCGAGCTCGCCGCGCTCCTCCGGGCACAGGCTCCGTCGCGCGCGACGCTCGTCGTGACCCACGACCGCGTCTTCGCCATGTCCGTTGGAGACCGGACGATCGCACTCGGGAGCGAGGCTGTCCTTGTCTAGACAGGAACAGGCCGTGCGCGTCGGAGCCGTGACTGCTTTCGGCATCGCCCTCGTTCTTGCAGCGACCGGCGACTCCCGCGTGTCGATCTGGTTCGTCACGGCGGCGCTGCTGGGGTGGGCGCTCGTGTGGTTCGAGGGAGGGCCGGACTCGGCGAAGGAGATCGCCCTCGTCGCCACGCTCGCGGGCGCAGCCGCCGCGGGGCGAGTTCTGTTCGCCGCGATCCCCGGCGTCCAGCCGGTGACGCTGATCACGATCGTCGCGGGAGCGGCGCTTGGAGTCCGCGCAGGGGTCGGCGTGGGGATGCTCGCGGCGTTCGCGTCCAACTTCTTTCTCGCCCAGGGCCCGTGGACGCCGTATCAGATGCTCGCGTGGGGAGCCTGTGGCGCGCTCGGCGCCTTCCTCGCCCCGCTGTTGCGCAACCGACGTTGCGCTCGCGGTGACCGCCGGCATCCTCGGTTTCGCCTTCAGCGTCTTCATGGACGTCTGGGAATGGTTTGCGTTCTGGCCGCATGACTGGCAGTCGCTCACCCTGGTTCTAGCGCGCGGCTTCCCGTTCGACGTCGCGCACGCGATCGGAAACGTCGTGCTTGCGCTGGCCGTCGGTCCCGAGTTGCTGCGGTTACTCGAGCGCTACGGCAGGCGCCTACATGCGGAAGTGGTGTGGGCATGACGAAGCTGATCGCAGCGCTGACCGCCGCAGTCGCGCTCTCGACGCCCGCCTCGTACCTGCAGTCGCAGCAGCAGCCTGACGGCGGGTGGGGCTCGCCGCAGATGACCGCGTGGGCCGCGCTCGGCCTGCGCGCGGCAGGCGCCGACACCGGCGGAGCGCTCGACTACCTAGTCGCGCACGAAGCCGAGGCTACGAAGCCGACCGAGATCGCGCTTGTCGCGCTCGCCGAGGCCGCGCTCGGCCACGATCCGGAGTCGCTCCTGGCGCGCTTCGCCGCGCGGCCGGCGGCGGTGAACACCGCCATCTGGCAGATACTCGCCCTTCGGCAGAGCGGCCGCGCAGTTCCCCGCGCCCTCTCGTCGTACCTGCGCGCGTCGCAGGCGCGCAACGGCGGCTTCGCGTGGGTGCGCGGCACAGCTCCCGACTCGAACGACACCGCCGCAGCCGTTCAGGCACTTCGGGCCGCGGGTGTGCGCGGGAAGCCCATCGCGCGTGCGCTCGCCTACCTGCGCACGCTTCAGGCGCGGAGCGGCGGCTTCAGGCTCTCCGCGGGCCGCGAAGCGGACGCTCAGTCGACTGCTGTCGTGATCCAGGCCTTCGTCGCTGCGGGGGCGAAACCACCGAACAAGGCGTTCACGTTCCTCTCGAAGCTGCGGCGCTCAGACGGCAGTTACCGGTACTCGCGCTTGTATGCGACGACGCCGGTCTGGGTAACGGCGCAGGTCTTGCCGGCGCTCGTCAAGAAGCCGTTTCCTCTGCGCTAGCGTCGCGCAGATACTCCACGCGACGCATCCGCGACACATAGCCGAGGCGTTGATTGATGGCAAGCATCGCTGCGTTCGTCTCGTCGTTCGTCGTCCACACGGCACGGATCCCGTTCTCCGCGGCCCAGCGAAGCGAAGCTCGCTTCACCTTCTCCGCGAGCCCGCGTCGTCGGTACTCCCGCAGCGTTGCCGTGTATTCGTTGAACGCGCGACCGCGCTCGATGTTGGCGGCGAGCATCGTGATGCAGACGACGCGGTCGTCCTCGATCGCGGCAACGCTGCCGTCGAGCGTGATCGTCGGCCGCCGCCAGATCGTGTCCAGCCACTCGTCGAACGGGAGGTCCGTGACCGCCTCGGTCATCGGCACGTCGGCGGTCGTGATCATGTCGACCTCGTAGACCTCATCCGCAGGAACGTCGCGAAAGGGGACGAGGCGCGTCGAGCCTGAGTCGGGTCCCTCGTCTACCGAGCGGGGATCGACGCAGGACAACGTCTCGGCGCGCACCTCGGAGAAGCCTCGCGCGCGAGCGAAGTCGACGCCCTCCGGTGTCTCGGTGAACATCGTGAATACCCGGGTCGGCGTCAGCGCCTCGAGGTGTTTCTCGGCGACCTCCCACAGGCTGCCGCCGATGCCTCGTCGCCGGAAGGAGGGGTGCACGCTGACTCCGACGAAGGCCGAGCCTGTCTCGGAAAACCACTTCAGACCGGCCTCCGCGCGCGCGGCAACGGTTCCGTCGACGATGGCGACCCACTCCGCGTGCCTGGCGCGCGGCGGGATGCTCGCATGCTGTTGCAACCAACTCTCTGTCGTCGTAGTCCCCGCCGGGAAGACTTCGTGAATGAGCTCGACGACGCCGGCTGCGTCGGTCTCTGGGTTCAGGGGCCGGATCACGCGACCATCGCGACGTGTCCGTCGACGCGGCGGAGTCGTCCTTCGCGGACGAGGTCGTCGACGAGCGAGTCGTCCCAGTACCACTGCCACGAGAACCAGCGCTTCAGCTCGGCTTCGGGTGCGACGACTGCCGCTCGGAGACCGGCGACGAGGAGCTCCTGGAACGCCTGATGTAGATCTACGCCTTCATTACCCGAACCCGAAAAGACGTGATCCCAACGAGCCAGCACGCTCGAATGGGTATGGCCCTCACCGCCCGTCACTGCGAGCGAACGAGAGACGATCGCGCCGCAGCGCTCGAGCGGCGACCTCGCGTCTTTCAACTCCTTCGGTTTGAGATCGAGCTCGATGCGCAGATCCTCGAGACTCGACGGACCGGCGGAAGCGAGGTGGTCGAGGAGGCGGTCCCAGTCCGGCGCGGCCGCGCGCGTGCGCTCGATCTCGGCGCGGCAAATCGGATCGAGCAGCGCGGCGACCTCGTTCGTGACCAGCACGTTCTTGCCGCGGTGCACGGCGACGACCAAGTAGCCGCGCTCGGCGAGGTGGCCGAACCACGGCCACTTCGTCCGCGGCCACGCGCCGAAACCGCCGCTTCCGGGCTTGTACTCCTCTTCGTGGCACGCCTCGTACAGGCTTGGCAGGGAGGAGTCAGCGGTGCGCGTCAACAGGCCGCGGTCCCGTAGAAAGGCCTCAGCCTCGTCGATCGACTGCAGCGCGCGCTCGGCCGTGAGCCGACAGTCGTGCGCGCGCCGTTCGCGAAGCACCTCGAGGGATTCCACGCTGCAATACTCGCGGTCCGGTGACAACGGCTGCAATCCTCACGATCGGCAACGAGCTCACGTCCGGCGATGTCGCCGACACGAACGGCGCCTGGCTCGCACGCCGGCTCGAGCGAATCGGCATTAGCGTCGCGATCCATGCAGCGGTTCCGGACGAGATCGAAGCCGTCGCGCGCTTCATCCGCCGCGAGGCGCCCGAGGTCGACTTTGTCTTCGTGACGGGCGGACTCGGCGGCACTCCCGACGACCTGACGCGTGAGGCGCTTGCGGCCGCCTTCGACGTCGGCCAGGAATCGGTGCCGGAGCTCGCGGACGCGCTGCGCGCGCGTTTCACGCGAGACCCGGAGTATGCGGCTCGCTGGGCGGATCTCCCGGTCGGCAGTCGCGGGCTCGAGAATCCGCTCGGCGGTGCTCCCGGCTTCCTGATCGAGAACGTGTACGTCTTTCCGGGCTTGCCGGCGGAGATGACGGCGATGTTCGAGACGGTCGTGGGAGAGTTGGCGACCGGACCTCCGATCGACTCGTGGCGTCGCACATATTCGGCGCGCGAGAGCGAGATCGTGGAGGTGCTCGCGAAAGCCGGAGAGCAGTTTCCCGGGCTGCTCGTCGGCTCGTATCCGTCATTCGGTGGGCTCGGGACCGCACGTCGAGGTCGTGCTCAAGTCGAGCGATCCGCAGCAACTTGCCGCCGCGGCCGAGTACGTCGCGACAGCGCTTGATACATAGCGACGCTAGGTATAGAGTGCCCGGCGATGGCCGAGACCCTCAAAGGGCATCTTGACTCGCTGATCCTCGCCGTCGTCGCCGCCGGTCCGGCACACGGATACGCGATCATCGAGGAGTTGAAGCTCCGCAGCCGCGGAACTTTCGCGCTGCCCGAGGGGACGGTCTATCCGGCGCTGCACCGGCTCGAGCGGGCCGGGCTGCTCGCAAGCGGCTGGTCGAATGCAAGCGGCCGCAAGCGTCGGGTCTACAAGCTCACAGCTCGAGGGCGCCGGCGCCTCGATACGAGCAAGCGCGAGTGGAGCGATTTTGCAAGCGCAGTCGATGCGGTGCTCGCATGACGTATCTCGACGAGCTGTCGCACGAGTTGGCGGCGCACGGCATCCGCGGTCGAACGCGTCGCAGAATTCTGCTCGAGGCGGACGACCATCTTCGCTCGGACCCGGACGCGCAGAAGCGTTTCGGCTCTGCACGCGAGGTCGCCAACACGTTCGCCGCTGAGCTCGGCGCGCAGGCCTCGCGCCGTGCCGCGGTCAGCGCGTTCGCCGCGCTCGGCGTCGCAGGCGCGCGTCTATGCCGTCTCGTTCGTCTCGCTCGGCTTCGCAAGCCCGCCGACCGAGACTGCTCGATCCCGCGCTCGGCGCGACTCGCGTTCGCGCTGATGATCGTCGCGCCGCAGGTCTCGTTCGTCGCCGGAGCGCTCGCTTTGCTTCGCACTCTGCGTCGCCGCCGCGAACGCGTGATCCCGACCAGCGAGCTCGTCGTGATCAGACGCCGGACCGGCTTGGCGCTCCTCTTCGGGCTCCTGACCATGGTTGCGCTGCCGCTGTACGCCTACGAGTTTCGCGCCGAGCTCGCCGGGTGGTGGCTGACGCTCACCTACACGTCGACCGTCGGAGCCTCGGTGCTCCTTGCTCTCGCCGCCGCTCCTGCACTCACCGCGACGCGCTTTCGGCCGCAGGTCGGAGGAAAGGCAGGCGACGTCTTCGCCGACCTCGGCCCGAGCTTCGGCGACGACCCATGGCGGTTCGCCCGCTTCGTGGCAATCGCCGCCGGGCTCCTCGTGTGGCTCGCGGTCGCGGCGCAGGGCGATCCGTTCGACGGGCTGATCCAGGGTGCCTTCGAAGGACTCGCCTGCTTCGGCGGGTTCGCCGTGCTCGGAAAGTACCTCGGGCTCCGTCGCTAGCATCGACGGGTGCCCGTCGCCTCGCCCGAGCGCTATCTCGCGGACCTGAATCCCGCCCAGCGGGAGGCCGTGCTGACGACCGAGGGGCCGCTGCTCGTGATCGCGGGAGCGGGCTCAGGCAAGACACGAGTGCTCACACACCGCGTCGCGCACCTGCTCGCGACGCAGGGGGTGAAGCCGAACGAGATCCTCGCGATCACGTTCACGAACAAGGCGGCGGGGGAGATGCGCGAGCGGCTCGAGCGGATGCTCGGCGGCGTCGCCCGCGCGATCTGGATCCTCACCTTCCACGCGGCATGCGGCCGTATCTTCCGCCGCGAGGCGCAACGGCTCGGCTACCGGTCGACGTTCACGATCTACGACCAGGCCGACCAGGTCCGGCTCGTCAAGCAGTGCCTCGAAGAGCTCGAGCGCGACCCGAAGCGCTTCACGCCGCGTGGCATCCACTCCGTCATCTCGCGCGAGAAGAACAACCTCGTCGGGCCCGTGCAGTTCCGCGAGCGCGTCTCGTCGTTCTACGACCAGACGGTCGCCGACGTCTACGAGCTGTACCAGAGCAAGCTGTTCGCCTCGAACGCGGTCGACTTCGACGATCTGCTGTACCTGACCGTCGACGTGCTCGAGCGCTTCCCCGACGCGCTCGAACGCTGGCGCAAGGCTTTCCGTTACATCCTCGTGGATGAGTACCAGGACACGAACCACGCGCAGTACCGGCTGCTGCAGCTGCTCGCCTCCAAGCACCGCAACCTCTGCGCTGTCGGCGACCCGGATCAGTCGATCTACGCGTTCCGCGGGGCCGACATCCGCAACATTCTCGACTTCGAGCGCGACTTCCCCGGGACGCAGACGATCGCGCTCGAGCAGAACTACCGCTCGACGAACTCGATCCTCCGCGCAGCGAACGCGGTGATCGAGAACAACAGCGAGCGAAAGCCGAAGCACCTCTTCTCCGACCTCGGCGAGGGCGAACCGGTCGAGGCGATCGAGGTCGAGGACGAGCATGCCGAAGCGCGCTTCGTCGCCGCGCGCGTCGCCGCGCTCGTCGAGGAAGGCTTCTCGGGCAGCGAGATCGCGGTCTTCTACCGGATGAACGCGCAGTCCCGCGTGCTCGAGGACGTGCTCGTGCGGCAGGGCATCGCGTACCAGGTGATCGGCGGGCCGCGCTTCTACGAGCGCGCCGAGATCAAAGACGTGATCGCGTATCTGCAGGTGGTCGACAATCCATCCGACGCCGTGTCGCTGATGCGCATCGCGAACCGACCACGCCGTGGGATCGGCGACTCGTCAATCGCGCGGCTTGTCACGTTCGCCGACGCGCAAGCGATCTGGCTTTGGGACGCGCTCCCGCGCGCCGACGAGGCCGGCGTCGGCGCGGCACCGCTGAAATCGGTGAAGCAGCTGCACACGCTGCTCGCCTCGCTGATGGCGCAGGCGCAAGAGCTCAGCGTTCCGGAGCTGGTCGAACGCGTTCTCGAGCAGAGCGGCTACCTCCCTGCGCTCGAGGCCGAACGTACGATCGAGGCGCAAGGTCGCATCGAGAACCTGCAAGAGCTTGTCGGCGTCGCGAGGGAGTACATCGAGAATGCGCAGGAGCCGTCGCTCTCGTCTTTCCTGCAGGAGATCTCGCTCTACTCGGACCAGGACGCGATGCGCGGCGACGGCTCGCTCGTGACGCTCATGACACTGCACAACGCCAAGGGCCTGGAGTTTCGCGCTGTCTTCGTGATCGGGATGGAGGAAGGTCTCTTCCCGCACGCACGCGCGATCGAGGAGCAGGGCATCGAGGAGGAGCGCCGCCTCTGCTATGTGGGCATGACCCGCGCGCAGGAGCGGTTGTGCCTGACACACGCTTCGTCCCGCATGCTTTTTGGCAATCGCGCGTACAACCTGCCCTCGCGCTTCCTCGACGAACTGCCCGAGCACGGCGTTGTGCGTGAGCGCCTCAGTCCGGCACGCTGGGACTATGGGCGCAAGACGCCGGTCGAGCACGCGCTGCGCGACCATCCCGCGCTGTCGACCGGCGACTCCGTTCGCCACCAGACGATGGGCGAAGGGGTCGTGACCGGCATCGACGCCGGCGGAGTCATCACCGTGCGCTTCGAGGACGGAAGCGAGCGGCGACTGATGCTCGACTACGCGCCGTTGGAGAAGATCCCAGGATGAGCTTCGAAGTGCGCCCCTGCGCCGATCTCGCCGAGTACGCCGATGCGACGGACGCGATCGGCCAGTACTTCGGCAACGAGCCCGACCCTGAGAAGACGGAGCGGTTCTCGCGGGTGCTGCCGCTCGAGCGGATGCACGCGGCTTGGGAGGACGGACAGATCGTCGGCGGTGCGGGCGCTTTCCCGTTCACGATGTCGGTGCCGGGAGGCATGTTGCCCTGCGGAGGAACGACAGTCGTCGGCGTCGCGCCGACGCATCGGCGGCGAGGTGTTCTACGCGCGATGATGCGCGCGCAGCTCGACGATGTGCACGAACGAGGCGAGCCGATCGCGGCGCTCTGGGCGTCGGAGGAAACGATCTACGGACGCTTCGGCTTTGGCCCGGCCGCGTACGCAGGAGAGGTGGACATCCCGAAGGAGTACGTCGACTTCATCGCGCCACGCGAGCCGTCCGGCACGATGCGAGTCGTCGAGAAGGACGACGCGCTCGACACGTTCCCGCCGCTGTGGGAAGGCCTCGCGCGCGAGCGTCCGGGTGTGTTCTTGCGTTCGCGCGACTGGTGGGAGCTGCGCGTCCTCCGCGATCCGTCCGACCGCCGCGGCGGCGCAGGCCCGAAGCGCTTCGTGCTCCTCGAAGTCGACGGCGCGCCCGCCGGGTACGCCATCTACCGCCACAAGATGGACTGGGACGAAGGCGTGTCGTCGGGCAAGGTGCTCGTAATCGAGGCGATCGCGGCCGAGGCGTCGTCGCTGGCCGAGCTGTGGCGCTACCTGCTCGACATCGACTGGGTCGCGTCGATTTGGTCGTGGCTCTTGCCTCCAGACCACCCGCTGTTTTTCGTGCTCGCGCAGACGCGGCGCATGCGTTATCGGCCCGGTGACGGATTGTGGGTCCGGCTCGTCGATGTCGGCGCTGCGTTGTCGGGACGGACGTATCCCGAAGACGGCGAGGTCGTCTTCGACGTTCGCGACTCGTTCTGCCCGTGGAACGAGGGGCGGTGGAAGCTCGCCGGCGGCGCCGCGGAGCGAACGAACGCGGACGCCGATCTTGCGCTTGATGTCTCGACGCTCGGCGCCGCGTACCTCGGCGGCATCCGCTTCGCGCAGCTCGCGCAGGGCGGCCGAGTCGAGGAGCTCAAGCCGGGCGCGGTCGAGCGAGCGGACGGCATCTTCCGCCACGGCCTGCATCCGTGGTGCCCGGAGATCTTCTGAGCCTGGGCTAGACTGTTTCGCGACCCGGGCGGTTAGCTCAGTTGGGAGAGCACCAGCTCGACAAGCTGGGGGTCACTGGTTCGAGCCCAGTACCGCCCACCTCACGAAAGCCCCGCTCAGGCGGGGTTTTTGTTTACCGGGGCGGAAACGCGATCACCGCCCGTGGTAACAAAATGGGAACAGCTGGAGACGCGGTAACCCCCCAACGTGCGTGGTTGGTGCTCAGCGCTTCCCACGCGAGCGTATGGCACGCGGGACGTGCTCGGGACGCCATCGCTTAGTTTCGAGCAGTTCCAGGTACCAGGGGTCACCGAGGTACGGGGCGCGTTCGGGTTCCCTCGCGAGCAGGTCCCCACCGCTCCAGGTAACCCTGGACCTCCTCACCCGTGACGCCCCGACGCGGGTTGTCCGTGTGTGGCTGTCCGCGCTTGCCCGGCTCGTCGAGCCACCAGCGGTGCTGGGCGTAGAGCATCGCCGCGAGGTGACAACGGGGGACTACATAGAAGCTCGGGCGCTCTAGATCCCCGGCGAGACCCTGTTAGCTGGCTGCAGTCACGCGCATACGCGCGGAGCGGAACACGTCCGTCCGGCGCCGGCTAGCGGCGCGGCATGGAAGGCCGTTATCCGCGACCTGTACGACGATGGTCGCGTTGATCACGGGTGGTCATGCGGCACGCTCCGCGCTGCCGTCGCTCACCTGCCGATGGACGCTCCGGAGGTCGGATGGCGATTCCGTCTCGCCGCACGCCGTTCCTGTTGACGTCGAGCGCAGGTTCCGTGATGTGCGCCAGTGTTCCGGAACGTCCCCCGAGATGCCATTCGGAGGGTAAGTAGGATCCTGGCTGCTGTAAGCGGGGTGAGGCCCCCGATCAACCGCTCGTACTGAGCCAATGGCCTCTACCAACCCACCGGAGGTAGAGGCTCATGAGCGAACATAGCGGTTGCGGCAGTTCTCGCCGGGGCGATCCTTCTCGCTTCGACGGTCTCGGTCGAGGTCGGGATCTCGGTCGCGCTGATCGAGCTTCTGCTCGGCGTCGTGGTCGGGAACTCCTTCAACGTCGACGTGCCGAGTTGGTTGGCTTTCATCGGCTCGTTCGCCGGGATCGTGCTGACGTTCCTCGCGGGCGCGGAGGTCGATGTGCCGCAGTTCCGGCGCGAGTGGCGGGCTCGCTCTCGATCGGCCTGGTCAGCTTCTTCGCGCCGTTCGCTGTCGTCGGGCTGCTCTGCTTCTACGCGCTCGACTGGTCGCGGCGGCAGGCAGAGATCGGCGGTCTCGCACTCTCGACCACCAGCCTCGCCGTCGTCTACGCGGTGCTCGTCGAGACGGGCCTCAACCGCGAGTTGATCGGCAAGCGGCTGATGTCCGCGACCTTCGTCACCGACATCGCGACCGTCGTCGGCCTGACCGTCCTGTTCATCAAGCCAACGTGTGGATCGTGCCCTTCCTGCTCGTCTCGGTCGGGATGATCGTCGGGCTCCCGCGGATCTCGCCCTGGTTCTTCTCCCGCTACGGCGACCGGGTGATCGAGCCCGAGATCAAGCTCGTCTTCGCCTGCCTGTTCTGCCTGATGTGGCTCGGAACCCGCGCCAACTCCCAAGCCGCGCTCCCGGCGTTCGTGCTCGGCCTCGTCATGTCATCGCACTACGTCAAGCACCGGCAAGAGCAAGACCGGATGCGCGTCGTCGCCTTCGCGTTCCTCACCCCTTTCTTCTTCCTCAAGGGCGGCATGAACGTCTCTACCGGCGCGCTCTGGGCGAACCTCGGCATCCTCGCGCTCCTCTTCGTCGGGAAGATGGTCCCGAAGCTCGTCGGCGTCTTCCCGCTCGCGCGCCGCTACACCTCGCCGCACGCCGTCTTTACGACCCTCCTCATGTCCACCGGGCTGACCTTCGGCACGATCACGTCGCTCTACGGGCTCAGCGCCCACATCATCGACCGGACCCAGTTCTCGCTCCTGATCGCAGTCGTCGTCCTCTCCGCGATCGTGCCGACCGCGATCGCGCAACGGTTCTACTCGCCAACGACCGAGGAGCAACGAGACCTCACCGCGCCCGTCGCGCCAGCCGGCGTGGGTGCGCTGGGCGAAGCTGAAACCTGATCGACGACGAGGATCGCGCGCGCCAGTGTCGGGATCGTCTCCCGACCAGCGCGGAGTACGGACTCAGGCGCCTTGCTGAGCGAGTCGGAGGATCAGCGCGAGCGACTGCTCGGGCCCCGGCCACAGTTCGCGGATCAGCTGCTCACCGCCCGAGCGGACGAAGCTTCGGAGTACGAGCGCAACGATGATCGCGTCGTCGAGCTGCCCCGCGACCGGGATGAAGTCCGGCACGAGGTCAAAAGGCAACGCGAGGTAGCCAAGCAGCGCGACCAGCAGCAGCTTGCGGCGGCGCGGAACGCGCGGCTCCTGAGCAAGCCGCGTGACGAGCACGATGCAGTCGGCGATGAACGTGGCTAGCGCGCGGGCGTCGTCACGGCGACCGACGGACGAAAAGCCAGACCACGAACGCCGCGTAGACGCCGAGGACCACGGCGAGCGAGACAAGGAGCAATTGCCACCAGTTCATACGGCCGTCTCGTGCAGCGCGTGCCACCCCTCGCGAGCGCCGTAGTAGACGATCACGAACGCGGCGGCGGGGTCCGCCCACCAGAGGCCAGCCGCCGCGTTGAGGATCAGCCCGAGCAACACCGCGGTCGCGAGTAGCCCGTCGATCAGGGTCACCCGTGCCTCGGTTTGGACGCACGCGGTTGCCGAGAGCGCGGCCGGTGCGATGCTTGGCGGCGGCGAGGACGAACATCGCCGCCGCCGTGAGCGCAAGCCAGACGATCCCGAGCGAGCGAATGGCGCGGATGGGCGGCGGTGACGAGTACGTAGATCGACTGGGCCAAGATGTAGGCCGCGAGCAGGAAGAAGGCGACGCCGATGATCCGCAGCGCCCGCCGCTCCCGCTCGGCCGCGTCGATGTCCTGGAGTTGCCAGACGACGACGAGCGAGGCGAGGATCTCTATCAACGAGTCGAGCCCGAACCCGGCGAGTGCGACGGAGTGGGCGGCGACCGCGGCAGCGAGCACGATCACGGACCCGACAACATTCCAAGCGAGCGTCGCGTACTCCAGCCGTAGGGCACGGCGGCGAAGCTGCGACGAGGAAGAGTCGCTGACGGGCGCCTTGACAGGGTCGCTGATGCTGGCCGGTTCCACTACTGCGGACGCTAGCCGCGGTTCGCTCGCGAGCGGCAGGCCCGGGCCTTACGAACTCGGCCTGGAAGCCGTGATCCGGGCCGCCCGGTGGCGAATTAGGCATTGGGCTGGGCCAGTGTTCTCCAATGGCCCCTGAGGACAGCCGCGGCGCTGCCCCGCGCGTCCGAACATAGGATCGTGACGTTGCTCGTGTCTCCGGAGCCGCTCGTACTAGCCGAGGAAGGTGACGATGGAATACACCCGCCTGGGAAACACCGGGATTGAAGGTGAGCCGGCTCGCGCTCGGCTGCATGAGCTACGGCGATCCGACCACCCCAGACGCCCATCCGTGGGCGCTGACCGAGGACAAGGCGCAGCCGTTCTTCGAGCAGGCCGTCGAGCTCGGCGTGACGTTCTGGGACACCGCGAACGTGTATCAACTCGGCACGTCCGAAGAGATCGTCGGCCGCGCGATCACGCCGCTACTCCCGCCGTGAGGACATCGTGCTCGCGACGAAGGTGCGCGGGAAGATGCACGACGGCCCCGGCGGAGAGGGCCTGTCGCGCAAGGCGATCCTCGAACAGATCGACGCGTCGCTGACGCGGCTCGGCACGGACTACATCGACCTGTACCAGATCCACCGCTTCGACCCGGACACGCCGGTCGAGGAGACGATGGAGGCGCTGCACGACGTCATCAAGGCGGGCAAGGTGCGCTACATCGGCGCCTCCTCGATGTACGCCTGGCAGTTCGCAAAGCTGCAGCACGCGGCGGATCTCGGCGGCTGGACGCGGTTCGTGTCGATGCAGAATCAGTACAACCTGCTGCGCCGCCACGACGAACCCGAGCTGATGGCGATGTGCGGCGACATGGGCGTGGGCCTCGTGCCGTACTCCCCGAACGGCAAGGGCCGCCTCGCCCGTCCGGCCGGCGAGCAGAGCCACCGCTCCAGCACCGACAAGGTCGTTCAGGCGTTCGACTCCCCGTACGACGAGCCCGTCATCAATGCCGTGCAGAAGCTCGCCGAGGCACGCGGCGTGAGCATGGCCCAGATCGCGCTGGCCTGGGTCCTGCGCAACCCGCTCGTCTCGGCGCCGATCGTCGGCGCAACCAAGCCGCACCACCTACCGGAGGCAGTCGATGCACTCGGTCTGGAACTCACCGACGAGGAGGTGCAGGAACTCGAAGCGCCCTACCAGCAGTACGGGCCGTCGTGGTACTAGCGCCGCGACCCTCGCCTGCGCGAGCGTGCTGTCGCCTGAGCCTAGTCGGGGTAATCGCCGCCCTGGTGGTAACAGTGGGAACACCTGGCGTTCGTTCCCGTTCGGACGGGTTCGGTACGCCGTAGCGCAACCCCTGTAACCAGGCGGGTTGAGCGAACGGGTGTGAACGGGTGCGAACACCTGCCACGTCTCGACAAGCTGGGGGTCACTGGTTCGAGCCCAGTACCGCCCATCTCCGAAACCCGCTGCTAACGGCGGGTTTCTTCGTTCCCGTGCAGCCCGGTCGAGTTGTAGCACGCCTGCGCGTGGTCACAAAATGGTCACATGCGCGCGAATCTGTTATCCAGGCGAGAACACGAAGGCGAATAATTGAAATAACGCGGTCTAAACCCGGCTACGCCGGTTCGTCGTCGAACCGCGATCAACACCGGCTAAGGAGAAGAAGTGAACGACCACGCGAGGTACTACCGAGACTGCGTCCGCGCAGCCCTCGGCACCGTGCCGGGGGAGCCGCTCGGTGCAAACGAGAAGTACCTGCTCGACCGCCCGGACGCGATCGAGATCGCGAACAGCGCCTGGAAGGAGTTGGCGAGGGCCGGGGTGAAGACGGCGCCGCGGTTCGAGGAGACGCCCGCCAAGCTGGCCCGCATCCGCAAGGCGTACGAGCGACGCGGGCTGCGGTTCGAGTAGTTCCCGTTGGTTATTCGGACGCGGCCGGAACTGATCGAACACCGGATCGAGAAGCCGCTCGCACCATCGCGTGCTAGGTAGCAAGCGTTGTTTGCGCTCGACTTCTCGCCCTTCTAGTGGGCGTGTGCACGGTGGGACCGCCGTTATGAAGCCGGCGGATCTCCGACCTGGTCATGCTCGTCGACGAGGAAGAACTTGAACACTCCGCGGCAGCGACGCTATCGCCGTTCGCCAGCGGTGTCGAGATGGCGGGCACGGACGCGTTCAGGACAGCGGCCATTGCCGGCCTCGTTGCGACAGTCGTCGATCTGTTCGTGCTGTGACGGTCATCGGCGCCGGCCGCATGCGCGCGGCCGGCGCCGCTCCTGCTTCAGTGCTACTTGCCGCTTGCCTTCAGCGACACGCAGTGACCGAACGTGCCGTACTTCGTGCGGAACGCAGACGGACTCGCGGTCCGCTCGCTCCAGCAGGCCTTGGCCGCCGCGACCTTCGCCTGCTGCTGCGACTGCCCCTTCTCGCCGGCCTTCGCCGAGACGCATTTGCCGAATGCATTCGACTGGTCGGCGTTCGTCCCGTAGAACTGGGCGAAGGTCTTGCCCGAATGCGCCGCCACGAAGGTCGCGTCGCCTTGCTCGGCACGGCACGCCGCTGTCGCATTCAGTTCATTCTGCGTCTGCGCACGCGCAGCCTTGGCGACGCACTTGCCGAACGCGTTTCGATCATTCGCGTTCTTGCCGTACAGCGCGCCGAACGGTGCAACGCCCATCAGAGTGCGCTCGGCGCGGCACGTGCGCGCCGGGTTCGGGCGGTCCTGCCCCTCGGCCTTCGACGAGGCCTTCGCCTTCGCCGAGACGCAGTTGCCGAAGGCGTTCCGGCTCTTCTTCCCGGTCCCGTAGAACTGGCCGAACGTCTTGCCGCCGTGACTCACAGCGAAGGTCGCGTCGTTCTGCTCCGCCGTGCACGACGCGTTAGCGCTCGTCAGGTTTTGCTGCTCGACCGGCGCCATGCTCGAGACGCACCGTCCAAACGTCGCGTAAGCCTGCGTGAAAGCAGTTGCGCCGATCTTCGCCTTCAACGCGGTACATGCCGCGTTGGCGTTCTTCGTCGCGTCGCTTCCAGGCGCGGCCGTCGCAACGACGGTCGAGACGGCGAAAGCGAGTAATGCCACGATAACGAGTCGTTTCATGGGACGATCAACTCCTCAGTCGGGTGGATGGTTCTCTACTCATCAGTCGGGTGGATGGTTCTCTACTCAGCCTTACCCGGCACTGTCACCCGTCGATGTTCGAGACGTTTTCGGAGCGTAAAATGACCTGGCTTCCGGGACAGGCGTTGGCACTGACGCATGCTAGGGCGAACGCGCACGTTCGATTCGCACGCGTCGCGCCTGCGGCGGAAGTTGCAGGCCGTGCACCCCGGGCCGTTCGTGGTCAACGTGTGGCGTGTTGGAGGCCGGGTGGTGGTGGGTGGACCGACGTGGCGCGATATGGCTTACTGAGCGAAACCAGCGGAAGCGCTCGAGTCGCTGGGCCGATCATCGCCGGGACGTTTAGGCACGGATTGGGCACAGTCACCGGCTACACGGGCTCGACGGTGAAGATCGCGCGAACGTCTTGCTCGACGAGCTCCGCGTGCGGGAAGTCGTCGATCGCGACCACGCGCAGCTGCTCGCCGCTTCCGACCGTGATCACCCATCGTCCAGTTCGGGACCGCCGTCAGGAACCCCGGCGGGATCTTGCACATCACCGGCCTCATCGACGAGGAAGAACTTGAACACGACGTGATCTTCTGCGGCGTCGAGATGTCCACTTCCGACCTCGCGTTAACGCGCCGGCGACGACAGAGGGAGGATCACCTTCGATTGCAGGCGCGTGGCAGATCTGCCGCTGCACCTGCACCTGCGTGACCGCGGTCACGGGCGGAGCGCCTGTGCAGAGCTCCTCGGCAAGCCGATCGATCGAGACCACTCGGTTCGCGTTGAGGAGCAGGAGGGCGAGGGGTCGCGCGCGGCGGCGGGCCGCCGAGCCGGAGCGGCCCCTTGTCCCCGACCATCTCGAGCGCGCCCAGAACTCGAGCATCGAGCGGCCGGTAGCAGCTCGATAGCGGCTCGATAGGGCCTCGGCGGACGATCACCCCGAAACACGAAGAAAGGAGGAGAGATGCAGCACACGCGCATGCGTTTCGTGGCCGCCGCAGCGGTCGCGGTCGTCGCGGCGGCGATCCCGGCCGTCGGTTTGGCGGGGCAGCCTGTCGTCCGCGACCACGAGTCGGTTGTCGAGGGGCCGTTCCCATCGAGCTTTTGCGGCATCGACGGAACGGAGATTGACACGGGCACCTTCACCTACATGCAGGACGCGAGCGGCTCGTTCCACGCGACGGAGAGCTTCAGGAACGTCTTCACCGCGTCCTCGACCGGCAAGTCGCTTGAGACCTCGAATGCCGCAGTCGACATGGGCTCCGGCGTCGACAATGGGGACGGCACCGTCACGTTCACTGAGCACTCAGCCGGGCTCGTGCTGAAGTTCAAGATCCCGAACGGCCCGGTGCTCAAGGATGCCGACGGGAAGCCGATCCTCGGAGCCGGCGTGATCGACAGCGTCGCCACGTTTGACATCGCGACCGGCGACCTGATCTCGCTCGAGGAGACGGTGCACGGGCCACACCCCGTGCGGGACGGCGTCGACATCTGCGGGCCTGCGATCGCCTACCTCACGTAGTAGTCGCTCGCTGACGTGGGAATGAGAAGGCCCGGGAATGCCGGGCCTTCTCACGCGGCCGGGTAGCTGCGCCAGTCGTCGTACCACGCCGCGACCAGCGCAGCTGCCGGTCTTCCTCATCCGGCGGTCCGCAGTATCAGAGGAGGGCGGCGGGATTGAGCGAAACGCGCCGCCCTCCTCGCATATCGGCCAGGCGTTGTTCGGTGTGCTCAAGCTCGCCACTCAAGATAAGCGAGCACGCGCGGCCCTCTTCAAACAGCGTGCGCAACTCCGCCTCCGTCACGCGCCGGCCAGCGAGAACCGCCCGGAGACGCGACTTCAACGCAGCGTCGAGCGGTTGGTCTAGTTGGAAGGACGGACGGAGATGATCCACGCCGGCGGAATCATGGCGAAGGAGGCATGCCACGGTCGCGACGGTTTCGAGCGCATTAGAGAGGGGTTTGGCTTGTCACGTTCCAAACCAATTCGAGGACGCTGTCGGCACTGCAAGGGCTGGCCGACTGGTGGCGGGTGCCCGTGGGGCGGGTCAGGGCCCAGGCTCGACCGTCGAGTCGGCGCTCCCGCTGGCGCGAGCTACGGAGACCACAGCATCGGCTAAATCGATTACGGCTCTCGACTCAACGACATAGGCGGAGGCTCCCGCAGCGCGCGCCACCTCCAAACCCTCCTCTTCGCGCTCGACAAAAATCGAGCCGCTGACAAGGACAACCCGACACCCCGGCTCCCTTCTTCGAATTATCCGCGCCGCCTCCAGGCCATCCATCCCCGGCATCACCACATCCATCGCGACGACATGGGGATGCAACGCGGCCGCCTTCGCGACAGCTTCTTCGCCGTTGCTGGCCCCGCCCACCACCTCGAGGCGCTGATCGGCTGCCAGCATCGCCCTTGCGGCATCGACGAAGTTCGGATCGTCGTCGACGACGAGAACGCGGATCTTCTCTTCCGCAACCACCGACCAATCTTCCCTAGACAGCCCGAGCCTAACTGCCGCGCGGACAAGCTGGGTTCGGTTGAGCGTCGACCCTAGAGGCTGGGGGCGTGGTTTGCGCCGCGGATCAGGACTGGCGTACCGATCGGCGATGCTTGGAAGACGAAGGCTGCATCTTGAAGAGAGATCCGAATGCAGCCGTGACTGGCGGGCTGGTCGGGAACGATGGGGAAGGCGTGGATCGCGAACCCGTCATGGAAGTACAGCGCGTACGGCAGCCAGACGTGATAGCTGCGCGACCAGCTTCTTCTGACGCGACGGGTCACGGTGAAACGTCCTTCGGGCGTCGCCAACGTCGCTCCTGTCGACGCGTGCACGACGCGTCGAACCGCGCCCTGCGCGACGACCAGCAGCACTTGGCGAGTCAGGTCGATTTCTAACGCGCGTCGCAGTCGCAGCCACGGTTGCGGCGCCTGTGCGTGCCTCAGCGTCTGGCGGGTCTGCGGCCCGACCACGCCGTCGCGGACTATTTGTTCCCAGCCTTGAAGGGCAACTACGGCGTACCAGGTCTGGTCGCCGAAGACGCCGTCGACTCCGTCGGGTTGCAGGTAGCCGAGCGCGACGAGCCGCCTCTGCAGCGACGCGACCGAGTGGCCATGGTCGCCGTAGCGCAGTTCAGCCGCGGACGCGGTGCCAGGAAGCGCAAGCACGACAACGATCCCGGCGACTAGCCGGCGACGACGCAGCCCGCCGACGCCACGACCCAAGCGGCCGGCGTGCGGCAGGAGCCGCTCTTCGCCTTCGTGTGCTCGCCGAAGCGACGCCCCCATGTCGATGCGGGTTCTGCGATGGACGCGACCTTCCTGCCAGCGCGTGAGGGTAAGCAATGGGGGCTCATGCCAGAAGACTCCGAGCGCGTGCGCTTCGCGTCCGGTGCACGCTGCGGAGAGGAGACCTCGATGGGAGCCGACTGGCGTGACTCGCAGATCAGATACCTCGTCCACTTCGAGGACGGCGGAGCGGAATGCGCTACCGGAGCGAGCCGCTCACGGTCGGCGCGGAGCTAACCGACGGCGGTCGCGGCTACCGCGTCGAGCGTGTCGAGCCGCCGCCGAACCCGAACGCGTTCGGGCACGCGTGGGTGACGCGGCTTGGTGGTTCGTGACCCATTCGCGGGACATAGGCGGAGCCGCGGTGAGCGCGCTTCTGAGCGGTCCGCGCGTTGCGCGCGACAGTCGTCCACGTCAAACGACTTCGCGATCCGCCCTGACGGGTACCCCCGCAGCGCGTGGCGCGAGCGTGGGACTCCGGATTCAGGTTGTGCCGTCCTGCGATCCCGTACGCAGGCCTGCCGCCGCCTTGACGTCTTGCATGTTATGGGTCAACCTCGGTGTCATCTTCGCCGTCGTCTATCGGGTCGCAGCCACGGCTGTCGCTGCATCGAGCGCGGCGCTAGGCCGCCCAGCTGAAGCCCTTCGGTTCCAGTGAGCGCGGGTCGCGTCGTCCTCATAGTCCTCGGCGGCATCGGCGTCCTGTTCGGGGTCGCCGTTCTGGCAGGGGGAGGCTTCCTGCTCTGGGCCGACCGCACGCAGCGCGAGGACGGCTACCTGACGACGCCGACCGAGCGGTTTGCGACGCCGACCTACGCGCTGACGCGCACGCGCCTCGAAGTCGATACCGACGGAGCGGGCTCGGTGTTGAACGACAGCTGGTTCGGCAAGGTTCGAATCCGCGGCGAGAGTCCCGGCGCGAAGACGCTCTTCATCGGCATCGGGCCGGAGGCGGATGTCGCCAAGTACCTGGGACCCGTCGCCCACGCGAATGTCGAGGACATCGAGTTCGATCCCTTCCGAGTCACGTACCTTCCAGTCACGGGAGGCGCACCGCAAGGTCCGCCGACGGATCAGCGCTTCTGGGCGGCCTCCGCCTCCGGGGTGGGAACACAGACGCTGACGTGGAAGGTGCGCGACGGCGACTGGTCAGTCGTCCTCATGAATGCCGACGGCTCGCGTGGTGTCGCCGCCGACATCGACCTTGGCGCCAAGCTGTCTTTCCTGCTCTGGGTCGCGCTCGGGTTGCTCCTCGGCGGCGTGCTCGTGGTTGGGGGCAGCACCGCGTTGATCGTCCTTGCCGCGCGGACGCGACAGCCACCGCCCTCGCCGCCAGTGCCTCCTACCGTAGGCAGCAGATCAGGAAGTACGCCGGCACCCGAGCCTCCCGACCAATCCACAGAAGAGCCCATGCCCAGCTGAACGCTGTCTCGTTTGAGTTCGACCTGTTCTTCGACTTCTACCACGGCCAAACCGGTTCGCCCCGAACGCGATCGAGCTCCACCCGGTCATCGCGTTCCGCTGCCTGACAGCGAGTGGCACGCCAGCGCCGCCCTCGTCGGCGAAGGGGAAGGTGAAGCTCGTCTCGCTCACCTCGCCGGTCAGAGCCGGCTCGCACGCGACCCTGACTGTCGCCGTCCCGACCGGGACGAGTTGCGCGATCGTCGTCACCTACAAGTCCGGCCCCTCCTCCGCCGCCGGCCTCTACGCGCAGCGCGCACGCGCTGGCCGCGTCTCCTGGACGTGGAAGGTCGGGACGCGCACGACACCCGGCCGCTGGCCGATCGACATCGTCCTGCGGCGCGGCCGGTTCGCTGCACACCTCCTTCGTGGTTACGTGAGCGGGTCGCTACACGCCGATGACGCCCGTCGAGTGAGCGGCTTCCGCTTCCGCCTCTATTCGGACGACTGGGACGAACTCGGCGAGTTCGAGACGGTCGTCCGAACTGGTCCACGGGCGGCCGCGCTCGCGCCTTCGCAGGCTTCAGGAAGTGGGAACGAAGGAGCCTACTCGGCAAGCGCCTGGACGAAACGAAGGGGTGGGCGCACCAGCTCCGCGAACTGTTCTCTGGCGATCCAGTCTTTGCCTTTCGCGCGCGCTGCCGTAACCCAGCCGAGCGGGTAGCCGTGGTAGTCACCTGCCCGGTAGGCGATCCCGGCTCGCCGGTAGACGAGCGGCGCCACGAGATCGGCGAAGGCGTCCGCTGCCCCTTCGGCGAGGTGAATCGCCGTGCCCGGGTCGGGCCCGGTCGCCAACAGCTTGTAGTGCGTGGCGGCGCTCTGGAAGGCGTGCGCCCACTCGTGGATCAGGCTGTGCAGCGCGTCCGGCTTGCCGGCGAGCAGCTGCTCCGCGAAGCTCCGGTTGATCACAACCGGGCGGTGTCCGGGTCGGAACTGCCGCCGCCTCGTCCTGAACCAGGTAGTCGCCTGCAAATAGTCGCCGGCCTCGAGCGAGAGCGGCGGGCGCGGGCCCGGGAACGGCATGAACGCCCAAACGTAGTCGGCGGCCGCACGCGTGGCGTCCGCGAGTTGCTCGCGCGGAATCTCCAGCAGCTGCTTTTGCTCATGGAAGACCGCGGCGCCCTTGTCCGCGCGCGCCTTTAGCAGCTGCGACAAACGGCCGCACAGTCGGCAGCTCGAACGGACGGCCGTGGCCGCTCGGGACCGCGCCCGCGAACAACGCCTCTGGCGAGGTTTCGCGGCCCGGCGGCGAGATCGGAAACGCGCACAGTAGCGCTGCTGCGATCGTCAACGAAGCGAGCGCGAGCCGCGCCGCTGTGTGCGCCGTGCTTGGCATCCGAGCCCCTCCTCGAACTTCCGACCGCCGGGTGCGGTTCCGTTGCCCGAAGATGGGCCGAGGCGTTAAAGCAGCGTTAGCAAGGTGCTAGACAGCCGCTTTCCGCTCGCTCGCGCTCGCAAGCTCCTCTTGCGCGAGCCACGGAAGCAAATAAGGAAGCGCTAAAGACGGGCGTCCGCGTACGCACGACGTACAAGCGGGTTCCCGCTGGCTCACGGCTGAACCCAGGAAGTCGGCGGGTAAGAGTTCTAGACGCTTGGCATGTCCGGCTTCCGCTTCCGCCTCTACTCGGACGTGGGACGAGCTCGGCGAGTTCGAGACGATCGTCCCGAACTGGTCCGTCGGCGACGAGTTCACGACCGGCGACGGCCGGCGCTTCCGCATCGTCGGGATCGTCGGTGTGCCCGACGACGTGGGCATCTACAACGCCTTGTGGAAGGTGGAGTCCGTTCCGACTGACGGTCTCAGGTGAGAGCATCACTCGCGCAGGCGAGGATCTTCTATTCGTCCGACGGACGTCGCACTGTCCCCCAGACCTTCGGATGTGTTCTCGAGGAACCGAATTACGCGCTGCTTCGCCCTTCGTCAGGAGTAGACGGCGTTCGTGATGCTAGGCCAGCGGCCTGCATGACCGTCATCCCTGCTGCGCGCGGGCCGCCTCGCTCGTGGCGTTCGTCTGGGTGCCGACGAGGAGGTATGTCCGTATCGGGCCCTTTCCCTTGACCTCGACGATGCCGCGCTCCCTGAATGCGAAGGTTGATGCGAGGCGACGATACGCGCGCTCGGTGACCTGGATGGTGCCGGGGAGGCCGTGCGACTCCATTCGACTGGCCGTGTTGACCGTGTCTCCCACAGGTCGTAGATGAATCGTCGTCGTCCGATCACACCGGCTACGACCGGCCCGATGTCGATTCCGATCCGTAGCTGGAGCGGGCGCCTGCCGATTGCCTCCTGCATCTCGAGTGCGGTCTTCGCCAGGTGCTCGGCGTGATCGCTGCTGTTGCCGAGCAGCCCTGAGGCGACCATGTATGCGTCGCCGATCGTTTTGATCTTCTCGAGGCGGTGTTCGGCGACGAGGCCGTCGAAGAGTGTGAAGACGTCGTCGAGTAGGCGCACGAGCGCCTCCGGCACGAGTGTCTCGGACAGCGCCGTGAACTGGACGAGGTCGGCGAACAGGACCCCGGCCTCACCCACCCGGTCCGCGATCTGGGACTCGCCGGACTTGAGGCGCTCCGCAATCGGCTCTGGCAGGACGTTGAGGAGGAGCCGATCGGAGCGCTCGCGCTCCGCGGCGATGATCGCCGACGCCAGGTCCCGCTCACGGACGAAGTATTGGAGCAGGACATAGGAGGTTCCGGTGACGCCGAGGATGTTGACCGCGAACAGTGCGATTTCGATCCCGTGCGTAACCTCGGCCCGCTGGGGGAGAAGTGGATCGAGTGCGACCGAGAGCCCGACGACGGCGACGAAGGCGCCGACCCACGCAAATGTCATGACGCCCAGCGTCCGCCCGCGTGCGGTCAAGGGCACCACCATCGAGGAATGTGATTGAACTGGTGAATAACCTCCAGCAATTCCGGATCCGAAAGCGACTTCCGGCAGTTATGAAGTCGCGCGTACCGGCAAGTCTCAATTCGTCCCGTATATTACTCCCGAAATGATCGCCGCTGTGACGGACCCAGAATTGCTGGAGGTTATTCAGCAGTTGGATCCGCATTCCACGATGGTGGTGCCGCTGACCGCGCGCGGGCGGACGCTGGGCGTCATGACGTTTGCGTGGGCTGAATCCGCCCACCATTACACTCGCGCCGACCTTGATCTGGCCGAGGAACTGGCCCGGCGCGCGGCGCTGGCGCTGGACAATGCGCGCCTGTATGACGAAGCTCAACGCTTGAACGTGGAACTGGAGCAGCGGGTCTTGCAGCGCACCACGGAACTGCAAACGGCCAACGTCCGCCTGAACGCGGAGATCAAAGAACGCCGGCAGGTTGAAGAAGAAGTCCGGCAGCTGAAACGCTGACCTGGAAGGGCGCGTGCTGGAACGCACCCAGCAGCTGGAACGCATCAACTATGACTTGCAGCGCGAGATCGTCGATCGCAAACAGGCCGAGAAGGCGCTGCGCCTGACACTGCAGAAGACGCACGAACTCTATACTTTGAGCCAGCACATCAGCCTGGTTCGCTCGCCGGACGAAGTGCTGCAAGTGCTGCTGTCCAGCAGTTACTTGAAATACACCACGCGCGCCTCGGTAGCCATCTTCGATGCGCTCTGGCAGAATGCCGACAATCCCCCCGGAGGCTGCACCATCCTCACGGCGTGGAATCGCGATCCGGATACGCAGCTCTATGTGGGGCAGCATATGTCGCTGGAGGACTACGGCGTAGTGCCGCCTTTCTCGAGCAGTGAAGTGTTGTTCATCAACGACCTGCGCAAAGACCCGCGCGTCTCCGACTCCATGCGGCAGCGCCTGCTCAGCCTGCGCACCGCCAGCAGCATTTTGTTCCCGCTGGTGGCCGGGGGTGAGTGGTATGGCATGCTCTCGCTGCACTTCCGCTTTGTGGAGATGATGAGCAGCGAGGATATTCTGCATCTGCGCGGCCTGGTGGACGAAGCCGCGATGGCCATCTATAACTTCCAACTGCTGGAAAATGAAGCGCACGCCCGGCGCGAAGCGGAGCGGGCCAACAACCTGAAGTTGAAGTTCCTGGCCATGATCTCGCACGAGTGCGTATGCCGCTGGCGTCGATCAAAGGCTTTGCCAGCACCCTGCTGGCCAATGACGTGGTCTGGCAGCCTGCCAGCCAGCGCGAGTTCATTGCCACGATCAATTCTGAAGCCGACAAGCTGGCCGAACTGATCGAGCAGCTGCTCGATATGTCGCGGCTGGAAGCCGGCACCATGCGCATCACACCGCGGCTGGAACAGTGGGACCAGATCCTGTCTACGGCGCAGGCGCAGCTGCAGGCCTTAACCACACAGCACCAGTTGCTGGTCAACCTGCCGTCCAACCTGCCGCCGGTCCGGGTTGACAGCATGCGCATCACCCAGGTCATCACCAACCTGGTGAGTAATGCCGCCAAGTATTCGCCGCCGTGGACACGCATTACGCTGACCATCAAGCCGCACAATACGCGCGAAGTGATCGTGAGCGTCAGCGATGAAGGCGTGGGCATTCCGCCGGAGTCGCGCGGCCGCGTCTTTGAAGCGTTCCAACAGTCTGCAGCGCGAGCGCAGTGATTCCACCGGAGCGGGTCTGGGACTGGCTATCTGCCGCGGCCTGATCGAGGCGCATGGCGGGCGTATCTGGGTGGACGATCACAACGGCCCCGGCACCACCCTGTCGTTTACGCTGCCGCTGGATTCAACGAACTAACCCATAACCCATCTGATCGCACACGGCCTGTCGTCTGGCTGAGATGACAGGCCGTGTATGCGCCGCGTAATTCAGCCCGGGGATCAGCACGCAGGTGGTTCCCGTGGAGTGCCCACGATCAAATTCCGGGCCGAGACTGGCGCCCCGTCACATCCACCAGGGATAGCAGCACGCGCGCCAGCCGCTGGGCGTGATCGGGAATGAAATAGGCGCGCAGCATGACGAGCTTATCGACACCCTGAAAGGTGCGCACGGTAGTTTCGCATTCGTACTGCAGGCCCGTTATCCACCAGCCGGACGAGCAGTTCACACAGCACCGTCAAGGACAGCAAGCGCGCGGCAATCTGCTGCACTGCGAACTCGGCCTTGTCGTGCGCGGCATAGAGTTCCAGCGCCGCCTGATTGACGTCCAGCACGTGAGTCAGGCGCGCGCACTGCAGGGCGGCCTGCTCGTTCTCAATCAGGTACTGGCGGAGGTCCTGCACGCCGGACAACCGCCAGTCTTGAATTTGATCCAGCGCTTCCGAGCAATCGAATTCGCACAGGGCCACCGGTGAGAATTCGAACAGCTGGCGGAAGCGTTCTTCACTTTGCAGGCGCGCCTCTTCAGCCAGCCGGCGGCTGGTAATATCGATGGTGGCACAAGTGACGCCCGTAATCTGGCCGTGCTCATCATACCAGCGGCTCAATGAGCAGGTCGTAGTAGCGCGTCTCGCCGCGCTGCGTCAGTCTCAACCTCACTGCGCACCGATTGGCCGGTCTTCAACACAAAACGCTTCCAGCCGGTGATGAGCGCCGCCTCGCTGCTGTTCAGCATTCCGCATCGGTCCTGCCCAGAACAATATTTTGGTCGGCGGGATAGACCCAGGTGTAGCGCAGCTCGCGATCCTGGTTATACGACGGTGACGGGCGAATTCTGCAAGGCGATGCGGAAACGGTCTTCACTAATGCGCAGAGCCTGCTCAATTTGCTGGCGTTCCGAAACATCGGTCAGCGCCACGACATAGCCGATCGCGTGGCCGTCCGCGCCGCCCTGGGGCGGCCCCAGGGCGGCGCATTGAACAGCGGCGCGGCACTGAGTAGGAAGGTGCGGAACGAGCCGCCGGGCTGCTTCAGATTGACTTCGCGGCTGCGCACGACCTCGCCGTTCAAAATACTGGATAAGGCCACGGGTTCCAACTGGCGCTTGTGGCCGAACTGGTGCAGTGGATAAGCCTGATCGAACGGCTGCCAGAGCGGATTGGCAGCACTCAGCGAGCGGGCGGCCTGGTTGGCCCGAATGACCTGGCCGTTTACGTCGCAGACGATGATGCCCTCGGCGGCATGATCCAGGATCGAGCGGGCCAACCGCTCCGCGGCGATCAAATCCTGCTGGCGTTGTTGGTCCGTCAGGTCGGTGACCAGCAGGCTCAAGGCTTGCAAGTCGTTGATCTGCATGGCGGCCGCTGAAACGTGCACGGGCACCGGGAGTGCCGTCCGCCGTTTGCAGCGTAATCTCGCCTTTGCCGGCCTGCCGCAGCAAGGCGTCGAGGACCGGCCGCTCGGGCGGGCTGACGAAATTGGCGAGCGAGGCGCCAAAGACTTGCTCGATGGGCCGGTTCAGCAGTCCTGCGCGAAGCGCTGGTTGCAATACAGGATGGTGCCGTCGCGCTCGACGGTGACCGCGCCTTCACTCATCTCTTGAATCAGAAGCCGGTAAGGATAATCCGCGCCTTCCAGCGTGAAGATCTTTTCGCCGCCGGCGTCTTGACCAGCAGCGGTCAACCTCGCCCTGCTGAATGGCGCGCAGCGTTTCTTCGGCTTCGGCCAGCCGCTCCTGCAGTTCTTGAATTTCCAGTTCCAGATCACGCCGAGGCTTTACCGCAATTTTACCCATGCCCACACTCCCTACAGTTGATGTCCCATGACGTCGCGAACAGTAGAAAGATCGATCACGGCCAGGCTGATCAGAACCCGATCATGATCCGCGCCGTGTTGGATAAATCGCCGATGAAGCGGCGCATGGGCAGCGGCGCCTGTTTCACCAGCGTGGGCGTGGCCACATCTGCTCGGCCCGCGCCTGGGCGGGCTCCTGGTAGACGTCGATAATGTCTAACTGATAACGACCGGCCAACTGCTCTTCGCACAGCTTGCCGCACGTTCTGAATGGCGAACATGGAGCGCGAAGTGGCACCGGCCACGAATAACCTCAATCGATATTCTTTCGCGGAATGGGCAGTTTCTTTTAGACATGCTTTATTCAGTCTTTCTTTCGGTGGAGCGGATATCCAGCCCCACCAGCACGCGTTCAGTATTCGACAAATCACCAATAATCTTCTTGATCGGCTTCGGTAAATCTGCGGACCAGCGTGGGATGGCCAGAATTTGATCGCCACGCGCCAGGCTGGGGCTTCTCCAGCAGGTCAATGACTTCAATCTGATAACGGCCTTCCAGGTGATTCTCGCAAATGCGCCGCAGGTTGGCCAGGGCCGTCAACGATTTGGGAGTCTGGCCCGCCACATACAGGCGGAGTTCAAAGTCGAACGCCGGGTCTTTCGTCTGCTCGGCGGTAGGGCTCTTTTTGCGGGGAGTGGGTTTCATTCTGTTTCCTTGACAGGGCGTAATGGCCTGGGCTGGCTGGCAGATGACGATTTCTTGCCGTTGCCCTACGTATCCTGTGCGATTCGGGCGCGCGGCAGACATTTCAGGTTCGGGTATAGTGCAGTGCTCTCCGCACTGAGGGTTAGCCCCCGATCGGTAATTTTCAGCTCACGGATATCGTCGGCGTGCGGCAGTCCCCGCGCCTTCAGGATATGCAGGCCGCGCGTCAAGCGGCTCTGGTGCTCGAACGTTCGCAAAGAAATCCACGTATCCGCCAGCGATGAAATTCCCGCTTGAGCGGCTTCGACCTGAGGCAGGGCTTCACGGCTTAAGTACAGGAATAGCGAGGTGATCAGACTGGATTTTCAATAATCCACTAGGCCCATGAGCATCGAGTTCACTTCAAGCCGATCACCCGCCGCCGTGAGATTCGTCATGGGATCGATCACGACCGCCTGGGGATCGAAGTCGTTGATGATCTTATGCATCAACGCTAAATGCATTTCCAGGCCAAACGCGGTGGGGCGCGCGGCTTCAATGCGCAGCAAGCCTTTCTTCACCCTCGGCTCCAAATTCAAGCCAATGGAGCGCATGTTGCGCATGATCTGCCGGGGGGATTCTCGAAGGCAAAATACAGGCAGCGCTCGCCGCGCCGGCAGGCCGCATCGACGAAATGGGCCGCCAGCTGAAGTCTTGCCGGTGCCCGCTGTGCCCGTAGCCGAGAATGCTGCTGCCCCCGGAAGTAGACCTTTCACCGCCCAGCATGGTGTCCAGGCGCGGCCAGGCCGGAGGAGTGCGCTCGTTGGATACCTGATGCTGCAACTCCACCGACGTAGATCGGCAGCACCGCCCACGCCATCATCGCCGATCAGAAACGGATATTCATTCGTGCCGTGGGCCGAGCCGCGATACTTGACGATCTGGCCGAAGAGCTTCCTGTCCACGGTGCAATACGGACCGCACATCGACAGCCTTCCGAGTGGAGCACCATTGCCGAAGCTGGAGCATGTGCTGGTGGATCCTAAAGACCTGACGCATGTTCGAGAACACTTCAGAAGAAGGCGGGGCACGTCATGACCAAGCGCACCCCCAAGCCCATCAGTATCGTCGCGGCGATGAACAGCCCGCATCTGTTTCAGCCGTTCTTTCCGGGATCGAGCTGGAGCAACTGGCACACGATCCTGAAGGCCGCGTTTGCGCTGTCAATGTCAGACACCGACGTGCGTTCTTCCGGACGATCGCCGAGCGTGATCCACCACGGAAGCGTGTGCGTGAGTTCTGGATCATCGCTGGCAGGCGCGCCGGCAAGGACAGTATCGCCACGTCATCGCCGCTCACAGTGCCGCGCTGTTTAGTCATCGTGACAGCTTACGCCGCGGTGAGCGTGCCCTGGTCGCTTGTCTCGCCTGCGATCGAGACCAGGCCAAGATCGTCCACAGCTACACGGCCAGCTACTTCAACGACATCCCTCGCTGCGTTCACTGGTCACGCGCCAGACCGCGAGCGGCTTCCAGCTCAACAACGGCGTCGACATCTCGATCGCCACCAACAGCTTCCGCAGCATCCGCGGCAGGCCCATCCTGTGCGCGATCTTCGACGAGGTCAGTTATTGGCGTGACGACACAAGCTCCACGCCAGATGAAGCCGTTTACACCGCGATCAGGCCCGGAATGGCAACGCTGGCCCCGGACGCAATGCTGGTCGGCATCTCGACGCCTTATCGCAAAGCCGGTCTGCTCTACCGGAAATTTCGTGATCACTACGGCGAAGACGATGACGACATTCTGGTGGTGCGAGCGCCATCGCTTACGCTCAACCCAACGCTCGACCAGAGCATCATTGATCAGGCCTTCGCAGAAGATCCTGCCGAAGCAAGTGCCGAATGGTCAGCTGAATTTCGCGCTGACGTCGCTGCCTTTGTCGCGCGTGAAGTGATCGAGGGATGTGTCGAGCCTGGCCGGCAAGAGCTGTCGCCGATGTCGGGCACGCACTATCACGGTTATCTGGATCCGAGCGGCGGCTCCGGCGCCGATGCTATGACGTTGGCTATCACTCATCGCGACAAGGACGGCCACTGTATCCTCGATGTGGCGCGCGAGCGGCGGCCGCCTTTTTCACCCACTGACGTGGTCGATGAGTACGCCAAGCTGATGAAGGCCTACCGGGTTTGCCGGTGTGTCGGCGATCATTGGGGCGGCGAGTTCGTCCGCCAGCCATTTCGCGAGCGTGGCATCGAGTACGCGGTGTCCGAGATCACGACGTCCGACACCTATCGCGACACGCTGCCGCTGTTCAACTCCGGCAAGGCTCGGCTGTACAACCTGCCGCGTCTGATCACGCAGCTGTGCAATCTCGAACGCACCACGAGCCGCACCGGCAAGGACACGATCTCGCACCCGAAAAGGCAGCACGACGATCTGGCCAATGCCGTTTGCGGTGCGTTGCTGCTCGCCGACGCGCACAAGCCGCTGATCATCACGCCCGACCTGCTCGCCGCCGCCGCCAGACCGACCCGCTATTCACGCACGCATCCACACGCAGCCACCTCATGGGCACACGCCCTCGCGTTTTCCTCTGAACCGAAAAGGACAACGACCATGCTTCCCGAACATCCTCGCGCCGACAACCTCCTCGCCTATCTGCAAAGCAAAAAGCTTCGGGCATCCGACATGCGCGGATGAATGACCGCGGCTATGCGGCGAGCCGCGAGGAGGCCATCGCGGACTTTAAGGCGCTATGGGATAAGTTCACGCATCAACGCGCTCGATGAGCGTCGAATCGTCGCTTGGCGCACGCGAGCTGTTCACCCGGCGCGACACTGGCCAGGTTTGCAAATAGTCGCTGGGCGCCGGCCTAAGTATTGTCGGAGTGGTTGCGGAATTTGATCGAGCCAGTTGTCACGTCCGCTTCTCTGGAACCCGCAGGTGCATTATTCGCATAGCTACTCGTTAGCTTTTGCAAACCGTCATTGCGGCGTCGTGCGCTTGCTCCCAAATAGGTAATCCGATCGGTACGCCGGACGAAATGGCGTCCGCGGCTCGAGACGCGAGCTGCGCCGGCGTCATGAAAAGCCGACCTACTAGGCCGCTGATATCCAGCACCTGTACTTGATAAGTGTTTCGTTTAAGGCCCTTGCACCTCCGAACGAAACACTTAAGGTGCGAAAGCATGAGCAAAAGTCTCGGAATTACGCAACGAAAAGTGGCGATTGTGACCGGGCTGTTTCCTGAATGTCCGCTTTACCCCCAAAAGCGGACATGTGCCCTGCAACTCAGTATGTCCGCTTTGAGCCAATAGTGGACATTCCGCCAATCATTCAATCATCGCGTCGGCGCGCCTAAACGGCGGCGTGCAGCTACACAATCGTGGC
>CAWFIT010000005.1:0-145863 GCA_963815965.1 uncultured Actinomycetes bacterium | reverse complement strand
GCCGCGTATGCGTTTGATGAGGGGTCGGGGTCGACGGTTGCGGATGGGTCGGGGAACGGCAACAACGGCACGGTTGCGAACACGACCTGGGCGGCGGCGGGCAAGTACGGCAAGGCGCTCAGTTTCAACGGCACGAGCTCGCGGGTGACGGTGCCCGACTCGGCCTCGTTGCAGCTTGAGTAGCGCGATGACGTTGGAGGCGTGGGTTAACCCGGCCACGACGACTGCCGCCTGGCGGGACGTGATCTACAAGGGCAACGACAACTACTACCTGGAGGGCACCTCCGACCACGGGCGGCAGGCCGGGCGGCGGCGGCACCTTCGGTCACGTCTACGGCACCTCGGCGCTGCCGTCGAACACCTGGACGCATCTGGCGGTCACCTACGACAGGACGACGATCCGCCTGTATGTGAACGGCACCCAGGTCTCCAGCCTGGCCGCCACCGGCGCGATCGCCACCTCGACCAACCCGCTCTCGATCGGCAGCGACGCGATCTACGGCCAGTACTTCAGCGGCCTGATCGACGACGTCCGCGTCTACAACACCGCCCTCACCGCCGGCCCAGATCCAAACCGACATGACAACCCCGGTCGCACCGCCGGCTCCCGACACGACGCCGCCGTCGGCGCCGGGCACGCTGACCGCGAACGCGATCAGCAGTAGCCGCGTCGATCTCAGCTGGGGCGCAGCGACCGACAATGTTGCTGTCACCGGCTACCACGTCGAGCGCTGCCAGGGCGCCGGCTGCACCAGCTTCGCCGAGATCGCGACCACCGCCGACCACCAGCTACAGCGACACCAGCGCCGCCGCCGGCACCAGCTACGGCTACCGCGTCCGCGCCAACGACGCCGTCCCCAACCTCGGCCCCTACTCCAACGCCGCCACCGCGACAACCCCCAGCCCCGACACGACGCCGCCGTCGGCGCCGGGCACGCTGACCGCGAACGCGATCAGCAGTAGCCGCGTCGATCTCAGCTGGGGCGCGGCGACCGACAATGTCGCTGTCACCGGCTACCACGTCGAGCGCTGCCAGGGCGCCGGCTGCACCAGCTTCGCCGAGATCGGCGACCACCGCCAGCCACCAGCTACAGCGACACCAGCGCCGCCGCCGGCACCAGCTACGGCTACCGCGTCCGCGCCAACGACGCCGTCCCCAACCTCGGCCCCTACTCCAACACCGCCACCGCGACGACCCCGGTGCCCAGCGGGCCGACGCCGGTGGCCGCGTATGCGTTTGATGAGGGGTCGGGGTCGACGGTTGCGGATGGGTCGGGGAACGGCAACGACGGCACGGTGGCGAACACGACCTGGGCGGCGGCTGGGAAGTACGGCAAGGCGCTCAGCTTCAACGGCACGAGCGCGCGGGTGACGGTGCCCGATTCGGCCTCGTTGCAGCTTGGGTAGCGCGATGACGTTGGAGGCGTGGGTTAACCCGGCGACGACGACTGCTGCGTGGCGGGACGTGATCTACAAGGGCGACGACAACTACTACCTGGAGGGCACCCCGACACGGGCGGCAGGCCGGGCGGCGGGCGGCACCTTCGGTCAGCGTCTACGGCACCTCGGCGCTGCCGCTGAACACCTGGACGCATCTGGCGGTCACCTACGACAGGACGACGATCCGCCTGTACGTGAACGGCACCCAGGTCTCCAGCCTGGCCGCCACCGGCGCGATCGCCACCTCGACCAACCCGCTCTCGATCGGCGGCGACGCGATCTACGGCCAGTACTTCAGCGGCCTGATCGACGACGTCCGCGTCTACAACACCGCCCTCACCCCGGCCCAGATCCAAACCGACATGACAACCCCGGTCGCACCGCCGGCTCCCGACACGACGCCGCCGTCGGCGCCGGGCACGCTGACCGCGAACGCGGTCGGCAGTAGCCGCGTCGATCTCAGCTGGGGCGCAGCCACCGACAACGTCGCTGTCACCGGCTACCACGTCGAGCGCTGCCAGGGCGCCGGCTGCACCAGCTTCGCCGAGATCGCGACCACCGCGCACCACCAGCTACAGCGACACCAGCGCCGCCGCCGGCACCAGCTACAGCTACCGCGTCCGCGCGAACGACGCCGTCCCCAACCTCGGCCCCTACTCCAACACCGCCACCGCGACAACCCCCAGCCCCGACACGACGCCGCCGTCGGCGCCGGGCACGCTGACCGCGAACGCGATCAGCAGCAGCCGCGTCGATCTCAGCTGGGGCGCGGCGACCGACAACGTCGCCGTCACCGGCTACCACATCGAGCGCTGCCAGGGCGCCGGCTGCACCAGCTTCGCCGAGATCGGCGACGACCGCCGCCACCAGCTACAGCGACACCAGCGCCGCCGCCGGCACCAGCTACAGCTACCGCGTCCGCGCGAACGACGCCGTCCCGCAACCTCGGCCCCTACTCCAACACCGCCACCGCGACAACCCCCAGCCCCGACACGACGCCGCCGTCGGCGCCGGGCACGTTGACCGCGACCGCGGTCAGCAGCAGCCGCGTCGATCTCAGCTGGGGCGCGGCCACCGACAACGTCGCCGTCACCGGCTACCACATCGAGCGCTGCCAGGGCGCCGGCTGCACCAGCTTCGCCGAGATCGGCGACGACCAGCGCGACCACCAGCTACAGCGACACCAGCGCCGCCGCCGGCACCAGCTACAGCTACCGCGTGCGCGCGAACGACGCCGTCCCCAACCTTGGCCCCTACTCCAACGCCGCCACCGCGACGACTCCGGTGCCTAGCGGGCCGACGCCGGTGGCCGCGTATGCGTTTGATGAGGGGTCGGGGTCGACGGTTGCGGATGGGTCGGGGAACGGCAACGACGGCACGGTGGTGAACACGACCTGGGCGGCGGCTGGGAAGTACGGCAAGGCGCTCAGCTTCAACGGCACGAGCGCGCGGGTGACGGTTCCTGATTCGGCGTCGTTGCAGCTTGGGTAGCGCGATGACGTTGGAGGCGTGGGTTAACCCGGCGACGGCGACTGCGGTCTGGCGGGACGTGATCTACAAGGGCGACGACAACTACTACCTGGAGGGCACCTCCGACACGGGCGGCAGGCCGGGCGGGGGCGGCACCTTCGGTCACGTCTACGGCACCTCGGCGCTGCCGTTGAACACCTGGACGCATCTGGCGGTCACCTATGACAGGGCGACGATCCGCCTGTACGTGAACGGCATCCAGGTCTCCAGCCTGGCCGCCACTGGCGCGATCGCCAGCTCGACCAACCCGCTCTCGATCGGCGGCGACGCGATCTACGGCCAGTACTTCAGCGGCCTGATCGACGACGTCCGCGTCTACAACACCGCCCTCACCGCGGCCCAGATCCAAACCGACATGACAACACCGGTCGGAAACTAACCCTCCGCACCCGGCCCGCTGACAGCCGGTGACGGCGATTCGGCGGCAATAGGTGTCGGGAGCGCGAGCGACCGTTGCGAGACACTCGTTCGATGGCGTGGCTAAGGAGCGTTGAGGAGCGGTTCCTGTCGCGACCCGCGCGCGGGCTCTCGCTTGGAAGTGGGCTGCTCGGCGTAGTTGTGCTCATGGCGGTGGTCGTGCCGGCGGAGCCGCTGGGGATTGACCGGCGCTGGGCGGAGGCGATGCAGGACATCCGCACGCCGTTCTTGACAAACGTTGCACTCGTGTTCAACGCGCTCGGGCGCGGCCTCGGCTGGGTGCTGTCGCTTGCGGCCGTCGGGATCGTCCTGCTCATCGGGCGGCGCTGGCTCGCGCTTGTCGCATTCGCCGTCGCCGAGGCCCTGACGTCGCTGAGCTCGACCGTGCTCAAGATCCTGGTCGGTCGTGCGCGTCCGCCCGAGGGTCTCGTCCATCCGGTCGGCTCCTCGTTCCCCTCAGGTCACGCCGCGTACGCGGGCGCGACCTGCATCGCGCTCGTCCTGCTCTTCACGCGCCCAGGATCTCGCCGCCGCGTGTGGTGGACGGCGGCCGGACTGGGAATTGTCGGGATGGCGTGGAGCCGTACCTATCTCCAGGTGCACTGGTTCTCCGACGTCATCGGCGGATCGCTGCTCGGCATAGGGATCTCGCTCGCCGTTTTCGGCGGCGCGCAATTGCTAGTGCAAAACCCATGACCAACTTCAAGCACGTGATCAGCCCTCGTCCGCGCGTCGGCTTCCGGAGGATTCTTTAGGATCGTCGCCAATTCGCAAGGCGCCCCATGCCACGGCGACGGAGCCGGTCATTTCAGAGGAGGAACAATGACGACGTACACGATGTTCGATGAGCGCGAGGTCGTCGAAGACGCCGCCGATCGCTGGTGGATCTTCCTGTTGACCGGAATCGGGTGGCTTGTCTTCGCGCTCCTCGTCTTCCAGTGGAACTTCACGACCGTCTACGCGATCTCGTTCCTGTTCGGGGCCGTGGCGTTGTTTGCCGCAATGAACGAATTTATCGCGATCACGGTTTCGACCACCGGCTGGAAGATCGGGCATGGGATCCTGGGCGCGATTTTCGCCATCGCCGGGATCTGGGCGCTCGTGCATCCGCACAACGCGTTCGCGACGATCGCGGGGCTGATGGGCTTCTTCCTCTTGTTCAAGGGGATCTTCGACCTCATGGTCGCTTTCGTGGCCAGGTCTCAGTTCGAGCTCTGGTGGGTCCAGCTCGTGCTTGGCATCCTCGAGATCATGCTCGCGTTTTGGGTCGCCGGGAACTTCAGAGAGAAGGCGATCCTTCTCGTCGCCTACGTCGGCATCGTCGCGCTCGCCCGCGGGTTCACAGAGCTGATCCTCGCCTTCAAGCTCAAGAGCGTCCGGCCAACAGTTCGCGTAGCCCCGACTGCGTGGAGGTCACATAGTTGACGGCGTAGATCGCGATGATCGACATGCGCGGCCGGCACCTGCTGACGCTTGCCGACTTGTCGCCGGAAGAGATCACCTATCTAGTCGAGCTGGCGGCAGAGCTGAAAGCGGCGAAGCGCGAAGGGCGCGAGGAACAGAAGCTCGTCGGCAAGAAGATCGCGCTGATCTTCGAGAAGGACTCGACGCGCACACGCTGCGCGTTCGAGGTCGCCGCCTTCGATCAGGGAGCCCACGTCACCTTCATCGGCCCCTCCGGCTCGCACATGGGCCACAAGGAGTCGGCGAAGGACACCGCCCGCGTGCTCGGCCGCATGTACGACGCGATCGAGTACCGCGGGCTTTGCCCAGGAAACGGCCGAGGAGCTCGCGCGCTGGTCCGGCGTTCCCGTCTACAACGGGCTCACCGACGAGTGGCACCCGACCCAGATCCTGGCCGATTTCCTCACCTTCCGCGAGCACCTGGGAAAGCCGCTGAACGAGGTTGCGTTCTGCTACCTCGGCGATGCCCGCTTCAACATGGCGAACTCCTACCTCGTCGGCGGAGCCAAGCTCGGGATGGACGTCCGCATCGCGAGCCCGAAGTCGCTCTGGCCGCGGGAGGACATCGTCGAGCTCGCGAACTCGATCGCGGGCGAGACCGGCGCGAACATCACGATCACCGACGACGTCGCCGAGGCCGTCGAGGGCTGCGACGTGCTCCTCACCGACGTCTGGGTCTCGATGGGCGAGGCGGACGAGGTCTGGGCGGAGCGGATCGAGCTGCTCAAGCCCTACCAGGTCAACGCGGAGACGATGGCGAAGACCGGCAACCCGGACGTGAAGTTCATGCACTGCCTGCCCGCCTTCCACAACACGGAGACGGAGGTCGGCAAGGAGATCTTCGAGAAGTTCGGGATGGACTCGCTCGAGGTGACCGAGGACGTCTTCGAGTCGCCCGCGTCCCTGGTCTTCGACGAGGCCGAGAACAGGTTGCACACGATCAAAGCCGTGATGGTCGCCACGCTCGGAAGCTGAGAATGCGCGTCGTCGTCGCGCTCGGCGGGAACGCGCTACTCCAGCGCGGTGAGCCCCTGACTGCCGAGAACCAGCGTGCCAACGTGCGCGTCGCTTGCAAGGCGCTGGCGCCGGTCGCGCTCGAGCACGAGCTCGTGATCTCGCACGGCAACGGGCCTCAGGTCGGCCTGCTCGCGTTGCAGGGCTCTGCCTACGAAGCTGTGGAGCCGTACCCGCTCGACCTGCTCGGCGCCCAGACGGAGGGCATGATCGGCTACGTGATCCAGCAGGAGCTGGGAAACGAGCTGCCCTTCGAGAAACCCCTGGCCTCCCTGCTGACCCTGATCGAGGTCGATCGCGATGACCCTGCGTTCGGGAATCCGACGAAGCCGATCGGCCCGATCTACACCGAAGAGGAGTCAGCCAGGTTCGCGGAGCAGAAGGGCTGGGTCTTCAAGCCTGACGGCGACAGCTTCCGCCGCGTCGTTCCTTCGCCGCTGCCCAAGCGGATCTTCGGGATCGAGCCCGTCGAGTGGATGCTCGAGCACGGGTGCGTCGTCATCTGCGCCGGCGGCGGCGGCATTCCGGTCATGTACACGGACGAGCCGGCCGTCGCCGGCATGCGACTCGTCGGCGTCGAGGCCGTAATCGACAAGGATCTCGCGAGTGCGCTGCTCGCAAAGGACCTTCACGCTGACACACTTGTGATCGTGACCGACGTCGACGCCGTGTATGCCGATTGGGGGACGCCGAAGCAGCGTGCGATCCGCCGCGCCAGCCCCTCGGCACTCGCCGGAACGGAATTCGCGGCCGGTTCGATGGGGCCGAAGGTTCGCGCGGCTTGCTCCTTCGTCGAGCAGACGGGCGGCCTGGCCGTGATCGGTTCCATGTCCGACACACCGGCCTTGCTCCGCGGCGACGCCGGTACGACCGTCACACTCGGAGACAGTTAGATGGCGACCACCGAAGAGGCTGCGACGAAGAGCGACCGAGGCGGTCTCGTGGTTCGCGCTCGAGCCCGCCGAGATCACCGGCCGCCTCGGCGTGGATCCGGCGAGCGGCCTGTCGGGCGACGAGGCCGCTTCCCGGCTCGCATCTGTCGGGCCGAACAAGTTCGCGGTGGCAGCGGTAGAGCCGCGGTGGCGCGCGTTCGTACGGCAGTACCGCGACCCGATGCAGATCGTCCTGCTCGTGGCGGGAATCGGCAGCCTGTACCCGCTGAAGGAGCTCGGCACCGGGCTCGTCCTGCTCTTTCTGACGCTGTTCAACGCGGTGCTCGGCCTGCGGCAGGAGGGCAAGGCCGCGGAGGCGGTCGAGGCGCTCCAGAAGATGATGATCGTCAAGGCGCGCGTCCGTCGTGACGGGGAACTGGCCCAGATCCCGGCCGAGCAGCTCGTACCGGGCGACATCGTCTCCATCGAGGCCGGGGACGTGGTCCCGGCCGACGGGCGCCTGTTGTCGGCGGCGACGCTCGAGATCGCCGAGTCGGCGCTGACCGGCGAGAGCCTGCCGGTCTCGAAGGGCATCGAGTCGGTCGAGTCGGCCGACACGCCGCTGGGCGATCGGACGGACATGGTCTACATGAACACGAACGTGACCCGCGGCGCGGGCACCTTCGTCGTCACGACGACCGGAATGGCGACCGAGGTCGGCCACATCTCGCACATGCTCCAGAGCGCGGAAGAGACCGAGACGCCGCTCACGGTCCAGCTCAAGAAGCTAACGAGTCAGATCCTGTTCATCTCCGGGGCTGCGGTAGCCGTGTCGATCATTCTCAACCTGTCGCGCGGCGAGAGCTTCGACACCGTCTTCACCGCCGCGATCGCCTTCGCGATCTCCGCGATCCCGACCGGCCTGCCGGCGGTCGTCACGACCATCCTCTCGTACGGCACCCAGCAGCTCGCGAAGGCGAACGCGATCATGAAGCGGCTCCGCTCGACCGAGACGCTCGGCTCGACGTCGGCCGTCAATTCCGACAAGACCGGCACGCTGACGCTCAACCAGATGACGGCCGTCGAGCTCACGATCCCGGGCCGCCGCTACACGATCTCCGGCGGCGGCTACGCGACGGAGGGCACGATCATGCACGTCTTCGGGCAGGCCGAAGTGCCGCTGGAGCAGTTCCTGCTGCCGATGGCGCTCTGCGCCGACGCCGTCGTCAAGGACGGCGACCTCATCGGCGACCCCACCGAGGGCGCGCTCGTCGTCCTCGCGGAGAAAGGTGGGATCGACGTCTTCGCGACGCGGCAGCATTACCCGCGCGTCGCCGAGCTGCCGTTCGACTCCGCCTACAAGCTGATGGCGACGTTCCATCGCATGCGCGACGAGGGCGGCCGGGACGTCGTCCGCGCCCTGGTGAAAGGCGCGCCGGACCAGCTGCTGGCGCGGGCTGCATCGCGGCCCGACCCCGAAGACCTCTCGATCGTGCCGGTGGACGACGCGTTCAAGCAGCGGTACATGGACGAGAACGAGCGGCTCGCGAGCCAGGGGCTCCGCGTGATGGCGACGGGCCGCAAGGACTTCGACCCGGCCGACTTCGACCCGTCCGCGGATCTGCTCTCGCTGCTCGACGGGCTGACCGTGCTCGCGCTCGCAGGGATCGTCGACCCGCCACGGCCGACCGCGAAGTCGGCGATCGCGACTGCTCACGAGGCCGGAATGCAAGTGCGCATGATCACCGGCGACCACGCCGTCACGGCCGCGGCGATCGCCAAGGAGCTCGGCATCCCCGGCAAGGCGATCACCGGAGCCGAGTTCAAGGCCATGTCCGACGACGAGCTCGACGCCGCCATCGACGAAGTCGGTGTGATCGCGCGCGTCGCGCCGGAGGACAAGGTGCGGCTGGTGCAGGCGCTGAAGCGGAAGGGGCACATCGTCGCGATGACCGGCGACGGCGTCAACGACGCGCCGGCCCTCAAGAACGCGGACATCGGCATCGCCATGGGGATCACCGGCACCGAGGTCTCGAAGGAGGCCGCGACGATGATCCTCACCGACGACAACTTCGCGACGATCGTCAAGGCGGTCGAGCTCGGCCGCGGTCTCTACGACAACCTCACCAAGTACATCCGCTTCCAGATGGGCGTGCTGGTCGGCTTCGTCGTCACCTTCCTCGGCGCGAGCATCTTCAACATCGTCGGGGGTGTGCCGTTCGTGCCCCTGCAGACGCTGTACGTGAACTTCACGACGCAGGTGCTGCAGGCGATCGGCCTCGGCTACGGCCGCCCCGGCGAGGGGCTGATGCGGCGCAAGCCGCGGCCCTCCGATGAGCCGATCCTGCCGCGGCCGCTCCTCATCTGGGTCGGGATCGCGGGACTCGTGCTGGGCGGGGCCACACTCGGCGTGATCGGCTGGGCCGACGACCACTACGGCTCGAGCGCAGTCGCGCGCACGATGGGTCTCACCACGTTCGCGATCAGCAACGTCGTTTTCTCCTTCACCACGCGCGACGAGTGGCGTTCCGTGTTCTCGCTCGACGTGCTCGAGGACAGGACCTTCATGCTCTGCACCGGCGGCTCCCTCGCCGCGATCCTGCTCGGCACCGAGCTCGGAGTCCTGCAGAGGATCCTCGGCACCGTCCACCTCACCTTCCACCAGTGGCTCGTCTGCATCGTCGTCGGGCTGGCAATCCTGCCCGTGGCCGAAGGCAGGCGGCTACTGCTCATGAGGCGCCGCCCGGCTGCGCCTATCGCGGCCGAGCCGTCGCGACTCTTGTTCGCCGGCCCTGCCGTCTGGCTGTACGCTCGCGGTCCGATGACGCGAGATCGTTCCACGCTGGGAGTGGCGGACGTTCGGCGAGGACTTCGGCGCGGCCGAGGACGCCTTCGCCGCCCTCGAGGCGGAGCGCGTCATGGAGAGCGATGAGCTGTACCTGCTCGCCCAAGAGAGCGATGCCTCGGTCAAGGTCCGCGACGCGCTCATGGACGTCAAGCACCTCGAGGAGGTCGACGACGACGGTCTCGAGCAATGGGTGCCGGTCATGAAGGGCTCCTTCCCGATCGCGGCCGCAGACGTCGCCACCGTGCTCGGTGTACTGCGGGTCGCCGCGCCTCCGCTCGACCGCGACGTTTACAGCCTCGACGACCTCGTCGATGAGGTCGTGCGCCCAAACGACGCCCTGCTGGCCGTCGAGGTGCACAAGCGGCGATCCCGTTACACCATCGGCGGCTGCATGGCGGAGCTGAGCGAGGTGCGCACGGACAAGGGCTCGACACGCACGATCGCGGTCGAGTTCGAGGATCCCGCTCGCGTGCTGGAGACCGTCCGCTCGCTCGGTCTCGCCGCGCACGCGAACGTCTGCATGGCTCGTGGGCTCAAGACGCTGCTCGGCTTCGGGACCACGCGGTATGCGGCGATCGACGTGGGCACGAACTCGGTCAAGCTGCACGTCGCCGACCGGCACGCCGACGGCACGTGGAGCACGGTCGCCGACCGTGCCGTGGTCACTCGCCTCGGCGAGGGCCTGCAGGCAGGCGGCAGCCTCGAGGAGGAGCCGATGCGACGGACGATCGAGGCGATCGCCGAGATGGCAGACGAGTCAAGAAGTGCCGGCGCAGTCGCGATCGTGGCGGTCGGCACCGCAGGTCTGCGCGCCGCTGCGAACGGCGCGGCGTTCGTCGACGCTGCCGAGGCTCGCGCCGGCGTACGCGTCGAGATCATCCCCGGCGAGGAGGAGGGCCGGCTCGCCTACCTCGCAGCGACGTCCGGGCTTCGGCTCGCGCGCGGATCGCTCGTCGTCTTCGACACCGGTGGCGGCAGCTCGCAGTTCACCTTCGGTCGCGGAGACGAGGTCGACGAGCAGTTCAGCGTGCCCGTCGGCGCCGCGCGCCTGACGGAGCGCTTCGGGCTCGCCGGAACCGTCTCGGACGAAGCGCTTGCGGCTGCGCTCGAGGGGATCGCCGCCGAGCTCGACTGTCTCGACGACCGCTCTTCGCCGGACTCGCTCGTCGGGATGGGCGGTGCGCTGACCAATCTCGCCGCCGTCGAGCACGAGCTCGCGACCTATGACCCGGACGTTGTCCACGGCACTCGTCTCGACCGAGCCGAGGTCGACCGGCAGATCGAGCTCTACCGAACACGCACGGCCGACGAGCGCCGTGCCGTCGTGGGCCTCCAGCCGAACCGTGCCGAGGTCATACTCGCGGGCGGCTGCGTCGTGCGCACGGTGCTCGAGAAGCTCGGTTGTGAGTCGCTCGTCGTGAGCGACCGCGGCCTGCGTCACGGCCTGATCGCCGACCGATTCGCCCTCGGTCCGCCGGTCGGCTGAGACCTACCGAGCCTGCTCGTCCGGCTCCACCGTTGCGAGCGCGCCCGCGTCGTCCTCGCGCTGCTCGCGTTCGACGACCTGAGTGCCCAAGCCGTAATGGCTGATGCGCGAGACGATGTCCATGTCGCGGTCGCTCTCGGGGTGGACCGCTTCATCCGGGACGTCGGGCTGACGCTGACGCTCTTCGTCGGCGATGCGCTCGCGTCGCTCCCGCTCCGTTTCGGCATCGGCGGCCTCGACTTCGAGGCGCTCGCGTTCGGCCTCCGCGAGTAGGCGTTCTGCTTCGGCATTGCGCGCCTTGGCTTCGGCGGCGAGCCGTTCACGGTCGCCGCGTTGCGCCTCCTCGGCACGGCGACGCTCTTCGGCCTCTGCGCGTGCGGCAAGCTTGCGGCTCTTCTCCTCCTCGCGGAGGCGCTGCGCTTCGGCTTTCTGGAGCTCCTTCGCGTGTTGCGCCTCGCGGCGGCGCTCTTCCTCGAGTCGCTTCTGCTCCTCGGCGCGGCGCTGCTCTTCGGCCTTCGCGGCTTCGCGTTCGGCCTTCTCGGCGCGGCGGCGCTCTTCCGCGGCGGCGCGTTCTGCGAGCTTGCGGTTCTTCTCGTCTTCGCGGCGTCGCTGCTCTTCGGCCTTCGCGGCTTCGCGCTCGGCGCGTTTTGCTTCCTCGGCGAGGCGGCGCGCTTCGGCCTCTGCGGCCGCCGCGGCCGCGCGTTCTGCTTTCTCGGAGCGCTTGCGTTGCTCTTCTTCTTCGCGGCGGCGTTGCTCTTCGGCTTTGGCGGCTTCGCGTTCCGCGCGCTTTACTTCGTCGGCGCGGCGGCGCGCTTCGGCCTCTGCGGCCGCCCGTTCCGCTTTCTCGGAGCTCTTGCGTTGCTCTTCTTCTTCGCGGCGGTGTTGCTCTTCGGCCTTGGCGACTTCGCGCTCCACGCGCTTTATTTGGTCGTCGAGGCGGCGCGCTTCGGCTGCTACGGCCGCCACGGCCTCGCGTTCCGCTTTCTCGGCGCGCTTGCGGTTCTCTTCTTCGTCGCGGCGGCGCTGCTCTTCGGCCTTCCGAAGCTTCTTCGCCTCCTCCTTCTCTCTGCGGCGCGCCAGCTTTTCCTCGCGGCGGCGTTCGTCCTCGAGTCGCTCGTCTTCCTCGCGCCGGCGCTTCTCGGCTTCCGCGGCCTCACGCTCGTCGACAACAGTTGGCGCCGCTTCGGCTTCCGCCAGCCCGGCCAGCGGGCCTGCAGAAGCCAGAGCGATCCCGACACTCGAACACGTGGCCGAACGCCGCCGGGGCGTCTGTTCCCTCGACGCTCGGCAAGTGCCCGACGGATCGACCCGAGCTTCGCCCACGCGGGCTCGGCCGTGGCCGCAGCGGCCAGCGCCGCGTACTCATCGTCGGAGAACCACACAACGGCCGGCTGGAACCTGTGCAGGAGCTCGAGCTGCTCGACGTGGTCGGGCGACTGCTCGACGGCGACGATCTCCGCACCGGCGCGCCACGACGCGAGCAACACAAGATCGACTCGACCGAGCCGTCGGCAGCTGTCGTCGACCAGACTCGCTCGCCTTCGCCGAGCTCGAGCCACTGCCCCGCCGACTCGGCCTGCGCGAGGAGCGAGGCGTGAGTCTGCTCGGCTCCGTCGAGGACGAGCGCGACGTCGCCCGGCATCGCCATGTGCCGGAGCCGCGACGGCGTACGCGACGAGTCGAGCTCGTCCGCCGAGAGCACGGGAATGCCGTCCGACTCGACAAGATCCGGTCGCGCACGATCCGACACGAATGCCGCCGCGCCCATGTCTGTTGCAATCGCATGCAGCTCCGCGACCGATACCGCCGCCTGACACGGAACCGCGACACCGCCGGCCTCGAGAACGCCCAGCAGGGCGGAGCGCCACGACCGATCGCGTCCGGCCAGGACGACCACGCGGTCGCCCGACTCAACGCCGCGCAAACGCAGGAAGTCGGCCCACTGCGCCGCCTCACGGGCGAGGGTGCTGAACCTGACGTGCTCGATGACGCCGAGCGAGTCGACGAACACGAGCGCGTCGCGATCGCTCCTCTCGTGGGCTTCGAGCAGATCGACTGCCACGTTGGTCAATTCGACCACTCGCGGCTCATTGGTCTTGCTGGACAGCGGCGGCCCCCTACTTCTCCTCGTTGATCACGGCCCTGAAGAAGTCGAACTACACGGCAAACAGTACTTTCGAGAATGCGAATGCTCAACCCCGCGCTCAGCGCACGAGGATCGTGACCCGGAAGAGCCGCGGCAAGCACGGCCCGGGATCGCAATAGCCGCGTACCCGCTTGTAGCCGACGGCCGAGACCCGCGCCGTGCCTCGGGCGCTGCCGCGAATCGTCCACTCCTGGTACCCGGGGTCGCGGATGTAGTTCACGGGCACCAGCCGGACCGCGGTTCCTCGGACGGAGGGGCCGGCCCAGCGGTAGCGTCTCGGACAGCCGGAGCGTGAGCGCGCGGCCCTGCCGCATGCCGAACGTCTTGCCGCTGTCCCGCTCGGTGATCACCGTGCGCGTCACGCCGGACGCAGGTGCGGCGAGAACCAAGCACACGATCGAGACGAGGATCGCTCGACGCGCCATCTCGACCGGTGTTATAGCGAGCGAAGGGCCGCACGTGGCGGCCCTTCGCTGTAGAGGGAAATTCGAGGGCTAGTGCGGACTGCCGAACACCTCGATTTCGGACATGTCCATGAAAGTGCAGCCCCCGAAGTTGCCCGGGACAGGCGGGTTCGGCCCGCACCGCTGCGCGACGCCGTTGTCGCCGCAGTTCGTCGCGTCGGTGCATGCGTTGCCGGTCTCGGGAACCATCGGATTGATCATCGTGAAGCGGATCCAGCCGACGTTCGACGTCGCGCCGGCGGCCAGGCTCACCGTGTTCAGATGGCCGCGGTTGGCGGCGTAGAAGTGACCCTCGTTGGCGAGCGACCACGTAGTGCCGTCTGTGGACGTCTCCACCTTGTAGTGGTGCGTCGCCGAGCTGCCCGGGTCGCCGCACGTGTTCGACGGGTCGATCTGGATCTCGCTGATGTCGACCGCGGCCGGCAGCTTTACCGTGACCGACTTCGGTGTCACCAGGCCGTCGTTCTGGGCGTTGACGTGCGTGTCGCTGCCCCATCCGTTGCCGAGCGACTGGTCGATCGCTCCGCTCGGGCCGCAACCGAACGCGGTGTAGTCAGGCCCGTCGAACGCGGTCACCTCCGCGCCTCCTCCGAGCGCGGCCCAGTCGCGCCGCATCTGGAAGTTCTGCGACGTGATCGGCCCACCGATCGTTACCGAGGGAACGACGACCGTGTTGTAGCCGGGGCCGGACGCGAACAGATCCGGGTAGGTGCCGAAGAGGATCTTCTTGACTTCGTACGTCCCGTTGGGCTTGCTCACGCCGGCCAGGTCGCCCGGGAAGCCCGAGGCATGTCCACCGAATGCAACAACCGCGCCTTGGATGGGCTCGCCCGTGTCCTGGTCAGTGACGGTGCCCTTGAGCTTGCCGAACTGCGTGCCGGGCGCCGGCGGAAGGCTGAAGTTCTCCACCGGGCGGTTGTCGTCACCGCTCAACGAGCCCGCGAAGTAGCCCATCCCGCGATGCGCGAACACCGTCCAGATCGTGTCGTGGTTCGCGCCGCCGGAGGCCACGAGGTCGGCCTGGAGGATCGAGTTGCGCATGTCGAGGAAGGATGGGTTGCCGGGTGACAGCTCCATCGCGCGCGTGATGAGCCCCTCGGCTGTCGGCGAGCCCAACGCGTTGCGCAGATCCCAGAGCGTCTCGCCCCAGATCTCGCCGTCCGCGTGGACCTCGGTGCCTCCGGCGATCTTGCCGAAGTCGCCGTACGTGTACCCGCCTGACCCCGGCACCCGGCGTGCCGTGGCAAGCCGGTGAGGTAGATCCGACCGGGCAGTCGAGCGGCTGAGTCCGGATCAGGTCGTTGCCCCAGCCCACGTACGGGCCGACGCGCAGTTCGCCGTCCGCCGATGTGTCGGGCTGCAGGCCCTGGTTGACGAGGAAGTCGAGCGCGTACCAGTCGCTCCAGGCCTCGCCCATGGAACCGGCCTGCAGGTTGCCGAGCGTCGAGTTGCCCTGGGCGTCCACGACCAACCGATTCGAGAGGCCGTGGGTGTTCTCGTGGTACACGATGTCCGCCTCGTCCGAGCCCATCGCGGCGATGAACGGATCCTGGCCCGGGAACGTCGTGTGCGGCTGGTGCCAGAGGAACATCTGCATCGTCGGGGACTGGCCGTCGGGCGGCGTCCCGAAGTTCGCGTTGTCGATGTGGGCGCCGTCCGGCAGGCCTGCATTCGCGCCGGTGCCCGTGTTCGCTCCGTCGAGGTTCTCCCCGTGGACGGGGTCGTTGCCCTGGAAGTTGCCGGCGGCCGGCGTGAAGCCGATCGGCGCGGCGGCCAGATGATCGTGGAACGTGTTGATGAAGTAGAAGAGCTGCACCGCCGTCCGGTTCTCGTTCGCCTGCCACGAGTTCGGGACCTCGGGGTTCCAGGTGCAGGGGAAGCCGGGGATGCAGGCGGCCGGAGTGAACGGGACGAACGGGTACGAGCCGGGGACGGTCTCCTCCGAGGGCTCGGCGGCGTCCGAGTCGTTGACATCCGAGTAGGCGTGGACGTTCGGCCCGCTCAGGGTCGTGGCGTTCGCGGGCAGCCACCCGTTCTGGTTCAGGTCGACGGTGTGGAACGTCCCGCCGTTCGGCGCGTTCGGGTAGTAGTCGAGCACGAGCCCGTTCGCGTAGTTGACGAGGCTGCGGCGGTAGAGGATCTGGCCGCTGTTCGCGTCGACGACGGTGTGGTAGATCTCGGTACCGCTCCCGACCGTCGTCTGATAAGCGAGGCGCGTACCGTCGACGGTGCGGAAGTACGTCCGCGACGCGGAGTCGCTGCGCAGCGGAACGGTGAGGAGTCCGACGTCGCGCTTGGCCGCGGCGATCGCCTCGCCGCTGCTGATCCCGGGCGACGACGTCGCCGTGGAACTGCTTGCAAGCGGCGAGCCGAGGATGTTGATCAGCCTGCCGTTCTTCGTTACGTTCGCCTTGAGGCCGTTGCCGAAGACAGGCACGCCGTTGATCGACTGCACATAGAAGAGGTGGTGAGTGCCGTCGATCGAGACGTAGTCGCGCGCGAGCTCGAGTGACGCCAGTGTCTCCTGCGTCAGCCCGAGCGCCGCGGCGTTGTTCGTCGCGTAGTTGAGCGCAATCGTCGAGGCGGCCGAGTTGCTCGGCCCGGTCAGGTATCCGTCGGTGCGGCCGACGGCGTGGACGGTGGAGGTCAGTGGATCGAGGTTGACGAAGCCTTCGACGCCGAGCGAGTCCTTCAACGCCGAGGTGGCCGCGGACGGATTCTCGTCGAGCGCTGCCGCCCGGCTGTGCAGCTTCAACAGCGACGACGGCGTCTCACGGATGTCGAAGAAGGCCTTCTTGTTCCGTTGCACGTCCTCCCCGTTCTTCGCACTCTGCGATCGGCACGAGAACGAGGACTGCGACGGCGACCGGTAACGCGAAAAGCGCACGCGAAAGCCGCCGCTTGGCGGACTGATTCATCGTGATCTCCCCTTTCCTTGCTGGACGACGCGCGGAGGATGACGAATCCAGAACGAGGTGTCAATATTGTGCTGCTGCGACTACGCGGCGGCGCGAGCGAGTGTCTGGGCGCGTCGCCCGTAGGCGAGCGACGTTACGACCCCGACGATCGCGGCGGCGGCTGCCGCCATGCAGAGAAGCATGCCCGAGGCCAGGCCGAAGTTGATTGCCTGCTCCTTGTGCACGCCGAGCGCGAGGAGCACGGCGGCGGTGGTGCCGACGTTGGCGATTGCGCCCCCGGAAGTGATCGGAATGAGCGCGGCGGCGGCGGCCAGGCAGAGCACGACCAGAGCGATCGTCGGTGAGAAGCCGACCCCGAGCGCCGCCAGCAGCAGCGTGCTTCCGAGCGCCCGCGACGTCCAACAGCCGAGCAAGAAGAACCAGGCGACGACCGCCTCGCGGGCCGACCCCCGTCGCTCGGCGATGCGTGCGGCGAGCCTAACGAGTCGCGCACGGCGGGCGAGAAACGGCAGCCGCACCAGGTGCTGCCCGGCGACCAACACTCCACACGCGCCGACGCCGAACAGCACGACGAGGATCAACGGAATGCGAAAGCTCGAAGAGCTCGTCGCAGTCGCCGAGATCGAGAGCGGCAGGAAGGCGACCGAGTCGACGAGGCCGAGCGAGATGATCGACAGCGCGATCGCCTCGAGCCCGAGGTTCACGCCGCGCATCTTCCGCAGCGTGCCGATCTTGACGACGTAGTCGAGCCTGAACGGCAGGACGGCGCCGCTCGCAGCAGAGGCGCCGCACGCGGCCAGACACCGCGCGCGAGCGGGACGCTCGGCCGCGGGGAAGAGTTTCTGCCAGCCGAGAGCGCGAAACACGTAGCTGGCGAAGTAGAGGGCGACTGCTCCGCCGACGAGACCGAGGTGCGCCTTCTGCAGCGGCCAGCTCGTGTGCGTGAAGCGCCTCGCGAGCAGCACGGACGCTCCGATCGTCAAGGCGGCGAAGCCGAACGAGGCGATGAGGCGACCGCGGCTGTGGCCGCCGTCGTCGGGCGTCGCAAGACCGACAGACGAAGAAGCCGCCGCAGTTCTCACGCGTTCTCTATCGGCCGCGAACGCGGGCGACCTGAGCCTCGATGGTGCTTCTGCCCAGCGGCCCGCCTTCGCCTCTCCCCTCTCCCGAGTCGCCCGCGCGGCTGCGGCGACTGCCCTTAGTCGTTCAGGATCAGCTGCTGCCCGGTTTCGACGCCGCGCCGGTCTGCCTCACCGCTTGGGAGCTCGAGCACTCTCCTGGCGCGGCGCGCAGCGGCTAGACGCCAGGGCTTCACGTCCCGTGCCACCTTCTGCACGACGAGGCCCTTGTCGAGAAAGACGGCGTCGATCGAAAACCGCATGAAGAAGGTGTGAATCGAGGACGCGGGGCTGAGCAGCAGCCCCTCTCCGGGCTCGAGGCCGCTCCTCCCGAGGAGGCCTTTCAGGCGGCGTAGCGGCGTCGCCGCGACCGCGCAGCGCTCGCAGACGACTGCACCGTCCTCACGCACGACCGCAACGACGCGCCTGTTCTTGCTGATGGAACCGCTCACGGGCGGACGAGTGTACGTCGCTCGACGCGGAACGTCGTGTTCAGTCCGCCGTGCAGCGTGCGCGGACGAGGCACGCACGCGACGGATCTCATCTTCGTCTCGCTTGCTGCCGATGAGATAAACCATGATCGGGCCGCCGGATCGTCCAGAGAGGTGCTGTTGCTCGTCCAGATCTGCGGGTCTCGAGTCTCGACCAGGTAGTCTCGTTTCGATCTGCGGCCGAAAGGGAAACTGATATAGCTGTGGCCGTGAACGGGCATACGATCATCGTCGCGTATTGCTGCGGCGGTGCTGCATTGGCGGCGTGGCTTCTCGTCCGCTACCCATCGGCCGGGCCTCAACGGCTCGTGAGCCTCGTCGTGGCGATGCTCGCCGTCTTCGCCGGCTTCTCGCTCGGCGCCGCTGTGTTCGATGCCGTTGCGAACCTCGGACGCTACGGTGTCGCAATCGGGCTGATCTTCGTTGTCTTCCCGATGCTGACGGCGGCGTTCTGGATATCAGGCTGCCTCATGCGCGCTCTTGCGAGCGGAGGCATGTCCGGGCTGCGTCCCTAAGCGCCGAACACTCCACACCTGCTCCGGATCGCTGTCGGCTCGGGCGACGGGAACGCTCAGTTCCCGGACGCTCCGTCGACGACTGCGACGGGTTCGACCCCGAACCACCGGTGGAGCGGAAGCTCATCGGGTGCTGGTAACTCGGCTGGCGCTTCGATCGTCGGCTCGGCTGGCTCGTCGCGATTTCGCGCAACGAGCTCTGCCAGCAGCTTTGCTCCTCCGAGCACATCCATGTTCTCATCTTCGGCGACTCGAGGGGAGCGCGGATCCGACGAACGCCCAGTTCGTTCTAGCCTTTCGGGTTGTTTGCCGAGCGCGCTACTCGACGGCGGCGGGCGACAAAACGCGGCCTCCACCCCTCAGTTCAGGAGATACCCGCCCAGAGGTGGGGTGAAATCTCGCGAAAAAACTGCTTCGATGCGAACATGACTGCCATTGCTGCGTCCGAAACCGGCCGTGTGGCGCGTTGGGGCAAGCGCCTCGCGATGGGGTGCCTGCTCGCGGCCGCGATCGTCGCGGGCGTCCTTCTCTGGCTGAGGGTGACTGAAACCTTGCGGCACGCAAAGCCGGTGCCGGCGGCGAAACGGCCCCACGTCACCGGGGTTCCCTGGGGGAAAAAGGTGTTTCTCACCGAACACCGATTCGCGCGATGGCTCAATGCGCGGGGCGTGTCTTATCGGCAGTGGGCGAGACACCATCCGAAGGCCGCGGCAACGCTCGAAGCCCGCCATGGACATCGCTGATACGCCCGCGCCTCCGGGCGACGCGACGGGAGTGACCGTGGCGACCAATGCGATCACGCGCGAGCTGCGCGCCGACATGCGCGGCGAGATGGCACAGGTCGTCGTCGGGTACCGCGAGCAGCTCGACCTCTTGCTCGTCGCCGCGGTCGCCGGAGGTCACGTGCTCGCTCGAAGGCCCACCCGGCGTGGCGAAGACGATGATGGCGGCGCGGCATGGCCCGCGTGCTCGGCGTCCGCTTCAAGCGCATCCAGTTCACGCCGGACACGACGCCGGAGGACCTGATCGGCACGACCGTGAAGAAACTCGGCGAGCCGCAGTTCGTGCCGGGCGCGGTCTTCACGAACGTGCTGCTGGCGGACGAGATCAACCGGACGCCGCCGCGGACGCAGGCGGCGCTGCTCGAGGCGATGCAGGAGCGCCACGTCACGGTCGACGGCCGCATCCACTGGCTGCCGAGCCCGTTCACGGTGATCGCGACGCAGAACCCGTACGAGCACCTCGGGATCTTCCCGCTCCCCGAGTCGCAGCTCGACCGGTTCCTGTTCAAGATTACGCTCGGCTACGTCTCCGCCGCCGAGGAGGAGCAGATCCTCCGTCTGCCGCACGCGGGTCTCCGGCCCGATCTGGTCGGCGAGGTGCGACCGCTGCTCGACGTCGGCAGGTTGAGCGCGGCTCAGCAGGAGATCGACGCGGTGTCCGTGCCGGACGAGGTCGTGCGGTACTGCGTCGGGGTCGTACGCGCGACGCGGGAGGCCGACGGGGTCGTGCTGGGCGCGAGTCCGCGTGCAGCCGTCCATCTGCTGACGGCGGCGAAGGCGCACGCGCTCATCGACGGTCGCGCTGTGCCCGAGACGGGCGACGTGACGGCGATGGCCCCGTTCGTGCTGGCGCACCGACTGATCCTGGACGACGGGGATCCGCTCGAGGTCGTCCGCCGCAGCTGCGCCGCCGCCGAGGCGACGCGAAGAACGACTCCCGAGTAAGACCTCCTCAGCCGGGTTCGTCCGGTGTCGGCATCGCCCTGACGATCGTTCGTATCAGTCGCTGGGGTATCGCGTTCTGGGTCTGCGCGCTGCGGGCTGCGGACGCTCGCCGCGACGCCCGGTCTGCACGGTTAGACGTTAGACGGCGAGCCAGCGCCAGCTCGTCTCACATCGAGCCGAGGTTATCGATGAGCCCGATCATCGGCCCGCCGATCGACACGATCATGAGCGCGGGCAGGATGAGGAACACGAGCGGGAAAAGGATCTTGGTCGGCGCCTTGTGCGCTCGCTCCTCGGCCATCTGACGGCGGCGCTTGCGCATGTCGGTCGCCAGGTCGCGGAGGATCTTCCCGATCGAGACCCCCAGGAGCTGTCCCTGCAGGATCGCCTGGACGAATGCACGCAGCGCCGGCGTGTCGACGCGTCCGAGCATGTGCTCGAGCGCATCTTCGATCGTCAGGCCCATGTTCTGCTCCTGGAGCGCGAGCCGCAGCTCCTGCCCGAGCGGGCCCTGGATCCGACGGGACACGAGCTGGAGCGACGACGCGAAGCCGACACCGGCCTCCACCGTCGTCACCAGCAGATCGACGAGTTCCGGCATCTCGTAGTCGATGCGGTGCATCCGCTTGGTGCCGCTCCGCTCGAGGAAGAACTTGGGCATGACCCAGCCGAGCGCGCCCACGAGGCAGATCGCCAGGAACGCGCGCGCGTCGAGGGCGCCGGCCGTGATCGCGAGCCAGAGCCAGAACGCGGGCAGGATCGTCGCGAGGGCGATCCGATAGCCGAGGAATGTCGCCGGCTTCGTCTGATAGTGGCCCGCCGCACGCAGCAGCTTCAGCAGGTCGCGCTCCTTGGATTCCGGCAGATGACGAAGCGCGAACGACCCGATCGACGTTGCGAGGCGGTTCGCGCAGCTCGCGCAACCCGTCCAGGTTGGCGTTCTTCCGCTCTCGCGGGCGTGAAACCATAAGCGCCGACCTGCGCGAGCGTCTCGCGCCGCCGATCGCGCGTGTACGAGGCGGATCGAACCGCGAGAGCGACAGCTACGCCCATCAGGATGAGACCGAGCAGAAGAACGAGTGACATGGTGCTCCTAGACCTTGATTTCGACGATTCGCTGGATGGCGAGCGACCCGGCGACCACCATCATCGTTGCGATGACGATCGCCACCTGGCCGCCGCCCGATTCGGTAGCAGCGGACGCATGAGCTCGTTGCGGCCGAAGAACATGAAGAGCCCGACCCCGATTGGAAGCGCCGTAAGAATCCACCGCGCCATGCGGCCCTGCGCCGTGAGCGTCTTCACGAGTCGCCTGATGTCGGCGCGTTCGCGCAGCGTCTCGATGACGGTGTCGAGCACCTCGGCCGAGTTTCCGCCGGCCGTCCGCTGCAGCTGCGCCAGCAGCGCGACCTGCTCGAGGTCGCGGCTGTCCATTCGCACGGCGACCCGCTGGATCGCGTCTTCGAGCGGTACGCCGAGCCGCTCGTCCGCCACGACCCGCTGGAGCTCGCTCCGCGAAGGCTCGTGGGCGTTCTCGACGACGACCGTGAGGGCACCGACGAAGCTATGCCCGATGCGAAGCGCCGACGCCAGCACCTGCAGGTTCGGCGGCAGCTGGTCGGCGAACTCCTCGCGCACCTTCTTCAGCCGGCGTGAGACCCACGACCGGGTGATCAGCGGGCGTCAGGAGCCCGATCAATGCGAACACCGGCGAGATGAGCCCCAGCACGACGATGGCCACGACGGTGCCTCCCAGGGTCAGCAGAACCAGCTTCGTCGCCGAGATGTCGACTCGGGCGATCTCCAGCCGATTCTCGAGCTTCGCGAACCAGACGCTCTGGCGGGGGCGCCGGGCGATTGCGCGAGCCATGCGCGCCGCCTCTTCGGCCCGTGCGGGTTTCGGCGACCCCGAAAACGCATCGACCCGGGAGACCACCGAGTTGCTGCGCGGGCGCAAGAACGACCAGATCACAAGCGCCACGAGTAGCGGCCACGAGCAGGCCGAGGACGCCGATGGCCAGCGGGGAGAGGACGAACCGCGAGAAGAGCGACCGGTGGAACGGCTGCAGCCCCGACGGCGTCGGTGCGGTGTAGCGCTTCGTGGCGGTACCGATGTCAGGGATCGTCACGGTGATGGTGACGTCGCTCTTCGGTGCCGCGTCGGACGTGTACCGGATCAGGTATTCGCTGGCAATCCTCTGGCGGATGCCGTCGTAGATCGCGGCCAGTCCCGCGGCCGACGTCGCTTCGGCGTAGGTACCGCCGGTTCCTTCCGCGAGCCGCCTCAGCGGACCAGACTGGAAGGCTCCCGACCGCAGTCCGACCGTGAATACGCGGACGTGCTGGTTCCGTGCCTTCGCGAGAACGTCGTCGAGCCTGGCGTTACTGCCGATGTCGGCGCCGTCCGAGAGCAGGACGATCGACGACGTCGAGAGCCGCTGTCTTCGCGAGCACGGCGAGCGCCTGGTCGGCGGCATCGTAGAGACGTGTCCCGTACGCGATCGGAGGGGCGGTCGAGAGCGCCTTCGAAAGCGCCGCAGGGGCGTCCGTCGGCTGCTGAACCGTTCGCACCTTGTCGTTGAACGCCAACACGCCTACCTGCTCGCCCGGCTCGAGCCGCGAGGAGAACTTGCGCGCGGCGGCTACCGCCGCCGTGAGCGGCTCACCGGTCATGCTCTCGCTCGCGTCGATCGCGAGGACGACGCCGTAGTGGATGCCCGCCTCGCGAATCGGCGCGACATCGAGGTTCCGCACGGGATGCCCGTTCTCCTGCACCTGGATCGCCGTCGGTGCGACTCGCGCACCGCGCGGCAGGTCGACGACGAAGCCGCGCGCCGGGAACGGCAGCCGCTCGACCGGCGTCAGCTGCACGTCCGCAGCGATTGGTGCAGCCGAGACGGCGGCCGCAGCGGCGGCCGTGACGGCGGCCAGTGCGGCGAGAGCGCAGGCGAACCTGCTCATCGCTCGCCCCGCGGGTTATGCCAGTCGATGCCGCGCACGTCCGCCGCGGCGCCGTACATCGCGGTCGTGCGGCGTCCCGAACGCGTCGGGCGGGAGCTCGAGTCCGTGGCGGGCGAACTTGGAGACGAAGCCCGGGCGGAGACCTGTGGGACGGAGGTCACCGATGACGGTGCGATCGGCCTCGACGCGGTCGACGTGGAACTCGAACAGGTTCTGGAGCGTCACCGCGTCGCCCTCCATCCGCTGGACCTCGGTGATCGCCGTGACGTGCCGCGTCCCGTCGTCGAGCCGGTCGAGCTGGATGATCAGGTCGAGCGCCGACGACACGTGCTGCCGGATCGCCTTGACCGGGAGCTCGTAGCCGGCCATCAGCACCATCGTCTCGAGACGGCTCAGCGCGTCGCGCGGCGAGTTCGCGTGGACCGTCGACAGCGAGCCCTCGTGACCGGTGTTCATCGCCTGGAGCATGTCGAGTGCCTCGGCGCCGCGAACCTCGCCCACGATGATCCGGTCGGGCCGCATGCGGAGCGCGTTGCGAACGAGGTCGCGGATCGTGATCTCGCCCTCGCCCTCGATGTTCTTCGGACGGGACTCGAGCCGCAGGACGTGCTGCTGCGAGAGCTGAAGCTCCGCCGCGTCCTCGATCGTCACGATCCGGTCACTGTCGGGCACCGAGGCGGAGAGCGCGTTGAGAAGCGTCGTCTTGCCTGAACCCGTGCCTCCGGAGATGAGCATGTTGAGGTCTGCCTTGATGCACATGCTGAGGAACTCGGCCGAGCGCTCGGAGATCGTGCCGATGTCGACCAGCTCCTGCATCGCGAACCGGTTCTGAGCGAACTTGCGGATCGTCAGGAGCGGCCCCGAGAGCGACAGCGGCGGGATGATTGCGTTCACGCGCGAGCCGTCGGGTAGCCGAGCGTCGACCATCGGCGACGACTCGTCGATGCGCCGGCCGATCTGGCCGACCATCTTCGTGATGATCCGGCGCAGATGCGATTCGTCGCTGAAGGTCAGCGTCGTCAGGGAGAGGAGCCCGCGCCGCTCGATCCAGATCTCGCGCGGCCCGTTGACCATGATCTCCGAGATGGTCGGGTCGGGCAGCAGCCGCTCGAGCGGTCCGTAGCCGAAGATGTCGTCGGCGATCTCCGACGACAGCCGATCGCGATCCTGCCGCGACAGGCCTGCCTCCTGCTGCAGCTGGGTCCGGATCTCGGCCTCGACCCGACCGCGAACCGAGTCGCCGTCGGCGTCGAAGAGCCGCGGCCCGAGCTCGCTCACGAGCGCGAGGTGGATCCGGTTCTTCACCTCGGCGAACGGATCGGTGCCGCGCTCCCAGTCGGCGGCGCTGCCGTTGGCCTGCGAGATGCGCTCGTGGAGCTCCATTACGCTCTCCTTTCTGAGCAAGGCCAGCCCGCGTCGGTTCTTGCTCTGTCTTTCGACAGGCGCCGTGGTTGTGGCGATGCGTTCGCGTGAGGCAATCGAGGCCAGCTCACGGAAGGCCTGTGCCGCTTGTGATCTCGGCTCGGCTTCGACGATCGTCTTTCCCTCGGTCACCGCGCGGGGGATCGCGCGATCGCTCGGGACGAGCACGTCGGGTTTGCGACCGAGCAGCCGCTCGACGTCGGCGCTGCTGATGCCGACGTTCGTGTCGGCGCGGTTCAGCACGAGCGTCACATCGGCGGGGTCGTGCCCGATCTGGGCGAGCGTCTGCAGGCCGATCTTCGTGTCCTTGAGCGAGAGCACGTCGAGCATTCCCACCATGCACAGCTGCGACGACAGCGTCGATCGCGGCAATCACTTCCGGCGTGAACGCCGGCGGGGTGTCGATGATCACGAACTCGTGGCGGGAGCGCAGGGTCTCGAGCACCGTCTTCAGGAACGCGATCGAGACGGCGGCCGCCTGGTCGGGACGCACCGGCGCCAGCAGGATGCGCGTTCCGGACTCGTGCTGGACGAGGAAGTCGGCGACCTTGTCGGCGTCGACCGTTCCGCCGGCAACGGCGAGGTCGTAGATCGTGCGATGCGGCCGCAGGCCGAGCGCCAAGCCGACGTCGCCGAACTGCAGGTCGATGTCGACGATCACCGGCGACCGGCCGCCCTGGGCGAGCGCCACCGCGAGGTTGCACGACGTGAGCGTCTTCCCGGTGCCGCCCTTGGGCCCGAGAACCGTGATCAGCTCACCGGCCGCCGCCGCGGCCGCCGCACTGCGCCGCCTGGCGATCGCCTTCTCGAGGGCGAACGTGAGCTGTGCGGGCGACTGCGGCAGCGTGATCAGGTCGTCCGCGCCGACCTCGAACACGCGCTGCATGAAGCCGTTTGGGCTCCCGGAGTGGATCACGACGATCGGCGGCCGCCTCGGAAGGTCCCGAGATGCGGCCTCGACGAGATCGAGAACCCTCGTCGAGCCCTGCTGGACGCCGAGGATCAGGAGATCGATGTCCGACGCAGCGTCACGAAGCGTCGACCACTCCTGCGGCCCCTCGGGGAGACCCGCCCGCTGCACGCGCGTGCCCGGCGGCAGAGCCTCCTCGATCGTGGCGCCGTCGACGCCGTAATCGAGGATGAGCAGAACCTTGAGCGCGAGTGAGCTCATCGACGACCGCCGACCGACTTCAGGACCGTGACCGGCGGGACGCCGAGCAGGACCGACTCGACCGTCATGAGCTCCGGGCGGGACGGCTTCGCGCCGGCGCTCGGGCGCAGCGACAGCCAGATCTTGCCGTTGTCGGAGGCGAAGGCCAGCTTCGCCGCCTGCTCGTCGTTGACCTTGAGGCTGACGTTCGTCGTTCTCGAGCCGAGGCCGCTCCCGCTGCCCCCTACCTCGACGACGGGAATGTCGGACATGATCAGCCGAAGCATCGGCCTGCTCTGACCGCCGCTCATCGGGGTTCCATCGGCACGGACCGGGATGACGTTGAATCCGGCGTAGACGTCGACGCGGTTACCGGCGTCGACGGTGCCGATCAGGCCGTGCGCAGCTGTCGAGCGGGATCGACACGACGCGCTGGCGGTCGGTGAGCGTGCTCGCGACCGAGCCGGCCGACGCCGAGAAGTCCTCGGCCGTCAGCTGCGACCCTTCGTAGATCTCGCGCGTCGCGACTCTGCCCTGGAGGCTCGCGGGGTCGCTCAGCGCGCCCGTCGCGGAGCTGGCCCTCGCGGATCGTCGCCGCCGTGAACAGCGCCTTCGACGCAACCGTGCTGCCGGAAGTTCCCTTCGGGATCGCCTGCTTCGCGACGAGGACCGTCACCGGTGTCGTGCCGGACTTCAGGTTGTCGCGGTACTGGTTCAGGTAGACGAGAATCAGGATTCCCGCGAGCACGGCGGCGCCGGCAGCGAGGTAGAGCGATCCCCTTCTCGTCGAGATCAGCCTCTGTGCGAATTCCATTGTTCTGTTACCTCCTGATTGACCGTTACTTGACGAGGACGGGAATGCAAGGGGTAATCGAGAGCGGGTCGCAGCACGTCGGTGCCGCCGCTGAACGGGTCGGGCGCGACGTACTTGAAGAAGTGGCCCCAGATCGCGCCCTTCTTGATGTCGAACGGCGGCGGGTCGTTGTTGCCGCACTTCGAGCCGGTCCAGCCGGTGACGTAGAAGGCGGCGAAGTTCGTGACCGGGACGTCGACGGAGCCGCTCTCGTTGAATTCGGAGAAGTCAGTGATCATCAGCTTGACGACGCGTGGATCCTTGTCCGGGTCGAAGCCGGGCAAGCCCCAGAGGATCGGAGGGCAGCTCGCGAAGCGGTCGTCCAGCGCCTTCTCCGTCGGCCCCGCCATGTCGCCCGTCTTCAGCGGAACGCAGTCCGCCGGGTCCCGCCGGCGGAGCAGGGTCGGGGCAGTAGCCGACGTCGTTGAGCTGGTACGGCGTCGAGCAGCCGCTGACGATCGCGTCGTTGAAATCGCTCGCGCCGGTTCCGTCGCAGGCGACGGCCGTCGTACGGCTCCCGCCCGTCAGGCGGAGCATGACGGTCTCGGTCGGCGCGGAGAGTGCGAGCTTGCCGGCGAGACCGATGCTGAAGGTGAAGTGTGACGGCGCCGGCGGGCGCCGCATATGGCGACTGCGAGGGCGCAGACGAGGTCGCCGCAACGATCTTGATCGGCCCGGAGCCGTCGCTGGCGCTGTAGATGCGCTGCACGTTGTTGTACGACTGCGCGCCGCCGCCGCCTCCGGTCCGCCAGCGCAGTGAGACGTCGTACGCGCCGCCGTCGGTCGGGACGTCGTAGACGTAGCCGGTCGACCAGTAGCCGTCGGCTGCGCTGTACGTGAACGGCATCGACACGTTGTTCAGCCCGGCGCCGTCGACGATCGCGTTGAACGTGTTCGCCGTCGTGACCGGGCCGGATGCGTTTCTCATCACCGCGAACACGGCCGCCTTGCACGTCGTCGCGGGTGAGACCACGTCGCGCTCCGAGAAGAACGGCGAGCCGGTCGATGCGCACTGCGTCGACGTCCAGACGCGTGCGGCCGGCCGGGTGGCTGTTCCGCCCGTGCCGTCGACGTGGATCGCGACCAGGCCGATGTTGTAGGTGTTGTAGTCGAAGCAGGTGAAGCCCGAGCCGCCCGTCTTCGCGGCGACGCTGCACGTCCCGAGTTGCCCGCCGATGCCCACGCGGACGCCGATCTTGTAGCCGTCCTGGTTGGCGGCGGGGCCGAGCGTGACACTGCCCGAGCCGCGTGAACGTGTTGATGCCGCCGACGGTGATGCCCGGCGTGAGGTCGAACGGACCGGCGATCGTCGCGCCCGTGTCCTCGCGGATCAGCGTGACGGCCACGTGCTTCGGGTCGACGTCGGGGACAGCGAGCGGCAGCGAGCCCTTGACGATCGTCGCCTTCTTCAGCTGCACGCGCGCGCGGGCGTTGATCGCGGGCACGACGTGCACCCCGACCGTCCCGGTCACCAGGTCGATCAGGCCGCCGAGGATGTAGGGAACGTCCTGCTCTGTCTGCTTCACGTCGAGCATGAGGTGCGGCGTCTGGCACGGGCCGTTCGTCTCCGTGTCGTCCGGGCCGGGGCCGCCGGCGGCGAACGTCTTGCTGTTGAAGAGCGTCGTCACCCGTGCAGCGCCGCCGCCGACCTGGGGGTTGTAGGCGCTCGACGCGTTGCCTGCATACTCCGTTGCCTTGTCCTCGATCGTTGTGTTCGCAGTCGCCGCCTTCGAAGGATCGAAGCAGTCGCCGAAGTAGGCGCCGCCTGCGAGCGCGGCTGCGTCCGCCTGCATCTGCAGGTGCCGGTGGTGGGTGAACCAGTTGCCGACGTCGACCGCGAAGCCGAGGACGAGCAGGAGCGCGGGCAGGAGCAGGGCGAAGAAGACGAGGACGCTGCCGCGCTCACTGCGCAGATGTGAGGGCTCGCGGATCACGAGGAACACCCGGCGGAGAACGTCGGCTGCTGCTCGAGTCGCATCGTCGACGAGCTGTTGATGTTGAGGTCGGCGGCGCCGATGAACGGGATCCAGTGGTAGCTCGCCGTCACCGTCACACGCACCGGGTCGCCGATCTTCCCCGAGGTGCCGGTCAGCGGGTTGGCGTCGAAGTAGACGCAGACCTTGGCTGCCTGGGTCACGTCTCCGGTGCCGTTCCGCAGGTCGGTCGTCAGCGCCTTGCCCTGGACCCACTGCTTGAAGGTGCCGCTCGGGTCGGTGTTCCCGACCACGGCGGCGAGCCGCGCGCCCTGGTCCGCGAGCTGGGTCATGTCGAGCCAGTAGTTGAGCGCCAGCCCGAACTGGACGACCACCCAGACGAGGAAGCAGACCATCACCACGACGAGGCCGAACTCGACCGAAGCCTGGCCCGACTCGGATCGAAGCGCAGTCGAGAGCGGTGGTGGGCTCCGCGCTCTCGCGCGGGGCCCACGCACACGCTCCGTCTTCGCGTGCAGAAGCGGCTCTGTAGTTACCGTTCATGGCCGCCTCCGCAGTCAGCTTGCCTTGTGCCTACGGAATCAGGAGCGTCGAGCTTGCCGGCCACGCTGCCGAGGAAGCCGGTGATCGCGGTGCCCAGCAGGCCGATCGTGAGCGCGATCGACACGACGACGAACGCGATGACGATGCCGTACTCCGTCGCGCCCTGGCCGTCCTCGCGCTTGAGGTCCTCACGGCTGACGGTCAACATCCGGCCGACCGCGACCACGACCCAGTTGTGCAGATTGTGCATTCCCTTACCTCCCGGTAAGTCGCGGCAGGCCGCGTTCCGTGGCGGCCCGCCCTTGGTTTGACCTTACTGCTGTAATTCAGCCTCATCGCGGGCGGTCAACCCACCCCCGAACGTCCAGACGCGACTAGCCCTTGGTCGGACGCGGCGATTGCCGGCCGTCGTGATAGTGACGCCATGCACGCAGAGCTCGCGGTCCCGCAGAGGCCGGCCCCGCTGCGCCCGCGGCGCATCGCGCCGGTCGGCGCGGTCGCGTCCTGTCTTGCCGTTGTGCTCGTCGCCCACCTCGGATTCTCGGCCTGGTCCGTCGTCGCCGCGGCGGCGGGCGCCTTGCTGGTTTGGTTGGCGGCGATCGATCTCGAGTCGCGGCTGATTCCGAATCGGATCGTGCTGCCGGCAGCCGCAGTAGTTCTCGGCGTCGCCTTCGTGCTCGACCCGGCCCTCGGCGTCGAGCACCTCGTCGCTGCAGTCGCAGCGTCCGCGTTTCTCCTGGTGGCCGCCGCAGTGCGGCCTGGGGCGCTCGGCATGGGCGACGTCAAGCTCGCGCTGTTGCTCGGCGCGCTGCTCGGCGCGGACGTCCTCACAGCGCTCTGCATCGGTTTCTTGCTCGTCGCGGCGACCGGCCTCGTGCAGGTCGCGCGTCATGGTCGATCAGCACTCAAGCAGCACTTGCCGCTGGCGCCGTTTCTGGCTGCGGGCGCGATCGCGACGCTGCTGCTGAGCTGACGGCCCGCGTCGCTCCGGCGCCCCGCTAGGCGCCGACCGGCCAGTGATCGACCTCGAGCTCCTGCATCGGAAAGTCCATCTGGTTGCCCGTTGCAAGCCGCGCACCGAGCGCGGGGCGGATACCTAGACGTCGCGGCGGACTTCTAGCGAGCTATCGAGCTGAAGGTCTTTCGTGCTTCGTACGGCCTGAGTTGGCTCGTGGCGTTGGCCGTCGGCGAGGATTCGGATGTCACCGGGAAGTGTCTCGAGGCATTCCCACTTCTCGGCGACTTTCAAGCCTGTCGGCCAGGACGCAGGCTCGCCCTCAGAGACCACAAGAACGGCCACGTCGCGATGGAGCGCGTCTATTGCCGCGACGGCTCGGGCCGCATCCGCCAGCGAGTTGGTTGCGTCGATCACCACGACGTCGAAGTGGTCGCTCTCGACGAGACCGAGAACCTTCGACGGACGCTTCGTCACCTCGACCTCGAACTGGTTCCGCGTGAGCAGAAACCGCGTCAGCCGAAGGAACCGATCGTCACCGCTGCTGAGAAGAACCCGCGTCCGATCCCCGAGTGGCACGCTGAAGGTGGTGGACCGGTTCGCCGATTGCGCGGCAGCCGCAAGTGGGTGCGTTGGCCGGGCCGCCCATGCCAAGCGGTCACCGATGCTGATTCCGAGGCGGGCGCATTCGCCTGAGCGCAACTCGATCACGTCGCGGGCCCCGCGACACCCGACTACTCGCCACGGTCGCAGATTTCCAACGACCTTGGCGACCACCTGATCCGGGTCGACAAACACCACGTCAATGGCGTAGGGCATGAAGAATGTGTGCACAGACCATGAAGGCCGGAGAGCGATCCCCTGCCCGGGTTCGAGTTCACGCTGCCCGAACAGACCTCGCAGGCGACGCCAAAAAGTGTCCGCAAGGACGCAGCGGTCGCAAAGGATCTCGCCGTCGTCCTCGCGACGAAGGGTGAGCGCTCCGGGGGGGTGACCCACGTCAGTGGCTCTTTCCGGCCCGCGCGGCTGTCGGACCGCCACGAGGCGGCGGCGAGAATGAGGCACGTCGAGTCTTCACGGCCAGTCGCCGGAATGGACCAGAGGCCAATTTTCGCAGCAGCTGCGCGATCACAGTTAGAGGGATACCACGTAGCGGGCGGGGGCGGCCCTGAGCGTTCGGTCAGGTTCTTGACCTTTTCGGCGGGGAATCGCGTCTGAGACTGTCGCAGCGACGACCCAGGGCGCGCCGGCCGACTCGAGCACACTCGCCGACGTCGTGAGGGGATATCAGGTTCGGTCGCGCGGATCGACGAGCCCGTGCTCGTACGCGTAACGCGTCGCCTCGGTGCGGTTCGAGACGCCGAGCTTGCGGTAGATGTTCGTCAGGTGGAACTTCACGGTCTGCTCGGCGACCCAGAGCTCCTTGCCGATCGCGTCGTTCGAGAGGCCGCGCGAGAGCGCCTTCAGGATCGCCGTCTCGCGCTCGGTCAGGCCGGCCGCCTTCGCCGCGTCGTCGGCGACCTGCGTCTCCGGTAGGCCGATCGCGTTGAACACCGAGCCTTCGAGCGCCTGGCGCAAGGCGGACGGAACGTCTGACCGGGTTGACGCTCTTGACGATGTAGGCGCTTGCGCCGCGGTTCAGCACGTCCTGGATCATCGTCCGGAGTCGGTCGACACCGAGAGGATCACGACCTTGACCTCGGGATGGCGCTTGCGGATCCGGTCGAGGCAGGTCAGGCCGTCCATGCCGGGCATGCGCATGTCGAGCAACGCGAGGTCGGGCTGGGTCTGGGAGACGAGCGGCAGCACCTTCGCGCCGTTGTTCGTCTCCGCGACGACGTCGAAATCCGTCCGCATCCTCCAGCGCGCGCTTGATTCCCGCGAGAATGAGCGGGTGGTCGTCGGCTATGAGCACGCGCATACCGCGCGAAGCCTAGACGAGGCAGCTTCCGCTCGTTATCCCTCGGTCGGGGGACGGGACGTGAACGCGGGCAAATCGCGAGCGCTCGTCGTCGGCTCGACGCCCGGCGTTCGCGCCGGCATCCGCGCGCTGGTGGAAGGGAGCGGCTTCGTCGTCGTCGCTGAGGCATCCGACGGGTCGAGCGCGGCCGCTGCCGCAGTACGCGCGCGCCCGGACCTCTGTGTCGTGCACGGCGGTGAGGGCGCGGGAGGCGTCGCGACGCTCGCGCTCGTCAAGACGCGCGTTCCGGCGACGGCCGCGGTGCTCCTCGTCCGGCGCGCCGACGCGGAGGAGCTGATCGACGCGCTCCGGGCAGGGGCCTCGGGCTACATCCTGGAGAGCCTGGGCCCGGCCGGAATCAGGCGCGCGCTCGACGCCGTCCGGCGGGGCGAGCCCGCCATCCCGCGGGAGCTCCTCGGCGCGCTCGCGGACGAGTTCCGCGCCCGCGGTTTGCGCAGGCGCGTGCAGGTTCCGGGCCGCCCGGCGGTGGAGCTCACACGCCGCCAGTCGGAGGTGCTGGAGCTCCTGCGTCGCGGCCTCTCGACGAACGAGATCGCCGAGCGGCTGCACATCTCACGCGTCACGGTGCGCAGGCACGTCGGCCTCGCCGTTGGCAAGCTGGAGGCGAAGGACCGCGCCGCCGCGTTGCGTGCGCTGGAGGAAGCCGAAGCGTGAGAGCTGCTACTCGGCCGGCGGACGCCAGCGCAGCAGCGTCACGCTGATCAGCGTAGGCCCGCCGACCCGGCTGCGGAGGTCGAACTGCCCGCCGAGGAGCCGCACGCGCTCGCCGATCCCGACGAGCCCGAGCCGTCCGTTCTTCGCCGCGCGGATCATCGTCGGCTCGACGTGGAAGCCCTTGCCGTTGTCCTCGATCTCGACATTGATCTGCGCCGCTCCTGCCGTCGACCATCACGCGTACATCCGTCGCCGCGCTGTGGTCGCGGACGTTGGAGAGGCCCTCCTGGACGATCCGGTAGATCGTGATCCGCTGCGAGTCGGTGAGCCCTTCGAAGTCGCCGCCGAGCTCGAGCGTGACGCGCGGATGGCCGCGCGACCCGAACTTGTCGACCTCGCGGCGCAGAACCTCGGGCAGCGGGCGCTCGAGGATGCTGGCGGGCTGGAGCGACCCTGCAAGGTCTCTGAGGGAGTCCTCGAGCGTCTGGATCTGCGCGTGCAGGTCGTCGAGCCGTCCTCCGACGAGGCGGCGCGAACGCATCGAGATCCGGTGCGTGATCTCCGCGCGCGCGTCCTGGACGTCCATGCTCAGCGCCGCGAGATCCTGCAGTGGGCCGTCGTGGAGGTCGAAGCCGAGGCGCATGAGATGCCGCTCGCTTGCCTCCGCGAGCTTCTTCTCCCGCTCCGCGGCGCGCTCGAGCAGCATCTCGCGCTCGAGAACCGGACCCGCGCAGCGAGCGGCCTCCTGCAGAAACGCCCGCGTCCGCAGCCGATCGTTCGGATCCGCCCGGCCGACCAACGCCGCGTGCGGCTGCTGCCAGCGCAGGACGGGCATGCCGTGGATCCGGTTCCGTTGATTCGCGTCCTCGTCATCCGTGCCGTCGAGGACGGAGCGGACGATCGCGCGTACGCGCCGCGTCGGCGCCGCCTCGCCCGCGTGCCCGACGCAGCGGAGCTGCCGATCCGAGTCCTCTTCCCAGAGCGAGACCTCGGTGATCGGCGACAGCGCGAGCAGCAGCCGGAGTTGGAGCTCGACGGTCAAGAGCGGCGGCAGCTCGAGCAGTCGCGGGTTCGAAGACGCGCGGATGAACAACTCGAGCGATACGGAATCGGACGGCTCGTCGAGGATCAGCGAGACCCTGCCGGTCATCTCCGCGATCGGCTCGGGCGGCCACTTGCTCTCGAGCATCACGCCGGTCAGCGCGTCGGCCGCGAAGTTCAGCGCAGCCGAGCGCTCCGCCTCCGGTCCGCCGCCGGCCGCCGCGAACAGCGTCCGCGCGCGCTCGCTCGCGAGCGCCAGCACGGCCGCCGTCTCCGGATGGTCGTCGAAGGAATCGAACGCCGATTCGACCTCGTCCAGCCAACGAGGCGCGTATGCCGTCTCGGGCGCGAGCGCGAGCTGCCGCAGCCGAGCTGGGTCGGCGGCGCGTCCAGACAGATCGGCGATCGACGAGATCGGTACGCCTCCTCTAGGAGTTCGGGGGTCGAAATGGGATTGCCACCGGTTTGAAGTGCCGCATGCCCGGTAGCTGAGTGAGACTCTGCTGCGTTCAGACGCTCATGCCAAGGGCCGACTGGCCCTGTGCCCCGTTCAGTTGTTGAACACCGAGGAGGTTAGCTTACTTTAGAGTAGATTTTCTATGTTAGGAAACCGTGCAATTCCCTCAACAGTTGCCGAAGGGGCCAAAAAGGTCTCCTAGAAAAGGTTCACCGAGCCGGTGACGCTTTCATCCACCGTCCCCGCTGACTTTCCGCCCTCAGCCTTGCGGCTTCCGCGTACGGCCTTCAGAGACGACTTCAACTTACTCGCGTCCCGTGCTCGGTGCAGTCGTGAACCTATTCGGTCGGGTGCGGTCCGATCAAGTGCACGCCGAGATGAAAGTCCGCAGCGAGCGCGAATTTTCTTTTTGCCGCCGACGCGGGCTACCCTGACCGGCGGGACCGGACGTTGACGCGATCTTCATGAGGATGCTCAGAACGAAACGGGTGGCGGCTGCGCTGCTCGGCGCCGGCCTGATCGTCGGAGTCGGAGCACCCGCCGGTGGAGCCGGAGCGGCGACCGCGGGGACACCCCAGACGATCACCGTGACCGTGCACGCGCCGCCGACGGGAAGCTATGCGACCGCATTCTCGGTCGCGGCGAACAGCGACTCCGGGCTCCCCGTGTCTTTCTCGAGCGGCGGCGCCTGCTCGAGCGTGGGCGCGACCTTCACCATGACGAGCGGCACGGGGACGTGCCTCGTCAAGTACGACCAGCCTGGAGACAGCACGCACGACGCCGCACTGCAGGTCGTCGAGTCGGTTACGGCCCAGAAGGCGAACCAGACGATCACGTTCGGCGCGCTCGAGGACGCGGCGTTCGGCGATCTCGACTACGACATCGCCGCATTCGCCTCTTCGGATCTCGCCGTCACGCTCGCGGCCGGCGGCAAGTGCACCCTCAGCGGCGTCACCGTGCACCTCCTGGGTGCCGGTTCGTGCACCGTGACCGCGACGCAGGCCGGCGACGCGAACTACAACGCCGCGCCGCCGGTGCCGCAGACCTTCTCCATCGCCAAGGGAGACCAGGAGATCACGTTCTTTGCCCTCGAGACCAGGGCCTACGGCGATCCCGACTTCACCGTCAAAGCGACGGCGGACTCTGGACTGGCGGTCTCCTTCACCGCGAGCGGACGATGCACGGTCAGGGGGGCCAGAGTGCACCTCCTGGGGCCGGGCTCGTGCAAGGTGACCGCGTCGCAGAAGGGCAACGCCGACTACAAACCCGCGCCGAGCGTCTCGCGGAGCTTCGCGATCGCGAGGCCGGTGTGCTCGGTGCCGAGGGTGACGGGCAAGCGGCTCCGCGCGGCCAGGCTCGCGATCTCGCAGAGCCATTGCCGAGCCGGCAAGGTGACCCACGCCCACTCGGCGAAGACCCCGAGGGGCCGGGTCAGCTCGCAAAGCCGCAAGCCGGGGCGCAGGTACGCCGCAAACACGATGATCGACCTCGTCGTAAGCCTGGGTAAGCCGTGAGGCACCCGGTGATCCGTGGCCTCGCCGCGCTGGCGTTCGTCGCACTTGGACTTGTCGTCGCGCTTGCCGGCTCCTCGGCTCAAACCTCGGTCGGAGGCAAGGGCAGTCGAGTCGACTTCCGCCGGCTCGCGCCCGGTGCTGCGTCGAGGACGTCGGCGGCTCGCAAGCACACCGGCGTCGAGATCAAGCACGGCGCGCAGGTCGCGCCCGCCTCGTTCGACGGGGACGTGCGGAACCTCCCCTTCGTCCGCTCGTCACCGGCGCCGCCGGAGCTCGAGCAGCCGGGCGCCGAGCTCGGAACCCTTGCCCCGAAGGTGCCGCTCGCCGGCGCGATCGCGCCGGCGGGGGTCTCCGCACCGAGCGCCCCGATGCCGAACCCGACGGTCAGCTTCAACGGGCTCGACAAGGCCACGTTCGGGGCGGGCTTTCCGCCGGACACCGTCGGCGACGTGGGGCCTAATCACTTCGTCCAGGCTGTGAACACCTCGATCGGCATTTACAGCAAGGCAGGCACGCAACTGGCTGCGTTCACGTTCAACAGCCTGTGGTCGACCGCGGGCACCGGGACGCCGTGCGACACGACGAATCGAGGCGATCCGACCGTCGTGTACGACCCACAGGGCGGCCGCTGGATCGTGGCCGACTTCGCGTTCAGCGGCGACGGAACGGCGCCGCCGTTCTTCGAGTGCATCGCGGTGTCGAAGACGAGCGATCCGGTCGCCGGCGGGTGGTTCCTCTACGCGTTCCGGACGGACGACGCCGCGCATCCGTTCTTCGCCGACTACCCGAAGATGGGCATCTGGCCGGACGGCCTCTACATGACGGCGAACATGTTCGACTCGAGCCTGAATTTCGCGGAGGTCCGAGTGTGGGCGTTCAACCGCACCGATCTCGAGTCGGGCGGTCCCGTCCGCAACGTCGTCATCGACCTCGGCTCACCGGACTTCTTCAGCCTGATGCCGAGCAACATGCGAACCGCGACGGGTATTCCTCCTGCGGGACGCGAGAACCTGCTCGTCTCCGAATCGAACAGTCTGTTCGCCTTCGAGGTCTGGAAGTTCCACGTCGACTACTCGGGCGCAGGATCGACCTTCACCGGCAGCCCGATCAACGTGAGCCAGAGCATGTATACGGTCGCCCCGAGCACCGTGCCGACGCCGGCGAACTCGCTCGACACGCTGCTCGAACGGATGATGATGCAGGCGCAGTACACGAACCTGGTCGGAGTCGAGTCGCTGTGGGTGAACCACACGGTTCGTTGCTGCGGTTCTGGCACTCCGACCGGCATCCAGTGGTCCCAGATCGACGTCACCGGTGGCACGGTCGTGACGACGCCTGTCCAGCAGCAGCTCTACCCGTCGGCCAGCGACGCGGTGAATCGCTGGATGGGGAGCCTCGCGGTCGACCAGAACGGCGACATGGCGCTCGGGTACAGCGCGGCGAACGCGACGACGAACCCGGACATCCGCTACGCCGGCCGGCTTGCCGGCGACACGCTCGGCACGCTCCCGCAGACCGAGACGACGATGCTGAACGGAGTCACGCTCGGCAGCCAGAGCGGCAACTGCGGCGGGCACAAGTGCACCCGGTGGGGCGACTACAGCGCCATGTCGCTCGACCCGGACGGGTGCCGCTTCTGGTACACGCAGGAGTACTACGGCACGACAGGCCTGAACTGGCTGACGCGCATCGGTTCGTTCAGGTTCCCCTCCTGTACGCCGAAGACGTACCAGACGATCACGTTCGGCGTGCTCGCGGACAAGTCTGTCGGTGACCCGGACTTCACGGTCGCCGCGACTGCGAGCTCGGGACTTGCGGTCTCCTTTTCCGCGAACGGAAGCTGCACGGTCGTCGGCGCGACGGTGCACCTCACCGGCGGCGGTAGTTGCACGATCACCGCATCGCAGCCCGGCAACTCGAGCTTCGCGAACGCGCCCGACGTCCCACGGACGTTCTCGATCGCGAAGGCCGCTCAGACGATCACGTTCGGCGCGCTTCCGGCCAGGTCGTTCGGCGACCCGGACTTCACAGTCAGCGCGGCCGCGTCGTCCGGCCTCGCCGTTGTCATTTGCCGCCTCCGGTAGCTGCACCGTCGCCGGGGCCACGGTGCACATCACAAGCATTGGCTCGTGCACGCTGACCGCCTCACAGTCGGGCAACGCGAGCTTCAACGCCGCCGCCGATGTCGCGCAGACGTTCGCGATCGTGAAGGCGAACCAGGCGATCACCTTCGGAGTCCTCGCCGCCAAGACGTTCGGCAATGCGGACTTCACGGTCAACGCGAGCGCGTCCTCCGGCCTCGCAGTGTCGTTCGCCGCGTCTGGGAAGTGCACTATCACCGGCGCAACGGTGCACATCACCGGCGCCGGCTCGTGCACGGTAACTGCGTCACAGGCAGGGAACCCCAACGTCAACGCCGCAGCCGACGTCGCTCGATCGTTCGCGATCGCGAAGGCGGGTCAGACGATCACCTTCGCCGCGCTCCCGAACAAGCGTCTCGGCGCTCGCAACTTCACCGTGCATGCGACAGCGTCTTCGGGCTTGGCGTGTGTCGTTCGCCGCGAAGCGGCAGTTGCTCGGTGAACGGCACGAAGGTGCATCTGAAGAGCGCGGGGACGTGCACGTTGACCGCGTCGCAATCCGGGAACGCGAACTACAACCCGGCGAAACGCGTCGCGCGTGCGTTCAAAGTCCTTCGGCCACCCTGTTCGGTGCCGAGCGTTGTCGGAAAGAAGCTCGCGGCTGCGAAGACGTCGATCAAGAGGAAGCACTGCCGGACCGGCACGGTCGGCTACGCCTATTCGACGAAGGTCGCGACGGGACGCGTGGTCTCCCAGAGCCGGCGGGCAAGCCGGGTCCTGGCGCCGGGCGCGAAGATCAACATCGTCGTCAGCCGCGGTCGCAGGCCCTAGAGGTACCTACACCGGCGCGGACAGCGCGTCGCCGAGCGACTCGTGCACCGTGAAGTGGCGGTCGAGCCCGGAGATCTCCAGTGCGCGGCGCGTCTCGAGACCGGGTCCCGCGAGCAGGAACGCGCTGCGGTTCGCCAGCTTGGTGCGCGCCTCGATCAGGGTGCCGAGCCCGGTCGAGTCGATGAACGTGACCCCCGAGAGCTCGACGACCAGTCGCCCAGGGTTGCGCTGCGCAGCCGCCAACAGCACGTCACGCACGAGATGCGCGTTGTAGAGGTCGAGCTCGCCTGCGAGACGAACGACGATCGCGCCGTCGCGGTCCTCGACGGCCGTCACCGGCGTCTCGCGCAGACCCCCAGGTTCGTCCACTGCTGCCTCCCGTGTCGGCACCGGTCCCCCACGGTCGATCGTGCGGGATTCAACCAGACACTACGATCCATCGAGCGATGACGAGCGTCGAGGTCCCTTACTCAGTCGCCTGTGTACTTCCGTCCCTGGTCGTGCTGGACGTGACGAACGAGGTCGCCCACGAGGTCTCGGGCGCTGAATCGTCGACCGGGATCGTCTTCATCACCGCGGGTGAGGGCGGGCTGATCCGCATCAACGAGCGCGAATCGGGCTTCTTCGCCGACGTCGAACGGCTCTTGGAGCGGCTCGTGCCGCTGGATTCGGTCGGGCGAGAACGGATGCTGGCTCTGCTCCTGGGCGCGGGCACGGAGCAGGTGCCCTACGCGGACGGGTCGCTCTGCCTTGGGCAATGGCAGCGGATTCTGCTTTTCGGTTTCGCGAGCGACTTCGCGCCCGAGTGGCACGTGACGGTCGTCGGTTGATCACCGGCCACCTGAACGGGCAGACTTAGACCATGCAACGGGCGCGCGCTCACCGGCGCCTCGCCGGCTTCGGCGCCTTCGCGCTGCTCGCGCTCGTCGCAGAGCTCTTCGGCCGGAGCCTGACCGTGCGGCTCGACCTGGGACGGCACGTTGCGACGCCGAGCTACGGCGGCGCGGATTACTACCCGTTCCTCCTCGCCGGGGTGAAGATCAGCGTCGCGCTGATGCTGGCAGCACTGATGTGGCGCTTCATCAAGGCTCGTGCGGCAGCGCGCGCCGCGCGCGGGCTGCTGCGCGCCGTCGGCGCGCGCCCCGAGCGCACGCCGCGCGTGCGCGTCACGCTGTCGCTGAAGAGCTGGGGACTCGCGTACGGGCTCACGGCGGGGATCTACCTCGTGCAGACCGACACCGAGCGCTTCGCCGCCGGGGACTGGCCGCTCATGTCTCCGTGGCTGCACACCTCGGCGCTCTCCGTCTTCGCAGTGCTCTCGGTGCTCGTCTCGCTGCTCTACTGCGCGGTGTCGCGCTGGCTGTCCGAGTACGAACGCTTCGCGGAGGAAACCGCCGCTGTGGCGCGGTCGCTGCTCTCCGCATCCACGCTGCGCACGCGTTCGACACCGCGCTCACGAAGCGACTGCGATCCACCGCGTCGTCTCTTCGGGCTCGTCTTCGAGTCCAGGCCTCCTCCCGTCGCGGCGTAGCCGGGCGCAAGCCCGGGTTGTCGTTCGACACTCGGGAGGAGGACAATGAGTACACACACTGCAACTGAAACTGCTGCTACACGGACTCGCTCGGAGCACGACGTCTGGCGCGTCCGACTGCTGGCTTCCCTCGGTCCGCTCACCGCGCTCGCAGGAGTCGTGTGGGCCGTCGTCCAGCCGTATCGCGTCACGTTGCTTCATCCGCACGGCCAGGGTTTCTGGTGGCTGTTCGTCCAGCCGCCGTTGCTCGTCGTCCTTGCAGGCGCGCTCTTCCACGTGTTCGTCGCGCGCCCGCTGATCGAGGACCTGGAGGAGTGATGCCGCCCGCCGAACACGTGCACTGGATGTTCGCAACGGGGTTTCTGCTCCTCGGCCTGTTCCTGCTCGCGGAAGTGATCGCCGGCGAGGAGGTGTGGCGGCGGCGCGCGTGGCGCCCGTACCTGTGGCCGTCGTTCTTGTTCCTGATGGGCGTCCTCATGTGGCCCGTCATGACGTTCTTCACGAACTCGACGATCCACATGGTCGCTCACGGTTCGTGGGCGCAGGTGATGATGTTCGCCGGCGCCGCCGAGCTCGGCCTCGTGAGAGGAAAGCTGCATAGCCCGCTCTGGCGGCTCGCGACGCCGTTCGCCTTCCTCGTCTCCGGGGCGGCGTTCCTCGTGCACGAGCAGAACGCGTGGTTGTTCCAGCGCTCGGCGTTCCTGCACCATCTCCTCGGGTGGACGATGGTCATCGGCGCCGTGTTCCCGTTCGCGAGAGCGTGGCGGCCGAACTGGGCGGTCGCGAACGCAGGCATCGCGATCGTGTTCGTCTTCGTCTCTCTCGCGTTGTTCTCGGACCGTGACCTCGCGCCTGTGTTCGGACATCTGTCGCCGCTCGCCGGGGAGCCGCACCGATGAGACGGGCGATCGCACTCATCGCGCTGCTCGCGCTCGCAGCTCCGGCATCGGCGTTCGCGCACGCGAGCGTCCGCGCGACGCAGCCGTCCTACAAGCAGCGGCTCGAGCAGGCTCCGCGCACGGCCTGGGTGCGCTTCGACCAGGGCGTGAAGGCGCTGTCGAACTCGATCGTGGTCGTCGACTCGGATGGTCGGGTCGTCTCTGGCTCGACACGCAGCGGCGCCGATCCGCACCTGATGCTCACGACGCTGAAGCGGTTGCCGAAAGGCGCATACACCGTGCGCTGGCACGCGATCTCGTCGGACGGGCACGTCGTCTCGGGTGTCTGGACGTTCGGCGTCGGCGTCGCCGCGCCACCACCGACCGAGGCGTACGGCGCGTCCGGCCCGACGCGCACGGAGCACGTCGTGCGCTGGGCGTACTTCCTTGGGCTCATGCTCCTTGTCGGAGGTCTCGGCTTCCGGCTGCTGATCGTTCGCGGGCCCCTACCGCCGCGTGCCGAGTCGCGGTTCTACAAGCTGACGGGCCTCGGCGTGATTGCCGTCCTGGAGGTCGGCATCCTCGCGTTCCTGTTGCGCGCGGAGGACGCGCTGCAGTTGCCGTTCGGGCGGCTGCTCTACGGCGACCTGTCGCCGATCGCGAGCGGCACCCGCTTCGGCACCGCGTTTATCGCGATGACGCTCGGCTTCTCGCTCGTCTCGGCGCTGCTCTATCTGGCCTGGCTGGTCGAGCGCCAGGTCCTCCTCTGGGCTGCATTCGCCGTCGCGCTCGTCTTCGCGTCGGGGCTCTCGCTGTCTGGACACTCGGCGGCGGATGCGGGCTCGTCGTGGAAGTCCGAGCTCGCGGACTGGGTGCACCTCTCCGCGGCCTGCCTCTGGCTCGGCGGGCTCGTGCAGCTGGCGCTCGTCGTCTGGCCGCTCGCGCCCGAGCTTCGCCGCGAGACGTTCTTGCGCTACGCGCGACTTGCGCCTGTGCTGATCGCGCTGCTCGTCGCGGCAGGGCTCTACCTCAGCGTCCTTCGCCTGCCGCACCTGTCCGACCTGTGGACCGAGAGCTACGGCCAAGTCCTGCTCGTGAAGCTCGGGCTCGTCTCGGTCGCGCTCGCGTGGGGCGGCCTGCACCACAAGATCGCCGTTCCGCTCGTGGAGCGCGGTCATCCGGTCGTCGGCAAGCTCTCGCGCAGCCTGCTCGGCGAGGCGTCGGTCGGGATGGCAGTGCTGCTCGCCGCCGCCGTGCTGGTCGACTCGAAGCCCCCGCCCCAACCGGTGCCGAAGCCGACGCAGGCGGTTACGGTCTCTCCATAGCTTCGTACGCGATCTCCGGAGGTGCGGGCTTTCTCGGCCTGCACCTCGCGCGGCATCTGCTGGCGCAGGGCCACGACGTCCGCACGCTCGACGTCGTGCCGATCGACGACCCGATCGAGCGTGACCTGACCGAGATCCGCGGCGACATGCGCGACTCGGCGCGCGCGCAGCGAGCTTTGCGACGGCGCGGACGTGCTCGTGCACGCGGCCGCCGCGTTGCCGATCCGCGGGTCGCGGCAGGAGATCATGTCTGTCAACGTCGACGGCACTGCGACGTTGCTCGCGGCGGCCGTTGGTGCCTCGGTTCGGCGCGTCGTCTACATCTCGTCGACCGCCGTGTACGGCGTGCCCAAGGTGCATCCGCTCTTCGAGAACTTCCCGCTGGTCGGCGTCGGCCCTTACGGCGAGTCGAAGATCGCCTGTGAGGGGCTCGTCCGCTCGTCGCCGCTGGAGACCGTGATCATCCGCCCGAAGACGTTTCTCGGCCCGGAGCGCCTAGGCGTGTTCGAGATCCTGTTCGACTGGATCCGCGACGGGCGCCGCATCTACGTCCTCGGCCGCGGAGGCAACCGCTACCAGTTGCTTGCCGTGGAGGATCTCGTCGATGCGATTGACCGCGCATCCACTGCGGACGTCGCGGGCGAGGTGTTCAACGTCGGAGCGACCGAGTTCGGCACCGTTCGCAGCGACCTGGAGTCGCTGATCGCGCACGCAGGGACGAGCTCACGCCTGCGCCCGGTTCCCGCGCGGCCGGCGGAGCTCGCGTTGCGCGCGCTCGAGCTCGCGCGGCTGTCGCCGCTCGGAGAGTGGCACTACAAGACGGCGTCGAGGGACTCCTTCGTCGACGTCTCGAAGGCCGAGCGGCTGCTCGGCTGGCAGGCGACGAAGTCCAACGTCGAGACGCTCGTCGAGAACTACGACTGGTACGTCGCGAACCGCGCTGCGGATGCAGGCGGCCGGCGTCACGCACCGTGTGCCCTGGAACCAGCAGGCGCTCTCCTGGCTGAAAAAGGTGTCTTGACCGTGTTGGTCCTGTCCCGCCAGGACGTGGAGGGGCTGCTCGATCTCGACGCGCTCGTCGACGCGCTCGCCGAAGCATTCGTCGATCTCAGCGCCGGCCGCGCGTCGATGCCGCAGCGCATTGCGGCGTTGTCCGGGCACGGCCTGCTCGGCGTGATGCCGGCGTACCTCCCGTCGGCGGACATCCTCGAGACCAAGCTCGTGACGCTCTTCGAAGGGAACGCCGGCACGGAGCTGCCGACCCACCAGGCTGCGATCGCCGTGTTCGATCCCGAGCGCGGGGCGCTTTCGCGCGCTCATGGACGGGACGTACATCACCGCGACGCGGACGGCGGCGGGCTCTGCGCTCTCGGCGCGCCTGCTCGCGCGCGAGGACGCGAAGGTGCTCACCGTATGCGGCACCGGCGTGCAGGCGCGGCACGCACGCGCGGGCGGTCTCGCGCGTGCGCGACATCGAGGAGATCCGGATCGCCGGCCGCGATCGCGCGAAGGCCGAGGCACTTGCCGGGGAAGTCGGCGGGAGCGCGTTCGACTCGTTCGAGGACGCCGTGCGAAACGCCGACATCGTGTGCGCGACGACGCACTCGCCGCAGCCGGTCGTCCGCCGCGAGTGGCTGGCGCCGGGCACGCACGTCACCTCCGTCGGAATCAACCCGGCAGGCGCCGAGCTCGAGGAGGCGCTCGTCGCCGACGCGACCGTCTTCGTCGAGTCGCGCGAGGCCGTGCTCTCGCCGTTCCCCGCGGGAGCGAACGACCTGCGCGGTCTCACGCCCGACCTGCTCACCGAGCTCGGGGAGGTGCTCAGCGGCACGCGTTCGGGCCGCACCGACGCCGACCAGCTCACCGTCTACAAGTCCGTCGGCGTTGCGGTCATGGACGCGGCCGCTGCAGCGCTCGTCCTGCGCGCCGCGGCCGACCGAGGAGCAGGCATCGAGGTCGAGCTGTGAGGGTCGAGGACTCGGTGGAGATCGCGAAGCCGCAGGAGCTCGTCTACGCACTCGTGCGCGACCTCGAGCGCGCGCCTGAATGGCAGGGCTCGCTCGAGTCGGTCGACGTGCACGCGGGCACCGAGGTCAGGCGCGTCGGCGGCAGGCGACAGGAAGCGGCGTTCCTCATCGTCGAGGACGACCCGCCGCGCAGGCTCGCGATCACGTCGGAGGGTGGGCCGGCGGCCGTACGCGCGACATTCGACCTCGAGCCGTCCGGCGACGGAACGCTTGTCACGTTCAAGCTCGACCTCACGCTGCACGGCGCGGCTCGGTTCGCTGGTCGAATCGTGAAGACGACCGCTCAGCGCGAGGTGCGCTCGAGCCTGCAGAAGCTCAAGGAGGTGGCGGAGGAATGAGGGTTGCGCTGCGCGACGGCACGCGGATCTTCTTCGAAGTGATCGGCACGAAGCTCGTCCCGGAAGGCCCGACGATGCGCGAGCGGCCGACGCTTCTGCTCCTACACGGAGGCCCTGGGTTCGACCACTCGGGCCTGGCGCACACGCTCGCGCCGCTCTCCGACGTCGCGCAGCTCGTTCTGCTCGACCATCGCGGACAAGGGCGGAGCGACGGAGACGATCCTGCACAGTGGAACCTCGACCGCTGGGTGCGGGACATCGTCGAGTTTTGCGAGGCGCTCGAGCTCGAACGGCCGATGATCCTCGGGCAGTCGTTCGGCGGGGTCGTCGCGCTTGCGGCCGCTGCGCGCCATCCCGATCTGCCGTCGAAGCTGATCGTGTCGAGCAGCCTCGCGAAGTTTCGCCCCGATCGCGCGTTTCCGATGTTCGAGCGCCTCGGCGGGCCCGAGGTCCGCGAGGTCGCCGAGCGCCACTTCCGCGAGCTCACGGACGAGTCGGCCGAGGAGTTCATGCGCGTCGCGCTGCCCGTCTACAACCCGAAGCCGCAGGACCCGGACGTGATCGCGCGCACTCGTCTCAAGCTCGAGGTCGGCAACCACTTCTTCCGCAACGAGTTCATGACGGCCGACCTGCTCCCTGAGCTTCCGAACATCAGCTGCCCGACGCTCGTGCTCGGCGGCGAGCTCGACCCGATCACTCCCGTCGCGGACTCCGAGGACATCGCCGCCGCGATCCCGCAGGCCGAGCTCCGCATGTTCGAAGGCGCCGGCCACGGCGTCTTCCGCGACCAGCCGGAAGAGGCGATCGCAGTCATCCGCGAGTTCGTCGTCCGATGAGCGACCTGCTCGAGTATCGCGACCGCTTCCCGATCCTCGAGCACACGACGTACCTGATCAACCATTCGCTCGGCGCGATGCCGGCGGCGGTCGACGAGCGTGTGCGCGAGTACGCGCGCACTTGGGCGGAGCGTGGCATCCGCGCGTGGGGCGAGGGCTGGTGGACGATGCCGCTGACGGTCGGCGACCAGATCGGGCGCATCGTCGGCGCGCCGGCGGGAACCGTCTGCATGCACCAGAACGTGTCGATCGCCGAAGCGGTCGTCCTCTCGTGCTTCCAGCAGCCGGGCGAGCGCAACCGGATCGTCTACGAGCGCGAGAACTTCCCCAGCGTTCGCTACGTGTACCAGGCGAGGAGCGAGCTCGACATCGTGGCGACCGACGACGTGGTCGGTGCGATCGACGAGCGGACGTTGCTCGTGCCGGTCCAGCACGTGCTCTTCAAGTCGGGGGAGATTCAGGACGTCGAGTCGATCGTCGAGCGGGCGCACGAGGCGGGCGCACGCGTCGTCCTCGACGCGTACCAGTCCGCGGGTGCTGTGCCGCTCGACGTGACTGCGCTCGGCGTCGACTTCGCGGTCGGCGGCTCGGTCAAGTGGCTCTGCGGCGGTCCCGGTGCCGGCTGGCTCTACGTCCGGCCGGACCTGATCGACCGACTCGAGCCGTCGGTGACCGGGTGGCAGGCACACGCGCGGCCGTTCGCCTTCGAGCCCGAGCTCGAGTACGCGGATGGGATCGCGCGCTTTCTCACCGGCACCCCCAACGTGCCGGCGCTGTACGCGTGCACGCCGGGTTACGACCTCATCGAGGAGATCGGCGTCGATCGCATCCGCGCAAACTCCCTGCAGCAGACGCAGCGCCTGATCGACGGTGCTGACGCGCGCGGCTTCGAGGTGCGCTCGCCGCGGGAGCCCGAGCGGCGCGGCGGGACCGTCACCGTGCACGTCCCCGACTTCGAGGCCGTGCACAAGGAGCTTTCCGAGCGGCAGATCCTTTGCGACTTCCGCCCGGACGCGGGAATCCGCCTCGGTCCGCACTACTTCACAAGCGACGAGGAGCTCGACTTCGCTCTGGATCAGATCGAGGACATCCTCGCCACCGGCGCGCACGAACGCTGGCTCGGCGCGACGGCCCGCTTCTAGCGCTGTCCCCAGGCCGCCGACCGCAGTCGCAGCCTGGTTCGGAGCCCACGCTTGACGCGCTCGAGCAGCTCGGGACGGATAGGGGCCACGGCATCGCGGCAGTCGTGACACCGCAGCGATGCGGAGCGCACGAGTGTGGGCGACAGGGCGTCTCCACACGCGAGACAGATGCTTGTCGAGGTGGGCTCGTTCGTCTCACCGCGGCACGATGGCGAGGGCATCGGACGGACGGGGGAGCGTTCTAATAAATTTCCCGGCAGCATCCGATAGGGAGGACGAGGATGAGGTCCGTGGCTGTTGCGTCCGTTCTGTGCTCGGCGATCGTCGCCTTGCTGCTGGCGCTGCCTGCCGGCGCTGCCGAGATCGTGACGCGGAACGCAACCCGCATCCACCTCGCGACGGACAACAAGGGCCGCGCGATGGTCACGTACTACCAGCGCGGCCGCATGTGGCACGTCTTCTACTCGGGCGCGATCAACGCACGCCCGCCGACTCGCGCCGCCAAGCAGGTCAAGTTCAAGGTCGACTACTCCGGCGGCCGCGGCAAGTGGCGGCACTTCAAGAACACGTGCCGGCCCTACGACGGCCCGACGCTGGCGTGGTTCGTGGCGGCGTGCAAGGCCAAGGACGGCTCCTACTGGGCACTGCAGGCCTGGCAGCGCATGCTCCCGAACGTCGGGTACATCCCCTGGATGCACGAGCAGAAGGTCTGGGAGCTGCACCTCTCGCACTGGACCGGCGAGCTCGCGCAACTCGAGGTCTACGAGGACTGGGTCTACGGCGGAAGATTCCACGAGCTCTTCGGCCGCGCGACGTACAAGGGGCAGCCGATCCACGGCTTCAAGACGACGTCATCGGGGAGGCCGCTCGACGGCTTCGGGAGACTGCTCTTCCTCGACACGTTCGGCTCTGCGTACGGCCCCGGCTGGATGCGCGAGAACTCGTTCGTCGTACACAAGCCCAGCGGGATGTTCTGCTACGGCTTCTACCCGTACGCCTCGTATGGGAACTACCCGCCCCAGCGCACGCGGAAGGTCGCGGGCAACGGCAAGCGGTACCGCCTGACGCTCTCGGGCCCCGGCGTCACGCCTGACATCGCGTGGGTCGGCAACGGCCTCCCCGACTACAACCCGAAGGACCCCGCGCTGTTCGATCTCGAGACGCAGATGAGCGCGAAGGTTCGCGCGATGGCCGCGCAGTACGGCGAGCGGCTCTGCGGGCATCACTGACGCGCGTCCGCCGGCTTCTCCCAGACGGACACGTGCTTACGGCTGTCGCTGGGTCCTTGCGCGGCGACGCGCTCGTCGAAGTAGCCGTCCGGACCGTCGGCCAACGCGCTAGATCGAGACTTCGAGCCCGTCGTGGGCGAACTCGTGGTCGCCGTTCGACGGGAGCTCGGACGGGCGGTGCGTGAGCAGCAGACGCTTCGCACCCGACGCTTCGAACGCCGCCAGCGCCTCGTCGAGCGCGAGATGCCCGCGCGGCTCGCCGTCGAGCTCCCCGCGCAGCAGCGTCGCCTCGCAGACGAAGAGGTCCGCGTCGCGCGCCGCGTCGGCAAGTGCGTTGCTCGGGCCGGAGTCGCCCGAATAGGTCATCGTGCGATCGCCCGTCACGCGCAAGGCGTAGGCGTCGAGCCTGTAGTGCGGCACGCGTGTTGCGACGACGGTGTGATTCGCAGCGACGAACGGTACGCCGTTCGCGTACTCGTGCACGCCGAACACGCGCTCGAACATGTCGGGGAAACCGAGCCGCGAGCCGAACTGCTCGAGTTGCTCGATCCCGCCGGGCGGCACCCACACCGCCGCGCGCTGCGGCGCGTCCCCGCGTCCCTGGAGGTACATCGAGCCCCACACCCACGGGACGAGGTCGCCCCAGTGGTCGAGATGGAAGTGCGTGATCACGATCGCGTCCACGCTCGGCCACGGAGAGCGCTCGCGCAGACGCGCGAGCACGCCGGGCCCGCAATCGAGCAAGAGGTTGCCCGAGCCGTTGACGAGATAGCCGGACTGCGCGCCCCCCGGGTTCGGCCAGGCGGGGGAGCAGCCCACGACGGTCAGCTTCACGCTCGTATCTTCGCATCCCGATGCTCTATGCTCATCGCCATGGCTGAAGCATCTGTGGAACTGATCAAGCGCGTCCCGCTCTTCTCCGGCCTCAGCGACCGCGAGTTGAAACAGATCGCACAATCGATGAAGGAGCGCACGTTCAGCGCCGGTGACACCGTGACCGAGGAGGGCAAGGGCGGCATCGGCTTCTTCGTGATCGGCGAAGGGACGGCGAAGGTCAGCATCGGCGGCACGGATGTACGGACGTTCGGCCCCGGGGACTATTTCGGCGAAGTGGCGCTGATCGCGGACATCGACCGCACGGCGACTATCAAGGCGGAGAGCGACCTGACCTGCTACGGCATGACGTCCTGGGATTTCCGCCCGCTCGTCGAGTCGAACGCGTCGATCGCGTGGAACATGCTCCAGGTGATGGCGCAGCGGCTCAAGGAAGCCCAAACGCCGTAGCAGAGGAGCGCGCGCTTCCTGCATGGTCTCTGCCGCCGGGGGCGGGGGACCAGATCGCGATCGATCTCCAGTGGCCCGAGCGCGTCACGCGCGAGTGGGCGCTCGAAGGAGCGACCGGCAAGGGAGTCCGCGTCTGCATTCTCGACAGCGGCGTCGACCCCAACCATCCGCTTGTCGGCGAGGTAAACGGCGCGGTCGCGATCAGCGTCGGCGACGACGGCGAGCCGATCGCCTTGCCGGACGAGGAGGGCGACCTCTGTGGCCACGGAACGGCGTGCGCCGGTGTGATCCGCGACCTCGCACCCGAGTGTGAGATCTACAGCGCGCGCGTGCTCGGTGCCGGCTATACGGGCTCGGGCCCCGTATTGCTCGGCGGCCTGCGCTGGGCGGTCGACCAGGGCTTCGACGTCGTGAACATGAGCCTCTCGACGACGAAGCGCCAGTTCGCGGAAGTGCTGCACGAGCTCGCGGACAAGGCGTACTTCAACCGCACGATCCTCGTCGCCTCCGCACACAACATGCCAGTGGAGAGCTACCCGTGGCGCTTCTCGTCCGTTATCTCCGTCGGGAGCCACTCGGAGCCGGACTCGCACCTCTTCTACTACAACCCGAATCCGCCTGTCGAGTTCTTCGCGCGCGGCGTCGACGTCCAGCTGGCGTGGATGGGCGGCAAGACGATCCGCGCGACGGGCAACAGCTTCGCGACGCCGCACATCTCCGGAATCTGCGCGCTCGTGCGCTCCAAGCATCCCGAGCTGACGCCGTTCCAGCTCAAGAGCGTGCTGCACCTGATCGCCGACAACATGGGAGGATCGAAAGACACATGAGCGAGGACGGGTTCAGAGCGGCCGTCGCGGCCGGCGTGATCGGCGCCGACGCCGCCTACGGATCGCTGCTCCGGTCGATCGTCGAGGTCGCGCGGGCGATCTTCGATGCCCAGCGCTCCTCGATCTTCCTCCTCGACGAGGACACCGACGAGCTCGTCTTCGAGGCGGTCGCGGGCGACGACGAGCAAGGTCTGGTCGGCACGCGGATCCCCTCGAGCACGGGCATCGCCGGCTGGACGCTCGTCACGCGCCAGCCGCTCGTGATCGAGGACCTCGCGGAGGATCCGCGCCACTCGCGGGAGGTCGCCGAGAAGACGGGCTACGTGCCGAAGGGGATCATGTCCGTGCCGCTTCTCGTCGAGGAGCGGGCGCTCGGCGTGCTCCAGGTGCTCGACCGGCCGCAGCGCCCGGGGTTCTCGCTCCACGAGATGGAGCTCCTGGGCTTGTTCGCGAACCAGGCGGCGATCGCGCTCGACCTGCTCCAGCGCTCCCGGCGGGCGAAGGCCGCGCTCGAGGAGGGCAGCGGCGATCTCGCGGTCGTCGCCCGCCTTGCCGCGGCGCTCGACGACTTGGAGGAAGAGCGGCGCGAGCAGGCGCTTGCGCTGCTCAACGCGCTGGAGAACGTGCTCAAGCAATAAGAAGGGCGCCCGGTGGGCGCCCTTCGAAAGGGTGTGCTCGCGAGATGGAGCCTATTCGACCACTTCGATCTGCTCGATCTGCTCGAACTGATGCGCCTCGACGTCCGCTTCGTCGAGCTGCTCGAGGACATGGCCCTCGACGTCGTCCTTGGGCTCCTGGTTCTTGTCAAGTTGATCAAGTTGATCATTCTGATCGTTCACGGTGGTTCTCCTTTCGCTGCTCGGGTTACTCACCTTCAACCATCTAGACGTGCTTCGTCTCCTCAATCTTCCATTGTTTCTTTGAAAACGCAAGCGTACGTGCGATTCTCAGCTTCGTGAACGAGTTTAGGCGACAGCTGAGGGAGACCGGGCGTTCTTTTCATGCGGTTTTTGCCAATCCGCAGCTCAGAAAGCTTCAGCTGGCCTTCGCAGGCTCGGTCACGGGCGAATGGGGCTTTCTGGTCGCCCTGGCGGTGTACGCGAACGACCACGGCGGGGCCACGGCTGTCAGCGCCGTCCTCGTCATCCGCTGGGTCGCCTCCGCCCTGACGGCGCCGTGGCTCGCGTATTTCGCCGACCGCTACCGCCGCGAGCGGGTGATGCTGGTCGCCGACCTGAGCCGCGTCGCCGCGATGGCCGGCATGGCGGCGGCAGCGTTCACGGGCGCCTCGCCGGCGATCGTCTACGTGCTCGCCGGTTTCATGGCCGTCGCTTCGAAGACGTTCCGCCCAGCCCAGGCCGCGCTCTTGCCGCTCCTGGCCGAGTCGCCGGAGGAGCTTACGGCCGCGAACGCGACCTCGACCGCGATCGAGAGCCTCGGGACGTTCGTCGGCCCCGCGCTTGGAGGCCTGCTGCTTGCGGCCACGAGCGTCGGCTGGGTCTTCGTCGCCGACGCGCTCACGCTCGTCTGGTCGGCCATCTTCGTCGTCCAGCTGCACAGCCGATGGGAGCCGACCGCGGTCGCCCCGGCCGAGCGCCGCAGCACCTCCCGGGAGGCTGTCGCCGGGTTCAGCACGCTCTGGGCTCAGCGCGACGCCCGCGTCGTCGTCTTCCTCTACTTCTGCCAGACGATCGTCGCCGGCGCGCTGCGCGTCCTGATCGTCGTTACGGCGCTCGACCTGCTCGACATCGGCAACTCGGGCCTCGGCTTTCTCAATGCGGCGATGGGCGTCGGCGGGATCATCGGCGTCGCCGTCGCGTTCGCTCTGATCGGCCGGAGGAGGCTCGCCACAGACTTCGGGCTGGGGCTCGTCCTGATCGGCGCCGGGCTCGGACTGATCGGCGTCTGGCCGACCGTCCTCGGCGCGGTCCTCCTCATCGCCGTCTTCGGGATCGGAAACACGCTCGTGGACGTGTCGGGCGTCACGCTGCTGCAGCGCGCCGTGCCGGACGAAGTGCTCGGCCGCGTTTTCGGCGCACTCCAGAGCATCCTCGTGCTCGGGCTGGCGGTAGGCGCCCTGATCGTGCCGTTGCTCCTCGACGTGATCAGCATCCGCGCAGCGCTGATCCTGGTTGGCTCGATGCTTCCGGTTCTGGCCCTGCTCCTCTGGCGGCGCCTGTCCGCCATCGACGAGCGCGCCCATGTTCCCGTCGAGCGCATCGAGCTCCTGCGCGCGAACCCGATCTTCGCGCCGCTTCCTCCTGCGACAATCGAGAACCTCGCCATGAAGCTCATCCCCGTGTCGGTCGCCGCCGGCGAGACCGTCTTCCGCCAGGGAGACGACGGCGACCGCTTTTACGTCGTCGAGGACGGTCGCTGCGAAATCTGGATCGACGGCGAGAAGGTCGCAGACGCCTGGCCCGGGGAGTCGTTTGGCGAGATCGCGCTGCTGCGTGACATCCCGAGAACGGGAACGGTGAAGGCAGTCGACGACACGAAGCTGCTCGCCCTCGAGCGGGACGAGTTCATCGCAGCGGTGACCGGCCATGCGCCGAGCCGCGAAGCTGCGGATGCTCTGGTCGGCGCGCGCCTCCCCGCGCCGATGGGAATCGGCTCCGCGTGACGTCAAGGCTCACCGACGCGGAGCTGGTCGCCCGCTGCCGGGAGGGCGATGAGGAAGCGTGGGCGGAGCTAGTCGAGCGTTTCTCGCGCTACGTGTATGCCATTGCGGTGCAGGGATTTCGCCTGTCGGACCACGATGCCGAGGACGTCTTCCAGGAGGTCTTCGCGCGGACCTACGAGCGGCTCGATCGCCTCCGCGAGGATTCGGCCGTGCGTCCCTGGCTTGCTCAGTTGACGCGGAACCTCTGCGTCGACCGCCTTCGCGAGCGTTCGCGGGTCGAGCCGACCGAAGACATCGAGACCGGCGCCGACGAGACGCTCGCCGAGGTCGATCTGGCGCTCGACGTCCGGGAAGCGTTGGAGGCGCTTGGCGACCCGTGCTCGGATCTACTCGACCGATTCTTCTGCCGCGACGAGAGCTACCGGACGATCGGCGAGGGGCTCGAGCTCCCACCGGGAACGATTGCAAGCCGTATTTCGCGATGCCTCGTGAAGATGCGTGTTCAGCTCGAGGGAAGAAACGATGGTCCCGCCGCGTCTGGAGGTTGATGAGCGCGAACCCATGGAATGAGGAACGGCTCGGCTTCCTCATCGGATTGCTGCGGCCTGCGCCACAGGGTTGGGTCGAGGCGGCGTCTCAGCTGCCCCGCCTTCGCCTTGTGCTCGACGATCTCGTCGAGCGGGCCCAGGCCGATGTTGCCTTCCGCGCGACGCTGATCGCAGACCTCGAGGCCGCGCTTGCTCGCGAAGGCGTCGAGCCGACGCCGCGTCTCGTCCGTCAGCTGCAGACCCGCCTTAGCTAATCCCGACTAGGGTTGGGCCGTGCTCTCGCTGCCGGCCGAGGAGTTGCTCGATCAGTTCGCGCACGGGACGAGCGTCCCCGGGGCGGGTCCTGCTGCCGCGTTCGTGACCGCGTTCGCCGCTGCTCTGTCGGCGATGGCCGCACGCTCCTCGTTCGAGTCGTGGTCCGATGCCCGCGCCGCGGTCGCTCAGGCCGAGTCGCTGCGTTCACGCGCCCTCAGGCTCGCGCAGGAGGACGCCGAGGCGCTCGAGGCATTCCTCGCGGTGCGTCACGCCGACGAGGAGCACCGCCCCGAGGCGCGCGACTTCAACCTCGGACAGGCGCTGGACCGCGCCGCGGAGATTCCGCTGTCGATCGCGGAGGCCGCCTGCGATGTCGCGCAACTCGCGGCGCACGTCGCGAATCACTGTGAGGGCGACGTTCGCGCCGACGCGGCATCGGCCGCAGCGCTCGCCGCCGGCGCGGCACGCGCGGCCGCGCACCTCGTCGAGGTCAACTTGGTCATGGCCGAGGGCGACGTGCGCGTCGTCAGCGCCCGCAAGCTCGTCCGCCTGGCCCAGGACGCTGCGGACGCGGCCCTTTCAGGTGTCGGTCATTCGGAGTAGCCGCCGGGCATACTCCGGCGCCGTCGCCTCCTCCTCGTGCCGGAAGTAGACGTACGCCGGCGCGCGAAGGCGCCTTACGACAGCGGCTAGGTCGTCGTCGGAGTACGGAGGCTCGCGCAGGCGGATGTAGCGGAACGGCTCCGCGTCGAAGTCGTTGACGCGGACGAGGCCGCCGACGTCGTCCCACGACTCGTGACGGAAGTCGTACGCGACCTCGAGCTCCGGCGGCAGCGAACCCTGCAGGAACGTGAGCAGCCCATCGTCGCGGGCGCTCTGCACGACGATCCGCAACGGGCCGAGACGATCGCCGAGCCGCTGGACTCGCTCGACGAACGTGCCGACGCGATCCAGCCGCGTCAGCGGCATCTTGACCGCGAATGTGAACCCGGCGGGCGTCTGCTCCGCCCAGCGCGCGAACTGGTCCTCCGCCGGCAAGCGGTAGCCCGTCGTGTTCAGCTCGACCGTGTCGAAGCGCTCCGCGTAGAAAGGGAGGAACGTCTTCGGGTCGGCGTCCGCGGGGTAGAAGTCTCCGCGCCACGACGGATAGCTCCAGCCGGACGTGCCGACGTGGATCACTCTACGGTGACGCCCCTAGAGCGGCGCGAACAGATGGACGACGTTGCCGTCGGGGTCGACGACGTCCGCGTATCGCTGACCCCAGAACGCGTCGTAGGGCTCCGTCTTGCCCGTGAACCCGGATTCCGCGAGGCGGGCGTACGTCTCGTCGACGCCGGCCGCGTCGTCGTACTTGAACGCGAGCGTCGTGCCTTGGCCGCCTTCGGGCCGCCTCCACTGCGGATCGAGCTGCTTGATCAGCTCCTCCGTGTCGAACATGAGCCGCACGCCGTTCGGCAGCACGGCCTCGAAGTGGTCCTCGCTGTTGGGCGGCTCTGCAACGTCGACGCCCAGCGTGCGGTAGAAGCGGCAGGATTCAGGAATGTCCCGCGAGACGATCCCGATCGCGTCGAGCGTTGCCATCCTGGCCTGACGCTAGCATCGCCGGGCCTTGGCAGTGACTGACCTCGTTCTGACCGACGACACGATTCACGTGCTCGACCACGGCTTCGTCCGGCTGGACGACGTGATGGCGAGTGACCTGTCGGTCGTCAATGGCGCACGCGTCTCGTTCGCACGGCGCAAGGAGGAGATGGACGACTCGGACGCAGGGCTGATCCGCTTCCTCATGCGCGATAGGCACGGGACGCCCTTCGAACACAACGCGTTCCGCTTTCACATCCGCTGCCCGATCTTCGTCGCGCGCGAGTGGATGCGTCATCGCGTCGGCTCGTTCAATGAATTCTCTCTTCGGTACGCGAAGGCGACCGACGACTTCTACGTCCCCGACGCGGAGGACGTCCGCAGCCAGGTCGGCAAGCCGGGTGCGTACACGTTCGAGCCCGTCGAGCCCGAGCTCGCCGAGCACACGCGCGATGCCCTGCGCGAGGTGTACGAGCACGCGTACTCGACGTACGAGCGGCTCGTCGAGGCCGGCGTTGCGCGAGAGGTGGCGCGCAGCGTGCTGCCTGTGGGCGCCTACACCGAGTTCTACTGGACCGTGAACGCACGCTCGCTGATGAACTTCGTCTCGCTGCGAGCGGCTGAGACGGCGCAGCGAGAGATCCGCCGCTACGCAGAGGCGGTCGAGCGCTTCCTCGAGCTGCACATGCCGATCACGTACGCGGCATTCGTCGCGTCCGGGCGCGTCGCGCCGTAAGCGGCAGTCCGTCTAGGCCGGAGCGCAGTCCTTCGTGACTTGGGCCTTCGCCGCTCGTCCGTCCGCCCGCGCGGTCTTCATGCTGCTGGCTGCGTTGTATGCCGCGGCGTAGTTGTCCGAATCGATCACGTTCTGCAGCGACGCGATCGAGGCCTGGTAGGGCCGGACGTAGTTGAGCAGGCCGTTGAGCGCCGTCAGGCACGCTCCTCCGACGGAGGAGGTGAGGCCCTGGAGCGTCTGGCCGAGCTTCTCTGTCGCGGTGCCCAGATTCGTCAACGAGTCGCCCACGCATTTCGACATCGCGCCCGGGGGCGGGTTGATCGGTTTTGTGCAGACGACGACCTTGGCCAGGGTGGAGTCGTTGAGCTTCTGAAAGGCTGCGGCGTCGGTCTGGTACTTCTCCCACTCGGCCGTGGTGAAGCGCTCGTTCGGCGCGGCCTTTGCAGCAGTGGTCGTCTGCTCGGAGCTACTGTCGCCGCCGCACCCTGCAGCGAGCGCTGACAGCAGCACGGCGAACAGAACAAACGTCGGCTTCCAGGGCAGGGCCTGCTCCTCTTTCTGGCGTCCGGAACGCCAAACCTTATCCCGTCCTGGGGTCAGACGGTACGGAGCAGGACGGGTCCCGTGGTACGGTCGCCGCGCGCCTGCTCGGTCACGACCCAGCCGTCGTAGTTCTTGAGCTTGTACGCCACGGTGAAGTGGACCTCGGTCGTCGCGTCGCCGCCGCTGACGATGAACGATCCGCACGGCGCGACTGCGCGACCCTTGCGCGTGAGCCAGAGGGTGTAGTACCTGCCCCGTTGCAGCTTCTCGAGGTTCGAGACGCGGACGAGCATCGGCCAGTTGCCGGCGTCGTCTCGGTTGCCGAGGGCGATCGAGGCGATCGCTCCCTCGGGTGCAGTCGGCGTGCCGTGCATGACGACGGTGCGCTTCGTCGCGAAGGTGTCGCCGTTGCCTCTCCCACCGGTCAGGTACCCGACGCCGAAGGCGGCCGCAGCGAGCGCGGCGGCGAGCACCAGGACCGTCGCGTTGCGGCGACGGTTGAAGAACGGCGTCGGCTCCGCTTCGACGGCGCCCGGCTCGGCGAGCGCGGGCGGAAGCTCAGGCGGCGGGCCCGCCGCGATCAGCAGGTCGTGCGCGCGCCGCAGCCGCGCCTGCTCCTCCGGTGAGAGATCGGCGCCGATGAGCTCTTCGAAGTCGGGCGTAGGCGTCATCGAAACTCCCCCTCCAGCAAGTCGGCGAGGCGCGCGAGACCGCTGCGAGTCCGGGTCTTCACCGTGCCGAGCGGAATGTCGAGGAACTGCGCGACCTCGCTCTGCGAGAGACCTCCCCAGTAGGCGAGCTCGAGCACCTCGCGCTCGTGGTCGGGGAGGTCGCCGACTGCACGATGAACTCGCCACGAGGTGTAGCTGGACTCCGCGCGCTCGTCGGGCCCGGCGTCGGGCGAAACCGCCTCGGGCGGGTCGGCGAAGCGTCGCCTCGCCGCGCGCGCGCGCGCGGTCGACGATGGCGTTCCGCGCGACGGCGTACAGCCACGGCGCGCCCGGTCCCCGCTCGGGCCGGTAGCTCGCTGCCGAACGCCAGATCGAGGCGAAGGTCTCCTGGACGGCGTCCTCCGCACGGCTGCGGTCGCGCAGCATCCGGAGCGCCAGGCCGTAGAGCGGCCGGGCAAACCGGTGGTAGAGGATGTCAAAGGCTCCGTCGTCACCATCTGCAATTCGCTGTAGAAGGTCTCCGTCCGTCGCTCGCCCTGCGGGCCCCGCGCCAGCCGGCTCGATGCGCGGGGGCGCGGCGAGCTTCATCTCCTGATCGTCTCTACGCATCTGATGCACAGCTGGTTTTACAGGCAGCCCCCGATTCTGACGCAGATGTACGAATCTCGTTAATTCGGCGGATTGCCGACTGAAATCGTCACAAATCGGTGAAAAGAAAGGGTGTCCGACCAGGGAGAAAGGGACACCATGAAAAGAGCGCTGTTTTCCGTCGCCGCCGTTCTCGTGCTCGCGCTTCCCGCATCGGGTTCCGCGGCAACCGCCACGGTCAAGATCGGGGCGACAAGCTTCAGCCCGAAAACCGTGACGGTCAACCAGGGCGACGCAGTCGAGTGGACGAACGTCGACAAGGTGAACCACCAGTTGGTCGCCAACAACGGCGCGTTTGCATCGTCGATCCTGAGGCCGACACAGAAGTTCACGTTCACGTTCAACGCGGCCGGGACGTTCAATTACCACGACGCCCTCAAGCCGTCCATAACCGGCACCGTGGTCGTCAAAGGGCCGCCCCCGTCCATCTCACTCGGCGCCACTGCGCCGATCGTGTTCTACGGGGGCCAGACGACGATCTCTGGGGCCGTCTCGAGTGCGAAGGCGAACGAATCGGTGACGGTCCTCGCGCAGCCGTTCGGCTCGTCCACGCAGCAGGTTGCCACGCTGATCACCGGCAACGGCGGGGCGTTCGTCTACACGACGACCCCCACCGTGCTCACCATCTACTCGGTGAAGTGGAAAACGGCGTCGAGCCAGCCGGTGACGGTCCAGGTCCGTCCCAAGCTGACGCTCAACCGGATGACCGCGACACGCCTCTACGCCAAGATCACCGCCTCGCATTCGTTCGCGGGCCGGTCGATCTACGTGCAGCGTCGCTCGTCGTTCGGCCAGTGGGTGACGGTGGAAAAGCTGAAGCTCGGGCCGCTCTCCGGCCGGATCTTCAAGGCTCCGCACAAGAAGGGCACGTTCACGTATCGCGTGTACATGACCACCAACCAGGCGGGTTCGGGCTATCTGGACACCTGGAGCAACTCGGTGAAGGTCCGATACCGCCACTAACGTGCGGCTGGAGCATTTCGTCAGATTCGGTACCGCCGCTAGGCGCGAATCCCCCGAGAAAGAGGTAGGACGTTGAAGAAACTAATTGTTCTTGCGGCAGCGGTTGCACTTCTCGTCGCCGCGCCCGCACCGGCAAAGACGGTCACTGTCGACATCAGCCAGCTTGGCTTCGTGCCGAATGCGGTGTCCGTTCAGACCGGAGATTCCGTGACGTGGACGAACAAGGACACGGTCAACCACCAGGTCGTGTGCACGACGTGTCCGTTCACGTCGCTTGTGCTGGCCCCCGGCCAGACCCACACGTTCACGTTCAACAAGACCGGCAAGTTCGCGACAGTCGATCCACTGAACAAGAACAAGAGGGGCACGGTCACGGTCTCGGCCGCTCCCGCGACGCTGACGCTGTCGGCGCGTCCAACGGTCGCCAACTACGGCGGCACCGCGGCCGTGGCCGGCGTGCTGTCCACGGCCGCGACGGGTCAGAAGGTCGACATCCTCGCGCAGCCCTGCGGCGAAAACGCCGCGAAGGTCGTCTCGACTGCCACGACGACGACCGGCGGCAACTTCGCGTACCAGGCTCAGCCCACGCTTGGAACGAGCTACCAGGCGCGCTACAAGGGCACGTCCGCGACGGTCACGAGCTCCGCGGCCGCGGTCTCCGTCCGTCCGGTCGTGGTGCTGAAGCGCAACGCAGCGCGCAGGTTCACTGCGCAGGTCATCGCTGCGCAGTCGTTCGTCGGGAAAGCGGTCCTCTTCCAGCGCTGGATAAAGGTGAGGCACCGCTGGAGCACGGTGAAGACCGTGTTCCTCGGCAAGCGCGTTGCTGCGTCGGCGCCGCTGGCGTCCTCGACCGCGAGCAGCGTGACATTCGGAGCGCTACTCAGGCGGGGTCTGAGCGTGCGTGCCGTCCTGCCGGCCGGGCAGGCGGCCCCGTGCTACGTGTCGGCGAAGTCTCCGACGATTCGGAGCTGATCGATCCTTCCGGACAGGTCCGAGGGACAGTCCCTCGGACCTGTCCGTTGCGTCTACTTCGCCTCGTCGAAGCGTCGCTGCACGGCGTCCCAGTCGACGACGTTCCACCAGGCGGCGAGGTACTCGGGCCGCCGGTTCTGGTACTTGAGGTAGTACGCGTGCTCCCAGACGTCGATCCCGAGGAGCGGGACGTCGTCCCAGTCCTTCAGGATCGGGCTGTCCTGGTTCGGCGTGGAGTAGACGGCGAGGCCGGTGCCGTCCCACACGAGCCACGACCAGCCTGAGCCGAAGCGCTTCACGCCTCCGTCGTTCACGAGCTGCTTCAGCTCGTCGAGCCCGCCGAAGGTGTCGTCGATTGCCTTGCCGAGCGAGCCTGAAGGCTCGCCGCCGCCGTCGGGCGACATGATCTCCCAGAACAGCGAGTGATTCGCGTGCCCGCCGGCGTTGTTGCGGACTGCGGTGCGCTTCTCCTCGGGGAGAAGGTCGATCTCGACGAGCACCTGTTCGACTGGCCGATCGGCCCACTGGGTGCCGGCGAGGGCCGCGTTCGCGTTGTCCACGTAGGCCTGGTGGTGCTTGTCGTGGTGGAGCCGCATCGTCTCCTCGTCGATCGTCGGCTCGAGCGCTCCGTAGTCGTACGGGAGAGGCGGCACGTCGAAAGCCATCGCTTGCTCCTTTCGTCCCTTTCCCGGGACGATATCCTCCTGCGGCATGTCACTCGTCTTCCAGGTAGAGGAGATCGCCCCGCGCGCGCTCAAGCCGGCGCTGCTCGAGCTCGACGGCATCTCGCGGGCGGCCGTCGAGGCGCACTACAAGCTGTACGAGGGATACGTCGCGAAGCGAAACGAGATCCTCGGGCTGCTCGGGGACGCCGATCTCGCCTCGGCGAACCAGGTCTACTCGGACCTCCGCGCGCTCAAGGTCGATCTCACGTTCGCGATCGGCGGGATCAAGAATCACGAGGTCTACTTCGATCACCTCGGTGGGCACGGCGGTGATCCTCAGGGAAGGATCCGAGACCTCATCGACCGCGACTTCCACACCGTCGATGCGTGGCGCGACGACCTGAAGGCCACAGGAATGGCAGCGCGGGGGTGGGCGTGGACCGCGTACGACTGGGACGAAGGCCGTCTCTTCAACTACATCGGCGACGCACAGAACACGTTCCCGGTGTGGAACGCGACGCCGCTCGTCGCGCTCGACGTGTACGAGCACGCGTACTTCCTCGATTACCAGACCGACCGTGCGTCGTACATCGACGCGTTCTTCGCGAACCTCGACTGGGGTGTCGTGAACGAGTGGGTCGGTCGTTACGGAATCCCGACGAGATAGAAGTCGTACTCGGCATCGTCGTCGGCTACCTCGCCGGCTCGGTCACATTCGGGTACTGGCTCGTCCGCATCTTCAAGCACGAGGACGTGCGCACGCGCGGAAGCGGAAACATCGGCGCCACGAACGTCTGGCGGACGTACGGCCCGTGGTACGGCGTCCCCGTCGTCGTCCTCGACACGGCGAAGGGCTTCGTGCCTGCGTTCGTCTTTGCGCACACGGTCTCGCCGCTCGCGGGCGTGCTCGCGGGCGCCGGCGCGATGCTCGGCCACGCGCGCCCGATCTTCCTTCGCTTCGAGAAGGGCGGGAAGATGGTCGCGACGACCGGCGGCGCGTTTCTCGGCGTCGCTCCTCTCGTCGGCGCGGTAGCCGCAATCGTGTGGCTCGTCGGCTTCGCAGCGACGCGCTACGCGTCGGTCGCGTCGATGCTCGCTGCGCTTTCGCTCCCGTTGGCCGCGTGGTTGCTCGGCTACTCGTGGCCCGTGATCGTCCTGGCGACCCTCGCCGCGGCCGCCGTCGTGTTCCTGCACCGCGCCAACCTGAAGCGGCTGCTGCACGGCGAGGAGAACCGCTTCGTTCTCAGGAGGCGCGGAGCGCACGAGCCTCGTACGCGGCGACCGGGCGTGCGAATCCCTTGAGCTCGACGTCGCCGACGGCGACGGCGTCGACGGCGTCCTCGACCGTTGCGTGCAGACGCTGGCTGATCAAGGTCTGTCCGGGTTCGGCTTTGGTGCTGAGACGAGAGGCGAGGTTGGTCACAGGGCCGAGCGCGCCGTAGTCGTAGCGGCCATCGAAGCCGATCCGCCCGAGCGTCGCGTAGCCGGCCGCGATGCCGATGCCGAGGCCGAGCTCGGTGCCGCGCCTCAGCCATAGAGCCGCGAGCGCGGCGAAGCGCTCCTGCAGCGCCAGGGCCATGCGGATCGCCTGCAGCTCGTGCTCGTCGACCGGCGCGGGGTCATTGAAGAACACCATCACTCCGTCGCCTGCAAAGTGCTCGAGGGTGCCGTGGTACTCCGCGATGAGCTCGCCGACGAGTGCGTGGTAGTCACGCAGCAGCTCGAAGAGCTCTTCGGGAGCGGCCGTCTCGGTGAAGGCTGTGAAGCCGCGCAGATCGCAGAAGAGAACGGAGATGTATGCGCGATGTCCGCCGAGCAGGCGCTCGCCATCATCGCTAGAGAGCAGCTTGGCGACTTGCGGCGAGACGAAGCGCGCGAGCTCGGTTCGTTGGCGCTCGACCCGCTCGAGTAGCCTCGCGTTGGCGATCGCGATCGCCGCCTGATCGGCGAAGGTCTTCACGAGCTCGATGTGCTCGTCGAGAAACGGCTCTGGAGCGATGCGCACGACGTTCATCGCGCCGATCAGCTCACCCTCGACGAAGATCGGCACCCCGAGCAATGAGCGGTACTCGGTGACCTCCGCGCCGCCCCAGGCGTATTCCGGATCCTTTCGCGTATCGGGAATGTGGACGACTTCTCGGGTGAGCGCGACCCGCCCGATCACCGTGGACCGATCGCGCGTATGGGGACGTTCGCGTTCGTACGCGTACAGCTCAGGCTGCCCGTAGCCTTGAGTGACGACGCGCAGGACGTCACCGTCGACGAGATACATCGCCCCGTAGTCGCCATGACACAGCCGAGTAGCCGCGTCGACGACGGAGCCGAAAACAGGCTCGAGGCCTTCGGAGCGCGCGACAGCTCGGAGCACCTCGCTGATTGCGCGCTGCTGTTCGAGTTGGCGCTCGACCGCGTCCAGCAGCCGCGCGTTCGCGATCGCGATCGATGCCTGGCTGGCAAAGGTGGTGACGAGCCTGATCTCATCGTCGGTAAACGGCTCGGGGACCGGCCGCGTCACGGCGAGGACCCCGATCAACTGTTCGTCGGCAAAGATCGGCACGCCGACCATCGCGCGGTAGCCTGCGACGCGTTGCGATCCCCACTCGTACGTGGGATCGGCACGCACGTCGGGGATGTGCACGAGCCTGCGCGTGGCGAGGACGCGACCGGTGAGCGAGTGCGCCTCGGGAACGTGAGGATGCGCGCGCTCGTACTCGGTTTGCTCGGGCGTGGCGATCAGAGCCGCGACGCGGAAGAGCTCGCCGTCCGCGAGCCACAGCCCCGCGGAGACGCCGTTGCAAAGCCGGTTCGCCGCAGCGACGACGGCATCGAGGACGGGCTGCAGCCCTTCGAACCTCGCAAGGGTGCCAAGCACTTCGTCAACTGCCCGCTGCTGCTCGCGCAGGCGCTGGAGCTCGTCGCTCACGCGGCCGGCTCGAGCGGGGCCATCGTCAGCCCGAAACCGCGGAGCTGCTCCCAGTACAGCTCGGCCGGCTCCTTGTGTCCGCTCCAGACGACCGCGCGGCCCGTGTTGTGGATCCGGTCGGCCATCCGCATGCCCTTGTCGTAGTCGAGGCCGGGGATGGTCGACGAGAGCGCGAAGGCGACGCCCTGAAACGTGTTGTGGTTGTCGTTGAGCACGATCACGTTCCACGGCTTGCCGGCTGCGGTGCCCGCGTCGGGTGGGCGCGTCAGCGTCTCAGTCATGGAGCCAGTCGTCGAGGTTCGTGTGCCGCGACGGCGCAGTGCCGCGCTCCAGCTCTGTGCGCAGCTCGTTGACCGTGCCGTAGCGCTCGGCGAGCACGTCGTGCGAGTGGATCGTCTCGAGGTTGAGCTGTCGCGAGTAGAGGAAATCCTCGTCGTCCAGGCCGGGGAAGCGCTCGAGCGTCGTTGCGAGCGCGATCCGGACGGAGTCCTCGACGAAGCGCGGCTGCAGGTGGGCGTGCTCGACGACGAACAGCTCGTCCGGCCGCTTCAGTAGCTCGTAGACCGGTGAGCTCATCGAGGCCTCGACGATGTCGACGAGGCGCTCGGCGTTCAGCTGCTGGTCGGTGCCGACGTAGAGCGTTCCGCGACCGCGCTGGTTGTGCGTGGCGAGCGGGACGAGCTCGAGGATCCGCTCGACGTCGTCATCGTCGAAGCCCGCTTCCCCGAGGCGCTCGACCGCTTTGTCGCGCACGAGCCCCTGCGCGCACGGGCACGCGTTGATCCCTGTTGCCTCCACGCCGACGAGACGGCGGACACCGCTCTCGGAGGCGGCGGCGATTCCGATCAGCGCGACCATCTCCTGCGTCGCCAGCTTGGTCACGGGCGTCAGTCGTTCGAGCGGATACTGCGCGCGGATCCTCACCTCGGCGCGCAGCGCGCGTTGTCGCTCGACGATGTGCTGCGCGATGTGCTCCGCGAGCGCTTCGATCACGAGCGCCTCGCCGATCACGACGCGCTCGATCGCCTCCTCGAACAACTCCGGGAAGCGGGACATGTGCACGCCCTTCTGCGACGCCGCCAGGTCGACGGTGCAGTCGATCTCCGCCGAGACGACCTGCTCGAAGCTGCCCCAGCGGAGGTGGATCGCCTTTGCGATTCCCTTGACGCCCGCCCTCGAAAGACCGAGCTGAACCTCCGGCTCGGAGGCCTGGAGGTCGTGTGTGACAAGCTTCGCGTCGCCGTCCATGTCCGCATCCCAGGATACGTCGTTCGCCCGGTTGACCTCCCTCGCCGTGCACGATCTGCGCACGCCGCTCGCCACGATTTTTGGCTTCGCGCGGACGATGCAGCGCGGTGTCGAGCTCGAGCCGCCACTCTCCCGGTACGTCGAGATGATCATCGCCGCGTCCGAGCAGATGACCGAGCTGCTGGAGGAGCTCGGGCTCGCCGCGCGCATCGCCGGCGACCGCTACGAGCCGGTGCTCGCCGACGTGGACACGCTCGAGCTGGCGCGCGCCGCCGTTCCCGGTGCGGACGGCACGGGCGCGACGATCACGACGGATCCGCCGACCGTGCAGCGCGCACTGGCGCTCCTCGCGCTGTGCGCACGGCGGCACGGCGGCGTCGACGAGGTGAATGTGCACGTCGACGGCGCCGAGCTGACCCTGGAGCCCGTCACCCCGTCGGCGGCGCCGGTGATCCTCGGCGAGGAGCTGAAAGATCTCGGCGCGGCCGTCGCTGTCAGTGCGCTACGGGCGCTCGGGGGGACCGTCGAGGTCTCCGGCGAGGCCCTCCAGGTCAGGCTTGCCTAGACCGCCTCAGCGAAGCAGGCGCGACATGCGGCGATCCTTGAGCACGCGGCCGCTGGTCTGGCAATCGGGGCAGTAGTAGACCGTGTGCTCCTCGTAGTCGACGCGCGCGATCGGCGTGCCGCAGACGTAGCAAGGCTCGTGCAGCTTGTCGTGGACGCGGTACGTCCGCGCGTCGTTCGCCCCGCGCTCCCGCAGCTCGAGTCCGCGTTCCAGCTCGACGTCGATCGCAGTGGCAAGCTCCTGCACCTGCTCCGGGACCAGGTCCCGAGACAGCGCAAATGGGGACAGCTTGGCGTGGTGCAGGATCTCGTTCGCCCACGCACGGCCGATGCCCGCGATCACCCGCTGGTCGCGGAGCATCGAGTGCAGTCGGCGCGACTCCTCGGCGCAGATCGCCCCGAGCGCGTCCGCGCCGAGGCCGAGCGCTTCTGGCCCGAGGTGCGCGAGCTCCGCGTCGGCGGCCTCCGGCGACAACAGCCACACGCCTGCCCGCTTCTTCGACCCAGCCTCGGTCAGCACGAGGTGAGCGCCGCCCTCGAACTCGAGGCGGAACGCCGGCGACTTCGGCCCTTTCTCGTCCGGCCGCAGGTAGCGGAGGCGACCCGCGGTCATCAGGTGCACGAGCAGGACGAGCTCGCCGTCCTCGGTCGGGAACATGAGCCGTTTCGCCCGCCGTCGAGCGCCCACGAGCCGCCGCCCGTCAAGCGCAGACAGCGGCGGATCGAACGTCTTCAGCGTCGCGACGTGCGCCGGCCCGGCCTTCGCGATCGGGAACGCCCGCACGGGCTCGTCCAGCTGGCGTCGCCACGCCTCCATCTCCGGTAGCTCGGGCATCTAACGTCCGTCCTCCATGGCTTCTGAGCCCATCAGGGTAATAGTGCGGCGGGGCGGCGTCGTGGAAGCGACGCACCTCGTCCACGCCGTCGCCGTTCGCGACGGGCGCACGGTTGTCGAAGCCGGTGACCAGTCGCTCGTCACGCTGCTTCGCTCCTCCGCGAAGCCGTTCCAGGCGTTGCCGCTCGCTCGGGCGTATGACGACGTCGACCCGCGCGAGCTCGCGATTGCCTCGGCGTCACACCTGGCCGGACGCGAGCAGCTCGAGGCCGTGCGGATGCTGCTCGCCCGCGCGCACGCCGGCGAGGGCGACCTCGAGTGCGGCCCGGAGGGCCACCCACCTTCACGGCTCAAGCACAACTGCTCGGGCAAACACGCCGGCATGCTCGCCGTCTGCTTGGCGCACGGATGGCGCAAGGAGGGCTACAGGCTCGAGAGCCATCGCATGCAGCGCATCAATCTGCACGACGTTGCGGAAGCGGCGGACGTCGACGAGGACGCGATCCCAATCGCGGTCGACGGTTGCGGCGTTCTCACTTTCGCCCTGAGCCTCGAGCGGATGGCGGCGATGTTCGCGCGGTTCGAGGAGAGGCCTGAGGGGAAGCGGGTTGCCGACGCCATGCGCGCCCACCCGGAGCTGATCCGCGGGCCGGGGGCGACGGACACGGTCCTCATGCAGACGGTTGCCGGCGCGGTCGCGAAGGGCGGGGCGGAGGGACTGCTCTGCGGGTCGCTGCCGGACGGCACCGGCTTCGTGCTCAAGACCACGGACGGCAGCTACCGCGCGCTCGGTCCCGCGGTCGCGACCGCGCTCGCCCGGCTCGGTGTCGAGCTCCCCGCGCTCGCCGAGTCGCCGCTCATGAACAGTCGCGGTGAGCGGGTCGGCACGATCGCCGTCGAGTGATCTCCGGAAGAAATCGGCGTGGAAATTTGGCGACCGCGGTGTAATATCCGGCCCGTGTGAGTGAGAGTGAGCCGGAGGCGCAGGGGTTTCCGTCGACCGGCTCATTTGCGTTCGTCGTCCGACCTTGAACCATGTTGTGTCCACGTAGCGCGAATAGCCGGGAGGTTCGCTCTTGCTGACGGTCGACATCTCTCTGCCCGACGTCGAAGAACTGCACAAGCTCGTCCAGGATGGCCAGGAGAAGGGATTCCTCACCTATGACGAGATCGTCGCCGGGTTGGAGGAGGTCGAGCTCACCAAAGAGCAGGTCGAAGACTTCTACACCTATCTGATCGACCACGGCGTCGAGCTCATGGAGGGCGAGACGCACAAGTCGCCGCCGCACGAGCAGATCACCCCCGAGGACGAGAAGGCCGCCGCGAAAGAGGCGAACGCCAAGCTCGACCTCACCGTGGAGCCCTCACTCGACTCGCTCAGGCTCTACCTGCGCGAGATCGGCAAGGTGCCGCTGCTCACCGCCGACCAGGAGGTGTACCTGGCCAAGCGGATCGAGCGCGGAGACATGTACGCGAAGACGCAGATGATCGAGGCGAACCTCCGCCTCGTCGTCTCGATCGCCAAGTCGTACCTCGGGCGCGGCCTGTCCTTCCTCGACCTGATCCAGGAGGGCTCGCTCGGCCTGATCCGCGCCGTCGAGAAGTTCGACTACCGCAAGGGGTACAAGTTCTCGACCTATGCGACGTGGTGGATCCGCCAGGCCGTCACACGAGCGATCGCGGACAAGGCGCGGACGATCCGCATCCCCGTGCACATGGTCGAGAAGCTGAACAAGGTGGTGCACATCGAGCGCCAGCTCGTCCAGCGCCTGGGGAGAGAGCCCTTGCCGGAGGAGATCGCCGAGGAGCTCGAGATCACGGTGTTCGAGGTGCGCGACATCCTGCGCATGTCGCAGTTGCCCGTCTCGCTCGAGAAGCCGATCGGCGAGGAGGAGGAGTCTTCGCTCGGCGACTTCGTCCCGGACGAGTCGGCCGAGTCGCCGTACGACACAGCGCAGGTTCAGTTGCGCCGCGAAGACATCAAGCGCGCTCTCGACGCGCTGCCCGAGCGCGAGCGGCAGGTGATCGAGCTTCGCTTCGGGTTGCTCGGTGAGCAGCCGTGCACGCTCGAGGAGGTCGGCCGGACCTTCGGCGTGACGCGGGAACGCATACGGCAGATCGAGAACAACACGCTGAAGAAGCTCGAGTCACTGCCCGAGGCGCAGGGACTCAAAGACTGCGTCTGATTCACGGCGCGAAATGCTGCGCATTTCGCGCCGGGTAGTCCGGGCAGGCGCGCTTGCACGCGCGTGGCCCTTTGGCGTTGTTGAAGGGTTGCGGCTTCGCCGTTTGCCGGGCGTGCAGCGTGGCAAAGCCACGCTGCCGGCGAGGCGTTAATCGGTGGTGTTCGTTTCGGCCGCGCGCTCGTAGGCGACGAAGAGCCGGCAGTGCGGGCACTTGAAGCCTGCGTGCCGCGGGGAGTTCGCCTCGAGCAGTTCCGAGCGGAAGTGCTTGTGGCAGTGCGGGCACTCGACGTCGAAAACGTTCCGCTCGTCCGGTGCCTCGGCCACGTCCCCAGCGTAGCCGTGAGTGCCATCCGCACCGAGCCTTAGCGTTCAGCCGCGTGGGCGAGGACTGGGGACGGCGTCTCGTTGCCGAGTTCGTCGGCACGTTCGCGCTCCTCTTCATCGGTATGGGGGCGCCCGCAGTCCATGCCGACCTGACCGGCGTCGCGCTCGCGTCGGGCCTCGTGATCGCGGTCATGGCTTCGGCGGTCGGGCACATCTCGGGCGGGCACTTCAATCCCGCAGTCACGTTCGGCTTCGTCGTCACGCGCCGGATCGCCTTTCCCCTCGCAGTCGTCTACTGGATCACGCAGTTCACGGCTGCGGTCATCGCCTCGCTATTCGTGAAATGGCTTTTCCCGGGCGACGCGCTCGCGCTCGGCGTGCCTGCAGTGCACGGCATCGGCGACGGACAGGCTGCAGTGATGGAAGCGATCCTGACCATCTTCCTCGTCTTCGTGATCTTCGCCACCGCAGTCGATCCTCGTGGCGCGTTCAAGTCGATCGCCGGGCTCGCGATCGGCCTCACGATCACGATGGACATCTTCGCCGGCGGGCCGCTAACCGGCGCCGCGATGAACCCGGCCCGCGCGTTCGGGCCGCAGCTCGTCGGCGATCTGTGGTCGCACTGGTGGGTCTGGTACGTCGGGCCGATCGCCGGGGCCGCCCTGGCGGCGCTTCTCTATGAGTGGCTCTACCTGCGCCCGCTCGCGCCCATTCCGGTTGGTCCCGAGGAGACGGGCGTGCGAGAGCCGCGCCCGGGCGACGCCGCAGCGTCCTAACCTCTACGAGCCGAGCCCGCCGAAGATCGCGAACGGGTTCATGACCTCGCCGACGATCTCGCCGCTCGCCTCGACCTGCAACTTCGCGCCGGAGGGCGCTTCTTGCCGCAACCGGTCGGCGAGCTCGTGCGCCGCGTCCTCGCTCTCGGCGCCGACGATGAGGAACTTCCAGCGCGCGATCACGGGAATGCCCTCCTCCTCGAGCCGGTTTGCCAGCGCCCGCGTCTCGTCGGTGCGACGGCAGCTCGACCCGAACCTCCCAGAGCGCACGTCCGCTCGCCTGCGACTCGGCGGCCTCTTCGGCCTCGAGCCGTTCGTGCTCCGCCTGCCGCTCCTCCTCGGTTTGCGGCAGCGGCACGTCCTCGTCCTCCCAGCGCTCCTCGATGTCGTGCCAGCGATGGATCGTCATCTCGGCCCCGACGCCTTGCTCGCGCAGCAGGTCGCCGATGATGCTCTCCGCGTGGTGGATGGCCTCTCGGCTGTCCGCGTAGGCAAAGAGGTTCGGGCCATCGGCACTGACGGCGACGGCCTTGCCGAGTCGCTTCTGCGCATCCTCGACGGCATGCTCGCGCAAGCTCGCCAGCACGTCCTCGGCGACGCTGTTCTCGAGTCGCGCCGTCAGTCTCCAGTCTTCCGCCACGCGGAATCCCTAGCAGACGCGGGGTTCAGGCGGCGACCGGCTCCCGCAGATGGACCGCAGCAACGAGCGCCTGCGCGACCTCGTCGAACTGCTCGCGGAGGTCGTCGTCGATGAGGACGCCGTTCGCGTCGAAGCGCTGGTGCGCATGACCCACGGCGACGTCCCCGTCGACCACGCGGGCGCCCGCCGTCGCGAGCACCTTGCGGAGCTCGGCCTGTGCCCAGACGGCGCCGAAGGCTCCGGTGCTCGCCCCGACGACGGCCACGGGCTTGTTGCGCAGCACGCTCGTCGGCTGAGGGCGCGAGAGCCAGTCGACCGCGTTCTTCAGCTGACCGGGGATCGAGGCGTTGTACTCGGGCGTCGCGAAGAGAATCGCGTCGGCGCCGGCGACGGCCGCGCGCATCTGTGCGACCGCCGGCGGCGCCGGCTCGACGTCGTCGTCCTCGTCGTAGGGCGGGATCGCCTTCAGCCCGTCCCACAAGTCGAGCTCGAGCGGCGCGTTGCGCAGCAGCGCGGTGTTGTGCGAGTCGCGCCGCAGGCTGCCCGAGATTCCGAGGACCTTCATTGTCGTTACGCCCTCGCCAGGTACAGCTCGGCCGACAGGGTCACGTCGTTTGCGAGTGCCTGCTTGCCGTTCGGCAGCGGCATGTTCCAGTTCAGGCCGAACTGGGTGCGGTCGATGATCGTCGCGAGCGCGAGACCGATCCGCTCGTTCTCGTCCGCGTGCTCGACCGGCCCGCTGATCGTGCCGGCCAGACCGACCGGGCGTGTGATGCCCTTGATGGTCAGCTCGCCGTTCACCGTCACCTCGTCGCCGGTGCGGCGAATGTCGACGGCGGAGAAGGAGATCTCAGGAGTGCGCTCGATGTCGAAGAAATCGGGGGAAAGCAGGTGCGTCGAGAGGTTCTCGTCCTGGACCTTGATGCCCGAGGCCCGGGCGGAGCCCTTCAGCTCGGCCGCGCCGTCCTCGGCGACGGTCAGCGTGCCCTCGACGGGCGAGAAGCTGCCGCGGAATGTCCCGACCAGGTAGTCGACCGCAAAGCCGACCTGGGAATGGACGGGGTCGACGGTCCAGGTGCCCGTCGGAAGCTTGGTCTGTGTTTCGGTGATCGTGCTCAAAGTGTCCTCCTACGTTGTGTATACTTGACTACGCAAGCAACTGTAGCAGAGAAACTTGTCAAGTCAAGTATTGACACCACAAGCATTTCCTAAACCAGCCCTAACGGCCTGGTTCCGGCTCCTGCGCGGGCAAGCGGCCGCGCGACGGACGGTCGAGGCCGGTCTCCAGGCGGCTCACGGCCTCACCGTCGTCGGCTACGAGGCCCTGGTCCTACTCTCCGAGGCGCAGGAACGAGCCATGCGCCGCATCGACCTCGCGCGGGCCCTCGGATTGACCGCCTCCGGCGTGACGCGGCTGCTCGACGGGCTCGAGCGCGCAGGTCTCGTCGAGAAGCGGACCTGTTCGGAGGACGCGCGTGTCACGTACGCGGTGCTCACCGACGCAGGCGCCGAGCGCCTTGAAAGCGCGTCGTGCTCGCACGTCGGTTCGGTGCGCGCGCTCTTCGAGGAGCGCTACACCGAAGAGGAGATCGAGACGCTCGCGGAACTGCTCGGCCGGCTGCCGCAGTGATCGCGCTCTCGCGCGTCGGCCTTGGAACGAACAACTTCGGCCGGCGACTCGACTACGAGGGCAGCCGCGCGGTCGTCGAGGCTGCGCTCGCGGCCGGCGTGACGCACATCGACACCGCGGACATCTACGGCGGCGGAGACAGCGAGCGCTACATCGGCCAGATCCTCGAAGGCCGGCGCGGAGACGCCGTGATCGCGACGAAGTTCGGCATGGGCGAAGGCGGCAACGGCTCGCCCCGCTACGTCCGCCGCGCGATCGAAGACTCGCTCGAGCGCCTGCGCACCGACTACGTCGATCTCTTCTACTACCACCGCCCTGACAAGGCGACGCCGATCGCGGACACCGTCGGCGCGATGAACGAGCTCGTCACCGCGGGCAAGGTGCGCGCGATCGGCGTGTCCAACGTCGACGCGGCTCAGCTGCGCGAAGCGGCTGCGGCGGCGCCGCTCGCCGCCGTCCAGAACCAGTACAGCCTGCTCGAGCGGGGGGCGGAGGCCGAGATCCTGCCGCTGTGCGAGGAGCTCGGCGTCGGTTTCGTGCCGTACTTCCCGCTCGCCAGCGGCCTGCTCACCGGCAAGTACCGGCGCGGCGAGCCGATGCCCGCAGGCACGCGGCTGGCCGGGCGCTCGATCGACCGCGACACGTTCGACCGGATCGAAGCGCTCGAGCGCTTCGCCACCGCGCGCGGGCACACGCTGCTCGACCTGGCGATCGGCGCGCTCGACTCGCAACCCGCCGTCGTCTCGGTGATCGCCGGCGCGACGACGCCGGAGCAAGTCCGTGCGAACGCGGCGGCGGCCCGCTGGCGATTGACACCGGAAGAGCTCGCCGCTCTGCCCTAGAACCCGGTCGAAGCGCGTCAGCCTCCTTTTGTCGCCCAGGGATAGCCGGGCAAATACATCAGCTCCGAGGAGGTCTTCCCGGCAATTGCGAACACGCGCACCTGGTGGGCTGCGCCGGCGTCGGGAAGCAGCGAACCGGGCAGGCGGAAGATGAACCCGGCCTTGTCGACGCCGTAGCGCTTGAGGATGTCCTTGCGCTGGATGTTTCCCGGCTCGCCGACGAACATGGACTGGCCGTCCACGAAGACGACGATCGCATCGGCGGGCTTGCGCGCCTTGACGTTCGCCGCCCAGCCACCGAGCGTCGATCCGCTCGCACTGCGCGTGCCGCGCACCTCACCCGACACCGCCTTGCCGACGGGAATCGCAGTTCCGTCGGATGCCTCGAGCGTTGCGGCTCCGAGCGTGTACGTGACGTCGCTCCCGCGCAACTCCGTCAGCGTTCGGCCGCTGACGGCGTACACGCTCACCTCGTTCGCGCCGGCGTGGATCGACTTCTCGGGGACCATCGCGCCGAACTTCGTCTGGCCCGCGTCCGTGTAGCTTCGCGTGACGGCCTCGATCGTGCCGTTCACGGCGATCGCAAGGTCCTGCTGCCCGTGCGCGCCGCCGATCGTCCCGGTCACGTAGGTCGGAATGAGATCGAGCGACAGGTCGACCGAGTTGAGCAACTCTCGGCCGCTCACGTGCACGCTCTCGTTCTTGCTCGGTCTCACGTCGAGCGTGCTGATGCTTCGCCCGAGCAGCTGCTTGTTCGGACCGATGCGATAGACGCGGTCGAGTTTTCCCGTGCCGAACGTGTCGATCTGCTGCGCGAGCGCCTGTCGGCGTCGCGCGAGCAACGCGTGGAGATCGGACTGCACGGGCTTCCCGCTCGGGTCCAGCACGCTGACCGTTCCGTCCGCGGGCAGTTTGCGACCGATCAGCGGTTTGCCGTCGACGTGCCACGGCAGATGCGTATGCAGCGCGGCCGCGATCGTCGGGAGGATGTCGATCGTCTGCGCGAACGAGTCGTCGATGCGCCCGCGCCTCTGTCCGGGGAGCTTCACGAACAAGGGCATGAACGCGATGTCGACGAGGTTGCCGCTCGTGATGTTCCGACGAGGCGTGCCCGGGCGGAAGCTCACGCCGTGGTCGGCAGTCACGACGATGAGCGAGCGGTCGTACAGGCGCGTCGCGCGCAGGCGGCGGAGGATCAGCCCGAGGGCGTGGTCGGTGTAACCGAGCTGGAGAAAGAAGCGTTGCTGGGCCTGCTTCGCGAGCCAGTCGTCGCTTCCCCACGTTCCGTTCGGCGCTCCGCGAACGACGCGAACGTCCCCGCCGTAGCGCTTGCCCGATGGGAGGTAGAGCCACGGCACGTGGGGCAGCAGCGAGTGGACGAAGTAGAGCGCCGGCTTGCGTTCCGCCGTGATCTGCGACGCAAGGCGGCAGATGTTGCGCCCGCAGTACTCCGGCGCCTCGGCCTCGGCCCGCTCGTGCCCCGCCGAAGTTGCCCCACGTGTTGCTGATCGGCGGGACATGTGACACGTAGGGATTCGGGAGCAGCAGGTGGAGGTAGACGATCCCGGTGTCAGACGCCAGCGAGCCGGTCTCGTCGCTGTCGCCTGCGCCGAGCTGTTGCGTCGCTCTCGTCTTCTTCTTGCAGAGCTTGGGCGGACACAGGTGAGTCAGGGCCTCGACGACGTTCAGCCGGTACGAGCCGCCGAGAAAGGTGAACAGGTTCTGCGGGTGATCGGCGAAGATCGGCAGCGACCCCTGCTTCGGCAGGTGTCCCGTGAGGATCGCCGGGACGGCTTGCTCCGTGTGCGGGTGCACCGTCGTCGCGCTGCGGAACCAGGTCGCGTCCCTCGCGAGGGCGGCGAAGTTCGGGAAGCGCGCGGCGTCGACGTGTTGCCTCCGATCCATGAGCGAGATCGTCGGGAACTCGTCGAACACGACTACCACGACAGGCGTGCGCGAGTCGACGGCGACCGTCTTCGCCTCGGCCTGCTCCGGGAAGACGAGCTTCGACACAGGCGAGTCGACGAGGAACAACGTCAGGAAGACGACCGGCGCGGCGACGAGGAAGGTCAGGAACGTCCGCACGGCCTTCGCGCGCAGGTAGAGAAACGCGCTCGCCGCGCCAAGCAGTCCCGCCGTCACGAGAGCGGCGAGACCCTCGAGCGTGTCGTGCTTGGTCAGCGCCTGCAGGACGATCACAGCGACCAGCCCGGCGACGAAGGCGAGGTGGAGCGTCCACGCCGCCGCGGCGCTGACGAGCCCGACGGCGAGCTCGAGCGCGATGAGGGCGAGCGGCGGAAGGACAACGAGCGCAAGCGCGAAGAAAACGATGTCACCGCGGGACGATCCGCGCACGGCGAAGAACGCCGGGTTCTTGCCGAGGATGTCGAAGAGCGGCTGCGCAAACGCAAGTGCGCAGAGCGCGGTCAGGTGGGCGCTGCGGCGGGCGACCGCGTGGAGACGCCCCTGTTCACGACCCCGATCCCGTGTCGTCACCAGTCAGTAACATACTTTCGCCTGGCAGGCCCCAACCCAGAGCGCAAAAGGAGAGCCACTACACATGAACCTCGCTTACATCGACCCCGCCAGCGGCAGCATGATCCTCCAGATCATTCTTGGTGGTGCCGCCGCGGTCGCGGTAGCGTTGAAGATGTGGTGGCGCCGCTTCCTCACCGTCCTGCGCATCCGCAAGCCGGAAGAGGACGCGCCGGGCGAGCCGATCTCGACGGCAAGCGAGAACGAGGCGCTCGATCCTGAGCCTGTCGGAAAGCGCTGAGCCGCCCGCCGCGGCGCCTTCACTCGAGCCGGGGTCCTTTCGCGACTGGGACAGTCGCGTCTTCTACGACGATGGGCGCGTGCTGCGCGCGCTCTCCGATGACGGACTCGAGGACTGGCTCGCGCTTTCGAAGTCGAAGCTCTTTCGGGAGGCGGTGACCGAGGGCAAGCTCGTCGCGACCTCACAAGTCGACGGTGCCTCGATCTCGACCGCGTCGGCGGTCCTCGAGCACGAGCGGATCCCCTTCGTCTCGTATCCGTACGAATGGACGTTCGCGATGTTGCGCGACGCCGCGCTGTTGCAACTCGAACTGCTTCGCCGTGCCCTCGACGAGGACCTGATGCTGAAGGACTCGTCGTCGTACAACGTCCAGTGGCGCGGAGCGAAGCCCGTGTTCATCGACGTGGGGTCGTTCGAGCGGCTCCGGCAGGGCGAGCCATGGGCCGGCTACCGGCAGTTCTGCATGCTCTACCTGAACCCGCTGCTGCTGCAGGCGTACAAGGGCATCGACTTCCGGCCGTGGCTGCGCGGGAGCCTCGCCGGTGTGACGCCCGTCGACGCGCGCAACGTCTTCTCGTTCCGCGATCTTTTCCGGCGCGGCGTTTTCACGAACGTCGCGCTGCACGCGCGGCTCGAGCGCAAGCACGACGACTCGCAGCGCGACGTCAAGACCGAGCTCCGTCGCGCTGGGTTCAAGAAGGAGCTGATCGTCGCCAACGTCCGACGGCTCGAGAAGCTCGTCCGCCGCCTCGACTGGGAGCCGAGTTCGAGCGAATGGTCCGACTACGGCGCGACGACGTCGTACGACGAGGCCGACGCCGCGCGCAAGGAGGAGTTCGTGCGCGAGGTCGTGCACTCGCGTGACTGGGGTCTCGTGTGGGACATCGGCTGCAACGAGGGCCGGCACACGCGCATCGCCGCGGAGAACGCGCGTTACGTCGTCGCAGTCGACGGCGACGCTGCGGTCGTGGACCGTCTTTATCGCGCGCTGGCCGCCGAGGGGCAGTCGACGATTCTCCCGCTCGCGGTCGACGTGACCGACCCTTCGCCGGCGCTCGGCTGGCACGGGCTCGAGCGGCTGACGCTCGATGCGCGCGGCCGCCCGGAGCTGACGCTGTGCCTCGCCGTGTTGCACCACGTTGCGATCAGCGGGAACGTGCCCGTTCCCGAGTTCCTCTCGTGGCTCGCGGAGCTGCGAACGGCGCTCGTGATCGAGTTCCCTACGCGCGACGACCCGCGCGTCGCGGCGCTCCTCAGACGCAAGAAGCCGGGCGCACATCCAGACTACGATCGTGAGCCGTTCGAGCGTGCCCTCGCCGAACGATTCGACATCGAACGCACGGAGGAGCTCGCGAGTGGAACACGCATCCTCTATTTCGCCAAGCCGCGCTAGCGCGGCTTGGCTCCGGCCGAAGTCCTGCGGACTTCGGCCGGGAAGACCGGGCATGCGCGCCTCGCGCGCGTGCCCTATTGCTGCCTTTGATAGCGCGCGGCTTCCCAGAATCGTGAGCGTCGGCGCGGCAAAGCCGCGCCTTGGGCGAGAGCGGACTCGCAGGTGAACGCGTCCTCCACGGCTGAGTCCACCGTCCGCGAAAGGAGTCGCGCTTCGCGGCTGACTCGGTTTCGCGAGCCGGCTTTGCGCGGGGCGCAGTTGCTCGCCGTTTCGGGCTTCGCATTCGCGCAGCCGCTCTTCGACATCCTCGGCAAGAACGCGGAGTTCTTCGCCGTGCGCGGCTCGACGCCCTCCGACATCGTCCTCTTCGCGCTCGTCGTCACGTTTGCGCCTGCGCTGATCCTGCTGGCGATCGAGGTCGGAGTCGAGCTGATCACGAGACGCGACGCCGTTGTGTTGCACTACGCCTTCCTCGCGGGGCTCGGCGCCGTGTTCGGCGTGCAGGCGCTCAAGCGAAGCGGCGTCGACGGCACGGCCGCGCTGATCGTTGGAGCGATCGCGATCGGAGTCGGGATCGCCGTCGCAACCTGGCGCGTGGCGATCGTGCGCTCGTTCGTGACGCTGCTGTCCGCCGCGTCGCTCGTGTTTCTCGCCACCTTCATCTTCAACTCCAAGGTCGAGGAGCTCGTCTTCCCGACCACGGTGAAGGCTGCGGCGGCGAACGTCGACGCGTCGACGCCGGTCGTCTACCTACTCCTCGACGAGTTCCCCGTCATCGACCTGATGACTGCCGACGAGCGGATCGACGCCAAGCGGTTCCCCAACTTCGCGCGACTGGCGCGCACGTCGACCTGGTTCCGCAACACGACGACGCTCTCGGCGTCCACGACGGTCGCCGTGCCTGTGATCCTCACCGGCAACCCACCGATCCCAGGCGCGCTTCCGATCGCGCAGAACTACCCGCACAACCTCTTCACGCTGCTCGCGAGCCGCTACCGGATGAACGTGGTCGAGTCGCAGACGCGACTGTGCCCGTCGCAACTCTGCACGCGCGACGAGCCGAGCACGGAGTCGCGCCTGTCGTCGCTCTACTCGGATGCGCGCACCGTCTACCTGCACCTGATCGCGCCGCCGAAGCTCGAGAACAAGCTGCCCAACATCGACGAGTCGTGGGGCAACTTCGGCTCCGATGCGGGCGGCGAGCTGGAGGGCGACGTGCTCCCGAAGGTCAACATGCACACCTTCTACATCGGGCGCGTCCAGGACTTCAATCACTTCGTCGCGTCGATTCGCCGGCCGGTCGGGAACAAGCCGACGCTCTACTTCATCCACGTCCTGATGCCGCACGGACCGTGGTTGTACTTCCCCAACGGCCGTGTGCGTGCGGTCGCGAACCCACGCGCCCCCGGTCGCGCGCATGAGCTCTGGTGGAGCTCGAGCCTTGCGGTACAGGCGTGGCAACGCCACCTGCTTCAGGTCGGCTACACAGACGAGCTCCTCGGGCGCCTGGTCGGCCGGCTCAAGACCGCCGGCATCTGGAACAAGGCGCTCGTTCTCGTCGACCCCGACCACGGCATCAGCTTTCGCGGCGGGGACAAGCGCCGGGAGCCGACCAGGACGAATCTCTCCGACCTTGCGTTCATACCGTTCTTCGTGAAGCTTCCCGGGCAGAAGACGGGGCGCGTCGTCGACACGCACATCACGACGGAGGACATCCTCCCGACGATCGCCGACGTCCTCGGCGTCAACGTCCCGTGGACGACGACCGGCAGCTCGGCGCTGCAGGCGACGACGGACAAGAAGATCGTCCACGTCGGCAAGCTCACGGCCCCTTATACCGCGGTGCTCGCGCAACGCAAGCGCTCGCTCGCACGCGAGCTCTCGCTCTTCGGCAGCGGTACGTGGGGACCCCGCTTCGCCGCGACGGGACGGTACTGGCCGCTCGTGGGCAGTCCGGTCAATTCGCTGACCGTCGCGGGGGAGGTCGACGCCGACGCGGACGTCGACGCGGTGGGGAGCAAGCTGCTGCGCCACCTCCCGAAGAACTCGCCGCTCGTTCCGTCACCGGTCTCGGGAAAGCTCCGGGGCCTGAAGAGGGGCGGCATGCTCGCGCTCGCGCTGAATGGGAGGATCGCGGCGGTAGCGCCGACGTACGGATCCGGTGGGAGGCTGCGGTTCTCGTTGCTCCCGTCCGACGCCGCCTTCCAGGCAGGCCCCAACGACGTGCGCATGTTCTTCGTCTCCGGGCCGGTTGCGAGCCCTCAGTTGCGCGAGTTGCGTGTGACGCTCTCGTCGTAGCGTGCGCCCCGTCGTCCACGTCACCGGCCGGCTGCCCGAGCGGGTGCACGTGGCGCTCGAGGAGACGTTCACGCTCGCTGACAGCCCTGAGAACGTGGACGGGATCCTTTCGTTGCTGACGACGACGGTGGACGCCGCGCTGCTCGACCGCGCCGGCGCGCAGCTTCGCGTCGTCGCGAACTACGGCGTCGGCATGGACAACGTCGACCTCGCGGCCGCGCGCGAACGTGGCGTCATCGTCGCGAATACGCCCGACGTGCTGACGGAGACGACGGCGGAGCTGGCGATTGCGTTGACGCTCGCGCTGTTGCGCCGCGTCGCCGAGGGCGATCGCCTGCTGCGCCGAGAATCGCGCTGGTCGTTCTCGCTCGAGTTCATGCTCGGGGAGAGCTTGCGCGGGAAGACGTTCGGCGTGATCGGCCCCGGACGCATCGGGCGCGCGACTGCGCGGCTCGCCGAGGCGCTCGGCGCCGAGCCTGCGTTCGCCGGACGAGGCGACGACGTCGACGCGCTCCTCCGGAGCGCCGACGTGGTGAGCCTGCATTGTCCTCTCAGCGCCGAAACGTTCCACCTGATCGACCGCGCGGCGCTCGAGCGCATGCGGCCCTCTGCTGTGCTCGTCAACACTGCGCGGGGCCAGATCGTGGACGAGCGCGCGCTCGTTGCCGCACTCCGCGACCGCGTGATCGCAGGCGCCGCGCTCGACGTCTACGAGCGTGAGCCCAAGGTGACCGAGGAGCTGCTGTCGCTGGAGAACGTCGTGCTCACGCCGCACCTCGGGAGCGCAACGCGAGACACGCGCGAGGCGATGGGCATGCTCGCGGTCTCCGCGTTACGGGTCGTCCTGGTCGACGGTGGAGTACCCCCAAACGTCGTCCCTTAGCCGAGGCCGAACCGCTTCGCTGAAGAGACGAGGACACATCTGGGTCATTGCCGTGCTCGAGGTGTTGCTCGAAAATGACGCACGATGCTGTCGCTGACGCCTCCCTCGGAGAACACGGCCACGAACAACGCCCTATGTCGTCGCGCACAAGAAGCCGAAGTCGACCGGCTAGTTTCAAGACCAACTCCCGGGGTACGGGGCGCGGTACCTAGCGTGGCTCAAGCCCCCCGACTCGTCGTCCGATATCAGCAATAGGTTGACCGCCTCGGTGTCCTTCTCTCGCCCATCAGTTCTTGCTGCGACCCTCGTCGCAGCAACGCTCACGCTGTTGCTGCTCGTTCCAGCAGCCAAGAGCAACTCAGCGTCGGTGCTGTGGGCGTCGCCGACCCCGGCGGACCAAACTCGTTTCAGCGTGAAGGTCGGCACGCATGTCACCTTCGCGCTCGCCGCGTCGACGTCGGTCGACGCGAGCGTCGTGCATATCGCACCGGCAGGCAGTCTTCCCAAGGGCGCCTCTCTCAAAGTCGCGGATGGCAGCACGGCCACGGGAACCTTCACCTGGATTCCGACGCGGGCCGGCGACTACACCGTCCAGTTCACGGCTTCGCTCGTCGGCGTGAACGATGTCGCGCCGACCGTGACCTACGTGATCCACGTGGCCCCGAAGGTCGCGAAGGCGAGCTACCCCCGCTCCTACAAGCTCAGCGACGAGAAGGTTGCGCACTGGGCTGCCGTCTTGCGCGCCACCGTTGTGCGAGCCCAGCCGCGCGCATCGGCGCGCAAGGTGACCATGCTCGACACCTGGACCACAGACGACACGCAGAACATCGTCGTAATCCTGAAAGCCGTCGCCGTGAGCTCGAGAGTCACGTGGTACCAGGTGCGGCTCCCGATCCTCCCGAACAATTCGACGGGCTGGGTGCAGTCGCGTTATCTCGGCTCGCTTTTCGCGGTTCACACCCACCTCTACGTCGATCGCGCCCGGATGAGGGCGACCCTGAAGCGCGATGGAGTCACCGTGTTCAAGACGATCATCGGCGTCGGGAAGTCGATCTGGCCGACGCCGAGAGGCGAGTTCTACATCCGAGACAAGATGACCGAATTTGGCAATCCGGTCTACGGGCCGATCGCCTTCGGGACAAGTGCTCGTTCGCCGGTCCTGACCGACTGGCCGGGGGGAGGCTTCGTCGGTGTGCACGGAACGAACGAGCCCGGGATCCTGCCCGGTCGCGTATCGCACGGGTGCATCCGCATGCCGAATGCGTCGATCCTCAAGCTCGCGCGACTGATGCCGGTCGGAACGCCGTTAACAGTCCGTTAATCCACCCGGAGACGATGGGGCGGCGGGGTTTGCTTAGAGCGCGTTCGATGCGCTGCGGCTCGCTGCTGGGACTGGCCGTCAACGGTAGACCTAGTCGTCCGAACTGGGGAATCAGGACTTTCCACCGGGTGGGATCGCGTCTACTCTGAGGCCGGAATGGTGAAAAACCCGCAGTTTCCCTCGTTCGCGAGGTCGTTCGGTGCGGCGCTCGCGGCTTCAGCTCTGGCGTTGCTCCTCGTTGCGTCCGTCGGCCGGGCCGACTCGTCGAGCGTTAGCTGGACGGCTCCGACGCCGGCGGACCAGGCCAAGTTCAACGTGAGCCCGGGCAAGTCCGTCTCTTTCTCGCTGACGGCGTCGACCGTCGAGCCGGGAGGAATCGTCCATATCGCGCCCGCGCAGACGCTGCCGAAGGGCGTGCGGTTCAACTCTTCTGACGGCGTCGCGGCACAGGCGACCTTCAAGTGGACGCCCGACACACCGGGCGACTACACGATCGCGTTCACGGCGTCGCTAGTCGGCACCACCACGGCGGCACCGACGCTGACGTACTCCGTCCACGTCAAGGGCACAGTCCTCAGCTTCCCGTACACGTCGACGCTCACCGACGCGAAGGTCGCACGCTGGGCGCAGGTTCTGAAGCGAGTCCCGGTGTACAGGCAACCGAAGGCGTCAGGGCGTGCGGTGACGAAGCTCGACACGATGACGACGGACGGCACGCACAACATCGTGCTCGTGCTGAGCGAGCGCGCCCTCTCTCCGACGAACTCCTGGTATCGGATCCGCCTGCCGATCCTCCCCAACAACTCAACCGGTTGGGTCCAGTCCAGTGCGCTCGGGGCGTTGTTTGCGGTCAACACACATCTGTACGTCGACCGTGCGCATTTCCGCGCGACGCTGAAGAAGAACGGCAAGGTCATCTTCACGACCATCGTCGGCGTTGGGCGTTCCATATGGCCGACACCGGTCGGCGAGTTCTACATCCGGGACAAGCTCACGAACTTCAACGACCCGTTCTACGGGCCCGTCGCGTTCGGGACGAGCGCGAGGTCGGCGACGCTAACCGACTGGCCGGGCGGCGGCTTCGTCGGCGTGCACGGCACGAACGAGCCCGGGATCCTTCCCGGCCGCGTCTCCCACGGCTGCATCCGCATGCCGAACTCGTCGATCCTGAAGCTGGCGCGACTGATGCCCGTCGGTACGCCTTTGACGATCACCTGACGGTGGCTCACGCCGTAGCGCTCGTCAGAATCAGCCTCTGAGGACGTACACGTGCCTCCCCTGGCTCTTTCGAGGTGCTCGCGCCATTCCGTGCCGATGACGTCCTTGCGCTCGATCGCCCAACTCGCTCCCGCGAAGGCACGCTCCACGTTCGCCTCGACCAGATTGGCGGGGCGGCGTTCCCGTAGCATCGGCCGATGAGCTGGGACGAGGCGTTCGCGCGCCGGTACGACGAGTGGGCAGCGCCGATGACCGAGGACGTCGACTTTTACGTCTCGCTCGCGCGTGAGGCGGACGGACCGCTGGTCGAGCTCGCCGTCGGCAGCGGGCGCGTTGCAATCCCTGTTGCGCAGGCGACCGGCCGGCCGGTGATCGGGATCGACTCCTCACCCGCCATGCTCGAACAGGCCCGCGCCCGCGCGGCCGCCACGAAGGTGGAGCTCGAGCTGCACGAAGGCGACATGCGCGAGCTCGAGCTCGGCGCGCCTGCGGCGCTCATCTACTGTCCCTTCCGCGCGCTCCTGCACCTGCCGACGTGGGCCGACCGCCGCCGTACCTTCGAGCGCGTTGCGGCGTCGCTGCGCCCCGGCGGGCGGTTCGCCTGGAACGCCTTCGCGTTCGACCACCAGGTGGCGGCGCGACTGGACGGGCAGCATCTGGACGAGCCGCTGCCTCATTCGGTGCGCTACGCCGTCGGCGACAACCGCATCGACATCACGCTCGACGACGGCGGCACGAGCTCGCTGTGGTGGGCGACCAAGAACGAGTGGCTCGGGCTGCTCGACATCGCCGGGCTCGAGCTGGAGGCGCTCTACGGCGGTTTCGACCGGCAGCCGGTCGACGACGACAGCCGCGAGTACGTCGTCGTTGCCCGCGCTAGCTCAAGCTAGTGGCGACGAAGTTGCTAGGCACTCGCGAGGTTTGCACGACCTGGTAACCGGCGTCTTCGAAGAGGTAGCGGTGCTTCAGCGACTTCCAGACGCCGCCGTTCGTCTTGGCGAGCTTGACGTCCGAGAAGCGGTACGCGTAGGTGTTGCAGGTGCCGGTGCCGCCGTTCCAGTTCTCGGCGAGCGCCTGCGGGTACCACTTGCCATGGCTGGCCGGGAGGTGCATGGGCTTCGTCACGGGCTTGTTGTCGACCCACACGCGCCACCACGAGTTGCGCTTCCGCATCTCTAGGACGGCGAGCTTGTGGTTCTCGCCGGGCTGCACGTTAGCCTCGAGCTCGTGGTAGAGCGGTCCTTGTTTGCCAACCGTGACCTCGTAGTAGAGGTGGACAGTGTTGGTCGGCGCGAAGGAGGCGAGACCGACCTGCAGCCACTCGGCGGCGCCCCCGGGTCCTTCCTCGGTGCCGCCGACGCCGATCCAGCCGCCGACGTGCCCATCGGACACGGTCGGCAAGGCGAGCGGAGCGATCGTCGCCGACACACCGTGCGCTGTGTTCTCGGCCTGAAGGCCGGCGTAGGCGAATTCCTTGGCACCGCATGCGCTCGAATTCGTCTTGCTTCCCTCGGCCGGTGAGACGGCCAGGACGACGACTGTGAGTACTGCGAGAATCGAGAAAGTGCGCGCCAGGGTGAGACCTCCGCAGCGAACGAGGGACAGGTGTTCCTGCCGCTCTGATCGGCCGCGGCCCGACAGCGATTCATCCCTCGAAAGAGGCTCAAGTCGCCGGTGAAGATCGCCTCATGACCCATGCGTTCATCGTCACGCTCGCCGTTCTCGGCGTCATCGGTCAGGTGGTCGCTGTCGCGCTCTTGCTCATCGGAGTGCTTTGGCTTGTCGGCGTGCGCGCACCACTCGAGTTCCTGCGTTCCGCGGTCTGGGGTTACGAGCTCTGGCTCGCGTTCGTCGTCTCGGCCGTCGCGACCGCGGGAAGCCTCTTCTTCTCCGAGATCGCGCACTTCCCACCGTGCGAGCTGTGCTGGTACCAGCGGATCTGCATGTATCCGCTCTCGATCCTCACGTTGTTCGCAGCGCTGCTCAACGACCATCGTGTCGCCCGTTACCTCTTGCCGTTCCCGGTGATCGGAGCGGGAGTCTCGACCTATCACCTGCTCGTTGAGAACGGCGTCGTCGAGCAGACCCAGGCGTGCGTCATCTCCGCACCGGGAGGCTGCGCAACGAAGTGGATCAACGAGTTCGGCTACGTCACGATCCCGACACTCGCCCTCACGGGCTTCGCGCTCGTCTTCGCCTTCCTACTGCTCGCGGCATTCGAGCCGTCCGCCGCTACCGTGGAGGACGATGCCTAGCGGTAAACAGAGCAAGCGCCGTCGCCAGGCCGCGGCTACGGCGCCGCCGCCGCGCCGCCGTCAGGCGTCGCCGCGCGTGCTGATCGGCGCCCTCGTCGCCGTGGTCCTGATCGCGATCGGGATCGTGGTGGGCGTCATCGTGTTGGGCGGCTCGGGCGGCTCCTCCTCGAGCGCGAACGCGACAACGCTTCCGAGCGCCGGCGACGCGCAACAGTTGCTCGCCGGCATTCCGCAGCACGGAACGGTGCTCGGGAAGCCGTCCGCTCCCGTGACGATGACCGAGTGGATCGATCTCCAGTGTCCGTACTGCCAGCAGTTCGAGACGCAGGCGCTGCCGGTGCTGATCCGGAAGTACGTCCGCACGGGCAAGCTCAAAATCGATGCGCGCTTGATCGGGTTCCTCGGTCCCGACTCGCATCGCGGCCGCCTGGCGGCCCTCGCGGCGGGCAAGCAGAACAAGCTCTTCAATATGTCCGAGTTGCTCTACTACAACCAGGGACCCGAGAACACCGGCTGGCTCAACGACGACCTGCTCGCGTCTGCGGCGGCGAGCATTCCCGGCCTCGACGCCCAGCGGGTGCTCAGCGAGCGCAACTCCTCTCAGATCAGCAACGAAGCGAACGCGCTGGACACCCAGGCACAAGAGCAAGGCGTCAACTCCACGCCGACCATCCTCGTCGGCAAGACGGGCGAGCAGCCGAAGCTGGTGAGGATCACATCGCCGAGCGACTCGGCGACGGTCGCCCAGGCGATCAACGCAGCGCTGAAGGGGTAGCGCTACTCCCAGCCCAGGTCGCGGCCGAGGATCTCGTACAGGCGGCGGTTCGGCTCCGCGAAGTGTTCGCGGAGCCTGGCTCTCGTCGCCGGATCCATTCGCGGGGTATTCACGCTCGAAGATGCGCGGGTACGCGGCGAGCTCGTGCGGAGGCGCGCGGAGAAAGTCGAGCACGTGCGCGTACGTCTCGCGCGGCCGCTGGAGCAGATCCTCGCTTGGAATGACAAGCAGCTGCTCGTGCGGGAAGAGCTCGAGCCAGCGCTCCAGCTGCTCGGCGTAGCGACCGCGCGCCTGGTAGGTGAAGTTCCACCATGCGACGCTGAAATAGCGCGGGTCACGCATGCGCTCGAGCTCGCCTGCCATCCGCGTCTCCTCGTCGTCGAGTGCCTGCTCGAATGGAAGCGGCTCGCGTCCGAGCGCGACCTCGTGGTGGTAGTGCGAAAGCGCTCGGTCGACTGGATTCCGCACGAGAACGATCAGGCGCGCGTCGGGCACGAGTGCGGCAGCGCGCTCAGGCGCCTGCGGATGGAAGACGTAGCTCGGGCTCGCCTCGCCGACGATGGGGTAGGCGCCCGCGCGCGCGCGAATGACCCGAAGGTAGACCTTGTTCGGAAAGTTCCCCCGGTACCACGCTTCGCCGCGCCAGAAGTGTCGGTCGAAGAAGCTGACCTCCTTCCACGCCGGTCCGGTCAGCGCCGGATGCTCGCGCAGGTACGCATAGAGCGCCGTCGTCCCGGCCTTCTGGGCGCCGAGGATAAGAAAGTCCGGCAGCGGCCTAGCCGCGGCGGTCGCTCGGCCGTACGTCCAAAGGGCGTTTCGCGCGATGACACGCGCCGGCGCCGGAATCGTCGGTACCAACCGCGGCCTCACGCGGCGACGTTACATCAGGAGGGCTTTTGTACCCGACGTGCGACCGCGACGCCGGCGAGGCAAAGTGCGCCGCCGAGCAGCGCGAGCGCGGGCGGCGTCTCTCCGAGCAAGAGCCATCCGAGCAAGATCGCGATCGGCGTTACGAGGTAGGTCGTCGATCCCATGCGCCCGGCCGTCGTGCGCGAGAGCGCGTACGCCCACGCGATGAAGCCGATCGCAGTCGGAACGATGCCGAGATAGATCGTCCAGCCGATCGCCGACGCGCGGGCGTCGGAAGCGTCGTGCCAAAGCGATCCCGCAAAGGGAAGGCACGCCAGCGCTCCGGCTGTGCATCCGACCCAGGTCACCTGGAGCGGTGTCATCCGCGCGAGCAGCGGCTTCTGCGTGATGACGCCTCCCGCGTACGCGACCGCGGCGACGACGCACAGAACGGCACCCCAGCTCGGCACGAGACCGTGCTCCGACGTTGCCATGCCGATCACGACGGCGCCCGCGAACGCGATCAGACACCCGGCGAGAAGCCCACGCGGAAACCCTTCGTGGAGAACGATGCCGGCAAGAACGGCGATGAGGATTGGCCCGACGTTCACGAGCATCGCCGCGGTTCCGGCGTCGACGCTCCGCTCGGCCTCGTTCAACACGACGCTGTAGACGCCGAACCAGAGGACGCCGAAGAGCGCGATGCCAGGCAGATCTCGCTTCGAAGGCAGCGCTTCTCGTCGCGCGAGCGCCAGCGCGCCGAGCGCAACGCTCGCGACGAGCAACCTCCCGAGGGCGAGCGCGCCGGGCGAGAGGTCGCGCCCCGCGGAGCGGATGCCGACGAACGCGGACGCCCACAGCGTGACTGTGAGCAGGGCCGCGCCGAGCGCGAGCATCCGCTCGCGCTCGAGCGCGGCGTCGTAGGCCGACTCGAGCGTCGCCATCGTGAACTGAAACCCCTTCCGGTCTGTTTTTGTGAGAACGGACAGCGCGCTCGTGGCAATCCATAGGGACCAGGTCCCCGCTCAGCCGGCGGGCAGCACAAGGCGAAACCGCGCGCCGTGAGGCTGGGCGGGCTCGTAGGTCAGCGTCCCGCCGTGAGCGCGGGCGAACGAGAGTGCGATCGAAAGGCCGAGCCCGGCCCCTTCGCTCGAATCGGTCGGCCCGCGCGTGAACCGTTCGAAGAGACTTCCGACGAACGCCTCCTGCACACCGCGACCGCAATCCTCGATCGTCACCTCGAGCCGGCTGTCCCGCCGCAGCGCCGACACGACGATCGGCGGCGAGCCGTGCCGAACCGCGTTCGCGAGCAAGTTCGAAACGATCCGGTCGAACGCGTCGGCGTCGACGGTCGCGTCGAGGCCAACGGGTGCGTCAAGCGTGGCGCCTTCGGCGACCTCAGCATCGATGATCGTCCTGAGACGCTCGGCGACGTTGATCCGTTCAGGCGCAATCCGTATCGAGTCGGCCTCGAGCCGTGAGAGGTCGAGTAGGTTCTCGACGAGCTCGAGCAGACGCTTGGCCTGCTGCGTGAGCATCCGGCGCAACTCGGTCCGCTGTTCCGGGTCGAGTTCGTCCTCGCGTTCGTCGAGTGTGCGCACCGCGCCGTAGATCGCCGCCGCCGGCGTCCGCAGCTCGTGCGACGCGAGCGCCGCGAACTGGCTCTTCAGCTCGTTGAGGCGGCGCAGTTCGCCGTGCTCGATCGCCTTCTCGACGAACGCTGCGATGAGCGTGCCGAACGTCGTCAAGAGATCGACCTCCGCCGGGTCGAGTGCAAACTGTCCGCCGCGTTCGTCGCACGTGAGGAAACCAAGGCACCTTCCCTCGCTGACGAGCGGCACGATGACGAACGAGCCGAGCCCGAACGAGCGCGAGAGATCGTCCGGCAGTTCCTCGTTGCTCGGATCCTCCACGAAGACTGCGCGACTCGTGTCGAGCGCGCGACGGAAGGCGTCGAAGTGCGAGACGGGCAGAACGGCCGGCAGCGCGCGCGTCTCGGACGACGTCAACCCGTAGCCGGCGAAAGGCACCAGCGTCGACGTCTCGGGGACAAAGCGGATGATTCCGACCCGGTCGAAGCCGAATCCGTCGGCGACTGCGGCGCAGGCTCGCTCGAGCACCGCGCGCGAGCGAAACTCACCGCCTGCCAGCGCTCGAGCCAGCGAGTGCAGTGCCTCGAGTTGGATGTGGGGCTTGGTGGCCACGGCAGTCCCGGATCCCGGTTTCGTGTCGTGCCGCAGGGACACCGAGTGTACTCCGACGATCAAAGGCGGCGATTCATGGCGTACGAGCCCTTGCGATGATGGCCTCGACGATTTCGCTCTTCGCGTCGGCGTAGTGCTGCACGAACTTCCACTCCCTCCGGGCGAGCTCGCGCTTGGTCTCCTCGTACAGCTCCCGCTCCGCGTCGTTCGCGCGCAGCCGGTCCCTGAACAGCAGCATGCGCTCGATCTCCACACAACCCGTTGAGAAGACGTGCACGTTTGCCGCGGGGTCCGCGCCTTTGAGCAGCCTGTGCTCGAACCATTCGGGCTCGCGGATACGTAGGACGTAGCCGGCGGCCTCGAGCGGCGGAACGTACGCTGCCTCGTCCACCGAGTCGGCGACGGCGAGAACTATGTCGATGATCGGCTTCGCGGCGAGGCCGGGAATTGATGTCGACCCCGTGTGTTCGATCTGCAGTGCGCGCTCGCCGAGGGCAGTACGAATTCGCTCGGCCTCGCGCTCGAACAGCCGCGGCCACTCGGGGTCGTAGTCGACAAGCACGACCGGCCCTGACGACGGCGACCCGCTGACGTGCGATGCGCGGAGCTCCTCCTCGGATCTCACCGAGCCACAGCGTAGCCCTGCATGCCGCGGGGATTGGCCGCTGCCACAAGCTGACCGTCTTCGCGCTTGACGGCGCACACACGTCCGAGCGACCACGGTGGCGCGACCGTCACTTCGTGCCCGCGTACGCTGAGGCCTCGCACGACGTCGTTGCCGGCGCGCTCCTCGATGAACAGCGAGCGCGGCGCGAACCCACGTGGATAGAACGAGTCGATCAGGTGCTGCGTGTGGAAGTCGGGCGCGTCGACGGCTTCCTGCAGGTTCAGGCCGCGGTGGACGTGATGCAAGAAGACGTGCAGCGCCCACTGCTCTTGCTGATCACCGCCGGGTGTGCCGTAGGCGAGCCACGGTACACCGTCGCGCAGAACCAGCCCGGGCGAGAGCGTCGTGCGAGGACGCGTGCGCGGCTTCAGCGACGACGCAAGACCTTCCTCGAGCCAGAACATCTGCGCGCGCGTTCCGAGCGGCCAGCCGAGCGCAGAAATGACCGGTGAGCTTTGCAGCCAGCCGCCCGAAGGCGTCGCGGAGAAGAGATTGCCGAAGCGATCGGCGACGTCGAGGTGAACCGTGTCGCCGCGCGTCGGCTCCCCGACGCCAAGTGACAAAGTGTCACTCGGCGTGTGAAGCGACGGCAGGCGGCCGAGCCCCGGACGCAGCTCATCCGACGCTTCGTCAGTGACGAGCTTGCGCCGTTCGTCGTTGTACTCCGTCGAGAGCAGCGTGTCGAGCGGCACCGGAAGGGCGTCTCCGTACGCCGCGTCGCGGTCGGCGAACGAAAGCTTCGCGCACTCGGTGACAACATGCACCAGCTCTTCCTCGCTGAGCTCGCCGACGTCGAAGCCGGAAAGCAGCGCGAGTTGCTGCAAGCCCACCGGCCCCTGGCCCCACGGTCCCGTCTTGCACACGGTCAGCCCGTGGTAGTCGAGCGTGACCGGTTGCTCGAGTGTCGCCCGCCAGTCGCGCATGTCGTCCGCGTCGAGCAGTCCGCCGTTCTCGCGTGAAAAGCGGTCGATCTCCTCGGCGATGAAGCCGTCGTAGAAGACGCGCCGCGCGCGCTCGATCTCTTCTTCGCGCGAACCACCGCGCGCCTCTTCGAGGAGCCGTGTCCAGGTGGCCGCGAGCCGCGGATTCCGGAACGTCGTCCCGGGCCGTGGCGCCGGCAGGTACAGCGCCGCCGAAGCGGGCCATTCGCGGAGCAGGGGCTCGGAGTGCTCGATCGTCCCCGTGATTCCGGCGACGATCGGATACCCGTGCTCCGCGTAGCCGATCGCGAACGCGAGCACGTCCTCGAGCCGCCATGTTCCGAACTCCTGCAGCAACAGGAGCCAGCCGCCGAACGCTCCGGGCACGCAGGCCGCGAGAGGCCCCGTCCCGGGGATCAGCTCGTGGCCCATCCCGCGGACGCGCTCGATCGTCGCCGCGGCGGGAGCCACGCCCTGGGCACACAGCACGACGGGCTCGCCGCGCGACACCGGCCAGAAGACGGCCGGTAGGTCGCCGCCCGGCCCGTTGAGGTGCGGCTCGACGACCTGCAAGGTCAGCCCCGCAGCCACGGCGGCGTCGAAGGCGTTGCCCCCGCGCTCGAGCACGGCCATACCGACGCCGGACGCGAGCCAGTGCGTCGTGGAGACGGCGCCAAAGCTGCCGCGCAGCTCCGGCCGCGTCGTGAACGGCATCGTCACGACGTCAACTCTGCCGTGTCGATCACGCGTGCGTCGTCGCGAGCGCGCGTGACGAGGTGGCACGCGACGAAGTGGCCGTCGCCGACGTCGACCAGCGGCGGCTCTTCGTCGTGCGAGCGCGGCGCCGACTCGCGCTCGAGCGGGCAGCGCGTGCGGAAGCGGCAGCCTGAAGGAGGCGCGATCGGCGACGGGATGTCACCGTCGAGCACGACTCGGGTCCGCGTTCGCTGTATCACCGGGTCGGGCACGACCGCGGCGGAGAGCAGCGCCTGCGTGTACGGGTGCTTCGGCGACGCAAACAGCTCCGACGTGCGCGCGGTCTCGACGATCTGCCCGAGGTACATCACTGCGACGCGATCGCACAGGTACTCGACCGTGGCGAGATCGTGCGTGATGAACAGGCACGAGAAGCCCATGTCCTGCTGGAGCTCGCGCATGAGGTTGAGAATTGCCGCCTGCACCGAGACGTCGAGAGCCGACACGGGCTCGTCCGCGATCAGCAGCGACGGCGACACGGAAAGCGCGCGCGCCAGTCCGACGCGCTGGCGCTGGCCGCCCGAGAGCTCGTGGGGATAGCGGTGACGAAGCTCCGGCCGGAGGCCGACTTTGTCGAAAAGGTCGCGGACGTGGCCGTCGAACGAGCGTCCTCGCGAGAGATGCTGAATGCGCAAGGGCTCGCCGACGATGTCGCCGCACGTCATCCGCGGATTGAGAGACGAGTAGGGATCCTGGAAGACGATGTGCATCTCGCGGCGCAGCGGGCGAAGCTCGCGACGCGAGATGTGTGTGATGTCCTGGCCCTTCAGGCGGATCGTCCCGGCTGTGGGCTCGAGCAGGCGGACGATGCAGGCTCCGACCGTTGACTTGCCGCTGCCCGACTCGCCGACGAGCCCGAGCATCTCGCCCGGCGCGATCGTGAGCGAGACGCCGTCGACGGCGTGGACGAGCCCGCCGCCGCCGAGGAGGTGCGAGCCCGCCGTGAAGTGCTTGACGAGGTTCTCGACCTCGAGTGTCGGCGTCGGTCACTCACGAGAGCCTGGATGGAAGCATGCGACGAGGTGGTGCCGCTCGACCTCGTGCAGCGGCGGCACCTCCGAGCGGGTGCGTTCGTCGGCGCGCGGGCAGCGGTCCGCGAAGGCGCATGCGGCCCACGGCCCGTCGAGCGACGGCACGCGGCCTGGGATCTCGCGCAGGCGGCCGTTGTGGTCGCCGCCTCCCGGGCGCGGAATCGCGCCGAGCAGCCCGATCGTGTACGGATGCTGCGGCCGCGCGAACAGATCGTGGACGGGCGCCTCCTCCACCTTCCGGCCGGCGTACATCACGAGCACGCGGTCGGCGATGTCGGCGACCACGCCGAGGTTGTGCGTGATCAGGACGATCGCCGTGCCGAGACGCTCGCGGATGTCGCGCATGAGGTCGAGGATTCCGGCCTGAATCGTCACATCGAGCGCCGTCGTCGGCTCGTCGGCGACGAGCACCTTCGGATCGCACGCGAGCGCCATCGCGATCATCACGCGCTGCCGCATGCCGCCGGAGAGCTGGTGCGGATATTCACGCACGCGTTTTTCGGGCGCGGGGATCCGAACGAGGTCGAGCAGCTCGACCGCGCGCCGGTCGGCGGCGCGCTTGCTGAGATCGAGATGCCGCTCCAGCACCTCCGCGATCTGGCGCCCGACGCGAAACGACGGGTTCAGCGACGTCATCGGCTCCTGGAAGACGAACGCAATCTGCCGGCCGCGTATCTTGCCGATCTGCTTCGACGATGCGCTGAGCAGGTCGGTGCCGTCGAAGAGAGCCGTTCCCTCGACCTTCGCGGTTGACGGGAGCAGGCCGAGCAGGCTCATGAGGCTGACGCTCTTCCCACAGCCAGACTCGCCGACGATGCCCAGAACCTCGCGTTCTTCGAGGTCGAACGAGAGGTCGTCGACGGCCTGGACGATGCCGTCGTCGGTCTCGAAACGCACGCTGAGTGCGTCGACGTCCAGCAGCGGCATCGGCTACCTGCTTGTTCGCGGGTCGAGGACGTCGCGCAGCCCGTCGCCGAGCAGGTTGAACGACAGCGAGCAGAAGAAGATGGCGAGCCCGGCGTAGAGGCACAGTCGCGGCGCGGTCGTGAGGTAGTCCTTGCCGTCGGCGAGCATGACGCCCCACGAGGTTCCCGGCGACTGGACGCCGAGCCCGAGGAACGAGAGCACGGCCTCGCCGATGATCGCCGCAGGAATGATCACCGTGGCCTGCACGATCAGCGTCGAGAGCATGTTCGGGAAGACGTGCTTGCGGATTATCCTGGCGTCGCTCGCGCCGTTTGCGATCGCAGCTCGGATGTAGTCCTCCTCTCGCAACGACAGGGCCTCGCCGCGTGAGACGCGGATCAGGCCCGGAACGGCGGCAATGCCGAGGGCGATCGTCGCGTTGCGCAGCGAAGGTCCCGAGGATCGCCGCGAGCCCGACCGCGAGGATGAGGAACGGAAACGCGAGCAGGACGTCCGTGAGCCTCGCGATCACGGGATCGATCCAACCTCGGTAATAGCCGGCGATGAGGCCGATCGGCACTGCGATGACGATCGCGAGCATGGTCGCCAGCACGCCGGCCATGATCGACGCGCGCGAGCCCCAGATGATCCTCGAGAAGACGTCGCGCCCGAGCTCGTCGGTGCCAAGGAGGTGCTCCCTCGAGCTGTGAGCGAGAATCAGGTTGAAGTCGCTGTAGTCAGGCGCGTATGGAGCGATCCACGGCGCGAGTGCCGCGACCGCGATGAACGTCAGCGCGACGACCAGGCCGATGACGGCGATCGGCCTGCGCAGGAAGCGCTTGCGCAGCAACCGCCGCCGGCGCGCGCGACCGGTCAGCTCGATCGCGACAGAAGGCTCGACGTAGCTCATGAGCGCGTGCCCGCCACCCGGATGCGGGGATTCAAGACGGAGTACAGGAGATCGACAGTGAGGTTGACGAAGACGTAACCGGCGGCGGAGACGAGGACGACTCCCTGTAGCAGCGTGTAATCGCGCTGGTTGATTGCGTCGAGCGTCAGGCGACCGAATCCCGGGATGACGAAGATCGACTCCGTCACGACGACGCCGGAGATCAGCGCGCCGAGCTGAAGGCCGATGATCGTCGTGACCGTGATCAGCGAGTTTCGCAGCGCGTGCTTCATGACCACGGAGCGCTCGGTGAGTCCTTTCGCCCGCGCTGTCCGGACATAGTCGGCTCCCAGCGAGTTCAACATCGACGAACGCATCTGCCGCATCAGCACCGCCGAGAGACCGGTGCCGAGCACGATGGCGGGCATGATCATGTGCTGAAGATTCGCAACCGGATCCTGCGTAAACGGGACGTACCCGCTCGCGGGCAGCCAGTGCAGGTTGACGGCGAAGAGGCTGATCATCATCAACCCGAGCCAGAAGTGCGGCACGCTCAGCCCGACGAGCGCCCCGGTTGTTGCGACGTAGTCGGAGGCTTTGCGTTGCCTCACGGCGGCGATGATCCCCGCGGGGATCCCGATCACCACCCCGACGAAGACCGCGAGGAACGCGAGCTCAAGCGTCGTCGGCAGCCTCTCGACGATCGTGTGCGCCACCGGCAGTTCGCGCTGGTCGCTCCCGAGGTCTCCCTGCACCGCGAGGCTGAGCCACTTCACGTACTGCACGGGGATGGGCTGGTCGAGGCCGTAGTGATGCCGGATCGCCTTCATGACTTCCGGGTCGCGGTTCTCGGCGCCGAGCGCGGTCGCGGGGTCGCCCGGGAGCGCCCGAATGCCGAGGAAGACGAGCATGCTCGCCAGGAGCAGGACGATGAGGGCGGCTCCGACCCTTCGAAGGAGGAAGCCGCCCATCGTCTATTGGCCTACTTCTTGAACCCGGCGTACTGGGCGCGGATCAGCCCGTCGCCGAAGATCACGACGCCGCCGACGTTCTTCGCGACGCCGAACCGGTTGATCGGGCTGTACAGGTAGATCAGCGGCAGGTCTTTGAGCACCTGCGCGAGCGCGGTGTGGTAGGCCGCGATCCGCTTGTCCTGCTTCAGGACCGCACGCGCCTGGTTCGTCGCTTTGTCGACGACACTGTTCGATGTAGCCGCTGACGTTCTGTGAGCCCTTCGAGTTGACGAATTGGTAGAAGTTCCCGTCTGGGTCGACGCGGCCCGACCAGCCGACCGCGAACGTCTCGTACTTTCCAGCATCCTGCCGATTTAGCGCGGCCGTAAACTCCGTCGGCTCCAGGATGATGTTGAAGCCGATCGGCTTCTCCTGCGCCTGGAGGACCGCGCCGAGGCGGGCCGCGATCGGGTCGGTGCCGATGATTATCTTCACGTCGACGGGCGCCGACGCGCCGGACTTCTTGAACGCCGCCTTCGCCGCCGCAACGTTCGCCGTCAGGTGGCAGGGAATTCCCTTGTTGGCCGCGGCATAGGGACTGGCGGCCGGGAACGGGAAGCAGCTGGGTTGCTGCGTTCCGCCGAACACGATCTTGTTGATGATCTTGCGGTCCAGCGCGAGCTCGAACGCCCGGCGCAGGTCGGCCGACTTCGCGAACGCCGTGCCGATGTTCTCGTACGTTTTGTTGAGCCCGTTCTTGTTGCCGATGTTGATCGTGATTCCCTGGTAGCCGATCGAGATCGACTTCGCGACACGAAGGCTGTTGTCGTGCGCGATCGACTGCAGCTCCGTCGACGGGATGCGGTCCTCGACGTCGATGCTGTGCGCCCGAAGGTTCTGGGAGCGCGCCGAAGGATCCGTGATGATCTTGAACACGATCGTGTCCAGGTGCACCTTCGACTTTGCGTAGTAGTACGGCGACTTGACCAGCGTGATGTGATCGCCGGCGGTCCGATCCTTGAACATGAAGGGACCGACGCAGACCGGGTTCGTCGCGAACTTGTCACCGAGGTCGTTCAGCGCCTTCGGCGACATGATCATCCCTGCGCGGTCGGCGAGCTGAGCCGTGATCGGCGCGTACCTGTTGTTCAGGTGGAGGATCACAGTGTTGTTCCCCTGCGTGTCGATCGAGGTCACCGGCGCGAGCTCGCTCGCGCGTGTCGAGCGGGGCAGGGTCTTGTGCCGGTCGAGCGACTGTTTCACGGCGGCGGCGTCGAACGCCGTGCCGTCGTTGAACTTGAGCCCGGTGCGGAGCTTGATCGTGATCGTCTTCTTGTTCGTGGAGAACTTGGGCATCGCCGCGGCGAGCTGCGGAACGATTTCCAGCTTCGCGTTGATGTCGTAGAGCTTCTGGCACATATGCATGAAGATCATGCGGCCGACGAACGTGCGCGCAAGCGTTGGATCGAGCGCGTCCGGGTCCTCGGCAAGGCCGATCGTGAGGGTCCCGCCGCTTTTCAAGGCCGGCGGGCTGGCTGAGGTGGCGGCGGCGACGACCACGAGCGCAACGGCGCCGATCGCCAGAACGAGAAGTGCGCTACGCGCGCGGACAGCGGTCATGTGCGTTCCCCCTGCCTTTGGAATATGACGGGACTGCAGGCCGATGAGCCTACCAAAATGGATACAACCCAGCGTCAATTGGATACACGACCTGGTATCGTCGCGCGGCGATGGCGAAGACCGAGCAGGACGCCGCCCTCGTCGACCGCCTGGCGGCGGACATCCAGGCCCGAGTCCTTTCGGGCGAATTCGCCTCGGGGTCGCGGCTCCGCCAGGAGTCGCTGGCGACCGAGTTCGGCGTCTCGCGCACGCCGGTGCGCGAGGCGTTGCGGAAGCTGCAGGCCGCGGGGATCGTGCAGCTCGAGCCGCGCCGCGGCGCACGGGTCCGCGGCCCGAGCGCACGCGAGGTGCGCGAGGCGTACGAGGTGCGGGCCGAGCTGGAGGGGCTCGCGGCGGCGCTGGCGGCCACGCGCATTCGCGACGAGGACCTGCGCCGGCTGCGCGAAGCGCAGACGATGTTCGAAGACTCGTACGAGCTCCTCCGCGACTGGAAGGAGCGAGACGACGTGATGCCTCCGGCTCGGGCGCACGCAGACTGGATCCGCGGCAACGACCTCTTCCACCTCGTGATCCTCGAGGCCGCGGGGAACCAGCGGCTCGCCGCGACCCTGTCCGACCTCCATCAGAGCTTCCCGCGCGATTTGACCTGGATCGTGCTCGGCGAGAGCTCGCACCTGCTCGAGGAGAACGTTGCCCAGCACGCCGCCGTGCTCGAGGCGATCGAGGCGCGCGATGCGGAGGCCGCAAGGCGGCACATGGTCGATCACGTACTCGAGGCCGGCGATCTCGTCGTGAGACGGTTCGAGGAGCGCGCAGCCTAGTCACTTGGAGCTCGAAGGCTTCGTTCCAGGCGTCGAGCTCTCCCGCGCGTTCTACGACGAGGTCGTCGCGCCGCTGCTCGCGGGCGAGGAGCACGCCGCCGCGCTACTCGGTACCGGCTCAGACGTCCTCGGCTACGACACCGTCCGGTCGACCGACCACGGGTGGGGGCCGCGCATGCAGCTCTTCGTCGACGGCGACCGCGTGGCGGCCGTGCGAGAGGCAATCGACGCCGGCCTGCCGGACGAGTTCCGCGGCTGGCCGACCCGGTACGGCTGGGACGAGGTGCCCGTGTCGCATCACGTCGACGTCGCGCCGTTGGGCGAGTGGCTCGAGGGACGGCTCGGCTTCGATCCGCGCGGCGGGATTTCGACGCGCCACTGGCTCGCCACGCCGCAGCAGATCCTGCTCGAGCTGACCTCGGGTGGGGTCTTCAACGACCCAGGCGGCGAACTCGCCTCGGTTCGCGCCGCGCTCGCGTGGTATCCGGACGACGTCTGGCTGTGGCTGCTTGCGTGCCAGTGGCGGCGCCTCGATCAGGAGGAGGCGTTCGTCGGCCGCACCGCCGAGGTCGGTGACGAGCTCGGGTCGCGCGTGGTCGCGTCGCGTCTCGTGCGCGATTGCATGCGGCTGGCTTTTCTGCTCGAGCGCCGGTACGCCCCGTACAGCAAGTGGCTCGGAAGCGCGTTCGCGCAGCTCGACTCTGCCGTCGCGCTTCAGTCCCCGTTGCTCGACGTCCTTTCCGCCGAGAGCTACGACGCGCGTGAGGACGCGCTCGTCGCCGTCGTCGAGGAGCTCGCCAGGTTGCACAACGCAGCGGGCGTGACACGCTCGGCGGAGACGACCGTGCGCCGCTTCTACACGCGGCCGTTCCGCGTTCTGGGATCGGCGCGCTTCGTGGACGCGTGCCTCGAGCGCGTGACCGATCCCTGGCTGAAGTCGCTGCCGCTCGTCGGAGCGATCGACCAGTACGTCGATTCGGTCGACGTATTGAGCGACCTGCGCGTGTTCGGCCGGGTCGGGACGCTCTTCGCTACTTGACGACGACGGTCAGCGTGAGCCTGTTCGTCTCTCCGAGCGTGACGAGCCCTCGCTCCTCGGGCGTCTGGACGTTCGTCGCGGTCAGCCTGTAGACGCCCGGCCTTGCGGAATGTGAGCGTGCGCGAGGCGCCCGCATACGTGCGCGGGTTTCCGAGCGAGAGCCGCGGACCCTTCGTCTGCACGAAATCGAAGTCCATCGGGCAGTCCGAGCGGATCACGATCCGAGTGCCTCGCGTGACCGTGACCTTCGTCGAAGGACCGAGCAGCTTCGTCGGCGTCCGCCAAACGTGGCAGTGGGAGACGACGTGCGAGATCGCGAGGCGAACAGTCGGCGAGGCGACCGCGCCACCCGCGGGGGCGGCGAGGGAGAGCACGGCCGCGGCGAAGGCGACGACGAGGCGCTTACGTCTCATTCAGAGCGTCCTCGAGACGACGTGCACGGCGCCAGGATAGAGGGGATCGGGGCAGCCACCAGTTCCACCGGCCCAGGAGAGCCATGAGCGACGGCACCAGCAATGCCCGGACGATCGTCGCGTCGATGAGGACTGCGAACGCGAGCCCGAGCCCGAACTGCTGCAGCCCCGGCACGCTGCCGACCACGAAGCCTGCGAACGACGCCGCCATCACGAGTGCGGCCGCCGTAATCAGGCGTCCGGTGCGCTCGAGCCCGAATGCGACGGCTTCGACGTTGTCGCGGCGCGCGTCCCAGGCCTCGCGCATCCTCGTTACGAGAAACACCTCGTAGTCCATCGAGAGGCCGAAGAGCGCCGCGAAGAGGAAGATCGGGATCCAGCCTTCGATCTGTGCGGTGCGATCGACTCCGAGCAGCCCGGCGCCGATCCCGAAACTGAACACAGCCACGAGGAGCCCGTAGCTGGCCGCAACCGTGACTAGGTTCAGCAGCACGGCCTTCAACGGGAGCAGCAGGGAGCGGAAGGCGCGCGCAAGCACCCAGTACGTGACGGCCAGCGCGATCAGGACGAGCCACGGGAAGAAGTCGTACGCACGCGTGAGGAAGTCGACGCCCTTCGGCGGCGCGCCGCCGGTGAGGACTTGCGTGCCGGCCGGGAAGCGTGCGCCCGACACGAGCTCGGTGCGCAGGCGGTCGACGAGATTTCGCGACGGGCGTGCCCCGTACTCGTGACGTCCGATCACGACGACGCGTGCGTAGCGGCCGTTGCGCGAGACGTACGGTTGCCCGCGCCCTCCGGCGACGACGTAGACCTCCGGATCGTGGAACAGCGCATCGGTGAGCCTGGCGACCGCGCCTCGAACGGCCGGCCGGCGTGCCCCACCGGCGGTCCCCGAGTCGACGACGATCTCCGTCGGTGTCAGCGCGCCCGGACCGAACGCGTTGCCGAGGGCGTCGAGCCCCCGCGCCGCCTCCGTCGATTGCGGCAGGCTTGCGAGCGCCCCGGGCGTGAGCCGGAGGTAGAGGGCCGGCGCCGCCGCCGCGAGCAGCACGGCGATAGCGGGCACGAGTACGAATACGGGCCGGCGCATGATCGTCCGCGCGAGCGCGGCCCAGGGCTCTCGGTGCCGTCGCGCGGCGCGAGGCAACCGCACGCCTGCGATCGCACGGTGGGAGAAGAACGACAGCAGGACCGGCTGCAGCGTCAGCGCTGCGGCGATCGAGACGAGCGGGATCAAAAGGCCGGCGAGCCCCATCGTCCGGATGAACGGAACGGGGACGAACAGCAGGAGCGAAAGACCGATCGCAACCGCGATCCCCGAGAAGACGACCGCCCGACCCGCGCTCGCCATCGTCCGCACGACGGCCTGCTCGCGCCGCCCGCCCTGCCGAAGCTCCTCGCGGTAACGACAGACGATCAGGAGCGAGTAGTCGATCGCGAGGCCGAGCCCGATCAGCTCGACGAGGTTCGTCGCATACGACGTGACGGAGAAGAGGTGAGCCGCTGCGTAGAGCACCGCCAGGGTGCCGGCGATCGTGCAGGCAGCGAACACGAACGGAATCGCGAGCGCGAGCGAGAGGCCGAGGACGAACGCGAGGACGAGCAGGGCGAGAGGCAGAGCGATCGCTTCCCCGCGGCGCAGGTCGGCTGCGAGCTGCGGATCGAGGTCGTGCTGGATCGCGGGCTGGCCCGTGACGAGGGCTCGCGGGACCGACCGCGCGGCGAAGGTCGTCGCTGTATGCCTTGGCCTGCTGCAGGCTCAGGTTCGACTCCAGCTCGCCGTAGACGACTCCTCCGCCGCCGCGCACGATGCCTACGCGGCCTCCGGGAAGGACGTGGGCCGCTCGCTCGAGTGTTGCGTGGATCCGCCGCTGCACGTGCTTGTCCGTCGAATGCCGAACGGGAAACACGACGGTGAACGTCCCCTCGGGTCGAAGGCCGAAGTCGTGTGCCAGCACGGCGTCCGCCCGGTCGGAGTCCGTCCCGGGCACCGCGAAGGAGTTCGCGAGCTGCGCCGGCAGGAGCACGCGACGCGTAGGCGCCGCCGGCGACGACCGCGACCCAGCCGATCAGGACGAGCCAGCGGAAGCGCAGCACGAGCAGCGTCCAGCGGCCGAGCAAGCGACGAAGAAGAGCGGGCCGCGGCACCCCCAGGCGCGCGGCCCGCTGCACGACGCTCCGAGAAGTCGAAGAGCACCATTTCGCCTCCGCGGGCGCCCTCCGCCGGGAAAGGGGTTCGCCTTCCCCGGCGGAGACCGCTGGCTACTTGACCACCTGGATTGCCAGCCGGATTGCCGGCAGGTTGTAGCCGAGTGCAAGCCCGGGAACGTCCTGCGCGTACGTGAGCACAGGCACCATGCCGTAGGGCGTGTTGGCGTACGACGGCTGCTGCGTGTACAGCAGCGGGTACATGTCGATCAGGTGCGTCCCCGGCGTGCCGCGTCGCGACGAGGTTGAGAACGACGTCGCCGTTCGAGTTGAAGCCGCAGCCGTAACCGATGTAGCTGTTGTCGTAGTCGACGGCGATCGTGTTGTCGAGCTGCGTCCAACCGACGCCCTTCAGGTGGACGGTGAACTTCTGGCCGGCCTTGAGCTTGAGCGCCGAGATTCCGGCGACGCTCCGCTTCACGAAGTACGGCACCTGCGCCTTGACGTTCCCGGCCTGGAGGAGCTGGATCACGTGCCAGCCTCCGAGCCCGTCCGGAATCTCGACCGTGCTCTTCAACGAGCCGTCGGCGGTCGCCGTCCCGTTGGCGAGCGGCACCGAGACGAAGCTCCAGCACGTGCCGCTGCAGTTGACGCGGTTGCCGACGACGGTCGACCACACGATGCTGACGGGAGCGCTCGGCGTGAGTCCGCTCGCGGAGACGTCCACCTTCGAGAGGATCGGTCCGGACGTCGAGCTCAGCGTCGCCGAGCCCTTGTCGGCCCCGAGCCCTGCGGCGGACAGCGTCGTCCTTGCGTCGATGGTCGGCGCAACCGCGACGGGCCAGTCGAGGCGTTGCTTCGGCAGCCCGGCGTCCTTCGTGACCTTGAACGCGAACCGATGTCCGACCGCCCAGGGGATCGGCGACTGCGGGATGTTGAGGTAGTCGAAGCTGATTGCGTCGGCGATCTCCACGATGTGGCGGCCGACGGGGCCCGACGCGCGGAACCTGACGGTCGCGACGCCGCGGGTCCAGTTCGCCATGACGGCGCCGACGTAGTGGTTGTCGTACTGCATCGACGCGCCGCCCTCGTACAGCGACGAGCCGAGGCCCGAGTACCTGAGGGTGATCATCGTGCCGATCGGCCCCTTCTTCGGCGTCATCGTCGCCGTGCGGGCGATGAGGAAGCCTCCCTTTGCAAGCTGGACGCCGTCGACGACGGCGTACATGTCGTGGATGCCGCCGAAGTCCTTCGGCGCCTTCAGGTTCAGTGAGAACGCGCCCTGTGCGTCGGTCTTCGTCTGCGCGAGAACGACGCTGACCTTGTCGACTTTCCGTCCGAGGTAGTCGACGCTGTCGGGCCGCGCGTCGACCATCCACGTGACGTTGGCGGTGTTCCAGACGATGCTGACGTCCTTGTTCGCGCCCAGGCCGGAGCCCGCGAGGCTGAACGAGGTGCCTGCTGCGCCGATGTCGGGCTTGGTCTTGAGGATGCCCATGTTGGCGGCCGGTGTCGACGCTGCCGCGATCGGCCCGGGCAGAGGTGCGACGCCCGGAATCGTCGGTGCCGGGAGGGGCATCGGAGTTGCGAGGCCCGGTGCGGACAGGAGCAGCGCTCCTGCCAGCACCGCGCCTGCAACTGTGAGCTTCTGTGTGATCGTGGTGCTCATGTCGTTGTCTCGCTTTCGGTTTTCTCGGGGGTTTGTTGCGAGCTAGGGGATGATCGTGATCGGGTAATCGAGCGTCGCGGCCTTGCCGGTCGTGAGCGTGTAGGTGATCTTCACCGTGACGTCGCCCAGCGGGTAGGTCGTCGGGATGTTCCAGAAGTTCGACCAGAAGAAGACCTTCGCCGCGCCGTGCGAGCCCCAGTTCAGGACGACGTTGTTGGGCAGGCCGGCGACGGTGAAGTGCGCCTCGGTCACGTTGTCGAGCGAGAAGACCGTCTTCGTCGTGAGGTCGAAGCCCCAGGTGCGGAGCACGAACTGCTCGCCTCTCTTGAAGACGTTGGTCTGCGTGCAGCCGATCGGCCGCGGCGCCGCGCCTGCGGGACGCGTCCCGTTGACGCTGTCGGCGTAGACGACCGTGTTGTCGGTGCCGGTCGGCGTCGACGAGGCGCCCGGCGGCGTCGTGCCTGTCGGCGGCGGTGTGTTCGTGATCGTCAGCTGGGACGTCGGCACGGGCATCTGCACGAACGATCCGCGCCGCTTCGTCTTCGCCTGGACGAGCACCTTGAAGTTGACGAGCCCGAGCGGGTAGGTGGAGGGAACCGTCCAGGTCCCGATCCACGCGTACTGGCCGAGGGCGGTCTTCGCCTTCGGGTCGTACTTGAACTTGACGTTCGGCTGACCGGGGATCGTGGCGTAGAAGTACTTCGCCTCGGTCAGGATCTTGTGGTTCTTGCCGTCCACCGCGTAGGCGCGGAAGACGACGGTGTCGCCGGGCTTGTAGTAGTCGTGCATCGACCCGTCCGTGGTCACGGTCTGGGCGATCACGAACACGTCGCCCGAGTGCACCGCCGGGAACGGAGTGTCAGCGGCGGCGCCTCGCGCGAGCGCGAAGGCGGCGAGAGCCACCAGCGCCGGCAGAAGGATTCTTTTCACTTGTCCTGCACCTCTTTTCGAATGCCGTTCGTACGGGCCCTAGTAGGTGAAGGTGCCCGTGAGCTTTACGTTGAAAGAGCCGCTCTTCCGGTCGTAGTGGCCGCTGAAGTGCAAGGAGCCCTTGGCCTTCCTGAACTTGAGCGTCCCGCCGGTGACCTTCGCCGTGCCGGAGACCGTGATGCTGTCCTGGTCGTCCTCACCCGCGGCGCAGCCGCGCGAGGGTACCGTGACGTTGACCTTGAGCTTGCCCCTCAGGCCCGAGATCGTCCCGGGGCCGAGAATCGGGGAGCACGGCGGGTTCGCCGTTGTCGCCTTGACGACGCCGGACAGCTTGCCGACGCCGACGGCGGTGCCCTTGCCGGCGCCGCTCGCGACCGCCGTGACGTTCTGCCCGTCGACCTTCTCGGTCACCTTGCCGACGTACGTGCCCTTGAAGGTGACCTTCGTCTGCGCCGCCGCGAAGGCGGTGCCCGCCACGACTGCCGCCAGGGCGATGGCCGCGATCAGGAAGGGGATTGCGCGAAAGTGTCTCACTGGTGCTCCTCTCGGTGTGGCTGGGGGTTTCGACCTGTTGAAGCGGATGGTCGTCCCCGGCGCGCCGCGGGCCATCGTGGCAAGTCCCTAATCGACTTCGGTAAACCCGCAGCGGTCGCTTGTGACAATCGCCTCGCGTCTAGCAGACCCGAAGCGCGGCGCTTTGTGCTTCTCGACGGTTGTCACGAGAGACAACCCGAGCGAGGATTACGTCACTGCGCGTGCGCGCCGGGTCGGTTCGCGACCGGGCGGCTGGTGCGGAGCCGGGCGGTCGACGACGGAAGGAATCGCCTCTGTCACCGGCGTCTTCTTCGAGACCGTGATCGCCTTGCCGTAATGCGCGATCTGCAGCTGCCGACCGGCGAGCAGCCTGTAGGTGGCATCGCGCTTCGACACGTCCACCATCAGCCGCCGGCCGCGGAAGAGAAGGCGGAACGCGAGGCGTTCGAGGAGCGGCGGCAGGCGCGGCTTGAACGTCAGCTCGCCGTCGTGGTCCCTCATCCCACCGAACCCGGCGACCGCGGCGACCCAGGCGCCCGCGAGCGAGGCAATGTGAACGCCGTCGCGCGTGTTGTGCTCGAGGTCGCGCAGATCCATGAACGCGGCCTCGGCGAAGTAGTCGTACGCGAGCTCGAGGTGCCCGACCTCGGCTGCCATCACCGCCTGCGTGCACGCCGACAGGGACGAATCGCGAACGGTCAGCCGTTCGTAGTAGTCGAAATCGCGTTGCTTCTCCTCGTCGGTGAACGCATCGCCGCGCCAGTGAAGCGCGAGAACGAGATCGGCCTGCTTGACGACCTGCTTGCGGTAGAGCTCGAAGTAGGGGAAGTGCAGGAGCAGCGGGTACTGCTCCGGCGTCGTGCCCTCGAAGTCCCACACCTGGTGCTCGGTGAATCGCTCAGACTGTGGATGCACGCCGAGCGCTTCGTCCCAGGGGATGACCATGTCCTCCGCCGCGTCGCGCCAGATGGCGGCCTCTTCGAAATCGGCGTCCAGCTCGGCTGCGCAGCGCGGGTGGCGCGCCACGGCGTCGGCGGCAGCGCGCAGGTTCTTCTGCGCGAGCAGGTTCGTGTAGACGTTGTTGTCGGCGATCGCGCTGTACTCGTCCGGCCCGGTGACGCCGTCGATTCGGAAGCGTCCCTGCGGATCGTGATGGCCGAGCGACCGCCAAAGGCGCGCCGTCTCGACGAGCAGCTCGACGCCGAACTCGCGATCGAAGGTGTCGTCTCCCGTCGCGGCGTAGAGGCGCGAAACCGCGTCGGCGATGGCCCCGCTGATGTGGAATGCGGCCGTTCCCGCCGGCCAGTAGCCGGAGCACTCCTGGCCACGGATCGTGCGCCACGGGAAGGCGGCGCCCTCCAGCCCGAGCTGTTCGGCGCGCTCCCGAGCGAGGTTAAGCGTCGAATGGCGCCAGCGGAGGGCGTCAGCCGCGGCTTCGGGCGCCGTGTACGTGAGCACCGGCAGGACGAAGCGCTCCGTGTCCCAGAAGGTGTGTCCGTCGTAGCCGGGCCCGGTCAGACCCTTGGCGGCGATCGCGCGCTGCTCGGCGCGAGCTCCGGCCTGCAGCGTGTGGAAGAGCGCGAAGCGCACGGCCTGCTGAAGCTCCAGGTCGCCCTCCAGCTCGACATCCGCACGATCCCAGAAGTCGTCGAGGTACGCGCGCTGGGCCGCGAGCAGGCCGTCCCAACCGGTGTGTCGCGCCTCGGCGAGCGCGGCGATCACCTGGTCCCGGATCGCCGGGACGCTGCGCCGGCTCGACCAGCCGTACGCGAGGAACTTCACGACGCGCAGGCGGTCGCCGTCCGCGAGGTCGGCCGTGACGGTCACGCGGCCGACGTGGGGGCTGGACTCTGCGAACATCTCGGTGCCGTCGGACCCTTCGACGACGTGGTCCATTGCGGCGCCCATCCGGAGCTCGCTGCGCTTCGTCGAGTGCATGAGCACGGCGCCGGATGCCCGTTCGAAGAACTCCTCCGAGCGGAGCGGTGATTCGAGCACGGCTGCGGCACGCGGATCGCGCTTGGGCGGAGCGGCTCCCGGTTCGTTCGCGATCAACTCCGACTGCACGACGACGCGCAGCGGTCCGTCGAGGGGCTCGACCTCGTACTGGATCGCCGCGACGGCGCGCTGTGAAAGAGACACGAGCCTCGTGGAGCGAACCCGAACAGCAGCGTTTGCGGGCGACCGCCAGTCGGCGTGCCGAACGAGCACGCCCGCACGAAGATCGAGCTCGCGCTCGTGCGAGAGCAGCTTGCCGTAGCGCACGTCGAACGGCTCGTCGTCGACGAGCAGGCGCATGATCTTGCCGTCGGTGACGTTGACCAGCGTCTGGCCCGATTCGGGATAGCCGTAGCCGGCTTCCGCGTACGGCAGCGGCCGCAGCTCGTAGTACGAGTTGAGGTACGTGCCGGGCAGGCCGCTCGGCTCGCCCTCGTCGAGGTTGCCGCGCAGTCCGATGTGCCCGTTGGCGAGCGCGAAGACCGACTCGGTCTGCGCGAGCACTTCGAGGTCGAGCTCGGTCTCGCGCACGGACCACGGTTCGACGGCGAAGGACGGTTGCGCGATCACTGCTCGAGCAGCTCCGCGAGGTCGCGAACCACGATGTCAGCGCCGTGCTCGCGCAGCGCCTCGGCTTGCCCGGCGCGGTCGACTCCGACGACGAAACCGAACTCTCCCGCCCGTCCGGCGGCGACTCCGGCGAGCGCGTCCTCGAACACGGCCGCCTCTGCGGGCTCGACGCCGAGCGCACGAGCGGCGAAGACGAAGCTGTCCGGCGCCGGCTTTCCTTTCAGATGCTCGCGCTCGAGCACGACGCCGTCGACGACCTCGTCGAACAGGTCGGCGATCCCGGCCCCCTCGAGGACGGCGCGGCAGTTCGCGCTCGAGGAGACGACCGCGCAGCGCAGGCCCGCTCCTCGGGCGGCCTCGACGTACCGCACGGAGCCTTCGTACGGCTCGACGCCCTCTTCGCGAATCAAGCGCAGTACGATCTCGTTCTTGCGGTTGCCCAGACCGGCGATCGTCTCGGTGTCCGGCGGATCGTTCGGGTCCCCCTCGGGGAGCTCGATTCGGCGAGACACGAGAAACGAGCGCACGCCGTCGCTGCGGGGCAGGCCGTCGACGTACGTGTCGTAGTCGTGGACCGGGTCGAACGGAACGAACGGCTCACCTGTGCGCTCGGCCCACTTGCGCAGGAAGTCATCGAACATCTGCTTCCAGGCTGCAGCGTGCAGCTTCGCGGTCGGAGTCAGCACACCGTCGAGGTCGAACAGGCAGGCTTGGATTGCATCCGGTAGTCCCAGCATCCGGCCTCGGAGCTTAATCTCACTGCATCGGAGCCCGAGAGACCAAGACCGCGGCACGCTTCACGGCAGTGCGCGCGGCGGCGCCCGCGCTCGCCGGTTACGTCGCGGTGCGCGCGCTCGGTCTCCTCGTGCTGTGGGTCATGGCACGTCATTTCGGCGAGCACGTCTCGCCGCTGCTCGGCGGCTTCGACGGGCGTTGGTTCATCGACATCGCAGAGCATGGCTACGACACGAGCCTTACGCATAGGGCCAACGGGACTCTCGTCAACACGAATGTCGTCTTCTTCCCGGGCTATCCGTATTTGATCGACGTGGTGGCGTCCGTCACGGGCATGAGCGTCCTCTGGGCCGGAATCGTGACGTCGTGGCTCGCCGGAGTTGCGGCAGCGTGGGGAATCTTCGCCGTCGGCGACCTCGTCTACGGCCGTCGCGTCGGCGTCGTGCTCGCCGTGCTGTGGGGGATCCAGACGCACGCGATCGTCGAGTCGATGGTGTACTCGGAGAGCCTCTTCACCGCGTTGTGCGCGTGGTCACTGTACGCGCTACTCCGCCGGCAGTGGCTGACGGCGGGGACGCTGTGCCTGCTCGCCGGGACGACGCGCGCTACGTCCGGCGTGCTCGTCGGCGTGGTTGTCGTCGCGGCTGTGATCGGCCGCCGCGACGGCTGGCGTCCGTGGGCCGCTGCGCTGCTCGCGCCGCTCGGGCTGCTCGGTTACCTCGCCTGGGTTGGACACGCCCTCGACCGCTCGGACGGCTGGTTCTACATGCAGGACAAGGGCTGGCACCTGCACTTCGACGGCGGCTCGGCGACGCTGCACACGCTCGTCAACCGGGTGCTGCTCGAGGCGGCCGCGTTCGAGCTCTACGAGGTGACGGCGATCCTGCTCACGTCAGTCGTCCTGTTCGTTCTGCTCGTGTTTCTGCGGCCGCCGTGGCCGTTGCTCGCGTATGCCGCCGGGCTGCTCGTGCTCACGATTGGCGGCGCCGGCTACTACCACGCGAAGGCGCGCTTCCTGCTGCCTGCGTTCCCGCTGCTGCTGCCAGTGGCGGTCGCGCTTGCACATGCGCGCGTGCGCGTGGCTGCGGTCATTGTTCCCGCACTCGCGCTCGCATCGGCGTGGTACGGCGGTTATCTGTTGCTGCTGTGGACCGTCTCGTTCTGACGGCTGCCGGTCTCTGCCGGGAGCCGGAGCGAGAAGCGCGTGCCGCCCGGTTCGCTGCGCACCGACACAACGCCTCCCATCGCGCGCGCGAGCTCGTCGACGATCGCGAGGCCGAGCCCCGTTCCGACGGGGCGCGTGCCCGCGTAGCGCGAGTGGAGGAAGAAGCGCTCGAACGCGCGCGGCACCTCGTCGGGCTTCAGGCCGGGGCCTTCGTCCTCGACCGCGAGCAAGCCCGGGCGGACGATGATCCGGACGGAGCCCCCTGGCGGTGAGACGCGGAGTGCGTTCTCGACGAGGTTCGAGAGTGCCTGGAGCACGCGGTCGGCGTCCCCGCGCGCGAATGCTTCGTCGGCCGTGTCGAGCGAGAGCTCGATCCCATAGGACTCCGCCTGTGCCTCGTGGCGCCCGATGCAGTCGGCCGCGATCGCGCAGAGATCGAGAGGCTCGCTCCGAACGGCGAACTCGTGGCGGTTCATCCGTGCGAGATCGAGCAGGTCGCGCACGAGGCGGTCGAGACGGCGGCCTTCACGTGCGATCGTCGCGGCTGCGGTCTCCACGTCGACGGCGCCGTCCGCGAGTCCTTCCGCGTAGCCGAGGACTGCGGTGAGCGGCGTCTTCAGCTCATGGCTGACCGAGAGGAGGAACGCGCGCTCGGCGTCGCGTGCGTGCTCGAGCTGGATCGCCATGTCGTTGAACGACTCGGCAAGGGATCTGAGCTCCGCTGCGCCCTCCGCGGGAATCGCGCCGGGGTCGGCGCCGGCTGCAAGACGGCGGCTCGCCTCGGCGACTCGACGCACCGGGCGCGCGATCCGCCGTGCGAGCAGAAACGAGATCGCGGCCGCGAGCGCCACGCTGATCGCCGCCGCGAGCAGCAGCCCTTCGAGGTACGGCCGCCAGGCGGCGGCGCCGACGACGCGAGGACGCAACAGTACGAGCGCGCGTCCCGCAACCGGTCGCGCAGCGTAGAACCAGTCCTTGCCGTCCACCGCGATCGTGCCGTCGCTCCGGCCCGACGTGCGGACGCGCGAGGCGGCTTCGCCCGGCAGGTACTTGGACGGCCGGCCGAGCGGGGCGACGATCGCGCGCTCGTCCTGACGCGCGAGGAACGTGCGCAGCGATTCGAGATGGCCGAGCGGCAGAAGCGCAACGCGCTCGCGCTCGGCGAGGAGATCGGCCTGCTGCGCTACGTCCTGGAGCACGGAGCGGTCGACCGCTCGGCGGGTCAGCACGGCGCCGACGACGAGCGAGATCGCCGCGGCAACGAGCACGACGACGACGATCGCCGCGAGGAGCTGCATCCGCAGGGAGCGCGGCGCGGAGAGCCGCAGAACCCGACTCATACGCGCGCGGCCTTGTAGCCGGCGCCGCGCACCGTCCGGATCAGCTCCGGGCGGCCGAGCTTGCGGCGAAGGGACGCGACGTGCATGTCGACGGTGCGTGTCCCGCCCGGAAACGCGAGGCCCCAGACGCGGTCGAGCAGCAGCTCGCGCGTCAGCACGCGGTCCGGGTTGCCGAGGAGGATCGTGAGCAGATCGAACTCCTTCGTCGTCAGCTCGACGGGGACTCCGGCGACGGTCGCCTCCCTCGCGTCGCTGCGGACGACGACGTCGGCGAGCGAAAGCTCGGGCTCGTCCAACCACGCCTCGGTCCGGCGGAGCACCGCCTTCACGCGCGCTAGCAGCTCGCGCGGAGAGAACGGCTTGGTCACGTAATCATCGGCGCCGAGCTCCAGGCCAGTTATGCGATCGGGCTCCTCGTCGCGTGCGGTGAGCATCACGACGGGCACGCGGGAGTGCTCGCGGATGCGGCTGCAGACGTCGAAACCGTCGATGTCCGGCAGGCCGATGTCGAGCACGACGACGCGGACGGGGTTTCGCTCCAGCTCCTTCAGCGCCTCCTCGCCGCTGCGCGCCCGAACGATCGTGAACCCATCTCGTTCCAGGTAGGAGCGGACGAGTGTGGCGATGCTGTCTTCGTCCTCGACGACGAGCGCGGTGCCTGCGCGCGGGACGTCTGGCATCGCGCTTAGCGCGTCGCCTGCACGATGGAGGCCGCCGCGGCGCCGTCGCGGACCGTCGTTGCGGTGAAGCCGCGGCGGAGGCGCGTGAACGGGACGCTGGCGCCGCCGAGTGTGATGTTGGCCGTCGGCGACACCGAAACGGTGACGAGCGTCCCGTCGCGCTCGAGCAGCGTCAAGCTCAGGGTCGCTCGCGTGATCCCGCGGATGCGGCCGCGGTCGACGCGGTAGTCATGGATCGTCCCTGCCTCGTTCGTCACCACCTCGGCGCGTACGAGCTTCGGGCCGAAGAAGAAGTTGCCGAGCGACGCGCCCGGCCCGGCGGCGCCGGCCTGGACCAGGGCGAGCGCGACGATCGTCGTCGCAGCGGTTGCAAGCGCGATCAGGCGTCGCATGCCCGCATTGTGCGACTGAAAGATGAGCATTCGGCGCTCGGCCGTGTAAGCAACACGTAAAGCGTGCTCGACACGTAAAGCGTGGAGGCCGGTGCGGCGCCGGCCTCCACGCTGCGGAGCGGGACGATCAGCTCGTGACGGACGTGTTCGCCGGCTCGTGCTCGCCGACGTGCCGCGCGGGCGTCAACTCGACCTGGCTGAGAGTCGAGTGTCTTGGCGCGCGGATCCTGATCGTGACCCGCTCTCCGACCGTGAGCTGAGAGGGCGCGATCACGGACGGAACCTTGCCTTGCCAGAGGAGGAAGATCGTCTCCGGGCCGTAGGTGAACGTCTGCTGGTTGGACTGGCCGATCAGCGTCCTGAGCGCCAGTCGGTTACCCCCGCGGACGTTGAGCGTCAGCGAGCTCGCGCCGGCCGGCGCAGCGAGGGTTCCCCGGTAGAGGAACAACGGCCGGGTTGGGGGCGTGGGCTCGCTGACGCGGTCGGACACGATGCTCGCGGGCCGGGCTTCGACCTGCGCGAGCGTGGCCCGCCAGGGCGCATGAAGACGAATGACGACCCAGTCGCCGGCGGTGAGATCGTTGGAGTGCACGATCGTCGGCACGCCGTGCGACCACTTGAGGAACTCAGTGCCCGTGCCGACCGCGAACGTCTGGTTGACGCTCGCGCCGAGCATCTTCTGCAGGGCGATTCTGTTTCCGCCCTCGACCGAGATCGAGATCGACGTCGCGTTCGCGGGCGGAGTCGCGAGCAGATGCCCGCGAAAGACGTATCGGGCTCCCGGGCCGGCGCCCTGCGCCGCACTCACCGCGAGGAGTGCCAGGCACAGCGCCGCCAGAAGTCCGATCGTTTTCTTGCTCGTCATCGCCTACCTCCGTAGTCGGGATCGAGTCTCACTGTCCCCGGCGCGGGTCAGTTCCCGGTGAAGCCTTCGTAAGACGGAGGTAAAACGACGCGGACGAAGGGCTTGCGCCCCTCGTCCACCATCTCGGCAGGCTAGATCTAGTAGCCGCCTCCGACCCCGGATCCGCCTCCGCCGCCGTACATGACGATCAACGCCACGGCGATGACGGCGATGATCGAGATCGCGCCAAGCACCAGCCAGCGCTTGCGACTCCACGACCCGATGCCGTCTCTCCGGGCTCTTTGCGTTTCGAGTGTGGCCACGAATGCCACCTCCTTTGGTCCCTTGTTCGTGTGTACGAAGGACTACGGTCGCTGCGCGTTCATGGATTGGCGCAGGCGACGTTCACGTAGCCGGAGCGGAATGCGCGCTGCTCGCCGGTCTCCAAGTCGTACGCGTGGCGCCAGATGCAGCCCGTGTCGTTCGTCAGGAGGTGGATCGAGACGGAGGTCTCGGAGGACGTCGTTCGCACGCGGTGGATGTCGTTCGCAGGCGGAAGCAACGCGTAGAAGTCGCCCGGAACGAGCGCGCGGCGCTCGGCGAGCTCGAGCCCGCCGTCGCCGGCGGCGTAGATCTCCTCGTCCTGCGTTCCGCGGTACAGCCCGACGAGTCCCCACGCGAGATGGTCGTGCACAGGCGTCTCGACGCCCGGGGGTACGACAAGCGAGAACAGCGAGAGCGAGCCGTCACCGGCGCGGAAGAGCAACCACTGGCCGATGCCGCCGCCCATGCCGCTCTCCGGCGCATCTGACGCGTACTCGTCGGGGAGCCAGGCCGCGTCGCCCAGGAGCGCGGCGAAGGAAGGGCGGATCCCGTCGCACGCGTCCTGCGGCGAGCGTGCTGTCGCGATCGTGGTGCGGACGCCTGCGACGAACTCCCGGACCGTCGTCGTGTCGAGGATGAACTCGTCGGCGTTCACAACTCAGTCGAGATGCGCGCGCGCGAACTCGCGCATTGCGCTCTCACTCGCGAAGGTGACGACGGCGCCCTCGGCCCCTGCATCCAGCATCGCGTCCACCTTGTCCGGCGTCGTTCGCGGGATCACGCGCAAGTCGGAATGCTCCCCCTTGACGCTCCGAACGTGCGCGACGTCGGACCCACGCGACGGGTGCCACGCGTCGCCGAGCTCTCGCGCGCGTCGCAGCGCCTGCGGCGAGCTGCCGCCGACCCAGATCTCGGGCAACGGGTCGGGACGCGGCTCCGCCGTCGCGTCACGAAAGGACCAGAAGCGGCCCTCGAAGGAGGGCTCGCCGCGCCAGAGCGCGCGGAGCAGGCGGATCGCCTCGTTGCCCCGGCTCCCGCGGCCATCGAACTCGACGCCCATGAACTCGTACTCGTCCCGATGCCAGCCAATGCCGACGCCGAGCGTGACCGTGCGGCCGGCGAGTCCCTGCAGCGTCGCCACCTGCTTCGCGAGGTGGAACGGGTTGTGCAGCGGCAGGATGACGACGGACGTTCCGAGTGCGATGCGCTCGGTCCAGCCCGCGATCCAGCCGAGCGTGACCAGGGAGTCGTACACGCGGCCGTACGGATCGACTCCTTCGGGGCCGACGACGATGTGCTCCGTCGTCCACACCGAATCGAAGCCGAGCTCCTCTGCCAGTTCAGTGGTGCGGCGGATTCCCTGAGGCGACGAGCCCGAGCCGTAGTTCGGCAGGATCACGCCGAAGTGCATCACGCGAGACTAGCCGGGGCACGCGTTGCAAGGCTGGCGACAACCGATCCGGACGGGAGGCCGCATCTCGTCCCGATCGTGTTCGCCGTCGAAGGCGACACGATCTACTCGGCCGTCGACTCGAAGCCGAAAAGCTCGCGGACGCTGCGGCGGATCGAAAACGCGCGCGCCCGTCCTGACGTGACGATCCTCGTCGACCACTACGAGGAGGACTGGCGGCGGCTGTGGTGGATACGCGTGCGCGGCCGCGCACGCGTTCTCGACGACGGCGACGAGCTTGCGCATGCGCTGGCGTTGTTGACCGCCAAGTACGAGCAGTACCGCGCCGAGTCGCCCGACGGGCCGGTGCTCGCGGTCGACGTCACCGACGTGCGCGAGTGGACGGCGAGTTAGTCCTCACGCTGCCTGCGCAGCGATGCGAGCTCGCTGCGTAGCGACGCGACGTCGTCCTTCAGCTCGGTCAGGGCATGCTCGAGCCCGGTCAGCCGGTCGTCCTCCACTGCATCGACCGGCGCGGGCTCCTCGCTCGGAGCGTCACCGCCGAGCAGGTGCTCATAGCGTTGCTCCTTCTGCCCTGGGCGCCGCGGCAGGCGCGCGACGAGCTCGCGCTCGATCAGGCCGTCGAGCACGTGCTCGATGTCGTCGAGGCCGGCGAAACTATGGAGCCGAGGCGTTCGCTGCTTCAGCTCGCCGGGCGTCTGCGGCCCGCGCAGCATCAGCACGCAGAGCACGGCGATCTCTTTGTCCGACACGCCGAGTGCCTCGTCGAACAGGTGCCGGAACTTGACCGCTCGGCTGCCACGCCCGCTCGCAAGCCGCGTCCAGCCTTTGCGCGAGAGCCGGTCCAGCGCAGCGCGGATCGTCGGCTCGTCGTACTCCACGACGGGCTCGCGGTTGGTCGACTGGTTGCAGGCGAGGCGGAGCGAGTTCAGCGATAGGGGGTACGCTTCGGGCGTCGTCCGCTGCTTCTCGATCAGGCACCCGAGCACGCGCAACTCGATCGCGTCGGCGTCCACGGTTTCAGAGGCTCTCACACAATGAGCGATTGTGCCGCCCGGCCGCACTCGCGGCACGCTGCAGCGTCCTCGGTCGGCCCGATAGTCACGACTATCGGGCCTCTCTGCGTCCTTGCATCGCACTCGCCGATTGCGCCCGGATCGACGAACGTCATTATGTGAGAGCCTTTTGCAGCCTATGCAGAATGACGGCGTGCGACGCTTTCACTCTCCGGAGACGCTTCCGCCTCCGTTCGGGTACAGCCACGTCGTCGAGGTTCGGGCGGGCCGCGTCATCTACGTGTCCGGCCAGGTTCCGCTCGATCGAGACGGGAAGCTCGTGGGCGAGGACCTCGAATCACAGGCGCGGCAGGTGTTCGAGAACCTGCAAGCGGCGCTCGACGCCGCCGGCACCACCTGGGCGGACGTCGTGAAACTGAACTACTACCTCGTGGACGTGAGCGAGCTGACCGCAGTGCGGGCGATCCGCGACGAGTACGTAAAGACGGACCACCCGCCCGCGAGCACGCTCGTCGAGGTCAGCCGGCTCTTCCGCGACGACGTCCTGATCGAGATCGACGCCGTCGCGATCGCCGAATAGATACGGTGGACGCATGTGCCGGAATATCAGAACACTCCACAACTTCGAGCCCCCGGCGACCGCCGAGGAGATCAGCTCGGCTGCTCTTCAGTACGTGCGCAAGGTGAGCGGCATGCAGAAGCCGTCGCATGCCAACGCCGGAGCTTTCGAGATCGCAGTCGCCGAGGTCACGCAGGCGACCGTGAAGCTCCTCGAGAGCCTCGTCACGTCTGCGCCGCCTAAGGACCGCGAGGTCGAGGCGGCGCGGCGGCGAGCACGCGCGGCCGAGCGGTTCGGCAGAGCGGCCTAGCCGCCTGCGCGAAGATCCGGGGAGCTCGATGCCTCCCACGAACGCCGACCTCGAGCAGGGCCGCGAGCTCTATGCGCACGAAGCATGGGCGGGAGCATTCGAGTCGCTGAAGCGAGCCGATCAGGCTGCGCCGTTGGAGGCCCCGGACCTCGTGCTGCTGTCGCAATCGGCGTATCTGCTTGGTCGCGAGGACGAGTTCATGACGTTCCTCGACCGCGCTCATCACGCGTATCTCGACGACGGCGAGATCCTTCTCGCAGTGCGCTGCGCCTTCTGGCTCGGGATGAACCTCGCCCTTCGCGGCGAAGTGGGTCCCGCTACGGGATGGCTCGGCCGCGCACAACGGTTGGTCGAGCGCGAGTCGGAGGACTGCGTCGAGCGCGGCTACCTCCTGATGCCGGTCGCCTTCCAGCACGACGCAGCGGGCGACCTCGAAGGCGCGTCCGCGACAGCGGCCGCCGCGGCGGAGATCGGAGAGCGCTTCGGCGACCGAGATCTCGTCGCGCTCGCGATGCACGGACAAGGCGGCTGGCTGATCAAAGCCGGTCGAGTGCGCGAGGGACTCGGCTTGCTCGATGAGGCGATGGTGGCGGCGACGACCGGTTCGCTGTCGCCGATCGTGACCGGGATCGTGTATTGCGGCGTGATCGCCGCTTGCGAGGAGGTCTACGAGTTGCGCCGTGCGCAGGAGTGGACCGCGGCGCTGAAGGCGTGGTGCGATCGGCAACCCGAGCTGATGGCGTTCACCGGAAGGTGCATGGTCCACCGCGCCGAGATCATGCAGCTGCACGGTGCGTGGACGGCTGCGGTCGAAGAGGCGCAGCGCGCAGGCGCGCGCTTCGAGCGCGCGATGAACACGGGAGCCGCTGCGAAGGCGTCCTACCTGCAGGGCGACATCCACCGGCTGCGGGGAGAGCTGGATGCCGCGGAGAACGCGTACAAGGAAGCGAGCCGTTTTGGCTGGGAGCCCCAGCCTGGGCTCGCCCTGTTGCGGCTCGCACAGGGCAAGGGCGACGCAGCCGCAGCCTCGATCCGTCGCGTCATGAGCGAGACGACGGAGACTCTGCGGCTGGCGAGCCTCCTCCCGGCTTACGTCCAGATCATGCTGGCCGTTGGAGATGCCGACGCGGCGCGCGACGGGTGCCGCGAGCTTGCGGAGATCTCAGAGCGCTACGAGAGTGGAGTGCTGGCCGCAATGCGCGATCACGCGCGCGGCGCCGTCGAGCTTGCCCATGGCGACGCGGCGACCGCACTCGGACCGCTTCGCCAGGCGTCGCAGGCGTGGCGCGACCTGCAGGCGCCGTACGAGGCCGCGCACGCACGCGTGCTCCTTGGGCTCGCGTGCCGTGCCGTGGGAGACGACGACGCTTTCGAGCTGGAGCTGGGCGCGGCACGGGAGACGTTCGACGAGCTTGGCGCGGCTCCCGACGTGGCGTGGGTCGACTCGCTAACGGGACGAGCCGAGCCCGCCGACGCGCACGGATTGACGCCGCGCGAGCTGGAAGTACTGCGTCTCGTCGCCACCGGAAAAAGCAACCGCGAGATCGCGGCAACGCTCGTCATCAGCGAGCACACCGTCGCGCGACACGTGCAGAACATCTTCACCAAGCTCGGCGTGCCGTCGCGCACGGCCGCGGGCGCGTTCGCGTTCGAGCACGACCTCGTCTAGTCAGAAATAACCACGCGTCGTCCTCCGCAAGATGGCGGATCCGCGCGATGCGCGTGGGCGTCGTCCTCCTTACCGTCGTTGCAGGGACTCATTCGACACACAAGGAGGGAAAGTCATGGCGGCACAGGAGACAACCTACGAACATCGTGGCGCAGTCTCGCTCACCGAAGCGGCGACCGAGCGGTTCGACACGATCGTGATCGGCGGGGGCCAGGCCGGCCTCGCGATGGGCTACCACCTGAAGAGGCAGGGACGGCCGTTCGTCATCCTCGACGCGAACGAACGGATCGGCGGCTCGTGGCGCACACGCACGTGGCACTCGCTTCGCCTCTTCACGCCTGCGCGCTTCGACGGCCTGCCGGGCTGGTCGTTCCCGGCGCCTCGGTGGTCGTTTCCGACGGCCAAGGAGGTCGCCGACTACCTCGAGGCGTACGCGGAGCGTTTCGAGCTCCCCGTGCGCAGCGGCACCGGCGTCGACCGCCTCATCAAGGATGGAGACCGGTACGTCGCCTTCTCGGGCGACCGGCGCTTTGAGGCCCATCACGTCGTCGTCGCTACAGGGTTCTACGGCACGCCGAACGTTCCCGACTTCGCAGCCGAGCTCGACCCGCGCATCGTGCAGATGCACTCCAGCGAGTACCGCGAGCCGTCACAGCTGCGCGAGGGCGACGTCCTCCTCGTCGGGGCGGGCAACTCGGGGGCCGACATTGCGATGGAACTGAGCCGCAGCCACGGGACGTGGCTCTCGGGTCCAGACAAGGGCCACATTCCGGTGAACATCGAGAGCAGGAAGGCGCATGTCGTCACGCCGATCCTCTGGTTCGTTGCCTCGCGCATCCTCACCGTCAAGACCCCGCTCGGCCGCAAGGTGCGGCCGAAAGTGCTCGCGGAAGGTGCGCCGCTCGTCCGGGTCAAGCCGGACCATCTGCTCGCCGCCGGAATCAAGCGCGTGCCGAGGACTGTCCGGGTCGAGAACGGATTGCCTGTGCTCGAGGACGGGCGCGTCATCGAGGCGGCGAACGTGATCTGGTGCACGGGCTTCCGGCCAGACTTCGGCTGGATCGAGGTGCCCGTCTTCGGCGAGGATGGCGAGCCGGTCCACGACCGTGGGGCCGCGCCCGAGTCCGGTCTCTACTTTCTCGGTCTCGACTTTCTCGTTTCGTTCACGTCGGAGAACGTCGGCGGGGTGGGGAGGGACGCCGCGCAGATCGCGAAGCGCATCGCGTCCGCGCACTGACGCGCGTGGCGGGTTCGGATCTCTAGGATGGCGGCCGTGGAAGGTTCGTCCCTCACGGCCGCGCCCGCCTTCAGCGAACTCGAGGCGCACCGACGCGAGCTCACCGCGTACTGCTACCGGATGCTCGGCTCGCCGTTCGAGGCCGAGGACGCGGTTCAGGACACGCTGCTGCGGGCGTGGCGAGGCATCGGCCGCTTCGAGGGTCGCGCGGCACTGCGTTCGTGGCTGTACCGGATCGCAACGAACGTCTGCCTCGACATGCTGAAGGGCCGCGAGCGGCGTGCGCGTCCGATGGATCTCGGGCCGGCGCGCGAGCCCGTCGAGGCGAACCTGCACACGCTGCCGGAAGTGACCTGGATCGAGCCCGTGCCCGATGGCCTCGTTGCTTCGGACGGCGATCCAGCCGAGCTGGCGGTGGCGCACGAGACGATCCGGCTTGCGTTCGTCGCGGCGTTGCAGCACCTGCCGCCGCGCCAGCGCGCGGTGCTGATCCTCTGCGAGGTGCTCCGCTGGAAGGCGAGCGAGGTCGCGGAGCTGCTCGAGACGAGTGTCGCGTCCGTCAACAGCGCGCTTCAGCGTGCGCGCGCGACTCTCGACGAGAGCAACCTCAGCGCCACGGACACCTCGCCGGCGCTCGACGAGCCCGAGCGGGAGTTGCTCGCGCGCTACGTCGAGGCGTTCGAGCGCTACGACATGGAGGCGCTCACGGCACTCGTCCACGAGGATGCGACGCAGTCGATGCCGCCGTTCGATCTCTGGCTGAGCGGTCGCGACGACATCTTCGCGTGGTGGTCCGGCCCGGGCATCGGCTGTAGCGGCTCGCGCGTCATCCCGACAAAATCGGCCAACGGCTCGCCCGCGTTCGGGCAGTACAAGCCGAGCGAATCCGGGCAGGGCTACGACCCGTGGGCGCTACAGGTGCTCGAGATCGAGAACGGCCGCATCGTCGAGTTCACGTTCTTCCTCGGCACCGAGACGCTGTTCCCGCTCTTCGGCTTGCCTGCCCGGCTCGAGGCGTAGCTACTCCGGCAGCACGTCGCGAAGGCCCATGAACTCGACGAGCTCGCGCAGCTCGTCCGACGCGTTGCACAGCCTCACCTGACAGGCGCTGCGCCGGGCTCCGAGCTGGAGCCGAGCAAGTGCATCGACCGTAACCGCGTCGACGTCGATACCCGAGACGTCGCAGAGGGCTATGCCCGCGTTGCTTGTCTGAAGGAGCTCGCACACGCGGGCGCACAGGCCGGGCAGGTCCGTGCGCGCGATCGGGCCTTCGATCGCGAAGGCGATCGTGCGCGGTGCGGGAGTGGTCATTGAAGAAAGGACCGAGTTAGCGGGCGGAACTCATCGGCCCAGCACGGCGAGCCAAGCTTGCACGGCGTCCCGCACGGCCTCCTGGTCACTTCTCAGGCTGTGGTTGCCGGGCACCTGCGCGACGGTTCGCGTCGGCCCGGGAGGTGGCATGCCGAACTGGTCGCTCCTGCCCTGGACGACGAGCACCGGAACCGTCACTGCGTCGAGCTCCGCGAGCCGGCTCGGTGCAGGGACGCTTCCGGAGCGGCGCGGCGGCTGCAATGGGAATGCGAGGCAGAGCACGCCGACGGCGCCGGTCGCGGTCGCTGTGCGGCAGGCGACGCGCGCGCCCGCGGAGCGGCCTCCTGTTACGAGCGGCAGGCCGCGCAGCTCGTCGGCGACCAGATGCTCGACGACGGTCGTCCAGGCGGCGTCGAGCTGCTTCGCAGGAGCAGGCGAGCGCCGGCCCGCGACGCGGTACGGCTGCTCTACGAGTGCGACGGTGAATCCCTCCGCCTGCGCTGCGTTCGTCGCGGCAACTAGATCCGGCGCCGCCACGCCTCCGCCGGCGCCGTGACCGAGGACGAGCGCGCCGCGCGGCCGCTCGGCGAGATGCAGGTACACCTTCGCCTGGCCGTGCGGCGTCTCGACGGCGAGCGTGGTCACGCTCGCACTATTTCAACTGCGCCACGCGCATCGAGTTGCCGGACGGGTCACGGAAGCCGGCGTCGATGCCGTACGGCTGCTCCGTCGGCTCCTGCGAGAACTCGACGCCGCGATCCTTGAGCTCGTCGTACGTGGCGCGGCAGTCGTCGGTGGAGAAGAAAAGACCGCCGGAGGCGCCCTTCGCCATGAGCGACGTGATCTTCTCGCGCGTGTCGTCGTCGAACACCGGCGGGCCGGGCACGGCCATCAGCGTGATCGCCACGTCCTGGCCCGGCACGCCGACGGTGAGCCAGCGGAAGTTGCCCATCTCCGGCACGGTGACGTCTTCGCGGAGCTCCATTCCGAGCTTCTCGGTGTAGAAGGCGAGCGCATCGTCCTGGTCGTGCACCCACACCTGCACGTTCGTGAGCTGCTTCAGCATCGTGGTCGTCCTTTCTGTCGTCGGGTCGGCCACGACGCTACTGGCGTCGCGCGCCTCTGTCTTCTCGAAAACTGCTGGACTGCGGGCGCGCCCATGCGAGCAGCACGCAGGTCGGGATGCGCGCACGCGTCGCCGGGGGGTGCGCGGCGCGATAGGCCGTGGGGGAGACGCCGAACGTCTGGGTGAAGCTCGTCGTGAATGAGCCGACGCTGCGCAGCCCGACGTCGAGGCAGATGTCGGCAACGCTGTGGTCGGTGTTGCGGAGAAGCGCGGCCGCGCGCTCGAGGCGGCGTGTGAGGAGGTACCGGTGGGGCGTCTCACCGAACGCGCGGCGGAACTCGCGGCTGAAATGCGCGGGCGACAGGTGCGCCGCGCGGGCGAGGGTCGGGACCTCGAGCTGCTCGCGGTACCGCGCGTCGATCAGGTCCTTCGCGCGGAGCAGGTGCCGGGCGGGAGGAAGCGGCGCCGTCAGGCTCACGACGCTTGCGCTCCGCGCTTCACCGAGTACCTGAGGTGCGTCACCGAGGGCGACGCGATGACGCGTGTCTGCTCGAGCTCGGCCGGATCGATATCGAGGCTGCCGAAGAGCGAGACGCCGCCGCCCAGGAGCAGGGGCACGACGTGCACCTGCAGCTCGTCGAGCAGCCCCGCCCGCAGGTACTGCTGCGCTGCCTCCGCGCCGCCTGCGAGCGAGATGTCCTTGTCTCCCGCGGCCGCGCGAGCCTGCTCGAGCGCGGACTCGACGCCGTCGGTGACGAACGTGAAGGACGTTCCGCCCTGCTTGACGACCGTCTCACGCGCGTGATGCGTGATCACGAACACGGGTACGTGGAACGGCGGATCGTCTCCCCACCAGGCGTCCGCGTTGGGGTCGTCCGCCCATGGCCCCGCGCCGCCGCTGAACATCCGTCGGCCCATGACGACCGCGCCCGTGGCGGCGATCGATTCGGCGAACACCTGGCTATCGGCGTTCGTCTCGCCGCCCTCGAGGCCGTGCGGCTCACGCCAGGCCGCGAGGCGGATCGCCCACTCATGCAGCAGCTCGCCGCCCTTGCCGAGCGGCTCTTCGAGCGTCTGGTTCGGCCCGGCGACGAAGCCGTCGAGCGACATCGAGATATCGAGGATCAGTTTTTTCATCGGCGCCTCCCTTCGGAACTATGTGCATCAAAGACCGCCGCCGCCGTTCGATCTCATCGCTCCTGCCCGCTGTAGGCTGAACGGGTGGAGGCCGGAACCGACAACCTGGTCGAGACCCTTTCGCGGTTGAGCCTCTTCGCCGATCTGCCGTACCCGCAGGTCGAGGCACTCGCGCACACCTTCACCGAGGAGGTCTTCGCCGAAGGGCAGCGTGTGATTCGCGAAGGCATGACGGGGAGTGGCTTCTACGTAATCCTCGAGGGGGAGGCGAATGTCGTGATCTCCGGGCAGGAACGCGCGAGGCTGACGCGCGGAGATTTCTTTGGCGAGATCTCGATCCTCACCGACGAGTTGCCGACGGCGGACGTCACCGCGACGACGATGCTTCGCTGCCTGACGATCCCGGACAACGAGCTGAAGGCCTTCATGCTGCGTCAGCCGAACGTGATGTACCGGATGCTGCAGGTCGAAGCGCGGCGGCTGCGCGCCGCGAACGCTTGGCGGGGCTGACGGAGAAGCCGTTCCCTCCGGGCGACTACGACGTCGTCGTGGTCGGCAGCGGGCCGGGAGGCCTGCAGACGGCGTATTCGCTCGCACGGGCGGGAGTCGAGCGCTGCGCAGTCATCTCGCGCGACGAGGGGCCGGGCGGCATGTTCCGGAAGTTCCCCGTCTACCAGCGCCTGATCAGCTGGACGAAGCCGGACGCGCCGTTCGAGCGCGGCACCCGCGAGTACGAGTGGTACGACCACAACAGCCTCCTCGGCGACGAGCCGAGTCACCGCGCGCTCGCGCCCGAGTTCATGGACCGTGCGTTCGATCTTCCGGCGCGCCACGAGATGGAGTCCGCGCTGGTCGAGTTCGCCAAGCGCGGCGGCGTCCGTGTCCGCTACGAGTGCGAGTGGCTGTCGACGACGCAGCAAGACGAGCAGTTCACGCTCACGACGACGGACGGGGACTATCGCTGCCGCGCGTGCGTGTTCGCACTCGGCGCGACCGATCCGTGGAGGCCGCGGATCCCGGGACTCGAGGAAGCGCCGCACTACGCCGACACGCAGACACCTGACCGCTACGCGGGCAAGAGCGTGTTCATCGTTGGGAAGCGGAACTCGGGCTTCGAGGTCGCCCAGGGCCTCTTGCCGTGGGCGCGGAAGATCGTGCTTGCGTCGCCGCGGCCGGTGGACACGACGGTGCTCGCGTTCTCGCCGCTTCGCCTTCGCTACCTGCAGCCGTTCGACGAGTACGTACGTGGAGGCTCTGGGAGCTACGTCGTCGACGCAGCGATCGAGCGGATCGAGCGGAACGCCGACGGCTATCGCATTCACGTGAGCGGCACCTCGTGGGACGGCAAACTCGTCCTCGAGAGCGAAGAGATCGTCGCGGCGACGGGTTTCCGCGTCCCGCTCCGCGACCTGCCCGACCTGGGCGTCGCGACGATCGGCGACGGACGGCTGCCTGCGCAGACGCCGTACTGGGAAAGCGTCTCCGTCCCGGGGATCTACTTCGCCGGCAACGCGACGTCGGCGTCGGCCGGGCTGCGGAAGCACGGTGCGACGGCCAACTCGACCTCGGTTAACGGCTTTCGCTACAACGCGCGCGTTCTCGCGCTGCACATCGCCCAGAAGCACTTCGGGCTCGCGGGCGAGCGGCGCATCCTGTCGCGAGACGAGGTCGAGCCGTTCCTCCTTGACGAGCTCGCGCGGGCGCCCGAGCTCTGGATCCAGAAGAGCTACCTCGCGCGGGTGGTCAGCGTCGATGCGACGCACGGCATCCGCGACGAAGGGATCGTGCCGCTCGCCGAGTTCGTCGACCGGGGCGACTCAGATGCGTTCGCTGCCGCGATCGAGTACGACGAGGGCGGCAGGATCGTGCCTGTCGTGTACGTCAGGCGCGCGGGCAAGCTGACGGAGCACGTCCTGCCTCCACATCCGCTGCATGCGTTCGACACCGACGAGCACCGGACGGAGCTCGCGGTCCGCTTGGCGCCCTTCCTCGCCTAAGCCTCTAATAGCCGCGGCGGCGCATCCCGCGCCGGAGGGCCTCGAGCCGCCGCCGCTCCAGCTTGGTCGGGCGGGCGCCGAGGTCGGCTCCCAGCGGGCGCGCGAGCCGCCGCTCGGCCGCGTGCTGCTCGCGCGCTGCGATGGAGTCGGGCGTCTCGGCGTACAACGTTGCCGCCACGCTCGCCGAGCCGCGGCGCTCCGCGACGTCGAGCACATTCACGATCCGCCGGACCGTCCCGACCGTGACCTCGACCGTGTCTCCCGCGCGCACCGTCTTGGACGGCTTCGCGCGCTCACCGTTGACGCGCACGCGACCGCCTGCGGCGGCCGCGGTCGCGGCGCTTCGGGCCTTGAAGAAGCGCGCCGCCCAGAGCCATTTGTCGATCCGCACTTCGCTCATCCCGGTACCTAATATCCCAGGGCGCCCAACAGAAGCAAACCCGCGGGGAGGACATCATGGCAACTCAGACGCGTCGAACGTTCGAGACCCGGATCGACATCGCCGACGACAAGCGCGAGGAGCTCATCAAGCTCCTGAACGCGCGGCTCGCCGACACGTTCGACCTCTATTCGCAGCTGAAGCAGGCGCACTGGAACGTCAAGGGCAGCGACTTCATCCAGCTGCACCTCCTTTACGACCAGGTCGCCGAAAACGTGCTCGAGTTCGTGGACACGATCGCTGAACGTGCGACGACCCTCGGTGGGCTCGCGCTCGGCACTGCACGCATGGCGGCCGAGGCGTCGACGCTGAGCGAGTACCCGCTCGACGCCGTCGACGGCATGGACACCGTGAGCGTGGTCGCCGATCGCCTCGGCGCGTACGGCGCGGCAGTTCGTGCAGCGATCGACGAAGCGCTCGAGCTGAACGACCAGGACACGGGCGATCTCTTCATCGAGGTCTCACGCGCGATCGACAAACACCTGTGGTTCGTCGAGGCGCACCTCCAGACGTAGGCAGCGCGCCGAACCAGCCGCCGCCGCTCGACGGCTACGACCTGTTCGCCGAGAACAGGCCGCTCGCCGAAGCGCTCGAGCGTGAAGGCGCCGGCTGGGCGGCCGCGCGCGCGAGCGCGTTCGGCACCTTCCTGACCGGAGAGCCGCTCGAGTGGGGACGGCTCGCGAACGAAAATCCACCACGCTTACGCACGCACGACCGCTTTGGCAACCGGATCGACGAGGTCGAGTTCCACCCGGCCTGGCATTCGCTGCTCGCGACGAGCGTCGAGCACGGGTTGCACTCGCTCTCCTGGCGCGAGCCGCGAGAAGGCACGCACGTCGCGCGGGCGACTCTCTTCTATCTCATCGCGCAGGTCGAAGCCGGGCACGGGTGCCCGGTGTCGATGACGCACGCCGCCGTGCCCGCACTGCGTGCGCAACCCGACCTTGCGGCCGAGTGGGAGCCCCTGCTCACGTCGTTCGACTACGACCCCGGGCTGACGCCTGCGGCGGACAAGCGCGGCGCGCTTTGCGGCATGGCGATGACGGAGCGGCAAGGCGGCTCCGACGTTCGCGCGAACATCACCGTCGCGCGCTCGCTCGGAAACGGCGAGTACGAGCTCGACGGGCAAAAGTGGTTTTGCTCCGCGCCGATGTGCGACGCGTTCCTGGTGCTCGCTCAGGCGGACGACGGGCTCTCCTGCTTCCTGGTGCCGCGCGTGTTGCCGGACGGGACGCGAAACGGCTTCCACATCCAGCGATTGAAGGATAAGCTCGGCGACCGCTCGAACGCGTCGAGCGAGATCGAGCTCGTGTCCGCGTGGGCGCGGCTCGTCGGTGACGAGGGACGCGGCGTGGCGACGATCATCGAGATGGTCAACCACACGCGTCTCGACTGCGTTCTCGGAACGGCGGCGGGGATGCGCACGGCCGTCGAGCAAGCAACACATCACGCGGCGCATCGCTCGGCGTTCGGCAGGCTGCTCGTCGACCAGCCGCTGATGCGCAACGTCCTCGCCGACCTGTGCGTCGAGTCGGAGGCGGCGACGCTGACCGCGCTACGGCTCGCGCGCGCGTACGACCGCGGCGAGGCTGCCTTCGCCCGCATCGCGACCGCGGTGGCGAAGTACTGGGTCTGCAAGCGCGGCCCCGGCCACGCAGCCGAGGCGCTCGAATGCCTCGGCGGCAACGGCTACGTCGAGGAGTCGGTGCTGCCTCGGCTGTACCGCCAGCAGCCACTGCAGTCGATCTGGGAGGGGTCGGGCAACGTGATCTGTCTCGACGTTCTGCGCGCGGTACAGCGGAGCCCCGAGACGATCGATGCGTTCTTCACCGAGTGCCGCGAGGCGGCGAGTGCGGAGCCGCGGCTCGACGCGTGGGTAGACGCCGTCGAACGAGAGCTCCGCGATGCCGAGGACGTGGAGGCACGAGCGCGTCTCCTCGTCGAGCGGCTCGGCCTGGCGCTCCAGGCCTCGCTGCTCGTGCGCTACGGCGATCCAGCGGTGGCAGATGCGTTCTGCGCATCGCGACTGAACGGCGACGGCGGGCTCGCCTACGGGACGCTCCCGCGAGGCGTCGACTCCGCAGCGATCGTCGAGCGGCATCGTCCGCGCGTTTGACAGGGCCTCCGCCGCGCCCGAAGGCGCGGCGGCAGGCCCTGCGCGTCGCTTACTTCAACCGCAGGCGGTAGGCGCTGCGGCCGTGCGTTGCCGCGTACAGCAGGCGGTCGCCGCTCTGCTTTCCCGCCGCGAGCGTCAGCCCGGAGACTGCTGCGGGCGGCAGGCCATCAGCAGCGGTGATCCACGTCTGCGTCCCCTTGACCAGGCGGTAGACACCGAAGTCGGTGGAGATGTAGATGTCCCCGGTGGCCACGTCGAGCACGGCGTCGTTCACCGGTTGATCGCCGATGTCGTACGAGATGTCCGTCCACGTCGCCGTGTTCGTCGTCGGATCGAAGACCACGTCGAACACGTGCCCCGGCGTCGTCGGGGTGACGGCGTCGAAGCCGGAGAAGGTCACGAGCGCATGGTTCGCGTTCGTCGGATCCGAATAGATGGACGAGACGGCGCGACTCGGTTGCGTCGCCGTGTCGATCCGCGTGAACGCAACGGTCGCCGGATCGGCGGCGTTCGCGTTCTTCGAGATCAGCACGCGGCCTGCGCCGCTGCCGGCCCAGAGCGTTCCAGTGTCCTTCGCGCGCGACAGCGAGCTCAGCGTGCTCCCGCCCTTCGTTGTGCCGAACGGGTTGCCCGGCGTTGAGTTCGTCAGCGTCACGCTGCCGAGCGGCGGCCAGTTCTCCGGCGTGCCGCACGCGCCCGTGTAGAGCAAGTCGCTCGGGAACTCGCCGACCGCGGTGTTGCAGTGCGCCTCCAGGAACGCACGGTCGCCGCCCGCGGTCTGCGTCCGCCACACGCGCTGCGCGCCCATGAAGATCGTCTTCGTGGCGAGCGGGTCGGAGATGACGGGTGCGTAGAACCGCTGCGCCTCCGGGAAGTTGACGATGAACCGGTCACCGATCCAGAGCCATGACGTCGGATCGGCGTCGTTGTAGTTCACGTCCATCTGTCCGCCCGTGTACGTGTGGAACCGAAGGTGCGGGTCGGTGGCGTCGAAGCCGCTGTCGCCGCCGTCTCCCGTCAGGGGCAGGTACCAGGTCGGCGATCCCGTGAATTGGAGCGTGCCGTTGTCCTGTGTTCCGGTCATCGCCGTGTTCTCCGGCGAGTACGGACTGACGGAGACGCTCGTCATCTGCAGCGTCGCAAGGCCGGCGTTCATCACCCGGAGCTCGGTTGGGATCTGCTTCAGCCAGGCATGGCAGTCGGCAAGGAACGCCGCCGACAGCCCTCGGGTGTCGCACTGGCTCGACGCGTCGGCCCACTGGCCGCTCGTGCGGATGAGGCCGCCGTCGGAGCCGACGAAGAAGACGTCCGGGTTCCCAGGCACGAAGGCGATCGCGTGCTGATCCGGATGCATCGACTCGCCGCCAACGTCACCGGTGACATCCGTCCACGTTGCGCCGGCGTCCATCGACATCAAGACCGAGCGACCGTTCGACCGGATGCCGCCCGGGGCGGCGTACGGCTTCAGCTCTTCGTAGTGCATCAATCCTCCGACAACCACCATGTCGGGACGGTCAGCGGGCGACAGGATGAACATGTCGTACACGCACTGGGAGCCCACCAGCGGCGTGTTGCAGTAGTTGTAGACGGCGTTGCCGGGTGTGCCGGCAGCCGGATTCGAGAGGCGCGTCCAAGCGAGGTTGCTCGAGGCCGTCAGCGTCGCCGCCGACTGGCTCGCGTCGTCGACGCGGTAGACCTGAGCTCCCTGTCCTCCGCCGCTGGCGTCGGAGAGGTAGATGCGCGTCTTGCCGTTCGGCAGCTCGACCGGCGAGAACGAGAAGCGGCCGCGGTTGAGCGAGAAGATGGTCTCCCAGCTTGCCGCTGCGCCGCCCGACGTCGAGCGGATCAGGCCGACGGTCGCCTGGGCAGCGTAAACGACGCTCGGGTTGCTCGGGTCGAACTTCACCTCGTTGATCGAGCCCGCTTGAGTTAGTCCGAAGGTCGCGCCGCCGTCGGTTGAGTTGTAGACGCCGACTGCCGGCGACTGGGCAGCGACCGTGCCGACGCTGGTGGCGTTCGATCCGATTCCGCGGACACCCGAACGAGTCCCGAGCAAGATGTGGTCCGCGTTGCCCGGTTCGATCGCGATCCAGGCGATCGCGCGGTTGTTCGCGACCGCGAACGACCCCGGTACGAGCGTCCAATGCGCGCCATCGTCCGTCGTCTTGTAGAGCCCGAGCCCAGCCTCGCTGTCACCGCTTGCGTTCGCCTCGCCGGTCCCGACGTAGACCGTCCTGCCTGTCGGGTCGTTGGGATCCACGGCGATCGAGCCGATCGCGTTGGTGGGGATTCCATCTGAGATCTGCTTCCACTCCGCGTTCGGTGCGAGCGCGTTCTTCGTGCGCCACACGCCGCCGCCCGCGGCGCCGAGGTAGAGCGTGCACTCCTCCGCTTTGCACTTCGAGCCTACGGTGAGCGCCGTTACGCGTCCAGACCACTTGGTCGCCTTGATGAACGACTGAGTACCCAGCCGATCCACGTCAAGAGTGTCGGGCCCGATGAAGTCCCACTTGGAGCCGAGTTTCGACGCATGCTTTGCAACCTTCGCATTCGCCTTGATCGCTCCCTGAATCTCACCGATCGTGACCTCCGAGGCCGGGTACGCGCGGTCGGCATACGCTTCCGCGTCCGCGCCCCCTAGCCCTTCGCCCTGCTCGCGCTCGAGGAGCGCCGCATGTGCGGTGCGGGTCACGCCCGCCTTGCTCAAGCTAGATTCCGGCGTCGATGCACGCGCCAACAGCACCGACAGCAGCGTGATCGTGCCCACCAAAACAAGAACAGCGGCTGTCCGCCGCCGGTACTTCCTCATGAGAGGCCCCCTTGTGCCCGAGGATGAGTTCCTATATTTGGATCAAATCCGGGCAGCCACGTCAACTGATTAACGCTAATGGTCGAACAAGAAATCAAGGCCGCCGCCTTCCGCGCCCTCCACGAGGGCGACCCGTTCGTGATCCCGAATCCATGGGATGCGGGCTCGGCCCGGGTGCTCGCGGCGCTCGGGTTCGAGGCGCTCGCGACGACGAGCTCCGGCTTCGCGTTCGCGCTGGGCCGCCTCGACGGCGGCGCGACGCTGGACGACGTGACCGCGCACGTCGCGGCGCTCGACGGGGCGACCGACCTGCCGCTCTCGGTCGACCTCGAGAACGGCTACGGGCCGGATCCCGAAAGCGTCGCGGCCGCGATCACTGCAATTGCCGGGGCAGGCGCCGTCGGCGGGTCGATCGAGGACTACGACCCCGCCGCCGGACGGATCTACGAGCTGGGCGAGGCCGTCGAGCGGGTCGCCGCCGCGGTCGACGCCGCGCGCGGGCTCGGCTTTCCGTTCATGTTGACGGCACGCGCCGAGAACCACCTCCGCGGCAACCCGGATCTGGACGACACGATTGTGCGGCTGCAGGCGTTCGAGCGCGCCGGCGCCGACGTGCTCTACGCACCGGCGCTGCGCAGCATCGACGACATCACGCGTCTTTGTGCGGCCGTCTCGAAGCCCGTGAACGTGCTCGCGCGGGCCGATCTCTCCTTCGCCGAGCTTGCTGCCGCAGGCGCGCAGAGGGTGAGCGTGGGTGGCTCGCTCACCTGGGTCGCCGTTCGCGCGATGGTCGACGCGGCCGAAGCGATTCGCGACCGCGGCGACTTTTCCGCGCTGAGCGCGCGGGTTCCTCTCGGCGACTGGCTCGACTAGCGAGCCGGCTCGTAGGTGAGGATCGCGACGCCGTCGCCGACGACCTTCGAGTCGGCGAGGCGCAACGGCTTCTTGTCGCTCGTCTCGCCGAAGATCCGCTTTCCGCTCCCGAGTACCACCGGGAAGACCATCAGCCGGAGCTCGTCGACGAGGTCGTGGTCGATCAGCGCCTGCACGAGTTGCACGCTTCCGTGCACGACGATGTCGCCGTCCACCTGCTGCTTGAGCTTCGCGACCTCGGCTGCGACGTCGCCGCTCAGCACCGTCGAGTTGGTCCAGGTCGGATCCTTCAGCGTCGAAGAGACGACGTACTTGGGCATCGAGTTGAACTTGTCGGCGAATTCCCCATCCCGCGACGGCCACGCGTCGGCGAAGCCCTCGTACGTGACGCGTCCCAAGAGCAGGGCGTCCGACGCCATCGTCTCGTCGAGCTTGAACTTGTCGCCCTCGTCGCCGCGACTGATCTCGAAGCTCCAGCCTCCGTACTTGAAGTCCTCGGCACCGCCGGGATCCTCGACCACGCCGTCCAGTGACACGAACTCGGTTACGACGATCCTTCCCACTTCGGCCTCCTCCTCGTCGACGTCTGATCCGGGTACCATACTCAACGCGACAGTTGATAAACCGAGGAGATGAATACAAGTGGCGGTCGACGAGCTGACGGGCACGTTCGCGGCGCTCGCGGATCCGACGCGGCGCGCGATCCTGACGCGGCTCACGGAGGGCGACGCGACGGTCAACGAGCTCGCCGAGCCGTTCGCGATCAGCGTCCAGGCCGTCTCCAAGCATCTGAAGGTGCTCGAACGAGCCGGCCTGATCACGCGCGGCCGCTCGGCCCAGCTGCGGCCGTCGCGCCTGGAGGCGGCACCGTTGAAGGAGGCGGTCGACTGGCTCGAGACGTACCGTCGCTTCTGGCAAGGAGGATTCGACCGGATGGACGAGAGGCTTGGCTGACGGCATCACAATCGTGCGGGTCTTCGATGCGCCGCGCGAGCGCGTATGGACGGAATGGACCGAGCCGGAGGCGTTCGCCGACTGGTTCGGCGGCGCCGAAGCCGAGATCCCGGTGTCCACGGTGTCGATGGACGTCAGGCCTGGCGGCTCCTGGCGCGCAACGATGTACGCCGACCCGGGTCGCCGCGAGATCCACTGGAAGGGCGAGTACCTCGAGGTCGTCGCGCCCGAGCGGCTCGTGTTCACCGTCACAGACCGGCCCGAAGATGATGCGCGCGAGCTGATCACGGTCGTCTTCAGCGACCTCGGCGACGGCCGAACGGAGATGCATTTCCGGCAGACGGGACACATGTCGGCCGAGCAGTACGAGCGCACTGGGCAGGGGTGGTCGAAGTTCTTCGACCGCATCGACGCGCGTCTCTAAAGCGCCTTCCAGAAAACAGTCGTGTCGCAGGGACGCGCGTCCGGATAGAGGGCGTAGCCGGGTATGACGCCGACCCTCGTCCAGCCGAGTCGCGAGTACAGGTGCTCGGCGTCGTCGGCGCGTCTATCCGCACGACGAGCGGGCCTTGCGGCCCGCTCGTCGTGCCCCCGAACCGTTAGCGGTCAGAAGCTGAGGCGGTACCTGCGCCGGGTGAACGCCAGCGCCGCCGCTGCCAGCAGCATCGCGCCCAGCAGCGATGCCGGGATCGCCACGCCCCAGTTGAAGGAGTCGCCGCCCGTTGCCGTCGTCCCAGCCGACACGCCGGCATGGCCACCGAGGATGTCGGGCCGGAGGCTGAACGCCTTGCCGCGGCTCAGCACCGCCTGGTAGGTGGCCTCGTTCATGCCGTAGGGCCTGGTGGTCAGCACCGAGCTGGAGACGGCGTTGCCGTTGCCCCCGAGCACGTCGGTGTGCAGGACGACGCCTTTGGCGGATCCCGAACCGCCGCCGTCCGGCATCAGCCCGCCTGCGCGGGCGGCCGGCGCGATCACGAGGGTTGCTCCGAGAATGAGAGTGATGAGGGCCTTGCGCTTCACGGTGTCCCTTTCTGTCGTGCCGACCTCAATCGCGGTCGAATTACCCACAGGACGGAGCTCCGGCTGCGCGCCGGTTGCAAACCGGTTGCAGGACGGCTACCGGCCAGCCAGCAGTGCGACTGGCCCCTTGCGGCGGAGGCGCCGGCGGATAACGATTCGAGCGAATGCAGGTTCGGTTCGCTCGACACACGCACCGGCTCGACGAGGTCGTTCGCTTCTACGGCGAGGGCCTCGGGCTCCCCGAGCTAGGCCGCTTCGACGACCACGACGGATACAGCGGTGTGTTCTTCGGCCTGCCGGGAACCGCCGCGCACCTCGAGTTCACGAGCGGCGGCCGCCACGATGCGCCGCCGCCACATCCTGAGACGTTGCTCGTCCTCTATCTCGGCGACACCGACGCCGTCGAGGAACGGCGCCGACGCATCGGCGCCGAGCCGGTTGCGTCTGCAAATCCGTACTGGAACACGCACGGCATCACGCTTGTCGATCCCGATGGCTTCCGCGTCGTCCTCGTTCCGCAATCGGGGCCGGAGAGCTAAGGACCTGTCACCAGAGCGTGAGTCGAGCGGCCGGAGCGCCGCGACCGATCACTGCCACCGGGGAACCGGATCGAGCCCGTGGTCCTTCCCAGCGCCGGCCGCCTGAGTCTTCGCGAATGCACTCTGAGCGCGCGTTCCGACGGTCGCTTCGGAGGCGTTATCTCCGCAGCCGGTAGCTGAGCCGCACGAACTGCTTGTCGCGGGCAACGTCGACGAGCTCCAGGTCAGCTGCCGTCAACCGACGGGGAAGCAGCGGAGCTCCACCACCGAGTGTCACCGGCGCGATGCCGACAAGGACCTCGTCCAACAGGCTCCAGTCGGCGAACTGCCCCACCAGCTCGCCGCCGCCGACGAGCCAGACGTTTCTATCCCCCGCCGCTTGCGTCATCTCGTGGTGAACCGGTCGAACGTCTCCCTCGACGAACCGGATGTCCGCTCCCGGAACCGGCGGCAGTGTCCTATGCGTGAAGACCCAGCACGGCGTCTCCCCGTAGTAGGCATGCCACTTCTCAGGGTGATCGAGCAGATGGTCATGATCGAGCACCCACTCATAGGTCGTCGCTCCCATCGCCATCGCGCCTACGTCGGCGAAAAAGTGCGTGAACGAGTGGTCGTCACTTTCCGCGCGATCGACCTCGAAGAGCCAATCGAGAGAGTTGTGCTCATCCGCGATGTACCCGTCGAGACTCGTTGCGGTGTAGTACTGGGTCTTCGTCACGCCGTCACTCTGCCAGGCCGCCCAGGGCCAACCCACTCAGTGGAGCGGTGTCAGCTGCCGCTGCTTGCCGGGGCCCCGATGACCTCGGCGGAGAAGCGCTCGTGGACGAAGCCCACGACCGTCGCCCCCTCGCCGACAGCGGTGGCGCAACGCTTGGCCGACCCCGAGCGCACGTCGCCCACGGCGAAGACGCCGGGCACGCTCGTCTCGAGGATGCCCTCGACACCGGCGCTCTGGCCCGTGAGGACGAAGCCGTCGTCGTCGAGCGCGACCGTGCCGCCGAGCCAGTCGGTGTGTGGTGCGGCTCCGAGGAAGAGGAAGAGGAAGGAGAGCGGAATCCGCTCGCCGTCGCGGAGTGTCGCAGCCTCGAGCCGGCCGTCGGCACCGTGCAGCGCGGCGATCTCACTTTGCCCTCGGACGAGGACGCCGGCTCGCTCGAGGTCGTGGATCAGGTAGTCGGACATCGTCTCGCTGAGGTCGGCCCGGCGGTGGAAGAGCGTCACGAGTGCGCCCCCGCGGGCGAGCCAGATCGCCGCCTGGGCGGCCGAGTTCCCGCCCCCGACGACACCGACCCGCGTGGCGCTGCAGCTTCGGGCCTCCTGTGGCCCCGCGGTGTAGAAGATGCTGACGCCTTCGTACGACGCGATCTCCGGGATCGGGAGCCGGCGGTACTCGGCGCCGGTCGCGAGAACGACGGCGCGCGCCCTCATCTCCTGGCCGCTCTCGAGCCGGACGAGGTGAAGCTCGGCGCCGGGCTCGAGCGCGACGGCGCGATACGGCGCGGCCATGCGGGCGCCGAACTTCCGCGCTTGGTCGACGGCGCGTACCGTCAGCTCCGAGCCGCTGATGCCCGCCGGGAAGCCGAGGTAGTTCTCGATCCTTCGCGACGTTCCCGCCTGGCCGCCGAGAGCGCTGCCCTCGATTACGAGCGTGTCCAGCCCCTCCGACGCGCCGTAGACGGCGGCGCCGAGCCCAGCAGGGCCGCCCCCGACGACGAGCAGGTCGACCGTCTCCGAATGGTCCAGCTCGAGCCCGATGCCCAGCGCCCGGGACAGCTCGCCGGCGGAGGGACTCCGAAGCTCAGGCCCGCCTGGCAGACGCACGAGCGGGATCTCGTTGTCCGCGAGCCCGGAGATCCGGACGAGCGCCTCCGCTTGCTCGGGGCGGTCGGTGTCCAGCCACGTGAAAGGGAGGCGGTTGCGCCGCGCGAACTCGACGAGGAGTCGCGTCGCCTCGGACGACTGCGGCCCGACGATCTCGACACCGACACCGGCCCGCGCCTGAAGCCCCTCTCGGCGAGCCATAAAGGTCCAGAGCAACAGGTCGCTGAGCGCGGTGTCCTCGAACAGGAGCGTTCGCAACTGTTCACGCTCGACGGCGATGTAGCGCATCGGCTCGGTCACCACAGCCGTCAAGAAGACGGTCTGTCCCGAGAGCAGGTTCGACTCCCCGAGGAAGCCGCCCGGGCCGTGGCGGTTGAGCTCCGCACCGGTCTGGTCGAGGACGGCCGCCTCGCCTTCGATGATCGCGATTAGCGGATAGCGTCGGTCGCCGACCCGAAAGAGCACGTCGCCGACCTCCGCGCGCCGCTGCTCGCCGTGCTCGGCAAGCAGTGCGAGCTGTCCCTCGGAGAGCACCGCCGTCCGGGCCGACATGCCCCCAGACTATCCCCCACCCTGCGTGCCGGTGAGCGCCGGATCGATTGTGTGAAGTGGCTTACGCGCTGGGGGTGAACAGCTTCCATTGCCCCTCGGAGACGACCTCGACGGTGCCGTTGCTCACTTTGATGGCGGTCTGATCGTCGATCGCATACGCCGGATTTGGGATCCCGGCCGCCCATCGTTCTGCCTCGGCCATGGAATTGCCTGGCATGTTCTCGGGAGCCAGATGCGGGCAGATCGAAAAATCAACGACTCCGAGCGCTCTGTCGCCACCTGCGGGCGGCTTCCAGCCGATGAAGTCCTCCCCGACGCAGGGGGCCATCACCATGCTCCCGGCACTGAATCCCACCCAGACGGTCTCGCGCAGCGACGGCAAGAGGTCCGCCAGCCCGGACTGCCGCATCCAGTGGCACAGATACAAAGCGTCGCCGCCGTTCACCAGCAGGACGTCAGTCTCCTGGACCAGGGGAACCCAACGTTCTTCATCGATGCTGGGCAGCGCGGTGAGCTCCAAGACGCCCAAGGACTTCCAACCCAATTCGCACATCGGTTGGTCGGATCGTCCGGTGATGAACCGCCATGGCCCCGCGCCAGGACCGACCATGGGGTGCCCGTACGCCGCGGTGGGAATGCAGAGGGCGCTGGACTCGTCAATCGGTTTGCCCAGCAGGTCGACCAGCGCGTCGCGGATGCTCGCGTTCTTGATGCCAGCGGACGTGAGAAGAAACCTCATCCTGCCTCCCGGAGTCATTACTGCAGACGAGAACGTTCTAGGCGCTTACGGATACGTCTGCGGTAGAGACTGGCAGACCTCCAAGAACTCATCGGCTCAGGCCCATCTCCTGTCGCAGGGCTCTCGGTGCTAGGGGGTAAACAGCTTCCAGTGCCCCTCGGAGACGACTTCGACGGTGCCGTCGGTCACTTTGATGGCGGTCTGGTCGTCAATCGCGTATGCCGGCACCGGCATGCCGGCGGCCCATTTTTCTGCGTCGGCCATGGTGTTCTCCGGCATGTCCTCGTGATCGAGGTGCGGAAACATCGCAAACTCAACCAGTCCCAGCGTTTCGTCGCCACCGGTGGGCGGCCTCCAGCGGACGAAGTCCTCCCCGATGTTGGGCGCCATCACCATGCTCCCGGCGCTCAGCCCCACGTAGACCGCCTCGCGCAGCGACGGCAAGAGGTCCGCCAGTCCGGACTGCCGCATCCAGTGGCACAGGTACAGGGGATCGCCGCCCGCCACCAGCAGGACGTCAGTCTCCTTAACCATGGGGACCCAACGCTCTTCATCGATGCTGGGCAGCGCGGTCAGCTCCAGCACGCCCAACGACTTCCAACCCAATGCGCACATGGGGGTGCGGTCTTCTCGTCCGCTGATGAACCGCCATGCACGGGCAGCACCGCCGGGTATGGCGTACATCGCGGTGGGAATGCAGAGGGCGCTGGACTCGGCAATCGGTTTGCCCAGTAGCTCGACCAGCGCATTGTGGATGCTCGTGTTCTTGATGCCAGCGGAAGTGAGAAGAAACCTCATGCTGCCCTCCTATTCATTACACCCGTTTCGCTGGTGTAGACGGCCAGGGCGGGGAAACTCATCGGTCGGGCGAGGGACCCGGATGGACAAAAGCGAAGAGGCCGCTCGCGCGGCCCCTTCGGTTCTGGCGATCGTCGATACGGCTCGAGCGATTTACTCGATCGGGATCTCGAAGCGAGCAATGATGCCGGGGTCGCCGCCTCTCGCGAGTAGCTCGGGATCGGGATCGCGAGTCGCCACCCATGCATATCCGTGTTCGGGGTAGGCGACGACGTCCGGGAAGCTCCCGGCACTGATCGCGAGGATCTGAACGGGTTCGTCGGTGGGGTTGCTGTACGCGTGTAGTCCGGCACGTCCCTCGGGGCAGAAGACGAAGTCGCCCGGAGCCAGCTCCTCTTCGCCGTGTTGCGTCCGGAAGACGGGACGACCGCTCAGGACGAAGAACATCTCTTCGGCTCCGAAGTGCATATGCATCCGCATCCCAAGCGCGCCGGGGGCCAGTTCGTACAGCGTTGCTCCCATCCTGGCGTCGTCCGGCCGCCAGAAGTATCGATGCCGAGTCCCGAATTCTTCGTCGTCTCCGTCCCATTCGTCGGAGAACAGGTTCTGATGATTCACTCGTGGTACCTCCGAGTCGTAGCGGTGGGCGCGCAGCTCCCGAGTCCCCGCATGACGGGCCTCGGCAAACACTGCGCCGGAAACGCGCGGCGGCTCGCGCCGCGCCAAACCGCTACCTCGCCGGATCCACGGCAGGATCATGCCTGCTCGAAAGCGCCGACGGCGGCACAGCGTTCGCGACGGACACTCCGACCAGGTCGCGGACGCCCATGCCGCCATCTGCGATCAGGCCCTTAGCCTGGGCCAGCATTCACGAATGCACCCTGAGCCGGGTAAGCGAAGAGGCCGCTCGCGCGGCCCCTTCGGTTCTGATCCACCGCTAGAGACGATCGCGGCTCAATGCTCCGGGCTCGCGTGCGACACCGGCGCGGGTGGCAGCGGCACGCCGCCCGGCCCGCCGGCGAAGGTGAGCGGCGAAACCGCCGCCTGCTGGCCAACGCCGGGCAGGCTCCAGTCGCACACGCCACCGGGGAACGTGGCTTGCAGCCGCGCCAACTGCGACGGCGAAAAGACGACCGGCGCGTAGTCCGCCGGGTTGAGCGGCTTCAGCTGGCACTTCAGGATGTTCTCTGCGAGCGGCCCGCCGGCGACCTGGCGAGGCGAGGAGTGTCGCGCGAGCCTGGGGTCGGCATCGCACGCCGCCATGTCGGTGACCGGCGTCGTGAAGTTCGTGTCGCCGGTCAGGTAGCACAGGTCGAACGCCGTCGCCGGTTTCGCCTGGATGACCTCCGCCTGGGTGCGCGCGGAGTTGATCGTCTCCTTCGGCGCGCTGACCGTCAGGTTCGACAGCCAGGTGTCCATGGTCAGCAGCGAGTTCACCGTCACCGCCGCGACCTGCGATGCAGTCGCGGGCAACAGACCCGTCCCGTAGCGCCACATCACCTGATTGCCGTGATCGCCACCGTTGGCCGCCTCGATTCGGGCACGCTCCGCGAAACTGCGCCAGATGTAGTGGATGCCCTGCTCGTCGTAGCCGCGCGAGTCGATGATCGGCAGCTTGCCGAGGTTGGCGCCGCTGGCGACGATGCCGGCGCGGTAGGCAGTGCTCAACGCCGCACTGTCGGCGACGGTGCGGGCGGCCGTGCGGTTCGAATCGGCATCGAAGCCGCCGATCTTCTCGTTCAGCGTGACGAACTCTTCGGGCGTGATCGCACCTGCCAGCAATGCTTTCAGGCCGTACTGAATGCCGACGTTGTCGCCGGTTTGCAGGGCGCGCATGCTGCCGGGAGCGATGCCGTTCGTCTTGCCCCAGACGGCGGCGGAGAGGTCGGCGTCGCCGCAGCGCGTGCCGTTCGGGTTGGTCACCGGGTCGTAGACCAGCGCGGCGGGCAGCAGGCAGTTGTTGCGCGGCGCGCCGACCGGCGCCAGGGCGCCGGTCGTCTGGTTGACGACCAGTAGCGGCACGTAATTGCCAGGCTTGTTGTTGAAGCCGAACGAGTTGTTCCACGATTGGCAGCCGAGCTGGTCGAGCTGGCCGTTGATCGCTGCCTTCTTGGCATTGATCTGCGCCTGCGTCAGGCCGCTCATCAACGCGGTCCATTCCGGGCTTGCGTAGACATTGACCAGCAAGACGCAATCCCCGACCTCGAGGCCGGTGCTGATCGAATCAGGGAAGTCGCAAGCCGGCTGGATGCCGTCGAGCAGTCCGGGATAGATCGACGCGGCGGTGTTCTGCCCGATCGAGCCGCCCGAGCAGCCGTTGCCGAGCGTGTACGTGATCTCGCCGTAGGTGTCGGCGATGTGCTCCTTCATCATCATCAGCGTCTCGGCGTTCAGGACGCGGTTCGAGTTGTAGAGCGAATCGGTGAGGCTGTTGTCGACGACCATGAAGCCGCGCGACAGCGCCGCGTTGTCGGCCCAGTTCTGTTCCGAGCGGAATTGCAGCCGCGGTTGTCCCGTCGACGCGCCGAAGCTGTAGACGACCTTGTCGTTCCACTGCGCTTGCGGCGAGAGCGACGACCACGGCTTGCTGGGGTCGAACAGAACCGCGATGTCGTAGATGCCGCGATTTATCGTTCCGCGCTCCACGCGCACGATGTACGGAACCGTCAATCCGGCGGTCGTAGTGGTCATGGCGAGATCGTCCGGCGCGCTGCCGGGGGTGTACGGCTTGAAGCAGTTGTTGGTCGGCGGCGCGGCCGGCGGGCTCGGATCCGGCAGCGCGCTCGAGCAGCCAGCGGTCGTCGTCCGGTAGAAGAGCTTGTACTCCGTCGCGATATTGCATTGCGCGTCGATCGCGAAGGTCGACAGGCCGCTCGCGTTCGACGCCGGCGTGTTGCCCGAAGCCGGCGTAGGCGTGGGCGTCGCGCAGATCCAGGGCGTCGTCTGCGAGCCCAGCAGCACCGGCCCGCCTATCGGATGATTGGTGATGGTGAGCGAAGCGCGCGGCCGGCCGTGGCCAATGCCATTCGAGTCCGCGAGAAATTCGTTCTGCCCCTCCTCCAGCCCGGTCAGCACCCCGCGCATGGTGCGTGCCGCCGTATCGGTGCTGAAGGTGCCCGTGACGTCGAGGCCGTTGAGCCACAGCGTTACCTGGTGAAGCGGCACGGTCCTTGGTACGCGCACCTCGACCAGCGCGTCGCCGCCGCTGATGAGATCCGCTCGGTTCGAAAGGGTCAGGATTTCGAATTGACCGGATGCGGCGTCCTTGGCAGATGCCGCGGCAGATGCCGCGACGGCGACAAAGACGAACAGCGCCGCGACAACGCGCAAGAGTTTCAACATGACTCCTCCCAGGGGGTGGGCATTGCGATCGCCCGAGCTTAATGTGGTCGGCCGTCCGGTGCGGCAAAGCGTTGATTTGGCGTCAAACGGCTTTCGCCGTGAGGTGTGCTACGGCGGAGGCGCTGTGATCTGCCCAATCAGTTGGGCGGCCTGATCTGCCGCGAGGTTGGCGAGCGCGCCGCCGGTGAAGCGGATGTCGGCCGACACTTCGCGAATCACCCAGGGCGGGAGATCGAATGTCTGATCCATCTCGTCGGGTGTCTCGAAGCCGACCTCGGCAAGAACGAGGCCCGTCAGGTCGCGACTGAACACATCAACGCTGAAGATGCGTCCATCGTGCTCGATCGAATGACGGAGCTTGTGGAGTTCCAGTGCCTCCAGTCCGGCAAGCACCGCGTATTCACCCTGTGAGAGGTAAATGTTCGTGATCGTCATCCGGGAGAAGTCCGGCGGCGACGGCACGTGCTTCTGTCCGAGCTTGAAAACGATCTCGCCGCCGTGCATCGGCTCCATCCGGCGGAGCCTGAGATGCGTGTCCTTGATGTAGCGGTCGCTGATACGCCAGCTCCGATCGTCGGCAATACCGTCTGGTAAGCGCCCGACCAGAAAACGGCGCTCAAGCTCAAACCGCGCGTATTTGCCTGCGCGCTCGCTCACTGCGCCGTCGATAGCAATGCTTCGCTTACCCGTATCAGCTGATCAAGACCACGGATACTCGTCATGCTGAGGCAGGTGGTCGAGGATCTCGTGCCACGAAGCTTTCGAGCCGACGAACATGTGCGCGGTCGGCTTGAGCGCCGGCTCGTCGACCAGTGACCCATACGGCACACGGATCTTGCCTTCGTAGCCCGTCCAATACAGCAGCGAGAAGCACTTCCCGCAGCGCATCGCGTGGTAGCCGTGGGCATCGCCAATCAATATCAACGACGTCCGAGACCTCGAACGCAACGGCATTGCACGCGCAGCGCCCTCTCGGCACGACGCCACTCTAGAACCCTCGGCTGGGCCAGCGTTTGAGAATGACGGCTGACGTCTATCCCCGATCGATGAGTTCTTCGCCGCTGCTGAGTCTTTGAGGAAACACCACCCCGAACGAAGGAGCGCCAAATGACGAGCAACACGCGTGCAGGTCACCGGATCCTGGGCAGCCTGCGATCAGATGAGGGAACGGGCATCGCGCGCGTCGAAGACCGCTTCGACAGTCCGATCGACGACGTGTGGTCGGCGCTCACCGATCCCGGCCGTCTCGTCCGCTGGCTCGGCGAGGTGGAGGGCACGCTCCGCCTCGGCGGAGAGTTCCGCGCCCGCTTCTTCGCCAGCGGCTGGCACGGCACGGGGCGCGTGGAAGCATGCGAGCCTTCGCAGCGGCTGCTGGTGCTGACCAAGGACGCGGACGAGCCGGGCGCGCACCCCATCGAAGTGACGTTGGCGGTCGACGGCGACGAGACGACCCTGGTCTGGGAGGAACGGGCCATCCCGCTCGACCTGCTCGCCGCCTACGGGGCCGGCGTGCAAGTTCATGTCGAAGATCTTGCCGCCCACCTGGCGGGGCGTGAGCGCTGCGACGCCGCAGTCCGGTTCGATCAACTCTTCCCTGCCTATCAAGAGTTGGCCGCCAACCTCAGCCAGTAGTCGGACGAACACACCCGGTGTCAGCCTTCAGCGACGTTGGACGCACAGCATCAGGACACAAGTCGGTCGTCGAGGTAGCTCGAGACCGGCCAGGTTCCGTGAGATGTGTTCGAGATCACGGTGCGCGTGACGTTCGATTGCGGCTCGTGCATTGAGCTGAAAGAGACTCCTGCATCCATCCCCGTTAGTAGCACGGCGTCGGCAGAGGCGTGCAACCAGAACCCGAGGCCGTACCGCCTCGACTGGGACGCGACATCGCTGCGAGGGCGAACCATCTCAGCGACCCAGTCGTGCGACACGATCTTTCCATCGAAGATCGCTGTCCAGAGTGACCTGATGTCAGCGGCGGTCGAGTAGATGCCTCCGTCGCCCGATCCTCGGACGGGCAGATGGAAGACGTTCGTCCTCCACGTGTCGTTGCCCTCGAGGTAGCCGCGAGCCGTTCGAGCCGGGAGCTCGTCCGAGCGCAGGAACGCGGTGTCGCGCATCCCGGCGCGGTCGCAGACGCGGCACTGCACGAGCTCGTAGAAGGAAGTGCCGGTCGCGCGCTCGGCGATGAGCGCGAGCACGACGTAGCCGCTGTTGCAGTAGGCAAAGCGCTCGCCGGGCGCGAACTTCGGTGGGTGGCCGTCGAGAACCGCGAGGTAGTCCTCTGTCGTCGCGAGCTCGTGCACGGGGACGGGCATCAGATACTCATTGAGGTCGAGGCCAAGCTCCTCGTCGAGGTAATCCCCGATCCCCGAGCGATGTGCGAGCAGGTGCTCGACGGTTACTCCGTCGCCCACGAGCGGGATGTCCTTCCCGAGAATCGAACGCGCCGTCGTCGTGAGCTGGAGCGTGTCATCTTCTACGAGGCTGACCACAGTGAGGGCCGTCAGGCCCTTCGTTCCGCTCGCCAGCGCAAAGCGCGTGTCGACCTCGTTCGGGATGTCGTAGCTGCGGTGCGCCAGCCCGTACGCCTTCACGATCTCGATCCTGTCGCCGCGATCAACACGAACGACACCCGTGAACGCCGTCTCCGAGGCAATCACGTCGAGCTCGAGCTCCCCGATGGACATCGACCGGAAGTTACCCAGCGATGGCCGGTCGCGTGAGTCCAGGAATGTCCTTCGGTTACGGCTATACGCTGGCTGCCCTGTGGGACTTCCAGCACGGATCAGCGCCGTCACGCTCGTCTGCCAAGACCTCGGGCGCATGGCTGCGTTCTACCGACAATTCGGCTGGCCGGAAGCGCCGACGAGCGTGCCCGAACACGTCGTGTTTCAGTGCTCGAACGGCGTCGTTCTCGGGCTCTTCTCCGACGCCAGGTTCGAGCGGCAGTTCGGCCGTGCTGCCGAAGGGTTTCGCAGCTTCACGCTCACGATCCACTGCGACCACGAAGAGGCGGTCGTTCGAGCCCACCAACAGCTCCGCGACTTTGACGACGTCGCCGATCTGGATCCGGAGCCCACGCGGTCAGGCTGGGGATACGGCTTCAGCTTCCGCGACCCTGAAGCCAACGTCTGGGGCGTCGCAGTCAAGTATGGCTCGCACTTCGATGACCGCGGCGGCTTCATCTACCCCTGACAGCCAACCGACACGACCTTCGGATGCGCCAGCTGTCAGGACTGTCCCCCGACCCGAATCGAGCTGCACGGCTGCATCGGGGCGCCTAGGCGCGCGGCGCGTACTCGACGTTGGCGAACGGCCACTCGGACGCGAGCCACTCACTCACGGCGCGCCAGAGCGGGGCGTCCAGCTGCGCGTGGCTCGCCCGTACCCAGGAGAGCGCACGGGCGTCGGAGTCGCTGTCGGGCAGCGGGTAGATGTAGACGCACCCGATCACGTCGCGGCTCCCCGGATCGAGCACCGTGTACGTGAACCCCTTCCGGTTGCGGAAATCGTCAGCGTGGCGCTGCAGGTCTGCACGGTTCTCGTCCGGCGTCATCTCCCGCGGCCAGCGGCTGTCCTCCCACCCGGGCGTCGCGTGGATGTGCTCCACCGACGAGGTCCACGCGTCGTAGTCCTGGTCGTTGTGCTCGGGGCCGAGCGGCTCGAGCACGAACTGCGGTGTCTCGAGCCGCCGAGGGACGTCGAAGTCGCGCGGGACGAACTCGTCCATACGACCGATCGTAGAACCTTGGGCGAGGAGACGGCGTGTACTCGTCGTGGCCCGCAAGAGTTGCATGGTTCGCGAAGTCTCTGTCTCCAGCATGCACGCCCACGTAGGCTGGGCCTTGCGCCTTATCGGGCGCTCCCCGAGGATTCGGTGATGGCCGGGATGCTGTATGACAACAAGGCAGCCGCGCAGCTCGAGCAGGCGTACGCGACGACCGACATGATCGTTCAGCGCGAAGAGTTGCGACGGTCGCTTCGAGCATCAGCCGGCGAATCGATCCTCGACCTCGGTTCAGGCCCCGGGTTCCTCGCCTGTGAGCTCGCACAGGAGGTCGGTGCAACCGGCCGGATCGTCGGGGTGGACATCAGCTCTGACATGAACTCGATCGCCTCGAAGCGGGTCGCCGCCGCCGGACTCAGCGACCCGGTCGACATCTTGGAAGGCGACGCAACCGCGCTTGCGTTTGCAGACGCCACGTTCGACGCCGCTGTCTCGATGCAGGTCATTGAGTACCTCGCCGAGCCGGACGCCGCGCTCAATCAACTAGTCCGCGTCCTGCGACCCGGCGGACGACTTGTGATCATCGACACCGACTGGGACTCGCTCGTCTGGGCGGCCACGGATCGCCGCCGCGCCGTTCGGATCGCGGCCGCGTGGAACGAGCACCTGCCAGACCCCTACCTTCCGCGCTCGCTCGCGCCCCGCCTCCGCGCGGCCGGATTCGAGGTCAAAGAAATCCGGATCGTCCCGATACTCAACACGGCGTACGACGCCACGACCTTCAGCTACAACATCGCCCCGCTCATCGCCGCATTCGTGCCCGGGCGCGGAAGCGTCTCAGAAGACGAGGCAACCGAATGGCTCAACGACCTCGCAGAACTTCAGCGGCAAGGGCGGTACTTCTTCAGCATCAATCGATACCTCTTCGCCGCTTCTCGTCCCCAGGGCGGCGCGCGCTCAGCGACTGGTCTCTGACGATCAGACTCCCTCGCCTTACGACGTTGGCTCGACGACTTTGGTGACGACCCAGCGGTGCTTGCCGATCTTGCGGTCGCGGACGAATCCCAGCTTCTCGTAGGTCGACAGGGCGCCGTTGAAGAGGAAGCCGGCGGGAACCGAACCCGCGCCCTCGGGATAGCCCTCTACCTTGCCGCCGCCGAGAGAGGCGATCAGATCGAGCGCCCCGGCGAGCGCCGCCGAGGCGACGCCCTGGCGCCGGTGCCCCTTACCGACGAAGTTGCAGGCGATCCGCCAGTCCGGCAAGGTCGTGAGGCTCTTCTCGTAGGCGGCGCGGTTCTTGATCTTCGGCACCTCGTCCGGCGCCCCGAACTGGCACCAACCCACACAGTCGTCGCGATCGAACACAAGGGCTGCATGTGCCCTGCCTGCCCGCACCCGTGCGAGCTTGCGTTCCCGGTTCAACGCCGAGTCGCGGCTGCCCTCCGGATGAAAGCCCATGCACCAGCAACCCCCGAAGACGCCGTTATTGTCCTCGACCAACCTGGCGAACGCATCCCAGTTCGACTCACCGAGAGCCTTAATCGCGTACCCCGACCCCACCACCAACTCAGCCTAGGCCGGCAGCACTCGTAGCACTGGGCTGCGCGAGCGTTCGGCAATGACACCTGACGGGAGAGGCTGGATGTCGCCGAGGCCGATGAGATCTCGCTGGTCCGTCAGTCTCTACTGGGCGCGTGTCCGTAGCAGGATGAGCGGCCGGAGCAGGCGGCCGAGAAAGGAGTCGTGAGATGCCGAGGTATCTGATCTCGTTCGATGACGGCGCAATGGACCACATCCCCGATGAGGAGGGGCCCGCCGTGAGCGACGCCGCGCACGCGGTGATCCGGGAGGCCAAGAACGCCGGGGTATGGGTGTTCGCCGGGGGTGTGTATCACCACGACGAGGTAAGCCCGAGCGTGGTCGCCCCCGATGGGACGGTCACCGACGGCACGGACAGCAAGGCATACATCGCCGGACTCACGATCATCGACGTGCCCTCACGCGAGGAGGCGCTGCAGTGGGCCACCAAGATCGCCGCCGCCTGCCGCTGTGCACAAGAGGTCCGCGAGATCATGACCGACCCGGCCGTCGGCAACTGATCGGATGCGTTGGCCTAGACGTCTATTCGAGGCTGACCGCTTCACACGGTCGCTTGGGCGCCACTGTTCAGGAGTGACGCCTGAGGACGGCCTGGATGGGGCGCCGCAGCGCCGGTTATAGGATCGCGCGCGTGCACTTCGCGACGAGGACCGAGATCGCCTGCCCCGCAGAACAGGTCTTCGACATGGTGGCCGACCTGCGCAACGAGACGCGGTGGAGCAGCCGCGTCAGCAGCGCTGAGCTGCGGACCGGCGAGCCGATCGAGCTTGGGTCGCGTTTCTCGATCGTCAACGGCGGCACGCCGTATGAGGTGACGATCACGACCTACGACCGGCCGTCACGGCTTGTGTTCGAGGCGAGCGGAAGGCCCGACCTCACGATCGCGTATACGTTCACGCCGACCGGTGAGGGTACGGACCTCGAAAGCGTTTTCGACTTCCGCCCAAGAGGAGTTCTGAGAGTGCTGTTCCCGCTGCTTGCGCCGGTGATCCGCCGCGACGTGCCCAAGCAGTACGCCTCGCTGAAGGCACTCTGCGAGCGCTGAACGCGACGAGGAGCGACCGAGAGCAAGGGCGCTCTGCTGTG
>CAWFIT010000004.1:0-468916 GCA_963815965.1 uncultured Actinomycetes bacterium | reverse complement strand
CCCATCTCGTGCGTCGCGATGATCATCGTCATCCCGCCCGCCGCGAGCTCGCGGACCACGTAGAGCGCCTCGGCGACGAGCTCCGGGTCGAGCGCGCTCGTCGCCTCGTCGAGGAGCAGGAGCTCCCGGCTGCATCGCGAGCGCGCGCACGATCGCGACGCGCTGCTGCTGTCCGCCGGAGAACCTATCGGGGTATTCGTCGGCCTTGTCGACGAGACCGAACCGCTCGAGCAGTTCCGTCGCCGACCGCTCGGCATCGCTCGCGACTGCTCCAGCACCTTGCGCGGAGCGAGCGTGATGTTCTCGATCACCGTCATGTGGGGGAACAGGTTGTACGACTGGAAGACGATGCCGATGCGGCGGCGGATCGCGTTCAGGTCCACGCTCGGGCTCCGTGATCTCAATGTCCGCGACCAGATCCGGCCAGCCTCGATCGGCTCCAGGAGGTTCATGCACCGCAGCAACGTCGACTTGCCCGACCCCGATGCGCCGATGAGGCAGACCACCTCGTGCTCTTTCGACCATCAAGTCGATCCCGCGCAGCACCTCGAGCTTGTCGAACGACTTCCGGACTTCCTCGACGCGTAGCGCCACACCCGATCGCCTCGTACTCATGCGGCCCTCCCCGCCTGCTGCCGCTTGTGGTCGCGCGCGACCACCAGTCGGCGAACCGGGCGAGCGGGATCGTGATGAGGACGAACAGGATCGCGGCGCGAGGTACGGCGTGAAGTTGAACGTTGCCGACTGGTCGATCTGCGCCTGCTTGAACGCCTCGACGACGCCGAGCGTGCCGACGAGTGCAGTGTCCTTCTGCAGCCCGATGAAGTCGTTGAGGAGCGGCGGGATCACCCGCCGGACGGCCTGGGGGAGAACGACGAAGCGCAGGGACTGCCCGTGCGAAAGGCCGAGCGAGCGAGCAGCGGCATTCTGGCTCGCGTGCACCGAGTCGATCCCCGAGCGGTACACCTCGGAGACATACGCGGTGTAGACGAGCACGAGGGCGACGACGGCCCAGAAGAACTCCGACGTCGGCAGCCACGAGAGGCCGAGCGCCGGCATCCCGAAGCCGAGGATCGAGATCACGAGGATCGTCGGGATCCCCCGGAACAGATCGGCGTACGCGATCGCGAGCGCGCGGATCGGGAAGAACACCGGCCCCGGCAGGGAGCGAAGGACGGCGAGGAAGAGCGCGGCCGGGAGGATGAACGCCTCCGCGGTGAGGAACAGCTTCACGTTCAGCCAGAAGGCGTCGAGGATCTCCGGGAAGCTGTCCTTGTAGATCGACCAGTCGAGGAAGTACGCCTTGAACGCTTCCCAGCCGGGCGAGCGCGTGACGATCACGACGACGGCCGTCACGAAGACGGCCGTCGAGAGAAGCGCGATCCCGACCGCCCGCGCCTCCTTCGAGACGCGGGCGGGCGAGCCGCCGAGGATCCGCGAGTTGCGGCCTTCGTTCAGGTGCTTACTTCAGGACGGGCGCGCCGGTCGCCTTGGCGAGCCAGATGCGCTGGAGGTTCTTGATCGTGCCGTTCGCCCACAGCCGGTCGAGCGCCTTGTTCACGCACGCCGTCAACGGGCTGCCCTTCGGCAAGACCATGCCGAAACGCTCCTTGGCGCCGACCGCCCTGAACTGGCCGACGACCTTGCCGTCGGAACCTGAACCGCTGTGACGTAGAACGCCGTTGGGAGGTCGACGACGAGCCGTCGATCTGGCCGTTCTTGAGTGCCTGCACGGCCTGGTCTTCGTGTCGTAGACGCGGGGCGATGAGTCGGGCCTGATCGCCTGACGATGTAGTCGTAGCTCGTCGTGCCGACCTGGGCGCCGAGCCTGTACTTCTTCAGGCCGTTGATCGAACGCACCGAAGCGATCGGGTTGCCCTTACGACCGACGATCGACTGGTTGACGAAGTAGTAGGCCTTCGAGAAGTCGACCGCCTTGGCGCGCTCGGGTTGTACGACACCTGCGTGATGTAGAAGTCGAACGACTTCTTGCCCGGGCGGAACGAGTTGTTGAACGGCGTCACCGTCCACTTGACCTGATCCTTTGTGAAGCCGAGCTGCTTCGCGACTGCGTAGGCGACTGCGGACTCGTAGCCCTTGCCGCTGTACGGATCGCTGAACTTCCACGGCTTCGTCTTCTCGTCGCCCCCGAACCACGGCGGGAAGGCCGGGTTGTCGGCGCCGATCGTCAGGTTCCCGGCGTCGTCGAGCAGGCCGAGCTTGTCCTTGCGCAGCCGGGAATCGCCGCAGCGGCGGACGGTGCGGTCGAGCGGCCGCTCGCGGAGACCGCGACGACAAGTGCGGCCACGGCTGCCAGAGCCAGGCTTGTGACGAGCGCTTTGCGCATGTGCATCTCCTCTGTGTGGGATCCTCGAAGCGGGGGCGGGCCTACCCCCAGTCTCGCATATCTTTACTTTCAATAGTAAGAGACGACGAGCGAACGGGATACGGTCGAGGACATGGCGTCGCCGTTCATCGAGCTCAACGTGGGAGACCGGCTCATCAAGGTCACCAACCCCGACAAGGTCCTTTCCTGACATCGGGGCGACCAAGCGCGACCTGGTCGAGTACTACATCGCGGTCGGCGAGGGGGCGCTGCGCGCGCTCCGCGACCGGCCCACCTATCTCAAGCGGCATCCCGACGGGGTGCTCTCGACGCGATCTACCAGAAGCGCGTCCCGCGGCGCCCCGACTGGCTGGAGACGGTCACCATCCGCTTCCCGACGGGCGTAACGCCGACGCCCTGCGGGTGACCGAGATCGCCTGCCTCGCCTACGCGCCAATCTCGGCACGATCGACTTCCACCCGTGGCCGACCCGGGCAGGCGACGTGGAGCATCCCGACGAGCTGCGTGTCGACCTCGACCCCCAGCCCGGCACCGGCTTCGAGGACGCGCGGACTACCGCGTTCGTGGTGCGCGAGGTGCTCGACGAGCTGGGCATGCGCGGCTTCCCCAAGACGTCGGGCAACCGCGGCATCCACATCAACGTGCGCATCGAGCCGCGATGGTCCTTCACCCAGGTGCGGCAGAGCGCCATCGGGCTGGCCCGTGAGGTCGAGCGACGCAGTCCCGGCCTCACCACCACCGCCTGGTGGAAGGAGGAACGCGGGGAGAAGGTCTTCATCGACTACAACCAGAACGCCCGCGACCGCACCATCGCCGGCGCCTACTCCGTGCGCGCGCCGCCGCACGCCCCGGTCTCCACCCCGGTGACCTGGGAGGAGCTGGCCGACCTCGACCCGCGGACTTCGACATCCGCACGGTCCCGCCGAGGTTCGCCGAGCTCGGCGACGTGCAGGCCGAGATCGACGACACCGTTTGCGACCTGCGCGTGCTGCTCGAGTGGGTCGAGCGGGATGAGGCTGCGGGCGTGGGGGAGGCGCCGTACCCCCCGAACTTCCCCAAGATGCCCGGTGAGCCACCCCGGGTTCAGCCGTCGCGGCGCCGTCCGTCGCCGTGAGGGACGGGTCCGCCGGAGCCGTGCGTTGCTAGTCGACGTCGATGATGCGCGCGGTCTTGAGAGTCTGGACGGCGATCTGCTTGAAGACGTCGATCAGGTTCTGGGCGCCGCCGGCACTGTTGTCCGCCGTGCAGAAGTAGTGGTCGCCGTCCGCGTTCTCGCTCGCCGGAACGCAGCCGCCCGGGGTGTTGTCCGCTGACGACGTCGCCATGTTCGCGAGAGCGGTCGTGCCGAAGGCGTTCCGGTAGGGGCTCCCGAAGGTATCCCGGTCGCACCTCACGGTGCCGAGGCCGTATCCGATCGTATACACCTCGGTGTGGATCCCGTTCGCGTCCTGCGTCGCCTTCGCCGTCGCGGCCTTGTTGACGGCGTAGCTGCACGGCTGCAGGCCGTCCGGCTGGTTCGCCTGTCCGTCCGTCATGAAGACGACGATGTCGGGCACAGCGGGCCGACCGGTTGCGGCAAGGAACGATGCCGCTGCAGCCATCGGGTCGCCGAGGTTCGTGTGACCGGCGCTCGTTCTGTTGTTGCCGCTGACGAAGATGCTGGGGTTCGCGGCACGATCGAGACACTCGATCGTGCTCACGAGGGCGCTCGACGTGTTGAGCGTGCCGTCGGGGTTCTTGTAGTTGTTCGAGAGCCCGACAATGTCCCAGTCCGTCGAGTTCGGGTAGTTCTGCGGGCTCGCGACTCTGCACTGGTTCGGTGCCGGCTGTGCGTAGGGGAGCGCGAGCAGGGCAACGGGCTGATCGACCGGGTTGTACACCTTCAACAGCTCGTACGCCGCGTCCTTGACGGCGCGAATGTCGGCGATCTCCATGGACGCAGTACGGTCGAGGACGATCGCCACGTCGAGGGGGCTTCCTCGTCGCTTACACGCACCCTGGCAGGTGACCGACTGCACAGCACCGGTGGAGCCGGTATCGATGCCGATGGAGGGAGCAAAGAGGTAATCGATCGTCTGAGATGTCTGAACCTTGATCGCGTTACAGAGATCGCCGGCGTACGGGTTGCACGTGTGTGTCATGCGCTTGCCCTTGACCACCCAGCCGGCAGCACTGTTCCAGGCGCCGTTCGTGGCCGGCCCGCATGCAGATGCCAGGTCGTTCCCGAGGTCGGGCGTCGGCCCACCCGGCGTGTTCTGCCCGGCCGGCGGAACGAGGAGAACGCAGTAGAACGACGTCGTCACGGCTCCTGGTGGAAGACCGACCGTACTGTTCGACGTGATCTTCGCCGCCAATGCCCTGACCCTGTCGGCGTCAACGATGCCGTCGAGGGGGTCAACCGTCCCGTTCACGGGCAGGTAGGCGGCCGCGGAGATGGACCCGAGTCAACCGCATCCTGCACCTGCTGGCGAGCGTGCCGCGTGCGTCCGAGGTCGATCACGAGCGCGGCGACGCCGAGGAGGACGACCAGCATGAGCGCGACGATGATCGTGTGACGCTGCACGTGCGGTTGATCGACGGCTCCGACCCGCATCACGTGCTCGAGGCGATCTTCAAGGCGCTCGGGACTGCGCTTGCGCAGGCCTGCCGGCCGCGGCGTCGACAAGATGAGCCGCATGCCTAGGCCCATCGTTATCAGGACGGAGGCGGCTCCATCCCCGTTTCAGGGCGCTCCGTACTCCCAGGCGATCAAGACGGGCGACTTCGTCTTCGTCTCGGGGCAGCTCGGCCTGAAGCCGGGCGACACGCAGATCTCGGGGACGATCCAGGATCAGACCGAGCAGATCTTCCGGAACCTGCAGGCGATTCTCGAAGCGGCCGGCAGCTCCCTCGACCGCATCGTCAAGACGACCGTCTTCCTCACGGACCTGGCGGACTTCCAGGGGATGAACGAGGTGTACGCGAAGCACGTCGGCGAGGACCGGCCCGCGCGCTCGACCATCGGCGTCGCGGCGTTGCCGTCGGGCGCGCTCGTCGAGATCGAAGCGATCGCCTCGACGTAAGTGCAGAAACAGCTCGAGGACTACGTCCACTCGCTCGGGCTCGACGCCTACGTCGTCGGCGGCGCCGTCCGCGACGAGCTGCTCGGTCTCGAGTCGAAGGACGCCGACTTCCTCGTCCTAGGCGTCGATCACGAGGAGCTTCGTGCGCTGCTCGAACCGCATGGCCGCGTCGATGATCTCGAGGTCGCCGGTCAGCGCGTTGGCCTCCGGCTCTGGCCGCGCGACAAGCAGATTCGCGAGCTTGCGCCGAGCGGGATCGAGCTGGCCCCGCCGCGGCGCGAACGCAGCACCGGGCCGGGGCGCCACGATTTCGAGATCGTTGTCGACGCGTCAGCGACGGTCAAGGACGACCTCGAGCGGCGCGACTTCACCGTGAACGCGATCGCGCGGCGCCTCGGCGACGCGGAGCTCGTCGATCCGTTCGGCGGGCAGGAGGATCTGGACGACCGGGTGCTGCGCACCGTGTCCGAGCACTCGCTCGCGGAGGATCCGTTGCGGCTCGTCCGCGGACTGCGTCTCGTCTCCCAGTTCGACCTTGCGCCGGACGACCAGACCCTCCGCCAGATGCAGGACGAGGCGGCGGGGGTTCGACTCGTCTCGGGCGAGCGCATCGGCGGGGGACTGCACGCAGACGGGATGGGCGAGCTCTCGAAGCTGCTGCTCGGGTCACGGCCGGCGAAGGCACTCCGGCTCGCGCGCGACACCGGCGTCCTCGTCGCCCTGATCCCGGAGTTCGCGCCGGCGATCGGCTTCGACACGCAGAGCGCTCGGCAGGGAGCGACGCTGGACGAGCACATCTTCGCCGTCGTCCAGTGCGCGCCACGATCGCTGCCCATCCGGCTCGCGGCGCTGCTGCACGACCTAGGCAAACACGACACGCCGGTCGAGACACACGCGGCGGAAGGCGCCCGCTTAGCGGACTCCGTCCTCGAGCGCCTTCGCTACCCGACGCGACTGCGGCGCTATGTCGTCGATCTGGTAGCGGCCCACGCGTTCCACCTCGACGACGTCGACGAGGTGTTCGCGCGCCGATTCCTGCGTGAGCACGGCGAGCAGCTTGCGCTCGACCTGGTCGCGCACAAGGAGGCAGACCTGCGTGCGAAGAACGTCTCCGACGGCGAGTTGGAAGCCGTCGCGCGCTTGCGCGCGCTCATCGAGCAGGAGCGCTCGAGCCCGCACAGGCTCGCGGATCTCACCGTCGACGGCTCCGATCTGCTCGCGCTCGGCTACACCGAGGGGCCGGAGCTCGGGAGCGTCCTGTCCGGACTCCTCGACGAGGTCGTCGACGATCCGAGCAGGAACGACAGGGAGTGGCTGCTCGAGCGCGCCAAGGAGCAGCTCGTATGAGCCACGTGCGCTGGGACGCACCTGGCCCGTACGAGGTCGCGTTCACGACGCGCGTCGGCGGCGTCAGCGACGGGCCGTACGCGTCACTCAACCTCGGGCGCAAGACCGGCGACGACGTCGACCGAGTCGACGAGAACCGCCGTCGCGCGTGTGCGGAAATCGGCGCCGATGCAGCGCGCCTCGCGCTCAACTACCAGGTGCACTCCGCCGTCGTGCATCGCGCGCGACCGGGTGCGCGCGGCGACCCGGGCGACGGCCTCTGGACCGACGAGCCGGATCTGCCCATCCTCGCGATGAGCGCCGACTGCCTTCCGATCGCCCTGGCGCGCGTCAACGGAGCGGCACCCGCCGTGGCCGTCGTCCACGTCGGTTGGCGCGGACTATTGGGAGGCGTCGTCGAGAGCGCCGTCGCCGCCCTCGGCGACGGCCAGCTCGCAGCTGCGATCGGCCCTGGGATCGGTCCCTGTTGCTACGAGGTGCGCGACGACGTGGCCGGCCCGTTCCGCACGCGCTTCGGGCGCGAGATCGTCGGCGACGGCCGGCTCGATCTGTGGCGCGCGGCCGAACGCACTCTGCTCGACGCAGGCGTCGCGCAGGTCGAACGCGTCGACCTCTGCACGTCGTGCCATCCGGACCTCTTCTTCTCTCACCGCCGCGACGGCAAGCCCCGCGGCGTCCAGGGAGTCCTCGCGCGTGTCGCCTGACGAGCTGCGCGCTCGCTACGAACGCATCCGGTCCGAGGTCGGACCGTCGGTGACCATCGTCGTCGCCACGAAGTACGTGCCGATCGAGGGGATGCAGGCGCTCGCCGACGCCGGCATCGAGGTGGTCGGGGAGAACCGTGCCCAGGACCTCGAGGCGAAGCACGCGCGCTACGGCGACCGGTTCCGCTGGCACTTCATCGGGCACCTCCAGAGCCGCAAGGCGAAGGTCGTGAACGATCTCTGTGAGCTCTGCCATTCGCTGGCGTCGGAATCTGCGGCGAAACGGCTCGCGATCCCGGCGCTCCTCGAGGTCAACCTCTCCGGGGAACCGACGAAGTCGGGCATCCCACCCGACGAGCTGCCGCGCTTTCTCGAGCTCTACGCCGACGTCCGCGGGCTGATGACGATGCCGCCGGCGAGTGACGATCCCGAGGAGTCGCGACCCTACTTCCGCCGGCTGCGCGGGCTCGCCGAGGCGCACGGCCTGCGCGAGCTGTCGATGGGAACGTCGCAGGACTACCGGGTCGCCGTGGAGGAGGGAGCGACCCACATTCGCGTGGGCTCTACGCTCTTCGCGCAGTAGGATTCCGCGACGCGAATGGCGCTCGGAGACCTCTGGAACCGCACGCTCGTCTACTTCGGGATCGCCGAGGAGGACGAGTGGGACGACGACTACGCGGCGACCGAGGAGCTCGAGCGCAACTACGAGGAGCGGCGGGCGAACGTGCGTCGCCTCGCACCGCGCCGGCGTGAGCGCGAGTTCGACGACTGGACGGAGCCCGCAGCGCAGGAAGAGCCGTCGCGCACACGGCTACGCCGCGTCGACACGCCCGCGCCCGTCGGGCCGGCGCCCGCGAGCGTGCACCTCGTCGTGCCACGGAGCTTCAACGACGCGCAGCAGATCGCTGACAAGTTCAAGGAGTCGATCCCGGTGATCCTGAACCTGCAGGGGTCGGACTCGGAGCTTTCGAAGCGGCTGATCGACTTCGCGAGCGGTCTGACGTACGCGCTCGAGGGCGGGATGCAGCGCGTAGCCGACAAGGTCTTCCTCCTCACGCCCCGAAACGTCGAGGTCAGCGCGGAAGAGCGCGCTCGCCTGCTCGAGGGCGGCGCCTTTTTTAACCAAGCCTGACGGCTTGGTTTCGCACGAAGTGCAAGCACTTCGTGCGAGAAGACCGGACAGGCGCGCTTCGCGCGCGTGCCCTTTTGGTGGCGGCCGCGGGTAGCCTCTTCGGCTGGAGCTAGCCGTCGGCGCGGCAAAGCCGCGCCTTGGGCGTAGTGCGAATCAAAGTTTGACGTATCGCCTGCAGCGTGGCTTTTGCCACGCTGCACGATCACCCTGGAAAAGTCCGCCACCTTCAATGGCACCAAAATGGCACGCGCGCCGCAGGCGCGTCTGCCAGGTCTTCCTCGACCGAAGTCCGCAGGACTTCGGTCGACGCGAGCGAAGCGAAGTTGAATGCTCGCAGACACGATTTCGACGGTCGAGAGCTTCGTGGACGTCTTCATCGGCGTCTACATCCTCTTGATCCTCGCGTTCATCATCATGTCCTGGGTCCGCCTGCCTTACTCGGTCTGGCTGAACCGGATCCAGCGGTTCCTCTACGACATCTGCGATCCGTACCTGCGCGTGTTCCGGCGGTTCGTCCCACCGCTCGGGCCGCTCGACTTGTCGCCGATGCTCGCAGTGATCGTGCTCATCGTCCTGCAACAGGTCATCCATGCAGTTCTCGGCGGACTGCGCTGACAGGGGAGGTTCTTCCGTGGCACTCACACCAGTCGAGATCAGACACATCAAACTCAGCCGCTCGCTGTTCGGCTACACCCGCAGTGCGGTCGACGAGCTCCTCGACGACATCGTCGAGAGCTTCGAGCAGGTGTGGCGCGAACGAGCGGACCTCGCGGACAAGATCGAGCGCGTCGAAGAGGACCTCGTGCGCTATCGCGAGCTCGAGACGCTGCTGCGCACGACGCTCGTGTCCGCCGAGCGAGCGTCTCAGGATCTCAAGGAGCAGGCGCGGCGCGAGACACAGGTCATGCTCGACGAAGCTCATGCGGAGGCACGCAGGATCAGGCGGGAAGCATCGGCCGACCTCGAGCGCATGAGCAGCGAGTCACGTCGCATCCGGTCCCTGCTCGGCGCCGCGCTCGCAACGCTCGAAGCGGACAACGGCGCGGATGAAAGTGAGGCCAAAGCCGCCTAGGGATAATCTAAGGGCGATGAGCGTGAGCGCGGCAACGACACGACTCAAGCTGCGGGTCTCTCCCGGTGCGCGCCGTCCCGGCATCGCGGGCCGCCACGGCGACGCTTGGAAAGTGCGCGTCGCGGAGCCTCCCGAGGACGGGCGCGCGAACGAAGCGGTGCTGCGACTGCTCGCGGAAACGCTCGAGGTGCCGCGCGCGACGGTCGCGCTCGTTGCGGGACATTCGTCGCGGGACAAGGTCGTCGTGCTGGACGGCCTCGAACAGGCGCACACAGAGCGGCTGCTTGCATCAGCTGGAAAGCGAACGTGATCGTGAACGCCGAACGTTTTCGGACGACCCTTCTGGACGAGCGCTCGCGCATCGAGGGTGCGATCGAGTACCTGCACAAAGAGACGCCCGGCTCGCTCGAGGACGAGACGGAAGAGATGATGGGCGTGTCCGACAATCATCTCGGCGACGCCGCCGCGGGGACACTCGATCGCGAGATCGACTACACGCTCGAGGAGCACTCGGGACAGGTGCTCGTCAAGATCGACGATGCACTCCGCCGTATCGAGGAGGGCACCTTCGGCACGTGCGCCAGATGCAGTAAGCCGATCGCTGAGGAGCGGCTCGAAGCCAAGCCGTGGGCCAGCCTCTGCATCGACTGCCAGCGGGCGGTGGAGCGCGGATGACCGAGTCTACGACCCGGGTTTCTTCGGACGTCCGTGTCGGGTCGGCCACCGACGGGCTGACGCCGTTTTCGACGGCAGAACGCTCACTCGCCGCCGGCGCGCCGGAGTGGCTCGCGCTCGGTGCGGTCGCCGTCGCCGCGATCGTCGCTGACCAGTTGACGAAGCACATCGTCTCGTCCCAGCTCGGGCTCGGCGACGAGGTGAAGCTGATCGGACCGCTGTCGATCCATCACGTGCAGAACTCGGGGATCGCGTTCGGCCTTTTTTCGAGCGCGACGGCCGCGGTGATCGTGCTGACCACGCTCGCCGTCGGCTGGATGCTGTTCTTCTTCGCGCGCTCCGGCTCGCGGCATCCGGTGTTGCCGGTCGCGCTCGGCCTCGTCATCGGCGGCAGCGTCTCGAACCTCGTCGACCGCGTGCGACTCGGACACGTCACTGACTTCCTCGACCTGAAGTTCTGGCCGGCGTTCAACCTCGCGGACAGCTTCATCGTCGTCGGCGTCGGCATCCTGCTGCTCGCGCTGATCGCCGCGGACCGTCCTGCGCGTACGCGTTCCTGACGACGCGGCCGGCTCGCGGCTCGACGCGTTCGTCGCGCAGCACGTCGGTTCCCGCGGCGCCGCCGAGCGCGTAATCGACGCTGGTGCACTGGTGGACGGCGTCGTACGTGCGAAAGCGTGGCGGCTTCAGGGTGGCGAGGACGTCGAGTTCGAGCCGCCCACGGAAGCGCAGCCGCCGCAACGCGAGGAGCTCGGTCTGAACGTCGCGTACGAGGACGAGCAACTGCTCGTGATCGACAAGCCGGCCGGCCTCGTCGTCCATCCGGCGCCCGGCCACGAGACGGGAACGCTCGTCCACGGGCTCGTGGGCGTCGCGCGCGGAGGCGACGAGGAGCGGCGCGGGATCGTGCACCGCATCGACCGGGACACGTCGGGGCTGCTCGTCGTCGCCAAGACCGACCTCGCCTACGCGCGGCTCCAGGCGCTCGTACGGGAGCATGCGCTGGAGCGCGAGTACACCGCGCTCGTCCGCGGCAGGCCTCGCTCGCTGCGCGGCCGCATCGAGGCTCCGATTGGCCGCGACCGCAGCGACCCGCTGCGTCGTTCGCTCGACACAGACTCGCCGCGCGACGCGATCACGCACTTCGAGGTCGTCGAGTTGCTCGCAGAGCACGCGCTGCTCCGCGTTCGGCTCGAGACGGGACGAACGCACCAGGTTCGCGTCCACCTCTTGGCGATCGAGCTTCCCGTCTCGGGAGACCCGCTCTACGGCGTCAAAGGCGACCTCGGCCTCACGCGCCAGTTCCTGCACGCGTCACGACTTGCCTTCCCTCACCCCGTCACGGGCGAGCGGGTCGAGTGCACGTCGCCGCTGCCGGATGACCTTGAATCAGCCCTGGAACGCGCACGCCAAATGTAAGTCGCGCGAACACCTCCCTCGAAGGTCAACCTCTCGCGGGCAGCGCGGCTTGGCCGCGCTGCTCACCATCTGACCGAGGTGAGCAGCGCCTCCAATTGCACTATGGGCACGCGCGCGTAAGCGCGCCTGCCCGGTTTTCTCGCGCAAAGTGCAAAGCACTTTGCGCGAAACGTTCCGCTAGACTGGCGCACGCTTCTGTCCCAACTCCCCGGCGTCCGCGAGGACGGGGGTGCCGGCCGTTCCGGCCGGTTCCGTCCGAGCTTCACCGGCGTACCGTTCACAAACCAGAGGAAGGAATCACATGGCAGTTGTCTCCATGCGTGAGCTCCTGGAGGCCGGAGTCCATTTCGGCCACCAGACGCGCCGCTGGAATCCGAAGATGAAGCGGTTCATCTTCGCCGAACGCGGCGGCATCTACATCATCGACCTCCAGCAGACGCTCGCGTTGCTCGAGGAAGCACACGAATTCGCACGCAACGTCGCCGAGCGCGGCGGCACGATCCTCTTCGTCGGCACGAAGAAGCAGGCGCAGGACGCGATCGAGGAGCAGGCGAAGCGCGTCGGCATGCCCTATGTCAACCACCGTTGGCTCGGCGGCCTGCTGACGAACTGGAAGACGATCTCGGACCGCATCGACCGCCTGCACGACCTGCGCCGGCAGAAGGAGGAAGGCCAGCTCGAGCTGCTGCCCGCAAAGGAGCGCATCGCGATGCTCGCCGAGCTCGAGAAGCTCGAGAACAACCTGGGCGGCGTCGCAGACCTGCGCCGCCAGCCGGACGCCGCGTTTATCGTCGACCTCAAGAAGGAGCAGCTCGCCGTGCGCGAGACGCGCCGGCTCGGCATGCCGGTGATCGCGCTCGTCGACACGAACTGCGACCCGGACGAAGCCGACTACCCGATCCCCGGAAACGACGACGCGATCCGCGCGTGCAGCCTGATTGCCCGCGTGATTGCGGACGGCATCGAGGCGGGCAAGCAGCGGGTCGCGCCGCAGGAGATGGTGAGCGATCTGCAGCCGCAGCCCGAGCCCGAGCAGGCGCCTCCCGCCGAGCCTGAAGCCGAGGCACCGGGAGAGGCGGAGCAGGAGCAAGAGACGCCTCCGGCAGAGGAAGCAAGTGCGGAGGCTTCGCCTCAGGAGGTCTCGACATGAGCGCGCCTGCGATTTCGGCGAGCCTCGTCAAGGAGCTGCGCGACCAGACCGGCGCCGGGATGATGGACGCGAAGCGCGCACTCGTCGAGACCGGTGGGGACATAGAGGCCGCGCGTGTGTTGCTGCGCGAGCGTGGCCTGGCCTCCGCAGCGAAGCGTGCAGGCCGCGAAACGACCGAGGGGCTCGTCGGCTACCGCATCTCCGACTCGCACGGAACCATGGTCGCCGTCGGCTGCGAGACCGAGCCTGTGTCGAACAACGACGAGTTCCAGACCTTCGCGAAGAGGGTTCTCGACGCCGTCGACACCGAAGGCGTCGATGCGGTCGCAGGTCTGGACGAGGAGCGGCAGGAGCTGATCGGCAAGCTTGGCGAGAACATCGTCGTCCCGTCGCCGGCGCGGTTCCAGGCGGTCGAGGGCGGTGTCATCGAGGGCTACGTCCATCCTCCGGCGAACAAGCTCGGCGTGCTCGTGCAGCTTCGTGGCGGCAACAAGGACCTCGCGCGCAAGCTCGCGATGCACATCGCGGCTTCCGGGCCGCAGTGGATCGGCCGCGACGACGTTCCCGAGGAGACGATCACGTCGGAACGCGAGATCTACGCCAACTCCGACGAGGTGCTCTCGAAGCCCGAACAGGCCCGCGAGAAGATCGTCGAGGGCATGCTCAACAAGCGCTTCTTTGCGGCGCAGGTGCTGAACGAGCAGCTGTGGATCCACGACACGACGAAGACCGTGGGGCGGGCGCTCGCAGACGAAGGCGCCGAGGTGCTCGAGTTCGAGCGCTACGCGCTCGCCGGATGACGGTTCCCGAAACCAGGGAGGCTCGAGCCGACGCCGACGTGCCGGCTTTTCGGCGCATCCTGCTGAAGATCTCCGGCGAGGCGCTCATGGGCGAGCGCGAATACGGCATGGACTTGACGACGATCGACGCGATCGCAGGCGAGATCGTCGATGTCCACGCGACCGGCGTGCAGATCGCGATCGTCGTCGGCGGCGGGAACATCTACCGCGGGATGGCCGCCGCCGCCGAGGGGATGGATCGGGCGACTGCGGACTACGCGGGCATGCTCGCGACGCTGCTCAACGCGCTCGCGCTACAGGACGCTCTCGAGCGCGCCGGCGCCAACACGCGCGTGCAGTCGGCCATCGAGGTCGCGGAGGTTGCCGAGCCGTACATCCGGCGCCGCGCGATCCGCCACCTCGAGCGGGATCGGATCGTTCTCTTCGCGGCAGGCACCGGAAACCCGTTCTTCACCACCGACACCGCGGCGGCGTTGCGCTCGCTCGAAATCGGCGCCCAGGTCATCCTCATGGCGAAGCACGGTGTTGAGGGCGTGTTCGACGGCGACCCGAGCAGCGACCCGGACGCCGCGTTCCTGCCGGCGCTCACGTACCTGGAGGCGATCGAGCGCGGCCTGAAGATCATGGACACGACCGCGCTTTCGCTGTGCATGGACAACGACATCCCGATTCACGTGTTCGAACAGGTGCCGGGGAACATCCGCAGGGTCGTGTCGGGTGAGCGCGTCGGGACGATCATCTCGAAAGAAGGAGGGAGCTGAATGGCAACTGCGGAGGAGTTCATCGGGGGCGCGAGCAGCCGGATGGACAAGTCGGTCGAGCACGCGCGCAACGAGTTCAACACGGTGCGCACGGGCCGCGCGTCGAGCGGGTTGCTCGACAGGATCACCGTTGACTACTACGGCACGCCGACGCCGCTCAAGCAGCTCGCGACGATCAACGTCCCCGAGCCGCGGATGCTCACGATCCAGCCGTTCGACCCGAGCTCGATCAAGGCGATCGAAAAGGCGATCCAGGAATCGGACCTCGGCCTCCAGCCTTCGAACGACGGCAAGCTCGTGCGGCTGCCCGTGCCGCAGCTGACGGAAGAACGTAGGAAGGAGCTCGTCAAGGTCGTCCGCCAGATGGCCGAAGAGCACCGCGTCGCCGTGCGCGAGGTGCGGCGCGACGCACTCAGGCATCTCCAGGAGCTCGTGCGCAACGGCGATGTCGGCGACGACGATGAGCGCCGGGCCGAGCAGGAGGTGCAGAAGCTCACGGATGCGCACACGAAGACGATCGACGAGCTTCTGAAGCACAAAGAAGCCGAGATCATGGAAGTGTGACCCCGCAGCCCGAGACAGCAGCCTCGCCGCTGCATGCGCAGGACGACGTCGCGCGGTCGGTCGCGATCATCATGGACGGCAACGGCCGCTGGGCCGAAAGCCGCGGCCTCCCCGTAGCCGAGGGACATCGCGCCGGGACGAAGGCGCTGCGTCGCACCGTCGAGGCCGCGATCGACCTCGGCATCGAGTCGCTGACCGTCTACGCGTTCTCGACGGAGAACTGGACACGACCGCACGACGAGGTCGACGACCTGATGGAGATCTTCCACGAGACGATCGACCGCGAGCTGCCCGATCTCTGCAAGCAGGGCGTGCGCACGCGGTTCATCGGGCGCCGAGATCGTGCGCCCGATCTACTGCGGCAGCGCATGGCCGACCTCGAGGCCGAGACGGCGGCGAACAGCCGCCTCGACCTTTGGATCGCGTTCGACTACGGCGGACGCGCCGAGATCGTCGACGCCGCTCGGCGCCTCGTCGTGGACGGCGTCGCTGCTGACGCAGTCGACGAGGAGGCGCTCGCACGCAGGCTCTACGCGCCGGAGCTTCCTGATCCGGATCTACTGATTCGAACCTCCGGCGAGCTCCGCGTGTCGAACTTCCTTCTCTGGCAACTGGCGTACGCGGAGCTCGTCTTCGTCGACACGCTCTGGCCGGACTTCGGCGACGATGACCTTCGTACCGCACTCGATCAGTACGCGAGGCGCCGCCGCCGCTTCGGCGGTCGTTGAGCAGCTTCCTTTCGCGACTGCTGATCGTCGCCGTGGGGGCGCCGGTCGTGCTCGGCGCGATCTGGCTCGGCGGCTGGTGGCTCTTCGCGCTCGTGACCGTGGGGAGCCTCGTGGGGTTGCACGAGTTCTACGCCATGGCGCGAGGCCTGCGGCCGCTAGTGCTCGCCGGCTACACCGGTGCCGTGGCGGCGCTCGTCGGCGCGCAGCTCGGCGGAGTGGAGTGGATGCTCGGCGGCTTTCTTTCGACGCTCGTCCTCGCGTTTCTCCTCTACCTGGTCGCGACAACGCGCGCGCCCGCGACCGCAGCCGTGAGCGGCACCATGCTCGGCACGGCGTGGATCGGCTTCGGCCTCGGCTTCCTGCTTCTGCTTCGCGACATCCCGGAGAACGGCAGGCTCGCAGCGTTCACCGTCGTCATCGCCGTGTGGGTCGACGACACGGTGGCGTACCTCATCGGACGTGCTGTCGGGCGCCACAAGTTCTCGCCCGCGATCTCGCCCGCGAAGACCTGGGAGGGCTTCGTCGCGGGGACCGCGGCGGGCATCCTCGTCGTGTTCTTCGCGCTGTACCACGAGAACTTCCTCACGATTCCCGAGTCGATCGTCCTTGGTGTGGTCGTTGCGATCAGCGCCGCTCTGGGCGACCTCTTCGAATCGGCGTTCAAGCGCGATCTCCACGTGAAGGACAGTGGCCGCGTGCTCGCCGGCCACGGCGGCGTCCTCGACCGTGTCGACGCCTTCCTCTTCGCGCTCCCTGCGGCGTACTTCACGATTGCAGCCCTCACTTAAACTGAGTCGATGAGACGGCGCATCGCAGTCCTCGGTGCCACGGGCTCGATCGGGCGCCAGGCACTCGAGGTGATCGAGGCGAATCCGGAGCTCGAGCTCGTCGCTGCGACGTCGGGCTCGACGCCGATCGACGGGCTCGCGCCGCTCACCCAGGTCGGCGGCGACGCGACCGATGTGCTCGAGCAAGCGGAGCCGGATGTCGTCCTCAATGCGATCGTCGGCTTCGCCGGCATCCACGCGACCCTCTGGGCCCTCGAACGGGGCGTGACGCTCGCGCTCGCGAACAAGGAAAGCCTCGTCGCCGCAGGCGCGCTGGCCCGCGACTCGTTGACGCGGGGCGGCGGCCTGTTGCTCCCGGTCGACAGCGAGCACTCCGCGGCGTTCCAGCTCCTTGCGGGCGTCTCCCGGGACCAGGTCCACGGACTTGTCCTGACCGCGTCGGGCGGCCCGTTTCGCGGCCGCTCGCGAGAGGAGCTGGACGACGTGACGCCCGAGGACGCGCTCGCGCATCCCACGTGGACGATGGGGCCCAAGATCACGGTGGACTCCGCAACGCTTGCGAACAAGGGCCTAGAGCTGCTCGAGGCGCACTTTTTGTTCGACCTCCCGTACGACCGGATCGAGGTTGCGATCCACCCGACGTCGATCGTCCACGCGATCGTCCGGCTGCGCGACGGCGCGTCACTCGCGCACCTCGGGTACCCCGACATGCGCGTGCCGATCTCCTTCGCGCTCACCTACCCGGAGCGCGCCGACACACCGCTGGAGCAGCTCGACTTCAGCTCCGGCCTGCGGCTCGAGTTCCACGCTCCCGACCTCGAAGCGTTTCCGCTGCTCGCGCTGGCGCGCGAGGCCGGAGAGCGAGGCGGCACCTACCCGTGCACCTTCAACGCAGCGAACGAGGTCGCGGTCCAGGCCTTCCTGGAGGGGCGGATCCGCTTCCTCGACATCGACGCCGCCGTCGCCGACGTTCTCGACCGCGTCGACGGCGCGCCGGCCCGCGACGTCGACGAGCTGATCGAGGCAGACCGAAAAGCCCGCAACCTCGTAGCAGTGGCATGAGCTTCTTCGTCGCGATTCTGGGACTGGCGTTTCTGATCCTCATCCACGAGGCCGGCCACTTCTACACGGCGCTCGCCGTGGGCATGCGACCGCGCAAGTTCTACATCGGGTTCCCGCCGCCGCTCGTCCGCGTGCGGCGCCGAGGCATCGAGTACGGCATCGGCACGATCCCGCTCGGCGGCTACGTGAAGATCCCTGGGATGCACCGGCCCGCAGCGCGGGATCTCGACTTCCGCCTCCAACACGCAATGAGCCAGACGCCCGAGCTCGTCAAGCCCCTCGAAGCTGTGAAGCGGCCGCTCGAGCGGGGCGACTACGACGAGGCGCGCGCTGCGCTGGACGAGCTCGAGCAGGCGCTGCGCGAGGCCGGCCAGCCGACGGACGTTCTCACCGACGTCCGCGACGCGCTTGCATCCGACGCGTATTGGCGGCAGCGCACGTGGAAGAAGGTGCTCGTCATCTTCGCCGGTCCGGGAACGAACCTGCTCTTCGCGATCATCATTTTCGCCGTTCTCTTCATGTCGGGCGGCGGCAAGGCGACGACGACCGTCGATCAGGTGCTCTCGACCAGGCCGGCGGCGCAAATGGGCCTACGTTCCGGCGACAAGATCCTCGCAGTCGACGGGAAGCAAGTGACCGCGCCGTCCGACATCACGCGCACCATCTCGGGCTCGCGAGGACACGCGTTGACGTTGCTGGTGCTGCGGGACGGACGGACGCTGACGCTCGGCCCGACGCGGCCCAGGAGAAACAGCGGCGTGTACCAGCTCGGCTTCCGGCTGCGGGGGAAGAGCCTGAGCCCGCCCGCGGCGCTCGAAGAATCGATACGTGTCACGGCTCTCGTGTCGCGCGACATTGTCTCGTCGCTCGGCCACCTTGTGCACAGGCAGGGCCGCAAGGACATCTCGAGCCCGGTCGGCATCGTGCAGGGCTCGTCCGAAGCCGTCGATCAGGGCGCGCAGAGCTACCTGTGGGTGCTCGGGTTGATCAGCCTGTCACTGGCGCTCCTGAACCTGCTGCCGCTGTTACCGCTCGACGGCGGCCACATCTTCTTCTCGCTGATCGAAGGGATTCGCGGCCGCGCCGTCGCGCGCGAGGTCTACGAGCGCGTGTCGGCGATCGGAATCGCGCTCGTGCTGCTGCTCTTCTTCATCGGCCTGTCGAACGACGTGGGCCGAATCGGCGGCTAACGATCGTGACCAAAGGCGTGCAGCGAGCGGGGTAACCTAGGGCCGTGGCGAGCGAGCGGCAGATCACGGTCGGGAACGTGAAGATCGGCGGCGGCGCACCGGTCGTCGTCCAGTCGATGACGCTGACGAAGACGCACGACGTCGAGGCGACGACGGCGCAGATCGCCGCGCTTGCGTCCGCCGGCTGCGAGATCGCGCGCGTCGCGGTGCCGAAGAACGAGGATGCCGCCGCGCTGTCGAAACTCGTGCGCCTGTCTCCGATCCCCGTCATCGCCGACATCCACTTCAACGCGTCGCTCGCGCTCAAGGCGATCGACGCAGGCGTCGCTGCCGTCCGGATCAATCCAGGCAACATCGGCGGACCCGAAAAGGTCGCCGATGTCGTCCGCGCCGCCAAGGCGAGCGGCACGCCCATGCGCATCGGCGCCAACGCCGGCTCGCTGCCCGACCATCTGCAGGAGCTCGCACGCGAGGACACCGCCGAGGCACTCGTCGTCGAGGCGCTCGAGCAGGTCGAGCTACTGGAAAAGCTCGACTTCCGCGACTTCAAGATCAGCGTCAAGGCCTCGCACGTGCCGACCATGATCCGCGCGTACCGGATGCTCGCCGCGAAGGTGCCATACCCGCTGCACCTCGGCGTGACCGAAGCGGGGACGCCGTTCGCCGGCTCGATCAAGAGCGCCGTTGGCATGGGCGCCCTTCTGATGGACGGCATCGGCGACACGATCCGCGTCTCGCTGACCGCGGACCCGGTGAAGGAGGTCGAGGTCGCCTGGGAGATCCTCAAGGCACTCGGACTGCGCGAGCGAGGGCCGGTGATGATCGCCTGCCCGTCGTGTGGGCGCGACAACGTCGGCGTCGAGAATCTCGCGCGCGTTGTCGAGGAGCGCCTGGCGCGCTACCCGCAGGCGTTCGAGGTCGCAGTGATGGGCTGCGCCGTGAACGGGCCGGGAGAGGCCGGGGACGCCGACTTCGGCATCGCAGGCGGCCGCGACACGGGGTTCATCTACGCGCACGGCCGCGTGCTGAAGAAGGTCTCGTCGGACATTCTGATCGACGAGCTCTTCTTCGAGATCGACCGCTGGATCGAGGGCGGAATGAAACGGCCGAAGCGCCTCAAGATGGCGAAGCCCGCCGCCCTTGCCATGGCGGAAGCATCCCTCATCCCGCTCGACTAGCCTGTAGCCCTTCGTGGCAACGCGCGCCTCAAAGCTCTTCCTGCCGACCTTGCGCGAGGATCCCGGCGACGCCGATGCAGCATCGCATCGGCTGCTCGTCCGGGGCGGCTTCATCCGCCAGGTGAGCGCAGGCCTGTGGACGATGCTGCCGCTCGGTTGGCGGGTGCACCAGAACGTCGCGCGGGTTATCCGCGAGGAGCTCGACGTTTTCGGCGCTCAGGAAATGCTCGCGCCCGTGCTCACGCCGGCCGATTTGTGGGAGCGCTCAGGGCGCTACTCGATACCGATCCTCTTCAGGCTGAAAGACTCGAGCGGACGTCCGTTCATCCTGCCGATGAGCCACGAGGAGACGTTTGCGTTCCATGCGACCGAGATCCAGTCGTACCGGCAGTTGCCGCAGGTGCTGTACCACTTCCAGACGAAGGATCGCGACGAGCCCCGGCCGCGCAGCGGGCTCATCCGCGTCCGCGAGTTCATCATGAAGGACTCGTACTCGTTCGACCGCGACGAGGAGGGGCTCGACCGGAACTTCCAGCTCCACGCGCAGGCATACCACCGGATCTTCGAACGCTGCGGCTTGGAGGTGCACGAAGTGCAGGCGGAGAGCGGTGAGATGGGCGGAGACGTCTCGCGTGACTTCCTCGCGCCGGCTGAGTCGGGTGAGAACACGCTCGTGCGCTGCGAGCACGGCGACTACGCCGCCGACGTCGAGAAGGCGCGCGGCATCCCGCGCGCACCCGAGTTTCCGCCGCGCCTCGACGCGCCTGAGGAGATCGAGACGCCTGGCGTGGAGACGATCGAGACGCTCGCCGAGTTGATCCAGATCGACCCCGCAGCGACGTCGAAGGCGATGCCGGTCGTGAAGACCGACGGTACGCTCGTGCTCGCACTCGTGCGTGGCGACGACCGGCTCGACGAGGGCAAGGCCGCGAGCGCCCTCAACTCCGGCGTGCGTCCTGCGACCGACGATGAGATCCGCGCCGCGTTTGGCGCGGGGGGCGGTTCGCTCGGCCCGGTCGGTGTCGACGTCGACGTCGTCGCCGACGACACGCTGCGCGATGGGCAGTTCGTCGCGGGCGCAAACCGTGACGGCCGGCACCTCCGCGGCGTCGAGGCCGGGCGCGACTACCGGCCGCGGTTCGCCGATCTGCGGCAGGCACGCGAGGGCGACGTCTGTCCCGTCGACGGCGGGCGATTGCAGTTCCAGACCGCGATCGAGGTCGGGCACATCTTCAAGCTGGGGACGTTCTACTCGGTGGCGTTCGGCGCGACGTTCCTGGACGAGGACAGCCGCGAGCAACCGCTGATCATGGGGTCGTACGGCATCGGCCTCGGACGGACTATCGCCGCAGTCGTCGAGCAGCACAACGACGAGCACGGCATCGCCTGGCCCGAGACCATCGCGCCGTACGAGGTGCACGTCGTCGCGCTGCCGGGTGCGGAGGAGATCGCGGAGCGCGCCGCAGCCGCGATCGACGCGCGCGGTCGCAGCGTGCTGCTCGACGACCGCGACCAGCGCGCGGGGGAGAAGTTCGCCGACGCCGACCTCATCGGCTGCCCGGTTCGCGTCACCGCCGGCAAGAAAAGCCTGGAGGACGGAGCCGTCGACATCCGGGACCGCGCCACGGGCGAGGAGCGGCGCGTTAAGGTCGAAGACTTGTAATGCCGCGCAAGCGCCGTTTCAGCGACGAGCCTTTCGGGCCGACGATCCAGCGCCTGATGGCCGAGGAGAACATCACGTACCGCTCGCTCGCGGACAAGACGGGGCTCTCCGCTGGGTACCTCAACCATCTCGTGCACGGCAACCGTCCCGTGCCGTCCGACGACGTCATCGAGGTGCTCGGCAAAGCGCTCGGTGTCGAGCCTGAGCACTTTCGCGAGGTGCGCATCCGTCGCATCGCCGAGCGGCTCGAGAAAATGCCGGATCTCATAGACAGGCTCTACAAGAGGCTGCGCTAGGCTGTCGCGAGTTCGGGGCGTGGCGCAGCCTGGTTAGCGCGCCGGTCTGGGGGACCGGAGGTCCCCGGTTCAAATCCGGGCGCCCCGATTGGAAAAGATTTCTGAGCAGGACTTTCCGAGATGACTGAGGTGGCAGCGCTTGCCTTGTGTGCCCTTTCCGTGCCCAAACCTTGAGTTACGATGTGGTGAGTCGCCTTCTGAGCGCCTGACCACATAAGCCGGGTCCTAAGCCGAAGCGCAGCGACAGCGCAAAATGCACGATCGGGCACGGCTCTTCCAGAGGAGGTCCACGTGACCGCCTTCGAGAGAGCATTTGTCGGAATCGCGATCGCCGTAGGCTCGGCTTGCGCTGTAGAGGTCGTCACTGGCCATACCACGGCAGCCGTTGTCTCGGTGCTCGCGGTCACGTTTGCCGCTCTACGTCGATAGCAGGAAGAGCGGAACGAACGGTCAGCCCGGGCCGCAGGGTCAGGCTTGACCGCAATCCGAACTGGTCGGTCGGCGACGTGATGACGGTCGAGCGCGGTAAGCAGTTCCGCGTCGTGGCGATCGACGACTTCCCGCACGCGGAGCTCGTCGAGCAGGACGTTTGCGCGATCTTCACGGTCGAACCCGCCGAGACGGACGACGGGCACCCGCCGCCGTTCGGACAGGCGCCGCGGCACGGAAAGAAGCAGCAGCTCACCCGCTGAAGCTCGGGGCGTCAGTGCAATGACGGGTCAGGGCGAGGCGTCTGCGGCGGGCGGTTCGCCTTCAACGCGTTCCCGCAAAGCGGCGAAAGCGCCGATCGCCATTACTGCGCCGCCGATGATCGTGGCGTAGATCCCCCAGCCGATGCTGACGCTGGCGAACTCACTGTCAACGGTGCCGAGCTTGCCAGCGATGTTGTCGTACTCGAAAAATCCGAGAAGAACAGTGGCCAAGCCGAAGAGGCAGAGAAGTATCCAAGCGCCTCGGTTCTTGTTCAGAAGCCCGCCGATCAACGTCAGCGCAGCGAGGAGCAGGATCACAGCGAAGACCTTTCCGTCCTCGGTGTCTAGGCCGTTGATGCTCGCGCTGCCAAAGCCGATCATCTTCGCCCAGGGGCCGAGCAAGCCCATCAGCGCGACGGCGACACCATTCATCGCGATCATAGGTCCGGCTGTGAACTTCATCGGTTCGCCCTTGAGGTAGTGGGACTCGACGCGCCGAGTAACGGCCAGCGGTTCACTACGGCCAATGGTTCCCAGTGTCTGATTCAACCCGCTTCACCCAAACGGGTGAATCTGTGCGCCCTGTGCCCAATCGGTGCCCAAACGCCGACGAACGGCTCGGCTCAGAGACTCAGCGAGTGATCGGCGGTTGGCTCTGCAAAACAGGTCACGCCACTTCCGGGGACCTCCCGCCAGCCGTCTGAGGTGTCCGGAGGTCCCCGGTTCAAATCCGGGCGCCCCGACTCGAACCTTGCGCTGAGCAGGATCTTTGGGCCAGAGTGCTCACCGCATCGTTCTCGGCTGGTGCCCACTCATTGTCGGTCGGTCAGCTGTCCACGACGCACAAGGGCGGGCGGACTTCCGCCTTCCCGTCTAGGGCGACGGACTCAGAGGCTGATGGCCCGCAACACCGCGGTTATCGTGTCGGTGCTGTTGTCCTCAGTAACGCGAAGCTGATAGCGACGCAGTCTCCGGTTTCTCCGGCGCACACAAGCTGGCCGCCGCTGCAGTTGACGTGCTCGTGCCGTCGCAGCAGAGTGATGCTGTTGCCGACCTCGCTGCTGGACTCCGCACATGTCGACGAGCTGCTCGAGCACGTCAACGTGCCGAGCTACGTCATCGACGTCGCCGGGATCATCCGGTGGCTCAACCCGGCCGCGCGGAGGATCGTCGGGGACGTCGAAGGCCGGCAGTTCACTTCCGTCGTCGCCCCCGAGGAAACGCGGCGTGCTCGCGAGCTGTTCGCGCGCAAGGTCGTCGGGGCCGCGACCGTCACCGACGGCGGCTTCGTGCTAGTCGACTCCGAGGGCGAGCGCGTCGGCGTGGAGATCAGCTCCGTACCTCTGCGTCGCGGCGAGCACGTCGTCGGCGTCTTCGGGCAGGTCACGGATCTCGTCGAGACGCCGCATCCTCACACTGACCTTCCCCTCACGCCCCGCCAGGCGGAGGTGCTCGACCTGCTCGAGCGCGGTCGCACGACGCGCCAGATCGCCGTGGAGCTGCATCTGAGCATCGAGACGGTCCGCAATCACGTCCGCCATATCCTTCAATCAGTGGGCGCTCATTCGCGGCTCGAGGCGGTCGCGATCGCGCACGGCGCGCACTGACGAGGAGCGGTCAGGCGGGGGGTCGCGAAGTCGGTTGACTCGCCCTACGGGAACTCGGCGCTAGCGCGGTCGAGGCAGAACCGCGTCCAGGAAGCGGCTGGCCAAATTCGAAGGGCGGAGATGTCCGATGCGGGCCGTGGGTTGCCGCTACTCAAACGGGTGATGCGGTTGCGGCCTGCTGTTTCCGAGACTGACTCAGGGCACGCCGGCTGATGCGCCGCTCAAGCCGTCCCTGCTCTACCTGCGGCAAGCCATTCACGTATTTGACCGACCTCGCTAACGCACCAGCCTCGGCGCCCGATCAGCCCGAGACCGTCGAAACCCGGCTGAGCATCGGTCCTGCGGGTAACGGCCGGCTGATCGCTTGGCTCGTTCTCATTGCCGTTATGGCCGCGCTGGGCTTCGCAACGGAGGCCCCGGTCTCTGACCAGGCGACTCAGACGTCCGGCGGCTTCGGTCAACCCGCGACCCGCTATGACGACTCGTTCTATCGCTACTCGTTCGGTATCGGCGGGATCGTTGATTACGCGGTCCTGCTCGGGATCGTGCTCTTGATCGCGCGTGGGCTCCCGCGCAGAGAGACCTTTGCGCTTTATCGGCCGAAGTCGTGGCCGCGCACGATCGGCCTCGTCCTCCGCGTGCTCGCGACGACGTACGTGCTGATCATTGTCGTCGGGAGCGCGCTCGGGCCGGGTGCCGAGACCGACCAGGGGATCCCGGTGTTCTGGGACGGCTCGCGGGCGGCGCAGTTCGCGTTGAACTTCGTCGTCGTCGCCGCGGTCGCGCCGATCGTCGAGGAGCTGATGTTCCGCGGGCTCGGCTTCAGTCTGCTCTCCAGGTTCGGCCCTCGCATCGCTCTCGTCGGAACCGCAGTCGCGTTCGGCCTGATCCACGGCTTCCTGATCGCGCTGCCCATCTTCGTCATCGTGGGTCTGTCGCTTGGTTGGTTGAGGATGCGAACCGGAAGCGTCTATCCCGGCATGCTCATGCACGGCGTGTTCAACTCCGCCGCCACCATCCTTGCCGTCAGCCTTGGCCCGTAAGGCCCGCGCGCTAGCTGACTGTTCTAACTAGCCGCAGTCGAGCAGCGACGAGAGCGCGTGCTCGCTAACGCGGATATTGCCGTGCTCGCCGACGCGGAACCTTCGAGCTCACGGGAACTGATACGCCGGCGAACGGTGGCCGGACTGACGCGAAGCACCCGAGGCACTGTTCAATGTCGCGTGGAGCTCAAGTTCGTCGACGCTTTGCGAGGGCGAGCCAGAAGTTGGTCGCAAGTCGCTCTTGCCGCTTCCAGCGAGCGATTATCCCGCGGCGCCGCCACCGGTGCGGGCCTTGCTTCTTAGCGCGACAGCCACGACGCTCGAAACTCGCGCGCTCGTCCTTCGAGCTCCGCGAGGAGGGCGTGCAGCTCGTCGAGGTCGGGACGAAGCTCGTTGGCTCGGCGAACCGCGGCCGCGATGTCGGTCATCGAACTCGCCGAGTCGAGTGAAAGGTCGGCCAGGCGTTGTTCGGTGTGCTCAAGCTCGCCACTCAAGATAAGCACGCACGCGCGGCCCTCTTCAAACAGCTTGCGCAACTGGGCCTCCGTCACGCGCCGGCCAGCGAGAACCGCCCGGAGTCGCGACTTCAACGCAGCGTCGAGCGGTTGGTCTAGTAGGGAGGACGGACGGAGATGACCCACGCGGGCGGAATCATGGCGAAGGAGGCAGCTTGCGGGCGACGAATCGTGCCGCGCGAGCAGCTGCGCGTCATGGCGATCGATGACTTACCGCACGCGCCGCTCGTCGAGCAGGATTCGCGCGATCCTCACCGTCGAGCCAGCTGTCGAACGGAGACCACGCTTGCTGTTGGAACGCGATGACGCTACTTCGGGCGGTCGTCCTTCGGTATTTGGGGTATGCGCCCGTAGCCAGATTCAGTTGATACCCCCTTGAACGTGTCCCCCTGGGCGCGGATCTTCTCCTGCTCGACACGGCCAGCGTGATCAAGCTGATCGACGTCGCCGTGCCGCCACCAACTCCGGATCTTCTGCAGCAGGCTCACGCAGAGAGCCTACTAGCGGCGCCGCACGAGGAGCAACCGGGCGCACGGTTTCAACGGCGTGTCTCTACAAGACATGTCACGCCACGTCGGCGGACCTCCCGCCAGCCGTTTGAGGAGTCCGGAGATCCGCGTTCAAATCCGGGCGCCCGATCGGCGATCGGCGAGGGGAGCGGCGGCTGCGGCCCCGCCACTCACCCCCGCGTACGTTCCATGACGCACCGAAGGCGCGTCGGTTAGCACGTTCGGGTCATCCGGCTCAAAACCTGCTCGCCGATTCGTGTCCCTCGCGCGAGGGGCGGGGACTACCCCTCGAAATACCGATTCGTATTCTGGGTGTCCACCTCTGCGACGACTCCTGCGTCCATTCTGATCGTCGAGGACGAGTTCGACGCGTTCCTCCGCGCTCTCGAAGAAGCCTCGCCCGCAGAGGTCATGCAACGGGAGGTCGCATGAGCCGTCTCGCGCGCGACGATCTGATGGGCGGCGCAGGGCAGGCGCAGATCACCTGTGTGATCGCCGACGACCATCCGGCGGTCCTCGACTCCGTTTCGCGCGTGCTCGCGGCCCGTGGCATCGGCGTTGTCGCCCAGGCACGCGACGGCGAGGACGCAGTGCGGGCCATCGAAGAACACAAGCCGCTCGTCGCGGTCGTCGACCTGCGGATGCCCGGACTGTCGGGCATCGGGGTCGCACGCCGCATCGGTCAGCACACGGCGCTGATCCTCTACACCGGCTACGGCGACCGAGCCTTGCTCATCGAGGCTCTGGACGCAGGCGTGCGCGGCTTCGTCCTCAAGGAGGCTCCGCTCGCCGACATCGCGCGGGCTGTCGAGACGGTGGCGAAGGGCGATGTCTATGTCGATCCAGTGCTCGCAGGCGTGCTCGCAAGCGGCGAGGCGGCGCAGCAGCTGAAGATGCTGACACAGCGGGAACGCGAAGTCCTCCGCCTGCTCGCCGACGGGCTCGGCAACGAGGAGATCGGGCGCGAGCTCCACATCGCGGGGGAGACCGCCCGCGCGCACATCCGCAACGCGATGCGCAAGCTCGCGGCCGACACGCGCACGCACGCGGTCGCGATGGCTCTTCGGCAGTCATTGATTGAATGACGGCCGCAGACCCTGGTACTGTCCCCGCGTGCTTCGGCTCGGGCTCGTCTTTGCGGCGGTCGCGCTCGCACTCATAACACCTGCTGCTGACCGTTCCAACGCGTCGCTGGCGCCTGCCCCGACGACGGCGATCTTCTACTACCCGTGGTTCGGCACGCCCGCGCGCGACGGCGAGTACGACAAGTGGGACCAGAACGGCCACGCGCCGGCCGGAGACCTCGCCTCGACCTTCTACCCGGCGCGCGGTGCGTACTCGTCGAGCGATCCGAGCGTCCTGGATGCGCAGATGAGGGAGATCGAGCGCGCGGGGATCGGCGAGATCGTGGTCTCGTGGTGGGGCCGCGGCAGCGGCACCGACGAACGGCTGCCTGAGGTGATCGCGGCCGCCGGTGCCCACTCGATCGAGGTCGCCGCGCATCTCGAGCCCTACGCGGGGCGCACGATCGCGAGCTCGATCGTCGACGTCGACTACCTGCGGACACTCGGGATCCGCGACTTCTTCGTCTACCACGCGACGGACTTCCCCGCTGCCGAATGGCAGCCGCTGACGAGCGCGTTCACCGGCGTTCGGTTCTTCGCGCAGACGCCACTCGCGGGCTTCGCGAAGACGGGCGGCTTCCAGGGCGTCTATACCTACGACACGCTCACCTACCGCGGCCGCACCTTCGCGCGGATATGCAAGGCCGCACACAAACAGAGCCTCCTGTGCGCACCGTCGGTCGGGCCGGGCTATAGCGCGAGCCGCGCGACGGGCGACACGCGAGTGCTCAGTCGCGACAGCGGCAAGACATACGACTCGATGTGGACGGCGGCGAGGCGAGCGGGCGCCGACGTCGTCACGATCACGAGCTACAACGAGTGGAACGAGGGGACGCAGATCGAGCCCGCGTGCCCGCGCGCGGGCTACGAGAACTACGACGGCGCCTGGGGCGCGATCGGCAACGGCGCGGAGCGTTCGTATTTGAACCGCACGCGCTTCTGGGCCTCACGTTTCAAGCGCGAACACGTCGGCCGAGCAGCCATCGAGGAGCGCGGCTAACACATCCGCTTCGTCGACGCCGCGCAGAGACGGGTGCCCGGTGTCGACCGTGACGTTCCGCCAATGCTCGATCCCGAGAGCGGCTGCGCCCTCGTCCGAGCCGAACGCGAGCAGCCGTTCAGGCGGGACAACGTCTCGGCGCAGAGTGAGGCGCCGTGCGATGCCGTCGAGTTCGCGCAGCTCCTCGAGCGGGTCAATCCGCACGTTCGAGTCGGAGCCGATGCACACGCCGATGCCGCGGGCGTGGATGCGGTCGATCGGCGCGAAGCCGTCGCCGAGATTCGCTTCCGTCGTCGGGCACACGCAGACGCGTGACCCCGCGTCTCGCAAGAGGTCGAGCTCAGCGTCGCTCGCGTGCGTCGCATGCACGACGGTCGTGCGCGGACGGAGGCAGCCGCTCCGGGCGAGCAGCTCGATCGGCCGTACGCCGTACGCGGCGACGCAATCCTCGACCTCCTTCGGCTGCTCGCAGGCGTGGACGTGGAGGACGAGGCCCTCGCGCTCCGCGTAGCCGCCGATCTCCTCGAGCCAGTTCGGAGGGCAGGCGCGGACGGAGTGGGGCGCCACACCGACCGTGAGCCCACGCCCGCGGAGGCGCTCGACGTCGTCGAGGTACGCCGAGACGGACGGCTGGGCGAACGGCGCGACGGCGTACGCGGCGTAAAGCAGCACGAGTTCGATCCCGGCCTCCTCGGCAGCCTCCGCGGCCGCGAGCGCCGTGTCCAAGCCGAGGTAGTGGAACTCTCCGACCGCCGTGTAGCCGTTGTCGAGCAACTCCTGATACACCGCCACGTAGCTCGTGCGGACATCTCCCAGGGACAGTCCCTGGGCCAGGTCCAGCATGGCCTCGCGCCACGCCCAGAAGTCACCACCCTTCGCACGACCCCGGAGCGCCCGCTGAAACGCGTGGCAGTGCGCGTTGACGAAGCCCGGCAATACGAGACGCTCCATCGCCGCATCGTCACACGCCGCGTGCGGAGGCGCGATCACGAACGGTAGTCGGTTCCGCCTTGACGTCTGCGGCGCCAATACACAGAATCCCGCTTTCGCCTAGGGAGGGAGCCAGGATGCTGCGCAAGCTGGGGCTGCCCAGATGGCTGTTGGCCGTCGTCGGCGGGGCGGTGATGGCGCCGGTCATCTTCCTCGCGAGCGGTGTGACCGCCGCGGGGAATAGCCCGGTGTCGCACGCGACCCCGCTGGTCGACCGCGACTACATCTACGGCCAGTTGTTCAACATGTCGTACAACGACGTCTACCGCGTCTCGGGCGCGGACGGCGATCCGCGGAACGCTTCCGATCCGTTCAACGTGCCACCAACGGTGAACGGGTGGCAGGAGTTCTTCCAGCACTGGAAGCAACAGCTCACCGACAAGAAGGTGATGACGCCGCTCGCGGAGTTCGCGACGGTGTCCGACCACTACTTCCGGCGCCTGCCGGAGCAGCGCACCAACCCGAACCACGTGTTCGACACCTCATACCGGTGGGACTCGAACGACGCCGAGGTGACGATCCCCGGCGAGACGTGCCCGGGGCGCCGAGTGCTCCTGTCCGCGCATCCGGACGGCACGCCTGTCACACCGGCAATGGTCGGCGAGGTCAACAACGCGCAGAACTCGACGAGCGCAGTCTTCGGTTTCGGCGCGGGACGCCGACATCTGACCCTCAGCAACGTCGCCAACGGCGGCGCCTACGACGACACCTCCGGGGTCGTGCTGACGATGGGCGAGTACCAGGCGCTCCTGCGCTGGTACGACGCGAACGGCACGTACCCGGCGAAGACGCTCAAGGTCGCGCTGCTCGACGCGTCGGCCGGCCGCGCGCCGGACGGCACCTACCTGCGCGAGGGCGCGAAGTACTACGTCGAAAATCTCATCCCGCGGGGACCGCAGGGGCAGTACGCGATGTTCGCGCAGATGAACGCGAACGGGATGAGCTATCCCGCGTACCACCTCGGCACCCAGTACTTCTGGAACAACCTTGCGAACGGCGGCGTCGGCCCGTGGCGTACGTTCATAACGGACACGCCGTCGGGTCCGAACGCGCTCTATCCAGACACCGGGCCGGGATCACCCGGCGCGAACATCGCGGCGAACAGCCCCGCGATCTCACAGCTCGACACGCGTCTCCGCGACGCCGTGACCGCCGCCTTCGCTCAGCAGAGCGCGAAGTACGACGGCACGGTCCCGCAGGAGAATCCGCTCCGCTACAACCACACCGGCTCGGCTCCGCTGCCTGCCGTGGACACGCCGTACGTCCCCGCGTACACGGCCGTCGGAGCAGGCAACGTACTCGCCGGTGCACCCGGCCGGGACGGCCGTCGAGGCGCAGGCGTCGACGCACGAGGACGAGGCATCCGTCTTCTGGAACCTCGGCATCCCCGGCTTCAGCGTCGGCGGAGTGCAGGACTCCAACATCGACGAGAACCCCTACGCGCCGACCGTCGCGGCGAACATCAGGTCGACGCCGATCCGGCAATACGCCGGCGGCGGCACCGCGTTCGAACTCGCGAGCAACGTCCCCGTCGCAGGGATGACGACGCTCAACGGTGCGACGGCCGCGGGCGCCACGACGGTGACCGTCGCCAACGCGGCCAATCTGATCGCCGGACAGCCGTTCTTCGTCGACACGGGTCTCAGCCTCGAGACCGGCGTGATCGCGTCGATCACAGGCACCAGCGTCACGATCAGCCCACCGCTGACGCAGGCCCATCCGACCGGCGTCCCGTTCAACGTGAACGAGGGCCAGCCCGTCGGCTTCACGGGCGACACGCTCGAGCATCTGAACTTCTTCGCCTCCGGCGCGCCGCACGGCATCGGCGGCGAGACGGTCCCGACGGAGGAGCTCCTGCGGGCGCTCGAGCTGCCGGCGCAATACACCTCGCTGCTCGTCGGCAGCGATGAGTACCTCGGCGCCGCGCCGAAGCCGAACGGCACGGTCGCGTACTTCGAGACCGACCCCGTAAACCCGACGTCGACCCTGACCGTGAAGTTCGACGCGAGCTTCGCGCGAGCGCACAACGGCGACACGGACGGCCTCGAGTACTACTGGGACTTCGGTGACGGAACGCACGCCGTCGGCAAGACCGTGAGCCACACGTTCGCCGCAGCCCAGTGGGCAGACGTGCAGCTCGTCGTCGCGAAGGGCGACTCGAGCAAGTGGGGCATGTACCGGCAGGCCGTCGCCGTAGACAGCCCATCCGGCTCGCCTCCCGCGACGCCCGCCTGCGGGACATTCTCGGCGGCCGAGCACGACGCGTTGATCGCCGCGGCCAAGGCGGCGTTCAAAGAGAAGCCGCAGACCGAGGGGAGGGAGGCGTCGTGAAGGCCATGAAGACAGGCGTACGGAAGGTCGTCAAGCCGCGCCGGCTCGCTCTGCTCGCGCTCGCCGCCGTCCTCGCGGGACTTGGGTCGACGACAAACGCCTCGCAGGCGGGCGGACCTCCGCTCGCGATCAAGGCCCATCCCGTCGTGGATGCACGCTGGATCTACGCCGAGAACTGGTTCGACTCGACGAACTTCATCTACAAGGTCGCCGGCTCGGACGGCTGCCTTCAGCAGGCAACGAACTGCTCCACCGGCGGCGGCACCCCGGGCGACAGCAACAACCTGCCGGAGAACTACAACGGCGCGCAGGAGTTCTACTCGTGGTGGAAGGGGCTCGGCACGACGGACACGCCGCAGCCGAACGGCGAGCTTGGCCGGTTCATCACCGCGAGGGATCATCTCTTCAATACGAGGAGCTGGCAGCTCAACGACGCCGAGTTGACTATCCCCGGCGCGACCTGCGCCGGCCAGCAGGTGATGCTCGCAAGCCACAACGACTCGACGCCTGTGTCGACGAACCCCGCCAGCGGTTCGGTGAACGGCAGCCCGACGCCGATGAGCACGATGCATTCGGGCAACTGGGGCAACGGCTCGGCGTACGACGCCAACATGGGCGAGCTCATGAACCTCGAGGAACTCGGGTCGGTGCTCCGCTGGCACGCCAAGAACGGCACTTACCCGGCGCGGACGATCAAGGCGACGCTCTACGACAACGAGGAGGGCGGCCTCGTCGGATCCGGTGTCTACTCGTCGGCGGGCACAGCCGCCGCGATCGTCACCGCTCCCGCGGCCGTGGGCGACACGAACCTCAAGGTGACCTCGACTGCCAACCTGCCTGTCGGAGCGACGATCGCCCTCGACGAGGTCGATACGGAGAACCCGGTCGTCGCATCCGTCGGGACGGCCACGACGAACACGACGCTCGCCGCGGCGGTTGCGGCCGGGGAAACGAAGCTGTTCGTCGCGAGCGTCAACGGGTTCGCCGTCGGGGACTCGCTCCGCATCGACCTCGGAACCATCGACGACGTGTCGGTCGCCTCCGTCGGCACCGGACAGAGGACCGCCACCACACTCGCGGCGGCGGCAGCGGCGGGCGACACGAACATCAAGGTCGCCTCCGTCACGAACATGGTGGCCGGCGAGCGGATCGCCATCGACGTCGGCTTCCCGAACGTCGAGTACGACACCATCACGTCGGTCGGCACGGCAGGTGCGGCAGGGACGGGGGTGGTTCTCGCGACGCCGCTCGCCGCCGGTCACGCGAGCGGGAATCCCGTTCAGGACATCGGCAGCGGTATCACCCTCACTGCCGGTCTCCCGAACGCCCACCCGGTCGGCGCGCGCGTGATCGACGTCTCCGCCCTCGGCACCGGCATCACGCTCGCGGCGCCCCTTGCGAAGAGCCACCCGTATGGCTCGACGGTGAACGGGTCGGCCACGGGCCTGATCTCCGACAGCCCGCAGGGCCAGATCATCGGCGTGCTCAACAACGACCAGGACGGCCTCAACTATCCCGCGCACAAGTGGGGCACCGGTTACTACATGAGCAACCTGCTCGACGGTCAGGCCGGGCCATGGTTCAACAACATCAACGCCACCCCGGTCTCGCCCGCGGCGAACGGCGTGTACGGCGCCGTCGGCATCCAACGGCTGCAGCACAACCTGCCGGCCGTGCAGGCGTTCCGCGCCTCCGCCGCCGATGCCGTGACGACGGCGCTCCAGGACCTGGGCCAGAAATACAACTTCAGCATCCCGCTGGAGAACCCGCTCGTGTTCAAGAACACGGGCTCGGTGCCGGACAACCCGGGCATCCAGACGGTGCCGGCGTACCTGCCCGCGGACCAGGCGCTCTACACGCCGGTGCTCGACGACCGCACGGGCCGTACCGACCAGGTGTCGTTCGGCGTCCGCGGCATCCCGTCCCTCGGCGACATCGGCCAGTACGACTCGAGCATCGACCCGCTCGTCGGCGGGGCGGACAACCCGTATCCGGCGACGTACCCGAACACGCCCCAGGGCAAGCCGACGCTGGCCGGCGAGTACGGGCAGGACTCGAACAGCGACTACTTCTCGAACCTGAACTACTGGGCGTCCGGCACCGTCCACGGTCCGGGCGGATTCGACGACCCGTCGGAAGGCCTCATACGGGGCGTCGAGTTCATCGCGACGTGGTTCTCGTACGCGATCGCCTCGCCGGAAGAGGGCGGAGCGGTCACGAAGCCCGACCGGCCGATCGCGTACTTCGAGATGACGCCGAAGAAGCCGACGGCGCAGACGACTGTCACGTTCGACGCCGGCTTCAGCCGGCGGCCGGACGGCACGAGTGACGGCCTGACCTACTACTGGGACTTCGGCGACGGGAGCCCGGTCGTCGCGACGACTGAGCCGACGATCCAGCACACGTTCCCGACTCAGGCGGCGTGGCGCGACGTCAAGCTCCTCGTCGGATTCGACGGGGCGTGGGGGTCCTTCCGGCAGTTGGAGCCGATCGACTTCTTCCCGACGTACTTCCCGGCGCTCGTCCCGCCGACGGAGCCTCTGCCTCCGTCGAGCGGCTCACAGGCCGACGCGTGCGGCGCCCTGACCGCGCAGGAGCAGGCGGACTTCGTTGCCGCTGCTGGACACGCGACGCCGTCGGCCGCGACGAGCCCGACGCTCTCGGATCTCGCGAGCTGGGCGACCAAGGCGCACTGACACGCAGGGAGGGGGAGGGCGCCGCGAGGCGCCCTCCCCCTCAGCGGCGGACTACGACGCGCGCATGCACCTGCGGCGCCCGCGCGCCGAACGGGTCGAGCTCCCAGAACAGGCCGTTCGCGCCCGTCGGTGCGCCGTCCGGGACCGGGACCTGGATTGCGAACGCAAGGCTCCCGCCCGGGCGCGATCGCGTGCGCGGCGCGGCAGTTGAGCGTGTAGACGTGGACGCTGCCTGCAGGGACGAGCTGCGCGGCGTACGCGGGGCAGCGTCCGAAGCGGACGGTCGTTCCCGAGGCATTCGTGAGCAGGACGCGGAAGCGGAGCGGGCCGCCGCGCCGCGCGTGGAGGGGCTGACCCGGCACGGACGCGCGCAGGAACGCATCCGACCAGCGCCCGGCGAACCGGACGAGGCTCGGCTGGAACCTCGAGACGCCGATCGTCGTCGGCTGGTTCGAGTCGACGCACGGCGGGACAGCGTTGTAGTCCGCGTCGAGGTTGCCGCGGCCCGCGGGCAGCGTGATCCGGACCGCCTTCGGCGGCACGTGCGGCACGCCCTTGACGACCGGATCGCACCAGTTGTCCCACGTGACCGTTAGCGCGCCCGACTCGCCCCGCCGCAGTGCGAGCAGGCTCGAGGGCGGATACGTCGCCTCCGGGAAGTTCGCGTGCGTCGTCGCGATCGGCTTCTCCACCTGCACCGGTCCTCCCTTCTTGACGAAGGTCACGTGCGGCCGTCCCGTCAGGCGGCAGGTGCGGCCGGCGTTGCGGATCGTCACCAACGCGATTCCCCCTTGCAGTCTCGGCACGAACTTCACCTGTCCCGAGATGCGGAGATCGGAAGCGCGGCACGGCGTCGTCACGGGAGTCCGCTCGGCGACCTGCGGCGGCTTCGTGGAGATCCACGGAACCGGCGGAGGACCGGAATCCGCCTCGCTCGACTTCGAGCCAGAGCTGCAGCCTGCCGCGACTGCGAGCAGCAGGACGCAGGCGATTGCGAGACTCGCGCGCACGGGGAGATCATCACTGAGCATCACCGGCTGGGCGATAGCCTCCGTCGCATGCGCGGGCCAGTCGTCCGAGTGACCTGCGCGATTGTGCTCGTGGCCGCGCTAACGAGTTGCGCCGGCAAGACGACGAAGCAACAGGAGGCGGCTACTAGCGACGCGCAGACCGTTCCCGCCTCGACGCTCACCTCCGACGCCGATCGTGCGACCTGCCGGCGGCTCGAGTCAACCATCCGTTATGTGTCGCAGCTCGTTTCGAGCAGCGTCGATTCGATGACGCAGTCGATCCACCCGAAGGAACTCGCGAAGCGAACCGGTGACGCGAAGACGAACCTGCTCTACGCGGCCTCGCTCTTGTCCCTGCTCGCCGCGCCGGAGCCGCTCGTGCCGGCCAAGCACCAGCTCGTCGAGGGATTGAGCCGGTTCGCAACCGACTTCGGCCGTGCCCAGCGGTCGGTCGAGCACGACGACATCGCGACAGCGGCCAGCCAGCTCGCCGACCCGCATGCGCTCGCGATCGTGCGGGTCGCCGCGCGGCGGATCGACCGAGCTTGCGGCGCCTGAGGGAGCCGGCTCAGGGCGGGGCATATTCTTTCAGCGTGTCAGCGCCTGCCGCGACCGCTCGGCTCCAGCAACAGCTGCCGAACGCGCTCACCGTTGCGCGCTTGCTGGTCATCCCGATCTTCGCCGCGCTCGTCCTGTCGAGCGACGGCGGCCGGAGCTGGGCGGCGGCTATCCTCTTCGGCGCCGCGGCCGTCACCGACCAGATCGACGGCTATCTCGCACGCCGCTGGCGGGTCGAGTCGTCGTTCGGGAAGATCGCCGACCCGCTCGCGGACCGGCTTCTGATCGACACGGCCGTCGTCCTGCTCTGGAACGCGGGCCGCCTGCCGTGGGTCGCGCTGCTGATTCCGCTGCGCGACTTGCTGCTCCTGATCGGATACAAGCCCGCCGTGGAGCGAGGCTACACGTTCGAGGTGAACCTGCTCGGCAAGGCGGCGACCTGGCTGCTCTATGCGTCCCTCGCGTTCACGATGGTGACGGACAAGGGCACGGTCTGGCCGCGCGTCCTGTTCTGGATCGGCTTCGCGCTCGCGATTGCGGCGCTCGTCGGCTACGCGTGGAAGGCGCGCCGGGAGGTGACGACGGGATGAAGGCGGTCGTCATGGCCGGCGGCGAAGGGACGAGACTCCGGCCGCTCACGTCGAACCAGGCGAAGCCGATGGTGCCGATCGTCGGCAAGCCGTGCATGGAGCACATCCTCGAGCTCCTGCGTGCGCACGGCTTCGAGGACGTGATCGTCACGGTCGCGTTCCTGCCGCAGGCGATTCGCGGCTACTTCGGCAACGGCGACGCACTTGGCATCGACGTCTCCTACTCCGTCGAGGAGTCGCCGCTGGGCACGGCGGGGTCGGTTCGCCTCGCCGCCGACCAGCTCGACGAGGCCTTCCTTGTCATCTCGGGAGACGCTCTCTGCGACGTCGATCTCCAGAAGCTCGTTCAATGCCACCTGGAGAAGAGCGCCGCCGTGACGATCGGCCTCAAGTCGGTCGACAACCCGCTCGAGTTCGGCATCGTGGTCACCGACGAGGACGGTCGCATCGAACGATTCCTGGAGAAGCCTTCGTGGGGCCAGGTCTTCTCCGACACGATCAACACGGGCATCTACGTGCTCAACCCGGAAGTCATGCGTCACGTGCCCACCGACCGACCGTACGACTTCGCCAAGGAGCTCTTCCCGCTCCTGCTCGAGATGGGGCGCCCGCTGTACGGGTGCGTGCTCGAGGGCTACTGGCAGGACATCGGGAACCTCGACCAGTACCGCCAGGCGAACTACGACGCCCTCGAGGGAAAGGTCGCGCTCAACATCCCCGGAATCCAGTTGCGCGGCAACATCTGGATCGGCGACGGGGTGGACCTCGACGACCTCGACCAGGTCGAGGGGCCTGCGTTCATCGGCAACAACTGCAGGCTCGCGCGCGAGGCGAGCGTCGGGCCGAACTCGGTGCTCGGAGCGAACTCGACGCTTCGCGAACGCGCACGGATCGAGCGGTCCATCATCGACGCAGGCACGCATATTGGACGCAGCGCGATCGTGGAGGGCGCGATCGTCGGACGCTCCTGCGACCTGCGCACACATGCGCGACTCCACGAAGGCGTGGCGATCGGCGACGAGGTGTCGATCGGCGCCGAGAGCGTCATCTTCCCGGGCGTTCGCATCTACCCCTACAAGGAGGTCGAGTCGGGCGCGCAGATCCACTCGAGCCTGATCTGGGAGTCCCGCGCCGGCTCGCGCGTGTTCGGCCGCGACGGAGTCCAGGGGCTGATCAACGTCGACCTGACGCCCGAAATGGCGTTGCGCCTCGGCATCGCGCTCGGGACGTCGCTGAAGCGTGGCGCGAGAATCTCCGCGAGTCGCGAGGCACCCGCCGCCTGCCGGATGCTGAAGCGTGCGCTGATCACCGGCGTGCTCTCGACCGGTGTCGACGTCGCCGATCTCCGCGTGCTTCCGTCGGCGGTCAACCGGCACCTGCTCAAGTCGGAGAACTTCGACGCAGGCGTGCACATCGGCGTCAACGCGACCGATCCGGAGGTCGTAGCGATCCAGTTCTACGAGCGCCCGGGCATCCAGCTGACGGCGGCCCTCCAGAAGGAGATCGAGAAGCACTTCACGCGCCACGAAGCAAGACGCGTCGGTGCCGCCGACGTCGGCACGATCTCGTATCCGGCGCGCGCGGCCGACGGCTACGCGGCGGATCTCCTGTCCGGGCTCGACATCGAGCTGATCCGCTCGCGCGCGTTCAGGATCGTGGTCGACTACGGCTACTCCGCTGCATCGCTCGTGCTCCCGCTCGTGCTGGAGCCGCTCGGCGTCGAGGTCGTCGCGGCGCACACCTTCACGACGGGGCGGCACACACCGACGGTGCCGCCGCTGCACGAGGCGATCGGCCAGACGAAGAACCTCGTGCGCGCCGTCGGCGCGGAGATGGGCGTCGTCTTCGACCGGGCCGCCGAGCGCGTCTACCTCGTCGACGAGCAGGCCAAGGAGGTTCCCGTCGACAAGGCACTGTTGCTCTACCTGCGGCTGATCAGCTCGGACGGCCGGCGCGGGCGGCTCGCGTTCCCGATCACGGTCACGAGCCTCGTCGACCAGCTCGTCGAGGGCAGCGACCTGGAGGTGATCCGCACACCGGCGACCCTCGCCGACCTGACGAAGGCGGCAGCGGGGGACGACGTCGTCTTCGCGGGCGCGCTCGGCGGCGGCTACGTCTTCCCCGAGTTCCTGCCCGCCTACGACGCCGTCGCGAGCCTGTGCAAGCTCCTGGAGCTCCTCGCGCCCGTCAACCGGCCCCTGTCGACGCTCGTGGCCGACCTGCCGACCTCGACGCTCGTCCACCGCCAGATCCACTGCCCGTGGGCGCTCAAGGGCACCGTCATGCGCCTACTCACCGAGCGGTTCCGCGATCGCGAGGTCGACCTGCTCGACGGGATCAAGGTCTTCGACGAGCGTGGGTGGGCGCAGGTGCTGCCCGATCCGGACGAGCCGCTCGTCCACATCTACGCAGAGGGACGCACGGACGCGGAGTCCGAGGAGCTCGAGGCCGAGTTCAGGGGGCTGGTCGAGGAAATCATGCAAACGGAGGAAAGCGCCCCCGTAAGCTAGAATCTCAACCTGAGCTTTAGGCCCGGTTTTCGACCGAAAGGACAGTGGTGGAGCCGCTTCCAGATCTCGCCAGCCTCTCCGACGCCGCGCTGAAGGATCTGATCGACTCGCTGACGCGCGAGGAGCAGGAGGTCTCGTATCGCCGGCGGATCCTCCACGGCAAGATCGACATCCTCCGCGCGGAACTCGTCGTACGGCTCCAGAAGTCGGAAGGGAAGAGCGTGCTCGAGCACGTCGACATCGATGCGCTCACGGACATTCTCACGGGCAAGGCCACGCCGCCTGCCTAGATGGCATATCGCTCCTGCCCCGAGTGCGGGTTCCAGAACCCTGAGGCCGCCAACTATTGCTCGAACTGCGGCTCGCTCCTCGTTCGGGAGGAGGCCGATGAGGCGACCATGGCGTTCACACCTGAACATGCCGAGGAAGAAGGGCAGGCCGATTTGGAGGACTTCGGGATCAAGGGGCCGGCGCTCGTCGTGCGCTCGGGCGGCGGCAGGGCGGGGGAGACCTTCGTGCTCGACCAGGAGCGGACGACGGTCGGCCGCTCCCCGGAGTGCGACATCTTCCTCGACGACGTCACGGTCTCGCGCCGGCACGCCGTCGCCTCGCGGAAGGGCGACCACCTCGAGATCGAGGACCTCGGCAGCCTCAACGGCACCTTCCTGAACCGGAAGCGAATCGAGTCCTCGGCCCCACTGGCGGACGGCGACGAGCTCCAGATCGGCAAATACCGCCTCACCTTCCTCCAATGACGGCGACGCAGACACCCCAGCGCGAGCGGCTGCTGACCATCGGCGCGGTCTGCGAGCGGCTGAAGAGCGAGTTTCCGGACATCTCGATCTCCAAGATCCGCTATCTCGAGGGGGAGGGGCTCGTCACCCCGCAGCGCACGCGCGGCGGTTACCGGCTGTTCGGTGAGGACGAGCTCGAGCGCCTCGAGACGATCCTGCGGCTGCAGCGTGACGAGTTCCTGCCGCTCAAGGTGATCAGGGAGGAGCTCGAGAAGCCGACGTCACCGGAGCGCAGGCGCCGCCGGGCGCACGGGCTCCGCGACACCGACGAGGAGCTCGACCAGGCGTCGCTCTGCGAGCGCGCCGACATCGACCGGCGTCTCGCCCGCGAGCTCGAGGAGTACGGGCTGCTGGCTCCGCGCGTCGCCGGCGGCGAGCGCTTTTACAGCGAGACCGATGCCGAGATCGCTGCGATCTGCGGGCGGCTGGCCGGGTTCGGGATCGCGCCACGCCATCTCCGAACGTTCCGCACGTCCACCGATCGCGAGACAGGCCTGCTCGAGTCCGCGATCGCGCCGGCGCTGCGCTCGCGCAACCCGGAGCGCCGCCAGGAAGGCACGCGTGACCTCCAGGCCCTCGGCGAGCTCGCGCAGGACCTGTCGCAACGCCTCTTCTGGCGCGGCCTCCGCAACCTCGTAAGCTAGTACCCCTCCAGCGAATGTCCTCCACGCTTCTCGTCCGCGATCACGCTGCGCACTCCCGCGTCCTCAGTCGCGCCGATAGCTACAGCTATCGGCGCTCCCTGCGTCCTTGTATCGCTTGGTGCTCGCGACCGAGAAACGCGGCAACATTCGCTGAAGGGGCACTGCCGTGGACTTGAAGGCGAAGATCCGGGAGGTCCCGGACTGGCCCCAGCCCGGCGTTGGCTTCAAGGACGTCACGCCGCTGCTCGCAGACCCGCAGGCGCTCGACCAGACGATCGCCGAGCTGTCGAGCTGGGCCGGCGGACAGACGCCTGATCTGGTCCTCGGCGCTGAAGCGCGCGGCTTCATCCTCGGCGCCGCAATCGCCCGCGACGTGGGCTGTGGGTTTGTGCCCGCGAGGAGGCCCGGCAAGCTGCCGCCCGAGACCGTGAGCGCGACGTATCAGCTCGAGTACGGCACGAACGCGCTCGAGCTGCATCCCGACCTGATCCCGAAGGGGTCACGCGTCTTGATCCACGACGACGTGCTCGCGACCGGGGGGACGGTAGAGGCGATCGGCGGCCTGGTCGAGCAGCTCGGAGGCATTGTGTGTGGCGTCTGCTTCATCATCGAGCTCACGTTCCTCGGCGGCCGTGAGCGGCTCTCGCAATATGACTTACACGCCTTAATCACGTACTGACGCCTTGCGGAGAGCGTCCGACCTGCCGATTAGAACGTTGGCATGTACGACGTCCTGAGGAGCCGATACACGTTTGCCTGCCCCGCGCGCGGTGAGACGCACGTCACGCTCTCCGCGTTCCGGCGACTCGTGCGGCTGCCCGGCGCAGCCCATCCGGCGGTGTACGAGATCCAGTTCACGTGCGGCTGTGGCGACGACCACGTCGGCCTTCTCGCCGACGACGACCTCGACTGGGCGCCACTTGGCCTGACCGCAGGCACCTTTCTCAACCTCATGACCTCGACGTACGACTCGATCGCCGACGAGCTCGCGGACGCGTCCGCGCAGCGCATCAAGGCGGGCGAATGGCCGTGGACCTTCTTCTGTTACCCGGAGGAGCGCCCTCGGCCCGTCTTCCCGTCCTCTTTTTCGCTGCTTGCCCCCGGCGAGCGCGCGTTCGGCGTCGCTGTGCGCTGCCCCGTCTGTTCGCGGGTCTCGGTCAACCTCGTCTCGCCCGAGCACATCGACCTGCCGTTCCACAACGACGCGCACGTCGGTGTCGTCGAGCACGTCTTTCACGCCGACGTGGCGCCGACGCTCGAGGAGTTCCGCGCCGAGCTCTACTCCTCGGCGTTCGACTACCGTCGGCTCGAGCTCGCGTAACCGCCGCCGCCGCGGAAACGTTCTTCCATTACCGGAACCAAACCGGAGGTGAAGCGCATGCGCATCTGGAGACCACGCACGCCGGAAGCAGGTGAAGCATCTGTGCCGCCGCGCGAGCGGACGTGGCACCGCGGCCCCGCGCGGGCCCTGATCACCTTGCTCGGAGTGGGCGTTGCCGGGCTACTCGCGTGGCTTACAACGACCATCGGCCACACATCGACGCACGGCTACTGGGCCGTCTACGGGATCCTTGCCGGAGCAGGGCTCGTGATGGCGCTCTCGCAGCTGCTGGGCGGCTGGACGAAGTGGGGGAGGCCGACCTTCTCGGCGAGCGTATTCCTGCTGGCCTTTCTGCCGACGCTCGTCGCGGTGGGGTGGATCCTCATCTTCCATCAGCCGCATTCGACGCTGTTCCGTGGGCACGTGACGAACTGGTCGACCGACCTCGGCATCGACGGCTTCGTGAACGACATGGGCGGGCCGCTGCTGACGTTGCTCGCGTTCGGCCTCGGGCTCGTCTTCGGTGTCTGCTTCGACACGGTGCCGGCACGACGCCCGGCCCCGGAGCCGATCGAGCCGCCGGCCGAGCGGACCGTCGAGAGCGACGCCGACCGGCCGATCGCGCGCGAGCGCGAAGAGGAGACCGTCGTTCGGTCCTAGGAATCCGACGCGAGCCGCCTTCGATTCACGGAGGCGGCTCGCGTCCCTACGTTCGAGGGATCGGCGCGTCCGTCGGGCGGGCCGATGACCAGTGTGCGACGTGAGACCGGAACTCGACACATCGGCGGCCAGAGGCGAGAGCCTCCTTCTCGCACACGTCCGGGCCCTCACGTGCGACGGGCCCGTCGAATCGGCGCAGCAACGCCTGGACGACAGCGTCGGAGAAGTCCTGGCAGGTTTGCTCGTGCGCGCGCTCAGCCGCGAGCACGAGGCGTCGCGCAGCACGCTCCGGGTCTGATCCGGCCGCTCAGGGAAGCCAGCGACGCGGTCGAGCGGGGCCGTCGTCGCCGAGGATCCTGACGAAGAGAAAGATCAGCGCGCTGACCACGAGCGCGAGAACGAACGCCGTGGGGCCCGAGACGCCCACGGCGAGCATCCCGAACCAGAGGTAGAGGAAGAACACGAGCGCCCAAAGAAACGCCTGAACGCCCTTGTCGATGGCAGGCATACGCAAGTGCACGGCGAGCCCACTCTACAAACCCGGCCCCGCCGGCAGTGCGGCTTAGCCGCACTGCACGCAACCCATTCGGCGAAGCCACCCACCCCTCAAACGCACCCAAAGGCACGCGCGCCGAAGGCGCGCCTGCGGTCTACCCGGGCCAAAGTGCGCAGCACTTTGGCCCGAGAAATGAAACGGCCCCCCGAAGGGAGCCGTTTCATTCGCCGAGCCGGTCTCGCTTTCGTCCACCTCACCCGCTGACTTTCGGCTTCCGCCTACGGCCTCCGGGCGAGGCTTCGATCTAGTCACGTCCCGTACTCGACGCAAGCGGCACACTAGGGGGTCGCCGGGGGCAGTGCAAGCAAGTCCAGAACGGACACCGCGCATTTTGCGGACTTTTCATTTATCAACATTTCCACAGCGATTCGTGCAACCTGTGGAGAACCCCTGCCCCTCTGTCCACAAGCCCGGCGGCGCTACCAGCGTGAGCTCCGAAATGTCCCCGCTCACAGGCGCGAGCGGTCCTTCACAGGCCTCCACGCCGCTCCGAACGCTGGGGAAAAGTGGCAGGAAACGCGTCCACGTTGGGCTGGGGAGGCCGGCGCTCGACTCGTTCTGTCTCAGGTTGACATAACCACCGTTATCGAGCGTGAAGTGATCAAGCGCGGCGAACCCGCCGCGTCCTGCTATACCGACCACGACCGCAGCGCGAGCACGGCTGGCCAAAACGTGTTTCGATAGCCGCCCTCCCGGAAACACGCCAAGAACCAAGGAATGCCCGTAGAAATCGAAACCATCCTGCAGCACGAGGACGTCCAGATCCTGCTGGAAGCCACCGAGGTCTCCGGCACGGTCCGGCAGTCCGAAATCAACGACCTGACGGAAGCGCACGAGTTCGACGTCTTCGAGCTCGACCTGCTCTACCGCGAGCTCGAGACGCGCAGCGTCGAGATCGTCGACGACACGAAGGAAGCGGAGAAGGCGCCTCCTCCGCCGCCGCCTCCGGCGCCGACGGTCGAATCGACCACCGATGCGCTGCAGCTGTTCCTGCGCGAGGCCGGCCGGCACCAGCTGCTCACGGCGGCGCAGGAGGTCGAGCTGGCGAAGAAGATCGAGCGCGGCGACATGCAGGCGAAGCAGCACATGATCCAGTCGAACCTCCGCCTCGTCGTCTCGATCGCGAAGAACTACCGCAACCAGGGCCTGCCGTTCCTCGACCTGATCCAGGAAGGGACGCTCGGCCTGATCCGCGCTGTCGAGAAGTTCGACTGGCGCCGCGGCTACAAGTTCTCCACCTACGCGACGTGGTGGATCCGACAGGCGGTCGCGCGAGCACTCGCAGACAAGGCGCGGACGATCCGGATGCCGGTCCACATCGTCGAGCGGCTGCAGAAGATGAACCGCGCCGAGCGCATCCTCTGGACGCAGCTCGGCCGCGAGCCGTCCCTCGACGAGATCGCCGAGGAGGCGAACCTGACGCTGCAGCAGGCGAAGGAAGTCAAGGCCGCCGCGCGGGCGTCCACGAGCCTCGACCAACCCGTCGGCGACCAGGAGGACGCCGTCTTCGGCGACTTCGTGGCGGGCGACGGACCTCTGCCAGACGAGCAGGTCGAAGTGACGCTGCGCAGCGAGGCGCTCAAGCAGGCGCTGTGCGCTCTGCCCTGGCGCGAGCGTCAGGTAATCGTCCTCCGCTACGGCCTCATCGACTCCGAGCCGAAGACGCTCGAGGAGATCGGCCGCCGCCTGGGCCTGACGCGCGAGCGAGTGCGTCAGGTCGAAGTCGAGTCGCTACGCCGCCTCTCGAAGCTGCAGGAGATGGAGCGGCTCTAGCGCGGCGCGGCCGCCTTCGGCGCGGCCGGCCACACAGGATCGACGTCCTCGAAGCGTGCACGCGTCAAGCGTCGCAAGCCGGTTCCGTCGGCATTGACAATGTAGAGGGAAGCGCCCTCGAATCGCGCTGCGCGATTGCTGATGAAGACGATCCTTCGGCCGTTCGGCGACCACGAAGGATGGTGACTCACGACTCCGACCTTCTCGTGCGTCAACTGCCGCACGCTTCGTCCATCGGCGCTCGCGACGAACAGGTTGACGGTCTCGCTCGCCTCGGCGCCCCGGTCCCGAAGCGCGAATGCGATACGGCGGCCGTCGGGCGACCAGGCGGGTTCTCCTCCGCGGAGATCACCGAGGCGACGTGTCGTTCGCCGGCTCGGGCTGATCAGCATGAGCGCGTTGGTCTCGCTGCGAAGGCTCGTGTAAAGAACCGTCCGGCCGTCCGGAGACCAAGCCGGTGCTGCGTCCTCGACTCCGTTGTGCGTCAACCTGCGAAGACCGGTGCCGGACGCGTTGACAACGTAGAGCTCGGCACGGCGATCGTCTCCGCCGACGAAGGCGATTCGCCGGCCGTCCGGCGACCACGTCGGCCACGTGTCGTTCCCGGGTCGATGCACGACGCGGCGGAGAGCTCGGCCGTCGACACCGACGACGTAGAGATCGAAGTCGCCGTTGCAGCTGCGCGCGAATGCGATGCTGCGCCCATCGGGCGAGACGGCGGGCCACCAGTCCCAGCCGCATGAGGACGTCACACGCCGGAAATCCCGGCCGTCCGAGCGCGTCGACCAGAGCTCGTACTTCTCCGGCGCCGATCCGCGAGAGAAGACGATCCTGGCACCCGCGTGTTCTCCAGCCCCGGCAGACGTAACGCCGAGGACTACGCCCGAGATGATCGCGGCCGCATGAATGGCTCGGCGGCCCGTCCGCATGTCGACCTCCTCGATTCCATGGTCGCGGACACTCGAGCGACCCGCATCGGAGTTTCTACTGAACGGCCGCGCGGGGACTCGCGCTTAGTCGCTGGCGAGGTAGAGCTCGAGGTCAGGAGCGAACAGCCGTAGCTCGCGGAGTGCCCGCGCCTCGAGCTGGCGGACGCTCTCGCGGGTGATGCCGAGCCCCTCCCCCACGTCCTCGAGCGTTTTCGGATCCGAGCCGCTGAGACCGAAGCGCAGCTCGAGCACGTGACGCATCCGCGGGTTGAGGCTCTGGAGCGCCGTCGCGAGCTCCTTCCGGCGCAGGTTGATCGCCGTCTCCTGATCGGGACGCTCACTCTGCGTGTCCTCGATCAGGTCGCCGTACAGCGACTCGCCGTCTCCGACGGGCGTTTCGAGGCTGACGGGATCCTCGACGAGATCGAGGAGCTCCTCGATGCGCTGCTCGGGGAAACCGCTTTCCTCGGCGAGCTCCTTCGTCGTCGGATCACGGTTCAGCTTCTGCGCCAGCTGCCGGCGAGCGCGCATCATGCGGCGCACCTGCTCGGCAACGTGGACCGGGAGGCGGATCGTCCGGCCCTGATCGGCCAGCGCGCGCGTGATCGACTGGCGGATCCACCAGGTCGCGTAGGTCGAGAGCTTGAAGCCCATCCGGTAGTCGAACTTCTCGACGGCGCGAATCAGCCCGAGGTTGCCCTCCTGGATCAGGTCGAGCAGCGGCACGCCCGCTCTCGTGTAATGCCGGGTGATCGACATCACGAGGCGGAGGTTCGACTCGATCAGCTTCCGTTTCGCATCCTCGTCGCCATCATCCTTGCGACGGGCGAGCTCGCGTTCTTCCTCGCGCGTCAGCAGAGGCCCGTCGCCGATCTGGCGGACGTAGAGCCGCAGCGGATCGCTGGTCGGAGCCTTTGCGACCGGAGCGGTCTTCTCTCCGTCGTCAGCCGCGTCGTTGTCCGGGGCGACAATCTCGAGCGTTCCGTCCTCCGCAGGTTCCGGAAGCATGTGTGGGGCTTCCACGATCGTGGTATCGGCTCTCGTGCATCCGGGCTTGAGCAATCGAGGTACCCCCGCGGGGGGATGCAGGAGCCTCCTCAAAGCTTCAGAATTCGTTTACGAACTTTCACTAAGGTGAAGCGTCTGAGGTCTTGAGAGGCGTCCGAGGAGCCTCTTAGGTTTACTCGTATGTGCGGAATAGCCGGCTACAGCCTGAGCCCTGATTCGAGCGTCGATCGCACGCTCGCAGCTCAAGCGCTGCTCGCAGGAATCGCCGAACGAGGGGCGCACGCCGTGGGATACGCGTACCGGGCGCCGGGCGAGGGCTTTACGACCGTGGTCAAGCAGCGGACGCCCGCAAGCCACCTACTCGACCGGATCGAGGTCCCCGAGAACGCGGGCCAGGTACTCGTTCACGTCCGCGACTACACGAAGGGCCACCCGTCGATTCCGGCCAACAACCACCCCGTGCGCCACGGGCCGGTCGTCGGGATCCACAACGGGATCATCGTCAACGACGACGAGATCCTCTGCGATTTCGACTGCGCGCGCGCCGAACCGCGGATGACCGTCGACACCGAGGCGATCCTCGCCCTCGCCGCCCACTCTCGTGGCGACGCGAGTGCGTTCGAACGGTTGCGCGGCGCCATGGCGACCGCATGGTTCGATGAACGCGCACCCGACGTCCTTTACCTCGCCCGCGGTGCGCACCGGCCGCTCTGGCTCGGACACAGCCGGCGCGAGGTCGTGTTCGCTTCGACGAAGCGCGCGCTCGAGGTGCTCGAGCGGTACGCCCGGATCAGGCTCCGCAAGGAGGAGGTCCGCGAGGGAACGTTCGTCGCCGTCTGCGAGGGCGAGATCGTGCGGCGTGAACGCTTCCGGCCGGATCACGAGTTCGTCGAGGCAGAGAAGTTGCCGTCGGTCCGCGCGCCGGGCGAGACGGAGCGCTGCCTCAGCGCCCTCACCGCACTCTTGGCGGCCTAGCAGCGCGGCTGCACGGGCCGCGCCGGCGGCCCGAGCGGAACACCGTTACGACGCGCGCGCCGCGCCAGCGCAGCGCGGTAGATCTGCATGTCGGCGCGGCTCCAGTCGCCGTGGGTCTGGCAGCGCCACGGACGGTAGTTCTCGCGGTGGTACGGGCTCGTCAGGCTCTCGTTGTGCCCGATCACGTTGCGGAGCTTGATCCCGAACGTGCTCATCAGCCACAGCGTCAGCTTGAGGGACGCGGAGAGCTGCGCCGGATTGTGGAGGATCTCCCGGTCGCTTGTGCCGACGTGCTCGATGCCGAATGACGTCCAGTTCAGCCCGACCGTGTGCCGGCACATCGTGTTCAGGCGCACGAGCTGGTAGATCGTTCCGTCGCGGTCGACCACAAAATGGGCGCACGTACCCGGAAGCTCGCCGAGCTCGCTGTCGGGCGTGTCACGCGCGAAGGCCGCGAACGTCGACGCAAAGCTGTCCGCCGCCGTGTAGTGCTCGACGATCACACGCGGGTGCCGGAGGCGCCACGTGTCGATCCCGTAGTGCCGCCTGGCGTAGGCGGCGGTCTCGGCGCGGCGCTTTGCCCCGAACGGGATCAGCTTCGTGACGATGTGGGGCCGCGCGACGCGGTTTGCCGGCCGCGAGCTCACCTCGCCAGCGCCGCAGGCGGCGATCACGAACGCGAGGGTGACGGCCACCGGGATACGCCTGAGGTGGGTCAAATCTCGGACGCCGACCACGTCGTGAGACCGACGCGTCCCGCCAGCGGGTTGAACGCGGCCACGAAGCGCCTCTTCGCCCTCGTCGCGACTGCATCCGCGTCTGCCGCCCCCTTGAAGTACTCGCTCCGCGGCGGGCAGCCGGTGGCGGAGCCGAAGCCGCTCCGGTAGAGGATGTCCGCATCGATCGAGTCGTTGATCGCCGTCTCGAGGCGCGTCTTGGCCTTCTGGGCCTCGGGCGGAACGGCTGTCATGCGGGATACTTGCGCGAGGACCTTGCGCCGCTCACGGACGACTTTGTCCATGCGGCTGTGCGCCTCGCCGGGCGAAATCTCGCAGTTGAAACCGCGCGAAATCGTCTTGCCGATGTTCCGGCGCGCGATAGCCGACTGCTCGAGGATGGTCTCGACCTTCGAGACGAAGGCGCGCACAGTTGGGTCCTCCGACGTGGCGTCCGTTCCCGACGGGCGGAGCGCGAGAACGGCGATCAGCGCGGCGGCCGCAGCGAGCAGGGCGAGAACGGCAGCTGCGGCGATCCACCTACGGCGCCGGCGCGGCTGGGCGACCGCGACGGTCGGGGCGCTGTCCTGCCGCAGCGTCGGTGCGACCCGCGTCGCGTCGTCAGCGGGCAAAGCCTCGCCGCCGAGCGCGGTCCGCAACGCGCCTGCGAGCTCCCCTGCAGTGCCGAAGCGCACGTCGCGATGCTTCGCCATGGCCGTGACGATGACGCCGTCGATCCCCTTCGGCAGGTCGGGACGGAGCGTCGACACCGCCGGCGGAGGGTCGTTGATGTGTGCGTTCAGAACCGCGAACTCCGTCTCCCGCCGGTAGGGCGGCTGTCCGGTCAGACAGTGGAAGACGACGCAGCCGAGTGAGTAGACGTCCGCGCGCCCGTCGACCGGCGTCCCCTGGATCTGCTCGGGCGCGCAGTAGTCGATGCTGCCGAGGAAGATTCCTGTGCGGGTCATGCCCTGCGAGCTCGTATGCCGCGCGAGACCGAAGTCGCAGAGATACGCGTGCTTGCCCGGCTCCGCGATGAGGATGTTCGCGGGCTTCACGTCTCGGTGCACGAGCCCGGCTTCGTGGGCGGCGTCGAGCGCGCCTCCGATCTGCTCGGTGACCTGCAGCGTCTCCTCCGGCGGCAGCGTTCCCCGCGTTCTGAGCAGCGCCTGCAGGCTCGGCCCGTCGACGTAGCGCATGGCGAGGAAGAGGACGCCGTCGATCTCGTCGGCGTCGTAGATCGGGATCAGGTTCGGATGCTCGAGCGACGCTGCGAGCTGCGACTCGCGCAGGAACCGCGCGCGGAAGTCCTCGTCGTGCGCAAGCTCGGGAGAGATCAACTTGAGCGCGACCTTGCGCGCGAGGCGTTCGTGCGTCGCGAGGTACACGGCGCCCATTCCGCCGCGGCCGAGCAACGATTCGATCGTGTAGCCGCCGAACGTCTCGCCGACGCCGGGACCCGCCCGGTCAGTCACTACACGTCCGCATTCGATAGCCGAGCCTGCGCTCATTCTCGATCAGGTGCTCGGCTCCGAACGGTTCGAGCTTCTTGCGGAGCTCCCACACGAGCTTGGCGAGCTCGACGCGCGAGTGCATCGGCTCGTCCGCCCACACCGCGTGCATCAATTCGTCGTGCGTGCACAGCGCGGGTGTACCGCCCGAAGCCGCGTTCCGCTCGACCATGTAACGGACGAGCCGGTGTGCCTGGGCACGGATGTGAATCTCGTGCTTCTCGCCGCCTTGCACGAGGACGAGACGGGCCTCGTCCGGGTCGTAGCGGAGGCACTCGGCCGTGTCTTCGGGGGTGAGCACCGCGCGGGTCGCCTGCGAATCGCCGGCCGCGTGGAACGCGAGCTCGAAGAAGCGCCGCTCGCCGGCTTCCACCGAAGCGAGGATGCAGACGACGTCGCCGTCGTGGAGCGCCGTGCGCTCGGTCAACCGCTGCGGTGCGCCGCCTCGCCGCAGGAAAGTGCCGTTGACGCTCCCGCCGTCGACGACGAACCAGATCGCCCCCTGGCGCTCGAGCGTGCAATGGCCGGCGCGGGTGACCAGAAGCTCGGGATCGGGTTGGAGCGCAATGTCGTTGACGTCGGGCAAGCGGCCCACGGTCGCGCGCGCTCCCGAGAGGACAACGGTCACCGGCTCCGGACCGTCGGGGCCTGAGACGACGACCGCTGCTCCCTCCTCTGGCGTCACCGGTGACGAGCGAAATTCCATTGACCGCCTATCTCGCGTCCATAGCTCGGCCGCTCCACGGTGCCGATACTTGTTGAGCAAGGCTACATCGACAAACGGAGGGCACCATGTCCAGACTCGGCAAGGTTCTAGCGATCGTGTGTGTGGTCGGCACCGTCCCCGCGCTGGCGCTTGCGGCGGCTGGGTCGAGCACCCTGCCGGGAACATGGCACAAGCTCTCCGTTGCGCCGTTCCCCGCGCCGCGGACCTCGGTGAGCGTGTGGACGGGGAAGCAGTTGATCGTGTTCGGCAGCGAGGTCACCGCCAGCAACAAGTGGGTCGACCGCGCCGAGTCGTACGACCCAGCACGGAATGCGTGGGCGCGGCTCTCGCCTCCAGCCAGCTCGACTTATTCGCCCGGCTACGAGGCGGTGTGGACGGGCAGGGAAATGCTCGCTTTCGGGGCGTTCCACTCGATGGCCTACAACCCCGCGCGGAAGACTTGGCGCACGCTGCGTTATGCCGTGCCTGGGGGCATCACGGTATGGACCGGCCGCGAGGCGATCGGCTGGGGTGGCGGCTGCTGCGGTGATGCCTTCGCATCCGGTGCGGCCTACAACCCGACCACCGACTCGTACCGCAAGCTCTCCCGCTCGCCGCTCGCTCCGAGCCAGGAGCCCATCGGAGCGTGGAACGGCCACGAGCTGTTGCTCTTCGTCAGCGGTTACGACCCCGAGGGCAAGCTCTGGCCGGCACGCTTCGCCCGCGGTGCCGCGTACGACCCGGCGACGAACAAGTGGCGCCGGCTCGCCCCGCTGCCGAATACTGGCCTGCGCTTCGCCACCAGCGCCGTCTGGGACGGGCGCGAGGTTCTCGTCCCGGCCGTCGGCGCCGGAGCGCGTCTCACGTACGCCTACAGCCCGGCCACCAACAAGTGGCGGCTCCTCGCTCCCCTCCCCTCCCGCCGAGTCGGCGCGACAGCAGTCTGGACGGGAACGCGGTTGGTGCTCTGGGGCGGGTCAGGCGCGAGCCGGTGGGCCACCCTCCGCGACGGAGTCGCATACAACCCGCACACCAACCGCTGGGCGTCTGTACCTGCAGCGCCCTTGCGAGCACGCTCCAACCCGGCCGTCGCGTGGACGGGACGTGATCTGATCGTGTGGGGCGGCGTGATCGGCACTCCCCTCGGCACCCGCCTCCCACCGAGCTTCCCGCGCGACGGCGCGGCGTTCACGCCCGCCGCGCGCTAGCGCAATCGCCCGTCGCTCGCGACCGTCATGCCCTCGGCGATCAGGCGCTCACGCACGAGGTACTGGAACGTCGCCCAGGCGCCGCGCTTCGCGTCGAACATCCGATACACCTGCCACTCCGTGAAGAGCGAGGCGTCGCTCTTCCGCGCCTCGGCCCAGTCGGCGAACTTCGGCAGCCGCTTCAACCGGCGTGCGAGGACTGCGCCCTGCTGGACTGCGCGCTCGACGCGCTCCTCCCCCACCGGCACGTCGAAACCCGCCTCGCGTAGCGCGTTCGTGAGCGAGCCGAACGTATGCCAGTAGAGCGACTTCGACGGAACGGAGCCCTTGCGCGCATCGAGATCGCGTGCAGTCGGCGGGCGGCCGAGCTCCTCACCGAGCTCGCGAAGGAGCCTTACGAGCTCCGCGCGTGTGGCGAACCGGCGCGGGACGAGACCGGCGTCTCGCTTCGCTGCGTTCCAGCTGCCGAAATGCTCGATCACCGTCTGCGGATGCACCGTCGTGTGCGGGTCCGCGGCGAACTCGCGCATGGTGGGCGACCGGCCGAGGCGGGCGGCACTCGCCCTCAGTTCGTCGAGGATCTGGCTATCCGTGTAGCGCTTGCGAAGGCCCGCCTGGAACTCGGCCAGGACCGCCGGGTCGATGCGGCGAGACGGGCGCGGAGCCGGCTTGCGCGGCATACAACCAGGATAGAGCCAATTGGCAAATCCGCAAATTGGGCCGAGCAGACGTGTCTCTCACGCCGTGGCGACCAACGGCCCGAAGATCTCCTGCTCGGCGAGCACGGAGTCCACGGCGAGGACCCGCTCGAGCGCTGAGACGCAGCGCGGGCAGAACTGGCTGCCTGCTGCTCGCCGCAGTTCGTCGAGCGCGTCCTCGGCCGGGCGGGCGGTGCGATAGATCCGGGTGGTCAGCATCGAGTCGAGCGCGTCCGCGACATGAATGATCCGCGCCCCGAGCGGGATCTCCTCCCCCTTCAGCCGGTCCGGATAGCCGGTGCCGTCGAATCGCTCGTGATGGTGCTTGATCGCCGGTACTGCGTCGCCGAGGAAGCCGAGGCGGTCGATGATCCCCGCGCCTTCGGCGGCGTGCCGTTGCATGAGCGCCCACTCCGCGCCGGTGAGCGTCGCCGGCTTGAGCAGGATCGCGTCGGGGACGGAGAGCTTGCCGATGTCGTGGAAGAGGGCAGAGTGGCCGAGCAGGTCGAGCTCAGGCTGAGAAAGCTTCAACTCGCGGCCGATCGCGAGGGCGAGCTGTTGCACCCGACGCGAATGTCCGGTCGTGTGCGAGTCGCGCGCGTCGACTGTCGCGGAGAGTGACTCCATGGCGGCGGTCGAGCATTCCTTGAGCAAGCGGTTCGCCTGCTCGAGGGAGACGTTCTGCTCCTGGATCGTCGCAGCGGCCGCACGCAGCTTGTAAGCGGACTTGCGGGTGTGCACGAGGTACGACTCTTGCGTGTTCCGCATCACGAGCAACGGCACGGTGAACACCGCGAGCGCGTACAGACCCGCGGCGTCGTAGGCGATAGCCACTACGCCGCCGATGAATCCGTAGACGACGTAGTGCGGAAGGAGCCACGCGAATCGTTCGCGGAGAACCCGTCCCCATGCCTCCTTCGCCTCGATCGCGATTGCCAGCGAGCAGAGGCCGGTGTTGACGACGAAGTAGGCAGCGCCGGCAACGAGGCCTGCCGCCGCGACGACGATCGGCCGATCGCCCGACGCCGCGAACACGGCTGCAGCGGAGAGCGACGCGAGCGTGAGCGCGCCGATGTTGAAGAGAACGTGCTGCAGACTTGTGCGTCGCGCGCTCCAGTCGACCGCGACCGTCACAAGCGCGAGCACGAGCGCGGCGCGCGGGCCGAAGAGAGCCGCGCCTGCGAGGGCGCCAACGGCGCCGAACGAGATCGCGCCTTCCTCGACTCCGAGTGCGAGCGCCTGGCCCCCGCCGACGAGGGCGGCCACGACGAGTAGGCCGAGGAGGTCGTCGCTCGTGCCTCGCACGATCCCGAGCAACCCCGCCGCGACGCCGAGCGTGCTGACGAGGGCGATCAGGGCGCGAAGCCGGAGAGACACCGAGAGGAAACGAGGTGCGCGTGCGAAGTGCGGGCGCGGGCTCGGGGCTGCCTGCGCGCCCGCCCGCGGCGCCGGTTCCGGCTTGAACGTCTCGCGCGCGACTGCGGAGGACGGCGCCGGCGGACCCTCGTCGAGGGGAACGAACGCGAGCCGCTGTCGCTGGTCGCCTTTCGTGAGCAACAGTGACTCGGCGTTGGCCGCGAGCACGCGGTTCCGGCCCTGGAGCTTCGCGCGGTAGACCGCGATGTCCGCCTGGTGGAAGAGCTCGTTCGCACTCCCTCCGTCGGCAGGGAAGCTCGAGACGCCGATCGAAACGGTCGCCTGGATCGGCTCGCTGGACGTTTCGACCTCGAACCTGCGCTCGGCAAACGCGCGGCGGATCCGCTCTGCGATCTCGAGCGCCTGCTCCGACGTCGTCTCCGGGAGCAGGATCGAGAACTCCTCCCCGCCGAAGCGGGCAGGCACGTCGTAGTGACGCAACTCCTCTCGGAAGACATCGGCGATGCCGCAGAGGACGACGTCGCCCGCAAGGTGGCCGTACGTGTTGTTGATGTCCCGGAGGAGGTCGAGGTCGGCCATCATCAGCGACAACGGACGGTCGAAGCGCTTCGCGCGCGTCAGCTCGTCGGCCAGCGCTGTGGCGAAGTGGCGTGCGTTGTAGAGACCCGTCTTCGGATCGATCCGCGCCTCCATCTGGAGTGCGGGTACGGAAAGCGAGCGGTTGATCACGACGAGTGGCGCGAGTGCGAGCGGGATCAGCCAGGGATTCGTATGCCAGAACGCTGCCACTGCGACGCCGAGCGCGGCAAGGACGAGCTCGGCAGACAGCGCCTGGCCGGTGAAGAGACCAGACTCCGCAACCGAGATGCCGCGGCCGAGGCGGAACATCGTCGCGAGCAGCGAGTGGTTGACGAGCACGTACACGATGCAGGCAAGGAGCGCACCTGTCGCGACTCGGAGGTTCGTCGTCGGAATCAGGCCGTGCAAGCCGAGCACCCACCGATCCACCGCGAGCGCGGCGAGGATGGTCAGGGTGTAGTTGAAGATGTTGAACGACCCGATGTACCAGGGCTGTCGTTTCTTGAGCCATTCCGGGACGTGCTGAGCGATCGGGATCAACGCCGCGAGGGGCGGTGCAAGCAGGAGCGCCGCCGGCAGGAGGAAGACGGCTGTCGTGTGGTAGGAGAGCGTGCCCTCGCTCCTCCCCCCGCGTCTCGGCGCGACGACGACGAAGAGTTGTGCGAGCGCCGCGCCGGCAGCCAGGATCGCGAACGCGATCCAGCCGGTGCGCTCGTCGGAGAGTTGCGTCACGAACGGGCCGGCAGCCGCGATCGCCGCGGCGCCCACCACCAGATAGAACGCGAACGCCGCCCTGGGCAGGCGTTCGCCAGGCTCCCCCGGAAGGGGTGGCTGGTCGTGGTCGAAAACGGTCGGGACCGCGCTCATGGTCCGACGGCCTGCGCCGCAGCGGCCGAAGGGGTGACGCCGTTCACTGTCCCTAGAACCTAAGCCGGGCGAAGCGCGCGAGTATCCCCTTTTCGAGCCATTCCGAGGTAGTCGTTCCCACGGGTTAGTCTCGGAGCCATGCGCCTCCCTCTCTCCGCAGAGATCGTCGCCGCGCGCGCCGCGGCGCGCCTTTCTCGCCTGACGGGCCGAGGAGGCGGGACCACCGTGCCCGGCAAGCTGCTCTCGAAGCTCGACCCAACGGCCGTCGAGCGGCTCGCGGCGCGGCTGCCGGAGGGCTCGGCGCTCATCTCCGCGACGAACGGGAAGACGACGACGGCCGCGATGACGGCCGAGATCCTGCGGCCGCGCTACGCGCTTGCGCACAACGCGTCGGGGGCGAACCTCATGTCCGGTGTCGTGTCGACCCTCCTTGCCGTGTCAGACGCGGAGCTCGGGCTCTTCGAGGTCGACGAGGCCGCGCTTCCGGAGGTTTCGAGGCGGATCCGGCCGCGGGCACTCTGCCTCGGCAATCTGTTTCGCGACCAGCTCGACCGCTACGGCGAGCTCGAGCTCCTCTCGGAGCGGTGGCGCGAGGCGGTCGGCGCGCTCCCGGCTGGGACGGCACTCGCCGTCAACGGCGACGATCCGCAGGTCGGCGAGCTCGCCCGTGCGCATCCAGGCGCGGTCGTGTTCGGCCTTGATGATCCCAGGCTCGCGCGGCCGTCTCTCCAGCACGCCGCCGACTCGAAGTACTGCGTGCTGTGCGGAACACCGTACGAGTACGCGGCGGCGTACGTGGGTCATCTCGGCGACTACCGCTGTCCAGCCTGCGGACACGCGCGACCCGCGCTCGACGTCGTCGCGCGGGACATCGAGCTCGCCGGTCTAGAGCACACCTTGTTCTCGCTCGAGACGCCGGAGGGAACGCGCCGCGTGCGGCTTCGCGTGCCTGGGCTCTACAACGTCTACAACGCCGTCGCCGCGGGGACGCTTGCGCGCGCTCTCGGCATGGGGCTCGACGACGTGGCCGCCGGCCTCGAGCGCTTCGACGCGGCATTCGGGCGGTTCGAGCGCATCGCGATCGGCGACCGGCGCGTCCTCTTGCTCTTGATCAAGAACCCGGCCGGCGCGAACGAGGCGATTCGCACGCTCGTCGAAGGCCGTAGCCCACGGCTCGCCGTGATCGCTTTGAACGACGCGATCGCCGACGGCAGAGACGTCTCGTGGATCTGGGACGTCGACTTCGAGCCGCTGCTCGCCGGACTGGAGCGCGTCGTCGCCACGGGCGACCGAGCAGCCGAGTTGGCGCTGCGCTGCAAGTACGCGGGCTTCGCCGGCGATCGAATCGAGGTCGTCCCGGATCTGCGCGCAGCCCTCGACCGGGGCCTCACCCTGGCGAATTCCTCCGACGAGCTCGTCGTGCTACCGACGTACACCGCGATGCTCGCGCTTCGCAAGATCATCGGCGAGCTCGGGCACGTTCGGCCGTACTGGGAACGCGCGGCGTGACGAAGTCACGCCGCCGGGAGGGGGCGCGGGGGAACCGGCGGGTTCCCCCGGAGGTACGCGCCGGCGCCGAGCGCCGGCGTCGGCGCGCAGGAGGCTCGCGGGGGAAACCGGGTTTCCCCCGCGCGACCGAGCCGAAGGCGAGGGAGGCGGCGTGAAGATCCGCGTCGGCCACCTGTACCCCGACTACCTGAACATCTACGCCGACCGCGGGAACATGGCGGTGCTCGCGCGGCGCGCCTCGTGGCGCGGGCACGAGGTCGAGGTCGAGGCGATCTCGATCGGCGACGTGCTGCGGCCGGGTATGCACGACCTGCTGTACGTCGGCGGCGGGCAGGATCGCGAGCAGGCGCTCGTCGCCGTCGACCTCGCCTCCAGGGCAGAGGCCGTGCGCGAGTCGGCGGCGGGCGGCGCGGCCGTCCTTGCCGTGTGCGGCGGTTACCAGCTGCTCGGTCGTTCCTATCGCGAACGCGACGGTGCCGAGCTGCCCGGCATCGGCCTCTTCCCTCTCCACACGGTCGCCGGCGAGCGAAGGATGATCGGTGATGTGCTGCTCGACTGCGACTGGGCAGGTCGCACGCTCGCGGGGTTCGAGAACCACGCCGGGCGGACGCGGCTCGACGAGGGAGCTGTCCCGCTCGGGCGAGTCGTCCACGGCTTCGGCAACGACGGCGAGAGCGGCTTCGAGGGTTGTCGAGTGGGTCGTGCGATCGGCACCTACCTGCACGGTCCGCTGCTGCCGCGCAACCCGTGGCTCGCGGACTGGCTGCTCGCGCAGGCGCTCGCTCACGCCGCCGGAGGCGAGCCTCCCGAGCTCGAACCGCTGGCCGACGAGCTCGAAACGGAGGCGCACCAGGTCGCTGCGGCTCGCGCGCGGGCACGCGGCGGCCGTTTCTGAGTTGGCGCTTTAGTTGGACCGCTTTCTTCACGATGCGGGCGTTTTTTTCGGCCATCTCGCGTCGGTCAACTTCGGAGCACTTGCGATCGCCGCTCGGCTTTCAGGCGCTGCGGCTCATCGTGCGGACGCGTGCGTGGCGGAACATCCTTGTCGCCGCATATCCCGACAAGCAGGTGCGCTGGCGCAGCGTGCTCGGCGCGTACCTCGCCGGCGTGGGCCTCAACGCGATCACACCGGCGCGCAGCGGCGACGTGCTGAAGCTCTACCTCGTCAAGCACCGGATCGAGGGCAGCACCTACCCCACGCTCGGCGCGACGCTGGTCGTGGAGACCCTCTTCGACGCCGTCGTGGGGATCGCGCTTCTGTTCTGGGCTGTCTACCTCGGAGTGCTGCCGAACATCCACAGCCTGCCGGACCTGCCGAACATCGACCTGCGCTGGGCCTTCAAGCACCCGGTCGCGTTGGAGATCGGCGCGCTCGTGCTCGGGATCGTGATCGGCGTGCTGCTCGTGTGGGCGACTGCGCGCGTGCGGCGCTTCTGGGAGCGCGTCCGGCAGGGCTTCGCGGTCCTCCGCGACGGCGAGGCGTACCTGCGCGGCGTCGTGTCGTGGCAGGCGCTCAGCTGGTGCTTCCGCCTTGCGACCCTCTACTTCATGCTGCGCGCGTTCCATCTGCCGGCGACGATCCACAACGCGCTGCTCGTGCAGATCGCGCAGAGCCTCTCGACCCTGCTGCCGATCACGCCCGGCGGCGCCGGGACGGAGCAGGGTCTTCTCCTCTATCTCTTCCGGGGCAAGGCCGCGCGCAGCTCGCTGCTCTCCTTCAGCGTCGGCACGCACATCGCGATCGTCGTCGTGAACGTCGCGCTCGGCTTGCTGGCGATCGTATTGATGACGCGCACGCTCAAACTCAGGCGCCTGCGCGAGTCGGCCAAGGCAGATGCGGCCGAAGCGGCTCCAGCGGCTGACGAGCCGCCTCGTTAGGGGACCCAGAGCGCGCCGAGGTACGCGACTGGGTCGCCCGGACGCCACCGGCGCAAGAAGCGCTGGATCGGCGGGTGCAGGACGATCGAGTCGAGCTCGTCGAGCGCGAAGAGGCGATGGCCGCGCACTGCTGCGTCCTCGGAACGCACCGCATCCAGAGAGTGTCCGGTGAGGTCCCCGGCGAAGACGATGTGCACGACGTGCTTCGTCGAGAGCGTGCGCTTGGGCGCGATGGAGTCGACGATGCACACAGGCCCCTCCACGGGCACGTCCTCCTCGATGCCGAGTTCCTCGGCAAGCTCGCGGTACAGCGCGTCGGTCAGGCTCTCCCCTGCGTCGACGCCGCCTCCCGGAAGCAACCAGTACTCCTTGCCGGGCTTCTCGTGCCGGCAGAGCAGGATCTGCCCACGCCAGCCGAGCAGCGCCGAGACTCGTATCCGCGGCTCACCCATCAGTGCCCCTTCCAGTCACGCTTATGCGGTTCTCGGTCGCCAGCACCAAGCGATGGAAGGACGCAGGGAGCCCGCATAGCCGGGGCTATGCGGGCGACTGAGGACGCCCCAGCGCGCCGTGTGCTGGCGGGCGAGAAGCCGGAGGGTGTGGCTGGGAGGGGCACTAGGCTGCCGAGGAGCCGAAGCCGCGCTCGCCGCGCTCCGAAGTGGGAAGCTCGTCGACGACGCGCAGCTCGACGGGCGGCACCGAGAGCAGGACGAGCTGCGCGATCCGCATGCCCGGCTCGATCTCGAATGCGTGTTCGCGGTCGGTGTTCAAGAGGATGATGCGCAACTCGCCGCGATATCCCGAATCGACGAGCCCCGGCGTGTTTACGAGCGTGATGCCGTGCTTCTCGGCGAGGCCCGAGCGCGGCTGGACATAGCCCGCGTACCCCGCGGGAATCGCGACCGCGACGCCTGTCCCGACCGTCGCGCGTTCTCCCGGCGCGAGCGCGACACGCTCGCAGGCCGAGAGATCGAGGCCGGCGTCGTCGGCATATGCGCGCTGCGGGAGCACCGCGTCGGGGCGCAGCCTACGAACGGCGAGCTCGATCAGCCGAGCTCTCGCTTCCGTTCCGCCTCGGCGATCATGAACGGCGCGAAGCGCACGAGATCGCGACGCGGCAGCCGAGCACGGAGCAAGACCCCTTCAGGTGTGTCCTCGCGCTCCTCGATGGGCGCTCCCAGGCTGTACAGCTCGGCGAGCCGGGCTCCCTCGTCGTAGGGCACGAGCAGTCGAACCTCTTCGAAGCGCTCGCCGAAATGATCCGCGATGCGCGTGCGCAGCTCCTCGAGGCCCTCGCCGGTCAGCGCGGAGATCTGCAGCGCTTCGCGGAAGCGGCTCGCGAGGCGCCGTCGTGCGAGCGGGTCGAGACGGTCGACCTTGTTCAGCGTGAGCAGCATGGGCAGCGACGATGCGCCGATCTCGTTCAGCACCGAGTCGACCGCGTGCAGCTGCTCGACGAGGCGTTCCTCGGGCTGGGACGCGTCGGCGACGTGGACGACGAGGTCGGCGACGAGCGTCTCTTCGAGCGTGGATGCAAAGCCTTCGACAAGTTGATGCGGCAGCCGGCGGATGAAGCCGACGGTGTCGGTGACGAGGTAGCGCCGTCCCTCGTGCTCGAACGCACGCGTCGTTGGATCGAGTGTTTCGAAAAGGCGATCCTGGACGGACACCTGCGCGTCGGTCAGCGCGTTGAGCAGCGTCGACTTGCCGGCGTTCGTGTAACCGGCGAGCGAGATCGTCGGGATCGCGTTCCTTGCGCGCTCCTTGCGCCTCGTGCCGCGCTGTCGCGAGACTTCGTCGAGGCGGCGCTTGAGGATCGAGATGCGACGCCGCGCGAGGCGGCGGTCGGTCTCGAGCTGCGACTCGCCCGGGCCGCGCGTCCCCACACCGGCGCCGAGCGTGCCGCGCCCGCCGCCCAGGCGTTCGAGGTGCTGCCAGGCGCCGCGCATGCGCGGCAGGTTGTATTCGAGCTGCGCTAGCTCGACCTGGAGCTTGCCCTCGGCGCTGACAGCGTGCTGGGCGAAGATGTCGAGGATCAGCTGCGTCCGGTCGATGACGCGTGCCTGCAGGGCGTCCTCGAGAAAGCGCTGCTGCGCAGGCTCGAGCTCGTCGTCGACGATCAAGGAGTCGGCGCCGAGGCGCGCAAACATCTCCTTCACCTCTTCGACCTTGCCCTTGCCGACGTACGTCCGCATGGCTGGCCGCGCGCGATGTTGGGTGACGGCACCGACCGGCTCGACGCCCGCCGCGCGTGCCAGCTCTGCCATCTCGGCGAGCTCCTCCGCGTCGTCCATACCTGGAACGAAAACCGCCAAAACAAGCCCACGCTCGAACTCCGTGGGCGCCTGCGCGGTGGTCACGCAATGATTATGCCGTGGAAGCTCTCGCCCGCATAACGATGCGGGCTCGCGCCCGCCTTCGGGCGCCCCGTAAGCGAGGCGTGACGAGACGTGCTCCAGATTCATCGGCGACCTGCCGATATTTTTCGCGTGTCGGGTCGGGCTTGGTTCGCGATCGGCCTTTCAATCGCCGCCTTTGCAGTAGGGGGCTGGCGCACGCTTGTGCCCGGTATGGACTCGACTTCGAAGACCGTCGACGACAGCATCTCGTCGATGCTCGCGACGACGACACAAGCCGCTTTTACCGGCGCCGCGGCGTCACTCGACGCCCAGCGGACAGCAACCGGGTCATACGCGGGCACTCCTCTTGCGCCGGGAATGCTCCTCGTCCGCGCCGACGCCACCTCGTATTGCGTGCAGACAAGTGGTAGAAGCCTCGTTCAGCACGAGACCGGCCCCGGCGGCCCGCCGACGATCGGCCCCTGTTAGGCGCGGTTGAGTTGCACCAGAGGTTGGCTCGCTGCCGTCCTCGTTGCGCGTTCACCGCACGAGCGGCGCGTCACGCAGCGCGACCGAGACGAAGCTGCGCCACTACTGGGGCGGCGGCAGCGATCGGTAGCGATGTCGATGTCCGAGCGCCCGGCGCGTGAACGTGATCAGCGTTACTAGGAAGACCCATTTCGGCCAGAAGTCGCCGTTCGCGCCTCCAAAGAGCCAGATGAGGATGGCGATCAAGTTGATGAGCGCGTACTGCAGTGCCAGCGAGCGCCAGCGTTTGTCTCGGGGGCGCACGGTCGGGAGGCGCGCCGAAGGGAGCTGCCGCAGGACGTGCTCGAGCTGCGTCCGCGTCCGCGCCGAATTGGTCTCGTCGATGCGTTCCTCGAACTCCTCTAGCGTCAGCCGACCCGCCTCGTAATGGTCGCGGAGGTCGTCCGCGACGCGACGCCGCTCGGCGTCCGAGACGAGCAAATCGGGCGCTCCCACGCGATCGATCGTATCCCGTAAGAAGCCGCTGCGGACATTTGGAGCCGCGAGAGAGCGGACTCTAGCGAGCGTCGGCACCCACATGGTTGTCGAGACCACGAGAGAGGACCGGCGCGCGTTCGGGACGATAGCGTTCCCCCGTTCCTGATCGGGCTTGTCCGCTTTCGGCTGGCGACCGCTCCGCGTTTGCGTCGCAGTCCGGGACCACACCGGCAGCGCATTTAGGGGCAGGTACGGCAAGGACGGCTTAGATGGTTGAGCCAATGCCGCAAGCCGAAGGGCGGGCATGATTATGCCGTGGATCCCCTCGCGTTCCGAACTCTCGAGCTGGTCAACATCGCCTCGCCGAGTCGCGGCGAGGACGCGATCATCGAGCACGTCCGCGGGCTGATGCCCGCTGCGCCGGCGTATGACCACGACACGGTCCTGTTCTACCCGGGGGAGATCGTGCTCGCCGGTCACTACGACACCGTGCCCGCGCAGGACAACCTTCCCGGCCGGATCGACGACGGCTGGGTGGTCGGCCTCGGCGCGAGCGACATGAAGGGCGGGCTCGCGGTGATGATCGAGCTCGCGCGCGCCGGCGCGCCCTTCGGCTACCTCTTCTTCGGCCGCGAGGAGCTGCCTGCTGGCGAGAGCGCGCTGCCCGGATTCTTCGAACGACACGGACTGGACGCGAAGCTCGTCGTCATGCTCGAGCCGACCGACAACACGATTCAGGTCGGGCTGTCTGGGCAACCTGAACGCGGAGCTCGTCTTCCACGGGAAGAGCGCGCACTCCGCGCGCCCGTGGCTCGGCGACAACGCGATCATGCGCGCGGTCGAGGCGCTCGGTCCGCTCGCTCGCCTGGAGCCGCACGACGTCGAGATCGAAGGGCTCGTGTTTCGCGAGGTCCTGAGCGTCACCGAGATCCACGGCGGCATCGCGACGAACGTGATTCCTGCAACCGCGACTGCGACGCTCAACTTCCGCTACGCGCCGGACCGCACTCCGCCGGAGGCCGAGGCGCGCCTGCGCGAGCTCGTTGACGGCGCCGGCGAACTGCAGCTGCTCGGGAACTCGCCGCCGGCGCGCGTAGCTGCGGGCTCGCCGCTCGTGCAGGCGCTGCGCGAGTCCGGCGGCTTCGCGCTCGAGCCGAAGCAGGCCTGGACTCCGGTCGCCGAGTTCTCGGCGCAGGGCCTCGATGCCGTGAACCTCGGCCCGGGCGCGACACGCTATGCGCACGCTCAGGACGAACGGGTCGAGACGGCGGCGCTGCGGCAGACGTACGAGGCCTTCAGCCGCTTCGGGGAGTCGCTGTGAACCCCGTGCTCGAGGCTCTGCAGACGTACCCGTTCGTCCGGCTCGACGACGCGAAGGCTGCTGCGCGTTCGCGCGGTATCGACCTGATCGACTTCGGGATGGGCGATCCGATCGAGCCGACGCCGGAGTTCATCCAGGATGCGCTGGCTCAGGCGCTGCCGCTGACGGGCGGTTACCCGCGCGCCGGCGGTCTTCCCGAGTTGCGCGAAGCGATCGCCGTCTGGCTCGCGCGGCGCTTCGGCGCCGATGTCGACCCCGAGCGCGAGCTGATTCCGACCTACGGCTCGAAGGAGGCGATCTTCCTCTTCCCGCTCGTCGCGTGCAGCGCGGCAAAGGACGTCGTTGTGATCCCCGAACCGGCGTACCCCGTGTACGAACGCGGTGCCCTCTTCGCGCGCGCCGAGCCGCTCTTCGTTCCGCTGCTCGAGGAGAACGCATGGCTCCCGGACCTCGATGCGATCGACGACGAGGTGTGGGAACGCTGCGCGATCTTCTGGCTGAACTACCCGCACAACCCGACGGGTGCGGTTGCGCCGCTGTCGTTCCTCGAGGAACTGGCTGAGCGCGCGCGCACGCACGGCTTCTACCTCGCTTCCGACGAGGCCTACACGGAGCTGTGGTTCGACGAGCCGCCCACGTCCGCGGTGCAACTCGCCGATAGGCAGCGAGTGGTCGTGTTCCAGACGCTGTCGAAGCGGTCGTCGATGACCGGTTACCGATCCGGGTTCGTCTGCGGCGAAGCGGCGCTCGTCGAGGCGCTGCGCTCGTTTCGGCCGAACACGGGAACGGCGCCCCAGGAGTTCGTGCAGCGGGCTTCGGTCGCTGCCTGGAACGACGAAGCACACGTCGTGGAGACACGCGAGCGGTATGCGCGCAAGCGAACGCTCATCGCGCCGCTGCTGGAGCTTTCGCCCGGCTCGAGCGTGGCGACCTTCTATCTCTGGCTCCGCGTGCCGCCGGGCGAAGCCTCGGAGGACTTCGCGGCGCGACTGCTCGAGCACGGAGTCGTCGTTGCGCCCGGATCGTACTTCGGGCCGTCGGGCGAGGGGTACGCGCGCCTCGCACTCGTCCCGTCGCTCGAGGAATGCGAGCGGGCGGCGGCGATCCTCTCGGAGGTTTTGTGATGACGGTCGAGGAGACGATCGCGGCGCTCGACCGCGGGGAGGTCCGCGTCGCAGAGAAGCTTGACGGCGAGTGGGTCGTGAACGAGGACGCGAAGGCGGCGATCCTCGAGTACTTCAAGCTGCGTAAGGTCGAGCCGCAGGAGCTCGGCCTGTTCGAGTACAGGGACAAGATTCCGCTCAAGCACGGCTACGAGCAGCTCGGCGTACGCGTCGTGCCGCCCGCGACAGCGCGTTTCGGCGCTTTCCTGTCCCGCGACGTGATCCTCATGCCGAGCTATGTGAACATCGGCGCCTGGGTCGGGCCGCGGACGATGGTCGACACGTGGGCGACGGTCGGCTCGTGCGCCCAGATCGGCGCGGACGTCCATCTCGCCGGCGGCGTCGGGATCGGCGGCGTGCTCGAGCCGGTCGGCGCGCGGCCTGTGATCGTCGAGGACGGCGCGTTCGTCGGCTCGCGCGCAGTCGTCGTCGAAGGCGTGGTCGTCGGCGAACAGGCGGTGATCGCGCCGCAGGTCGTGCTCAGCGCGACCGTGCCGATCATCGACGTGACCGGGCCCGAGCCGGTCGAGCACCGGGGCTACGTGCCGCCGCGCTCGGTCGTCGTCCCGGGTACGCGGCCGAAGGAGTTCCCCGCCGGCACCTACCAGCTCGCGTGCGCGCTGATCATCGGGCAGCGCAAGGAGTCGACCGACCTGCGCACCAGCCTGAACGACGCGCTGCGCGAGTACGGGATCGGTTCCTAGCTCACGCGCTCGGCGGGGCCGGTCAGCCACGCGCGGCCGCGTTCGAGCCGCACGCTCAGGTCGCCGCCCGGGAAGGAGACGACGACTTCGCCGTCGCCGTGCGTCGCCAGCGCGACGGCGACCGCGCTCGTGCCCGACGCGCTCGTCTCCCCCACGCCGCGTTCCCACACGCGCGCAGTCACACGGCCGGGCGCGTCGACGCGCACGACCTGCACGTTCGTCCGGTTCGGGAACCGAGGGTGTGTCTCGAGCAGCGGTCCGATCCGTGGGAGGTCGTCCGGATCGCCGATCACCACGGCATGCGCGTTGCCCACGTCGACGGCGATGATGGCGAGGCCCGCGACCTTCTCGTGTCGCACGACGCGGACGTCGTTCAACTCCTGCTCGATCTGGCCGTCTGGCATCCGCCGCGCGACGACCTCGCGCGCACCGACCCGTACGCGAGTCGCCTCGGTTCCGAGCCAGGCCGCGACGATCCGCGTCGCATTGCCGGACATCTCCGCGGTCGAGCCGTCGGGGTTCCAGATCACGACGTCCGCCCAGTCGTCGCCCCGCTCATTCACCTCCACGATCCCGTCGGCGTCACCGACCTCAGCGCGTACGCGCTCGGCGTCGAGCGGTTCATCTGACACGAGGTAGACGTTGCCGAGTGCGTGCCAGCGCTCCATCGTCAGAGCTCGAGAACGTAGAAGCGGTTGTCGGGCCGCGGCTCGTACGGGAAAGGCGGCGGATCGTTGGTTTCCACGAAGCCGCACTTCTCGTACAGCCGGGCAGCACGATCGTTCTCGGCCTCAACGGAGAGGCAAACGCGGGCGGCGCCATGGTCGCGTGCCCACGTGACAACCTGTTCGACGAGATCCCGCGCGAGCCCCGTCCCTCGCTCAGCCCCCGCGACCCACATCGCCACGAGAAACACGGTGGACGGATCGCCGGCGACGAAGCAGCTCACCATTCCCGTTCCGTCGTCGCGCAAGAAGGAAGCCTGGGTATCGCTCGGCGACGCGCGATTTCGCCACTGGCTCTCTGGAAACGTCGAAGCGTGTTCGACGGTCTCGAGAAAGGCCTCGGGCGAATCGGCGAGCGCGCGCAATCGAATGTCGCGCAACAATTGCCAGTCCTCGGCCGTCGCCTGCTTGATCACGACCCAACCATCCCACCTGCGCGTGCGGTCGCGATGATCTCTGTGGCGATGACGCTCGGCGGGCGGTTGCCGTCGAGAGTAATCAGTCCCGCGATCCGCCGCATCCACTTGCGCTGGTAGCGCGCCAGGCGGCGATTGTTCGCGAGCAAGGCGTCGCGCGCCTCATCGGGAGGCAACTCGGCGAAGTCGACGAGACCCATGACCTTCCTCGCGGAGCGGGACAGCGGACGCGCGAGCGCCGCGCGCGCCTCCTCGACGACACCGCGCTCGAGCATCGCGTCCGCGCGCGCACGCATGCGCTCGTCGAGCACGTCGTCGGGCACTTCGAGGCCAAACACGAGAGTCGGTCGCCGCGTATCGCCGCTCCAGAGAGCGTCGCCTGCGAGCGACGAGCCTGCCTCCGCAAGTTCGAGCGCGCGGACGACGCGGCGCCGGTCGTTCGGATGGACCCGCGCGGCCGCCTCGGGGTCGAGCGCTTGCAACCGGCCGTGCGCGTGGATGCCGCCGTGCGCGTCGTAGAACGACTCCCACTTCTCGCGGGCGCCTTCCTGCGGCGGCGGCGGCAGCTCGAGGTCCGACAACGCGGCTTTGAGATAAAGGCCCGTTCCTCCGACGACCACGGGCGTCCGCTCGTTCGCGAGCGCGTGGTCGATCGCTTCGTGCGCGAGGCGCTGGAACTCGCCCACCGACACTTCGTGGTCCAAGTCGAACACGCTGACGAGTCGCGTTGGATGTTCGGGCGCCGCCGTGAGCACCTCGAGCCCGCGGAACAGCGCAGCCGCGTCCGCGGAGATCAGCTCTGCGGGAATCTGCACGGCGATCGCTTCGGCCACGGCGGTCTTGCCGCTCGCAGTGGGTCCATAGATCGCCAGAACCACTCAGCCACGCAGCCGCTCGCGTACGAGCCGCAGGTCTTCGTCGGTCAGCCCGCCGCTGCGAAGGTAGCCCTCGACACTTCCGTAGCGCCGCTCGAGCTCTTCCAGCACGCCGAGCATCGACTCGGCAGGCGTAGCTGCGACGCGGCGGATCCGTTCGCGTTCGGCCTCCGTGCCGGCTTCGGCGAGCCATGCCTCGTGCCGCGGCTGAAGTCGTTCCTCGCTGAGGGCATAGTCCGCCGCGATCTGCTCGTCGTCGACTCCGGCGATGCGAAGCAGAAAAGCTGTCAGGAGCCCGGTGCGGTCCTTCCCTCCCATGCAGTGCACGACGACGACTCCCTCAGGTGCTCGCGCCACCGCGGCGATCGCCGCCGCGACATTCCGTCGAAAGTGCTCGAGGAAGACGAGGTAGACCTCGCGCGTCGCGGTCGCGTAGTCGGGAGCCGCCGCTGCAACGGCCTCGACTTCCGCGAACGCCTCCTCGTCTTCGTCGAAGAACGAGACGTGTACGAGGTCGACAGGGAGCTCCACGGGCGGGTCGGCCTCCAGCTCCTGGTCCATGCGCAGGTCGACGATCGTCGTCACGCCATAGTCGACGGCGGCCTTCCACCCGGCGTCCGTCAGCTGGCGGATGCTGTCAGCTCGCACGATCGCGCCGTACCGCGTCTCCCCGCTGTTCTCGGTGCGGTGGCCGCCGAGGTCGCGGACGTTGAGACAGCCGTCCCAGCTGAGGTCGCGGCTACGCAGCAACAGCAGCCGGCTGCTTGCCGTGCAGTGTTTGCGACGTCGCGGATTCGATCAGCACCTCTACGAGTTCGCCCGGTTGTGCCGAGCCCGCGAAGTTGACCGTCGTGTTGCGACGCGTGCGCCCGCGGAGCAGCGACCGATCCGTTCGCGACGAGCCCTCGACGAGCACCTCCTCGACGCGACCGATGCGCTCACGGTTGCGCTCGTGCGCAACGCGCTGCACGACCTCGACGAGGCGCTCGATCCGGTCGTGCTTCGTCGCCTCCGCTACCTGGTCCCGGGACATCGCAGCTTCGGTTCCCTGCCGTGGCGAATAGACGAACGTGAAGGCGCCGTCGTAGCCGACCTCCTCGACGACTTCGATCGTCTCCCGGAAGTCGTCCTCGGTCTCACCAGGGAAGCCGACGATGATGTCGGTCGTCAGCGCGAGGTCCGGGAGCGCCGCGCGGAGGTCGTCCACAAGCTTGAGGTAACGCTCGCGCGAGTACGTGCGCCGCATCGCCTTGAGGACGCGCGTCGAGCCGGACTGCAACGGTAGGTGCGTGTGCTCGCAGACGGCCGCGCACTCGGCCATCGCCTCGATGACGGGGAGCCGGAAGTCCTTGGGATGCGGCGACGTGAAGCGAATGCGCTCGATCCCGTCGACGCCGTCGCAGGCTCGCAGCAGCTCGCCGAACTCGCTGCCGAGGTCCCGGCCCCACGAGTTGACGTTCTGGCCGAGCAGCGTGATCTCCTTGACGCCTTCGCCTGCGAGCCCTGCCACTTCGGCGAGGATCTCGCCCGGGCGGCGCGAGACCTCGCGGCCGCGCACCGCGGGGACGATGCAGTACGCGCACTTCGAATTGCACCCCATCGAGATCTGCACCCAGGCCTGGAACCGGCGCTCGCGGTGCATCGGCAGTGTCGACGCGAACCGCCGCTCCTCCGTGATCCCGAACGCGCTCCGCTCGACGCCGAACCCACCGGCGCCGAGCCACTCGCCTAGATGCGGGATCGACCCAGGCCCGAACGCGACGTCGACCTCCGGATAGAGGGAGAAGAGCCGCTCCCGCTGCGCTTCGGCGTAGCAGCCGCCGACGGCGATTACGGTGTCCGGGCTTCGGCGCTTCTGCGCGATCGCGTCGCCGATGTAGGCCGCGAACTTCGTGTCCGGCTTCTCGCGGATCGTGCAGGTGTTGAACACGATCACGTCCGCCTCTTCGCGCGACGGCGCCTCGCCGAGGCCGATGTCCTCGAGCATGCCCTTGATCCGCTCGCTGTCGTGAGCGTTCATCTGGCAGCCGAACGTCGTGACGAAGTACCGGCGCACAGGCAGAATCGTAGCCGTGGTCTTCCCGAGCTTCTCGGCGGTGGAGTTGTTCGCGGTCGCGTCGATCGCGCTGCTCCTGATTCCGGGACCTGCGGTGCTCTACGTCGTGACGCAGAGCGCCGAGCAAGGGCGCTCGGCGGGCCTGGCGTCGGTGGCCGGAATCCACATCGGGACGTTCGTGCACATCGTCGCCGCGGCCGTCGGGCTCTCGGCTCTGATCCTTGCGTCTGCCGTTGCCTTCAGCGCCGTGAAGTTCGCCGGAGCCGCGTACCTCGTCTACCTCGGGATCCGGAAGCTGCTCGAGCGCCCTGCGATCGATGAGACCGAGCCGCGACAGCGCGCCCCTGCGCGCCGTCTTCGCCCGCGGCGCGATCGTCAACGTGCTCAATCCGAAGACGGCGCTCTTCTTCCTAGCCTTCTTGCCGCAGTTCGTCGACACCGACCGCGGTGCCGTGTGGTCGCAGGTCGTGACGTTAGGTCTTGTCTTCGTAGCGCTCGGCCTTGTCAGCGACTCCGCGTACGCGATCGCGGGCGATGCCGCCGGCTCACTCCTCCGCCGACGCGCGACGGCTATGCGCCGGATCTCGGGCACGATCTACGTTGGCCTCGGTGCCGTCGCGGCGTTCGCGCGCCGCTAGGCGGCGTCGATGTGCGCGGCCGCGTCGCGACGAACGTCGACGCGATTCGCCGCAACATCCATAGCGCGGCTCTCGCGGATGACCGTCACCTTGATCTGGCCCGGGTACTCGAGCTGATCTTCGATCTCGCGCGCGATCTCATGCGACAGCAGGACCGCAGTGTCGTCGTCGACCTCCTCCGGCTTGACGATGACGCGGATCTCGCGGCCGGCCTGCAGCGCGTACACCTTTTCCACGCCCGGGCGTGACGCCGCGAGCTCCTCGAGCGACTCGAGCCGCTTGATGTAGTGCTCGAGGCTCTCACCGCGCGCGCCCGGTCGGGACGCGGAGATCGCGTCAGCGGAGATCAGCAGCACCGCTTCGACCGTCTGCGGCTGCACCTCATAGTGGTGCGCTTCGATCGCATGGACGACGCCCTGCGTCTCGCCGTACCGGCGCGCGAGCTGCGCGGAGATGAGCGCGTGCGACCCTTCGACCTCGTGAGTCATCGCCTTGCCGATGTCGTGCAGGAGCGCCGCGCGCTTCGTCGTCTTGACGCCGGCGCCGAGCTCCGCAGCCATTACGCCTCCGAGGTGGACGACCTCGAGCGTGTGCTTGAGGACGTTCTGCCCGTAGCTCGTCCGGTAGCGGAGACGGCCGAGAATCTTGATGAGCTCCTCGTGGAAGTCTCCACAGTTCGCCTCGAACACCGCCTGCGCGCCGGCCTGCTGGATGTAGTCCTCGATCTCGGACTTGGACTGGTAGTACATCTCCTCGATCCGCGCGGGATGGATGCGCCCGTCCTCGATCAGCTTGACGAGCGTCAGCTTCGCGGTCTCGCGGCGGATGCCGTCGAAGGAGGAGAGCACGACGGCCTGCGGCGTGTCGTCGATGATGAAGTCCACACCGGTCAAGTGCTCGAGGGCGCGGATGTTCCGTCCCTCGCGGCCGATGATCCGCCCCTTCATGTCGTCTGAGGGAAGCTCGACGAGCGTGACGGTCGTCTCTGCCGCATGCGACGCGGCGACCCGCTGGAGCGCGTCGGCGACGAGGTTCCGGGCGCGCCGCTTGGCCTCGGTGCGCGCCTCCTCCTCCATCTGGCGCACCTGCCGGGCAAGCTCGTGCCGGATCAGGTCTTCGGAGCGCTCGAGCAGGTGCTGCTTCGCCTCGGCGACGGTCATGCCCGACAGGCGTTCGAGCTCACGCACCTCGCGCTGCTTCGCGTCCTTCAACTCGGCGTGGAGCGCCTTGGACGCCTCCTCGCGGTCGGCGAGACCTTGCTCCCGACGCGAGAGCTCGACCAGCCTGCGTTCGATCTCCTCGTCTCGCGCCTGGAGGCGTTCCTCCGTTCGCGCGACCTGACTGCGCCGCTCCTGGATCTCGGCCTCGATCTCCGCCCGAAGCCGGACGGCCTCCTCGCGAGCCTCGACTCGTGCTTCCCGGCGCATCGCCTCCGCCTCGCGCTCCGCGTCCTGCAGCAGCTGCTGCCGCGTGCGGAGAGCCTTGTCGAAGCGTGACGCACCGATCGAGCGAATGGCCAGCGCGCCCAACACGCCGCCGACCACGACACCGATCAGTAGCCCAGCGGCGACGAGCAAAGACGCACCTCCAATTGGGGGGTGCCGGCACGCGGGATCCCGAATCTGGCGGAACCGAAACCGTGACGCCAAGGCGCCACGAGAGCTGTTACTCGTCTACGTCGCTAGGTGAGGGCGGTCGGTGGACGTTGATTTCGCTCAGAGTTCGCTTCGTTGGATTCGGAAAACGTTGTGTGCAGGCAAATCTTCGAATTCAGAGCTTTCATCCTAGCGCTCGTTACCCCTCCGATGCAAAGCCACGGCGCGCGAGCCATGCCTGGCCCTTCGTCGCAAAGCGTTCGATGCGCTCGCGTTCGGGTTCGATCGCGGCGAGAGCTTCTTCCGTCGGCAGGCCGCGGTGCTCGAGGTCGGCGCGGATGTAGGCGTCGCCGTAGCCCCGGTCTGCGAGCCGCTCGGCCCTGAGCGCCGCCGTGCGCTCGTCGTCGAGGTAGCCCAGACGCTCGAGCTCGTCGAGTGCCTGCCTGCGCTCGTCGTCGTCGAAGCCGCGCCGTTCGAGGCGAGCGTCGAGCTCGACCCGCGAGCGGTCGGCTGCGCTGAGCGCTCGGAGCGCGACCTGCAGGGGGTTCGGCCGGCTGGGTGGGCGGAGGGGGGGCGGCGGGCCGGCCGCCGCCCTGCTCGGCCGGCCGAGCCCCCTTAGGCTTTTGCTGCGGCAACCTCTTCGTGCGCCTTCATGGCGTCCTCTGGAGCGGCGGTCGGAAGCAGCCTTGCCGAGACGACCTGGTCAGGCCCGATCTGCACCTGGAGCGCCGCGAGGATCTGCTGCGTCACGTCGGGGTGCTCGCGCAGGAACGCCGTCGCGTTGTGCCGGCCCTGGCCGAGCCGTTCGTCGCCGAAGCTGAAGTAGGAGCCCGACTTCTGCACCGCCTTCCGCTCGATCGCGGCGTCGAGCACGGTGCCCTCCCAGGGGATGCCGACCCCGTACATGATGTCGAACTCCGCCTGCTTGAACGGCGGCGCGACCTTGTTCTTCACGACCTTCACGCGGACTCGGTTGCCGATCGCCTCGACGCCGTCCTTCAATGTCTCGATGCGGCGGATGTCGAGCCTGACCGACGAGTAGAACTTCAGCGCCCGGCCGCCCGGCGTCGTCTCGGGCGAGCCGAACATGACGCCGATCTTCTCGCGGAGCTGGTTCGTGAAGAGGCAGATCGTGTCGGTGCGGTTCAGCGTGCCTGCGAGCTTGCGCAGTGCCTGGCTCATCAGGCGCGCCTGCAGGCCGACGTGGCTGTCACCCATCTCGCCCTCGATCTCGGCCTTCGGCGTCAGCGCGGCGACCGAGTCGATCGCCACCACATCGAGCGCGCCGGAGCGGATGAGCAACTCGGTGATCTCGAGCGCCTGCTCGCCTGTGTCCGGCTGCGAGACGAGGAGGTTGTCGATGTCGACGCCGATCTTCTTCGCGTACGCGGGATCCATCGCGTGCTCTGCGTCGATGAACGCGCAGATGCCGCCGCGGCGCTGCGCCTCGGCGATGACGTGGTAGACGAGCGTCGTCTTGCCGGACGATTCCGGCCCGAAGATCTCGACGATGCGTCCGCGCGGGAGTCCGCCGATGCCGAGCGCGAGGTCCAGAGAGAGCGAACCGGTCGACACGGCTCCGACCGACACGGCGGCGCGGTCGTTCATCTTCATCACCGCGCCTTTGCCGAAGTTCCGCTCGATCTGCCCGAGGGCCGTCTCTAGTGCCTGTTCACGATCCACTGGAGCCTCCTAAAGCAACCGTTTCAAGGACGACGTACTCCGCCCCGGACGGGCGAAGCACGGAAAGGTAAGCAGCCGCCTCGGACGTCACGACCCGCCCGAGCTCCGGCAGTTTTGGGCGTAGGCGCGGCCGCTCGCGAAAGCGAAGCACGGTGACGTGCGGAAGCCACGTCTCGCGCTCGACGCGGCCGAGCAGGTCGTGTTGAAGCCCCAGGGCGAGCCGCTGCGCACTCTCGTTCTGCGTGAACACGAGCATGCCGACGCTCCCTGTCTCGCGGTACCTCGACACCTCGAACCTGAAAGGGCCGACGCCCTCGCAGCGGCGCTGCAACGCCTCGACCACCTCGGCCAGGCGGGCGCGAGGCTGCCGCCCCAGAAAGGCGAGCGTGAAGTGCAGGTTGTCGCGTGGGACGATTCGTCCGCCGGCGAGCCCTGCCTGCCAGGCGACGATGCCGTCCAGTGCATCCTCGGGAAGGCGCAGGCCGAGAAAGAGCCTGATCTGCTCATCGCCCCCGACCTTACCGGCGCCGGTCACTCCGGTTCGTGGCGGCTCTGTGACAAAAGCCGGCGCAGCAGATGGAGCGACGCGACCGTCGCGCGGCGGCGGATCGAGTCGCGATCCTGCCCGTACGTGAACTCGATCCCGCGCGACGCCTCCGGCGTCTCGGCGTGCACGTAGACGAGGCCGACCGGCTTCTCGGCCGTGCCGCCGCCGGGCCCCGCGATGCCGGTCACCGAAACCGCCACGTCGGCGCGCAAGCGCGTCCGGGCTCCCGACGCCATCGCCGCCGCCGTCTCGGCGGAGACGGCGCCGTACCGTTCGAGCGTCTCGGCGCCGACGCCCAGCTCGCGCTGCTTCACCTCGTCGGCGTACGCGACCACCGAGCCGAGGAAGACCTCGCTCGAGCCAGGAACCGACGTCAGCCGCGCGGCCACCATCCCACCCGTGCACGACTCGGCGGTCGCGAGCGTCCAACCGCGCGTGCGGCAGAGGTCGAGCACGATCTCCTCCACCCCGCGCTCCTCCTCGCTGAAGAGATGCCGGCCGAGCCGCTCGCGCAACGTGTCCGCGAGCTCATCCGCGGGGCCGTACAGATCGACGTGGATCTCGAACTCGCGCGCGCACACCGTCGCGGTCACGCCCGGCGGCTCCCCGCCGGCGTCCGCCAGGACGCGCGCGACCTCCGACTCGCTCGCGCCGAAGAAGCGGAGGACGCGGTGCTCCGGCGGTGTCGCTTGCGCCAGCACGCGCCTAATCGCCTCCGTTTCGAGGGCACGCGGCCACAACCGCTGCAGCTCGGCCGGCGGCCCCGGCAGCACGACCACGGCCGCCCCGCCGGCCTGCAGCACGAGCCCAGGCGCGGTTCCGGCAAGCCCGAGGGATGCGGCCCCCTCAGGCAAGGTTGCCTGCTTCCGCACGCCGGCCTCGAAGTCTGAATAGGGACGCTTGAGCCGCTCGGCGACTGCCCGCGAGATCGCCTCGATCTCGGCCTCCAGACCCTTGTCGACCGCCAGCGGCAGCCCCGCGGCCCGCGCCACCAGCTCCACCGTCCTGTCGTCGTGGGTCGGCCCAAGGCCTCCGGAGACGACGCACAGGTCCGCCTTCAAGCCTTCCGCAAGCGCAGCCTCGAGCTCCTCCTCGTCGTCGCCGACGAGCGCGATGCGCGACGGCTCGAGCCCGAGCCGCACGAGCTCGCGCGCGATGAACGGCCCGTTTCGATCCGACCGGTCGCCGCGGACGAGCTCGCTCCCCGTGACGACGACGAAGCTACGCAGGAGCGATGATGCCGCGCGCGCTGACGACGAACGCCTGCGGCTTGCCGCCGGGGTAGGTCACGCGCTTACCGTTGACGATCAACGCGCAGGTTCCCCGGAGTGCCGGTGTTGATCCACAGCGAGCGCCGCGTGAAGCTTCTTCGCCTCGCCGGGCGCGAGCTCGACGTTCTCGAGCAGGATCTTGCCCGTCGGCCCACCCTTGCGCACCGCGAGCAGCGAGACATAAGTGCGGACCGCGCGCAGCGTGATGTGTGCCTTCGCCGATCTGCGGCTGCGTGCGGTTGTGCTTCTTCTGCTGCGTCGACCCGTTCGGCGGGATGCCCGCGAGGTGCTGGTCCGGCGCCGAGCCGGATGTCCAGGCGACGATCACGAGCGCTGTGACGATCGCGATGCCGGCGAGCGCCGCGATCAACACGCCGCCCTGGACGCGACGGTGACGGCGCGCCTGTGCCGTGCGCCGCACGCGAATCGACTGCATCTCCTCAGGCGCGACGTAGCGCGAGTTGAACTCGTCGACGTAGAGCTGTCCATCGAGCCCGAGGTACTCGGCGTAGGTGCGCAGGAACCCCTTGATGTAGGCCTCGGCGGGCAAGACGTCGAAGCGCTCCTCCTCGAGCGCGTTCAGGTACTTGCCGCGGATCTTCGTTCCGGTCTCGATCTCCGGGAAGTCGAGACCCTGGCGAAGACGTGCTTCTTTCAGGCTGGCTCCGATCTCGAACAAGGCGCGTCCAGTCTAGTCCCGTTACGCCGAAAGGTGGTTCAAAAGTTCATACACGCCGACCGAGAGCGCAGCGGCGAGCGCGAGATACACGCCGAGCGCGCCGAGGAAGCGCCCCAGGCGCGTGACGCCGCGTCCTCCCACCCGGCCGATCGTGCGCTCGGTGCGCCGGCGTGCCGCACGCGCGAGCATGAGCGCCACAACGCCGAGCAGGAACGCCGGTATCGCCGCCCAGCCCGCGTGGAGCAACTCGACGTCGCGGTAGTGCGTGAACGCGATCGCCGCCGGCACCGTCGCGACCGAGAGCAGGCCGACGACGACCGCCAGCCACGCCCGCACGTTCGCCGAACTATTGCTTCTTGTAGGGAATGCCATCTGCCGCGGGCGGAATCGTGCGGCCGATGACTCCGGCGACGGCCACGAGCGTGAGGAGGTAGGGAAGCGCGGTGAAGAGTGTCGAGATCGAGGTCGAGTACGCCTGCAGGTTGACGCCGAGCGCGCTCGAGAATCCGAACAGGAGGCACGCGGCTGCTGCACCGAAGGGCCGCCAGCCGCCGAAGATGAGCGCGGCGAGCGCGATGAACCCGCGGCCCGCGGTCATGTTCTCCGTGAACGCGCTCCCGAGCCCGATCGAGAGGTACGCGCCGCCCCCGGCCGCGAGGATGCCCGACACGATCACGGCGCCGTAGCGCACGGCGTACACGTCGATGCCGACCGTGTCCGCAGCACGTGGATGCTCGCCGCACGCGCGGATCCGCAGGCCGATCGGCGTCTTGAAGACGACGATCCAGGTGAGGAACACGAGCAGGATCCCGACCCAGATCATGACGTTGAGCTGTCCGAAGACGTCGCCGACGAAGCCGTGCCCGAGGAAGCTCAGGTGGACGTTAGGGATCGTCGAGAGGTCGCTCGGCGTGCCCTGCGAGCCGTACAGCTTGAAGAAGAAGTAGCTCGTGATGCCGAGCGCGAGGAAGTTGATCGCGGTGCCGCCGACGATCTGGTCGCTGCGTAACGTGACGGCGAAGATCGCGTACAGCAGCCCCATGAGCGCGCCGGCGGCGAGCGCGATCAGTACCCCGAGCAGCCACGTGCCGGTGACGTCCGACCCCCACACGGCGAAGAAGGCGCCGATGAGCATCATTCCCTCGAGGCCGATGTTCACGACGCCGGAGCGCTCCGAGAAAAGGCCGCCGAGGGCCGCGAACGCGAGCGGCGCCGCGTAGCGGAGCATCGCCGCGAAAAGGGCGCCCCACACGACAACGGTGTCGAGCTTCGTCGTGCTCGAGCGCGTCGCGAAGTAGCCGATCAGCAAACCGAATAGGCCGGCGGCGATGGCGTACCCGCCCAGCCGCCGCTCGCCGCGGATCAACCAGAAGGCGAGCCCCAGCGCGACGGCGAGCAGGCCGATCGCGATTGGGAGCACCGGGCTGCGTGCCCCCACCGGCGGCAGCGCGACGAGCGCTGCGCAGACGCCGACCGCGATGGCGCCGAAGGCAAGCCCGCGTGATCCCCAGGGAATCGCCATCAGGCCGGCGACCGCCTCGGCCGCCCGCGGCGGAACCAGCCGAGCAGAATGAGAATCAGCAAGTCGGCGCCGACGAAGAGCACGACGAGGCCCTGGATGATCACCGCCAGGCTGCCGCCGACGCCGGGCGCGAAGATCGTCGGATCGAGGTTCCGCGACGCCGTCCCGGTCTGCAGCGCCGCGAACAAAAGCGCCGCGAGCCCGACGCCGACTGCTGTGTTCCGTCCCAGCAACGCGACGGCGATGCCGATGAAGCCGATGTTCGCCCCCTGGATCGTCGTGATGTCGACGCGGTACTGCCAGCCGAGGACGTCGAGGGCCCCGGCCAGACCGGCGAACAGCCCGGCGATCGCCATCGCGAGGAAGTAGTTGCGCGCAACGTTGATGCCGCCGTAGCGAGCCGCCTCGGGGTTGTGCCCGACGGCGCGCACCTCGTAGCCGAGCGTCGTCCGGTTGAGCACGAGCGAGTACACGACGAGCGCCGCGATCGCGATGAAGAAGCCAATGTGCAGTCCCTGGAGCAGCGGATCGCCCCAGAACGTGTGCAGGTGGGCCTTGTCCGGTATGTCGGCCGACGAGGGAACCGCGCCGGCGGCTGCGCCCGATTGCGTCTGCAGCGGACCACCGACGTCGAAGAGATACGACCCGACCCAGACGACGATCCAGTTGAGCATGATCGTCGTGATCACCTCGTGCGCGCCAACGGTGCCCTTGAGCAGGCCGGCGATGCCCGCGAGCGCCGCTCCTGCGAGCATCGCGCCGATGATCGAGACGATGATGAGCAGCAGGCCGGGCAGGTTGACCACGCCGGGGAGCTCGGTCGCGATCAGCACGGCGGCGATCGAACCGGCGAGGTACTGCCCGTTGCCGCCGATGTTGAAGAGGCCGCAGCGGAACGCGAAGGCGACAGCGAGGCCGGTCAAAACGAGCGCCGTCCAGAGGAGGAGCGTCTGCTCGAGGTTGGACGCCGCAGCCGACACCAGATCGTCCGTGTTCCAGGGGAACCAGACGCGCGCGTCGCTGAAGGGAACGCCGATGCTGTAGTGCCCGACCTGGAAGAACCAGTTCAGTCCGGCACCGCGGAAGATGGCGCGGTACGTCTTGAGCGTGTCGCCGATGCTCCCCGTCGTCAGCAGGACGACGATGCCGCTGATGAGGAACGCGAGCACAAGCGTCAGAAGCGGCGCGAGCAGCCCCTCGGCCTTCTGCAGGAGCCTGTAGCGTGCGGCGAGGCTCCCCGGTTCGGGCTCGCCCGGCGGCTCGGCAGGAAGCTGCTGGACGTCGGTGGTCAGGCGACTGCCTCCTTTCTCCCCCCGGTCATTGCGAACCCGAGCTCGTCCTCGCTGACGATCGGCGCGTACTCGCCCACGATCTGACCCTCGAAGATGACGAGGATCCGGTCGGCGAGCGAGAGGATCTCGTCGAGCTCGAGCGAGACGAGGAGGATCGCCCGCCCGTCGTCGCGTTCCTCGATCAGGCGCCTGTGCACGAACTCGATGGCGCCGACGTCGAGCCCGCGCGTCGGCTGTGCCGCGATCAAGACCTTCGGATCGCGGTCGATCTCGCGCGCGAGGATCACTTTCTGCTGGTTGCCCCCTGACAGCGCGCCCGCAAGAGTCTCCGGCCCGCCGCCACGGACATCGAACTCGCGGATCAGCTTCCTCGCATTCTCAATGAGCCGCCGCGGGAACAGCCACCCGGCCCTCGCGTTTGGCTCCTTGCGGAAGTCGTGCAGCGCGATGTTCTCGGCGATCGAGAACTCGAGCACCAGTCCTCGCCGCTGGCGATCCTCGGGGATCTGCCCTACGCCCGCATCGAGCACGTCGCGCGCGCTTGGGTGCCGGAGCTCCCTCCCCGCCACGCGCACGAACCCCCGCTCGATCTTGCGCAGGCCTGTTATGGCATCGATCAGCTCGGTCTGGCCATTCCCGTCCACGCCTGCGAGACCGACGATCTCGCCGGCGCGCACGGTCAGGGACACGCCGCGCACCTTTTCGATCTCGCGGTCGTCCAGGACCTGGAGGTGATTGACCTCGAGCAGCACGTCGCCGGGCTCCGCGGGCGTCTTCTCGATGCGAAGCACAACCTCCCGGCCGACCATCGCCCGCGCGAGTGACTCCTGCGTCGCCCCCTCGCGCGGCAGTGTCTCGATGTTCTTGCCTCGGCGAAGCACGGTGACGCGGTCGGCGATCTCGAGCACCTCGTTGAGCTTGTGGCTGATGAAGATGATCGAGATGCCCTCGCGCTTGAGCGTCTCCAGGATCCCGAAGAACTCCGTCACCTCCTGCGGGGTCAGCACACCGGTCGGCTCGTCGAGGATCAAGATGCCCGCGTTGCGGTAGAGCGCCTTCAGGATCTCCACGCGCTGCTGCTGGCCGACGCCGATGTCCTCGATTCGCGCGTCGGGGTCGATCTCGAACCCGAACGTGCCCGCCAGCGCTCGCAGGCGAGCGCGTGCTGCGTCGTAGTCGAGAAAGCCCTTGTCGCTCGGCTCGATGCCGAGCACGATGTTCTCGGCCACGGTCATCACCGGAATGAGCATGAAGTGCTGGTGCACCATGCCGATCCCGCGCTCGATCGCATCCTTCGGCGAGCTAAACGTCACACGTTCGCCGCTGAGGATGATCTCGCCCTCGTCCGGCTTCGAGAGCCCGTAGAGGATGTTCATCAGCGTCGTCTTGCCGGCGCCGTTCTCGCCGAGCAGCGCGTGCACCTCGCTGCGGCGGAGGTCGAGGTCGATGTGGTCGTTGGCGACGACGCCGGGGAAGCTCTTCGTGATTCCCCTCAGCTCGAGGACAGTCGCCGCCTCCGCCATCGCGGGCGATTCTACGGGGGTGGGCGGCGCCCACCCCCGTGAACCGACTTACGACGTTAGAACTTGATGATCGGCTTGACCTTGATCCTGCCGCGTGCGATCAGCTTGCCGACCGCGACCGTCTTGAGGACGTACGCCCTCGGGATCTTCGGGCTGACCGAGCCGAGGCTCACGCCGCCGTTCTTCAGGTTGAACGTGTAGTCGCCGCCCGTCTTCAGCGTGCCGTTCTTGGCGAGCCCGGTCAGGTCCATGACCGCCTTGTCCACACGCTTCAGCGCGCTGGTCATGATGTGCGGACCGAGGTAGCGCTGGTCGGCGTCGACGCCGATGCCCCAGACCTTCTGCTCCTTCGCCGCCTGCAGAGCGCCAAGGCCGCAGCCGCCGGCAACCTGGAAGACGACGTGCGAGCCTTGGTCGATCTGGTTCAGCGCCGTCTCGTGGCACTTCGCCTGATCGTTGAAGGTCGGGTCGTTCGCGTAGTTCGCGAGCACCTTGATGCCGGGCTTCGCCTTCTTCGCGCCCTGGATGTAGCCGCTGATGTAGCGGACGATCGCCGGCACGTTGTTCGCGCCCACGGCGCTGATGGTGTTGAACTTCTCCTTCTTCATCTCGAGCCCGGCCAGATAGCCGACGAGGTAGCCGGCCTCGTGCTCGGCGAAGACGACGCCTGTGGCGTTCTTCGGCTTCTTGCTGAACAGCACGTACGGCTCGTCGATCCCGGCGAACTTCTGGATCGGGAACCTCGGCGCGACGGCGTTGAGCGCGGTGTAGTTGAGGAAGCCGACCGCGAAGATCATGTTGTAGCCGGCCTTGCTCGCAGCGAGCATGTTCGGGATGCGGTCCGCCGCCGAATGCGTCTCGTAGACGCGCGTGGGGATGCCGAGCCTCTTGCCGATCGCCTTCCGGCCTTCGTTGGCGAGCTGGTTGAACGACCGATCCTGCAGGCTGCCGATGTCAGTGACGATTGCCATCTTGAAGGCAGCGTTCTTCTTGGCCGGCTTGGCCGACCCGATTGATGTCAGCACGAGCGCGGACGCCGCGATGACGAGCACCGCAAGCGCGGCGATGCCAGTGCGTGTGACTTTCACATGCCCTCCTAGAATTGTGATGGTGCGGTCCCTAATCGATGAGACGAGCGATCCTAACCCGCCGTTAGGGCTTTGGTCTAGGAGTTAACACGCTCCAAATCAGTTTCTCCGACAAGAACGCGGCGCGGCTTGGAGCCCTCGTACCCGGAGATGATTCCGCGCCGCTCCAGCATGTCGATCAGGCGTCCCGCACGCGTGTAGCCGACACGGAGGCGGCGTTGGATGAGGGAAACCGAGGCGGTCTGCGTCTGGACGACGATTTCGATTGCCCGCTCAAGGAGCGGATCCTCGTCCGGATCGAAATCGCCGTCGCCTAGCTCCTCCTCGTTCGGCTCGACCTCGGGGGCGACGAGCAGCGACTCGTCCAACTCCTGGGGACGCTGCGCACGGCACTGCTCGACGACGAGCGCAATTTCCTCCTCGCTGACGTACGCGCCCTGGAGGCGCTGCAGGCGCGAGGTCCCGAGGGGCTTGAAGAGCATGTCGCCCTGGCCGAGGAGCGACTCGGCGCCGTTCCCGTCGAGGATCACGCGCGAATCGGTCTGGGACGAGACCGCGAAAGCGATGCGCGAGGGGACGTTCGCCTTGATCATCCCGGTGATCACGTCGACGGATGGGCGCTGCGTCGCGAGAACCAGGTGGATGCCGACAGCGCGCGACTTCTGCGCGAGGCGGATCACGGCGTCCTCGACGTCCTGCGGCGAAATCATCATCAGGTCGGCGAGCTCGTCGATCACGACGAGCAGGTACGGCAGCGGCGACTCGCCTCTGGCGCGTAGGGCTCGGTTCGCTTCGGTGAGGCTGCGCGCGCGGACGATCGACAGCTTCTCGTACCGGCGCTCCATCTCCGCCACGACGTTCGCGAGTGCCGCGGCGGCCTGCTTGGGCGACGACACGACCGGCGTGAGCAGGTGCGGGATCGACTCGTAGTAGCCGAGCTCGATCCGCTTCGGGTCGACGAGGATCATGCGCACCTCGTCGGGCGTCGCCCGGAGCAGGATCGACGTGAGGATCGTGTTGATGCAGCCCGACTTCCCGGAGCCGGTCGTGCCGGCGATCAGGATGTGCGGCATTCGTGCAAGGTCGGTCCAGACCGCGTTACCGGAGATGTCCTTCCCGAGCCACACGGCGAGCGGCGACGCCGTCTGCGGCAGGTCGTCGTAGATGTCGCCCAGCGTGACGAGGTTCGGCGAGAGGTTCGGAACCTCGACGCCGACCGCCTGCTTGCCCGGGATCGGGGCGAGGATGCGGATCTCGGTCGTTGCGAGCGCGTAGCTCAGATCGTCCTTGAGCGCGGCGACCTTCGAGACCTTCGTGCCCGGCGCGAGCTGAAGTTCGTAGCGGGTCACGCGCGGGCCGGCGATGCGCCCCACGAGCGTCGCGTCGATGCCGAAGTGCTCGAGGGTCTGCACGAGCGCCTCGCCGACGCGATCGGCGACAGCGGGATCCGCCTTCCCGTTCGACTGCGACCGGTGCAGGACGTTTCGCTCAGGGAGGACGTACTCGGCGTGCTCCGCGACCTGCATGACGTCGAAGAGCGTCGGCGGATCCTCCTCGAGGTGTTCGGTCTGGACGAGCAGCGGCTGAGGCTCGGCGCCGACGACGTCCGGGAACTCGTGCACCGCGTCGAGCGGAGGCTTGGCCCGCGTCGCGCGCTTCGGCGGCGCCGACGACGCCACGGCCGGCGCCGGACGGCGCTTCGCTGCAGCGCGCACGGCGTGACCCGAACGGCGCACGAGCGCACCCGCAGAAGCGCCCGAGAGGAGCAGCGCGCCTACGACGAGCGCGAGGATCCCGAGGATCGTCGCGCCCGGGCCCAGCAGCGCGCCGAGGCCGCCGCCGAAGACCCAGCCGAGGAACCCGCCGTGCGCCGTGCCGAGCGTCGTCAGGACGCCGAAGGTCAGGAAGGCGAGCCCGACGCGGAAGGGCCCGAAGTCGACCAGCTCGCTGCGCGCCACCATGAGCGAGCCGACGGCGACGAACGCGAGCGGCACGAGATACGCAGCCGCGCCGACGAAGCCGTGGACGCCGTCGGAGAGTGGGCCGCCGACGATCCCGCCGTCCCAGCCGCCGTAGAGGACGATGCCGAGGAAGATGCCCGCGGCGACGAGGCCGAGCCCATAGAGCTCGGAATGCCGGCCGCGCGGGCGCTTGGTCTTCGTCCGCTTCTTGACGCGCGACGGCATGCGCGGCCTGAGGGCGCGCCTCTTCTTCTTCCGGGTCGCCACGAGCGGGCCTTCTGCGTTCCGGGACGGACTCCTGCGAAGGGGCCGAGGGGGCCGCGCGCGCGGCCCCCTCGTGGAGTGGGGAGAGCCGGGCCTTACGGTTTGGGCGGGTTCCCGGAGAGGATGATCTTCGTCGACGAGTTGTTCGACGCAAAGGGATCGAACGTCGAGCTCGCGACCGTTGCGGTGTTCGTGACGAAGCCGGACTTGCCCTTCAGGACGATGACGATCGTCAGGGTCCGGCTGGTGAGCGGAGCCATCGTTCCCAGGTTGCACGTCGCCGTCGTACCGGCGAGGGTGCAGCTCGGGTCGAGAACCGCCACGTCGTCGTTGGCGCTCAGCGGCAACGTGTCCGTGACGGCGACGTTGTCCGCGTTCCCGGGGCCGTTGTTGACCACCGTGATCTTGTACGTGATCGGGCTCGACGGCTTGTACGTGTCGGCGTCCGAGGCCTTCACGATGCCTAGGTCTGCGATTCGGATGGCGGTCGTCGCGCTCGCGATGTTGTTCGAGATGTCCGGATCGAACACGTCGCTCGTGACTGTCGCCTCGTTGGTGATGACCCTGTTGTCGCCGGCGTTGACGCGGACGACGATGACCATCGTCTTCGTTGCCAACGGCGCGATCGTCGCGTAGGAGCAACGAGTCGGATGTGCCGGATCTCCCGGGATTCCGGGCGCGCACACACCACCGATCCCTCCGCTGACGGAGACGACCGTCACGCTGTTCGGCAGGGTGTCCCGGATGACGACGTTCGTTGCCGTGGACGGCCCCGCGTTGTGGGCGTTCAGCGTGTAAGTGATGTCAGTACCGGCGACGAGCGGATCGGGCGAGTCGAGCTTGTCCAGGCTCAGATCGGCGGCGGCGATGATGTTTACGCCGTCGCACGACTCGTCATTCGCGTGATTCGGATCCGGCGTAGCGCTGGACACGCTGGCGCAGTCGTTGATGTCCTGCGCCTCCGTTGCCGTCTCCCTGACGGTGATCGTCGTGCGCCCGCCGGCCGGTTCGGTGCCGAGGTTGCATGTGACAACACCGGAGAGGAACGGGCAGACGCCGCCTGGACTGGCGCTTGCGCTCAGGATCGTGAACAAGCCGTTGCTCACATGAGTGTCCGTGAGAACGACACTGCGGGCATCGGACGGCCCGAGGTTGTCGACCAGGATCGTGCACGTTGCGGTGTCGCCCGCGAGCATCGGCACGTCGGGCTTACAGAGCTTCGTGAGCCTGAGGTCGGCGCGATCCTCGACGATCGTCGAAGCGCTCGCGTTGTTGTTGTCGGGATTCGGGTCGATGACCTTCACGCTCCCCACTTCGGCGGAGTTGGTGATGCCGATGGGGTGGCCTGCGCTCGAAACAGCGTTGGCCTTGACGTGTACCTTGATCACAACCGTCGAGGTAGCCCCGTTCAGCACCTTGCCGAAGTTGCAGCTGAGCGTTCCGGTCGGGCCCTCGGTGCAGATCCCGCGATCGTCCGTCACGAACTCGACCTGCGACGGGAGCGTGTCCTTTACAAGAGCGTCGGACACGTCGTTCGGCCCGTGGTTCGTCACGGTGAGCGTGTAGTACAGCTGGTCGCCCGCGATTGCGGGATCGGGACTGTCGCTCTTGCTGATCTCGAGGTCGGCCGTCGGGAACGGAACGCAGGCGTTGTCCGCGTTCGACCAGTAGGTCGCGACCATGATCCCGTTGTCCAGCCGCACCGGATCGGTGGGCACGTCGCCGACGCCCGAGCAGATGTCGGCGGCCTCTCCCTCCGTGAAGAGCGGCGAGAGGTTGGTGATATCGAACTTCGAGTTGTCGATCCAGCCCATCACGACATTCGGATCGGTCGCAGCCTCGATCGCTTCGTGACTGACGAGCTCCGAGAGCTGGTCTGGATCGCCGTTCGCACAGTCGAGCGGTATCACGGTGAACGGAAATTGCGCTCCCCCGAGTAACGTCACCGTCACGCCCATGAAGTGGTACGCGCCGAAGCTGTCGCAGCTCTGGTTGATTCCGAAGTTGTCGATCGTCGTCCCCACGGGCAGGAACACGACGTAGAGGTCGTCACCGTTAAACGGCCCCGGCGGGAAAGGCGACGGTACTCCTGTCGGGAAAAAACCGTTCGTCTCGCATTCGATGAAGGACAAGATGTCGAGGAAGTTCGTCGTCGATCCCGGGTTGCTCGAGCAGGGATTCAGGAAGCCGCCCGCGGTATCCGAGCCGTCGAACGACGCGTGGCCGACGTCGTACTGCCCCGCGAAGTCGAAGTAGTTGCTGTCGACGAGCTTCTGTGTCATGGCGTCGATGCTGCCGGTGGAGAAGGCACCGGAGTGGTGGTCGTCCCAGTTGTCGTCCCAGTAGACGTTGTGGATGCTCGGGTGGCCGAGCACTCGCGGCGTCAACGGGCCGACCGGCGGCGGGAGCAGGGGCGGGATCGGGAGGAAGAACGGCGTCAGCGGCGGAACTGTCACGAGCGTGTTCACCGCCAACAAAGCTCGCGGGGTTGCCGCGGTTGTCGTCGAGTCGATTCGGTGGCGTGCCCGCCGGCGCTGGCGCTGCCGAAACGAGAACGACAAGCGCGGCCGAAGCCAGCGCCGCTATTGCAGCGAGGCGCCGTGCCAGGGAGCCCGAGCGTCTCTCGGAGCTCATGTTGTACCTCCTTGTTGAGGGAACGGTCCGCCAGCACGGACCCCCACAGCACGAGAGACGTTGTCCCAGCACAGATCGCGCGGAGCGAATTGCTCCGCGGCCGAAGCCACAAATCGCCGCAGCAACGAGCTTCGATGCCCTGACACCGGTCCCCCCGGTTCGTCGCTGACGTGGCAAGTAAATGCGCATTCCTGCGCAAAGTCAATAGATCCCTTGGTGAAAACGTTGTGAACCTGCGTTAAAGGTTCGGTGCGAGGACGTTTACGTAGCGCCTCTGCCGGCCGTAGGCGTCCAGCGGCCGAGATTCAGGAGCAGTAGGAAGCCCAGGCCAGGCGGCCGAGCGCCTCCCACGTCTCGTCGGACTCGAAATCGATGTTGAGCATGATCACAACCTGACGGTCGCCGTCTTCGCTCGCGAGGGCAATCGCCGTATACCCGGGCGAGAATCCGAGGTGGCCCCAGGCAGGGCCACACGATGACGCTGACTTCCGCATCAAAGTCGTCATCCGGCAGATCCCGAGCCCGTAGCCGTCGGACTCGGGCCAATCGGAGACCACGGTCGTCAGCATCTCGCTGCGCAGGCGCGCCGGCAACAACTCGCCTTTCAACAACGCCTGGAGGAAGCGTGCGACGTCGCGAGCGGTGGAGACGACCCCACCTCCGGCCCAATTGAATGGGAGGTCGATGTCTGTTACGTCGACGTTGGAGGGTCCCGGAATTAAGGGATTGTCGGGAGGGAGGTATCCGCGAGCAAGACCGTTGACGGGAGCAAGGTGTTCGGGAAGGTCGGTCGCATCGAGTCGCAAGGGCTCGACGATCCGACGCCTCAGCTCCTCACGAAGCGTGGCGCCTGTCGTCTCCTCGACGATCAGGCCCAGCATCAGGTAGTTGGTGCCCGAGTACGACCAACCCGTGCCGGGCGGAAAGAGCCGAGGCCTCTCCTTGGCCATCGCGAGTTGGTCGCGAGGCGTGAGCCACCAGCGCTGGTTCCTGTTCTTCCGGTACGGCTCGAGCAGCGCGAGGAAGTCGTCGTGAAAATGTTGGAACCCGCTGGTGTGGTTCAGGAGCTGCCGGATCGTCACGCCCTCCGCGATCGGACCCGCGTCGCCGTCGAGGGCGAGCGCCCCTTCCTCGACGAGTTGGAGGACGACCGTGGCAACGAAGACCTTCATCACGCTCCCAATCCGGAAACGGTGATCCGGTCTCAGGCGCTCGTTTGTCTCGAGATCGGCGAGCCCGGCAGCTCGCTCCCAGCGGAAGCCCGGACCGGCGGCCACGGCAACGGCGCCGGGCACGCCTGTCCTCACCACTGCGTCCAGATGATCGTCGAGCGTCTTCACAACCAGCCGACGCTAACCCACAGCTGGATAATTCGAAACTCCCGTACGTCACACGGCGTCGAGAATGACGCAATTCGCGCATGACCCCGAGGAGGACGAAATGCCCGTGGAGGAAGCAAGCTCGGAAGAGACACCGTACGGCCGCTACATAACGTCCGACGGCTGGTTCGTCCACAACCTCACCAAAGCACTCGCGGTGCGCAACGAGGAAAAGGGAGGCGCGATGTACCCGCTCGAGCCGAGGGAGGCGCCGTTCGGCGACTTCGGCGTCAACGTGAAGATCGTCTGGCCCGGCGACCCGAGCGCGCTCTACCACTCGGAGGGGGCGCAGGAAGGGTTCCTTGTGCTCGCGGGCGAGTGCACGTTGATTGTCGAGGAGGAGGAACGGTCGCTTCGGCAGTGGGACTACTTCCATTGCCCGTCGGGCACCAAGCACGTGATCGTTGGCGCCGGTGACGGGCCGTGCGCGATTCTCATGATCGGCGCGCGCCCGGAAATCGAGACGCTGCGCTACCCGGTGAGCGAGGTCGCAGCGAAGTACGGCGCGTCCGCCGCGACGGAGACCGACGAACCCGACAAGGCGTACGCCGTCTGGCCGGGCGAGTACCTGCCGGTCCACCTTCCGTGGCCGTTCGATTCCGACACGTAAGACACGGCGGCTCAGTGCAGCGCGCGGCGCTCTCAATGAGTCCGTCCGGTACGACAGCCCTATATTTCGTTCATGCCCAGCCACTTTCACTGGCACAGGGTCCGCGTCGGGTTGGTGTTCGCGCTCATCCTCATCTTCACTGGGGTGGTGATCCGACTCGCTCTTCATCGCCAGCTGGGCTCTGGATGACGGCCTTCTCCTGGCGGCCGGCGGCAGTTATCGCGCTGGCACTCCTCCTAACGCGCGGTCGCAGCCGGACTGAGGCGAGATGATCGAGGACTGCGCGAGCCCTGTAGCCTCGTAGCCTGGGCTCTCTCGCAGGAGGGCGCTGCTTAAGTGTCCCAGACCACTTCGATCGGGCGTTCCACTGGAAGCGGCAAAGCGCTGGCCTCGGCCTCGACCGCGTCGCGCGTTGAACGCGAGAGACGCGCCCAGGCGTTCGATCCGTACGGTGTGGTGCGCCCGTCTCCAGGTTCCGCGGATCTCGCCGTTGACGAGAAGCGCGCCTGGCCACACGCGGGGCGTCCAAAGACGCTGGCGCTGGTCCTCGCGAGGAACGAGAAGCTCGCGCTCTGCTCCGTCGAGCAGGAAGTAGGCATCACCGCTCGGCAGAAGGCGCGCGGGCGCGGCGGACGTCTCGGAGGCGCGAATCGCCGGCTCGTCCGTCGCGAGCAGCCATTCGTCGCCAAGTGGCGATCGAACCGGCAGCAGCGATGCCTCGAGCGACGCGAATGCGTCAGTCGCCGACCGCCGTGAGATTCCTGCCCAACGGGCGAACCCCTTAGCCGTCGCGGGCCCGAAAATGTGGAGGTAGCGTCGAGCGAGCTCGCGGCAGGCGTCGGCGGGGTCGATCTCCGCAGCGACGACCGTCCAAACCGTCGGCGCACGCGCTCCTTCCCAGCGGATGGCGACCGTACCCGTCGTCGCGGCGTACCTCATCTCGTTGCCGACGCCGATTGCACGCGCAATCTCGCGGTCCGTCATCTGCCTGCCGTCGAGATGGGCGTGCAGCTGCTCGGCCAGGCGCTCGGCCCGAAGCCGGCCCTTGGCGTTGTCGGGAAATCGCCCGAGCGAGAACAGAGCGAAGTCGCGCTTCGCGACGACGTAGGTGTTGTAACGAGGGCCCCACAGCTGGGCGAGCGAGGGATCCTCCCACGTCGACGACTCAACTCTGTCGACCCGGGCGTGCAACGAGAGCAGCGCGGCTCTCGGCATGCTGTCCTGCAGGCCGGCCCACGCCGCCCGGCGCAGCGACTCCGAACCCTCCGGCATGCGCTCGTCAAGCGCGCCGACCTGTCGCCGGAACGCCAGGATCTGCCGGCGCGTGACCCTGAGTCGCGATTGCACCGAGTCCGCCATTGAGCCCACAGGAGCCTAGTGACTCTCGGCCGTCTCGCCTGGGGTCCGTAGCATTCGCACCATCGGACGCCAGGGAGGTGTGGGCCGTTGTCTCGCACAGTGACCGACGAAGAGTTGGCCGCACTCGTTCAACGGATAACTGAGGCGGCGCAAGCCCTGATTTCGGGCGATAGCGAGGGCTATGCCACCCGGATCAAGCATGCGCACGACTACACGCTCATGTCGCCGTACGGTGGCGACCCGGCGCGGAGTGATCGTCGGGTGGATGTGGCGGCCTGTATCGATCTCCAGCGCGAGCTGCTTCTTGGGACGGCCACGATCGAGATCCACCAGCGCACCAAGTCTCCTGAGCCCCACAGCCGCCATTTCCTGACACCGAGCGGCGAGAGCTGCGTCACCGATCTGATCCAAGGGCGAAATATCGGCCTGCCTGTAGTGGGCGTATGCTCGCCTCGGTGGGCGAGCCGCTCCGGACACTGCAGACGAGTGACGGGCGCACCCTCGCGTTCGCGGTGTGGGGCGACCCGAGCGGTTTCCCGATCATGGGCTTGCACGGGACGCCGGGCTGTCGGTTGCAGCGCTGGCCCCACGAGGAGCTCTACCAACAGCTCGGCGTGTGCGTCGTCACGCACGACCGCGCCGGCTACGGCCGCTCCACGCGCCGCCACGGTCGCGGCGTCGCCGATGCGGTCGGCGACGTGATCGCCATCGCCGACGAGCTCGGCTTCGACCGCTTCGGCGTAACCGGCGGGTCGGGCGGTGGGCCGCATGCGCTCGCTTGCGCCGCGCTGCGTCCGGATCGAGTCGTGCGCGCGACGAGCAGCGTCGGCGTCGCCCCGTACGGCGACGGCGGTCTGGAGCACGACGAATGGGTCCACGGCATGGACTCCGAGAACGTGAAGGAGTTCGGACTAGCGCTTGAGGGCGAGGAGGCGCTGACCGAATATGTCGAGGCGCAGCAGGTGCAGTTCGAAGCGCGCGTCGCAGTCGATCCGTCCACGGTGCTGGACGACTACGACGTCAGCGATTCGGACCGCGCGCGGCTCGCGCAGCCCGAGGTGATGCAGATCTTGCGCGAGGCGACGGCTGAATGGGCGTTCAACGGCGTCGGTGGCTGGGTCGACGACGACCTCGCCTTCACCCGTCGCTGGGGCTTCGACGTCTCGAACATCGCCGTTCCTGTGTTGATCATCTATGGCTCAGCCGACGTGCTCGTGCCGTCGGCGCACGGCGAATGGCTGGCGGCCCATGTACCGGGCTGCATCGTCAAGATCGAGGAAAGCGGCCACCTCGGCGGCGACCCGGTGACCGACATCACGGAGAACACGCGCTGGCTCCAAGACGGCTTGGCGCCGGTAGGCGCCACCGTCTCCTGATCGGACGCACGCCGAGGCCGACTACCGGGTTCGCAGGAACTCGAGCACGCGCCGTGTCAGCAGCGCCGCGGCGTCGGGGTCGTAGGACGGCAGGCTGGAGTCTGCGAAGTAATGCTGGTCGCCGGGGTAGAGATAGAGCTCGGCCTGTTCCGATGACGCGACCAGCTCGCGGGCGGCGTCGATGTCACCCTCGCCGACGAAGATCGGATCGGCATCCATCCCGTGTATCTGCACGGGCACGCCCGCGGGCCACGGCCCGAAGAAGGATGTCGGCACACAGGAGTAGAACAGCAGTGCCCCTCGTGCGCCGGCGCGGGTCTGCGCGAGTTTCTGCGCCGGGAGCACACCGAGCGAGAAGCCGGCGTAGACCAACTCATTGGCGAGCCCGTTCGCCGCCTGTACGCCTCGCTCGATGATCTCCTCGGGAAAGCCGATCTGCGAGGCGTAAGCCATTCCTTCCTCGATGCTTGCGAAGGTGCGACCGTCGAAAAGGTCGGGCGTGTGTACGGTTTGGCCGCCACGGCGTAGCTCGTCTGCGAAGGTCTCGAACCCTTCGGTCTGACCTTGCGCGTGGTGGAAAAGCAGCACTTCTGCCATTGCGCCTCCGTTCTCTCGCGCGGCGCCACAGCATACGAGCGTGACATGCGGCAGCGTTCTTTCACCTGAGGGGGTAGCGGGCGTCACGTACGCTGCGCGGCTTGTACGGCGGCGACCATTTGACGCGCCGTGACCTGCTGGTTCGGGGGGCCGGTTTGGTCCTGGCCGCTCCCACCGTCCGCGCGGCTGCCGGTCTGCTCGAGGCCGCGGACGCGCGGGCCGCCGCGGGTCCGACCGTACGGCGTTTCGTCTCGCGGCCCGATCTCCGTCCGCCGGTCGTTGCGGTGCTCCAGCGCGGGCGGGGCTTGGCGCCGGGCCTCGTCTTCGTTGCGCCGTCGTCGGGGCCGGGGCAGTCCGGAGCGATGATCGTCGACAACTCAGGGGAGGTCGTCTGGTTCCATCCGGTCACCCACAAGGTCGTGACCGACTTCAAGGCTCAGAAGCTGCACGGCGAACCGGTGCTGACGTGGTGGGAGGGGAAGATGGCTCACGGCGTCCGCGAGGGGGAATGGGTCGTGCTCGACGCCTCGTATCGCGAGGTCGTGCGCTTGTCCGCCGCGCGCGGGCTCCGCGCTGATCTGCACGAGTTCCTGATCACGCCATGGAACACCGCGCTCGTGACGAGTACCGAGGTGCGGCCGTGGGACTTGAGATCGGTCGGCGGAGGCCCTCGCGGCCGCGTCGTCGGCGGGGTAGTCCAGGAGCTGGCACTGCCCAGCGGTCGCCTCCTTTGGGAGTGGCACAGCCTTGACCACGTCGGTGTCGCAGAGACGGCTTTCAACGTGAAGCCCGGCCCCCGGTTCGACTACTTCCACATCAACTCGATCCAGATCGCACCGGACGGGCATCTGATCGTCAACGCGCGGAACACGTGGGCGGCCTACAAGATCGACAGGCGCACGGGCCGTGTGCTCTGGCGCCTCGGCGGCAGGCGGAGCGACTTCAAGCTCGGACGCGGTGCCCGGTTCGAATGGCAACACGACGTACGCGAGCACGCGAACGACGTCGTCAGCGTCTTCGACAACGCTGCGTCGCCGCAGGAAGAGCCCGAATCGCGGGCGCTGCTGCTTCGGCTTGATACGAAACGCATGCGCGCCTCGCTCCTCCACGCCTACACGCATCGGCCCGAACGGGTGCTCTCGCATTTCCTCGGCAACACGCAGCTGCTCGACAACGGGAACGTCTTCGTCGGCTGGGGAGGCTCGCCGTACATGACCGAGTTCGATCGCGCCGGCGGCATCATCTTCGATGCCCGGCTGCCGCATGCAGGCGAGAGCTACCGTGCCTTCCGCTTGCCGTGGAACGGCCGCCCTGCCGACCGGCCCGCCGCGGTCATCCGCGGCCGCGCGCTCCACGCGAGCTGGAACGGAGCCACGGCCGTCGCCTCGTGGCAGCTGCGAGAGAACGGCCGCACGAGCCGGATCATGCGGCGGACAGGGTTCGAGACCGTGCTACCGCTCGCGATGACGACGACCAGAGCCGATGTCGTCGCGCTCGACGCCTCCGGTGCCTCACTCGGGACTTCCGGGGCCGTGCGGACAGACTAGGCTTCGAGCGCGACCTCGAGTCAGGCTGCAAGCGCGCGCAGATCTTCGAGTGTGCGGCCGAGCAGGTTCTCGCGCAGGTCGAAGAGACCTGCCCACAACGATGAGCGGTCGGGCGCGAGGCGCATTCGTACGGCGTCGCTCAGGCCCTCGAGCGCGCGCACCAACACCGCGAGCTCCAGATACGTCTTCGCGACGCGGTTGGGGCACGCGTGCACGCCCGCGCGCCGGAGCACCGGCTCCCAGTCGAGCAGCTCGGCGCTCGACGGCTGCGAGTACCAGGTTCCGCCCTCGGCGAGCGATGGCTCTAGCTCGAGCAGGTAGCGGGCGAGCGGAGCCTCGAGGCCGCTCAACGCCGTCTCGACCCGATCGGCGGCGTGGCGGAGCGCGGCATCCCGGCCGCCGGCGGTCGGCGGATGCGCGTCGCCGCGATTCCAGCGCTCGAGCAGGCGGCAAAACGCAAGCCCGGCGACCTCGCACGCGCGCAGCTGGTTGATGAGCCGCTGGGCCGACCCGACCTCCGCCGCGTTCTCGACGATCACCTCGGGCCAGCCGAGCGTCTCTGGGCGCCGCAGTGTGCTCATACTTCGACTATCACAGGGAGAATCATCGGCCGCCGGCGCGTTTTGTCGTAGACCAGCTGTCCGACATTGTCGTGGAGGTGCTCCTGGAGGAGCTTGATCTCCGAAACGTCGCTCGCCAGAAGCTCTTCGAGCACCCTCGCCGCCTCGTCGCGCATCTCCTCGATCAGCTCGTCGGCGCCGGTGAAGCCGCGGGCGATCAGCTCGGGACGCGTCGCCGGCACACCGTCCTCGGGAGCGAGCGTCGCGACGATGATCACGACTCCGTCCTCCGAGAGCCGGCGCCGATCGCGCAGCGCAACGTCCTTGACGTCCCCCACGCCGAGACCGTCGACGAGCGTGACGCCGGCCTCGATCTGGTCCACGATCCGCGGACCTGTATCGGTCAGTTCGACGACGCTGCCGTTCTCCGCGAGCACGATCGCCGACGACGGAACGCCCGCGTCTCGCGCGAGCTGTGCGTGCGCCGCAAGCATCCGGAACTCGCCGTGCACGGGCATCACTGCCTTCGGACGCAGGAGCGAGATGATCGTGCGCAGCTCCTCGGCGTTGCCGTGACCCGAGACATGCACCGGCGCGATCTCCTGATGCAGCACCTCGGCGCCGGCCTGCGCGAGCCGGTTGATCGCGTCGTGCACGCGCAGCTCGTTTCCTGGGACAGGCTTAGCCGAGATGATCACGGTGTCGCCACGCTCGACGCTGACCGCGGGATGGTCGTTGTACGCGATGCGTGTCATCGCCGACATCGGCTCGCCCTGACTGCCGGTGCAGAGGATCAGCTGCTCGCCCGGCGGCAGCTCGCGGAGATCCTGCGGGCTCATCAGCACGCCGTCAGCGACGTCCATGAACCCGAGGTTGCGCGCGATGTTCGCGTTCTTGCGCATCGAGCGGCCGACGATTGCGACCTTGCGCCCGAGGTCGACGCCGACGTCGATCGCCTGCTGCATGCGGTGCACGTTCGACGCGAACGACGAGACGAGGATGCGGCCGCTGCGCAGCGGAAAGATCTGGCGGAACGCCTCGCCGACGACGCGCTCGGACGGCGTTACGCCCGGACGCTCGGCGTTCGTCGAGTCCCCGAGCAGCAGGTCGACGCCGCGGTTGCCGAGCTCGGCGAGCCGACCGACGTCCGTTTTCTGCCCGTCGATCGGCGTGTGGTCGAGCTTGTAGTCGCCCGTGTGGACGACCAGCTTTCCCTCCGCCTCGATCGCGAGCGCCGCAGAGTCGGGAATCGAGTGCGCCATGCGCACGAACTCGATGCGGAAAGGCCCGAGCTCGATCGGCGAGCCGATCTCCGCTTCGCGCAGCTCGGCTGCGCGCAAGAGTCCGTGCTCGTCGAGCTTCGACTTGATCAGGCCGAGCGTGAGACGGCTCGCCCAGATCTCCTTCACCGTCGCGACCCGTAGGAGATAAGGAAGGGCGCCGACGTGGTCCTCGTGCCCGTGCGTGAGCACGACCGCTCGCACGCCGCCCGGGTGCTCGGCGAGATATGTCATCTCGGGCAGTACGAGATCGACGCCGAGGTGCTCGTCCCGCGGGAACGCGAGTCCTGCGTCGACGACGATCGCCTCGCCTCCGGACTCGTAGACGGTCATGTTCTTGCCGACCTCGCCGAGGCCGCCGAGTGGAATGATCCGCACGCTCATCTCGGTCCAAGCATAGGCGCGCTCAGGGTTGAAGTCGCGAGCGGTCGCGCGGGAAGAGCGTCGTCTCCCGCACATTGTGGACACCGACGGCCTGCGCGACGAACCGTTCGAGACCGAGTGCGAAGCCGCCGTGCGGCGGCATTCCGTAGCGGAACGCGTCGAGGTACGAAGCGAACGGCGCCTCGTCGAGACCTCGCTCGGCGAGCGCCGCCTTGTAGTCCTTGTAAAGGTGCAGACGCTGGCCGCCGGTGACGATCTCGAGCCCGCGGTAGAGCAGGTCGAAGCCGCGCGACCACTGCGGCCGCTCGGGATCCGGGTGCGTGTAGAAGGGACGCTTCCACGTCGGGAAGCCTTCGACGAAGACGAGCTCTCCGTGCTCGCTGCAGATGCGCCGCTCGTCCTCCGGCGACAGATCCGGCTCGTCGCCGGTGCGCACGTCTTCGAAGTGCACGATCGGCGCTTCCGCAGGCGGCGTGCCTCCGACGGCTTCGATCATCGCGAAGACCACTTCGCGCACGAGGTCGATCACGTCGCGGTGGTCGCGGATGAAGCCGAGCTCGGCGTCGAGCGAGACGTACTCCGCGAGATGCCGCGCCGTCTCGTGCGGCTCGGCACGGAACACGGGCCCGACCTCGTAGACCCGCTCGAAGACGCCGACCATCGTCTGCTTGTAGAACTGTGGGCTCTGCGCGAGGAACGCCTCGCGGCCGAAGTAGTCGACGGCGAAGACGTTCGCGCCGCCCTCGGTTGCGGAGGCGACGATCTTCGGCGTCTGGATCTCGACGAAGCCCCGCTCGTCGAGCGTCGATCGAAAGGCCGCGACGGCGTGCGCCGTGAGGCGGAAGCGCTCGCGCACGGCCGGATGGCGAAGCGCTACTGCGGCCGCGTCGAGCCGTGTCGGCAGCGACTCCCGCGGCTCGGGCCGGTGCAGCTCGACCGGCGGCGCCTCCGCGGGCTCGGCGAGGACGCGGATCTCGGGCTCGTGGACCTCCACCCCACCCGGCGCCTGCTCGTTCGCGACTGCGATCCCTTCGATCTCGAGCGCGCTCTCCGGTAGGAGCTCGGGCATCCGCTCTACGACGACCTGGGCCAGCCCGCCGCGGTCGCGCAGGACGAGAAAGGACACGCGCGACAGCTCTCGCTTCCGGTGCAGCCAGCCTTGCAACAGCACGCGCTCGCCGGCGTGCGCCGGCAGCTCCGACGTGAGGATCCGTTTCATTCGTGGCACCTCCCTTCGACAACTCGCCTGGGGGTGCGGGCGGGAGGCGCTCCCGCGGTGCCACCGCACTTCGCCAAGCGACAAAGTGCCACTCGGCCTCGATTTAGGCCCTGTGACGGGGGCCGGCCGACGGCTCTGGAGGCGTCACTCTCCGTCGTCGCCGTGGGCGGAAGGGTAGCTCAGGCGGCGACCAGGACGCCCAGGCGCTCGAGGCAGGAGCGGACGCGCTCCGTCTCCTCTTCTGTCGCCTCCACGAGCGGGAGGCGCAGGCCGCCGACGTCGTGCCCCGAGAGCTTCAGTGCAGCCTTGATCGCGATCGGGTTGCCGACCACCTTCAGCAGCTCGTATGCCGGCGCAAGTTGATCGTCGATCTCCTTCGCGCGTGCCCGGTCGCCGCTGTGGAAGGCGCGCACCATCTCCTTCACCTGCGGCCCAACAACATGTGTGTGGACGCATATGCCGCCGACGCCGCCGAGCTCGAGGAACGGGTGGATCAGGTTGTCGTCACCGGCGTACAGGTCGAGACCGAAGCCCGGAATCTGGGCCGCCTCGTCGAGGTCGTCGTACGCCTGCTTGACGGCGCGCACGGTTGGAATGTCCGCGAGCCGCTCGATCGTCTCGGGCTCGATGTCGATCACGACGCGGCTGGGAATGTTGTAGACGACGATCGGCCTGTCGGTCGCTGCTGCAATCGCCTTGAAGTGCTCGACGATCGCGCGCTGCGGCGGCTTGCTGTAGTACGGCGTGACGACGAGCAGCCCGTCGACACCGATTTCGGCTGCCCTTTGCGACAGGTGAATCGAGTGTGCGGTGTCGTACGTGCCTGTGCCCGCGATGACCGTCGCCCGTCCACGCAGCAGGTCGACAGCGGTTTCCCACAGCGCGAACTTCTCGTCGTCGGAGAGCGTCGGCGCTTCGCCGGTCGTGCCGCACACGACGAGGCCGTCGGAACCGTTGTCGACGAGGAACTCCGCGAGCTCGCGAAAGCGGTCCAGATCGACACGCCTGTTCGTGTCGAACGGCGTGACGATCGCAGTCAGAACCTCGCCGAACACCGGTTCTGGATTCTACGCCTTCGCGAGCGCCCCTTCGAAGGCGCGCCGCGCCTCTTCCCCGTAGACCGCGAACACGACCCGGCGGAGCGTCCGCGGCTCGTGTGCGCGCACGGCATCCACCATCAGCCGCGCGCACTCGTCGAGCGGAAACCCGCCGACGCCTGTTCCGAACGCGGGCAGCGCAAGCGACTCGGCGCCCAGCTCGTCGGCTACCTGCAGCACGCTGGTCGTCGTCTGCGAGACGAGCGCGGCGTTCGTCCGGAGGTCCTGACCCATGACGGCGCCGTGGATGACCCACTTCGCCGGCAGGCGACCGGCGGTCGTCGCGACCGCGTCGCCGACCGCGATCGGCCCCTTCGCAATCGCTTCGTGCTCAATCTCGTCGCCGCCAGCTCGCTTGATCGCACCGGCGACCCCTGCGCCCATCCACAGGTGATTGTTCGCGGCGTTGGCGACAGCGTCGACCCCGAGCGCGGCGATGTCACCGTCAATGACTTCGAGCTTCATCCGCCTCGTGTCTTAAACTCGTGCATCCCCTACTCGCGAGGTGCTCGCCGGTGAAGGCTCTCGGAACAATCTATCGCTACTGGGTGACACTCATCTTTCTCGCCGTCGTGACCCAGATCGCTGCTGCCGCATACGGAGCTTTCTACTCGGCTCAGAAGCTCGGCGACCAGAAAGGCCCGGACGCGACCAAGCTGATCAGCGAGAAGACGTTCGACCACGGCTTCGACTTCCATATTGGATTCGGGTACATCATCTTCCTCGGGGCGATCGTCCTGTTTCTCCTTGCCCTAGGAGCCCGACTCGGCAAGCGGCGCGTCCTCCTCGCGCTCGCGGTCCCGCTGGATGTGGCCCTCCAGATCGTCCTTGCGTGGATCAGCGAGAGCGCCCACGGCGTCGGGATTCTCCATGGAATCAATGCGCTCGTCATCTTCAGTCTCACCGGATACTTGACGGGAGTAGCCTGGCGAGGCGCGCGCGCGGCGCAGGCGACGCCTGCGACACCCGCTACCTAGCCTCCACCCAGGTCGAGCCCCATGATCAGGAACGGACGCCCGGAGCCGAAGTCGAGGTACGGCACGATCACGCGCCAGCCCCGACCTTTGTAGAGGGCGATCGCCGGCTCGTTGTCGGTCTGCGTCGAGAGCACGGCAGTCGGCCCGTCGATCCCTTCGATCAGCGCGTCGTGTAGGCGCCCGCCGATGCCGCGGCGCTGATAGTCCGCCCGCACGTGCAGCTCCGTGAACTCGAAATGGCCCGGCCCGAGCCAGCGTTCGGTTCCCACAGCGCCCAGCGCGCGGGCGACGCGGTCGTGCCACCACTGACCGCTGCCGCCTCGGTAGCCGTAGACGAAGCCGACCAGCCGATCGTCCGCGAAGGCGCCCAGGAACCGGAAGCCGTCGCGCGTGACGTGACGCGGCAGGATCTCGTCGATTCGCGCCCGCGAAGCATCCGGCCAGATCTCGGCCAGCTCGGGGCGAAGCGAGAGGACGTCCCTGCCCGAAAGCTCGCGGATCTCGACGCGCGTGTCGATCGTCACGTCGCGACGTCCTCGCGGCCGAAGAGCGAGCTGGAGAGCACGTAGAACAACGCGATCGCAGCGTAGAGGGCGGCGCTCACCTCCGCCTGGAAAAAGCCGACGATCGCTGCGCCGGCGTACATCGCGACGCCCGGCCTGTAGCTCCGCGTGATCCCGTCAACGACGCGCCGGTCTGCATCCGCACGCAGCAACCTGCCGCCGGCGCCGATCGCGTAGCGCCACATGAGGTTGAAAAAGACGGCCGTCGTGGTGAGCGTGATCCCGTACAGGACAGCGGCGGCCTGCCCGTCGTCGGTACGCACGTACGTCGCGAGCAATCGCGTCGGGAACGGAATGAACGCGATGCACAGCAAGAAGAAGACGTTGATGAACAGAAACGTCCGGTCGGTGCTGTGCAGCTGGTCGAGGACTGTGTGGTGGTTCACCCAGATGATCCCGATCGTCACGAAGCTGACCACGTAGCCGATGTAGGCAGGCCACAGACGCAGGAGCTCGTAGCTCAGGCTGTGGTCGCCGAGGTCGGGCACTTCGACGTTGAGGATGAGGAGTGTCGCCGCGATCGCAAAGACCCCATCCGCGAACGTTTCCAGCCTCGCCGTCGTCATCGTCTACAGCAGCGCGTCGAGCCCGACGGTCAGCCCGGGCGGCAGGCTGTGCAGGCGCTCGAGCGCGAGTAGCACCCCCGGGACGTACGCCTCGCGAGAGAACGCGTCGTGCCTGATGGTCAGCAGCTGGCCGTCGCCGCCGAGCAGCACCTCCTGGTGCGCGACGAGGCCGGGCAAGCGCACGCTGTGGATCGGCACGTCGCCGGGGAGCAGGTCGGCGGTGGCGCGCGCGGTCCCCGACGGCGCGTCCTTCTTCGCCTCGTTGTGCAGCTCGACGATCTCGGCACGCGGCAGATACGCGGCCGCCTCGACGGCGAGGCGCATCATGAGCACGGCGCCGATGGCGAAGTTCGGCGCGAAGAAGACGGGCAAGCCGCGTTCGCGCCCGCGCGCGTCGGCTGGGGCGAGATCGGCGCCGCTAGTGCCGACCACGCTCGGCACGCCGGCGTCGAGCGCGCGAAGGACGTTGTCGACGACGACGTCCGGCGCGGTGAAGTCGATCGCGGCGTCGGCGTCGTCAAGCTCGACGAGCTCGTGCCCGGCCGCCTCGAGCGCAGGAGCGAGCACGCCGCCCGACCTTCCCGCCCCGTCCGTACAGGCAGATCTTCATCCCCTTGAATCATCTCCCCTCGCCATAGGCGCGGCTTCGCCGCGCCGACGCCCGCCCAGAGCGAAGCGGCTTCTCCCCGACCACCGCCAAATGGGCACGCGCGCGAAAGCGCGCCTGCCCGGTCTTTCCCGTCCGAAGTCCGCAGGACTTCGGACGGAAGCGAGCGAAGCGAAGCGTTTCACGCAGCGGCTGCGGCGCGGGCGAGCCCCGGATTGGTCCCCTTGACCGCAGCGGTGAACGTGCGCTCGTCCGGGCCGATGCCTGCGGCCGAGAGGCGCTCGGGCTGAAGCAGGACCGACGCGAGCTCGGAAACCTCATCCGGCTCGACTGCGTCGATCTCCGCGATCAGGCGGTCGAGGGAGAGCAGCTCGGTGTCCGTGATCAGCGACTTCCCCAGCCGGCTCATGCGGTTCGAGGTCGACTCCATCGAGAGGACGACGCGGCCCTTGAGGTTTTCCTTCGCACGCTGCAGCTCGTTCGGCCGGAGCCGGCCCGCCGAGACGTCGGCGATCTCGCGCGAGGCGATCTCGAGACACTCGGCGACGTGCTCCTCCCGCGTGCCGACGTAGAAGCCGACGAGACCGGTGTCGGAGTACTGCGACGTGAAGCTGTAGACCGCGTATGCCATCCCGCGTTTCTCACGGATCTCCTGGAACAGCCGAGATGACGCGGAGCCGCCGAGGATCGAGTCGAGCAGCGAGGCGGCGAAGCGGCGCCGGTCGGACCGCGAGATGCCGGGCGCGCCGATGCAGACGTGGTACTGCTCGGTGTCCTTCTGGTGGAAGCGGAGGCTCGGAGGCGGCGGCGTGACCATCGGCCTGCGGACGCGGACGCCCTTGGGCGGCGTGTCTTGCGGGCGCCGCTGTGCGCGCTCGAGGAGTCGCACGACCTCGTTGTGCTGCAGATTGCCGGCCGCAGCGACGACGACGTTGCCGCCGACGTACATCGAGCGGTGGTAAGCGGCAAGTGCGCGTCGGCTGACGCTTGCGATCACCTCACGGGTCCCGATCACAGGACGCCCGAGCGGCTGGTCGCCGAACACGGCCTCCGAGAAGAGATCGTGGACGAGCTCCTGCGGCGCGTCCTCGTACATCGCGATCTCCTCGAGGACGACCTCGCGCTCCGCGTCGAGCTCCGCGAACGTTGGCGCGAAGACCATGTCGGTCATGACGTCGATCGCCGTGTCGAGGTGCGCGTCCGACACGCGCGAGTAGAGCATCGTGTGCTCCCGCGAGGTGGCCGCGTTCAGCTCGCCGCCGAGCCCGTCGAACGTCTCGGCGATCTCCTGGGCGCTGTACGACGAAGAGCCCTTGAACAGGAGGTGCTCGAGGAAATGCGAGACGCCGGCGCGGTCGGCCTTTTCGTCCCTCGATCCGGCGCCGATCCAGTAGCCGAGCGCGACGGAGCGGACGCTCGGCACGCGCTCGGTGATGACGCGCTCGCCCGAGTCGAGCTCGGTGATCTCGTACTTCTGCACCGGAGCATCGTAGGCGATGCGTGCCGTGCAGTCGCGGCGCCGTTTCGTCGTTGTGTCTCGATTACCTCCTGCGAGTCCTTGCCTCTGGCAGGCGTCGTCGACTCGTTCACAGTCGCGATGAGCGAGGGCGTTTTGTGAACTTCGCCGTAGCGGATTCGTCGGCCACGTCGCAGGGACTGGGTCACCGGTGCCGAAGTTTGGCGCTGTTTGTGCGCCTCAACACGATCCACGCACGCATCCGATTCGTTCGCTACAGTCCCCCGCCGACCGCAACAGGCCAGGGGTCTGATCACTCGATCGGGGGACGCCACGCGTTTGACATGTCGACGATGTATCAACACGTACTGAAAGCGACCTTGGGCGGCCTGCGGTCACGCTCAGGAGTAGGGAGGTCTATCCCGTGACCAGGAAAGCGCCAGCAGATCGCATCGCCCTCGGCATCGCCCTCGTCGTCCTCCTCGCTCTGGTCCCGGCTGCTTTGGCCGCCAAAGGCGGCGGCGGCGGCCATGGCGGCGGCCACGGCGGGACTTCAAGCTGTACCCAGAATGCACCCGGCGTCTCGGTCCAAAACAACTGGGCTTGGGGCTCATCGGGCTCGTTCGGCCGGCCAGGTCAGCAACTCGCATACGACATCCGCGTTACCAACAACGACGTCGGTTGCGGCTCGTCGACTTTTAGTGTGAGTGTTTCAGTGCCGAGTGGGTTCTCGGTCTCGCTCCCGACAAGCCAAGTTTCCCTCGCGTCGACGTCATCCAGCTACCTGTGGGTGTACGTCACCTCGCCGTCCGCGATCGCGGACGGTAACTACCCGCTGGTCGTCACGGTAACGCGGGCGGCGACGTCCGCTTCGACCGGGTCGGACACCACCTACTACAAGGTCTATTCGTCCGACACCACGGCGCCGACGCTGTTCTGGCCGAATCCGGGGAACGGGACAACGATCAGCGGCCACTCATACAACGTCACCGTCTCGTCGAGCGATGACCACGCGGTCAAGAACATCGACCTTTACATCGACAATGCCTATGTCTCGACGAAAGCCTGTGACGACGTGACGTACATCTGCCAGCTCAACTACAGCTGGTCTCCGAGCGCCGGCCAGCACACGGCGACCTTCAAGTCGCACGACTGGCTGGGCAACGTCGGCGTCCTGACTGTGGCCTTCACCGCCAGCTGACGCGATCCTGTTCACGCCACCCGCCGGCCGGAGGGGGTGGCGTGAACGGCGCTCTGCACGAAGTTTGGCGCGTGAAGAGCTGCGGCTGCTTCCGACCTCGGTCGTCCTTGATTCCACCCTCTCGAGGAGGAGCATCCCCCCTCTGAGGTGTCGCGGAGTTGACCCGTCGTGACGATGACAGCCGAGAGCTCCCAATGGCGTCCGGGTGACGCCAGGTCTCGGAGCCGCACCGAAAGGAGCAGCACAAATGTCGTCTCACAGGTTCTCGGGGGCGCTCGTCGCTGTCCTCGCCCTCGCTGCGATGATCGCCTCCGCCACGGCGTTCGCCGGGAAGCAGCCTTCCTACTCGCCGACACTCGAAGTGACGGGATTGAGTGGCTTGCAAGCCGCTACGAGCACAAGCTGCACCGATTCCGGACCGCACTATTCGGTTGCCGGCGGCGGCTACGACAGCAACTTCGGCGGTGTCACCGTCGTCGTGTACTCGCCCACGGCGGCCGCGTTCGCGGGCCAAATGCCGGACTCAAACGGGTGTATCTCGCTGTCGAACTTCTACTACACGTTCGCCGCGGCCGAGCCCGGCCACTACCAGATCGACGCCTTCCAGATGATCAAGGGCAAGCGGACGAAGGTCGCATCGACGAGCTTCGACCTCTAGCGGCAAGCTGGTTCCCGCATGCGGGAGGCGGCCCCGTGGGCCGCCTCCCGCTTCTTCTGTGTCTTGTCCTCCTCGGTTACGGATCGATCACGATCGTCCAGTGGACGGTGGTCGGGGCGTGGATGCCCGTGACCGTTAGCGTGTCGTCCCACCCGTTGTGTCCCCTGTGTCAGAGGTCCCCGTGGTGTTGTCGCAGGAGATCGTTGCCGACGTCGCCCCCGAACCGCCGTCGCGGAAGCGAACCTGGATGTCTGATTTCGGCGTGTCCGTGGCAGTGAACGTCGCCTCGTTGCCGTCGCCGCACGTCGCAGTTGAGCCCAACGACGACATCGTGAGCCGTCGGATCGTCGATCACGTATCCGGTCGGCGGAGAGGTCTCCTGGACCGAGTACGTGCCGAACGGCAGATGGTCAACGCAGATGGTGCCGCCAGCGAGCGTTGTCACGTCAGTCGCGTACGAGTTCGGGCCCGTGATGTGGAAGACGGCTCCCGCAAGTCCGGGGTGCAGCCCCTTGCTCGAGGTCTTGGTGATCTTGAGCGCACCGAGCTGCTGCTGGTTCGTGTAGACGCACTTGACCAGGCCGTCGGGCTCGATGTGGATGCTCGCCGGTTTGCCGGTAGGAGTGAAAGTGACAGTTGTTCCCGTACCGGTCGCGGTACACGAGAGGTTCTCGAACGCAAAGCCGGTCGGGTCGGCACCCCCCGTAACGGTGTAGTCACCTACCGGCACGTTGGCGCAGTCGTCAGTGTTGCCGGTGCTGTCGCCCCCGGCACTGTTGCCGTCGTCGTTCAGCGTGTAGGGGTTGGTGTACCCGGCCACGGCCTCGCGGCAGGTCGCACCCGTGACGCCGCTCGCGGTGCCGTTCACGAGGTCGCTGCCCGCGATGGTCGAGTTGAAGCTGAAGTTCTGGTTGATGCCGCGCGGGTCGGTGTGCTTCTGGATCACGATCTCGCCACAGTTGGAGATGTTGATCGGGATCGGAGCGATGAAGTCCTTCATGTCCGACGAGAATGAGCCACCGGACGAGCGGCTCTTCAGCCAGGCGTCGCCGAGGTGGAAGCAGGAGCCCGGCGGGAAGAGGTTGGCGGCGGTCAGGTTGATCCCCGCTTCCCCGAAGGTCGAGCTGACCGTCGTCGTATTGCCCTGGGCCTTCGTCGATCCGTCGAGAGTATTGAAGCCGGCGGCGGGTACCGGCGGGTTGTAATCGTTCACGGGCGAACTGTTCACTGAGCCTTCGGCGATGCCGCTGGCCGTGAGATCGACGCCCTTGCCCCAGCAGTTGACATTCGTCCCCGAGTTGACCGCCTCGCAGTCGGCCGACGGCGTGTTGGTGCCGACGATCCACCGGTGCAGGACCAAGCCGACCGGGCCGCTGCCGCCGAAGTCGAAGTCGACCAGCAGGTCGCCGGCCGTCCGGTTCAGCGCCACATCACCCGCGGTGATCAGGTTGCCGACCGGCTCCTGGTTGAACTCGAAGTCCATGTGTGCTGAGCCGAGCTTTGCCGTTCGCTCCCAGGCGAGGTAGAGGTAGTCGCACGTGTTCGGCGAGGCTGTACCGGGCGCGCAGCCGGTGAAGTTTCGCCGTTCCTTGTTGATGTAGAAGCGGGACAGGTCGTCCTTGTTGGGCGGGATCGACCCAGTGGCGACCACCACGTCCTCGCTGTCCTCCTTCGTTCCCTGGGTGAACGAGTTGTCCGGCGCCGAGTTGCCCACCCAGTCGACGCCGCAGTTCGTGCCCGCTCCGAGGATCGGACAGGTGATTGGCTCTACCGGACCGAGCGGATTGAGTGCGGCGGTCGGCTTGCCGGCGGGATTCCAGTCGTGCAGCGTCGGCGCGCTCGGCGTCAGGTTACCGTTGGACGTGTCGAACGAGCTACCGGTCAGGACCGCGCCAGCGCCCGCTGCGATGAGCAGGACGACCGCGGAGCTAAGCACTACCGTCAGTCCTCCGTACATCCAGAGCCGGCGTGTCCGCCGACGGTGAAATCTAAGTGCAGTCATATTTCGATTGCCCTCCCACCAATAGGTGCCAAAATTGAGTCGGCCGAAGACAAAATTGAGTCGGCCGAAGACCCAGTCGAACGCCTCTATGCCTCCGCAACCACCTCCCCCTCCGATGACATCGCCGATTCTTCGGAGTGGCCGCCCATCGGCCGCGACTTCGCGGATCGGCGACGAGAGCGCCCAAAGCATTCAGTAACCGTCACGGCAGCCAACCCGATCGCCTCCCCAGACGTCGCCCACAGATTCATCAACAACGCTACGTCCGCAGACGGCCGAGCTACAAGGCAACAAACACCCGATTCTGAAGCGGCACCGTAGGTCCCACGCCTACACGATTTCACCAATCCCCATTGAATGACTGCCGCATTTGCGTTACAACACCTAGTGCGGCAAGAAGATGCAGGGAGCCAAAGGGAGAGAGGGCAGAGAGTGGCTGAGCATTCCGGTGACGTTGTTCTCGTCGACGATGACGCTGGTTTCCGGACCCTTCTAATCGCGGTTCTCGAGCGGGCCGGGTATGCGACGCTCGGCGTGGCGAGCGCCGAGGAGGCACAGTCGGCGATCGCAGAGCAGAAGCCCGACCTCGTGCTCACGGATGTTCAGCTTCCGGGTGTGAGCGGCTACGAGCTCTGCCGCCAGCTCAAGGACGAGTACGGAGACGACTTCCCGGTGATCATCGTCTCCGGCAACCGCACCGAGCCGTTCGATCGCGCCGCCGGGATCCTCCTCGGCGCGGACGACTACATGACCAAGCCGGTCGACCCGGGGGAGCTCGTCGCACGCGTGTGGCGGCTGGCGGGACGATCGACCGACAAACAGGCTTCTCAGACCAACGGCGTGAGCAGCAAGCTGGACGCTCTCTCAGCGCGCGAGCACGAGGTGCTCGATCTTCTCGCAGCAGGCTCCAACCAGGACGAAATAGCCCAGCAACTCTTCATCAGCCCGAAGACGGTCGCCACGCACATCCAGCGGGTTCTGACCAAGCTCGGAGTTCGCAGCCGCACACAAGCAGTCGCGCTTGCGCTGAGGCAAGATCGAGACGTCACCGGCCATCGCCACGTCGTCAAGGTGGCCGAGTAAACGAAGGTGAGAGGCGGCCGAAGCCGCCCCCCACTCTCGGACATCTCAGTTTGGCGCGCTAGCTTCGACCGCGGCCGCCGCCGCGGCCACCGCCCCGGCCGCGATCGCGATCGCCGCGCGGACGCTCTTCGCGCTCGCGCGGAGGCGCATCCTTCGCGCGCTCGATCAGCTCCTCGGGCGTGACGACGGAGCCGTTCTCGTGCTTGGCGAGGAGCTTCAGGCCGATCCGGCCGCGCTCCTTGTCGACCTCCTGGACGACGACGTCGAGCACGTCGCCGCGGCTGATCACGTCCTCGATGTGACCGACGCGGCCGGGGCCGACGTTCGACACGTGCAGCAGGCCGTCCGTGCCCTTCTTCAGCTCGACGAAGGCGCCGAACTGCGTCGTCTTGACGACCTTCGCGTTGCGGTACTCGTCGCCGACCTCCGGGCTCTTCGTCAGGCCCTCGATCGCGGCGATCGCCGCGTCGGCCTTCGTTCCCTCGGTCGCGTAGATGAGGATCGTGCCGTCCTCCTCGATGTCGATCTGGACCTCGTAGTCGGCCTCGAGGCCGCGGATCGTCTCGCCGCCCTTGCCGATGACGAGGCCGATCTGCTCTGGATCGATCTTGACCGACGAGATCCGCGGTGCGTGCGCCGCCAGCTCGGTGCGCGCTTCGGGAATCGCCGCCAGCATCTTGTCGAGGATGAACTCGCGCGCCCGCTTCGCCTGCTCGAGCGCGCTCTGCATGATCTCCCGCGTGACGCCGGTGATCTTGATGTCCATCTGCAACGCGGTGATGCCGTCGCGCGTGCCGGCGACCTTGAAGTCCATGTCGCCGAGGTGATCCTCCGCACCCTGGATGTCCGTGAGGATGACGTGGTCGTCGCCCTCCTTCACGAGGCCCATCGCGATCCCGGACACGGGCGCCTTGATCGGCACGCCGGCGTCCATCAGCGCGAGCGTCGAGCCGCACACCGAGCCCATCGACGACGAGCCGTTCGACTCGAGCGTCTCGGAGACGATCCGGATCGTGTACGGGAACTCCGACGCAGGCGGGATCATCGGCTCGAGCGCACGCTGTGCGAGCGCGCCGTGGCCGATGTCGCGGCGCTTCGGACCCCGCATGAAGCCGGTCTCGCCGACCGAGTAGGGCGGGAAGTTGTAGTGGTGCATGTACCGGCGCTCGGACTCGAGCGACAGGTCGTCGATGCGCTGGCCCTCCTTCGCGGTGCCGAGCGTCAGCAGCGACATGATCTGCGTCTGGCCGCGCGTGAACAGCGCGGAGCCGTGCGTCCGCGGGCTGACGCCGACCTCGCACTCGATCGGCCGGATGTCCTCCGTGCCGCGCCCGTCGGGGCGACGCTTCTCGATCGCGATCTTCTTGCGGACGAGGTCCTTGTAGATCGCTTCCGCCGCCCGCTTCACGAACTGCTTCGTGAGCGAGTCCTTGACGGTCGGAGGCTCGCCGTCGACCGTCGCGGGCCCGACCGGGAACGGAAGCTGGACCGTGTCGATGATCCGCTCGAACAGCAGGTGGCGCTTGGCCGACTTCAGCTCCTTCGAGTCCTGCTCCGCCTCGGTCAGCGCGCGCAGGTCGCTCTCGAACTGCTCGCGCACCGGCCCTTCGACGGCGGCAAGCCTGGCCTTCTCCAGCAGCGCGTTGAGGCTGGAACGCACCTGGAGCTGCTTGACGATGTCCTCGTCCGTCGAATCCATCGACAGCGACGGCGCAAGCTCCTCGAGCAGCTCTTCCACGATCGCGCCGCCCTCGCGGAGGCCGTGCGCCTCGATGCGGTCGCGGATTGCGGCGCCGTGCGACGCGTCGAGCTCGGCAGTGAGCTCGGGATCGAGCCACTTCGGCTTCCCAGCCCGCTCACGGAGCTCCTCCTGCGCCTCGCAGAGCTTGAGGATCTCCGTCTGCGCGAGATCGAGCGCCTCGAGCAGGACGCTTTCGGGCACCTCGTCGGCGCCGGCCTCCACCATCGTCAGGCCTTCCTTCGTCCCGACGACGATCAGGTCGAGCGTCGACTCCTCCTCTGCCTCCTGCAACGTCGGGTTGACGACGAGCCGGCCCTCGATCTGACCGATGCGCACGGCCCCGATCGGACCGAGGAACGGCAGCGGCGAGAGCATCAGCGCAGCAGACGCGCCGTTGATGCACAGGATGTCGTGCCCGATGACCATGTCGGCCGACAGCACGGTGCAGATCACCTGCACCTCGTTCTTGAAGCCCTTCGGCCAGAGCGGCCGGATCGGGCGGTCGATCATCCGCGCGGTGAGGATCGCGCGCTCGGTCGGCCGTCCTTCCCGCTTGAAGAAGCCGCCGGGGATCTTCCCGGCCGCGTACATCCGCTCCTCGACGTCGACGGTGAGCGGGAAGAAGTCCGCGCCTTCGCGCGCCTCCGTCCTGCCCTGTGCCGTTGCGAGCACCATCGTGTCCCCGGAGCGGACGACGACTGCGCCGTCGGCCTGCTTCGCGAGCTTTCCGGTCTCGAACGTCATTTCACGGCCGCCGATCTCGACCGAGATGCCGGCGAGCCGTTCAGTGGCAATAGCCATGTTTCCCTCCACTTTCCTTCGTACGAGGGTGGAGGTTTGAGTCAGTGCTGCCGCCGAGCACTCGCTCAAACTTCCACCCCCTATGCCCTGAGCTAGCGCCGGAGCCCCAGCTCCTTGATGAGGGCCCGATAGCCCTCGAGATTCGTGCGTTGGAGATAGTTCAGGAAGCGGCGGCGGCGTCCGACCAGCTTGAGCAGCCCGCGACGCGAGTGGTGGTCGTGCTTGTGCGTGCGGAGGTGCTCGGTCAGCTGGTTGATCCGGCGCGTCAGCATCGCGATCTGGACCTCCGGCGAACCGGTGTCCGTCTCAGCGCGGCCGTGCTCCTTGATGATCTCCTGCTTCTCTTCCTTGGTGAGGCTCATGTGTCTCCTCTCGTGAATGACTCCGCCGTCCCAGCGCGCCGCCCAAGGAAGGAGGCGTACGGCCGAGATCGCGGTCGGCGACTAGGGTAGCTGACCGTCGGGCCAAAGTGCTGCGCACTTTGGCCCGGAAGACCGGTCAGGCGCGCTTCGCGCGCGTGCCCGATTTGCCTCTTTGTGAGGTCTGTTGCTTCGTTTGAAGGGTGGTGAACAGCGCGGCAAAGCCGCGCTGCCGTCGGAAGGTTCAGCTTCGACAAAGAGCTTCCGAAGTAATGTCACGCGCGATGAAGGCTGGCATCGCCGCTGGACATCCGGCTACTGCAGCGGCGGGCGCTGAGATTCTCGCTGCTGGTGGGAACGCCGCCGACGCCGCGGTGGCCGCGTCGCTTGCGTCGTGCGTTGCCGAAACGTTGATGACCGGGCTGCTCGGCGGCGGGCACGCGATCTACTGGGACGCGGTTTCGCGTACTGCGAAGAACCTCGACTGCTTCTGCACCGTGCCGTCCGGGGAAGGCGCCGAACTGGTCGAGCTGCAGGTGCCGTTCGGCGAAGAGCTCGTCCACTACGCGATCGGCCCCGCGTCGTTCGCCGTGCCGGGCGTGCCCGCGGGACTCGGTGCGCTCCACGCGGAATACGGCCGCCTTCCGTGGCGGCTGCTCTTCGAGCCCGCGATGAGGCTCGCGCGCGCCGGCGTACCGCTGACACCGGCTCATGCGTCCTGCCTCGCGATGCTCGCACCCGTGATGACCATGGACGCCGGCGCGCGCATCTACGCGCCCGGCAACACGCTCTTGCAAGCGGGCGAGTTGCTGCGCCAGCCCGGAATCGAAAAGGCGCTGGCGCTCCTGGCGGACGAAGGAGCGGCGTCGGCGTACACCGGGTCGCTCGCGCAGTCCATTCTCTCGCTGATGCGCAAGCGTGGCGGCGCCGTGACGGCGGACGACCTCGAGACGTACGAGGCGCGCTGGAGCGAGCCGGTCGACGTCGAGTACGCGGGCAGGACGCTGCTCACGCGCGGCGGTCTCGCCGGGCTCTCCGAGCTGCTGCCTGCGTTGCCGGGACTGCGCGGGCTGAGCGCAACTGAGCGCGTTCTGGCACTCGTGCCTGCCCTCGAGACAACCGGTGCCGAGACGCACACCACGAACTTGTCGGTCGTCGACGCGGAGGGAAACGCGTGCGTCATCACGACAAGCCTGGGCCTGGGCTCCGGCGACTTCCTCCCCGGTCTCGACCTGCACCTGAACAGCATGCTCGGGGAGGTCGACCTCATCGTTGGCGACCTCGTCCCAGGCGAACGGATGAGCTCGATGATGGCCCCCACGCTCGCGTTCGACGCCGACGGTCTCACGCTTGCGCTGGGCGCGGCCGGAGGAACGAGGCTCAGGACGGCGCTGGCGCTCGTGCTCGCCGGCGTCCTCGACGAGGGTCTCGCGCCTCAAGCCGCGGTCGACCGGCCGCGCTTCCACGTAACCGGCGCCGTCGTCAACGCCGAGGGTGGAGTCGACGAGGCCGCGCTCGACCAGCTCGAAGCCGACGGCCGCTCCGTCCGGCGCTGGCCCGGGCTACACCACTACTTCGGCGGCGTGAGCGCGATCGGCCGCGACGGAGCGGCCGCCGACCCGCGCCGCAGCGGCGCGTTCGTCATGGCCTGACGGCGCTGCGCGTCGCCTCGACGTCCGCGGCAATCGCGTCGACCAGCTCCGCCTCGCTCGCGAACGCGCGCTCGTCTCGTAGCCGCTGCCAGAGCTCGACCACGAGTCGCCGGCCGTACAGGTCGTCGTCGAAGTCGAGCAGGTGCGCCTCGACGCGCAGCGACGTGCCGCCGTAGTGCGGGTTGACGCCGATCGAGATCGCGGCGCGGTGGCCGAGCGCGGCGCCCGCGTAGATCCCCTTCGGCGGCAGCAGCTGGTCCGCGGAGACGTCCAGGTTCGCGGTCGGAAAGCCGAGCGCCTTCCCGCGCCGGTCGCCTTCGACGACCACGCCTTCGACCTCGAACGGGTGTCCGAGCACGCGCGCCGCCTCGGCGAGCTCGCCGGCGGCGACGAGCTTCTCGACGTCGACGTTCATGCGCGACCCATCCGGCGGAGCGCGTCCTTCGGCGCGCGAGCGTGCGCCTCGGGCGGAAGTCTGTCGAACGCCGCATTCGGGTCGAGCAGCCGTTCCGGATCTGCTTCATCGACGCCGAACGGTCCGACTTCGAGCCGCCGCAATGTGCGGCAGTGCCCGCCGAGCGCGGTTGCGATCGCCCGCACGTAGGTGCCCGAACTGACGCGAAGGTCGAGCCGCGCGACACCGTCGCTATACGTCATGACGTCGAGTGCGTCCACCTGCGAACGCCGCACGGGCATGTCCACCTCCACGCCGCGCCGCGCGAGCCGGTAGGCACGCTCGCCGCCGATCTTCACCGCCGACGCCGCCGGGATCGGCAGCTCGACCTCACCCCGGAAATCCTTGAGCCGCTCCTCCAGCTCGTCGGCTGGCGGCGGGACGTGCTGCTCGAGGACGTCCCCCTCCGGATCGCCGGTCGACGTCGTCGCCGAGAGATCGACGTCCGTGACGTAGCGCTTGTCCAGGCCGACGAAGCACGGCTGCAGCTTGGTCGTCCAACCGGATAAGACGACGCAGCAGGCCGGTGGCGAACGGGTCGAGCGTGCCGGCGTGACCCGTGCGCGCTCCGGTTCGCCGGCGCAGCTCGGCGATCACCTTGAAGGACGAGGGTCCCGCCGGCTTGTCGAGCAGGACGACGCCCGCCGGCTCAAGCGCGCGCGGAACCACGCGCGGCGACGTACTCGCGTCGGATGACCTCGGTGATCTCCTCGATCGACTGCTCGCTCGAGAAGCCGGCTGCCTGCCTGTGCCCGCCGCCGTTGAACTGCCGCGCGATCGCTGACACGTCCACCTCGTCGGTGCTCGAGCGCAGCGATACGCGTCGCGTCGGCCCGTCCGAGCGCGGCGGCTCGCGGATCAGCACGGAGACGATCGCGCCCTCGACGGCGCGGAGGTAGTCGATGATCCCCTCGCTGTACGGCTCGGCCGCGCCGACGTCTGCGAAGTCGCCGCGCAACAGAAACGAGACGACGAGCGCGCCGCCCTCGTACACCTGTGCACGCTCGAGCGCGCGCGCCAGCAGCTTCAGCTTGGCGAACTGGACGTTCTCGTAGACGCCCTGGAACACGCGGTGGACGTTCGCCCCCGCCTCCACGAGCTCGGCGGCGAGTCGCAGCGTCTTCGGCGTGGTGTTGGCGTACTGGAAACGACCGGTGTCGGTGACGACCGCGATGTAGAGGGCCTCGGCGATCTCGGGCGTCAGCCGAACGCGAAGCTCGGAGAAGACGTCGCGCAGCACCTCCGCGGTCGACGACGCGTCAGGGACGATGAGATTGGCGTTGCCGAAGCGCGTGTTGTCGTGATGGTGGTCGATGTCGATCGTGAAGGTCGTCAGGTGCAGAACCTCCGGATCGGGGCCGAGCCGGCTCTCGTTGGCGCAGTCGACCGCGAGCAGCACTCGCTCCTCCACGTCATCCGGGACGGTGCGCTCGAGCTCCTCGAGCGGCATGAAGGTGTACTCCGCCGGGAGCGGCGCGTGGCCGGCGAGGTACATGTAGACGTCCTTGCCGAGCTGTCGCAGCGCGAGCGTCACCGCGAGCAGCGAGCCGAGCGCGTCGCCGTCCGGGTTTTCGTGCGTGGTGACGAGGAAGCGGTCGTGCGAGCGCAGAGCCTCGACGACTGCGTCGAGATCAGCCTTCTGCGTCGTCGTGGTCTGTGACGAGGTCATCGATCAACTTCGACATGCGAACACCCTGTTCGACCGAGGGATCGTATTGGAAGGTCAATTGAGGCGTGCGCTTCAGCCTCAGCTCGTCCGCGATTCGCCGTTGGAGCACGCCGTGCGCCGCTTCGAGCCCGGCGAGCGACTTCTCGCGCTTCCGCTCCGAGCCCAGGACGCTGACGTAGACGGTCGCCTGCGCCAGATCGCGTGACGTCTCGACGCCTGTCACGGTGATGAAGCCGATGCGCGGATCCTTCAATTCGCCGACGGCCTCCGCCAGCACAGCGCGCACCGCTTCGTTGACGCGGCGCATCCGCTCACTCATCGATCGTCACCACCCTGCGCTCGACGCCGGCGCACTCGAACTCCTGCCCGTAGAGGTACCGCTCGGCGTCTGCGAGCAGTCCCTCCACTCCTGTGTAGTCGCGCGCGACGCACGCCACGCGTGATCCGCGCTCGCTGCCAGAGCTCGTGGTGGTCGACCTCCGCGACGGAAGCGCCGAATCGCTGCTGCAGTTGCGCCTTGACGGACTTCACGAACTTGCGCTTGCCTTTCAGCGAGCCAGACTCGGGGAAGTGCAGCTCGGCCGAGAGAATCCCGACGTAGCCGGCGCCCATCGGCCTATCGAATCGTTCTAAGCGGCGGTCGTCGGTGCCGGCTCGCTGAGGTCGGTCCGCTCGACCTGCCGGGTCTCGTAGCACTCGAGCACGTCGCCCTCTTTGACGTCGTTGAAGTTGTCGAGGAGGATGCCGCACTCGAACCCCTCCTGCACCTCGCGCACGTCGTCCTTCACGCGTCGCAGCGACGCGATCGTCGTTTCGTAGATCACGGTGCCGTCGCGAACGACGCGCACCTGCGCACCGCGGCGCACGACCCCGCTCGTGACCATGCAGCCGGCGATCGTCCCGATACGCGAGGCTCGGAACAACGCTCGAACCTCGGCCTCGCCCAGCGTCGCCTCGGTCTCGATCGGCCGGAGCATGCCGACGAGCGCCTGCTCGATGTCCTCGGTCAGCTGGTAGATGACGCGGTAGGTGCGGATCTCGACGCCCGCTCGCTCGGCGAGCGAGCGTGCCTCGGCGCTGGGTCGCACGTTGAAGCCGACGATCAGCGCGCCCGCAGGAATCGCCAGGTTGACGTCGTTCTCGGTGATCCCGCCGACACCCTGATGGATGACGTTGACGCGCACTTCCGCGTGCTTGATCTTCTGCAGCTCGGACACGGCCGCCTCGACGGAGCCGACTACATCGCCCTTGAGGATCAGGTTCAGATCCTGGACCCCGCCCTCCTGCATCTGCTCGAAGAGCGACTCGAGCGACACGCCTGCGGTGCGCTGCGCGAGCTGCTCGCGACGGAGCCGCTCGCCGCGCACGTGCGCGAATTCTCGTGCCCTGCGCTCGTTCTCGACGACGCGCGCCGTCTCGCCCGCTGGCGGCGGACGGTCGAAGCCGAGGATCTCCACCGGCGTACCGGGCGTCGCCTCCTGCAGCTTCTCCCCACGAAAGTCGTTCAGTGCCCGCACGCGCGCCCAGGCGTCCCCGGCGACGATTGCGTCGCCGACCCTGAGCGTGCCACGCTGGACGAGCATCGTCGCCACCGGCCCACGCCCCTGGTCGAGGCGCGATTCGATGATCGGCCCGGACGCCTCGGCGTCCGGGTTTGCCTTCAGCTGTTCGAGCTCGACGTCGGCGACGAGAAGCACTTTCTCGAGCAGTTCGTCGAGGCCTATGCGCGTCTTCGCCGAGACCTCTGCGACCTGCGTCGTGCCGCCCCACTCCTCCGGCTGCAGCCCTTCGGTCGCGAGATCGCCGCGCACCTTGTCGGCATTCGCGTCGGGCAGGTCGACCTTGTTGATCGCGACGACGATCGGCACGTCGGCCGCGCGTGCGTGCGAGATCGACTCCCGTGTCTGCGGCATGACGCTGTCGTTCGCGGCGACGACGAGCACTGCGATGTCCGTGACCTTCGCGCCGCGCGCGCGCATGGCGGTAAACGCCTCATGGCCGGGCGTGTCGATGAACGTGATCGGCCGATCGTTGTGCACGACCTGATATGCGCCGATGTGCTGCGTGATGCCGCCGGCCTCTGTCTCGACGACCGCGGTCTGGCGGATCGCGTCGAGCAGACTCGTCTTGCCGTGGTCGACGTGGCCCATGATCGTGACCACCGGGGGACGCAGGACGAGATCCGCGTCCGCGTCCTCGAAGACCTCGGGCTCCTCGTCTTCCTCGGCGACGTGCTTGATCGTCACCTCGCGCTTCAACTCGGCGGCGATCAGCTCGACCTCCTCGTCGGAGAGCGACTGCGTGGCAGTCCGCATCTGGCCGAGGTTCATGAGGATCTTGATCAGCTCCGGCATCGGGACGCCGAGCGCCTGCGAGAAGTCGCGGACCGTGACGCCCGACTGAACGGTCACCGGCCCGGTCGGGGCGACGACCTCGCGCGGCTGCTTCGGCGGGCCGACTTCCTGGCGGCCGCGGCCCTGGCGCCCGGGCGGGCCGCCGCCGCGCTGGCCGCCCTGGTCGATGACGACCCGGCGCTTGCCGCGCGGGCTCGCGCCGCCGCGGGGTCTGATTGGTCTATTGGGCCTATTTGCCATGTATCGGAGTCCTAGTGTAGAGGCGTCCGAGCGCCTCCGGATCGACGGCGACGCTCTGCTTCAGGACACGGTTGAAGCCCCGGTGGGCGACGGCGCGCTCGAAGCACAGGAGCCGCGCGCAGGTGTAAACGCCGCGCCCCGGCAGCGTCCTCCCCTGCTTCAGCTCGCCGTCCACCGCTGCGAAACGCAACAGCTCCGACTGCGGCGCCTTGCGGCCGCATCCGGTGCACGTGCGGATCGCGGGCTCGTTACGCAGCAGGCGCCTGGCCTTCTGCCCGGAACGGCGCGGTCTCGACCGGCTGCACCGGAGTCTCGTCGGCCTGGTCGGCCACCGCTTCGGTGTCTTGCACGGCGTCGTCCCCTTCTTCGTCGCTCTCCTCGGGCTCGGCTGTGGTCGGCGTCACCGTACCGGGCGCGTACTCGCCGGTCTGGGCCTCGATCTTGGCCAGCTCCTGGTGCGCCGGGACGCCGCAGAAGCGGGATCCGTGCAGAGCCGTGTTGGGGCAGCGCTTGCCGTTCGCGAGGATCGCGGCGCAGCGTCCGCTGAAATCGACGTCGCCTTCGCCGCCGAACGCAGCCTCCGCTTCCTGCTGCGCGAACTCGGTGTCCGAGACGATGTCCACCTTCCAGCCCGTGAGGCGCGCGGCGAGGCGGGCGTTCAGCCCTTCCTTGCCGATCGCGAGCGCGAGCTGATCGTCGGGAACGACAACCGTCGCGTCGCGGGACTCGTCGTCGATGTAGACCTCTCGCACGCGCGCGGGCGAGAGCGCCTTCGCGACGAAGCGCGCCGGCTCGGTGTTCCACGGGATGATGTCGATCTTCTCGCCGCGGAGCTCGGAGACGACCATGCGCACGCGCGAGCCGCGCGGCCCGACGCACGCGCCGACCGGGTCGACACCCTGCGCGTGCGACTCGACGGCGATCTTCGAGCGATAGCCCGGCTCGCGTGCGACGCCGCGGATCTCGACGAGGCCGTCGGCGATCTCGGGCACCTCGAGCTCGAACAGCGTCTTGATCAGCTCGGGATTGCGGCGCGAGAGGATCACCTGCGGCCCCTTCGTGCCGCTCCGAACCTCTGTGATCACGGCTTTGATGCGCGAGCCCTGCTCGTAACGCTCGCCGTCGACCTGCTCGGAGCGCGGCAGCAGCGCCTCGACCTTGCCGAGGTCGACCAGCACGTTGTTGCGGTCGCCGGCCTGCTGGACGATGCCCGTGACGACCTCGTCCACGCGATCGACGTACTCGTCGTACATCATCTCGCGCTCGGCCTCGCGGATCCTCTGCAGGATTACCTGCTTGGCCGTCTGCGCGGCGATGCGACCGAAATTCTCGGGCGTGACGTCCTCGCGCTTGATCAGATGCTCGGGCACCTGCGACCAGTCGAGCTCGAGATCGTCGTCGGTCAGAAGCGTGTGGTTCTTCTCGCCGGTCTCGGTCTCGAGCCGCTCGAGCTCCTCGAGCGTGCGCTCGCGCGCCTCCTCGAGCAGGCGCTGCTCGAGATCAGCCGGGATCTCGATCGAGTAGACGCGGAAGTCCCCGTCGTCGTCCAGCTCCACCGTCGCGTGCCGCGACGAGCCGGGTGTCTTCTTGTACGCGGCGAGGAGCGCGTCCTCGAGCGCCTGGATGAGCGTGTCGCCGTCGATGCCCTTCTCGCGCTCGATCGTGCGAACCGCTTCGATGATTTCTCGCGTCATCGCCTTGCCCTACCCTTCGTCGATCAGGTTGCCCCGCACGATTGCCTCGTAGGGGATGTCTACAGATTCGTTGTGCGTGCGAACTGTCACCGTCTGCTCGCCCGCGTCGACCACTTCGCCTCGCAGGCGCCGCTTTGCCTCTGTCCGCAGTGCGACGCGGCGGCCGACGACGTTGCGGAAGTGCTGGGGCGTTCGCAGCGGACGAGCTGAGCCTGGTGACGAGACGGAGATCTCGAACTCGCGCCGGTAATCGGACAGCAGATCCGTCACGCGCTGGCAGAGCGCGTGGTCGACGCCGCGCACGTCATCGATGAACACCGTGAAGCCGTCGGGCTTCGTCAGCTCGACGGCGAGCACCTCCGTCTCCGGAAGTGCGGTTTCCACCTTGCGCGCGATCTCGCGGGTCAGATGCTTCTCCTTCTCGTGTGTCGCGGCCAAAACGTCGTGCTCCTTAACCAAAAATGGGCGCCGCGCGCCCATTTCTCAACTGCTCGAAATGTGGTTTTACGATGGTAGCAAGGCTGGGCTTGGTAGGACGCGGGCGTTAGTGTCCGCGGGCGTGCCGGAGGAGCGGAAGGACGAACGGCTCGACCGGGAGCTCGAGGAGCTACTGCAGGAACTCCGGCTCGCGCTCCCCGGAGTGCAGATCCTGTTTGCGTTCCTCCTCGTCGTCCCGTTCAACAACCGCTTCGCCGAGACGAACGACCTGCAGCGGAACGTCTGGTTCGCGGCACTTCTGCTCGCCTTCGGCGCAGTGGCGTGCTTCATCGCGCCCACGGCATATCACCGGCTCCGCTTCCGTGATTTCGACAAGGAGCGGCTGGTCACGACAGCGTCCCGATTGGCAGTGGTCGGGCTCGTGTTCCTCGGGAGCGCGCTGTCGGCCTCGGCGTTCTTCGTCACCGGCTTCGTCTTCGACGATCGCGCGGCCGCCTTCGTGCTCGCGATCTCGGCGGGACTCATCGGCGGCCTCTGGTTCGGCCTGCCGCTCGTAAGAAAGGTCCGGAACTAAGCTTCGCTACACACCCCGCGGCCGATGTGATCAGGCTGGCCGCTGACGCTGGATCGCTACGGGCTGCCGCCCATGCTGTCAATGAGGCTGTCGAGGGTGATCCCGTAGCGAAGGAACAGGTTGGCGTCCCGCGTCACGTCCACGGGGTCGTCCAGTGCGGCGTCGAGAGCCTGGACGGTCTGCTCGGGTACGCCGCTGCGCCGCAGAACGGCGAGAACCTCTGCCTTGGTCCTCAGGTCACGCTCTTCACTCACGGCTCACCTCTCTGGGCAGGAGGAGCATCCAGACTAGTCGAGTAGCTACGTGTTCCTTACGTCGAGGACGATCGTCACCGGCCCGTCGTTGACCAACTCGACCTGCATCCTCGCGCCGAAGACGCCGGTCTCGACGTGGGCGCCGAGATCACGGAGCGCCGCGCAGAAGCGTTCGTAGATCGGCTCGGCTACTTCGCGTCGGGCTGCCCTCGAGAAGTCGGGTCGAGTTCCCTTCTGACGTTTGCTATCCGCGATCAGCGTGAACTGGCTCACGACGAGCGCCGCACCTCCGGTGTCGAGCAGCGAGCGGTCGAACTTGCCCGACTCGTCGTCGAAGATGCGCAGCCGCGCGACCTTGCCGGCGAGACGCTCAGCATCCCCTTCCGTGTCGCCGTCGGCGACACCGAGCAAGACGAGGACGCCCCGCCCTATGTCGCCGCCGGGCGTCGATCGTGCCCTCGTCACCCGCTGGACGATAGCCCGCAGCTAGTCGAGTTCCTTGATGCGGGACTCGTAGTCCTGTTTTCCTGGCCGCAGCGCGACGGCGAGCTTGTAGTGGCCGTTCGCCTCGTGTGCCTTGCCCTGCTTCTCGAGACAGCGGCCGAGCGCGTAGTGCGCATAGTCGTCGTTCGGGGCGAGCTCGAGCATCGCTCGGAACTCCGACTCGGCGGCGGACCAGCGGTGGATCCGGAAGTACGCGATGCCGAGCGCCTCGCGGATGGACGCCTTCTCGGGCTCGCGCCGTTTCGCCTTCTCCAGCGCGACAGTCGCCTGTGCGGCGTGGCCGTTCTTCAGATGCGTCTTCCCCTGCTGAAAGAGGTCGTATGTCTCGTGCTCACTCATCTCAAGCATCACCCAGGTACGGAAAGTTGTGTCGAATCAGGTCTACAACATGCGTCAAGTCGCGCGTTCCCGGGACGACGACGCCGCGAACCTCGACTCCCGCGTCGAGCGCGCGGCCGTACGCGTCGGCCAGCTCGTACGGCGGACCGGGGAGATCGTCGAGGAACGGTATGAGCTCGGCACCGAGGCCCCAGAGCGGCACGCTCGTCAGCTCGTCGGCGTCGCTAAACGCCCTCGCCAACCGTCTGTCCACCGGGGGTCGGCCGCGGCGGGCCGCGATCGCCCCAGGCGCCCCGTCCCACTCCTGGAGGAACCAGTCGATCGTCCCCTTCGCGAAGACGTGGTCGGCTCCAGTGACGAGCGCCGGAAGTTGCCCGCCGGCGGCGAGTGCGCGCCGGACGGCGTCGGCCGATCCGTCGGGCGCCTGCTGTCGGGCATACGTGATCGGGACGCCGAAGTCCGAGCCGTCGCCGAGTAGCGCCTCGACTTGCTCGGCGAGGTGGCCGGTGACGACGGTGACGTGCGTGACGCCCGCGACGCCGACCTCCCGGACGAGCGTGGCCACCACGGGACGCCCGTCGATTGGCAGCACGGGCTTCGGCCAACGCTCGGTGACCGGGCGCAGGCGGGTGCCCTCGCCCGCGGCCATCACAATGGCTTTCACTCCGCGAAGCCGAGCGAACGCAGCGAGACGAGCCCGCGGGCGCGCCGTACGACGCCGAGCCGCTTGCGAACTATCGCGCGGAGCCGCGTGAGCTCAGCACGCGCGCGCGCCGCTGCGGCAGACGCGTCCGCCGGCGGCCCGAACCGGGCGGCCGCGAGCGCCCTCGCGAACTGCTCGCCGTCGACCTCGAGCTGCGTACGTAGCAGCGCCGACAGTTCCTCCGGCGCGAGACTCGAGTCGACGCGGATTCCCTGGTCGGCGAGGAAGTCCCGCAGATCGGCGCGACACGCCGCTGCCTGGCCGCGAGGATCCGGTGTCGCGTAGCGCAGGTGCCTGCGAACGGCCTTCGCGAGCGCGACGATCGCGACCGCGAGCGCGAGCAGGAACGCAAGCAGCTTGCCGAGGCTGCCGCCGCGATGCTGGATCCCGAACGCGCCGCCCGGCGACGGGCTCGCGGGTCGGATGTCGGTGCCCGCGAAGGTCACATCCTTGTCTCCGAAGCTGACGTCCTGGTGGATCGATGCCGTGTTCAGCAGCGATGCGGCCACGCCGCCGACGATGTTCGCCGCGGCGGAGGCGTGGAACTGCGGCGACGAGACCGAGTAACCGGCCGTGAGGAAGCCGCGCCCGGGCGTCGGGTCGAACGGCAGCCAGCCGTAGCCCGCGAACCACACCTCAACCCACGCATGAGCGTCGTGATCGGTGACCGTCCACGTGTGCGTGCCTGGGTCGTACGTGCCGCTCACGAAGCCCTCCGCGACTCGCGCGGGAATGCCGAGGTAACGCAGCATCAGCGCCATTGCGCCGGCGAAGTGCTGGCAGTAGCCGCGCTTCGTGTGGAGAACGAAGTCGAGGAGCGGGCTGCGGGTGAGCGGCGGGTGCGTCGTGTACTTGAAACCGCCGGTACTCCGAAGCCACGACTCCAGCGCGAGCGCGGCGCCGTACGGGCTCCGCGTGTCGCCCACGATGCGGCGGCTCTGGTCGTACAGCGCGCGGTCTTCGTCATGGATGCGGAAGAAGCGCTGCATGATCGCGGCCCGGCCGGGAGTGCCGAACGCGGGCGGAGCGTTCAGTCCCGGAAACACCTCGAGGTACGGCAGCACAGCCGCCGGGTAGACGCCGCGCGCCGACGCCAGCTGCCGAGGTGTCGGGCTCGGTGAGTAGCTCCACGCCGTGTACCTGTCGCCGCGCTGCAGCTCGCGCGGAATCGTGCCAGTGCCACCCTGCCAGAATTCCGGGCCGCCGAAGTCCAGCCCGTAGCCGACCGGCACGCTCGGCGCGACGAGGTGGTTGTCGGCGAGCGCTTCGATCTCGACTTCGACCTTCTTCCAGCTCGCGGGGTCGCGCGCCGCGCTCGGAGCCAACGGATCGTTCTGCGTCAGGTCGAGCCGTCCGTCGAAGAGCTGCGGGCGCAAAGGCGTGTGCTGCTCGATCCATCGCGTGCCGTCGTATACGTCGAGCGTCGTTGCACGCCAGTACACCGAGCGCGGCGACGCCTGGACCTTCAGCACCGTCGTGGTCTTGCGCGGCCACCTGAAGCCGTCGTAGTTTGCGTCCCAGACGTAGCGGACGCCGACCGACGCAGGTGGGCGCTTGTACGGATTCCACGTCTGCCAGTGCAGGAACTCGCTCTTCGCGACTGCGGGCTGTGTCGTCGCGGCGAGCGCAGCGGCGACCAGCGCGCCGCCGAGCAGCGCAGCGCGGGCGAGCGTGCGGCGCGCGCCCGTGCGGAGCCCGGCGAGAAGGAACAGCGAAGTCGCGAGGATGATGCCGCCGCGCAGGAGGTCGTTCCCGTTTGAGAGGAGCGTGGCCGGCCAGCCGGCGCCGACGACGAGGAATGCCACCGCGGCGACCGGGCGACGCGACGCCGCCGCGAGCGCGACCCCAGCCGTGAAGCCGAAGCCCGCGAGCAACAGCAACGCGTGCATGCCGGGATGGAAGGACGGGTTGAACGGCAGCCTGACCTCGTAGAAGTCCAGGAACCCGTTCCACAAGCGCGACTCGGCGCGCCAAGGGTGGAGCAGCGGCACGTGCGCCGCCAGGTCGATCGCCGCGAGCGTGCCGATCGCGAGCACCACGAGCCGCTGCCAGAACCGGGGTGCGAGCGCGGGCGCCACGGCGATGAGGAGGAGCAAGAACGCGAGGCCCGCGCCTTTCTGCGGGTCTTCGAGCCGCAGCCAGCTCTGCATCAACACGACCCCGGGAACGAGAGCGACGAGTGCGGGGCGCCAGTCAAGCATGAGCCGCCTCCGCGAACGAAGGAGCGCCGAGCACGCGGCCGAGGTCGTCGCCCTCCCGAAGCACGGCGACCGCTATGCCGGCGGCTTGCAGGCGAAGCAACAGCGGCTCGCGGTCGTGCCGGCCGTCGACGTAGACGAGCGCCGTGTTTCGCCGCGCCTGTGCGCGTTGGATCAGGCGGTCGACGAACGCCGCGTCGAGGCGGGGCGTGACGACCACGAGGTCGAGTGCAAGCGCCGCGGGGTTCCGCTCGCCGACGAGCAGACGTGCGAGAGCCTCCGCCCCGTCGGCCTCGGCGCCGGCGAGCAACTCGAGCGCTCGCCGCCAATCTCCCTCGGCCTGGACGCGCTGCACCTCGACCGCGTCGCCTGCAAGCACGAACCCCACGCGACGGCTGCGCCGTGTGTACGTCTGCAGGATCGAACCTGCGGCGCGGACGGCGACGTCGAACACGGGTCGTGGACAGCCGCGCCACGCATCGAGGACCACGGCCACGTCGTCGCGCGGCGAGTCCTCGAGCTCCTTCACCATCAGCTGCCCGCGGCGAGCTGTCGACCGCCAGTGCACCTTGCGCAGCGAGTCGCCCTCGACGTAGTCGCGGACGCTGTGCAGATCGAAGCCGCTCGGGCGCTGGAGGAGCAGACGGCGCCCGTCGCGCGCGTGCTCGCCGGTCTCGGAGAAAAGCCGCTCGAGCTCGGTCAGGCGCGGGTAGACGATCAGTGCGCCGGCTTCCGCGAGCGGTCGCTCGCTGCGCTCGAGCCCGAACGCATCCTCGACGATCGCGGCCGTCTCAATCCGGTACCGGCCGCGAGGCACGGCAGCCAGGGCGTAGCGCGTCCAGAGGTGCCTGCCCTCGCGCTCCAGCTGGGTGCGCCGCTCGCCGAGCTTCTCGTAGCGCTCGACGAGCGTGATCCCGCGCAGGCGCGCGCGCGGCTTCGAGCTCGACCTCCACGCGGACCTGCACGTCGTCGCCCTCGATCGGCACGACCTTGGTCGAGCGGCGCAGCTCGACCGGTCGAGCGGTGAAGCGGACGACGAGCCACGCTGCGAAGACGGCGAGCAGGAGCCCGACCGCGACGAGATCCAGCGGCCGCGATCCGAAGGCCCAGCCCGCGAGGTAGGTCGCGGCGCCGAGCGCGAGCGCGGCACGGCCGCGGGTGGTCATAAGTGGTCGCCCCGGTGGGATTGCCACGTTCCTGCCGTGCGAGCACCAAGCGATGCAAGGACGCAGGGCGCGCTCGTAGCCTCCGTGCTACGGGCGCGCCCGAGGACGCAGCAGCGCGCCGCGTGATCGCGCGGCAGGGACCTGGAGGATCCCGCCGGGGCGGCCACTAGACAGGTACTGGTGTTTTCTCGATGGCCTCGCGCACGAGGTCCGCAGCCGAGAGCCCGGCGGAGCGAGCCTCGGGCGCGACGATCAGCCGGTGCGCGAGCACGGGCTCCGCGACGGCCTTCACGTCGTCCGGCGACACGAACGAGCGTCCGGCGGCGAGCGCACGCGACTTCGCGACGCGCAGCAGCTGGATGCCGGCGCGCGGGCTGGCGCCGAGATAGAGGCGCGAATCGGCGCGCGTGTGCCTGAGCACGGCGACGACGTACCGGTTGACGCTCTCCTCGACGTACACCGCTCTTGCGTCCTCGATCACGGCGAGCACGTCCTCGGCGCTGCACACTGCCTCCAGCGAGTCCTGCGGCGGGTCGGACGTCTGCTGGGTCAGCATCCGTGCCTCCTCAGTGAGCGGCGGATAGCCGAGCGAGAGGCGCATCGCGAAGCGGTCGAGTTGCGCTTCGGGCAGCGGGTACGTCCCTTCGTACTCGATCGGGTTCTGCGTCGCCGCGACCATGAAGGGACGCGGCAGCGCGTAGCTGACGCCGTCCACGGTGACCTGCGCCTCCTGCATGCACTCGAGGAGCGCCGACTGCGTCTTGGGCGAGGCGCGGTTGACCTCGTCGACGAGCAGGAGGTTCGCGAACACGGGGCCGGCGCGGAAGTCGAACTCGTTCGTGCGCTGGTCGAAGACGTTGACGCCGGTGATGTCGGTGGGCAGCAGGTCCGGGGTGAACTGGATGCGCGAGAAGGTGCAGTCGAGCGACCGCGCGAGCGCCTTGACGAGCATCGTCTTGCCGACGCCCGGAAAGTCCTCGATGATCAGATGGCCCTCGCTGACGAGGCAGAGGACGACGCGCTGCAGCGTCTCCGCGTCGGTGTGCACGACGCGTGCGACGTTCGCGGCGACGCGGTCGATCATCTCGGCCGACGTCGCTACGTCGACGGGACGAGGCTCAGTCGACATCGAGCAACGCCACCGCCTCGTCGAGCACCGCGGCCGCGATCCGCGACTTCGGTGCCTTGGCGATGCGCGTCTCCCCCCTGCGCGTGATCAGGACCACCTCGTTGTCCTTCGAGTCGAACCCGATGTCGGTTCTCGACACATCGTTGTAGACGACAAGGTCGACCTTCTTGTCGGCAAGCATCGCCCGCTTCCGCTCCAGCCCGGGCTCGCCGTGGTCGGCGCCGAAGGCGACGATCACCTGACCGTTCTCGCGCCGCGCGGCGAGCGTCTTGACGACGTCCTCGGTGGGCTGGAGCTCGACCAGCCAGGGCTCCTCGCTCTTCGGGCGTTTCACGGTCGACGCCTCTGCGGGCCGATAGTCGGCCACGGCGGCCGACATGAGGACGAGGTCGGCGTCGGCGCGCGCCAGAGCCTCGCGGAGCAGCGCTTCGGCAGTCGGCGTCTCGACCACCTCGATTCCTACGGGCGCGGCGACCGCGAGGTTTGCCGAGAGGAGCGTCACGTCGCGCGCCGCGACGGCGCGCCTCCTCGGCGAGCGCGACGCCCATGCGGCCCGAGGAGCGGTTGCCGAGGAAACGAACGGCGTCCAGGGGCTCGCGCGTGCCGCCCGCCGAGACGAGCACCCGCCGTCCGGCGAGCTCGGGCGGCGCCAGCAGTTGCTGGACGCGGCGGAAGATCTCCTCGGGCTCCGACATCCTGCCGAGGCCGGATTCGCCCTCGGCCAGCTCGCCTTCCTCGGGGCCGATCAGCTCGACACCACGCTCGAGGAGCGTCGCGACGTTCGCCTGCGTCGCCGGATGCGCCCACATGCGGTGGTTCATCGCCGGCGCGACGAGCACGGGGCCGCTGTGCGCGAGCGCGGCCTCCGTGAGAACGCTGTCCGCGATGCCCTGCGCGAGCTTGGCGAGCGTGTTCGCAGTGCACGGCGCGACGACGAGCAGGTCGGCGTGCTCGAGGTGCGGATACGGATCGTCGCTCTCGGGCCGGCGCGCGAGCGCGGCGAAGGTCTTCGCGGTGACGAACTCCTCCGCGCCGCGCGTCAGGAGCGGAGTGACGTCGTGACCTGCCTTGACGAGCAGCCGCGTGAGCTCGCACGCCTTGTAAGCGGCAATGCCACCGGTGACTCCGAGCAAGATCTTCGCCACAGCCGAATTCTGCCTTCTAAACGCCACGACGGCAGTCCGGCTTCGCCGGACTGCTCACCCACGAAGGCCGAAGCCAGCTACCCCACAAACACACCAAGGCACGCGCGCGTAGCGCGCCTGCGGTCTACCCCGCCCGAAATGCTTGCATTTCGGGCGAAGCGCTAGCGCTTCTGGTAGGCGTACTTGAGCTTGCCCTCGGCGATCTCTTCGAGGGCCATCGTCAAGTAGTTCTTCGAGCGCGACTCGACCAGAGGCGGCGGGAAGTCGTCGAACGTGCCCTCGCCAAGCTGGTGGTGGTAGTTGTTGATCTGCCGGGCGCGCTTCGCCGCGACGAGCACGAGCGCGTAGCGCGTGTCGACGTTTTCCATCAGCTCATCGATGCGTGGGTGGATCATCGGCCGGACATGGTAGCTGCGCGATCCAGTTCTCGCTCCACGATCTCCGCGAGCCGCTCCGCCGCTCGTTCCCGGTCGTCGTTCTCGATCTCGTAGTCGAACTCGTGCGCCTGCTCCAGCTGGCGGCGGGCGAGCGCGATCCGCTCCTCGATCACCCCGCTCGACTCCGTGGCCCGCTCCCTCAGCCGCCGCTCGAGCTCCTGGACGGGCGCCGTGACGAAGATCGTCACCGCTCCGGGCACCTTTCGCGCCACCTCCAGGGCCCCCTCGGTCTCCAGCTCGAGCAGGGGCGCGCCGCCGTCGCCGCGGATCCGGTCGATCTCGGACAGGAGCGTCCCGTAGCGGTTTCCGACGTACCAGACCCACTCCAGAAAGCCGCCGGCCTGCACGCGGCGCGCGAACTCCTCGTTCGAGAGGAACCAGTACTCGACGCCGTTCCGCTCGCCCGCGCGTTGCGGGCGCGTCGTCGCCGACACGGCTGCGCGCACGACAGGAAAGCGCGGCAACACGAGCGAGATAAGCGTCCCCTTCCCTGCACCCGACGGGCCGGTGACGACGAAGACCGGCTGCTGCCGGTTAATGACGCGCGAAGAGGCCAACGAGCTCCGCCCGCTGACGCTCCGAGAGGCCGCCGACCGTCTTCGACTGGCTGATGCGGCACTGGTTGAGGAACCGCGCAGCCTTCACGCGCCCGAACTTCGGGACGGCCATCAGGATGTCGAACACCTTGGCAGTCGAGACGTACTCGGGCGGCGCGTTGAGAATCGTTTCGATCTTGACACGTCCGTCTTTCAGATCCTTCTTCAACTTGGCGCGCCTCACGCGAATATCGTTCGCTCGCTTGAGTGCTTCCATCCTCTGGTCTCGTGACCGGGCGGGTGCTTGGGCCTGGGCCTTTGTCGACGAAACCATTGAGCGTGCGAGTCTAACAACCTCGCAGCGCCGGTCAATCTCTATTGCGAGACGGACAATTCGGGCGCGACGCCGCGCTCGTGCGCGACGCCACGGATGGTGTCGACGTCGGCAACGCCGAGTGCCGCCAGCTCCGCCGCGAGCTCGGCGCGCACGCGACCGGGCGCGTCAGGATCGCGGAAGAGGACCGTGCCAAGCGCGACGTCCTGCGCGCCCGCGGCGACGAGCTCGAGCGCGTCCCGTCCGGTCATGACGCCGCCCATCCCGACGATCGGCATCTGCGTTGCACGCCAGCATGCGAACACCGCGGCGAGCGCTATCGGCTTCAGCGCCGGACCGGACAGGCCCCCGGACCAGGTCCCGAGGCGTGGCTCGAGAGTCCGCTCGTCGAGCGCAGTGCCGCGGATTGTGTTGACGAGCGAAAGGCCGTCGGCACCCGCCGCCTGGACCGCTCTGGCGACCTCGCCAATGTCCCAGTTTGCAGGGGAAAGCTTGGCGTAGAGCGGCAGGTTAGTGGCCGCGCGGCACGCGGCGACGATCGCCGCCGCGGTGTCTGCGGCCTCCTCGACGTTGGGGCAGGAGAGGTTCAGCTCGACGGTCACATCCTCGAGTTGTGCGCACGTCTCGGCGTACTCGTGCGCGGCGAAACCGCCGACGGAAATCCACACCGGCACGCCGAGCTCGCGAAGCTGCGGCAACGTATCGGCAAGGAACGCATGGCGTCCAGGATTCGCGAGACCGATCGAGTTGAGCATGCCGACGTCCGTCTCGGCAATGCGCACGGGCGCGTTGCCCTCGCGCGGCAGCGGCGTCACGGTCTTGCTGACGAACGCGTCGAGTGAGCGCGCAACATCCAGTGCCGTCAGCGCGTCGAGGCAACCGCTCGCGTTGAGGAGGCGCATCGTCTTCGACGCTAGCCGATCACACTCGTGTGCGGATCCGCGAAGACAGCACAGGCCCCTCGACGCACAGCCGCTTCAACCCGCCGGCGATCTCGACGACGCAGCCGTAGCACGCGCCGAAGCCGCACGCCATTGGCGCTTCACACGCGAGCTGTGCATCCGGTGCGAGCTTCCGCACCGCCACGAGCATCGGTTCGGGACCGCAGGCGAGGACGTCGAAGCCGGAGGGCATTTGCTCGGTGACGTACGTGGGCTCGAGCACAACCTCGGCGTTCGGGACGAGCGCGGCCGCCTCCGCGTGCCACGCGCTGCGGAAGCCGAGCAGAGCCGGCGGTTCGCCGAGCCACTCGGAGAGATAAGGAAAGGGCGCGACGCCGATCCCTCCGCCGACGAGCAGCGGCTTTGCCCTGCGCTCGAAGCCGTTACCGAGCGGCCCGAGCACGCCGATCTCGTCGCCCGGCCGCGCCGCGCACAGCGCGCGTGTGCCGGGGCCGATCGGGTCGATCAGGAAGCCCAGCTCGCCCGCAGGTGCGAGGCAGAGAGACATCGGGCGTGGCAGCAGCCGGCCGGGGGACTCGAGCATGAAGAACTGCCCCGGGATCCCGGGGTCGAGCCCGCCGCGCTCTACGCGAAGCAGCGTGTACGGCCCGACGGGCTCGTTTCCGAGGACGCTAAGCCGTTCGCGCTTCAACTTCGATGCGCTCCTGGAGCGAGAGCGCGACGTCAGTTCGTGCGCTTGCGATCGCGTGGACCGCGGCGGCGGCGCCCGAGATAGTCGTGATGCACGGGACGCGGTTGACGAGCGCGGCCTCGCGGATCAGGTAGCCGTCCGTCCGCGCACCCGATCCCTGAGGTGTGTTGATGACGAGGTCGCACCGGCCGCGGCGCACGAGGTCCACGACGGTCGTTCCGTCGCCTGCCTCGACGACCTTGCGGACGCGCTCTACCGCGAGTCCTGCAGCTTCGAGCGTCGCCGCGGTTCCGTCCGTGGCGACGAGGTCGAAGCCGAGGCCGGCCAGCGCTGCGGCGACGGGCACGAGCGCAGGCTTGTCGAGGTCCCGCACCGATAGGAAGACCGTGCCGCTCGTCGGCAGCGGACGCCCTGCGGCACGCTCCGCCTTCGCGAACGCTGTCGGCAGGTCGGCGGCGCTCGCCATCACCTCACCGGTCGCGCGCATCTCGGGCCCGAGCACGGGATCGCTGCCGGGGAAGCGATGGAACGGCAGCACCGCCGCTTTGACGCTCACCTGCGCCGGCCTGCGCTCGGGCGGCAGCTCGAGGTCGCTCAGCTTCTCGCCGAGTGTGAGCCGGCACGCCGCCTGGACGAGGTTCAAGCCGGTCGCCTTCGACGCAAACGGGACCGTGCGCGACGCGCGTGGGTTCGCCTCGAGGACGAACACCTCGCCGTCCGCGACCGCGAGCTGAACGTTCAGCAGGCCGACGACGCCGAGGCCCTTCGCGAGCGAGCGCACCGTGTCGGCGATCTCGTTCTCCTGCGCCGCGGTGAGCGACGGCGCCGGGAGCACGCACGCGGAGTCCCCGGAGTGGACGCCCGCTTCCTCGACGTGCTGCATGACAGCGCCGATGTATGTCTCCTCGCCGTCCGAGAGCGCATCGACGTCGATCTCGATCGCGTTCTCGATGAAGCGGTCGACAAGCGTGCGCCCGTGGACATTCGCATGGAACGCGTCCACGACCTGCTTCGGCGTGTAACAGACGCGCATCGCGCGGCCGCCGAGGACGTAGGACGGACGCACGAGCACGGGGTAGCCGATGCGGTGCGCGATCGCGGAAGCCTCGGTCGCCGTCTCGGCGATCCCCCACTCCGGGCAGCGCACGTCGAGCGAGCTCAGCATTGCACCGAACCGCTCGCGGTCCTCCGCGAGGTCGATCGCCTCGAACGGGGTCCCGAGGATGCGGAACCCGGCCTCTTCGATCGCGTTCGCAAGCTTGAGCGGCGTCTGGCCGCCGAACTGGATCACTACGCCAACCGGTTGTTCCCGCTCGAGCACGTTGAGGACCTCCTCGACGCCCAGCGGCTCGAAGTAGAGGCGGTCGGAGGTGTCGTAGTCGGTGGAGACGGTCTCGGGGTTGCAGTTGACCATCACGGCCTCGTAGCCGAGCGCGCGGAAGCTCATCGCCGCGTGCACGCAGCAGTAATCGAACTCGATCCCCTGGCCGATCCGGTTCGGCCCCGAGCCGAGGATGACGACCGAGCGCCCCGGCTCGGGCGGATCTTCGTCGGCCTCGCCCCAGGTGGAGTAGAGGTAGTTGGAGCGCGCCTCGACCTCGGCCGCGCACGAGTCGACGCGGCGGTACGCCGGCCGGAGGTCGTGCTCGCGTCCGATCATCGAGTCCGGCAGGCCGAGGCGCTTCAGCGCGAGGACGTCCGTCTCGTTTGCGAGTGCGTCCTTGATCCGGTCGATCTCGGCCTGGAACCAAGGATGGACGCCCTCCGGCAGATCGTCGAAGGCACGCCACGGCGTCGTCGCGCCGGCGTCGAGCTCGCGCGAGCGGTGTGCCTTCAGATACGCCTCGGTGAACGTGCGGCCGATCCCCATCGCCTCGCCGACCGACTTCATCTGCGTGCCGAGCGTCGTGTCCGCACCCGGGAACTTCTCGAACGCGAAGCGCGGGAACTTGACGACGACGTAGTCGAGCGTCGGCTCGAAGCTCGCCGGTGTCGTCTGCGTCAGGTCGTTGGGGATCTCGGGCAGCGTGTAGCCGACGGCGAGCTTCGCCGCGACCTTCGCGATCGGATAGCCCGTCGCCTTCGACGCGAGCGCGGACGACCGAGACACGCGCGGGTTCATCTCGATCACGCGCAGCTCGCCCGTCTCGCGATGGCGTGCGAACTGGATGTTCGAACCCCCGGTCTCGACGCCGACCGCGCGGATCACGGAAACGGCCGCGTCGCGCAGCTCCTGGTACGCCTCGTCCGACAGCGTCATCTGCGGCGCGACGGTGACGGAGTCGCCCGTGTGGACGCCCATCGGATCGAGGTTCTCGATCGAGCACACGATGACGACGTTGTCGAGCTTGTCGCGGACCACCTCGAGCTCGAACTCGTCCCAACCGCGCACCGACTCCTCGACGAGCACCTGCCCGATCGGCGACTCGCGGAGTCCTTTCACGACCTGCGCGACGAGCTCCTCGCGCGTGTACGCGAAGCCGCCGCCGTGACCGCCGAGCGTGAACGCCGGCCTCACGACCGCCGGCAGTGCGACGCGCTCGAGCTCGTCGACCGCATGCACGATCGTCGACACGGGCACCTGGAGTCCGACGGACTGCACGGCGGTGCGGAAGAGCTCGCGGTCCTCGGCACGGTTGATCGCCTCGACGCCGGCACCGATCAGCTCGATGCCGAGCTCGGCGAGGATGCCCGTGTCCTCGAGCTCGGTCGCGAGATTGAGCGCCGTCTGGCCTCCCATCGTCGGCAGCAGCGCGTCTGGGCGCTCGCGATGCAGGACGCCGAGCATCCCTTCGACGTCGAGCGGCTCGAGGTACGTGCGGTCGGCGAAACCGGGGTCGGTCATGATCGTCGCCGGGTTGGAGTTGACGACGATCGTGCGGAAGCCGTCCTCGCGCAAGACCTTGAGCGCCTGCGATCCCGCGTAGTCGAACTCGCACGCCTGCCCGATCACGATCGGCCCGCTGCCTATCAGGCAGATCGAGTGCAGGTCGTTACGCCGCGGCACGAAGCTCCTCGACGAACTGGCCGATGATCGGCCAGCCGTCGTGCGGTCCGGGCCCCGCCTCTGGATGGAACTGCGCCGAGCGCGCGTGTTCTGCAGGAAAGTCGAGACCCTCGACCGTGCCGTCGTAGAGAGAGACGTGTGTCGCCTCGCGCTCCTGCGACGGCTCGACCGCGAAGCCGTGGTTCTGCGTCGTCACGAGCACGCGGCCCGACGCGCGTTCGAGCACGGGATGGTTCGCGCCGCGGTGGCCGAACGGCAGCTTGTACGTCTTCATCCCGCTCGCCAGCGCGAGCAGCTGGTGCCCCAGGCAGATGCCGAGGATCGGTACGCGGCCGACCAGGTCGCGCACCGTCGCCACCTCGTCGACGAGCGGCTCTGGGTCGCCCGGGCCGTTCGCGAGCAGCACGCCGTCGTGTCGCGCGAGCTCGTCGGCGTCGACGTCGTGCGGATAGACCGTCACCGATGCGCCTGCCGCTGCAAGTCGGCCGAGAATGGAGCGCTTGACGCCGTAGTCGACGACTGCAACGCGCACGTCGCCGCTTTCGGAGTACGCATACGGCTCCTTCGCCGAGACGCCGGCGACGAGCGCGCGCCCGGCCATCGACGGCTGCTCGCGCACCGCGGTTAGCGTTTCCTCGAGCGAGACGTCTCCCGCGGCGGCCGCAGCGCGCATCGCGCCCGCGTCGCGCAGCTTGAGGACGAGACTGCGCGTGTCGATGCCCGACAGCGCGACGATTCCGCGCTCGTGCAGCCAGTCCGTCCACGCGGGCCCGCGTGCCTCACGCATCAACACCGCACGTGCATGTGGCCGCTTCGACTCGGAGCGCGCCTGTGCGACGCCGTAGTTGCCGACCATCGGCGCCGTGAAGCAGATCAACTGCTCCGCATAGCTCGGGTCGGTGACGATCTCCTGGTAGCCGGTCATCGACGTCGTGAACACCGCCTCGCCGAATGCACATCCCGGCGCGGCGACCGATTCGCCTTCGAAGACCGTTCCGTCCTCGAGCACGAGGAAGCCGCTCACGCTTCGTGCACCAGGCGCCCGTCCGCCACGGTCGCCAGCACCTTTCCCTTCAGCGTCTTGCCGAGCAGCCACGAGTTCGCCGATCGCGAGCGGAAGCCGCCCTCGGTCACCTGCCACATCGCGTTCGGGTCGAGCAGGACGAGGTTCGCCGGCGCGCCGACCGCGATGCTCGGCGGCTCGAGCCCGTAGGCGCGCGACGGCCCCGCCGACATCCGCTCGAGCAGCGTCTCGAGCGTCACCACTCCTGGCTCGACCAGGAACGTGTAGAGCGCGGCGAACGCGGTCTCGAGCCCGGTGACCCCGAACGGGGCTTCCTCGAACGGGACCTCCTTCTCGTGCCGCGCATGCGGTGCGTGGTCGGTGGCAACGCACGCGATCGTGCCGCTGCGCAGTCCTTCGATCAGCGCGGCGCGGTCGTCGGCGCTCCGGAGCGGTGGGTTCATCTTCAGATTCGGGTCGAGCGAACGCACGGCCTCGTCGGTCAGGCACAGGTGATGCGGCGTTACCTCTCCCGTCGCCTTGAGGCCCTGCGCCTGCGCGGCGGCGAGCAGCTCGACGGACTCCTTCGCGGAGAGATGCATGAGGTGCAGCGGCTGGCCCTCGTATGCCGCAAGCGCGAGGTCGCGACCGACCATCAGCGATTCGGCGACGGAGGGATAGCCGGCGAAGCCGAGCTCGGCGGATACGGGACCCTCGTGCATTTGTCCGTCGCGCGACAGCGATGGCTCCTCCTCGTGCAGCGCGAGGGGCCGACTCGTGATCGACGCGTACTGGAGCGCGCGCCGCATGAGCCCGGGTAGCCGGACGGGGAGGCCGTCATCCGTGAAGGCGGCTGCGCCTTCGTCGGCGAGCTCGCCCATCTCGGTCAGCTCCCCTCCTTTCTGGCCTTTCGTGATCGCCGCGAGAAAGCCGACGGGAATCGTCGCGTCCGTGCGCGCCCGCTCGATGAGCGAGCCGAGCACCGCTGCCGAATCGACGACGGGCTCTGTGTTCGGCATCGCGAGGATCGCGCAGTAGCCGCCTGCAGCAGCCGCCGCGGTGCCGGAGGCGATCGTCTCCTCGTCCTCGCGGCCGGGCGTGCGGAGGTGCACGTGCGGGTCGACGAATGCGGGCGCGAGCACGAGACCCGTCCCGTCGACGACGCGGTGCGCGTTCCGCTCGAGCGATGTGCCGATCGCGGCGATGACACCGTCGTCGATACGCACGTCGACGTTTGCGTCGACACCTTCGACTGGATCGAGGACGCGCGCGCCCGTGACGACGAGCGAGTCTCTCGGCGCGGCCTTCGCGTGGAGCATCACGCGACCCCGAGCGGCGTCGCCTTCGCCGCCGACTCGACGAGCACCGGCCCGTGCGTGAGCAGGTCGTAGAGCACGGCCATCCTGACGACGAGCCCTGCTCGCACCTGCGTCACGATGAGCGCGTCCTGGTCGTCGGCGACGGTCGGGTCGATCTCGACGCCGCGGTTCATCGGTCCCGGATGCATGATCTTCTGCCCAGGCCGCAGCCGTTCTGGCGTCACTCCCCAGCGCGCGGTGTACTCGCGCAGGCTTGGAACGTAGTTCGCGCCCTCCTGCATGCGCTCGTTCTGCATACGCAGGACGTAGACGACGTCGGCAGCCTTGATCACGTCGATGTCGATCGTGGTCTCGCAGCCCATCGCCTCGATCCCGCGCGGGAGTAGCGCCGGCGGCCCGACGAGCGTCACACGCGCGCCCATCAGCGCGAGCGCCTGGATGTTCGAGCGCGCGACGCGCGAGTGCAGGACGTCGCCGACGATCGCGACGTGCAGTCCTGCGATTCGCCCGAACTCGGCGTTGATCGTGTACAGATCGAGCAGCGCCTGCGTCGGGTGCTGGTGCTTGCCGTCACCCGCGTTGACGATGTGTGCATCCGTGACGCGAGCGACCAGCTGCGGCGCGCCGATGTGGGGATGGCGAATGACGATCACGTCGGGGTCGTAAGCGCCGAGCGTGAGCGCCGTGTCTTTGAGCGACTCGCCCTTGTCCACGGACGAGCCCGAGCTCTTGATCGACATTGTGTCCGCCGAGAGACGCTTGGCAGCGAGTTCGAAGCTCGAGGACGTGCGCGTCGACGACTCGAAGAAGAGGTTGACGACGGTTCGACCGCGCAGCGTCGGCAGCTTCTTCACCTCGCGCTCGAGCGAACGCTCGAAGCTGCGTGCGGTGCCGAGCAGACGCGAGACGTCGTCCTGCGTCAGGTCGGCGATCGCGATGAGATGGCGCCGCGGCGGCTGCTTCGGCGGCAGCAAGTCGTCTCGCATCATGCGGATGTCGCCCATTAGTGGCCGTCCTCCTCGCGGCTTCCGACCAGCAGGACCTGGTCGACCTCGTCCACCTCGACGAGCTGCACCTGGATGCGCTCGTTGCGCGACGTCGGCAGGTTCTTGCCGACGTAGTCGGGACGTATCGGCAGCTCGCGGTGACCCCGGTCGGCGAGCACGGCGAGCTGGACGCGCGCGGGCCGGCCGTAGTCGAAGAGCGCCTCGACTGCCGCGCGGATCGTTCGCCCGGTGTAGAGGACGTCGTCGACGAGGATGCACGTCATCCCCTCGAGCGGGAAGTCGAGCGTGGTCGAGCGGACGATCGGCTGCGCGTGCCGCGGCGCCTCGCCGCCTCGCACCTGCAGGTCGTCACGGTAGAAGGTGATGTCGAGCTGGCCGAGCTGGAGCTCGATCCCGGTGCGCTCGTCGATCAGCCGGCGGAGCCGCTGGGCGAGCGGCACGCCGCGCTGGTGGATGCCGACGAGCGCCACCTCGTCGAGGTCGGCGTTGCGCTCGATGATCTCGTGCGCGATGCGGGAGAGCGTCCGATCGATCGCCTCGCGATCGAGAACGACCCGGCCGACCGACACGCTCGCCTGGCTCAAGGCGCAGGCGGGGTCGAGGCTCTATGGGCGTGCAGCGTCATTCGAACTCCTTTCCGGCCTCGCTGGACCGGCTTAAAGGAAAACCGTCGCGGCACTCTAACCGCGCGGGCGGACGACTGCTTTTCGTCCTCGCGGGAATCCTTCCGGCATGACGCTCCTGAGCAAGATCCAGAGTTGGTGGCGAGGCGATCTCGACCCTGCGCGCCCACGCCGAGGCCGAGCAGGTCCGAGACAAGCACGACACGGTGAAGGCGAGCGTGCCGGGCCCGACCATCTGGGGCGGCATGCACCAGCGAGAGAAGGACGACCGGCCGCCGAGCTAGGACTTGCCCGGGAGCCAGCCGTCGCGATACCGCGTACGCGTCGACCGCGGGAACCTCGCATACGCCTCGCTGGACTTCGCTGTCTCCTCCTCGACGCCGGCACCGTGCTTCAGCGCGACCGCGTCGACGAGGTAGCGAATTCCCTTGCGCCCGCCGCGTCCGCCGACCGCGACCACCACTGCGGGCCCGTCCCCGGCGCCGAGGATGATGTGAGCCGTTCCACCCGGACAATGGAAGAAGTCCCACGCCTTCAGCGTCCGCTCCTCGCCCTCGACGAGGAGCAGGCATTCGCCGGCGAGAACGAGGAATCCCTCCTGGTGGTTCTCGCGGTGGTACAGGCCCATCGGCTCGCCCGGGTTGAGGACGTTGATGTTGACTCCGAGCTGCCTGAACGGGCGCTTGCCCTCGAAGTTGCAGTTCGCGCCGAGCAGGCCGTAGTCGCGCCAGCGGCTGTCGCGAGCGTTGAGGACGAACCAGCCGTCGACGTCGGCTACGAGCCCGTACTTGGTGGCTCGAAATGGGGCCTCAGGCTCCGGCACCGCTTGATCCTAGGGCTCCCATAGGATCGCCGTTCGTGTTCACCGTCGAGCAGCGGGATGCGCTCCGCGAGCGGGTGCTCAGGCTCGCGGAGGAGGACGACCGCGTCGTAGCCGGAGCCGCCGTGGGCTCGCTCGCTGTCGACGAGGGTGACCGCTTCTCCGACCTGGACCTCACGTTCGCCGTCGCCGACCACGTCGCGGTCGCCGACGTTCTCGATGAGTGGACGACCACGCTCGTCGATCAGCTCGGCGCGGTACAGCTGGTCGACCTCGAGCGCGATCCGACCATCTACCGCGTGTTCCTGCTGCCGGACGCACTTCAGTTCGACCTTTCGGTCACGCCGGCGGCTCGGTTTCGTCCAGCGGGTCCACGGTTCCGGCTTCTGTTCGGCGCGACGGTCGCAGGAGAGCCCGACGGAAAGAGCCCGCCTGGAACCCTGTTCATTCCCACGCCGGCGGTCGCGGGCGACATCTTCGGGTGGGGCGTCATCTACGCGCTCCACGCGCGCGCGTGCATCGAGCGCGGCCGTGTCTGGCAGGCCGAGCACTATGTCGCCGGCGTGCGCGACCATGCCCTCTCGCTCGCGTGCCTGCGTCGAGGTCTGGTGGCCGTGCAGGCGCGAGGCTACGACGCGCTTCCATCCGACACTCTCGCCGGTTTCGACGCAACCCTCCCCGCCTCGGTCGAGCGGGATGCGCTGCGCGCCGCCCTTGCCGCGTCTGTCCGTGTCCTCCTGCGCGAGGGTGCGGAGGCAGATCTGGCGCGCGCGGAAGCCGTAGCCGAGCGGCTCAGCGAGCTTCACTAGCCCGATCCGCTGCGTGCTTTGCGCGAGGCTTGATCGAACTAGGGCTCTGAGATCAACTCGTCCGGCTCGGTGAGCGCCTCGATCGCTTCCTTCGCGTTCTCGAGCTGCGTCTCCGGCACGACGACGGTCAGTGGTTCGTCCTGAGCGCTCTCGAGCTCGGAGTCGATGCCCGCGGAAGTGAGGATCTCCTGGATCTCCTCCGCCTCGCTGATGTCGCCCGCGACGGCGAGCTGGACCATGCGCGTCATTCCGGCCCGGACGATAGCGCTTCCGGCGAAGCCTGCAACGCGCCGCCTTTGACGAGCGTCGGCGTCCCGCGCTCGGCGAACGGAATCTCGATCACGTCGAAGTCGCGGGGCACGACCGCGTCCGGAAAGACCTCTCGCGCCTCGCGCAGCACCTCAGGGCCGAAGTAGCGCGACGAGAGGTGCGTCAGCGCGAGCATGCGAACGCCTGCGGCCTTGGCCAGCTGCGCAGCCTCGCGCGCGGTCGAGTGCGACGTCTCCTGCGCGCGCTCCCGCTCCTCCTCGCAGAAGGTCGCCTCGTGGACGAGCAGCTCGGCGCCCTGCGCGAGGTCGATGTATGCGAGCGACGGAGCCGTGTCACCGCTGATGAGCACCTTCCTTCCGGCGCGCGGCGGCCCGAGCACCTGATCGGGCGTCACGACGCTGCCGTCGGCCAGAGCGATCGCCTCGCCGGATTGCAGGCGGCCGCGCTCGGGGCCCGGCGGGACGCCGAGCGAATCGGCCGTCGCGACGTCGAAGCGGCCGGGGCGCGGCTCCTCGACGAGCGCGTAGCCGAGTGCGGGCACGCCGTGGTCGACCTTGAACGTCACGATGCGGTACTCCCCGCGGTCGAGCACGTCCCCTGCCTGCAGCTCGACGAGCTCGTACTGGTAGGTGAGCTTGCCGAAGATGCGTCGCAACGCGGCGAAGAGGTCGACGAGCCCGCGCGGGCCGTAGATCGTGATCGGCAAGTCGCGGCCGCGGAGCGCGAACGTCTTGAGCATCCCCGGCAGGCCGAGGTAGTGGTCAGCGTGGTAGTGCGTGAGGAAGACCTCGCGCAGCTCGATCAACCCGACGCTCGAGCGCATGAGCTGGCGCTGCGTCCCCTCCGCGCAGTCGATCAGCAACCGGTCGCCGCCGCGCCGCAACAGCAGCGCTGTCGGCGAGCGGCGTCCCGTCGGCATCGAGCCCGCGGTGCCGAGGAACACGAGGTCGAGATCCACACAGTGATTCTGCCCGCTGAGCCGTCAGGGCCTGAAGCGCTAGCCGGGGACGACGAGCTTCTCGCCCGGGACGATCGTCGCCCCGGCCAGATGGTTCGCCTTCTCGATCTTCCAGATGCCTGCGCGTGGATCGCCGCCGTACGTCTTCGCGGCGATCGTCCACAGCGTGTCGTGCGGCTGCACGACATAGACGCGCTCAGGCCCGGCGCCGCTCGAGGCCCGAACCACGACGCCCCAGACGACCAGGGCGGCGATGGAGATCATGAGCACCTTGCCGAACATCTGTTCGCATGATAGAGCGAACAGGTGTTCGTGTCAAACTCGGTGCGTCAGAGCTCGATGTCGGGCTTTTGGAGCCTCGCGCGCTTCAGCGTCACGACGCGCTTCGGGTTCATCGTGGCCGTCATCTTCACCTTGTACGTGTAGTTGGCCGCGGTCTTGATCTTGATCCCCTTGAACTTGATCCCGTGGCCGGAGTACGCCTTGAGCAGGCCCTTCACCGTGATTCGCTTCAACTTCTGCCCGAGCGCCTTCGCGCGCCTCAGCGCGGCCTTCTTCGGCGTGGCGGTCGCAACATAGGTCGCCTCCTCAAATGATTTGGCGACGAAGAGGAAGCCGGCCTTCGGCTTCCACGACACGCTCGCACCTTCGATCTTCGTCGAATGGCGCCACGGGAGATAGCCAACGGTGCATCCGCCCGCGATCGCATCCCTCACCGCGTTCGCCGACGGTTTCATCGTCCTGTCCGCGCGCACGAGGCCGCTTTGCAGCCGGTCGCGATCGGCCTCGTCGATCCAGTGGAAGAACAAGAGCGCCGCAACGTGCGGGTCGCACGCGTAGCGCTGCACGATGGACTTGTAGTACCGCGCCTGAGCTGCCTCGTCCACGGGCGGCGTGGTCTCGCTCCCGAAGTAGCCCGGCATATTCCGCGTGTCGGTCTGCCAGCCGGCCTCGTCGAGGATCCAGCGAACGTCGGGACCGACGTCGGTGGCCCTCCTCACACCGATCTCCGCGAACGTCGGCTGGGCCGTTCCGTTGAAGGCGTCCCAGAACGCCTGCTGGGCACGATCGAGGTTCGGCACGCCGACGTTCGGCCACGCAGCGCCTTTGTCGGGCGGATCCGTGTTCGCGAACGGGTACGGATGAAGCGCGACGTTGTCCATGATCGGCTTCGTTCGGCGGCTCTTCCGGTACGCGTCGCCGACCGCTTTGATGAAACGCACCGGCGAGATCGTGTTGCGAGCGGAGCCAGGGCGATCGTCGCCCTTCGGCGACACGGCGAGGCCGATTACGTCGATGTCCGGGTTGACAGCCTTGAGGGCGTCGTAGCTCGCGGCGAGCGCTGCTTCGTAGGTCGCGGCCGACGCGATCGACTTGTCGCGGTTGTACGTCGGGAACCAGAAGTTGCCGAGGTTCGGTTCGTTGCCGATCACGAAGTCGGTGACCGCAGGGAAGGTCCGTGCGACGAGCGCGGCGTACGCCGCGAACTTGTTCACGCCGTTCGGATCACCCGTCACGTCGGTGTTGTGACCCGGCGCAATCGACAGGATGATGCGCAGGCCGCGTTGGTTTGCGGTCGTGATCGCGCGCTCGAGCTGCGCGTCCTGCTGAACCGTCGTCGCGTCTGAGGGCTCGTAGTCGACCGATATGCGGATGGCGCCGAGCAGGTGGGACGTCATCTGGCCGTAGACCAGGTCGCCGCCGTCGTCGAAGCCGAGCGTCTGGTCCTCTGTCGCACCGACGACGAAACTGTTCGGTCCGGGACTCGTCGTTGCGCGGGATGCCGACGACGCGCCGACGAGGATCAGCGCGGCAAGCGCAACGGGAATCAGCAGAGTTTTACGCACGGCATGTCCTTTGTCCCTCGGAGCGACCAGTCCTTTATGGCAGATGCGGTGGAGGCCGCGTGGCCCATTTGTACCCGAGGCTGGACCTATTCGCCGGTCAACGCATCCACGAGCGACTCCGCGCCGAACCGGACGGGATCGCCCGCGGGCAGGCCGGTCTCGTCCTCGGCGGCCTCGATCGCGCGGCGCGCGGAAACGTCTTCGAGCTCCCTGGTATTGAGCGCGATGCCGGCGACTCGAGCGGGCCGCGCGATCAGGGCCGAGCGCTCGTGCAGCTCTACGACCTCGCGCAGCGGAGGGATCGGAAACCGCTCGTCGTCGGCCACGTATCGCTGTCCTGCGTGGTGGCAGAGCACGAGAGCGTGCGGCGCGGATCCGTGGTAGAGCCCGAGCGTCACACCCGAGTACTGCGGATGTAGAAGCGAGCCCTGGCCCTCGACGATCAGCAGCTCTCCCCCGCGCTCGTGGCCTTCGACGACCAGCCGCTCGGACGCGCCGGCGATGAAGTCCGCGACGACGGCGTCGACCGAGATCCCCCAGCCGGCGATTGCGATCCCGGTTTGTCCCGTCGGGACGAACTGCGAAGCGATGCCGCGGCGCTGCGCTTCGCGATCTAGCTCGATCGCGACGGTCATTTTCCCGATCGCGCAGTCGGTGCCGACCGTGAGCACGATCCGCGCGGGCACCTCGAGGTTCTCGCCGGTCGGCACGTTCAGATCCGGCGGCGGCTTGCGCAGGTCGCGCAGCTCGACGTTGTACTTGCGCGCAAGCTCGACGAGGTCGGCGTCTGCGGTCAGGAACTCGTGCAGCCCGTTCTCGACGTCGAGCCCCTTGGCGATGCACGAGCGAATCTGCTCGCGGAACGGCGGCGGAAAGCGACCGCCCGCCGTGGCGACGCCGACGAGCGCCGTGTTCGGGTTGAAGCAGAGCGCGTCGTTGACGGCGCCGACGATCGGAAATCCTTGCTCGGTCTCCCCCGCCCGCTCCGTATCGAGCAGCGCGACGACCTTCTCCGGGGCGTAGCGCATGACGCCGCGCGCGGTCTTGCCGAAGTGCGGGTCGCTGGATTTGCCCTCAGCGAGGACTAGGTACCGCGTGCGTGACACCGAGTCCCGGAGCGTTGGAAGGAAGCTGGACCCCATCGACGAGGTCGACGCCCGGCCACGGGTCGTCGGCAAGCAGGAGGTTGCCGTCGAGGTCGACGTGGTCGCAGAGCGACGAGATGTGCGCGCCCGCCGAGATGCCGAGGCCGGACTCGATCATGCAGCCGAGCATCACGCCGAGGCCGAGCGCGCGAGCGGCGTCGGACATGCGGACGGCCTCCCGGATGCCGCCCGACTTCGCGAGCTTGATGTTGATTCCGTGCGCTCGCTCGGCGCAGAACGCGACGGTATCGAGCGTGTGGCAATCCTCGTCGACGAAGATTGGCACAGGCGAGCGGCGCTTCAGCTCGGGCCCGTCCTCCGAGCCCGCGGGAAGCGGCTGCTCGCAGTACTGGAGCTCCATCTGCGGCAGGTACTCGAGCGCCTCGTCGAGCGACCAGTACTCGTTCACGTCGACCTGGAGCGGCAGCTCGGTGACGCGCTTCACTGCGCGCACTCGCTCGACGTCGAGGCCGTCGCGGCCGCCGAGCTTGAGCTTGAGCCGGCGGAAGCGCCCCGACGAGGCCGCCTTCTCTGCGCGCCTCCCCATGTCGTCCGGATCGCCGAGCCAGATCGTCCACGACGTCGGCGGACCTGCGCGGCGCAGTCCCAGCAGCTTGTGCACCGGCAGGCCGAGCAGCTTTCCCTGCAGATCGTGCAGCGCCGCGTCGATCGCGGAGCGCGCGCCGAACTGGTCGCGCGGCAGCCGCTCGAAGATGTCGTCGAGCGCGAACGGATCATCGCCAAGCGCTTCCGAGTTGTTCTCGAGATACCCGAGCGCGGACTCGACCGACTCGCCGTAGTGCTCGTTCGGCGCCGCCTCGCCGAAGCCGCTCGCATGTGCCTTGCGCACCTCGACGTGAACCACTTCGGCCTCGTCCTCCGAACTGCGCGAGATCGTGAACGTCTCGGCGAGACGAAGCGTGACGGCTCGGGCGCTGAGTTCCACGTCGATACACTAGGCAACCCGGCGTCCGTAGCTCAGGGGATAGAGCGCGCGCCTCCGGAGCGCGAGGTCGCAGGTTCGATTCCTGCCGGGCGCATTCACCGCCGTGTCGGTAAGCGCGATCCGCACGGTTGAGCCAAGCGGTTCGTGCGAGATGTGCGGGATTTGCGAAACGGTGCTGTCGCGGTGCTGTCCCGGGATGTCAGCGAACCTGACAACGCCCAGGTCGTAGACTCGCGTTGTGCCCGAGGGGAGTTTGCCTACGCCTGCCGCACCGACGGGGTCGGCTACGGCGCGAACGGGCCGATGTGAATCGAAGGCGGTTCTTGGCGCAATCTATAGCCCTCCCTAGGCGCGCCCGTCCTGTCGCCGTAGACTCGGGCGAGAAGGGGTACAGGTTGACGGGGAGCTTGACCCGTGGAGGTAATCGGTCGGCAGGGGGAGATGGCCGGTTTGGATCGGTTCCTCGGCTTGCTGCCGGCTGCCCTAGGCTGGACCCTGTCGGACCACGCCACGCGAACCGGAGGTTGGCGATGACGAGCATCCAGCCGGAACTCTGGGTCGACACTCCGGGTGAGGCAGTTGCGTTCTACGAAGCCGCGTTCGACGCGCGGGTCCTTCATCGCGTCGGGGAGGGCAATGACATCGTCGCGCAACTGGGCGTGGGTGACGCAACGTTCTGGGTGGCTGCAGCGTCGGCGGCCATGAAGCGCCTCAGTCCACGCGCAATCGACGGTGCGACCAGCCGGACGCTGCTGGTGGTCGAGGATCCCGACCGGCTCGTGCGGCAGGCCGTCGCCGCCGGCGCGACGGAATCGGCGGCTGTAAACGACGAGCACGGTTGGCGGCTTGGCCGCATCATCGACCCGTTCGGGCATGAGTGGGAGATCGGGGTGCCTCTCGCGACTTGGCCACCGAGCTGAGCGCTTGCCAATATCGGCAGACCCGACGGCGAACCCCCGGGCATCCGCCGAACGCCTTCTCTCATCGGCGGCCGACTGTGAACGGCACGGCCCTGGACGCCGCCGTCCGCCCGTCGAGAGCGCGCACGACCGCGATCGCGCGGAGCCTCGCGCCGCGGCGGTACTTGCCGGGCTCCAGGAAAGCGCGATACGGGGGCGTGTCGTCGACCGCGACGCGCTTCCACACGCCGCCCGTCGCCGCGCGCACCGCGAACGCAACCGAGACCGGAGCGGTCCCCGACACGGGCGCGGCCAGACGGAGCAGCTCGGTCAGATCGTCTGGGCCGACCTTCAGGACCGGCGCCTTCGGCGCGGCCCCCGGGATCCGGCCGTCCGCGCGAAGCAGCAGGGTGGAGAGCGGCGGCACGGTCAGGGTCAGGGAACCCTCGGCGCCGCTCGAACCGCTGGATGCGCCGAGCAGCGACTGCCATGTCGACGACGGCGTCGCGGTCCGCACGGTCGCCCGCACCGGCTCGCTGCCCGCGTTTAGCGCCGCGACGTACTCCCGCCGCTCGCCGGTGTCGATCCGGGAGATCACGAGCAGCCGCCCCGTAGCGCGCCGGACGATCGTCGGCCCGGTCGCCAACGCCGGGTTCGCGCCCCGCAGGGACGCCAGCTGCTTCAGACGCAGCTCGATCGGGTTGTCGCGGACGTCGAACGACGAGCCCTTGCCGATCGGAGGCGAGCCGAGTCGCGGTTCCGTCTGCCAGTCCGCGACCTGCGTCGGAAACATGTCCTCGCGCGCGGCCTTGTCGCCGCCGCCGCCGCCGATCATCCCGACCTCGTCGCCGTAGTAGACGACCGGCGCGCCGCGCAGCAGGTACAGCAGGTCGTAGCCGAGCAGTGTCCGCTGCAACAGTGCGCCATCGTCCGGCTGCATCCGCGAGCGGATCTGTTGCGCGGCCCGGCCCATGTCGTGGTTGCCGAGGAAGGTAGGCGGGGCCGGATCGACGCCGTCCGCGAGTCGGAAGTAGTCGTCGTCGGCGAGCCGGCTCGCGACCGCCTTCGCGGACGAGCCGGCGGAGACGAAGCCGGCCGCCGCGGCCTGGAGCGGGAAGTCGAGCACGTTCGGCAGCCCGCGGTCGCGGACGTACGGCGCCAGATCGACGGCGTCGTCGAGCGGGACCTCGCCGAAGATCTGCAAGCGCGGCACGCCGGCCGCCCGGGCCGCCGCCCGGATCCGCGGCAGCCAGAACCGGAAGAAGTCGGCATTAACGTGCCGCGCGGTGTCGATGCGGAAGCCGTCCAGCTTGTACCTCCGGATCCAGCCCGCGTAGATGGTCGCAAGGCCCTTCATCACCGCCGGCTTCTCGGTGAAGAGATCGTCGAGACCGTAGAAGTCGCCCTGCTCGAAGCAGGCCTCGCTGCAAGAGCCGAAGTTGATGTCGCCGCGATCGTGGTAGTTCAGGGGATCGTTCAGCCACGCGGGGCTCTTGGCCCGCGCGTCGCCGGAGAGAACGAAGGGGACGCGCGGCATGTCGCGGGCGCGCAGGCACGGGAACCTCGCGGCCCTGACGTATCGCGCGGGATCGAACACGGCTCCCGTGCAGTTCCGGTACGGCGCGTCGCTGTACGACGAGCCGCCGGTGAGCCTGACGACGTCTCCGGTGTGGTTGACGACAACGTCCATGATCACCTTCAGGCCGAGCGAGTGAGCGCACGCGACGAAGGCGCCGAAGTCGGCGTTCGTGCCGAGGTGAGGGTCGACGTTCAGGAAGTCAAGCCCCCAGTACCCGTGGTAGCCCGCGCTTCCGCCGTTGACGACCTGCTGCACCACGGGCGGCGTCACCCAGATCGATGTGAAGCCGAGACCCTTCAGCCGCAGGAGCCCACGGACCGGATCGGTGCAGCCGCCGGTCAGGCCGCTGAAGTCGCCGCCATGGAAGTAGCCGCTGTCGGTCGGGTCGTAGCCGGTGATTCCCCGGTTGCCGTGCAGCTTGCCGGTGTCGTTGGCGGAGTCGCCGTTCGCGTAGCGGTCCGGCATCACGAAGTAGATCCGCTGCGTCGCCAGGCCGGAGACGCCCGGCGGCCTGGTGAGCGCGGCCGGTAGGCCGCTCCCGCCCGCGGACAACCCGGCCGTGCCGCCGCCCGCCCCGGCGGCGAGCGAGAGCCCGACGAGCACGGCGGCGGCCGCGCTAGCGGAGCGGCGCACCCGACGCTTCGTCGAAGAAGTAGAGCTGTGCGGCGTCGATGGCGACCGGCACGTCGTCGCCGAGCCGGAGCTGGATGTGCGGCGGGTACGCGGCGACGAGGTTCGGCCGCGACCCGACTACGGTCTCGGCGCTCTCGTCAGCCGCCGCGAGCGCCTCGTCGAACGCGGTCGCGTCGCTGCGGATGTGGAGCGCGTCGACCTTGAAGTACGCCATCGACTCGCCGCCGAGCGACTCCACGAGCTCGACGCGGGCGGTGATCGTCGGTAGGTCGGGTCGCTCGGAGGGCGGATGGAGATTGCCCGCGCGAATCCCGACGACGACGGACTTGCCTCCGTATTCACGCAGCCCGGGATACCGACGCACGGCCTCCTCCGGGAGCGCGACATCGTTCGGACCCAGCCGGATCGAGACGCCGCCGTTCACGGACACCATCCCCGCGAGCAGGTTCATCGGCGGCGTGCCGATGAAACCGGCGACGAAGAGGTTGGCAGGCCGGTCGTAGAGCGTCTGCGGCACGTCGACCTGCTGCAGGGCGCCCTTGCTCATCACGGCGACGCGGTCGCCCATCGTCATCGCCTCGACCTGGTCGTGGGTGACGTAGAGCGTCGTCGTGCCCAGCTCCTTCTGCAGCTTCGCGATGTCGGCGCGCATCTGGACGCGGAGCTTCGCGTCGAGATTCGAGAGCGGCTCGTCCATCAGGAAGACCTGCGGCTGGCGCACGATTGCGCGGCCCATGGCCACGCGCTGGCGCTGGCCTCCCGAGAGCTCCTTTGGCTTCCGGTCGAGGTAGGGCGCCAGGTCGAGCATCTGCGCGGCCCAGGCGACGCGCTCGTTGATCGTCTGCTTCGGCGTCTTGCGCAGCCGCAGCCCGAACGCGATGTTCTCGGCGACGCTCAGGTGTGGGTAGAGGGCGTAGTTCTGGAACACCATCGCGATGTCCCGCTCCTTGGGCGTCACGTCGTTGACGACGCGGCCTCCGATCGACAGCTCGCCGGCCGAGATGTCCTCCAGCCCGGCCACCATCCGCAGCGCCGTCGTCTTGCCGCAGCCCGAAGGCCCCACGAGCACGAGGAACTCGCCGTCGCCCGCGTCGAGCGTCAGGTCGAAGACCGCCTGGACGCCGTTCGGGTAGATCTTGTCGACGTCCTTGAACTCCACGTCAGCCACGGCGGACAACCTCCTCCAATCTCCAGATCGAGAACGCCGGGCCGTCGCCCGGCAGGACTGCCTCGCCGTCCTCGAGGGCTGCGTCCGCGCCTTCCAGCGTGTCGAGCCCGGCGGCTCCCAGGCTCGCGAGCGAGAGTCTGACCGGGTCGTGCGCGGCGCGTGCAGCGAGGCACAACAACCGCTCGCCCGGTGCCTCGCGTAGGTACGCGATCGCGTCCGCGCCGACATGGGCGTAGCGGATGCCGCCGCGCGTGAGCGCGTCACTCGAGCGCCGCAGCGCGAGCAGGCGCCGCACGCCGGCCAGCAACTCTGCGTCCCACGTCTCCGGGCGGCTCCACGGCATCGTGCGACGCGCGTCGTCGCTGAGGACTCCCTCGAGCCCGAGCTCGTCCCCCGCGAAGAGCATCGGCACGCCGGTCGTCGTCGCTTGCATGGCGATCCCGACGAGCTGCCGCTCGCGCGAGCCGGCGATCGAGCGGAAGCGCGCAGTGTCGTGACTGTCGAGCAGCGACCAGGAGTGCAGCACCGCGTCCCACGAGATCCCGGCCCGGAAGAGGCGCATCGTCTCGACGGCCTCGACGCCGCCGACCCTCGGCACCGGCACGGGAACGCCCCAGAACTCCCGGCGTTGCTCCCGGTCGGGATCGTCCCGGCGCAACCACATCCAGAGCGGGCGCAGAAAACCGGCGTAGTTCATGACGCCGTGCCAGCCTCGGGGATCCAGGTCGGGCCGGAAGTCGTAGCCGTGCTCGGCGACCAACAGCTTCGAACCGGCCTCGCCCCGCGCCCAGCGCGAGACGTCCCGGTTGAGATCGAGACCGCGGAAACGGCCGATCATGTTCGCGACGTCGATCCGCCAGCCGTCGAGGTCGAACGGCGGCTCGACGTAGCGGCGGAGGACGGCGCCGAGCCGGACCCGCAGCTCCTCGCTCCGCCAGTCGAGCTTGGCGAGCGACGCGTGGCCCAGCCAGGACTCGTAGCCGTGCGGGAGCGCCTCGTCGAAGTAGTAGAAGAAGCGCTCCGCCGCGCCGGGATCGGCGAGCGCCGCGCGGAACCACTCGTGCGCGCTCCCCGTGTGGTTGAGCGTCAGGTCGCCGATCGTGCGGATGCCGCGCTCGTGAGCTGCGCGCGTCAGCGAGACGAGTGCTTCGTCGCCGCCGAGCAGCGGGTCGACGTGGTCGAACGACGTGGCGTCGTAGCGATGGGAGCTGCCGGCAGGGAAGAACGGCGTGAGGTAGATCAGGTTCGCACCGAGCGACTCGATGTGGTCGAGGTGCCGCTCGATTCCCTGCAGATCGCCGCCGAACAACTCGGCCGTCGTGGCCGGGCCGCGGCGGGTGGGCAGCTCGTCCCACTCCCGCCGCACCGCCCAGGAGGGGGCGTCCACGCCTGCACCGCCGGACGCGAAACGGTCCGGGAAGATCTCGTAGACGACGGACGAGAGGTGCCAGTCCGGACCGGTGTCCCCGACGGGCATGACGAAGTCGTCCGCGTCCGTGACGTCGTGCGCCGCGAGGCCCATCCCGTTCACCCACGCGTAGCCGGCGCCGCCGCCGGAGAGCAGCCAGCGGTAGCGGACGGACGGCGCCCACGCCGGGAAGCTCGCCCGCCACCAGGTCTCGGTCTCCGTCTCCTCGTCCACGATCGCCGCGACGTTTCGCGGCTCGCCGTCCCGGTCGTAGCTGAGGACGACCCGCTCGGGGCTCGAGCCGCGCGGCACGCGCAGACGGACGGTCGCCTCGCCGCCGAGCTCGTCCGGCCGCTCGAGCACGTACCTGCCCGAGCCGTCGTGGTGCGGCTCGTCCAGCAGCGCACCCGCCCGCTCGAGGCTTCGAGCGACGCTCATCCCTTGACCGAGCCCGCCGTGAGGCCGCTGACGATCCACTTCTGCATGCCGACGAAGAGCACGGTCACCGGAATCGCCGCGAGCAGCGCACCGGCCGCGAACGGCCCCCAGCGCTGCCCGTACTGCTGGTCGATGAAGCCGCGCATCCCGAGCGGCAGCGTCTGGTGGGAGCTCGTCTGCAGGATCGCGCTCGCGACGACGAACTCGTTGAACGTGAAGATGAACGAGATCAGCCCGACGACGGCGAGGATGGGCGCCGCGAGCGGCAGCACGACGCCCCAGAAGATCTGTGCCGGCGTGGCGCCATCGACGCGCGCCGACTCGTCCAGCTCCGAGGGGATCGTGTCGAAGAAGCCCTTCATCAGCCACGTGTTCACTCCGAGCGCGCCGCCGAGGTAGACGATGATCAGCCCGGTCAGCGTGTTCAGGCCCATGGCCTGGAAGGGACCTCCAAGGCCCCCGACGTTCAGCACGATCAGGTAGATGGCGACGACGAGCAGAAGTTGCGGGAACATCTGGATCAGGAGCAGCGCGAGCATCCCCAGCCTGCGCCCCTTGAAGCGAAAGCGGCTGAACGCGTAGGCGGCGAGCGCACCCAGGATCACCGTCAGGACTCCGGCCACCGCGGCGACCACGAGCGAGTTCAGGTACCAGCGCAGGAAGGGCGCGTCGACATAGCCGGGATGGCTCACGTCACGCACGTGGTTGTGCAGGATGCCGCTGTAGTTGTCGAGCGTGAAGTGGGTCGGGAGGACGTTCGTCCCACCGACGGAGTTGTCGCGGTTGAACGAGGCCGAGATGATGAAGACGACCGGGAACAGCGAGATGACGACCGCGACGACCCCGACGGCGTGGCGCCACCACGTGTCGCGAAGCTTGAGGCGCGGCGGAGCCGGCTTCTCGGCGGCGACGGGCGCCGGGATCACGACGCCGGGCGCGGTGGTCTCGCGCGTGCTCATCGCACCTCCTCCAGGGCCTTCGTGCGCGAGAAGGCGATGCCCGAGATGGTCGCGACGATCAGGAAGATGATGATCGAGACGGCCGTCGCGAGACCGTAGTCGTTCCCCTTGCCGCTCGCGATGGCGAGCTTGTACGTGTAGCTGATCAGGATGTCCGTCGCGCCCGCGACATTCGAGCCGCCCTGCGCCGGGCCACCTCCCGTCAGCAGGTAGATGACGTTGAAGTTGTTGAAGTTGAACGCGAACGACGCGATCAAGAGCGGCGAGACCGCGACCAGCAGCAGCGGCAGCGTAACGCGGCGGAACCGCTGCCAGGGGCCGCCGCCGTCCACCCGCGCCGCCTCGATCAACTCGGCCGGGATCGACTGGAGCGCGCCCATCGAGACGAGGAAGAAGTACGGCACCGTGAGCCAGACGCTGACGAGGATGCACGCCACCTTGGCCCAGTTCGCGTCGAAGAGCCAGGGAACGCTCAGATGGAAAGTCCTGTTCACGACGCCGAACTCGTCGTTGAGCAGGCCGGCCCAGACGAGCAGCGAGAGGAAGCCCGGGATCGCGTACGGGAGCACGAGGATCGAACGGTAGGTCCGCTGGAACCGCATCCCCCGCTTGTCGAGGGCGATCGCGAGGAAGAGCCCGATGGCGAACGAGAGGAAGACCGTCGCGATGGCGAAGACGAACGTCCAGACGAAGACGCGGAGAAACGGCTGACGCACCAGTGGGTTCTTGGCGATGCTCCGGAAGTTGCTCCAGCCGATGTACGTCTTCCAGCCGGGCTCGAGCTCCTCGGCGCCAGCGACGAACGAGCCGCGGCCGTTGTCCCGGAAGACCTTGCCGTCCGAGATCCGGACGAAGACGTCGCGCGTCGCGTCGTAGCGCAGCGTGGGCCGCAGCTCGACGGCCGCGCCGATTCCCTGCGGCCGGACGGCGCTGTCGCCTCCCGCCGGAACGGTGTAGTTGCGCAGCTGCGCGTCGATCGCGAACAGCGCCGGCCCCTTGACGAGCTTGTACGCGGCCGGGGCGGCGACGATCCCGAGCGCGCCGGCCTTGACGGAGCCGGCGGGCAGCGGCGTCAGACCGTCCTGCGTGCCGACGTAGCTCTTGCCCGTTGCGTCGTCGCGCAGGATCAGGACGAGCTTGCCGTTCTTGTCGTGGGCGGGAGCCATGGTGTATTGCCGGGCGCTCGGCGGCGCCTCGAGCGAGATGAGCTTGATCTGCTGGATCGCGTCCGGCTTCGAGATGACGTGGCCGGTCGAGTAGTTGGTAAACGCGACGTTGATCGTGTAGAGGATCGGCACGATCTGGAACCCGAGCAGGAAGATCATCCCCGGGACGAGGAACTTCAGCGGCAGCGTGCGCTGCGACAGGTACACCCAGTCGACGGTCGCGGTAACAACGAGGAGCAGCGCGACTGCCGGCCACTTGCCACGGTCGATGAGGACGTACGCGGCCCATGCTGCGACCGCGTTCGAAAGCGACAGCAGCGCGATCTTTAGCGTGAGCCCGACCCAGCCCGAGAAGGCGGCGATCGCACGGGCGCTCAATGCCGGCCGGAACGTCTGTGCGGGCTCGGCTGCCGGAGCGGGGCTGGCGTTGGCGGTCACAGGGCTGGACACGGTACGGCGCAGGCGCCCGAGGGGGCGCCTGCGCCGTGCTCTTAACTAGTTGCCGATCTTACTAACCGATCTTGTTGGCGATCGAGCGAGCTGCGGCCCTGAAGGCAACCGCGGCCTTGGTCGAGCCGGATCCCTTCGTCGACTTGACCCACGCGCCGCCGAGGTCCGACCACACGCTGTCCATCTGCGGAATGTTCGGCATCGGGACGCCGCCCACGCTCGCCTTGCCGAACTGCGAGAGGTACGGGTCCTTGACCGACTTGCCCGCGACCGTGTTGGCCGGGAAGCGATTGTTCGCGGCAGCCAGCACCGTCTGCGCGGACGGGGTCATCATGTAGTTGGCCACGAGGTCCTGGGCTGCGGCGTCGACGTTGTGCGTCGCCGCGTACTTCGTGACCATGAAGCCCTGGACGCCGAGGAACGGCGCTGCCCGCTTGACGATCGTCGGGACCTGGATCACCTTGAACGAGATCCCGGCCTTCTTGATCGTGTCGATGTTCCACGGGCCGGTCACCCAGAAGGCGGCCTGCTTCTTCAGGAAGGCGCTCTGTGCGGTGGTCGAGTCGACCTTCGCGTTGATCAGGCCCTCCTTGTTCCACTTGTCGATGAGCTTCGAGTTCTTGATGAACGTCGGAATTCGCGACGCCGATGTTGGAAGGATCGAGGTTGCCCGCGTGGTTCCGGCCGAAGACGTAGCCGCCGAGGCCGGAGAAGAACGGGTACATGTGGTATGCGTCGCCGTTTGTGCCCTGCTGGACGGCGATCGCGAGGTTGCCCGACTTCTTGTGCTTGAACGCGAGTGCCTCACGCTCGAGCTGCGCCCAGGTCGTCGGCACCTTCGCAAGCTTCGTGTTGACAACGAGGCCGACGTTCTCGATCGCCACCGGGGCGCCGTAGAGCTTCTTCACTGCGGTGCCGTACGAGAACGCGCCGATTGCGTAACTGGGGAACTGCTTCAGCGTCGCCGCCTTGGGATAGAGCGGAGCGACGAGGCCGTTGGCTGCGAGCTTGCCGGTCCAGTCGTGCGCGCCGACGATGACGTCGGGTGCGTCGGCCGCGGCGACCGTGCCGAGGTCGTCGCGGATGTTGCCGAACTGCTTCTGGACGACCTTGATCTGGACTCCGCGGCTGGCGGCCCACTGGTTGGCGACCTGCGTGACGGCCGTCTGGCGGTCGGCGTCGGTCCAGATCGTGAGCGTCGGACGCCTTGACGGCGGCGTTGACGCTGCCCGCTAGCGCCGCGACGATCGCTGCGAGCGCGACAACGAGCACCGCCGTGATGGTGTGCTTCCTGTTCATTACGTGAACCCTCCTGTGGTCTGATCGAGCGGACACCGGCGAAGCGTCGTGAAAGCGTCGCGGGCGGCGACCAGCGCCGACCTGATCCCTGGCCACGGGCCGAGGGCTCGACATGAAACACGTCTTACCGGCATGAAACACGCGGCAAGCTAGCCCCTCTTCCGAGAGATGTCAAGAGGCCGGCTCTATTCGGGTATGCGTCCGCATCCTGCCTTATAAGACGACGCGATTCGGTGGAAAGTTTGTTCTTGCCGCGCCTTCATAAAACTGTTACATAACTCAGGAACATGTCCTCGCTCAGAGAAGTCGCCCAGCGCGCAGGCGTCAGCCTTGCGACGGCGTCGCGCGTCGCCAGCGGCGGCAGCCCTGTGCGCCCCGAGACGCGCGAGCGCGTCGAGCGCGCGATGCGTGAGCTGCTGTACGTCCCTCCCGGGCGGCAACCGGCGACGGGCCTGATCGGTTTGCTCGTGCCCGAGCTGGCAAACCCGATCTTCCCCGCGCTCGCGCAGGCGATCGAGTCGCGAGCGGCGCCGGAAGGGTTCGCGTCGATCCTGTGCAACACGACCGGCGCCGCGTTTCGCGAGGTCGACTACGTCCACATGCTGCTCGACCACCGCGTCGACGGCATGATCTTCATCTCCTCCGAGATCACGAACCTCCGCGGCGAGCACGGTCACTACACGAAGCTCCTCGCCGAGGGGGCCCGGATCGTCTTCGTCAACGGCGCACTGCCGACGCTGGACATCCCCTCCGTCGGCGTCGACGAGCACGCCGCGGGCGAGCTCGCCACCCAGCACCTGATCGACCTCGGTCACAAGCGGATCGGCTTCGTCGCCGGGCCTGAGCACTACCTGCCGACCCGGTTCAAGGCCGCGGGGCGGCTGGCTGCCCTCCGCTCGGCGGACGTCGACGGGCATGCCCTCGTCGCGCACGCCGCCTTCGCGGTCGAGGGCGGCCGGCACGCGCTGCGCGAGTTGCTGGAGCGGCCGGAGCGCCCGACCGCAGTCGTCTGCTCGAGCGACGTGATGGCGATGGGCGTACTCCAGGAGGCCGCCCGCCAGGGCCTCGGGGTCCCGGAGCAGCTCTCCGTCATCGGCTTCGACGGGATCGACGCGGCCACATGGACGTCTCCGCCGCTGACGACGATCGAGCAACCGATCGACGAGATCGCCCAGACGGCGGTCGACGCGCTCCGCTCGCAGATCCACGAACCGGACAAGCCGCTACCGAACTTCCTCTTCCGGCCGCGGCTCTGCGTCCGCGCTTCCACGGCGCCACCGGCCGGCACGCGACGGAACGGACACTCACGCCCGTCCACGGCCGGCGACTCCGACACCGGCTCCGCTTCATAGCCGCAACTGCTGGGCGACTCGAAACGCGTCGCCGGGGAGCACTACGTGCACGCGCTTACCGACTACCGCGAGGTCGACCGCACGATCGCGCTCACCCGTAGCCGTGGCTGAGCATCCCCAAACAAGGATCGGCGGCGTCGACGTAGACGCGGCGATGGTTCCGCTTCTCCGTGCGTTGTGGCAGCGCGGGATTCGCACCGTCGCGTCGTGTCAGTCCTGGAGCGCGATGAACGGGGCGGCGTACGTCGGTTTCGTGACCGAGCAGGACAACCAGGCGTTCAAGGAGATCGTCCTAAGCACCTCGAGCGTGCTCGTGGACGGCCAACCGGATAGCGAATTGCGCGGCGGCTACACGACCCGGCCTTCGTCGAGGAAGTGGCCCAAAAGGGCGGGTGCTGGGCTGTCGGGTTCCCGCCGGACGACCTTCGCGCCCTGGCCGCGGCGACGAGGGACGCCGACATCTAACGCCTAAAACGCGCGATATGTGCGAGGCGGTGCTGTCCCGGTGCTGTCCCCGCCGGGAAAAGATGCTTGTTTGCAGGGTGGTGCTATTCCTGCCGGGCGCATTTACCGCCGGCGCGCGGAGCCGTAGCGCGCAACCATCCGGCGCCAGTCGCGCCACTCAGGTCCGAAACGACGACCGGTGACGGATCGGGACCTCACCGAACTTTGGCGACGCAGCGACGCGGCCGTTACACGGGCTCGACGGTGAAGATCGCGCGCACATCCTGCTCGGACGAACTCCGCATGCGGGAAGTCGTCGATCGCCGCATGGAAGCTCCACTCCCCGATCGTAAACCGACCGCCCGCTAGGGCAACCTCAAGCCACGACCGGCTCGACGGTGAACACGCCGTTGATCCCAGGACCTTCCGCGAGCGGCGTTAGGACCTTCGACCCTGTTTCTGTTCAAGGCTGTGTTCTTTGATTGTCAGACGGAGTCAGGGTGGCGCTTTGGGGGTCTGCGGCAACCCTTTAATGAGCGCCGAGCCGCACGGGGAGAGGATTGTGCGGCTGGTGCCCTGACTCCGTCTTTTCATGCTTGCAAACCGGCCCACCCTGGCTCCGCACCTAACGCCCCGCCCGAACTTTCTACCCCGCTGCCATCGCGGCGACTCGCCCCCGCCTTCTGGCTATTCGGGTGGCGAAATCTTGGTCTTGAAACCGCCCGTAGCCGGACTTATATTTCGAGCCGGAGCCAGGGATGCGGCAAGGGGTGTGCGGCCACCTCGAAGCAGCGCTCATCTCACGCCCTAGGGGAGAGTGCGCGAGGCCCTGGCCCTGGCTCCGCCACTACGAGTCACTGAACTCCCGCGACCAGCACCTCGGGCAGAAGACCGCGACCTCGTGCGGCCCCTGCACCTCGAACTCGTCACTGTCGATCAGCTTGGCGACGAGCTCGGCCTTCCAGCCTTCGCCGTCCTCACTCGTCTCGCCGCACTCGATGCAGACCAGCGTCATAGCCTCTCACCTGCCGCAGGGCAAAGCTCGGCCGTGATTGTAACGCCGGTTTTTGCGCGGCGCGGTGGCGAGTTCCTATGCCGGCTTGACCGTGAACACGCCGTTGAACGCCTGCTCGACAAGCTCCGCGTGTGGGAAGTCATCAATCGCGACCACACGCAACTGCTCGCCGCGTCCGACCGTGATCACGTCACCAACCGACCACGTCGGAACGGCAGTTATGAGATCGCAGGATTGGCCGGCTCGCCGTCAGGCAACTGGAGCAGGTACCGGAACATCGCCGGCGATCCTCGCGCCGGATCCCCGGCCGAAGCCGTGAATGCGACCGTGGCCCGCCCGGCACGCGCCCTCCTGAGCCGCCCTTCTGAGCGCGGACGTGCTACAGGAGCTCGGCTTCGTGCTTCACTTACTGAAGCCGAAGGGGTAGTCGGATCGAAATCCAGTGCCCGCGCTGACGTTGGCGGCGTCCTCGCCTCCTCGTCGGGCAAGACGACGCCCCGCAACCTCTACCGACTCCTCGAACACCCCCAGTGACCCCTTGACCTTCATAGAGGCATCACTCGCGTCCGCTGACCCCCCCGTTCGGGTGGCGTTTTCTCGCTTTTCGGCTTGCGGATCGAGTGACAAAATCGAGCTCTTGGCTACCTGTCGGGGGAAGGCGTCGTTGCGGCCAGACCTCCGTCTGCCCGACGGAGCGTCCGCGCCTGCGACATGAAGCGTCGCGTGAAGCTCCCCAACGACGAGCCCGCGGTCACGAACGCCGCGCTCGAGCTGTTCCGGATCAGCACGAAGAACGGGCGTTACGCGTTCACGTACATCGATTCGAGCGGCGTCATCGAGCATCACAGGTTCGTCGAGGTCGCACAGGAGGCCGCGCAGTGGGCGCATCTGATGCGTCGGCACGGCCTGGAGCTCGGCGAGCGCATCATCGTCCTCGCGGGCCGCGACCGGCACTGGCGGAGCGCGCTTCTCGGAGTCGTCGAGGCGGGCGGAGTCGCAGTCCCGTGTCCAGCTTCGACGCCGATCGCCCAAATCCGCTCCCTCGCCGCAGCCTCGCGCGCGGTCCGCGCCCTATCCGCTCTCCCGCGACCGGACCTCGCCGCGACGGCCGGAACCGGCGTGCTTTGTGCGCGCGACCTGGAGCCGCGCCAGACCGCTTACGCGCATGCAGACGTTGCCTACCCGACGAGGCCGGAGGACTTCGCGGTCATCGTCAACGGGCACGACGGCGCCGATTTCCGCGGCGCGGCGTACACACACAACGCCCTCCTCGAGCAGGCTTCGTCTGGCGCGCGCCGGCTCGGCGTACGGGAAGGCGAATGCGTCTGGAGTACCGTCTCGGAGGGCTCCGCCGCGTCCGTGTGGCTCGCGCTCGCCGCCTGGCACCTCGGGGTCCAGCTCGTCGTCGTCGAAGACGAGCTCGCTCCACAGGCGAAGCTAGAGCTCCTCGACATCCTCAAGCCGGCCGCCGTCTGGTTCTCAGACGAGGAATACGCGGCACTCGCCGCCGCCGACGCGCCGGCATGGATGGATCTGAGCTCGATCCGCCAGGCGATGACGAGCGGTGAGCCGGCCGACGGAGCGATTGCGTTCCAGGACGCCTTCGGGGTGACCGCCGTAGCGGCACCCGTCTCGACGGAGGTGGTCGGCGTGGCCGCTGATCCGGAACCGGCTGAACCGCCGGCCCCGACGGCCCAGCGTCCGACCACCGCCTCGAGCGGCGCAAAGCTCGTGAACCTCCGACCGGTTCGGCGCCTGTCGGAGGACGAGATCATCCGCCGACGCGAAGAACTCGCCGCCGCAAAGGCGCCACCGAGAGCCACACAGGCTGCCGCGCACGCCGAGGCGCCTCGGCGTGCCGAAGAGGCGAGGCGGCCCGAGGAGGAACGCCTCCGCCAAGAGAAGGAGGCCCGCCGACGCGAAGAACAGGAAGTAAGGGAACGTCGGAACGAGGACAAGCGTCGCGGAGAAGAAGAAGCCAAGCAGCGCAAGCTCGCGGAAAAGTCGGCGCACGAGGCCGCACAGACCGAGGAACGCCGCCGCGGCGAAGAGGAAAAGACGCGCGAGCGCGCCGCACGCGCCACAGCCGAACAGCAGCAACGATCCCGGAAGGCCCCACGCGAGGCGGCGCTCGCGGAGGAACGCCGCCCTGGTGCGTGGCTCGAGGACGTCCGTGCGGGTGGGGGCGACGGAAGCCTCGACTGCCGGAGGTGTGGCGCAACCCTGCCCGACGACGCCAACTATTGCGTCCGTTGCGGCGAGGGGATCCGGTCAGAGGCCGGTCCCGGCGCGCCCGCCGCGGCCGGCGAGGAGTGCACGATCGTCTGGTGGCGCGGCTACGTGCAGTCCGGCTTCTTCGCCGTCGCGACGGGCGGGCGCGCTCGGTCTGCGGAGCCGGAGCCGCTGGGATCGTCCTTGTTCCGGAGCCTGGGTGGGGGCGCCCCCGTGCCAGAAGGGCGCGCCCTCGAGGCGCACCGCGCGCTGGTCGAAAGGATGCAGAGCGAGGGGTGGGACCCGGTCGGTCGCGGTGCACACTGGTACGAGACACGATTCCGCCGGACCCCGGGGCTACGCGAATAGAGAGCCATCAAAGCAATGTCCGCCCTGGGGCCCCCGAAGGTTCGTCTCGGCCCGAGGGCGTCGGGCTCGACGGTCGCGAGCACTACGGAACCGTCGGCTTGGTCAACGGCTCGTTCTGACGGGGCGGCCCCTGTCGAGAAAGGAGCCGCGCGTGACTTTTCGAACTCGCCGGATGAGTTTCATCCTCGGTCGATTTCCCCCGTTTGCCGCGGCTGCGCCGTGGGCCGCAGCGACACCTTGCCAATACGAGAAGGGCGGCGAAACCTCTCCCTCCGATTTCGCCGCCCTCCCCTGACGGCATGCCCGGATTAGCACCGCAGGCCCGGGCTGCGCCACAATCGTAATCCGCTCCAGACCGGAGCTTCCACCAGACAATCGGCCAGAAGACCTAACCGAAAGTGCGGGCCGATCGACAGGGTGCGGCTGCTGGTGGTCTGACAGATCGAAGGTGATCCTGGGTTCCACCACACGCCGGACGCGCTAGATCCCTTTCGCGCACGGTCGCCTCGGCCACGGCTTCCGCAGCGGGCTACGCGAATCCTCCCGACACGTCTAGTAGCTCCGACGGCGCACGGTTGTCACGATCGAAGCGGCGGAGCCAGGGCAAGAGCCGCCGCCTACCCCATGTCCCGGTCGGCTCGGCGTCAAGAAGGGTTACCCCTCAGACCCAGTGCGCCCGCCCTGGCTCCGCCAGGCAACGACGCCGGAGAACTTTAAGGGGGCTACCACCACCGATAGCCGGTCGCATCCTTGCCGCACTTGGTGCGTCCGCCGTCAAGGCCCTATTAGACCCAAAAACGCGGCTGTTCGCGCTCGCACGGTGCCTACCCCCGTGCCCACTCAGCCGAATAACATCCCGATTTGCAGCCCCGTTTCGAGGCATCCGTGCCAGGAATCCGCGCCACGGCCGGGCCGTGACACGCGCCGGTACCGCTCGTCGCCGCCGCGACGGCGTAATCCGATAATGATTGGGCGCAGTGGGTGCCCAAGGTCAGATGAACGAGCGAGCTGTTCCGATCTTGCCGAGCCGTGACCTCCGCGAATCACTCGGCTTCTTCGAAAAGCTCGGCTTTGAGAACCGCGGAGCCCCTCCTGAGGAGTGGAACTACATGATCCTCGGGCGCGGGAGCATTGAGCTGCATTTCATCGGCGAGACAACCTCGTTTGCGGAGTGGACGGCGCCGACAAGCTGCCACCTAGCAGTCGCGGATGCCGACGCGCTCCATGCGGAGTGGGCTCATGCGGGCGTCACCGCCGAAGCTCCTTGGACCACCGATTATGGGATGCGTGAGTTCACGCTCCGTGACCCGAGTGGAAACCTCCTCCGAGTCGGGTCAGTCGTGACTTCGTAGCGTCGGTGGTTGCGCATCGGAAGCCGTGACTGCGCGAGAATCGCTTCGGCGCGGCACCCGGCGAACGAGAGGAGAGACATGAGCTCGACTGCACCCGATTACAAGGCGATCACCCAACGCCAGCAGGGCGTCTGGTCGAGTGGGGACTTCGGCCGCGTCGGCGCGCTTCTCGTGCTCCACGGCGAGTTGCTGGCCGAGAGCGTCGACATTCACCCCGGAGAACGGGTGCTCGACGTCGGCGGTGGAACGGGCACCGCCTCGCTTGCCGCTGCACGGCGCTTCGCCGACGTCACGTGCACGGACTTCGTGCCTGAGCTCCTCGAAGAGGCGGAGCGGCGCGCTGAGGTGGAGGGCCTCGCGATCACGACCCAGGTCGCGGACGCGCAGAGCCTCCCCTTCGACAGCGACTCGTACGACGTGGTTATCTCCACGTTCGGTGCGATGTTCGCTCCCGATCAGCAGCGCGTCGCGGACGAGCTCGTGCGTGTCTGCCGCGGCGACGGACGGATCGGCATGGCGAACTGGGCACCCGCCTCGATGATGGGCGAGGTCTTCCGCGCTACCGGCAAGCACGTCCCGCCGCCACCGGGAGTTCAGCCCGTGTTCAACTGGGGCGACGAGGCGAAGGTGCGCGAGCTCTTCGGCGACCGCATCAGCTCACTGAGGGTCATTCCGCGCGATCTCACCTGGCGCTTTCGCTCGCCCGAGCACATGCTCGAGTACATGCGCGACTGGTACGGCCCGACGAAGGTGGCTTTCGGCGCGCTCGACGGGGACGGACAGCAGGCACTCGCCGCGGACATTCTCGACGTCTATCGGACTCACAACCGCTCCGGCGACGACACGCTCGTCGCCGCGTCGGCGTACGTCGAGATGATCGCCGTCAAGGCCTGACCCGAGATTCGGGAGGGCGCCGGACGAGCGGCGCCCTCCCTGAGTAGCGTAAACGCGTGAAGTAGTGCGCCCAGACCTACGTCCGTGGCACCGACCCAGCCGGCTAGCCGACGCCGGGGCTCGGCGCGTACTCGCCGAGGAAACCTTCGCTCACGATCTTCTGCCTGACGGCTTCCTCGCCGATGTAGCACTGCCACTCCCGGCCGTCGCTCGCCAGCGACCGGCAGCCGCCGTTCACGTGCTTGTTGGCGTCGACGGTCGGCTCGACGGTTCCCATCCAGTCGCTTATCGCGTTGGAAGGCGCGTGCGCGAGCACGCAGTGGTATTCGACGTTCTGCTTGACCACGGTGCACGTCGGCTCCGTGCCCGCGAGCCAGAGCGTTCCGGCGGGAATGCTCGCCGCGACGTCCTGGCCGCTGATCAACTTGGCGGCGGCGAAGCTCGCACCCGTCACGACGACGACCGCCGGGATCGCAAGGATCGCGACCAGACGCTTCGAGCGCCGACGCGGTCGCGCCTGGGTGTCGAGGTTGCGCGCGGCGGCCTGCTCCAGAGCGTCGCCGAGCCTCGTCAGATCCGTAGCAGCCTTGTTCATTTCGATGCCTCCAGTGGGTTCGTGATTCGCCTGCGCAGCGCGGCCAGGCCTCGCGAGACGCGAACGCGCGCCGCGCTCGGTGTCGTGCCTAGTGCATCCGCGACGCCGTCGTAATCCAGGTCGGCGACGACTCGCAGCCGGATCGCTTCGCGCTGGCTCTCTGGCAAGTCGTCGAAGGCTTCGTCCAAGCCGTCGAGCCATGCCTCCGCCGGCTCGACCTGCGCGGGCTCGCGCTCGAGCCGCTCGAAGACGCCGAGGCGCTCACAGGCCGCCCGCTCGAGCGACCGGCGGCGCACCGACGCGAGCAGCACGTGCCGCGCGATCGCGAAGAGCCACGGCCCCGCGGAACCGCCCGCCTCGTCGCGGAAGCGCGCCCGCGAGAGCCACGCCTGCGCGAACGTCTCCGCAGTCAGATCGTGCGCCGCATCGACGTCGCGACTGCGTCGCAGGTGGAAGCCGTGCACGCCTTCCGCGTAGCGCTCGTACAGCTCACGAAACGCGTGCGGATCGCTGCGGGCGTCGCCCAGGAGCCTCGCGTCGCTCTTCAAATGCTCGCCGCCGTCATCGTCCTCATTTGCTAGATGTCGCGAGCGGCGTGAGATGTTACGGCGCCCGCGGCAGCTCGACCACGAACGTCGCGCCTGCGCCGGGCGACGAACGAACGTCGAGGCGGCCGCCCATCCGCCGGACAAGCTCGCGCGAGATGTAGAGGCCCAGCCCGGTCCCGCCGTGTGTCCTCGTCAGCTCGGCTCCCGAGCGGTAGAACTTCTCGAAGATCCGCTGTTGCTCGGCGAACGGGATGCCGGGGCCGGAGTCGGCGACGAGGATGCGCACGACGCCGTTGGCAGACTCGACACGAACGCTGACCAAGCCCTCCCCGCCGTATTTGACGGCATTGTCGAGCAGATTGATGAGCACTTGCTGGATCCGGTCGCGCGCGCCCGACGCCGTGCCGACCTCGGGCGCGATGTCGACATCGACCTCCGCGGAGATCGGCATTTGCGGCCGCATCGCCTCGACGGTCGAACGCGCCAGCTCGCCGAGGTCGACGGCCTCCCGCTCCACGGTGAGCGTGCCACGGTCGAGCTGCGTCGCGAGGAGCACGGCCTCCGTGATCTGGCCGAGGCGCGCGGCTTGCGTCGTGACCATCTCGAGCATCTCGCGCTTTTGCTCAGCGGTCAGTTCGCTGTCGCGGCTCAAGAGCGTCTGCGCCGCGCCGTAGACGGCAGCCATCGGCGTCCGCAGCTCGTGCGAGATCGTGGCGATGAAGTCGCTCTTCTCCTCCTCGAGCCGACGCTCGCCCGTGAGGTCGCGGAACGCGTACACGATCCCGTCCGCGCTTCGCACTGCCACGAACGAGAGCCAGAGGTCGCGCATGTCGACCCGCGCCGGCAGTGTGGCGCTTCGTGCGGCGGCGCCATGCTCGGCGACGGGAATCCGCGCGACGACCGCTTCCCACTCCGGGAAGACCTCGGTCACGGGCGCGTTGCAGACCTCGTCGGCGTCCACTCCCGTTACGAGCGTGGCGGCACGGTTCCACAGGCGCACGATTCCGTCGCGATCGACGAGGAAGATGCCGTCGCCGACGGCGTCAAGCACATTTGCCGCTTGCTCGCGTTCGGCAGCGACCGCTCGCGCCGCGGCCTCTGCGGCCGCGAGACGCCGCTGCTCCTTCTGCAGCCTTGCGTTGCGGACTGCCGCCGCCATCTGCTGCACGAGACCGTCGACGAGCTCCAGCTGGTTGTGCGAGTACTCGGCGGTGTTGCTCATCACCTGGACAACGCCGACGACGCGAGCCTCGTGCTTGACGGGAACCATCATCGCCGCGCGGCTTCCGGGAGGCCCCGTCTCCGGCAGCTTCCGGACCGTGCCCTCGCGATCGACGTCGTAGAACGTCCCGCCCGGACGCTGAACGACCTCGGCGACGTCGTTGAAGAGGAGCGGCTCGCCGCTCACGATCACGCGGCTCTGCATGCCGCCGCCGTCGCGGTTCAGCGCGACGGGTGGAAAGACGGACGTGTCGAGGCGGTTACCGTCCGACCACGCGTAGTCGCAGCGCATGAGACCGTCGCCTTCGTCATATGACGAGACGAGGACGCCGTCGTGCGCGACGACGTCGGCGAGCAGATCGCGGAAGCGGTCGTAGACGCGATCAGGCTCGAGCGTTTCGCCCAGCGACCGCGCCGCGTCCAGCAGGAGCTGCGCGACCCTGGCTTTCCGCTCGAGCTCGCGCTCGTTCACGCTTTGACGGTACCTCAGCGCGACGAGCACGGCCGATCGTCACTGGGTCGTGTTCATCCTCCAGAGCTCGCCGTCGTCCGAGTTGGAGACCCACGCATCGCCTGCAGCGATTGCAATCGAAAGCGGAGCCTTACCGACCGTAAGGGTCGTGCGCACCGCGTTCTTCGCAGGATCGATGATCGAGACCGTGCCGTCGTCGATGTTCGGGACCCAGAGCTCGCTGCCGATCCACGCTGAGCCGAGCGGGTTAGCGCCGGCGGAAACCGTCGCGATGATCGCCCCGGTCGCCGGATCGACGCGCGTGACGTTTCCCGCCTCGCTCGAGATCCAGAGCGCGTCCGGCGAAGGTGTGATCCAGTCGGCCTTCGGGATGCTGATCCGCTTCGTCACGCGGTTCGTCTTCACGTTGATGCGAACGAGTGTGCCGCGGCCGAGGTCTGCGACCCAGAGTGACCCGAACGCATACACGACGCCGTTCGGTGTCGTGCCGACCTTGATGGTTTTCGTGACGCGGTTCTTCTTCGGGCTCACGCGACGCACGGTGCCGTCGGTCTCGCTGGTAACCCACACGCTGCCGGCGCCAAACGCAACGCCGTACGTGCTGAAGCCGATCTTGATCCTCTTGATCACGCGGTTCGTGCGCGGGTTGATGCGACCGAGCGTGTTCAGCGAGCGATCGGCGACCCACACGCTGCCGGCGCCGTACGCGAGGCCGAACGGACGGCTCGCGAACGGGATTCGGCGTACGACGGCGTTCGTTGCCGGATTGACGCGCACGACGCGGCCGAGCGCAAGGTCGGTCGTCCAGAGCCAGCCCGACGCTGGAAGCACCATGCCGGACTGCGCGCCGACCGAAACCTTCGCGATCGGCGTGGGCGCCGCGGCAGCGCACACCGTCGGGGCGGCGATAAGGGCGCCGAGCACGAGGCCATACTTCACCGGAGCGAGGAAGCCCGACAGCATTAGTACAACCTTGTAGCACAAATTTAGAGCAAGATTGCATTAGTGGCTCGCACCGGCCCACCAACTGTTCTTTTCGAGGTCTTCTGGGCACACCAGAAGCGCAAGCGTCTGATCGAGTCCGCCCTAGCCGGGACCGACCTCCCGCCCGAGGACTATCCGCTCTACGTGATGATCGGCGCCGAGGGCCCGTGGACGCCGACCGGCCTCGCGGCGAGGCTCGTCATGCCGCTCTCGACGGTGATCTTCCGCGTCAAGCGCCTCGAGCAGCGCGGCCACGCGGAGCGGGTGCCGAACCCGGACGACGGACGGTCGTTCCTGATCAGGTTGACGCCGAAGGGGAAGCGGCTGCTCGACCGCGCGCGACCCGCCTTCCGCGATTACGCCGAGGCGGTCGAAGGCAGGTTGGGGCAGAAGCGCGTCGCGGAGCTGCGAACGGCGCTCGCGGAGCTGCGGCAGGCGATCGACGACGAGCTCTCGGGACGCGAGGAGGAGAGCGCACCGCTCGATAGTCGCGTTGTGTGATCCTCGCTCCAGCCCGTGCTGGCGTACCTTCGCAGCCTGAACCCGCAACTGCCCCGCCAGGTCTGGCTGCTCCAGATCGGCGGGGTCACGAACTCGTTCGGGAACGGCGTCGTCTTCCCGTTCCTCGCCATCTACCTGCACAACGTGCGCGGCTTCGGGATCGCGACTGCCGGCATCGCGATCGCGATCTCGTCCCTCTGTCAGCTGGTGACGGGCGCCGCGGTCGGGCCGGTGATCGACAGGCTGGGCGCCCGGCGCGTGCTCGGCGCGGGTTTGATCCTCCAGTCGGCTGGCTTCGGGCTGCTGCCGCTCGTCCGCTCGCCGTGGCACGCCTACGTGCTGCTCGCGATCGAAGGGATCGGAAGCGCCGGCTTCTGGCCGAGCCAGTCGACGCTGATCTCGCGCCTGACGCCGGGCGACCGACTACACGCGGCATTCGCGCAGCAACGAGTCACGATGAACCTCGGCGTCGGTCTCGGAGGCCTCGCCGGCGGCTTCATCGCAAGCGTGCAGTCGCCGACCAGCTTCACGGTGCTGTTCGTCCTGGACGGCTTGACGTTCCTCGCGTACGTCTTCGTGCTCGGGTTCATCCACGACCCGGGAACGGCGCCGCTCGCGGAAGGGGAGAGCGCGGGCTCGTACGGCGAGGTCCTGCGGGACCGCCTGTTCCTCGGGTTGTGGACGCTGAACTTCCTGTTCGTCGCCGCCGGCTATTCCCTCATCAACCTGCTGCCGCCGTTCATCCGCGACCAGAGCCACGTCACCGAAAAAGAGATCGGTTTCATCTTCTTCTTCAACACGATCACGATCGTGCTCGCGCAGTTACCGATCTCGCGCGCGATCGAGGGGCGACGTCGGTTACGCGCGCTCTCGCTGATGCCGTTTCTATGGGCGATCGCGTGGCTCGGCGTCGATGCGAGCGGATATTGGCTCGAGGCGACCGCGGCGTTCGTCGCCGTGACGTTGTGCGCGATCGTGTTCGGGATCGGCGAGTGCTTCCACGGTCCAGCGCACCAGGCGCTCGTCGGCGAGCTCGGCGGCGACCGCCTCCGCGGCCGCTACTTCGCTCTGCATTCGATGTCGTGGGGCCTCGGCGGGGCGGCCGGACCTGCGATCGGAGGGCTGATCCTGGCGGCCGCACCCTTTGCGCTGTGGCCGCTCGCTGCGACCGTCTGCCTCGCCGCTTCGGTCGGAGCTCTGGCGCTCGAGCGGCTCGTCCCGTTGCGTCTCGCGCGAATCCCGAGGGCCGAGCGAGAGACCGGAATCGTGCTGGGAGACCTGGAACCGGAACCCGTAGGGATAGGAGAAGGGACCGCCGGATAGAATGAGCGTTATGACCGTGCGTCCCGACGAGCCGTCCAGTCCCGGTGCCGAGCCTTCCCCGCATCAGAAGCCCTCGCCGCCCGCGCGACGCTGCCGTCGCGACGCCCGCTGAGCGGCCGCGGCCGAGCGAGCTCAACACAGGCGGGCTGACGTGGATCCACGTCGACGCGCCGCCGACGCAGGAGGAGGTCGAGGAGCTCGCCGAGCGCTTCGGCTGGCACGCGCTCGACGTCGAAGACGTCCTCTCTAAGCGGCAGCGACCCAAGGTCGACGACTACAACGAGGAGGGCTACCTCTTCGCCGTCCTGCACTTCCCTGTCTACGACAAGTCGATCGGCCGCCTGAACGCGGGCGAGCTCGACGTCTTCCTCGGGCCTGACTACCTCGTCACGCTGCCGGCGGTCCAGCTCGGCCCGGTCTCGCGGCTCTTCCGCCGTTGCGCCGAGGACGAGGAACTGCGCGAGCAGCTCTTCACCAAGGGATCGGGACGACTGCTGTACGAGGTGCTCGACGATCTCTTCGACTACTGCTTCCCGATCCTCGACAAGATCGGCCACAAGCTCGACGTGATCGAGGACGAGATGTTCGAGGGCGCGGCGGACGAGGTCGTGCGCGACATCTCGAACGTCAAGCAGGAGATCATCAGCTATCGCAAGATCATCAAGCCGGAGCGCTCGACGCTTCGCCTGCTCGAGCGGCGTGTCGAGCGGTTTCTCCCGGAGGAGCTCGAGCTCTACTTCGACGACATCGTCGACGCGGCCGAGCGCATCTGGGACCTGCTCGACAACTACAAGGAGGTCGTCGAGGCGCTCGAGAGCACGAACGAGTCGGTGATCTCCCATCGGCAGAACCGCGTGCTGCAGATCCTGACGATCTTCAGCGTTGTCATCCTCCCGCTGACGCTCATCTCCGGCATCTTCGGCATGAACGTCGCGTTCCCCGGCGAGGGGACGCGCATGGCGTTCTGGGTCGTCGTCGGCGTCATGTTCGTGACGATCGTCGGGATGGTCGGCTTCTTCCGCTGGCGACGCTGGATCTAGGCGCGAATGCCGTCTACCCGCCGCCGACAGGCGGCGCGACGAGAACGGTGGCTGTAGCCGCTGTTGCTCGGGCTGAAACTGATCGTTCCGAGGTAGGAAGCGCGCGCGCGCCAGCGACCCGGCGTGGGCGGTCGTCCACGAGAACCCTGCACCGGCGCTCAGGCGAACGGTGTGGTGGTAATGCCACCCGGCGAGGGTGTCGAAGCGGTCGATCTCGACTTTGACGACGCCTCCGTCGGGCGGCGGCGCGATTGAGATCGTGAAGGTGACAGAGGATCCAGGCGATACGTGCGCCGACGAGGCCGAGATAGTCGTCTTCGTGACCTCGCGGACGATCAACGTCAGGCGATACGCACCTCCCGACGCGCCGGGCGATGCGCGCACCGCGGCGACATAATTGCCCGGCCCCAGGGTGCGGCCGGCTTCGCCCTGCCCCGATCCGAGTTGCGCGCCTCCGAACGTCAAGAGCGAGACCGAGAACGCACCTTCGAGCCGCAAACGCACGTCACTGAGCGCCGCGACCTCGAAGTGATACAGGTCGACGACGTCCCCTGCGCGTGGCGCGAGGGTCCCGCGCACCGTCGCGACGTTCGCCAGCGGGAGCCCGACGCCGACGTCGTCTGGCCCTGCAGGCCGCACGGTCAGCCTGTACGGCGCCGTGCCCGGCCGTGTCGGCGCCGTCACCTCGAACACGTACCGGCCCCCCGCGTCCGGCCCCGGGGTGAAGGTGGTATAGCCGCTGCACCTGTACGAGCGCAGCACGTCGCCCTTGCCGCGGATCGTGAGCGCCGCGCAGCCCTCGGAACTGAAGGCGATGCGGTACGTGGTTCCTGGGACGAAGGTTGTCCACCAGACGTCGTTCACGTCTGTGAGCCAGTCGACACGCGACCGCACGCTGCCACGGGCGAGATGCTGCCCCGGCGCGAGCTCGCGCGGTTGAGCTGCGAGTGCCTTGAGCGAGAAGTCGCCTGGCGACGAGCCTTTGCGCTGACCGACCGCGACAAGGTAGACCGCGCCGCGCTCGACGTCCCACGCCGCCACGGCGTCCCCTTTTCGGTCCGTCTGGACGCAGCCGACCGCCTCGGTCTGCGAGCGAACCTTCCTCAGGACGACGAGAGCCGCGTCGAGATCGGCGGCGGCGTGCAGACGAATGACCACGCGAGACACCCGTTGTCCGGGGCTGACGGAGTACCAGACCGTGCCTCCGGCGAGCCCGCAGGAGTGCGGGTCGCCGTCGTCGCTCGTCGCCCCGAGCGTCGTCGCCTGGACCTGCGTCCCGAGAGCGATCTTCTTCGGCTGGCGCGGAGAGTCGTTCGCCGGCGGCAGGAAGAGCTGTGCGCCGAGCCTGAAGGCGGCATCGGCGGTTCCCGTCTTCTTGCCGACGAGCACCAGGTATGAGTTGCCCCGGGTCGTCTCCCAAGCGACCTTGGCCGACCCCGAAGCCTTCGTCGCCGCGCAGTCCAACTCCTTGATGCCGCTCTTCGTGACGTTGTAGACGCGGACGACCGCCGCGAGCCCGGTACCGCTGACGGCCAGAGCAATCGTCCCGTCCGGTGCCTGGTTGATCCGGTACCAGACGGTCGACTCCACGGTCCCACATTGAGACTTCTGCGGATCGAGTCGCTCCACCGTGGCACCGCCTGTCGTTCCGTCGATCGTCGCGGGAAATGACGCGACTACCAGCGCGTTTGCGCGATCGTCGTTCGACGGCGGCTCGGCCGTTCGCGCACCTGCGCCTGCTACGCAGGCAGCGGCGATCAGCAACGAGCAGAGGGCCGTCGCCGCGTTGACGATGCGGCGCCGCGCCGAAGACGTGGTCTTGCATCTCCCGTTGCGCCCCGTTCGGAGGCCCACGATCCCCCTGTCCTCTGTCCTCACCCGACATCAGCGGACACGCTGTACCGGATGCGGTGAATGCTCCTCCCTTTGCCGAGAGATTTCAAGGCCTCGGGCAGAACCGGCCACGCGAGCCGCCGCTGCCGGACGCGACGGGGTGTGGTACAAGCGCGGCTGTGCCGAAACAGCTGTGGGCGCCGTGGCGTCTCGAGTACATCGCGAAGGCGGACGAGGAGCACGAGTGCATCTTCTGTGAGGCCGACGCGGATCTCCTCGTGCACCGCGGCGAGTTCTCGCTGGTGTTGCTGAACAAGTTTCCGTACTCGTCGGGGCACGTGATGGTCGCCCCCGTGCGGCACACGGGGGACTTCGCGTCGCTCGACCGCGACGAGGCGTCGGAGATCCATTCGCTGGCTGCCTCAGCGATGGGCGCGCTCGGCCAGGAGTATTCGCCGCAGGGCTTCAACCTGGGCTGGAACCTCGGCCGCATTGCCGGCGCAGGCATCCTCGACCACGTGCACCTGCACGTCGTGCCGCGATGGACGGGCGACACGAACTTCATGCCGGTGCTCGCCGACGTGAAGGTGCTGCCCGAGCACCTGCTCGAGACGGCGCGGCGTCTGCGTGATGCGTGGCCACGTTGAACGGGCTCCGCGCGCCGACCGCTAGGCTCACGCACGATGCGCGCGCTTCGATCACTCGTGGTCTTCAAGCTCGGGGTTGTGACGGGGATGGCGATCGCAGCGGCATTCGTGAAGCGGGCCCTGCCCTCGCGCGGAGACGAGGAGAGCGACGAGCTCTCGCTCGTCGCCATTTTCGACGGCATCGAACTCAAGAGTCGCGCCAATGCCTTCAAGGGAGGCTCGATGTTGGCCTGGTTCGGCGGCATCGACGTCGACCTCAGCGAGGTCGCGCTTGCCCCGGGAGCACGGCTGTCCGTACAGACGGTCTTTGGCGGGATCGCCATCCGCACACCGGCGAACTGGCGGTTGGAGTCGAACGTGAAGGCCCTCGTCGGCGGTGTCGACGCCCGCACGCCGTCGGGGACTGACCAAGACGCACCCGTGTTGACGCTCGAGGGCATGGCACTTCTCGGCGGCATCGCGGTTGGCCCAAAGGCCGAAGCCACAGCCGCCGAGAGCTGATTTCGCGTCTCACCAAGACAACATGCCATTACAGATGCCGCGAAGGACGAACACTTGCGCTGCGCTCGCGTCCTGAACGCGAACGGCCGGTGCCGCGGCCGAGAGCACAGCAGGAACTGCTGAATCGTTCGCCGGAAGGCACGTCCGAACCGGTGGTCCCGCCCACTTGCCAAATCGCAAGCAAAGCGCCGGTTTCGTCAACCTGGCGACGGAGGAAACGGCTCTATGATGGCGCTACGCGGACGTAGCTCAGTTGGTAGAGCATCAGCTTCCCAAGCTGAGGGTCGCGGGTTCGATCCCCGTCGTCCGCTTCACGAAGTCTCCGCTCAGCGCGACTTCCGTTTACAGGTCAGGAACCGTCGGATGAGCGCTGCTAACGGGTTGCTAAGGAAACCGCGCGACGCCCGTCATAGAGGCTGAGGGGTCTACCAGGGGTCTACGGCGAGCGGCGGCGCGTCCGTTTCGGATCGCTTCACTGATCGTGATGCGCCGATGCGCGGCGTCGCGCATGACGTGTGCGTACGTGCGCGCGGTGAAGCCGGGGTCCGCATGGCCCAGGTGCTCGGCGACCTCGTTCAGCGTACGGCACTCGTAAAGGAGCAGCGTCGCGCAGGTGTGGCGGAGGTCGTAGCTGCGGAAATAAGCGACCCGGCGCGCTCGAGCGCCGGGATCCAGACGCGACGCCGCAGTTGTGTCGGCGCAGATGGCCGCGCCGGCTGCCGGGGAACACAAGCGCGCGAGAGTCGGGGCGACCGCGAGCGAGATACAGCTCGACGAGCTCACGCGCGACCGGCTTGAAAAGTTCTGGCTCGCGGCCGCGCTGCGACTTTTGTCGTGGTGACCTCGCCGCCGGAGATGGCCCTCTGCACGCGCAGGCGCTCGCGTGGTCGGCCACGATCGTCGAGGAGGTCACTCCACGCGAGCGCGTACGCCTCTGCCGGCCGAAGGCCCTCGTAGCGAGGACGCTGACGAGCGCGGCGTTCTGCGCGTCGAGCTGAGCGCGGATCGCCTCGACTGTTTCCAGCGTGCGCGCGTCGATCGTCGCGGCACGGGTGTGCGCGAGGCGGCGGACGCCGACGACGGGATTCCATCCGAGCCGACGCCATTCCACGGCTCGACGGAAGACGCCCTGAAGGAGGCCGAGCGTGCGGTTTATCGTCGGGTGCGCCGGCACCGTCGAACCGGAGTCGCGCTGCGTAGTTGTCGATCGTCTCGCGCGTGATCTCGACGCAGGCGCTTGCGTCCGAGGTAGGGGACGATCCACTTGTCGTGAAGCGTCGTGTACGTCGCGAGAGTGTTCGGGCGCAGGTGCGTGGCGGCGTACGTGTCCCACCATTCGACGAGGAACTCCTCGAGCGTCGCGTTCGAGCCGATCACCTCGGAGGCGAGCTGACCCAGCTGGCGCGCGCGGCGGACGGATGCTTCGAAGAGCTCGGCGTCGCGGCGGCGGTCGAAGGTGCGCTTGCGTTTCGTGCTGCCGCGACCGTTTTCGTACGAGCGGACGGCGTAGACGGTCCGGCCGTCGCTACGCCTGCGTCGCTCAATGCTCATCTCGTCGTGACCGTAGCCGCTCGGCGAACGAGCCGGAAGCACGGCCGCGAGCCCCGATCGGATTCGTTGCAGAGCGTGCGGTCCGTTCTCGCTTGACGCCGTCGATCAGGCCGGCGACGTCGTGTGCCCGCAGTTCCATCGTCCGTCCATGTCGCGCCCATTGATCGGAGGCGGGTCGAGGTTCAGACTCGAGGGGCGAGGAACGCCACACAAAGAGGGAGACAGGGACCATGTTCAGGCTTCTCGAGAACGCCAGGCGCAGGGTCGCACTCACCGCCGCAGCCGCAGCGCTCGCGGTGCTCGTCGTCGGGGACGCTGGTGCTGCAAGCGCGCACGCGAGCCATCCGAACGGGGCGATCTACAACACTGCGACAACGGCCGGTAACTCGTTCTTCGGCGCCTCGCGTGAGAACGCGGCAGTCGCGCAGCTCCGGATGCTGCGCGTGGCGACAAGAGCTCGAACGCGAGCAGAAGCTCGACTGGCCGCCTTCCTCAGAGTGGCGAGGGACGATCGCGCGGTCGCCAACGCGACCGTCGCCGCCATGGCGCTGAGACGCGCCGAACGCCAAACGGGCTTCGAGGAACAGGGCCGACCGCATCGGGCCCAATACGACTTGCAGGTCGGCCACGGAGACTCAGGGCTGCACGCTGCGGCACGGCTCGCTAGTGACGGTGGCATCAGCGGCCACGTCGAGAGCGCCGACCACCAGCCGCTGGCGGGCATCTGTGTCTCCGCGTCCGGCGCGGGCTCCGGCTTCGGCGTGCAGACCGGCGCGGACGGCAACTACGACATCGGCGGCCTGTCCGGCGGCCAGTACAAGGTCGGGTTCAGCGACGGGTGCGCAGGCCACCCGGCCAATTACATTCCGCAGTGGTTCGACAACAAGCCCGACTTCGCCCACGCCGACCTGGTCTCGGTCACGGCGGGGCAGACGAGCGGGCACGTCGACGCGACGATGCAAGTGGGCGGCCACATCAGCGGCCACGTCGAGAACGCCGACCACCAGCCGCTGGCGGGCATCTGTGTCTCCGCGTCCGGCGCGGGCTCCGGCTTCGGCGTGCAGACCGGCGCGGACGGCAACTACGACATCGGTGCCCTGTCCGGCGGCCAGTACAAGGTCGGGTTCAGCGACGGGTGCGCAGGCCACCCGGCCAATTACATTCCGCAGTGGTTCGACAACAAGCCCGACTTCGCCCACGCCGACCTGGTCTCGGTCACGGCGGGGCAGACGAGCGGGCACGTCGACGCGACGATGCAAGTGGGCGGCCACATCAGCGGCCACGTCGAGAGCGCCGACCACCAGCCGCTGGCGGGCATCTGTGTCTCCGCGTCCGGCGCGGGCTCGTCCGGCTTCGCGCAGACCGGCGCGGACGGCAACTACGACATCGGCGGCCTGTCCGGCGGCCAGTACAAGGTCGGGTTCAGCGACGGGTGCGCAGGCCACCCGGCCAATTACATTCCGCAGTGGTTCGACAACAAGCCCGACTTCGCCCACGCCGACCTGGTCTCGGTCACGGCGGGGCAGACGAGCGGGCACGTCGACGCGACGATGCAAGTGGGCGGCCACATCAGCGGCCACGTCGAGAACGCCGACCACCAGCCGCTGGCGGGCATCTGTGTCTCCGCGTCCGGCGCGGGCTCCGGCTTCGGCGTGCAGACCGGCGCGGACGGCAACTACGACATCGGTGCCCTGTCCGGCGGCCAGTACAAGGTCGGGTTCAGCGACGGGTGCGCAGGCCACCCGGCCAATTACATTCCGCAGTGGTTCGACAACAAGCCCGACTTCGCCCACGCCGACCTGGTCTCGGTCACGGCGGGGCAGACGAGCGGGCACGTCGACGCGACGATGCAAGTGGGCGGCCACATCAGCGGCCACGTCGAGAACGCCGACCACCAGCCGCTGGCGGGCATCTGTGTCCCCGCGTCCGGCGCGGGCTCGTCCGGCTTCGCGCAGACCGGCGCGGACGGCAACTACGACATCGGCGGCCTGTCCGGCGGCCAGTACAAGGTCGGGTTCAGCGACGGGTGCGCAGGCCACCCGGCCAATTACATTCCGCAGTGGTTCGACAACAAGCCCGACTTCGCCCACGCCGACCTGGTCTCGGTCACGGCGGGGCAGACGAGCGGGCACGTCGACGCGACGATGCAAGTGGGCGGCCACATCAGCGGCCACGTCGAGAACGCCGACCACCAGCCGCTGGCGGGCATCTGTGTCTCCGCGTCCGGCGCGGGCTCCGGCTTCGGCGTGCAGACCGGCGCGGACGGCAACTACGACATCGGTGCCCTGTCCGGCGGCCAGTACAAGGTCGGGTTCAGCGACGGGTGCGCAGGCCACCCGGCCAATTACATTCCGCAGTGGTTCGACAACAAGCCCGACTTCGCCCACGCCGACCTGGTCTCGGTCACGGCGGGGCAGACGAGCGGGCACGTCGACGCGACGATGCAAGTGGGCGGCCACATCAGCGGCCACGTCGAGAACGCCGACCACCAGCCGCTGGCGGGCATCTGTGTCTCCGCGTGCGGCGCGGGCTCGTCCGGCTTCGCGCAGACCGGCGCGGACGGCAACTACGACATCGGCGGCCTGTCCGGCGGCCAGTACAAGGTCGGGTTCAGCGACGGGTGCGCAGGCCACCCGGCCAATTACATTCCGCAGTGGTTCGACAACAAGCCCGACTTCGCCCACGCCGACCTGGTCTCGGTCACGGCGGGGCAGACGAGCGGGCACGTCGACGCGACGATGCAAGTGGGCGGCCACATCAGCGGCCACGTCGAGAACGCCGACCACCAGCCGCTGGCGGGCATCTGTGTCTCCGCGTCCGGCGCGGGCTCCGGCTTCGCGTCAGACCGGCGCGGACGGCAACTACGACATCGGTGCCCTGTCCGGCGGCCAGTACAAGGTCGGGTTCAGCGACGGGTGCGCAGGCCACCCGGCCAATTACATTCCGCAGTGGTTCGACAACAAGCCCGACTTCGCCCACGCCGACCTGGTCTCGGTCACGGCGGGGCAGACGAGCGGGCACGTCGACGCGACGATGCAAGTGGGCGGCCACATCAGCGGCCACGTCGAGAACGCCGACCACCAGCCGCTGGCGGGCATCTGTGTCTCCGCGTCCGGCGCGGGCTCGTCCGGCTTCGGCGTCAGACCGGCGCGGACGGCAACTACGACATCGGTGCCCTGTCCGGCGGCCAGTACAAGGTCGGGTTCAGCGACGGGTGCGCAGGCCACCCGGCCAATTACATTCCGCAGTGGTTCGACAACAAGCCCGACTTCGCCCACGCCGACCTGGTCTCGGTCACGGCGGGGCAGACGAGCGGGCACGTCGACGCGACGATGCAAGTGGGCGGCCACATCAGCGGCCACGTCGAGAACGCCGACCACCAGCCGCTGGCGGGCATCTGTGTCTCCGCGTCCGGCGCGGGCTCGTCCGGCTTCGGCGTCAGACCGGCGCGGACGGCAACTACGACATCGGCGCCCTGCCCACCGGCAGCCACGAGGTCCGTTTCGACGACTGCTCCAACGATCCGGCCGTGTTCGCGAGCCAGGTCTACAACAACAAGACCTGGTTCGACGATCCCGACCTCGTCCAGGTCAACGCGCCGGACACGACGTCGGGGATCGACGCGACCATGCATCCGGGGGGGTCGATCGGGGGCCAAGTCACCACCGCGGGTAGCCACGACCCCGTCGAGAACGCCTGCGTGATACTCCACAGGGCGTCGGCCACGCACAACTCTGACGAGCTCTTCGACGTCTCCACCGATCAGACCGGCCACTACAGCATGAGCGGCCTGCCGCCCGGGAGCTACAAGGTTTCCTTCTCGAGCTGCCCGGGGGCGTCGCACCACTACCGGAGCCAGTGGTTCGACGGCAAGGCCGACGGCGCGTCTGCCGACCGGATCGCGCTCGCCATCGGCCAGAACCGCGGGAACGTCGACGCACAGATGGGCGGCTCGGGCACGGCGGGGTTCCTGTCCCCCGGCGAGACCCTCTCGACCGGGCTGGCGACCAGCTCGAGCAATCCGGTCGTCGTCGACCTGACGGCAGGGTCCGGCGTGACGGGATGGGCGACGATCGACGAGGACGCCTCGATCACGACGCAACCGCCCGGCGGCTTTGCGCTGTTCGGCAAGCAGTTTGCGATCGACGCGCCGGACGGGACGACCGACCATCCGCTGACCGTGTCGTTCACGATCGACGCATCGCTGATGAGCGGGATCGACCCGAGCGTCGTCTCGGTGTTCCGGAACGGCTCGCCCATCGCCAACTGCAGCGGAGCCTCCTCTGCGACCACGGCCGACCCTGACCCGTGCATGAAGTCGAGGACCACGATCGCGGGCGGCGACCTTCGCATCACGATTCTTACGTCGCATGCGAGCAGTTGGAACTTCGGCTATGCCGCTGTTCCACCCGATGCCTCGACCGGCGCCGCCACCGGCGTGACGACCACCGGAGCGACCCTGAACGGGACCGCCAACCCGCACGGCCTGGCTACGACGTACTACTTCGAGTACGGAACCACGACCAACTACGGGTCGAGCACGGCGAGCCAAGCTGCGGGCTCCGGGACGGGGTCCGGATCGGTGTCGACGGCCGTGAGCGGTCTTTTGCCGGGAACGACTTACCACTACCGCCTGGTCGCTGTGAGCGCGGGCGGCACCGGCAAAGGTTCAGATCAGACCTTTCCGACGCTTCACACGGCGAAGACGCTCACGCTCGGCAAGGCTGGAAACGGGGCAGGCTCGGTCACGTCGAACCCGGCCGGGATCGATTGCGGCTCGACCTGTAGCCACGACTTCGAGCACGGAACCTCGGTCACGCTGACTGCGACGGCCTCCGCCGGCTCCACGTTCTCTGGCTGGTCGGGCGCCTGTTCGGGCAGCGGCACCTGCACGCTGACGATGGATCAAGGCCGCTTCGCCACAGCCACCTTCACGCTCGTGCCCCTGACGGCGAAGACGCTCACGCTCGGCAAGGCTGGAAACGGGGCAGGCTCGGTCACGTCGATCCCGGCCGGGATCGATTGCGGCTCGACCTGTAGCCACGACTTCGAGCACGGAACCTCGGTCACGCTGACTGCGACGGCCTCCGCCGGCTCCACGTTCTCTGGCTGGTCGGGCGCCTGTTCGGGCAGCGGCACCTGCACGCTGACGATGGATCAAGGCCGCTCCGCCACAGCCACCTTCACGCTCGTGCCCCTGAAGCCCCCGATCAGGTGCGTCGTCCCCAACGTGAAGGGCAAGAAGCTGGCCGTGGCCAAGAGCGCCATCAAGAAACACAAGTGCAAGGTGGGCAAGATTGTCCGCGCGTTCTCCAAGGTGAAGAAGGGATTGGTGATCTCTCAGAAACCCGCGCCCGGCAAACAGCTTCGCGAAGGCAGCAAAGTGAACCTCGTCGTCAGCAAGGGAAGGAAGTAGGCCGACGCCCTGACAGCGATCGGCGTCGCCGAGCGACCGGATCCTGACGCCTACCCACCGCATCTCTGCGCGGACAAGGGCTACGACAACTCGACGGGCCGTCGTGCGGCCAAGGCCGCGGGGTACATTCCGCATATTCGTCGCACCGGCGAAACGGCGAAAAGCGACCATGCGAAGCCGTAGTCGACAATCTCGACGCCGGAGAGGAAGCTGTTGTCCACCCATAGAAGCACGTCACAGAACTGCTCTGGATCGTCGTTTTCCTTGGTCTGACATCGATCGCTCGGCGAACCCTGTCCGTCTCGGGCACATCCAGGCGGGGTCTACCCGGCAACTCTGCGCGATGCATCCCGCCCCACTCCTGCACGAGCCTGAGCGCGTGGCCTGGAAGCTCTCCGGCCAGGGGCTCGAGCGTCTCGATCACGATCTGCGCCTCGTACTCGGCATAGATCGCGTGGAAGTGCGGAGGGTGATGATCGCGGTAGTACATTGCGATCACGATTCAACGCCGGCGCGGTGGCGGCCGACGACCTGGAGCGACATTGAACCGTGCGTCTTCGCGCGTCCAGGCGCGACTTGCGGCGACGCTTGATCAACCCTCGTAATGAAGTGGCCAGCCGCGCACATCGCGACGACTCGCTGCTAATGGATTGCTAAGGAAACGGTCGCAAACGCGCTTCGGCGTATCTCTGTCCGACGACCGCCCATAGCCCGCAAATCGGCATGAACAAAGGGATTAATAGCAATAGACGAAGTCAGACGGAAACGCCCGAAACGCCTCGTTTCAGCTTCCCAAGCTGAGGGTCGCGGGTTCGATCCCCGTCGTCCGCTCAGAGAAAAGCCCCGTAATACGGGGCTTTTTTTTGCCGCGTGGCCGCCCCACATCGCGAGTACCTGCTGGGGGCCGGTCGTGTCTATCCGCCCGACTTCCTCCGGCGTGGTCACGCCAGTTGCCAATTACCTCCCCGGAGGAGTGGCACAGCGTCGCCTCCGGCGTGGAGGCCGTCGACGTCGACCTCGTCGCTGCCGATCATCAGGTCCGTGTGGACGTGGGCGCGGTTGACGCCCATGCCCCGTAGTTCGTCGTCCGAGAGACCCTCCGGTAGATCCTCGAAGGCGCCGAGGATGGACGCGCCGTAGGCGATGTGGCAGGCGGCGTTCTCGTCCAGAAGGAGGTTGTAAAACAGCGTGTCGAGCTCGCCGACTCGCGACCGGTGGTCGACGAGCGCGATCTCGCCGAGGTGCCGCGCCCCCTCGTAAGCATCGAGTTCGGCGTGGACGTCGGCCTCGCCGTGGGTCGCGGTGGCCTGAACGATCGCGCCGTCGCGAAACACGAGTTCGAGGTCGCGCACGATCGTGCCGTTGGTCAGTGCGACCGGCCGGGTGGTGCGGACGAAGCCGTCCGCGCGTCGCCGGTCGGGGGACGTGTACACCTCGTCCGTCGGCAGATTGGGGACGTAGCGCAGGCCGAGGTTGGTCTTCGAGGCGGCGCCGTACCAGCGCGATTGCGGCAGCAGTCCGAGGGTCAGCTCGGTTCCCGGCCCCCGGAACCGGACGGCGTCGAAGCGGCGCTCGTTCAACAGTGCAGAGCGAGCTTGCAGATTGTCGATGTGGCGCCTGCCAGGCCGCTATGGCATCTGGCTCGTCCAGTCGGCAGACATGGGCGAGCGCCTGCCACAGTCGCTCCACATCAGGCTCGCCGTACACCTGCTTGGCCCAGGATGGTGTCGCGCAGGCGATGACGGTCCAGGCGCGCGCCTTCGAGTCGTGCAGCTTGCGGAGCGCCCCGCGGAGCGCCGCAGGCGCAGGGAAGGATCGCGCCACGCGAGCCGGGTCGAGCCCGCCGAACATGTCCGGCGGAAAGCCGACCACGAACACCCGCGCCCGACGCTGCTCCCTGACGTCGTCCAACCGCTCGAACATCCAGCGGGGAGCCGTCCCGACGGCCTCCTCCGGAGCGAGCGCGATCTGGCTCCGTAGGACTTCCAGATCCTCGTAGTCCACCTCGACTCGTCGTGCGCCGGCCTCGTAGCCTGCTCTGACCAGGGCGCGGACGAGCGGGACATGCTCGATCGTCGCCTGAATCGCGACCTCACGGCCCGGCTCGAGGTTGATCCCGACCCGGATCGCGACCCGGGCGTAGCGCTCGAGCAGGTCTTGCCTCGCCGCGGAGTCCGTGTCGAGCGTCGCGGTCGTCGTCACTGCACCTCGTGAACCGATCTGGCCTTCGTCAAATGCTGACCGATCCTATCGCCCGGGCAACGAAAGGCCCGCTACCGCTGCCCCCCGTTTACTCGGGTGATGACAGGCGGCTGTCCAGGGTTTGCCCGACCGACACCGTAGACGGGAGGGGCCGCGTTTCCGCGGCCCCTCCGTGCTTCGTCAGCTCCGGGGCCTAGGCGCCGCCGGGCTGGACGACGCCGTTGACCGTGAGCTGGTACGGCGCGTACTGGTCCGAGGTCTCGGCCGGATCGTCGTACGTGACGATGGCGGCGACGAGGTCGGCGTTCTTGTCGATGTACTTCTGGACGTTCGCCTTGTTGCGCACGGCGAAGTCCGTGTTCAGCGGGAGCTGCTTCAGCGTGATCTTGTTGCCGTTCACGCTCATGATCGTGACCACGAAGTTCGAGACGGCGCTCGCATGGACCTGCGTCGGCGACTGCCATGACGCGATGTCCGAGCCGTCCGAGACGAGCGTCGAGCCGATCTTCACGTTGTCGACCCAGAAGCCGGGGTCGACCGCGGCGCTCTCGCCGAGCGTGGCCGGGTCGTTGTACGTGCGGAACGCGAGCAGCACGTCGCCGCTGTAGCCCGACAGGCTGCACGTCTCGGCCTTCCAGCCACCGGAGTAGCCGGTGAAGCCGGGCACGTTCGCCTTCGCCGTCGGCAGGGCGTCCGGGTTCGTCTGCGTCGTCGTGTCCGTGCACGGGATGCTCGTGTACGTGACGCCACCGTCAGTGGAGATCTGGACGAAGCCGAAGTCCCAGCCGAGCTCTTCGTTCCAGAGCGCGTCGAACGTGAGCGAGCCGCCGCCGGCGGTCACCTTCTTCACGATCGCCTCGTCGCGGTTGTTGCCGAAGCCCGAGTAGAGCGCGGGGTTGCCGGTATGGCCGAGCGGCGGGTTTGCAGCGCTCGTCCACTGGACCGGCTTGGGCGGAAGCGTCGTCGAGCCGGTGAACGACAGCGAGTCGATGTCGCGGCCGGAGAGGAAGTTCCCGCTCGCGTTACGCAGCCGGACGTAGTCCGACCCGTTCGTTGGCGAGCCCGACGAGTCGTACGCGTCGGGGTTGGCCCAGTTGATGAACGAGTCGAGCTTCGTCGAGCTGTACCACGACTCGTTGTACGGCCCGAGGATGCGGGCGCCGTTGTCGATGAGCCCGTCGGTCGCCATTGCCACGGCCCACGTGTTCATCGTCTCGACGGCCGACCGCTTGCTCTGGTCGAACTGCGAGAGCACGTCCTGCAAGCCCGCGAGCCCGTTGGCCGCGTCCTTGTGCAGCGCGGACATGAAGGCATTGCCGTAGTGGTCGTCGAGGTACGTCATCATCGAGTACGCCGCGCCATAGTCGGCGAGGATCTCCGCTGGCCCTTGGTCCTGCCAGCGGGTCAGCGAGTTCTCCGGCCCGCCGTGGCGGCCGAACTGGTCGGGTGGGAATGCGCCTAGAAACGTCTGGATGTGGCCGTCGGCAGCCGGATCCGGAACGTTGAGCTCCGGATGCGCGTAGCCGGTCAGCGACATCGCCCAGTCGGAGAGGCCCTCGTTGACCCAGTTGACCTCGTCCGAGTCCGAGTAGTGCTCCAGGAGGTGCTGGTACTCGTGCGCGAAGGTGCCCTCGTAGAGGAACGGCCGCGGGCGGACAGGCGCGCACAGATCGGTCACACCCGGGGTTCCGGGTGGGTTCCCCGTGGTGCGGTGGAGCCAGTCGTACGAGTCGACCGTCATCACGTTGCGGCCGAAGTAGCTGTTCAGCTGGCTCGAGAAGAAGCCCGCGATGTATGAGAACGCGTGCGCATTGTTGGTGTCGTAGTAGTTCTGGTCGCGGACGTTCGAGATCAGGATCACGGTCTTGTCGCCGTCACCCGCGTAGTAGTCGGCCGGAAGGCCGACGAGCCCCGGCAGGATCGCGTTCGAGCCGTCCTGGGGCGGAGCGATCGAGAAGGCGTCCGCCTCCTTTGGCCAGATGTTCGTGTTGAACTGGTCGAGCAGGTAGTTCACCTGCGCATCCGTCACCTGGATCCGGTCGGCGAAGTTGTTGCGGCAGTCGCCGGCCGGGAAGGTGAGGTTGTTCTGGACCCAGACCACCCCGTGGCCGCCGCTCGCCCTGAGCGTGAAATTCGCCAGCCGGTAGACGCCGAAGAAGTCGTCGAGGATCAGAAACGTCTTCTGCGTTCCGACGGGCGGGTCGACGGCTGCAGCCTGCGCCCCGAACGCTCGGAAGCTCTGTGACGGTCCGCTCGCAGCGCTCGTGTCGACGGGCAGGTTTCCGTCGCGAACCGAGGTTCCGACCGAGTACGTGTCGTTCGTTGTCTGAAATGCGTGCGTCACCGGGCGATCGGCCAGCGCGGCCCCCGGAAGCACCAGGGCGGCCGCCAGCGCAGCGAGCGCTGCGACACCCCAAATCCCTTTGCTCATGCGTGTATCTCCCCTTCTCGTAGGAACGTTCTTGCCTGACGCAGGACCGCAGCGCCACCTCAACAACGCCTCGAGTCGGAAGATTAGCCACGATATCGTTGATCGTCTACACAGTGAGACGCACCGGCCTGGCCCTCCTCCCCATCGCCTTCGCCGCCGCCGCGGCGAGTGTCTCTGCCGCACGCACAGAACCAGCTCCAGCTCTCAAGATCCGGTCAGCAGCGCCCCTCATCGTCGTCGGCAGCGGCTTCGTCGCACGCGAGCGCGTCACGATTACCGTCCAGCTCGCGCGGAAACGTGTCGACGCCCGACGCGTTCGTGCGGCCGCCGGCGGAACCTTCCGCCTGAGGTTCTCACCTTTTCTTGTTACCGACACCTGCTCCGGGTCTTTGCTCGTCGTCGCTCGGGGAGCGGCAGGCAGCCAGGCGTCAGCGAGCCGCCCCTGCCGGCCGCCTGACCGCTAGTCGATCCCCGTCGTCCGCTCTCTCGGAAGCTTGCCGGTTCGACCCATGCCCTACCTCCCAGCCTTGAGGTCTAGGCAGTTGCTTGCCAAGCTTGTCGGGAGCAATGCGGCCTCGCGTTCTCACCGGGACCGTGCTCGCCGGTTTCCGCGTCAAGTCGCTGGTCGGCGAGGGGGCGATGGGCGCCGTCTATTTCGCGGAAGAGATCTCAAGCGGGCGTCGCGTTGCTCTGAAGCTCCTCGCTCCGGAGCTGGCGCGCGACGAACGCTTCCGCCAGCGCTTCTTGCGTGAATCCCAGCTTGCGGGGAGTCTCGATCATCCGAACATCGTCCGGACCGTCGCGTCGGGTGATGCGAACGGCGTCCTCTACATTGCGATGGAGTACGTCGACGGCGCCGACCTGCGCGAGCTGCTCCAACGGGAAGGACGGCTCGATCCTGAGCGCGCAATCGATCTGATCGGGCAGGTCGGCGAGGCCCTCGATGCAGCGCACGCAGTCGGGCTCGTGCACAGGGACGTGAAGCCCCGCAACATCCTTGTCGCCGAGGACGCTTCCGGCGAGCACGCGTACCTCTGCGACTTCGGCCTGGCGCGACACGTGTCCTCGGTGAGCAGCCTGACCGGCGAGCGCGGCTTTGTGGGGACGATCGACTACGTCCCGCCCGAACAAATCGAGGGCGGGAAGATCGACGGTCGCAGCGACGTCTACTCGCTCGGTTGTGTTCTGTACGAGTGCTTGGCGGATGCGCGGCCTTTCGACCGGGAGAGCGAGCTCTCGGTCGTCTTCGCGCATCTGAACGAGCCGCCGCCGCGTCTGTCCGAGGCTCGGCCGGATCTGCCCGCCGCGTTCGACGCGGTCTTCGCGACGGCGCTCGCGAAATCGCCGAACGACAGGTACTCCACGTGCGCCGAGCTGGCACGAGCCGCTCGTGCAGCACTCGAGGGCAGGACGCTCACGTCTCGCCGGGTCCGGCGGCGGCTGATCATCGCCGGTGCCGCCGTGCTCGCCGCGACTGCTGCTGCGATCGCCGGCGTGCTCGTGGCCGAAAGCGGGCATGCGAAAGAGCAAGCGCTTTCATTACGCCCGAGCGGGCTCAACCTCATCGACGCGTCGACGCACCGCGTCGTCGAGCGGGTCGGGTACGGAATGCCCGTCAACGTTGGAGATGGATGGTCCGACGTTGCGGTTTCGGACGGCTCGGGCTGGGTCGTGCTCGGCGCTCAGCAGCGTCTTCTTCGCATCGACCTTGCGACGAGGAAGGTCACCCTTGATGTGAAGCTGCCGTTCGCGCCGGGCGCGCGCCTTCTGACGGCTGCAGGCTCGGTCTGGGTCACTGAGGATCTCGGCCCGCGGCTTCTGCGGGTCGACGAACGAACCGGCAAGATCGCACGTCGTTACACGTTCAAGGGAGATGCGATCGGGGCCGGTCTCGCGTACGGCGCCGGCTCGCTCTGGCTGACGCTCGGTTCGGACGTTGCGCGCGTCGATCCCGAGAGCGGGCGCGTTCTCCATCGCCTTCGGACCGGCTCCCGTTGGCTGGTCTTCGCCGACGGAGCAGTTTGGGCCGTGCGCCCCGAGAACGGCCTCGTGACAAGGATCGATCCGATCGAGAACAGAATCACGGCCCAGACGAAGCTGCACGGGTGGGCCAGCGACGTGGCGGTCGGAGGAGGCTCTGTCTGGGTCTCGGTGATTCCAGACAGCTTCGTCTTCAGGCTCAGTGAGGACGACCTGAGCGTGCAGGACAGCTTGCCGACCGGGCCGGATCCGCAGCGCCTCTCGTTCGGCGGCGGCAAGCTCTGGGTCGCGAACATGGCCGCCTCGTCCGTGTCGCTCATCGATCAGGTCTCCGGAGCGCGGCAACAGCTCGCGGCGAGTGCGGAGCCGACCGCTGTCCTGTACCACCACGGCCTCGTCGTCACCGGTGCAGCTCCCGCGCCTTCACCGCTCCCGCCAATTCGCGGCGAGGAACTCCACATCTCCACGCCGACCGAGGACGGCCAGTACGGCAGCACGGATCCGCTGAACTACGGGTTCCCGAACGAGCAGCTCCTCTATGCGACCTGTGCGAATCTCCTCAACTACCCCGACTCCGCGGGCCAGGAAGGAGCGCGGCTCCGGCCCGAGATCGCTGCCGCAATGCCGACGGTCACACGCAGCGGGCGCACGTACACGTTCCGCATCAGGCCTGGCTTCCGCTTCTCGCCTCCTTCGAACGAAGCGGTGACGGCCGAGACGTTTCGGCGTTCGATCGAGCGGGAGCTCTCGCCGTACAACCGGTTTTCCCCCGGGCCGCGACTCATCTCGGACATCGTCGGCGAGTCCGCGTACCGGGAAGGCGGAGCCGACCACATCTCCGGCATGGCCGTCCGCGGGAACAGACTCTCGATCGCGCTCGTCAAACCGGCAGGGGACTTCCTCAACCGGATCTCGATGCCCGCGTTCTGCCCCGTTTCCAGCTCGATGCCTAAGAAGGGCTACGCGCCTGCTCCGCCTGCTTCCGCCGGCCCGTACTACGTGTCCTCCGTGCAGGGAGACCGCACGGTCCTGCTGCGAAATCCCAATTACCTCGGAAGCCGACCGCGACGCGCGGCGCGAATCGTGTACACGGACGACGTGCCGACACCGACCGCAGTCTCGTTGGCGAATGCAGGAACCGTTGATCTTCTTCCGCAGGATTTCGACAACACCACGTCGTTCTTCGATCCCGGTGGAGTGCTTGCGCGTCGTTCCGGTGCGGGAAGCGCGGCCGCTCTAGCCGGGCGACAGCAGTACTTCCTCTACCAGGCTCCGCTTCTCGACTACGTCGTGTTCAACACGAATCGTCCTCTGTTCCGAGATGTCCGAATGCGGCGTGCCGTCAACTACGCAATCGACCGACGCGCGTTGGCTGCGGCCTTCGGCGACGCACCCGCCGATCTGATCGTCCCGCCGACCGTTCCCGGCTTTCCCGCCGGACGCGTCTACCCCCTGGATACCCCGGATCTCGTCGCGGCCCGGAAGCTCGCGGGTCGAGGGAATCGACACGCAGTGCTCTACTGGTGCGGTCCAGACGCGAGACAGCGGACGCTTGCTCACATCGTGAGCTCGGACCTGGCGCGGATCGGCATCTCGGTGTCAGTGACGGCGTCTCAAGACTGCCCAGCGAACGGGCGGTACGACGCGCGGACGAAACGCGCCGACCTGATTCTGTTCAGCGGATTGGGAAGCGAGGAGCGCGACCCAGCGCCGTTCCTCGACGGAGCGCTGGCACGGGAGGGATCCTTCGGCTCAGCGCTCGGCCGGGGATTGTGGAATACGGCCGGCTTCCGCAAGGGCCTCGCACGCGCAGCTGTGCTCCGTGGCCCGACGCGACTACACGCCTACGCTCGCCTGGTTGACGAACTGACGCGTGCCGCGCCGTTCGCCGTCTTCGGCGGCTTCATCTGGTCTGAGTACTTCTCGCCAAAGGTCGGCTGCAGGGTCTTCCAGGCCGTGTACGGCGTCGTCGATCTCGGCGCACTCTGCAAGCGTACGAGCTAGTCCCCGATCGACCAGGTGAACCGCGTCCGGCTTCCGCGCGGTGCGAGACCGCCCGGACGCGGACCCCGGTGGACAAGGAGCGTCGGTGGCGCAGCGCGGTCGACAAGCGCACGGCGCATGGCACCGATGCCCTCGGCTCGCCAGCGTGGCGAGATCCCGACGACGACCACCGTCGCCGACTCCACCGCGGCAACGAGCGCCTCTTCGGTCGGATCAGCGAGGAGAGGTTCGGCGCCGACTCCCACGACGCGCTGCACCGATAGCGATGCATCCGCGAGAAGCCGGCTCGCGTCGCGCCTCTCGCGTCGTGGATCGGCGGTGGTGCCGATGAGCCGAAGCGGCGCGTCCATACCCGACGCAAGCCATGCCCCGAGCTCGAGCGCCGCCCAGTCGTGCTCGCCGCCCGCGAATGGCACGAAGACGCCCTCACCCGTACCGAAGTCGATGCGGCCGTCGACCAGCGCGACGTCTGCGACAGAGCCGTCGACAATCGCGGCGACCTCGTCGAGAAGTACACCGTCCGCGTGCGAGAGGCTTAACAGCACGAGGTCCGCGTCGTAGCTCCTTGCGAACCGCACAGCGTCGCGGGCGACGTCGTCGGTCGTGAAGACGGCCGCGCGCGCGCGCGTCGACAGCGAGGCGCAACGCTCATTCAGCGCCGTAGCTGTGTCGCTCAGCGCGTGCTCGTCCGCGAGCAGGCGAGCGAGGATCAGCTCCTGCTCCTGGGCACCCGCGAGCGGCTCGGCGATCGCGAGTAGCTCGTCGAGCTCGCGGTCGTCGCTCGAGAAGAGCAGCACAGCGCGTTCGCTGTCGATCGCGGCCGCAACGTCGAGCGCCGGGTCCTGGGTGAGGATGGCGCGTTCGAGCTCGCGCAGGCGCGGCGACGGCTCGATGCCAAACTCCTCGCTGAGCGTCGCGCGCGTTTTGCGGTAGACGTCGAGGGCCTCGGTCTGTCTTCCCGAGCGGTAGAGCGCGAGCATCAGCTGCGCGCGGAAGGCCTCCTGCGTCGGATGCTCGTCGCTCAGTTGCTGGAGCTCGCCGACGACCTCCCGATGGCGCTCGAGCGCGAGATCCGCCTCTATCCGCTGCGCAAGCGCGGCGAGCCTGATCTCCTCGAGCCGCTCGATCGCCGGCTGCGCGAATGACTCGTAAGCGAGGTCGGCGAGCGCCGGGCCGCGCCACAGCGTCAGTGCCTCGCGGAGGAGATCGTTCGCACGCTGCGCATCCCCTCGAGCGAGCAGCTCCGTCGCCTCCTCCACACGGCGCTCGAAACGGCTCAGGTCGAGCTGCTCCGGTGAGACGTGAATCGTGTAGCCGGGCGCGCGCGTCTCGATCACCGGCTCGCGCACGAGCTTGCGCAGCTCGGAGACCTGACGCTGAACCTGTGTGACAGCGGTGACGGGAGCAGCGCCCGCATACAGGTCGTCGGCGAGCCGCTCCACAGGCACGACCCGGTTGGCACTCAGCAGCAGGATGGCGAGCGTCGCCCGCTGCTTCGGACCGCCGAGGCGGAGAGAAGCCCCGTCCGCGACAACCTCGAGCGGTCCGAGGATGCGGAAGTCGAGCATCGACACGGACGGTAATCGTTCGATAGCGACTGGATAGCGACGGCTCCGATGATCGCGCTCTGATCAATCTGGCTCACAACCGGAGGGAGGGAGTGATCATGCGGAAGCTGTTCATCTTGGCCGTGCTCGCCGGCGGGATCGTCGCGGCCGGCGCAACCGGCGCGACGGCGAGGCCGCTGGGCACCAACGGAAAGATCGTCACGAACAGTGACAACCTCGTTACGGGCGAAGAGCAGGTCTACGCCGTCGACCCGGACGGCAGCGACCGGCACCTCGTCGCGAACAACTCGGAGGTCGGGCAATGGTCCCCGGACGGGTCGCTCCTCGCGCTCTTTGGCGAAGGGGGCGAGCGTCTCTTCAATCCCGACACCGGCGCCTCACGCGACGTCGGCCTGCCGGACTCGCACTACCCGGGCCTGTTGCTGTTCTGCGGGGTGTGGTCCCCAGACGGTGCCCGACTCGCCTGCGAAGGCTTCGGCGCCGAGGACTCGACCCTGAACGGCGTCTACACGGTGCGGTCGTCCGACGGCGGCGACCTGCAGCGCGTGACGTCCGACCCGAACGGCGACGACTGCCCAAGCGACTATTCGCCGAACGGGAAGCAGCTCGTCGTTACTCGAGCGAACGACAACGAGTACGGACTCTTCACGGTGAAGGTCCACGGCGGCGACCTGCGTCAGATCACGCCCGACGGAATGGAATTCAACTTCTGCAACGGCAGCTGGTCGCCGCACGGGAACGAGATCGTCCTCTCGGCCCACACGCCGGACTTCGACTACCACAGCTCGATTTGGGTCGTGCATGAGGACGGGAGCGGCTTGCGCGAGCTTCCGGTCGAAGGTTGCGGCGGCCCGAACTCCGACCCGGCCGCGATCGGCTGCTTCAACCCGAGCTGGTCGCCCGACGGCACGAAGATCCTTTTCGCCCGCCGGCGAGGGAACGAGCAAGCGGACCTCTACACGGCACACGCCGACGGCAACGGCCTGTTCCAAGTCACGAACACGCCAGACATCGACGAGTTCGGCGGAGACTGGGGCACGCACCCCGTCACTCCGTAGGGAGCTGCGACGTTGGCGCGCGGGGTACCTTCCCCGCGCGCCGGCGGCGTCGTCCGAGGGTTGCGCGCTAGCGAGCCGTCGCGTCGGCGACGAATTCTGCGATCGCCGCCGTGAACGCCCGCCGGCTCTCTTCCCAGGCGTAGAACATGTGCCCACCGCTGAAGTGGCGCACGGTGAGGCGGCCGGCCATCGCCGGGTCGAGCCGCATCAGGTTCCGCAGGCGATCGCTTGCGTAGTACGGGGTGACGAGGTCGAACCGTCCGTGCGTTATGAACGCCTTAAGGTGCGGGTTCAGCGACATGCCGTACCGGAAGTCGTCGGTCGCGCCCTCGGGCGGAACGAAGAAGTGCCGCTTGTCGTCGTCCTTCCACTCCTGGTTGACCTCGTAGCTCAGCAGCGTGTACTCGCGATCCGTCTCGACGCCGATCTCGGAGCGCAGCTGTCGGTTGATCGCGGTCGTGTACGCGGGACCAATTCCCGACAGTGTCGGGTCGGGGCCGCTGAAGGACTCCCGGTCCGGGAAGGGATCGGTGACCGTAATCGTCGCGTCGTAGAGCCCGAGGACTTTGCGCTCGTCGCGTAGGAGCTCGCGCACGAAGACCGTGTTCGGGATACGCCCTTCGGCTCGGGTGACCATGTCGACGGGAAGGCCGATGAGATCCGCTAGCCGCGTCAGGATTCGATCTCGCTCCTCGGCCGCCATCGCGGCTCCGCGCGTCAGGAACGCCGTGTAGTCGCTCGTTGCGAAAGCCTCGGCCTCGCGCTGCACGTCCTCGAGGCTCGTCCCGCGGTCGAACGCGCGCGAGCGGCCGTGATGCGCAGCTGCGCCTGCCATCGTCGGCAGGACGTCGACCCACGACACGACGTCGTAGTCACCCCCGGTCAGAGTCGAGATCTCGAGCGCCGGCGAGATGAGGATCGCGCCGTTCAGCCCGACCCCGGCGGTCTCTTGGAGGATGCGGACGAGGCGGCCGACGCGATACCCGCCGTAGCTCTCGCCTGCGATGAAGACGGGCGATCCCCAGCGTCCATGGCTCGAGAGCCAGCGGCCAATGAACTCGGAAAGCGATTCGAGGTCGCGTTTGTAGCCGAAGTACTCCTTCGGATCGGGCTCGTCACCCTTCTTGTCGTCGTCCTTCTTCCTGTCGCCGTCGTTCTTCTCGTCCTTCTCGATGATGCGGCTGAAGCCCGTCCCAACCGGGTCGACGAATACGAGATCCGTGAACGCGAGCCATGACTCGTCGTTCTGCACGAGCCGCGGCGGCATCGGCGGCAGCGTCCCGTCCGCGGGGAAGTCGACGCGCTGTGGCCCGACGGCGCCGACGTGCAGGTACGCGGACGAGGCGCCGGGACCGCCGTTGAAGACGAACGTCACCGGACGGTCGAGGTCGGCGATGTGGGCGACGTACGAGACGGAGAAGATCTCCGCCGACGGCTTCTCCTTCTTGCGCAGCACCAGCCATTCCGCCGTGGCCGTGTACTCGATCTCGTTCCACGTCTGCGTGCACGCTGCGCCGCGCGGCGGCTCGTGGTCGGGTTTCGTCTGGGTCGGCTCGTCGTCGCTCATGTCGCGGACGCTATACAACCGGCTCGCCGTGGCGGTAGCGATGAAGACTGCGCGCTGAATCGTCACACTCGCCGTATGGATGCGCACGCACTCGACGCGCTTGAGTTTCCGGCGCTCGTTGAACGCCTAGCGGCGGCGACCGCGACGCCGCATGGCGAGGAGCTCGCCCGCGCTCTTGTCCCAACCGCCGACGCGGACGAGGTCGCGCGCCGGCAGGCGCTGACCGGCGAGGCGATCGCGCTCATCGAGGTATCCGCCGAGCCGCCGCTCGAGGGGATCCACGACGTGCGTGACGCCGCGTCGCATGCGGCGCGCGGCGGCGTGCTCGCCACGGATGCGCTGAGCAGAATCGCAGCGACGATCGCCGGCGGCGTGCGGGCGCGGACGGCACTCGACGCCGAGTCGGAGCAGGCCCCGCGTCTGCATGAGATCGCCGCCGCGATCAACCCCGATCTCACGCCGCTCGCGAAAGAGATCGGGCGCTGCGTCGAAGACGACGGCTCCGACCTGCGCGACAACGCATCGCCGCTGCTGCGCCGCCTTCGAAAGGAGCTCCGCGGTCTCCGCCACACCGTGGTCGAAGAGCTGCGGCGGCTCGCGCGCGCGCCGGGCATCCGCGAGCACCTGCAGGAAGACTTCGTCACACAGCGCGGCGGGCGGCCGGTGCTCGCGCTGAAGGCGAGCGCGCGGCGCAGCGTGCAAGGCATCGTGCACGACGCCTCCGGCTCGGGCCAGACGCTCTTCGTCGAGCCGTTCGAGATCGTCGAGCTCAGCAACCGCCAGTCGGAGGCGGCAGGGGCCGAGCGAGAGGAGGCCGAACGAATCCTCGCCGACCTCTCGTCTTCGGTCGCCAATCGCGCGAATGCACTCATCGCGCTCGTCGAAGCAACGGGCGCAGTCGACCTCGCGCTCGCGTGCGGCGCGCTCTCACGCCGCTGGCGCGGCGCCGCGGTCGAGCGGTCGGACGAGGTGCGGCTGCTCGGCGCGAGACACCCGCTACTCGACCCCGCAACGGCGGTGCCGATCGACCTCGACCTCGGCGACCTGCGCGCGCTTGTGATCAGCGGCCCGAACACGGGCGGCAAGACGGTCGCGCTGAAGACACTCGGCGTCGCTGCGCTGCTTCACCAGTCGGGCCTGCGCCCGCCTGCCGCGCGCGCCGCGTTACCGGTGTTCGACCAGCTCGTGGCCGACATCGGCGACCAGCAGTCGATCGAAATGAGCCTTTCCACCTTCTCCGCGCACATTGCGAACGTCGTGTCGATCCTGCGCACAGCGACCGACCGCTCGCTCGTGCTCATCGACGAGCTCGCATCGGGCACGGACCCGGCCGAGGGCGGCGCGCTTGCACAGGCCGTCCTGACGCAGCTCGCACGGCAGGCGCGCCTGACCGTCGTGACGACGCACCATCCGGAGCTCAAGGAGTGGGCGAGCGCGACCGAAGGAGCGGCGAATGCGGCGACCGGCTTCGACGATGTAACGCATGCGCCGCTATACCGGATCGTGCTCGGACGCCCCGGCATGTCGTATGCGCTGCAAACCGCCGAGCGCCTCGGCCTGGACGAGTCGATCGTTGCGGACGCGCGCGGACGCGTCGCACCCGAGCGACTGCGGACCGCCGAGTTGCTCGCGGAAGCAGAGGCCGCCGAGCGAGCCGCAAGCGGCGAGCGAGAGGCGGCCGCGCGCGAACGCGAGGACGCCCGGCGGCTGGGTGAGGTCGCTCGGCGGCGGGCCGATGCGCTTGAAATCCGGCTTCAAGAGGTGCGCGCGTCGGCGGCCCAGGCACGCGAACAGTCGATTGCCGAGGCCGAGCAGGACCTCGCCGAGGCGCGGGAAGAACTCCAGGCCCTGCGCGAGGAGATCCGCGCAGCGCGCCGGTCGCAGCGCGACGCGGTACGCCATTCGTCGGCCGCTGCCGCCCGTGCCGAGAGCGAGCGAGATCGCCGTCTGAGCGCAGCATCGACGCGAGCCGCGCGAGCGGAGGAGGGGCTGCGCGTGCTCCACGAGCCGCCGGCGCTCACTGCGCCGCTCGCCGTCGGCGATCCGGTGGCTGCTCCTGCGCTCGGTCTTCGCGGCACGATCGCCGAGATCGACGGCGACGAGGCCGAGGTGATCGGCGGCAGCGGCCAGCGCGTTCGCATCGCTCTTTCGCGACTGCATCCCGACGCGCACCCGGACCGTCCGCGCGACACGCCCGAGCCGGCCGTGAAGGTGCTCGCAAGCGCCCGCGGCGACGTCTCGGACGAGCTCGACGTACGCGGCAGCCGCGCGCAGGAAGCGCGCGAGGCGGTTCGCTCGTTCGTCGACGACGCCGCGCTCGCCGGTCTCGACAGCGTGCGCGTCGTCCACGGTCGCGGTACCGGCTCGGTTCGGACGGCCGTGCGCGACGAGCTCGACCGTCACCCGCTCGTCGAGAGCCGCGAGGCCGACTCGGCCGACGGCGCGACGGTCGCTCACCTCGCCGTATAGCGGGCAGCGCGGCCCTCCGCGCTGCCCGCATCGTTGTGGCCGCGGCTAGCCGGCCTCGATCCGACCGAAGAGCCCGTGCGACTCGTCTTCCGGGCCTGCGGTGAAGAAGAGCTGGTCCGGCGTGCCGTTGTTGAGGGAGTTGCCGAACTCGAGCGCCCACAGTCCATCGATCGTGAGCTTCTGTCCGTTCGCGTCTCTCAGCGTTCCGCGGTGCTCGAAGTGCCCGTTGTCGAGCTCCTCGTACGCGTTGATCTCGCCGTTACCGAAGTTGCCGACCAGCAGGTCGCCCCCGAAGCGGCCGAAGCCGGGCGGGGCGAGCGCGAGCCCCCACGGTGCGTCGAGTTGCCCGTGTTGCGCGACGCGTCCGAGCAGGTTGCCTTGAAGGTCGTACGCGTCCACGAAGCCGCGCCCCTGACCCGCGATTTCGTCCTCGGCCGCCTCGTCCTGCTTCGCATAGCTGACGAAGATGCGGCTGCCGATCGTCTGGATCCCGAACGGCGCGTACCCCTGTTCGAGGTTCGGGTCGACGAATGCGCCGGGCGGGGTCACGAGCTGCCACGCGCCGTTGAAGACGTCGACGCGCGCGTTCTTGAAATCGGCCGCGTACAGGAGCGGCGGCGCCGTCGTCGGCGGAGTGATTGCGAGGCCCTTGTAGATCGCACCGTCGGCCGGCACGGTGACGAGGGCCGCCGTCGACCCGCCTCTCCAGGCGCGGATCGTCCCGTCCTCGCCGGCGAAGACGAAGTTCGAGGCGACGAGCGTCGTCGGGCTCGCCGTTGTCCCCACCAGGAACTGGCCGGCGATCCCGGAGAACACTGCGCCGGTCGGCGCGCTGTCCACTGTCTGGAAGGCGGCGCCGCCGATCATCTGCAGGACGCCCGCGCCGTTGTAGATCGTCGTCTTGTCGGTGCCGTTGTCGGCCACCCACCACGGGCTCCCGGCGCTGCGGGCGAGCCCCCAAGCGTTGACGAGGTTCGGGTCGAACGTTGGCGCCACGCCCGGAACGTCGGACGCGAGCGGCGTGACGTTGTACTGGTTACTCGACGGTGCGGCGGTCAGGGGCGCCGCCGCAGCGAGGGCTACCGTGCTCAGGGCGGCCACCAGGGCCGCGCGAATGATCGTTCGATGCAAGAGGTCTCCCTTCTCTTGTATGCCTGCCACGCAGCTAGTACGAGCAGGCTCGGGCGGCGGATTGCCAGAGGCGACACCGACTTTTCACTTCGTGCACAGAGCTGTGACCGAGAGCGCGGCAGGCTTGGCGGATGCCCCGGCTGGAACTCGCGCTCGTCGTGGCAGTCGTCGCGTTTTCCGGGCTGCTGCTCGTCATGCGGCCGCACGGATCCGCGCCGCCCTCCCCCTACTGCCGCGGCGGTTCGCCGCTCGCGGGCGTGTATCACTCGCCTCGCCTCGAGGTGAAGAAGCGCTGCGCCGTCGTCTCCGGCGTGGTCACGAACGTGAAGTTCGAGGAGTTCGACGGCGACGTCCACATCGGCCTTCGCACCGACGACGGCGAGGGGCTCGTCGTCGAGGTGATCCCGCAGGATCGCGCGGTCGTCCCGATTCCCGACACCGGTGCGCATGTCACAGTCGTCGGTCCCGACGTGTGGGACACGGCCCACGACTGGCCGGAGATTCACCCCGCATGGTGGATCAGCAGCGGCCGGATCGTGCCCGCGTCTAACCGCGAACTGACCCGGGTAGAGTCGTTGCTACGCGATGGTCAGAGTGAGCAGGAGGGAAGCCAATGACTGAACTGGAGACCACAGCCCGCACGCTCGTCGCCGAGGGAAAGGGCATCCTCGCCGCGGACGAGAGCGACGGGACGATCAAGAAGCGCTTCGACTCGATCGGCGTCGAGTCGACCGAGGATATGCGTCGCGCCTACCGCGAGCTGCTGTTCACGCCGGACGGCATCGAGGAGTTCATCAGCGGCGTCATCCTCTTCGACGAGACGATTCGCCAGTCGAGCTCGGACGGGACGCCGTTCCCGAAGCTGCTGGAGTCGAAGGGGATCGTCCCAGGCATCAAGGTCGACAAGGGCGCGAAGCCCCTGGCGCTGGCGCCGAACGAGACGATCACGGAAGGGCTCGACGGGCTACGCGCACGTCTCGAGGAGTACCGCGGGCTCGGCGCGCGCTTTGCGAAGTGGCGCGCGACGTACACGATCGCGAGCGACAAGCCGAGCGAGTATTGCGTCTGGACGAACGCGCACGCGCTTGCGCGCTACGCCGCGCTCTGCCAGGAGGCCGGGCTCGTGCCGATCGTCGAGCCGGAGGTGCTGATGGACGGCACGCACTCGCTCGAGCAGAGCGCGAAGGCGACCGGCCGCGTCCTGCAGGCCGTCTACACCGAGCTGCACGACCAGAGGATCGACTACCGCGGCACGCTTTTGAAGCCGAACATGGTGCTCTCCGGCTACGAAGCGGGGGACCGCGCCGGCATCGACGAGGTCGCCGACGCAACTCTGTACGAGCTGCACAAGCACGTTCCCGCGGCCGTCCCCGGAATCGTCTTTCTCTCCGGCGGCCAGACGGACGAGGATGCGACCGCGCACCTGAACGCGATGAACAAGCGTGGCCCGCACCCGTGGGAGCTCTCGTTCTCGTACGGGCGCGCGCTGCAGGCGCCGGCGCTGAAGGCGTGGGCCGGTAAGGCCGAGAACGTCGAGGCCGCCCAGCGCGCGTTCTATCTGCGCGCAAAGCTGAACGGTGCGGCGCGCACCGGCATGTACGCACCCGAGATGGAGCGGGAGGCGGTTCCGGCCTAGGCAGTCGAGGCTTAGAGTTCCGTCACTCAACGCGACGACAGGGGGTAGAGCATGGCTAACTGGACGGTGGATCACCTCGAAGACATTCGCGAGCTGCAATCTGCTGACGAATGCCCGATACGGCCTGTCCGTCACCACTTCGGGATCACGTCGTTCGGAGTGAACGCCTGGACCGCCAAGGCAGCCGGTGACCGGCTGATCAACGAACACGAGGAAGACCCCGGAAACGAGGAGCTGTACATCGTTACCCGCGGACGGGCGACCTTCGAGCTCGACGGCGAACGGCGCGAGGCAAACGAAGGCACGTTCATCTTCGCCGCCCCGAACGTCAAGCGGACTGCGTTCGCCGAGGAGGCGGGAACCACGGTGGTCGCCGTCGGCGCAACAGCGGGGAAGGCGTATGAGCCCGTGGGATGGGAGTTGTGGTACCCGCTGCGCAAGCATTATGAGGCGGGCAACTACGCGGACGTGGTGCCGCAGCTGCGCGAGCTCGTCGCTGAAGCGCCGCAGTACGGGTTGCTGTTCTACAACCTCGCGTGTTTGGAATGCCTCACCGGCCAGGCATCAGAAGCGATCGCACACCTGCGAACGGCGATCGAGCTGTCTGAGCGGTTCCGGGCGTACGCACGACAGGATTCAGATCTCGATGCGATTCGCGACGATCCTGCCGTGAAGGAGCTACTGGCGAGCGACGAGAGCGCCACGCCGACCGAATCCGCCCCCTGACGCGGACGCCCGACGGGCAAGGTTCGCTAGGGTCGGATGACCTTCCAGTGCGACCGAGAGGAGTTCGGCATGGCGTCCATTTCGGAGCGGGAGAGCAGGGAGATCGAGGCGGCAAACGCCTCCGGCACCACTCCGGTCGTCTTCATCCATGGCCTCTGGCTGCTGCCGAGCAGCTGGGCGAACTGGGCGGACTTCTTCAAGCAGGCCGGTTACGCGCCGTTGACGCCGGACTGGCCAGACGATCCGGGAACAGTTGACGAGGCGCGGGCGAACCCGGACGTCCTCGCCAAGAAGACGCTGAAGCAGGTTGCCGACCACACCGCCGACGTGATCGGCAAGCTCGAAAAGAAGCCTGCCGTGATGGGGCACTCGACCGGCGGATTGTCCGCCCAGATGCTCGCCGGCCGTGGGCTCTCGGCAGCCACGGTTGCCATCGACCCGGGCGTGTTTCGCGGCGTCCTGCCGCTGCCCTTCTCCACGCTCAAGGCCAGTGGGCCTTTTCTGTTGAACCCTCGGTATCGAGGCCGCGCCATCACGCTCACCTTCGACCAGTTCAAATACGGGTGGACGAACGCTCTCGACGAGGACGAGTCGAAGCGCCTTTACGACACTTACCACGTGGCCGGATCGGGGATCGCGCTGGCCCAGATGGGTAACGCCAACCTCAACCCCTGGACCGAGTCGAAGGTCGACACGAAGAACCCCGATCGGGGCCCGCTGCTGATCCTGGACGGGGAAAAGGACCACACGGTTCCCTGGGCGATCGCCAACGCCTCCTACAAGCGCCAGAAGCGCAACCCGAGCGTCACCGAGATCAAGAAGATGCCCAACCGCGGCCACTCGCTGACCATCGACCACGGCTGGCAGGAGGTCGCACAGACCGCGCTCGACTTCGTCAAGCGGTTCGTCCCGGCCAAGCCGAGCGACAGCGGCGGCTCGTAGTACCTCACGTGCGCGTCGACGGACGTGGAGCGGGTCGCGGTGCCGGCGGCGGATCGCCGCGACGCTCTGGTACGTCCGCCTCGCGGGCTGACGCTTACGCGAGCCCGTGCTGCTCGAGCCAGCCGCCGGCGATCGGGAAGAGTGCCGGCGGAAAGCCGTTCCGGTCGAACAGCGGGTGCAGCGCCTCGGGAAAGAGCACGGTCGTGAAGTCGTGACCCGCGGACAGGCCGCGCAGGATCTCCATGCTCGTCCCCGTCGGCTGCGCGAAGTCTCGCCCGGCGTACAACCACAGGACGGGGATCGCAAGCCGGCGGATCCACGGCGCTGGGTCGTACCCGCTCGGGCCTAGCTCGCGCGCGCGACGTTCGGCTTCCGGAATCGTCGTGCTCGAGACGAGGCCCGCGTACGTGTCCGACTCACCCTGCGTCACGGTCGGGCCGGACTGGATCAGCGCCCATGAGACGACATCTGCGGCTCGCACCGCGGCCTGCGGGATGATCCAGCCGCCCTGGCTCAGGCCGTAAAAGCCGACCCGGTTTCGGTCGATCCCCGCCTGCGCTGCGACGAAGCGCGCGGCTGCGGCGGCGTCTCCGGCGAGCGTGTTGATCGTCTCCTCGCTCGCGAGGTCGCCGGGATAGACGCCTCCCGACTGGCCGACACCGCGCTTGTCGTAGGCGAGCACGGCGATTCCGTGCGTGATGAACAGGCCGTCGAGCCAGTGCGACTCCTCGCGGAGCGTGTCGCCCGACCCAGAGACGTAGACGACCGCCGGGTGCGGGCCTGCTCCGGGCGGCACGGTCAGCGTCCCCGCAAGTGTGGTCTTGCCGTTGGGGAAGCGAACGTCGTACTGCCGGACGTCGACACGCTTGCCCGGCTGCGCCGACGCTGTGCCGAAGGCGCCGGTCGCGAGGTCGATCGTGAACGGTTGCGTCGAGAAGCCATGCGTCGTGAAGCGTGCGACCTCGACGTTTGGCGATGAGAAGTACCCGAGCTTCGTGTCGGCGCTCGAGCGCCTGCGCGTCAACGTGACAGTCGCGTGCGCGGCTCCCTGCGTCGCCGTGCCCGAGAGCTCTTTGCCTTTCGACGTGAGCTGGAAGACGATCGGCTTCGGCAGGCCCGGCGCCGCGAAGCGCAGCGTCTTTCCTTTGCGCTTGAGCAGCACGTCTGCGTGGGCGATGTGGCCCGGGCCGAGACTGACCGTGGCGGTTCTTCGACCGAATTTCACCGTGACGGTCGACGTCTCGGCGCCGCGGAAGCGGATCGTCCCGGAGTACGACGCGGTGTCCAGCGGAGTCGCCGCGGGGACGAACACGGCCGCGAGCGCAAGCACGACAACGGTGACACGGGTCATCGGCGGCGCGCCAGCAACGCGAGCGCCTGCTCGGCCCATGCCGCGTCGGCCGCTGCGTTCGCCTTCCCGCGCAGCAGCGTCAGGTACGGAAACAGATACTCGTCGTGGTCGAACGTTCGGTCGATCTCTTCGAGCTCCTCGAGATGCGCCCGCTGTTGATCGCGTACGGCCTCGAGGTCGGCGACGACGGCCTCGAGCGGACGGTGCTCCCCGAAGAAGATGCGCAGCTCGAGCGGGTTCTTGTTCACGGTCGAATGCACCTGCTCGAGCCCGTCGCGGAGGCGCTCCTCGCCGGCGGCGGTGATGCGATAGAGCGTCTTGTCCGGCCGATCGGACTGACGCACGTGGCGCGCAGTCGCGAAGCCGTTGGCGACGAGCTTGCGCAGGACCGCGTAGAGCTGCGTCTTCGCCGGCGTCCAGAAGAAACCGACGCTCTTCTCGGCCTGCCGGAGCAGGTCGTAGCCCGAACGTTCGCCATCGACGAGCAGGCCCAGGACGGCCACCTCGGTCGCCGTCACGGTCGAGGCGGCCGTTTGGGTCTTAGTCCGGAGCGGCATAGTTCGCTCCGAACTATAGAGACGACGGATCAGCCGCGCAAGCGCACCACGAACCAGCCGTCGACGTTGTCGCAGAGGACCTGCGTCGGCCCCTCGTGCACGTACGTATAGACCGGCCGTCGGTTGTACGTCACCTGCAGCCTTCCGTCAGGTCGGCGGATCGTGCCGAACGTGCCTTTGATGCGCGCGATGCGCGCGGGCGCCGCGGCCTTGCTCCGGACGATGAGCGGGGGCCAGAGCTTCGCGCACGACCCCTTGCAGTGGATCTTGAAGTCCTTCTCGACGTTCCAGGTGTAGAGCGCCTGCTTCTTCGGCGTCGCGAGCACAGGCCCGAACTGGTCGTCCACGTAGCGGACGACGGGCGCGCTGGTCGCTGCTCTGGCCGAGCCCAGCACGAGTGTCGCGAGAAGGCCTGCGAGGAGTGCGAGTGTCTTCATGCCCCCGCAGTCTCGCGGGGTGCCGATTCGTTACCCGTAATCCCGGCCCGTGAAGGCCTGGAGCTTCTCGAGGTGGTGCGACGCCTCGATGCGCCGGACGGTCCCCGAGCGGGAGCGCATCGAAATCGAGTCGGTGACGACGCCGTTCGGCAGATAGCGCACGCCGCGCAGCAGTGAGCCGGTCGTGACGCCTGTCGCCGCGACGAAGACGTCGTTCCCGGCGACGAGGTCGTCGGTCGTGAGCACCCGCTCGGGGTCGAGCCCGGCGTCGACGAGCTTCCGCCGCTCCTCGTCGTTCCGCGGCCACAGCTTCGCTCGGATGCCGCCGCCGACACACTTGAGCGCTGCCGCGGAGATGACTCCCTCGGGCGTGCCGCCGATCCCGTAGAGCATGTCGACGCCCGTGCCGCTCTGCGCGGCGGCGATCGCCGGCGCGACGTCGCCGTCACGAATGAGATTCACCTTCGCGCCCGCCTCTCGCAGCTCCGCGATCAGATCGTTGTGGCGGTCGCGCTCGAGCACGACGACGGAGATCTGCCGCGGCGCGACGTTCTTCGCCTTCGCGACGGCGTTCACGTTCTCCGTCGGCGACGCGTTGATGTCCACGGCGTCGATCCCGTCCGGCCCGACCGCGATCTTCTCCATGTACATCGCCGCGCCCGGGAAGAACATCGTCCCGCGCTCCGCCACCGCGATCACGGCGATCGCGTTCGGCTGCCCGAGCGCGGTGAGGCGAGTTCCTTCCAGGGGGTCGACCGCGACGTCGACGTGGCTGCCGGTGCCGTCGCCGATGTGCTCGCCGTTGTAGAGCATCGGCGCCTCGTCCTTCTCGCCCTCGCCAATGACGACGACGCCGTCCATCGCGACCGTGTCGAGCATCGCGCGCATCGCGTCAACCGCGGCCTGATCTGCGGCGATCTTGTCGCCCCGGCCGATCCACCGGCCGGCGCCCATCGCCGCCGCCTCGGTCACCCTCACGAGGTCGAGCGCGAGGTTGCGATCCGGGCGCGTGCTCGTGCGCGTCGGCTGCTCCACGGCGCGTGCCACGGGCGGGATCCTACTGGGTGACGCTACGCAGGAAGCCCACGAGGAAGGTGTACGCGCGTTGCTTGTGCGGCGGGTCGAGCAGGTTCCAGCCGTGGTCGGAGCCGTCGAACTCGACGAGCTGCGCGCGCGACGCCGTGACTGCGCGAAGGAGCTCGCGCGCATCGTTTCCGTCGAAGTAGGGATCCTTCCGCGAGCCCATGATCAGCACCGGGACCTGGATCCGCGGCATCGCTGCGAGCGCGTTCAGCCCCGCATTCTTCAGCTCGAGCTCGCCCGAGAGGGACGCGACGCCACTTATCTCCGGGCCTAGTTCGGGCGCGGCGGCCAGCGCTGTGACCCCGCCGTAGGAGGCGCCGACAACGGCAACCTGCTTTGCACCGCGGTGCTTCAGTTCGTCCACGGCGCCGCGAACGTCCGCCACGGCGCCGCGCTGTCCGCCGTAGGGGCCGCGCTGCGAAAGGCCATACGCGCGCAGGTCGACAAGCAAAACGTGAAAGCCTTGCCGCACGAGCTCCGCGCCGTACGGCTCCCAGCCGCAGAGGTCCGCGGGCGATTCGTGCAGCATGAGCACGCCGCGCGATCCGCTCCCGGCCTCGGCGCCGTCGAGCTTCGTCCCGTCCGACGCTTTCAACCAGAGCGTCCGCCAATCCGCATGCGCCGAGCCGCAACGTTTCGCGATCAACGGCAGTCGTGGCCCCGTCACACGATCGCCTCCACCCCCGCAGCCGGCAAGCAGCAGGAGCGTTACGAGAAGGAGTCGCTTCACATTCGTTCGGGAGCCTCGACGCCGATCAGGTCGAGGCTGCGCGCGATCACGTGCTGCGTCGCGCGGCAGAGCGCGAGCCGGAAGTCCCGCTGCTCGGACTCGAGCACGCGATGTTCGTGGTAGAAGCGATGGAAGTCGTCCGCAACGCGGATCGCGTACGTCGGAATGCCGTGCGGCGCGCGCCGCTCCGTCGCCTCGGCAACGACCGCCGGGAACTCCGCAAGCCGCTTGATCAGGTCGCGCTCCTCGGTCGCCAGTGACTGAACGGGCGCTGTCCCTAGTCCTGGACTCGGGACAGGTGCGTTTCGGAGGATGCCGGCGATGCGCGCGTGCGCGTACTGCACGTAGTACACCGGGTTCTTCTGCGACCTCTCCGCGGCGAGGTCGATGTCGATGTCGATCGCCTGGTCGGGCCCACGGTTCACGAGGTACCAGCGGGCCGCGTCGACGCCGATCTCGTCCATCAGGTCCTCGAGGAAGACGATGTCGCCGCGCCGCTTCGACATCTTCGTCTGCTCCCCCGCCTTCGTCAGATGCACGGTCTGGTAGAGCAGAATCTCCAGGCGCGAGACGTCGTAGCCGAGCATCGCAGCGGCGGCCTTGAGCCGCGCGACGTAGCCGTGGTGGTCGGCGCCGAGGACATAGACGAGACGGTCGAAGCCGCGCTCGAACTTGTCACGGACGTACGCGACGTCGGCAGCGAAGTAGAGGAAGCTGCCGTCGGAGGACCGCACCAGTGGACGATCCTTGTCGTCTCCGTAGTCGGTCGTCCGGGCCCAGACCGTCCCCTCCTTCTCGTATGTCTCGATGCTCGCCATCGCGTCGCCGGCGCTCTTCGCGATCACGCTTTGCAGCGTCCACACGTCGAAGTGGATGCGGAAGCGCTCGAGCGAGTCCTCGATCCGGCGCACCATGTGTTGGACGGGATCGCCTTCGAGGCGGGCGAGTTCGTCGATGTACGCGCCGCGGTATCCGTCCTCGGGAGGGTCCTCCCCACGCCGCGCGGCGTCAACGGACTCGCGGAAGCGCTCCATCTGCGCGCCTGCGTCGTTGTAGTAGAACTCGCGCACGACCTCGTGCCCGGCGAACTCGAGCAGTCGCGCCACCGAGTCTCCGTACGCGCCGTTGCGGGCCGCCGACACGGGGATCGGTCCGGTCGGGTTCGCCGACACCATCTCGACGTTCACGCGCTCCGGCTCTGCCGCGGAGCCCGCGCCGTGGCCCTCGCCGATCTCCTCGAGCGCCGTGGCCAGGAATGCGTCGGTGACGAACAGGTTCAGGAACCCTGGGCCGGCGACCTCCGCGCGCTCGACGTCCGGCAGCTGCGCAACCTTCTCGGCGAGCTCGGCGGCGAGTTCCCGCGGCGCGCGGCGTTGCGCACCCGCGAGCCGGAGCGCGACGTTCGTCGCATAGTCGCCGTGTGCCGGATCGCTCGGGCGCTCGAGCTCGACCTGCGCGCCGACGACGTCCGTGATGCTCGCGGCGAGCCGCGAGACGGCGTTAGTGCGCAACGGCCTCGCGTGGCGCAAAGAAGTCCTCGAGCTTCTGGATCTCGTCGGGCGTACCCACGCCGATCAGCACGTCACCGACCTCGATCAGCTCGTCCGGTGAGGGCGTCGTGTCGAAGGTCCCGTCGCGCTTGCGGATCGCGACGATGATCGCGCCCGTCTCGTCGCGCACCCGGAGGTCGCGAATCGTTCGCCCTGCGTGCAGACAGGATTCCTTCACCTCGAGCTCCTCGAGCAGGAAGTCGTCCCCTTCGGCCGTCGTGACGACGTCGAGGAACGCGGTCACTTGGGGTTTCAGGACGAGGTTGGCCATCAACTTGCCGGCAGTCGCGTACGGCGTCACGACCCGGTCCGCTCCCGCAAGCCTCAGCTTCTTCTCCGCATCCTCGTCGCTTCCACGCGCAACGATCGTCAGCTCAGGCCGCTTGGACCGTGCCGAGAGCGTGATGTAGAGGTTGTCCGAATCCGAGTCCGACGACGCAACGAGGCCACGCGCTCGTTCGAGCCCGGCCTTTTCCAGGTCCTCGTCCTCTGTGCCGTCTCCCTCGATATAGAGATCTCCCCGCTCCCGCGCTGCGTTGAGCGCGTCGACGCTGAAGTCGAGGACGACATACGGCACCTCCGCGGCACGGAACTCCTGTGCGACTCGGCGACCGACGCGGCCGTAGCCGCAGATGATGAAGTGATTGCTCAACTGGTCGATCGTCTTCCACCGCCTACGGTCCGCGATAGCGCCTGTGACAACTCCACCGGCGATCGCCTCAACGACGGCGATGCCGACGTACGCAAAGATAGTCACCCCGCCCAGAACGATCACCACGGTCCAGAGCTTGCCGCCGGTGCTTGGGGGCGGCGAATCGAGGCCGTTCAGCGATGCGGTGACGACCGTACGGTAAAAGGAGTTGATCCAGCTCTCGTCGAGAATCAGCTTGAAACCGATGGTTCCGATCAAGAGCAGAGTCGCCGCGGCGGCAAAGATCCGCAGGACGCGACCAAGGGTGAGGCTCGTGTCCACGCGTGTATCGTAGGCGCGTGGAAGAGGAACCCAAGGAGCGCCAACTCAACATTCACATCGACCCCGACGCCATGGGCGGGGTCTACGCGAACTTCGCGAACGTCACCTTCTCGCAGTACGAGTTCACGGTCACGTTCGCACGTGTCGACCACGAGGTCGAGGAGGGAGACGTTCCCGGAGTGGTCGTCGCACGCGTCAACGTGTCGCACAAGTTCATGCGCGACCTGCTCGACGCGATGGAGGACTCGTGGTCGAAGTGGACGACGACCGAGGGCATCAGGAACCTGCCGGAGACCGGCGACCAGCACTCAGCGTGACTGCTTGACCCAGGCCTCGACCATCGCGATGCGTTGCGCGATCGTCGGGTGCGTCTCCAACCAGAGATAGTCCCAGGTTGGCGGATTCGGCTGCTGCAGGCTCGTGCGCTGGAAGTCGACGAAGAGTTTGCGCGCGGACGTCGGGTCGCGCGTCGCCTTCAGCGCCGACCAGTCCGCTTCCGCCTCGTATCGGCGTGACACGGCGTTCACGAACGGCGCGGCGAGCAGGTTGAGCACGGTCAGCGCCAGCAGCGCGAACGGAAGCGCACCCGGGTTCGCGATGCCGCCGCGGCGCCGCGTGATGACCGTCACGAGCCACAAGAGGGGCACGACGACGAGCGCCGTCCAGCCGACTCCCTTGAGGACGTGGCGGTGCGCGACGTGGCCGAGCTCGTGGCCGACGACGACGCGGACCTCGCCCGGCCTGAAACGCCCGTCGAGCAGCGTGTTCCACAGCACGACGTTCGCCGAGGGACCGAAGCCGCTCGAGTACGCGTTCGCCTGATTCGTGATGTCGCCGACATCCTGGACGTGGACGGGCGTGCCGCGAACGTCTTCGCGCCGCTCGAGCACCTGCACCGCGGCGCGCAGCTCCGGGTTCTTGACACCGTGCGTCCCGAGCTGCGCGACATAGCCGAAGAGGAAGGCGAACGAGGCGGAGATGACGACGAAGATCGGTGCGCCGACGATCCACCAGCGATCGCCGAGCCAGCCGGCCAGGCCGAGCACGATGCAGACGGCGATCAACACGAACAGCGCCTCGAACGTGAGCAGCGCCCACGGTTCGAAGATCCACGAGACGTAGTCGTGCGGGGCGAGCCCGTGGCGGGCGTCCCACCACTGCTCCGCAAAGCCGAACGGCAGCGAGATGAACCAGAACGTGACGAGGATGAGCATCGCGACGATCACCCCGGCGCCGACGCGACCCAGGCCCATCGTCCGCACGAGTCGCGGGGCACGGCGGGAGAGCACGACGAGCGCGGCGATGTTCGCCGCAATGTGCAAGGCCCAGAGCACGTCCACGAAGCGCGCGTATCGAGTGGCGCGGTCGAGGGCATGCGCCGAGAAGAACCGGTGAACATCGAGCCCGCTCACGTCGAGGCCCGACGGGACGCTCGTGCGCCACAGGAACGCAGCTGCAACGAACCAAGCGGCGACGAAAACGACTAGCGTTGCGACCTTTCCTATGCGTGTCGCCGTCATCTCGGATGTCCACGCTAACGAGGACGCACTCGTCGCGGTGCTCGAGGAGATCGACGCGTGGGCTCCTGACGCGGTCTGGTGTCTCGGCGACACCGTCGGCTACGGACCGGCGCCGAACCGATGTTGCGAGCTCGTCTCGGAGCGCGCCGACATCTGCCTCGTGGGCAATCACGACCTTGTCGCGCTCGGAACGCTCGACGTGGAGGACTTCAACGACGAAGCGGCCGCGGCCGCTCTCTGGACTCGCAATGCGCTCGAGCCGCGGTGGCGCGCCTACCTGTCAACGCTCGAACCGAGCGCCGTCGCCGAGGGTGCGCAGCTCTTTCACGCGAGCGCCCGCGACCCCGTCTGGGAGTACGTCCTCAGCGCAGAGGCCGCGTACGTCAGCCTGCTCATGACCGAGGCACCGCTCGTGCTCGTCGGACACAGTCACGTCGCGCTGGCGATCGGTCTCGACGAAGAAGAACTGCACGGCGGGCTGGCGCCCGCCGGAACCGAGATCGAGCTCGAGGGACGCTGGCTGCTCAATCCGGGATCCGTCGGACAACCGCGCGACGGCGATCCCGACGCGGCGTGGCTTGCGCTCGATACGCGCGAACAGCGCGCCCGCTTTCATCGTGTCGCGTATCCGGTCGAGCGCACGCAGGCGCGCATGCTCGAGTCCGGTCTCCCTGCTCCACTCGCGGAGCGGCTCGTCCAGGGGATCTAGAAGCGCCGTGCTAGACGGAGGCGCCGGCGCGCTCGGCGGCGACATCCGCTTGGGCCTCGGCCTTCGAGCCGAACGTGATGCCCTCGCGGGCAAGTGATGCCTGAACTTCCTCCCTGCCCTTGTAGATCCGCCACTTGACTGTCGCGAGCGTGATCTCGAGCGAGTCGGCGATCTCGGTGTATGCGAGGCCGACGACGTCGCGAAGAAGCAGTGCCATCTTGAGATCGACGTTGAGGTTCTCGACGGCGCGCCAGAGTGCATCGACGGCCTCGATCCGCTCCAGCGGCTGATCGAGGACCTCGAACGGCGCGATGTCCTCGAGCGAGCACACGGAACGCGGCCGGCGCTCGCGGGCACGAAGCTCGTCGAGGACGCGGTTCTTCGTCACCTGGAAGAGCCAGGTCGTGAACTTCGACCGGAGCGAGAACCCTGGCAGGCCCTGGAACACCCGGAGGAAGACCTCCTGCGTCAGGTCTTCGGCAAGGGTCCGATCGCCGACGAGTCGGAAGACATAGTTGAAGACGGGCGTTTCGTACGCGCGAAGGATGATGCAGAACGCACGCTCGTCACCGCGTTGGGCCTTCCGCAGAACACCCAGATCAGGCTGGGTCAAGGACACCGAAGGCGTGAGTATAGCTTCTAAACAAGGCTGTTGCCTGTAAGTTTTTTTGGTTGCTCGATGCCGAGTAGCGCTAGGGCGGTAGGAGCGAGATCGGCCAGTTCTCCGCCCTCCCGGACGGTGGCGCTCGTATCGGTTACCACGAACGGGACCGGGTTCGTCGTGTGCGCGGTGTGCGGGCTGACGCCGTCGGCGGCGAGCAACTGCTCGGCGTTGCCGTGGTCGGCCGTGATCAGACAGACGCCCCCGGCCGCCGTGACCGCGTCGACGACACGACCGAGGCAAGCGTCGGCCGTTTCGACCGCGTCGATCGCTGCTGAAATCGAACCCGTGTGCCCCACCATGTCCGGATTGGCGAAGTTGATCACGCCGAAGGCGTACCCCTTGCCGATCTCGTCGCAGAAACGCTCGGCCGCCTCTCGTGCCGACATCTCGGGCTTGAGGTCGTAGCTTGGAACATCGCGCGGGCTTGGGACGAGGACCCGCGTCTCCCCCGGCCACTCCTCTTCGCGGCCACCGTTGAAGAAATAGGTGACGTGTGCGTACTTCTCGGTCTCGGCCACGTGGAGCTGCCGCAGCCCTGCTCGGGACAGGATCTCGGCGAGCGTGTCTTCCACGCGCACCTCGTCGAAGACGACCGGGCAGTCGAGATCGTCGCTGTAGCGCGTCATCGTCGTCAGGTCGAACCCGCCGTCGAGGAGAAGCCGGGAGAGCTGGCGAGCCCTGTCCGGACGGAAGTTGAAGAAGATGGCGGTGTCCTCGGTGGTCAAGCGCGGAGCGTCCTCGTTCCCGATGGGCTCAATGAACTCGTCCGTGACCCCTTTGTCGTAGCTCTCTTGCACATAGCGCAGCAAGCTCCGTGTATGTGTACGTGTACTCGCACCCTCCACTACGGCGTCGAAGGCCAGTTCGGTTCTCTCCCAGCGCTTGTCGCGATCCATCGCGTAGTAGCGGCCGACGACGGTGGCGACGCGTTCGAGCGGCAGTTCGGCGAGGTCGTGGATCGAACTGGTCGGGGACACGTCCCGTCCGTCTGTGAACGCGTGGATCCATGTCTTCTCAGGTGCGAACCGAAGAAGTGCACGGAGGTGATCGATGTGCGAATGGACGCCCCCGTACGAGACAAGGCCGAGCAGGTGCACGCTACGGCCGCGTTCGAACGCCGAGAGCAGCGCCGGGTTCTGGAAGAACGAACCGTCCTCGATCGCCTTGTTGACGCGCATGAGATCCTGGTAGAGGCGTCGGCCGGCTCCGATCGTCAGATGTCCGACCTCCGAGTTGCCCATCTGGCCGACAGGCAGCCCGGCCGCCTCCCCCGACGCGTCCAATGTCGAATGTGGGAAGTCGCGCCAGAGCCGGTCGAAGACGGGAGTGTCCGCCTGCGCGACGGCGTTTCCGGGTCCCGGCGGTGCGCAGCCCCACCCGTCGAGCACGATCAGCGCGACTAGCGGGAAGCGGCCAGGCAAATCGAGGCGAAGGAGTCGACGTCGAGCGAGGCACCGCCGACGAGCGCGCCGTCGACGTCTGGCTGCGCGAGCAGTTCACCCGCGTTCTCGGGCTTTACCGAGCCACCGTAGAGTACGGGTACGTCGAGCAGCGACTTGATCAGCGCGTGCGCCTCCTGCGCGAGCTCGGGCGTCGCAGTCTTGCCGGTGCCGATCGCCCACACCGGCTCGTAAGCGACGACCAGGGCATCGTCGGGCTCGAGCACGGAGACCTGGCGGCGGAGCACCTCCTCGGTCTCGCCTGCGTCGCGCTCCGCCTCCGTTTCGCCGACGCACGCGATCACGGACAACCTCGCGTCGAGCGCTGCGCGTGCACGTCGCGCGACCGTCTCGTCGGTCTCGCAGAACAACTGGCGACGCTCGGAATGCCCAACGATCGCGCCGTACACACCGAGGGCGCGCAGCATCGGCGCAGAGATCTCACCGGTGAAAGCACCGTCCGTTTCCCAGTGGACGTTTTGCGCGGCGACGGCGATCTCCGTTCCCGCGAGTAGCTGCACCGCGACCGCGAGCGAGACGAACGGCGGGCAGATGACGACATCGACGTCCGCCGGCAGATCCCGAGCACGCAACTCCGCACAGAACTCGGCGGCCTCCGCCGGCGGCTTGTACATCTTCCAGTTGCCTGCGATCAGCATCAGTTCCCTTAAGAGGCTCTCACACAATGAAGATTGTGTCGCCCGGACGCACTCGGCGGCACGCTGCAGCGTCCTCGGTCGGCCCGATAGTCACGACTATCGGGCCTCCCTGCGTCCTTGCATCGCACTCGCCGATTACGCCCGAATCGACGAACATCATCATGTGAGAGCCTCTTAAGCCAACGGTATCGCAGCGACGCCGGGCAGTTCCTTGCCTTCGAGCAGTTCGAGCGCCGCGCCGCCTCCGGTGGACGCCCAGTCGACGTGCTCGACAAGGCCCATCTCCGTCAGCGCCCGAAGCGAGTCGGCGCCGCCGACGACGGTGAACGCAGGCTCGTTTCGCGCGACAGCTTCAGCGACTGCGCGCGTGCCGTCAGCGAAGCGCGGCCATTCGAACACGCCCATCGGACCGTTCCAGAAGATCGTCCCTGCCTTTGCGATCTCTGCGGCGAAGAGCGCGCGTGACTCGGGACCGATGTCGAGACCGAGCCAGCCGTCGGGAAGCTCTTCGTACGCGGTTACGCGAGCCTCCGCATCCTCCTCGAACGTCGCCGCGGCAACGACGTCGACCGGAAGGACGACCGGAAAGCTCAACGGATTCTCTTGCCTGATCTGCTCCGCCATCTTGCCGCCGACGAGGACCACGTCCGCACGTCCGCCGAGATGCTCGAGCACGCCGAGCTTGTCATCCACTTTCGCACCGCCCGAGACGAGGACGAATGGGCGCGCAACGTCGCCCAGCAAGCGGCCGAGGTGCTGCAGCTCGGCTTCGAGCAACAGGCCGGCATAGGCAGGAAGAAGGTGAGCGACGGCTTCGGTCGACGCGTGCGCGCGATGGGCCGAGCCGAAGGCGTCATTGACGTAGAGGTCGCACCCGTCGGCCAGCTCACGCGCGAACGACTCGTCGTTCTTCGTCTCCCGCGCATCGAAGCGAGTGTTCTCGAGCACGTGAAGGCGATCGTCGGGCAGCAGCTCGCTCAGGCGTGCCTCGACCGGCGCGAGCGAGTACTTCGCCCGATCCTCGTCGGTCTTCGGCCGACCGAGGTGCGAGCAGATGCGGATCTCCTTCGCGTCGCGTTCGAGCAGCAGCTCGAGCGTCGGCAGCGATGCACGAATGCGCGTGTCGTCGGCGACCTTCCCGTCCGCGAGCGGAACGTTCAGGTCGGCGCGCACGAGCACGACCTTTCCGGCGACGTCCGCGTCGCGGACCGAGCGAGGAGCTCGCACCTACACGAGCTTCGGGATCAGATCGACGAGCCGACACGAGTAGCCCCACTCGTTCAACGCGGGGGAACCCATGGTTCCCCCGCGGGCCTCCTCCTTGCCTCGCCGAATCCCGACATTGACTTCGCTCGGCAAGAGCGCGGTCTTGCCGAGCGTCTGCTCGCCCGCTCGGGCACAGGCGCTTTGATTCAAGAGGTCAGCCGTCAGCAACTGTTCACTTCCTCACACGAGCTTCGGGATCAGGTCGACGAGTCGACACGAGTAGCCCCACTCGTTGTCGTACCAGCCGATCACCTTCACCTGCTTGCCGTGCGCCATCGTCGAGAGCCCGTCGATGATGCAGGAGTACGAGTTGTCGACTATGTCGGACGACACGATCGGGTCCTCGGTGTACTGAAGGATCCCCTGCCAGTGGTCGGAGTCCGCGGCCTCTTTGAACACCGCGTTGAGCTCGTCGACGGTCGCCGGACGTTCGAGATCGCAGACGAGGTCGGTGACCGAGCCGACGGCAACCGGCACGCGCATCGCCATTCCGTCGAGCTTGCCCTTCAGCTCGGGAATCACCTCGCCGATCGCCCGCGCGGCGCCGGTCGACGCGGGGATGATGTTCAGCGCGGCGGCCCGCATCCGCCGGAGGTCGGGCTTGCCCTTGCGCGTCATCGCGACCTGGTCCTGGAGCTGCTGCTCGGTCGTGTACGCGTGGATCGTCGTCATGAACCCGAGCTCGATCCCGAAGTTGTCCAGGAGCAGCTTCGCCATCGGCCCGACCGAGTTGGTCGTGCACGACGCATTGGAAACGATGTGGTGCTTCTCCTTGTCGTACTTGTCGTCGTTGACGCCCATGACGAGCGTGATGTCGGGATCGGTCGCCGGTGCCGAGATGAGAACCTTCTTCGCGCCCGCCTGAAGATGTTGTGCGGCTCCGTCCCGCGCAGTGAACAGTCCGGTCGACTCGACGACGACATCTACACCGAGGTCCGCCCACGGCAGAGCCGTCGGATCACGCTCGGCCAGCACCTGGAACGAGGTCCCGTCAATGCTGATTCGGTCGCCCGCCTGTTCCACACCTTCGAGGCGGCCGTGCGACGAGTCGTAGCGGAGGAGGTGCGCGAGAACGTCCGGCGCCGCGAGGTCGTTGACGGCGACGAGGTCGAAGTCGCCGCCACGATCGAGGTGCGCACGCACGAAGTTGCGGCCGATCCGCCCGAACCCGTTGATGCCAACCTTCAATGCCATGAACCGCGAGCCACTCTAGTAAGAACACCCCGCCTGCAGCGCGGCTCGGCCGCGCTGCAGGCAAACCGTGGGCGAAGCGCTCACCTTCCAAACACACCAAGGCACGCGCGCGAAGCGCGCCTGCGGTCTACCCAGCTGGACGTCCGCAGGACTTCCAGCCGAAAAGAGCGGGCCGGAGAGGAAGCTCCGAGGACGATCTCCCTCTCCGGTTTGCCGCGCTGAGGACCGCGATGGCAGACGGGGTCTGAATCCGCCATCGGACGAGCGCGGACCCGCTGGTTGAAGTATGGAGAGTCGGACGCGCTGACGACAACGCCGTCAGAAGTCGTATCGACGCCGTTTACAATTCAGACGTCGGACAGCTGCAGGAGCCGCGCGAGGCGCTGGTGGAACGCGGCCTTCGTGATCGGGGGACGGCACTTCGCGGCGAGCTCTCGCAGCGAAAGCGACGGATGACGAAGGCGCAGCTCGGCGGCCTCGCGCAACCGCGGGGGCAGCGTTTCCAGGCGGCCCTCGGCGACGAGCCGGCGCACGGCTTGGGCCTGCCGGTGGGCTGCGCGCGTCGTGCGGACGAGATTCGCGTGGTCCGCGTTGGCGAGCCGGTTCGCGCGCGCTTTCGTCGCGCCGACGACGGCGCGTTCCTCCAGCAGTAGGACTGCGTCGCTCGCTCCGGCCGCCGCGAGAAGGTCGGCGATCGTCTCGGCGCCCTTCGCGTAGGCCACGGCGTGGCGGCCGCGGTCGAGGACGCTCAGGCGCAGTCCGTCGCTACGGGCGAGCTCGACGAGAAACTCGGCGCCGGCGAGCCCGGTCGAGCGGATCTCCAGATGCGGCGAGCGCGGGCCGCTGACCGATCCGCCTCCGATCAGCGAGCCCCGCAGGTAGGCACGCCGGCAGCACGCCTTCCGGACGACCCGGCGTGGCGGCCGCTCGAGCGGCGCGCCGCGGACGTCGAGGACGCCTGCGTCGTGCAGGATCCGCAGTGCGTCTGTTCCTCCCTCGACGTGCAGCTGGTACCTGGTCGCTCCGGCGAACGCGCGCTGCCGATACGTGCGCAGCTCGGAGCCAACGCCGACGTCGCGGAGCAGCCGGAACGCGCGCCGGGCTACGGCGGATTCGCTCACGTCGAGGTGCAGCGAGACCTCGCCTCGGCCGTGGATGTGGAACCTCCCGGCGGAGTGGAAAAGCCCAGAGAGCTCAGCGAGACGATCGCAATCCGACGCGGGGACGACCCGCGCGAGCTCGCGTCTCAGATCTTCAGAGAGTGACATCCTCGAGCGCCAGCAAACGTCTTTTGTAGGAGCTGCCCAGCGAGCCGTAGCCTCCGAGGCCGGCGGCGGCGACGACGCGGTGGCACGGGACGAAGACGGCGAGGCGGTTCTGCGCGCAGAACGTGCCGGCGGCGCGGGCGGCGCCCGGACGCCCGGCCAGCGCGGCGAGCTCGCCGTACGTGACGACCTCGCCGCGCGGAACCGCGCGCAGGGTCTGCGCGAGCTCGCGGCCGAACGGCGTCAGATCGCTGAGGTCGAGCTCGACGTCCGAGAAGTCCTCGGCCGTGCCGGAGAAGTACCGCGCGCAGCCTCGTGACGAGACTTGGCGCGAAATTGTCACTGCCGCGTGCGCTCTTGCCCGCTAGCTTCGCCGACGTGGGCGGCGGGTAGCCACCCCACCCAGGGTGGGGGTGTGGGACATCCGGCCGCGGCAATTCGTGCCAGACGACCCGGCGGCCGTCCGTGCAGAGCTCTGCGACTCCCCAGCCGTCGGCCTCGTAGCGCACGCACGTCACCGCCACGACGCCTCACCTTACAATCGGCGCCCGTGGCCATTCACGCAATCGCCCGCCCACCCGAGCCGTACAACGAGCCGATCAAGAGCTACGCGCCCGGAAGCCCGGAACGCGAGGAGCTGCGCGCCCGCCTGGACGAGCTCGCGGGGCAGCAGATCGAGCTGCCGCTCGTGATCGGCGGCAAGGACGTCAAGCTTGCCGAGTCCTTCGACCAGGTGATGCCGCACGACAAGGACCACGTCCTCGCGAAGGTGTCGAAGGGCGACGCGTCGCACGTGCAGCAGGCGATCGACGCCGCGGCTGCGGCGTGGACCGACTGGTCGCGAACGCCGTGGGAAGAGCGCGCCGCCGTGATCCTCCGCGCAGCCGAGCTGCTCACCGGTCCCTGGCGCGCCACGCTCAACGCCGCGACGATGCTCGGCCAGTCGAAAACCGCGCACCAGGCGGAGATCGACGCCGCCTGCGAGCTCGCCGACTTCTGGCGCTTCAACGTCAGCTACATGACGCGCGTCTACGAGGAGCAGCCGATCTCCTCCCCCGGCGTCTGGAACCGGATGGAGTACCGCCCCCTCGAAGGCTTCGTCTTCGCGGTGACGCCGTTCAACTTCACCGCGATCGGCGGCAACCTCCCGACGAGCCCGGCGCTGATGGGGAACACCGTCGTCTGGAAGCCTGCGTCGACCGCCGCCTACTCCGCGCACTTCCTGATGCGGCTGCTGCAGGAGGCCGGCCTGCCCGACGGCGTGATCAACCTCGTCTACGGCTCCGGCGCCGAGATCGGCGACGCCGCTCTCGCAAGCGAGCACCTAGCGGGTGTGCACTTCACCGGCTCGACCGGCGTCTTCCAGAGCATGTGGAAGACGATCGGCGCGAACATCGCCGGCTACCGCAACTACCCGCGCATCGTGGGCGAGACCGGCGGCAAAGACTTCATCGTCGCGCACGAATCGGCGGACGTCGAGAGCATCGCGACTGCGATCGTCCGCGGCTCGTTCGAGTACCAGGGACAGAAGTGCTCGGCCGCGTCACGGCTGTTCATCGCCGACAACATCTGGCCCGAGCTGCGCGAGCGGCTTGCAACGGAGATCGACGCGCTCCCGGTCGGCGACGTGCGCGACTTCGGAAACTTCATGGGCGCCGTCATCGACGGCAATTCGTTCAAGACGCAGGCGACGGCGATCGACGAGGCGAAGCAGAAGGCGAAGATCGTCGCCGGCGGCTCGTACGACGACTCGGAAGGCTGGTTCGTCCGCCCGACGATCGTCGAGACCGATGACCCGGACTTCCGCCTCATGAAGGAGGAGCTGTTCGGCCCCGTCGTCACCGCGTTCGTCTATCCGCACAAGAAGTACGACGAGACGCTCGAGCTGATCGACACCGGTTCGCCGTACGGTCTCACCGGGGCGGTCTTCGCGCGCGACCGCAGCGCGATCGAACAGGCGGGCGAGAAGCTCCGCTACACGGCCGGCAACTTCTACGTCAACGACAAGCCCACAGGCGCAGTGGTCGGCCAGCAGCCGTTCGGCGGCGCCCGCGCTTCCGGCACGAACGACAAGGCGGGCTCGCTGTGGAACCTGATCCGCTGGGTCAGCCCGCGCACGGTGAAGGAGACGTTCGTGCCGCCGAGCGACTACCGCTATCCCTTCATGGATCCAGACACGCCCGGCTGACCGTTCGCGACTAGACCCGTAGCAGCGAGCGTCAGGCCCGGCCTGCCTTGTGCAGCTGCGCGTAGACCTTGCGAGCGGTCGCAGCGGGGAGCTCGGGAACGCCCTCGAGCTCCTCTTGGGACGCCTCGAGGAATCGCTCCGGTGAGCCGAAGTGGCGCAGGATCGCGCGCCGGCGAGCCGGGCCAACTCCCTCCAGCGTGTCGAAGATCGTCTCGAACGACCGCGCGTCGCGACGTTGCCGGTGGAACCCGAGGGCGAAGCGGTGGGCCTCGTCGCGGATCCGCTGCAGGAGCTGCAGGCCCGGTGAGTGCGGATCGAGGACGATCGGATCTGAACGGCCCGGCACGAAGACCTCTTCGATCCGCTTCGCGAGCGCGATCACGGCGACGCGCGGAAGGTCGAACTCCTGCATCGCGGCCAGCGCCGCGGACAGCTGCCCCTTGCCGCCGTCGATGACGACGAGGTTCGGCGCCGCGGCGAAGGACTCGTCGTACTCCGCGTCGTTGCGCCGGCCGAGCCGCGCGAAGCGGCGCGAGACGACCTCGGCCATCGCCGCGAAGTCGTCCTGGCCGTCGAGGCTGCGCACCGTGAACTTGCGGTAGTGCGCCTTCTTCGCGGTCGCATCCTGGAACACGACCATCGAGCCGACCGTTTCCGTCCCCTGGATCGTCGAGATGTCGAAGCACTCGATGCGCAGCGGCAGCGACTCGAGGTTCAGCGCCTCGCGCAACTCTTCGAGCGCCTCGGCACGGCGCGCGCGGCGGGTCGCCGCCGCCGCCTTCTCCGAGGACAGCGCCTGGCGTGCGTTCTCGGCCGCGAGAGCCGCGAGCCGGCGCTTCTCGCCGCGCAGCGCGCGACGCACCTCGACCCGCGAGCCGCGTCGCTCGGTCAGCAGCTGCTCGAGCGCGGAAAGGTCGCCCGCCTCCTGAGGCACGACCACCTGCGGCGGCACCGAAGGTGTCGCGGTGTAGTACTCGACGCAGAACGCCTCGAGCACGGCGGTGACGTCCTGCTCCTCGACGTTCTCGAGGTGGAACGAGTAGCGGTCGATCATCTTGCCGCCGCGGAGCGGGAAGATCTGGACGACGCCGTGGTCGCCTTCGAGCGCGAGCCCGAGCACGTCGACGTCACGGACGTCGCGCCGATCCGCCGCCTGCCGCTCCGCGAGGTGCTGAATTGAGAAGAGCCGATTGCGAAAACGCGCCGCTTCTTCGAAGCGCTCCTCCTCGGAAGCCACGCGCATCCGCCGCTTCAGCTCGCGCTGAATCGGCTTCGTGTCGCCGGAAAGGAACTGCACGACGCCGTCGATGATCTTCGCGTACTCAGGGGCATCGATGTAGCCGACGCAGGGCGCGTAACAGCGGTCGATGTGGTAGTCGAGGCAGGGAATGCCCGAGTGACGGCCCGGCTTCGGGCCCTCGCACGGTCGAAAGCGAAAGGCGCGGTTGAGCACATCCAGCGTCTCGCGCACCTTCTTCGCGTTCGCGTACGGCCCGAAGTAGACGACGCCGCGGCGGTGCCGCTCGCGCGTGAACATCACGCGAGGGAACTCGTCCTCCACCGTGACGGCGATGTACGGGAACGACTTGTCGTCGCGCAGCCGCACGTTGAACGGAGGGCGGTACCGCTTGATGAGGTTCTGCTCGAGGTGCAGCGCCTCGACCTCGGTGCTCGTGACGATCACCTCGACGTCGTCCACGCGCTCGGGCAGCATCGAGATCGTCGGCCGGTCGCGGCCGCGAGCCTGGAAGTACGAGCGCACACGTGAGCGAAGCGACTTCGCCTTGCCGACATAGAGCACCTGGGCTGCGGCGTCGCGGAAGAGGTAGACGCCCGGCTTCGTCGGGAGGTTTTTCAGCTGCTCGGAGACGCGCTCGGACGGCATGAGGCCAGGCTAGCGCCGCTAGCATCGGTCGAATGGCGGACCGCGGGCAATACGTCGCGTACACCTTCTACAGGGCAGATCCGGCGTGGCGGCGCCTGCCGATCGAGGAGCGCACCGCGGGCAAGGACGCGTTCGCCGAGGCCGTCGAGGCCTTCGCGCCGAGCTTCGAGCATCTGCGCGTGTACTCCTGTACGGGCGTGCGGCCGGACTGCGACTTCTTCCTCTGGAAGATCAGCGAGCGCTACGAGCTGCTCGGAGAGCTCGGAGCTGCCCTGAACGCAACTCCGCTCGCAGGCTGGCTCGAGACGCCGTACTCCTACCTGGCGACGACGAAAGCATCCCAGTACACGAGCGCCCGCAAGGCGCGCAAGATCACGCCGCGCAATTCGCCGTACCTCGTCGTCTACCCGTTCGTGAAGACCCGTCCGTGGTACGCCTTGCCGATCGAACAGCGGCAGAGCGCGATGGACGAGCACATCCGCATCGGCGCCGAGTTCGCGTCGATCCACAACCACACGACGTACTCGTTCGGGATCGACGACCAGGAGTTCATGACCGCCTTCGAGTGCGACGAGCCGGCGGACTTCATGCACCTGATGCTGACGCTGCGCGAGACCGAAGCGAGCTCGTACACAGAGCGGGACACGCCGATCTTCGTCGGACAGCTGATGGACGTCCGCGCGGCACTCGACGCCCTCGACGGCGCCTCTTCGCGCGTCGAGGCTTGACGCGTCAGACGTAGTCGTGCTGGTCGCGCCAGACGCGCCACATCGAGAACGCGCACAGCCCGAGGATGACGAGGAATGCGACCGCGTCCAGGCCGCTCGCACCTCGCCAGAAGTAGACGCCGAGCGCCGCTATAGCGAGGACCGCTGCGCCGTAGAACGCGACATACGCGCGTCGGGGCCAGAGCGCGATCGAGCCACGCTGCTCGCGCCAGACGAGATAGATGAAGAACGCAATCGCGAGGAAGAACGCGATGCGCGCGAGCAGGAAGAGCGCCTTGACCGTCGGCTGCAGCGACAGCGCGACGACGATCGCCGCGATTGCAGCGAGGATCAGGAAGCCGCGTAGCGTCGGGTGATCCGAGAGCAATCGCCTCATGGGCCGTCATGGTAGGCACACCCGAACAGAACGCAAGGAACCGGCCCAACCGGCATCTGTCTGTGAGCGGAGCCGGAGCCGCGCTCCAGGCAACTGCGGCGCTAGCCCTCGAGCGATCGGGGGGACCGGCTCCGCTCTTACGCCGTCAGGTACGCGCGCACGGCCAATGCCGCGGCGACCAGCGTCGCCCCCGCAAACCACAGCAGGCGCCGGCGCGGTTCGTCGGGTGCGTACAGCCACGGCGAGAGGACCGCGAGCAGCGCGAACGTTCCGTACGCGTAGTGCAGCCGGTCGGGAGCTCGGTAGTCGTTCGACAGCAGGAGCAGCCCGAGACCAACCTGCGCGATCAGCACCGTCTGCGCAAGCGCGAGGACGTGCTCGAGCGCGACGCCTGCCCGGCCGCGCCAATACGCCCAGAATCCCCAGAGCGCTCCACCCCACGTGACGGCGAGCACGGCGAACGCGACGAGCCGGTGGGTCGTTAGCATCGCGAGGAACCTACAGAGGAGGCGTGATGGTCGAGGAAGGCAAGCCGGCACCCGATTTCGAGTTGACGAGCGACAGCGGCGAGCAGGTCAAGCTCTCCGACCTCCGAGGCAAGCCGGTCGTCCTCTACTTCTATCCCAAGGACGACACACCCGGGTGCACGACGCAGGCCTGCGCGATCCGCGACTCGTACGACGACTTCACGGAGCGCGGTGCCGTCGTCCTCGGCGTGAGCCCCGACAGCGAGACGTCGCACGTCAAGTTCAAGGAGAAATACGGCCTGCCTTTCACGCTCCTCGCCGACCCCGAGCACGAAGTCGCCGAGAAGTACGGCACGTGGGTCGAGCGGAAGAACTACGGCAAGACCTACATGGGCGTGGAGCGCTCCACCTTCCTCATCGACAGCGAGGGCCGCGTCACCAAGGTGATGCGGCGCGTGAAGCCGGACACCCACGCCGATCTGGTGCTCGATTCGCTGCCTGACTAGCGCAAGGGCGAGGCTACAATTTCGATCCGCGCGGATGTGGCGGAATTGGTAGACGCGCACGGTTCAGGTCCGTGTGGGGGAAACCCCGTGGAGGTTCAAGTCCTCTCATCCGCATCACTCGCCTGTGCAGGGCTTTCGTGTTCTCAGCCTTCGGCTTGGTCCGCGCTCAGTCCGCGAACGTCGCCATCTTCCCGCTCGAGGTCGGCCAGGATGCCCCGTTCGGCTGCATGGCGGATGATCATCAGCGCCCAGTCGAGCTGCTCTAAGGCGGCGGCTCGTGTCCGCCAACGGGAGGCTTAACCGTGCCTTTGTATCCCCCGAGCGTGTGGGCCTCCCCACGCGCCTCTGCTGCGAGTTGCTCTGCCTTTTTGTCCTTGCGTTCACGGCGCCAAGCTTCCCGCCGCGCCCGCAGCTTTTCCAGGAACGTCATCGAACTAAAGGATATGCCCGTTTAGAAGCTCTCATAGCGGCGTGCAGAACTGAGCGATGAGCCGGTCTCGAAGCAGCATCGCGTAGTTCATCGTGCTCCTTCCGCCGCCGCCGCGGCCACGTCGTAGTTGTCGAGGAGCCCGCGCAGGTACTCCTCGCTGTCGGGCAACAGGTGCCCGTAGGTCTGGTCGATCTGCGCAACGGACGTGCCCATGATCCGCGCCAGGTAGAACAACTGGACGCCTCCGGCGATCGCCCAGGACGCGAAGGTGTGGCGGCAGTCGTACACGCGGCGGTGCTCAATCCCCGCGGCCTTGAGCGCTGGTTTGGCGGTAGCGGAACTTCTCGCCGTCGATGTGGGCCGCCCCTCGCGGCCGGGAACAACAGCGGGGTATCCAACCTCGGCGGCTGCGCCCGCAGCGCCTCCACGACGCGCTGGCGCAACGGAACACGCCTTCGCTGCCGCGACGACTTGCGGCAGTCCTTCAAGACGCCCTGCGAATGAACACGCTCGACGCTGAGCACACCGTTGTCGAGGTCGACGTCCCGGCGTTCGAGCGCCCACAGTTCTTCGGGGCGTAGCCCGGTGCCCGCGAGCACGATCGGGATCGCCGCATAGCGCGGGTCGAGTTCCAACGTGATCGCCTCTACTTGCTCCCAGGTCTCGAACGGGAGGATCTGCCGCCGGTCCGCCGTCGCCCGCACGTTCTTGATCCGCCTGGTCGGGTTCGTCTCGATCAGGCCCATGTCGACGGCGTACTCGAGCACCTGGCGGAAGGCGCGGAACAGGTAGTGCGCCGAGAGCGCCGGGAGCTGCGAGCGCCACACGTCGATCTCGATCGGCTGCAACGTCTCCAACCGACGGTCCCCGAAGGACGCGGTCGCGTGTTTCAACTGTGCGCGTAGCTTCCGGGTCGTCGCCTCGTCGACACGGTGGCGGGCGAGGAACGCCTCCACCAGTTCGGCCACGGTCGCGATGCTGGACGCGACCGGCTGCTTGTCGCCGAAGCGAATCGCTCGCGCACGAGCGCTTTCCTCGTTCGCTTTCGTGTTCGCGTAGTCGAGCGCCGCGGTCTTGGTGTCGAAGCCGCCGCGGGACCGCTCGCGGTTGTTCTCGCGCCACACGGCGAGCCACTGGCTGCCGCGCTTCCGCGCAAAGCCGCGTTGTTTCGCGGGCATCTTAGGTTCCTCCTCCATGAGGGGTCGGTGACGCCTCATACAGTACGCCGTGGGTCGGATCGGCGGTAGGGGTCGGTGACACTTCTCCTCCCGCCCCCGGCCCATTCACGCGCCACCCGTCGAGCGCCGCCTCCACCTCGTCGAGCCGGAACCGGACCGGCCCGCCCTTCTTCCCGAACAACCTGAACCCGGGCAGGTCGCCACGCTCGAACCGGTCGAGCACGGTCGCCGCGCTCAGCCCGAGGAACTCGCCGAGCTCGCGGGCGGTCAGCAGCCGCTCGGTCACGATGCCTCCTCGCCGAAGATGTCGAGCTCGTCGTCCAGGTCGTCGACGATCCAGAGCGCGAACGCCTTGCCCTTGCCGCGGTTCACGAGCTGACCGTCCGCGATCAGTCGGTCTCGGATGTCGCGCTTCATCGCGGCGTTGCCCTTCACGGCCTTGTCGACCGGGTTCCACGGGGTGCCCGCGTTCGCGGCGGCGAACTCGAGGATCCCGGCCTCGATGTCGGCCGCGGTCACGTCGGGCGTGTCGTCGATCTCGAACGACATCCCGTCCGCCCACTTCAGCTTCCAGGTGGTTGCGGTCAGCGTCGAGCTGTCCCGCGCTTTCTGCCACATCAGCCGCGTGTAGCCGTTGCCGGCGGCAACGACCCGGATCAGCGTGTCCGGCACACGGTCCCACGCTGATTCGTTTCGCCCTCGGTGGGACGATGATCTTGATTTCGCCTTGGTCCCAGACGGCGACGCCGGCCTTTTCAGAACCTTGAGTGCTCATGCTTCTACGTTACGCGACGGCTTGGACGGATCGAGCCACCACGCGCGTCGAGCCGAGCGCGGATCGCCTCGAGTTCGTAGGTCACGTGGTCTGTGCCGGGCGGGACGTGGGGCGGCGCCCTCGGCTACGGCCCTTGCGCGCGAACGAGGTCGCGCTCGCGCTTCGGCAGCCCGTCGACGACCAGCTCGTAGCTGTCCTCGATGAGACCGAAGAGCAGATCGTCGGGCAGCGAGTCGTCGAGGGTGACGGTGATCCAGTGACGCTTGTTCAGGTGGTAGCCGGGCCGGACGGCCGAGTGCTCGGCGCGGAGGGCTTCAGCCAGCGAAGGCTCGCATTTGAGGCTCACGGTCAGTGGCCGCGCGTCGAGGGCTGTCAGAGCGAACATCTTCCCGCCGACCTTGAAGACCGAGGTCTCCGGGCCGAACGGGAACTCCTCGACCGCAGACGGCCTCGCCAGGCACCGGCGTCGCAGCGAATCGGCGGTCACGTCCTCCGAGGCTAGCTGCGGGAGCCGACCCGGTCCCGCCGTGACCTCAGGCGGGCGTGCTGACGGGCGGGTCCAGCGGATTCATGAGCACCGGTCTCCCGCTCGCGGAGCGCGCTGACAAGCCGGCCCGTCTCGGCGCTGTCGAGCACGACGGCCGAGGACTGCCCGTCCCGGAAGGAGCCGAGCCCAACGAGCGCTGGCTGTCCGGCAACGCTCACGTGCTGGCGGTGCTGGTGCGCGTAGAGGACAAGGGCGGGGCGGAGCTTCGCGGCGAGCGCGGCGAAGGGGCCGCGCGCCTGCGCGCCTTGCTCGAGCGTGCGCGGGTCGTGGCAGAAGAGGAGGTCGATCTCGCCGCCGCCGACGATGCGCGTCAAGGCGGCCCGCTCGCGTGCGGCGGCCCGGTGCCAGTCACGTCCGGCTCGAGGCGACCAGACGGGCAACGCGCCACCGTAGGCGAGGCAGCGCAGCCCGCCGAGCCTGAAGCGCGTTCCAGCAGGCAGGTGGTGCAGACGGAAGCCGAGCGGCACCGGTCCGGGCGCGGCCGTGCGGGCGCGGGCATCGGTGAGCGCCTCGCCGTCGTCGTGGTTTCCGTCCACAAGGAGAAGCTCGAGGCCCGCCCGGCGGAGCATGGCACCGGCGGAGCGGAGGAAGCGGCGCCCTTCCGGGTCGCGCGGCAGATAGAAGAGGTCGCCGAGGGAAACGAGCGCGTCGCAGCGCTCCTCGACGGCGCGTTCGACCAGGTCGCGTAGGTGGCCGCGGTCGCAGTGCAGGTCGCCAAGGACGAGCAGCCGGCTCATTCGAGCCGAGCCTACCGCGCGCGGTCCTGCTCACGAGCAGCGGGAAAGTGAAGCGATCCACCGGCGAAGCCGCGGGCGGGGGCGACGACGAACCCGAACGTCAAGTTGAGCGGCGACATCGGTTCGCGATTGCTCGCCGAGTCGCGTCCGACAGCGCCACGACGCCCCGTTCTCCGCTGGCTCGTGTAGTCCTGTCGCCAATGGCGGCCTCGACTCCCGTCGCTCCGCCTCTGGACGCTGCGCGAGGTGCAGAGGTTCGCGCACAGTCCCCTCACGGATGCGGAGGAGCCCCGCCTTGGCGGGGCTCCCTCCGAAGGATCGCTGGGGTGGCGAAGCTACGCTCGTCGGTGCCTCACGCGCACGGCGGCGGATCGTCTTCGATCCGGAAGACGGCTGGATCTGCGTCCGGCGCAACCTGTGTCGCGTAGACCGTCGCCGCCGCGCTGCTCATGTTGCGGACCTCCTCCGGCTCGTCGCCGTACTCGACAAACACGGCTCCGTTCGGGGAGTTGGGCCCGTAGGTCGTCCCGTTGCAGTGGGAATCGAACTTGGTCACCTCGCCTGACAGGACCGTTACGAGATTGAAGCCCGGCTTGTGATTCCAGCCGCTGTAGCCACCTGGCGCGAAGGTGATCGTCTGGACACGAACGTCGGTCGGACCCTTGGTCTGGAACTTGATCCGGTCGCTGTTCAGCTTGACGGTCTCGTTGTTGTCGGCCTTCGCGACGAGAAGCGTCGTCACCCTTCCGGAACCGGGCGATCCGAAAGCTACGGCCGCGACCGTTCCGACCATTGCGACAGCGACGGCCGCAATGACCAGACGACGGTGGTTCCTGTTCATCCTTGGCATGACCTTGCCTACTACGAATCGCCTCATGTGGGATTCCTCTCGCCGAACATAAGAAAGATGACGCCCGAGGAAACAGGGCGCATGGCCACCCAACCATCGTCCTCCTTCGTGGACTCCACTTCAAGGGCAATGCGCGGTCGCCCCGGAACTGACACAGTCGACGAGTCGCTCATGCAACAAGAGCGGCGCAATCAAGCTCACGCTCGTCAGCGAAAACGTGCGTGTACGTATTCGTCGTCACCGTTAGGTGACGCCGTCGCTCGCCGATCCGCGCCCCCACGGCACCCCGGAGAGGTGCGCGAGGCTGATCCGCCTGGGTCACGAACCACCAAGCCGCGTCACCCACGCGTGCCCGAAGGCGTTCGGGTTCGGCGGTGGCTCTACGCGTTCAACGCGGTAGAGAGCGCCGCCGTAGTCGCAGTGGACGAGGTATCTGGTCCGCGAGTCGCGCAAGTCGGCTCCCATCGGGTCGTCCTCTTCGCAGCGTGCACCGGACGCGGAGCGCACGCGCTCAACGTCTTCTGGCATGAGCCCCCATTGCTCACCCTCACGCGCTGGCAGGAAGGCCGCGCCCATCGCAGAACCTGCATCGACATGGGGGCGTCGCTTCGGCGAGCACACGAAGGCGAAGAGCGGCTCCTGCCGCACGCCGGCCGCTTGGGTCGTGGCGTCGGTGCGCTGCATCGTCGCCAGCTAGTCGCTGGAATCGTTCTCATGCTTGCGCTGCCTGGCACAGCGTCCGCAGCTGAGCTGCGCTACGGCGACCATGGCCACTCGGTCGCGTCACTGCAGAGGCGGCTCGTCGCGCTCGGCTACCTGCAACCCGGCGGAGTCGACGGCGTCTTCGGCGACCAGACCTGGTACGCCGTAGTTGCCCTTCAAGGCTGGGAACAAATAGTCCGCGACGGCGTCGTCGGGCCGCAGACCCGCCAGACGCTGAGGCACGCACAGGCGCCGCAACCGTGGCTGCGGCTACGACGCGCGTTAGAGATCGACCTGACTCGCCAAGTGCTGCTGGTCGTCGCGCAGGGCACGGTCCGACGAGTCGTGCACGCGTCGACAGGAGCGACGTTGGCGACGCCCGAAGGACGTTTCACCGTGACCCGTCGCGTCAGAAGAAGCTGGTCGCGCAGCTATCACGTCTGGCTGCCGTACGCGCTGTACTTCCATGACGGGTTCGCGATCCACGCCTTCCCCATCGTTCCCGACCAGCCCGCCAGTCACGGCTGCATACGGATCTCTCTTCAAGATGCAGCCTTCGTCTTCCAAGCATCGCCGATCGGTACGCCGGTCCTGATCCGCGGCGCAAACCGCGTCCGCGGCCTCTAGGGTCGACGCTCAACTCCAAATAGTGGACGGTCGGTCGTTCGACGTCGGCGGCGCGCAATGGAGGGCTTTAGGTCAGCTCTCAGCGAATACTGACGGTGTCGCAGGATTGCGGCTATGGTGGTCACAGCGCGTTGGCTCTAGCTGTTGAAGCCGTCGAGGCTCCGCACGTTTCTCCCTCGACCGTGACCTCCGGCCTGGCCTGACCGCGAGCAGTTCGCTCATTCGGGCGCTCTGTCCTGCAAGAGCAACAGAAGGAGCATCACATGCATGCCACCATTCGTCGTTACGAAGGTGTCGACATGACCCGCACGAACGAGGTCGCCAGCAAGGTCAAGGAGACGCTCGTCCCGCAGCTCCGCAAGCTCCCCGGCTTCGAGGGCTACTACCTGATCCAGGGCGACAACGGCGTCCTGAGCTCGCTCGGTCTCTTCCAGACGTCCGAGCAGGACGCCGAGTCCACGAAGCTCGTCTCGAAGTGGATCACCGACGAGAACTTCACCAAGGCGATTCCGAACGAGCCGAAGATCACGCGCGGCAAGGTCGTTGCCCAGAGCAACGGCTACACCGTCGCGTAGCTCCACTACTCGGTGTCAGCAAGAAGGGCCCGGCGTCGCCGGGCCCTTCTTGCACGCGCCCAGACGGGCGCGGGTCCGGACGGCGCCGATCCGGCAGCCCTCGCCTTATCGGGGCGGAGCTAAGCTCGCCGGTACCGAGACACAACGGCGGTGACGAGGAGGCGACGGAAATGGCCTATCACCAGGACATCGGCGAATGGCACGGCAAGGAACTGGTCGACCGCAACGGGCAGAGGATCGGCAAACTCGAGGAGGTCTACGTCGACGTCGAAACCAACGAGCCGATGTTCGGGACCGTCAAGGAAGGCCTGATCGGCCGCCACCTGACGTTCGTCCCCCTGGCCGAAATCACGATCGGCCCCGACAACCTGCAGGTGACAGTCTCCAAGGAAGAGGTCAAGACCGCCCCCAACATCGAACTGCGCGGCGACGAGCTCTCCAAGGCAGACGAGTCAACCCTCTACCACCACTACCAGCTCAACTACACCCCGCCCGACACCGAACGCGGTCGCCGACTCGCCCGCCGCTGACACCACCGAAAACGGTTGGCAGCACCGTATGAGGCGTCTCATGCGACCTCACGCAGCTCCTGAGCTTGGGCCAGCGCTGCGAGCGTCTTCAGCGACTGGGTCTCGATCTGACGAACACGCTCGCGTGTCACGTTGACGACGACACTGACCTCTTGGAGGGTACGCGGGCGCCCACCGTCGAGGCCGTAGCGGAGCTCGAGCACCCGACGCTGGCGGTCGCCGAGCGAGTCGAGGCAGTTCCGCAAGGCGGTCGCCCGGGAGACGCTCTGCGCGGCATCCTCGGGGAGCGGCATGTTCTTGTCGGCCAGGAAATGCCCGAACTCGGACTCCTCCTCGTCCCCGACCGGCGCGTCCAACGACACCGGTGCCTGCGCGGTCCGCAGGATCTGCGCCACCTCCTCCACCGGCAGCTCCGCATCGTTCGCGATCTCCGCCGGCGTCGGCTCCCGGTACAACTCCGCGCGCAACCTCCGCTCCGAGCGGATGATCCTGTTCAGCTTCTCAACCACGTGCAACGGGATGCGAATCGTCCTCGCCTTGTCCGCCAACCCGCGTGCCACCGCCTGCCGGATCCACCAGGTCGCATAGGTCGAGAACTTGAACCCGCGGCGGTGGTCGAACTTCTCCGTCGCCCGCACCAACCCGATCGTTCCCTCCTGGATCAGGTCCAGAAGCGGCAAGCCCCGGTCGCGGTACTTCTTCGCGATCGAGACCACCAGACGGAGGTTTGCCTCCACCATCTGTTGCTTCGCGCGATGATCGCCGCGCTCGATCTGCTTCGCCAGCTGCACCTCCTGTGCCGCCGTCAACAGATCCACCTTGGCTATGTCCGTCAGGAACAGCTGCAGCGGGTCGAGAGGTCCATGGGTCTCTGTGCTTTCGATGCTCACAAGATCCTTCTCGCGGAAAGCCCGCGCGTTGCCGGCGAAGGCGGACATTGACGAGGCATGGCGCTCAGGAGCGCGTTGCGTCGACGCCGGTGGTGCGGTTCACCCTAGCCGTGATTGCGCGGGTTGGCTCGAACGTCTAGCCGACGGAGCCTTCCATCTGGATCTGGATCAGGCGGTTCATCTCGATCGCGTACTCGAGCGGGAGTTCTTTGACGATCGGTTCGACGAAGCCGGCGACGATCATCGCCGAGGCTTCGGCTTGGGACAGGCCGCGCGACATGAGGTAGAAGAGTTGTTCGTCTCCGATTTTCGAGACGGTGGCCTCGTGGCCGACGTCGACCTCGTTCTCGTCGATGGCGATGTACGGGTAGGTGTCGGAGCGCGAGTCCTCGTCGAGGATCAGCGCGTCGCAGACGACCTTCGACTTGGCGTTGGTGGCGCCCTTCCCGACCTGGAGCAGCCCACGGTAGCCGGCGCGGCCGCCGTCCTTCGAGATCGACTTCGAGGTGATCAGCGAGGTCGTGTTCGGCGCGACGTGGACGACCTTGCCGCCCGCGTCCTGGTGCTGGCCCGAGCCCGCGAACGCGATCGACAGCACCTCGCCGTGAGCGCGCTCGCCCATCAGCCAGATCGCCGGGTATTTCATCGTCAGCTTCGAGCCGAGGTTCCCGTCGACCCACTCCATCGTCGCGCCCTCGTACGCGACCGCGCGCTTGGTCACGAGGTTGTAGACGTTGTTCGACCAGTTCTGGATCGTTGTGTACCGGCAGCGACCTCGCGGCTTAACGACGATCTCGACGACCGCCGAGTGCAGCGAGTCGCTCGAGTAGATCGGCGCGGTGCAGCCCTCGACGTAGTGCACGTACGCGTCCTCGTCGACGATGATCATCGTCCGCTCGAACTGGCCCATGTTCTCGGCGTTGATCCGGAAGTAGGCCTGCAGCGGCAGTTCGATGTGGACGCCCGGCGGCACGTAGATGAACGAGCCGCCCGACCACACGGCCGTGTTCAGCGCTGCGAACTTGTTGTCGTTCGAGGGGATGATCGTCCCGAAGTACTGCTTGACGAGCTCCTCGTGCTGGCGTAGGCCCGAGTCCATGTCGAGGAAGAGCACGCCCTTCGCCTCGAGGTCGGCCTGCAGCTTGTGGTAGACGACCTCCGACTCGTACTGCGCGCCGACGCCCGCGAGGTACTTCTTCTCGGCCTCCGGGATGCCGAGCTTGTCCCAGGTGTCCTTGATGTCGGCAGGCAGATCCTCCCAGGAGTCCGCTTGCTTCTCGGTCGGCTTGATGTAGTAGTAGATGTTCTCGAAGTCGATCTGAGTGAGATCGCCGCCCCAGCTGGGTAGCGGCCGCGCGAAGAAGTAATCGAGCGCCCGATGGCGCACCTTCCGCATCCAGGCCGGCTCGTTCTTGTGCTCCGCGATCGCCTCGACGACCTCGTGCGAAATACCGCGGCCCGACTTGAAGAAATAGTCGCCGGCCTCGTCCGGGTTCGAGAACCCGTACTTAACCGCGTAGTCAGAGCCGATCCCTTCGACGATCTCTGTCTCCGTCTGTGCGACCACAACCACCACCACTCCCTCCGACGCCAAACTCGATCCGACCCGCGCAACGAGCAAGCTCGAACGGTTCGAACCAACGATCGTTCCGTACCGAAAAGAAACAGCCCTGCGAGTCGAACTCTGTTTGCCTCAGTCCCTCATCTCGCGCGCGTTAGATGGCGCGTCGATGCCGTTGGGCCTCAGCCGGCGTCCTGGCACGCAGGGCCAGTCCAACCATCCTACTCGCTTCAAGACGATCCTGCCTTCGGCAGTCGACGCGCGGCCGTACGAGAGGGTGAGTTTCTGAGAGTGTCCTTTGCAACGAAGCGAACTCGGTGACGCGTCTGCGCCCTCCCGCTTTCGCCGCGTTCGGCTACTTCTTGGCCCTTTTTGCCTGCCGCTTCTCCTTCAGCGTCTTCTGAGCTGGCTTCTTCTCCATGCTCTTCTTTGTGTTCTTGTCCTTGGTCGCCATGCTGTGACCTTCCTGTAGGTGTAGGTGAGACTGTCAGAAGTGGCCGAGGATGGCCATCAGACTCTGGCGGCTGACGTATCGCTTCATGTGCGTCGCGGCTCCGCGGGACGCATCGTCGCGATTCCATCTTCGTCGACCTGAACGACGTAGCGTCCCGGGTCTGGGTCGCGCGTGAAGCGCTTGAGGCCTTTCGGTCGCCGGAAAATGATCGCGTGCGTGTCGCTGCGGGTCTCGATCACGTAGCCCTCTTCGACCTTCTGGGCGAGGAACGCGTCGAGGCTGTCCACACGAGTCCCTAGCGGGTCGATCTCTCCCACGGGCGCGAGTATCGCAAGCGAGGCTGCTACGCCGGTATTCCTGCAACCCACCGACGCGCGGCGCGCGCGAGGCGAGGAACTTCAGGCGGACGGACTTCTCTGCAGGGCCGGGCCTCGCCTCGGAGCGGCAAGTCTCGAGCTCGTGCACAGTCTGGAGACGGGGACGCTGCACCCGAGTGAGCGGAAGCGGCGCTATGATCGCTCTGGCGCGTAGTTGAGCGCGGAGCCGCCAGGGTCCCGAGGTCCTTCCGACTTTTTTGCGACCTCGAGTAGCCGGGAGCGCACGAACTTGCTGACACTCGGTGCAGGAATCGCTTGGATGCGGGCGCACCGTCGTCGTTTGTGCGTGGCGGTCCGCTCCACGAGCGCACGAGGCGCTGTGTGAGCGCGTTCGTTCTCGTCGCGAGATTGACGTTTCCTTGTCGCCTTCGTGAGCGACGGCAGCCGGCGAAGGAGGACGGACGCCGGAGGTTCAAGTCGAAGCGGCGGTGCTCGGTTCTCAGGGCGAAGCGGCTGTTTGCCGAGAGGTTAAGAAAGTGCGGCTCGACAACAAGCCGCCTAACTCCGACGTCGGACTAATCCTGAGGACCCGCTACCGCCTGATACCCGCCGCAGTCGCCTTGACGGTCGCGCTGCTCGCCGTGGTGTTCGTGCCTTCGCTGCTTGGCTCGGAGGTGCGGCGCGCGCTGGCAGGGCTCTCGAGCGCGCGGCCGATCTGGCTGTGGCTCGCTGGCCTCTGTTTCCTCTGCTCGCTCGCCGGAACCGCGGGCGCGTGGCGGTCGGCGATCGGGCTCGTCGGCGGTCGCATCGGCTGGCTGGACGCGGGCGCACGCTACGGGATCGGCTCGCTGATCAACTCTTTCGCTCCGGCACGGCTCGGCGACGCCGCGCGGCTGACGCTGTTCTCGCGCGCGCTCGACAGCGAGGAACGGCTCTGGCGGGCGGGCGGCTCCTTCGCTGTGATCGGCGTTGCGCGCGCGCTCGCGCTTGCCGTACTGATCGTCGCCGGCTCGATCGTCGGTGCGCTGCCGCTCTGGCCGGTGCTTGTCCTGTTCGGGATGGCGGGCGTCGCGGCAGTCGTGGCCGTGACGACGCGCAACCGGACTGCGCACACCCACGCCGCGCACCTCCTCGACGCATTCCGCGCGCTCGGGCGGGAGCCGAAGCGCGGGGCACGGGTGGCGGCGTGGATCGGCATTGCGACCCTGGCACGGGTCGGCGCCGCGACCTCGGTCGCCGCTGCGCTCGGCGTCCGCTCGCCGTTCGTGGCCGCGGTGCTCGTGGTGCCGGCGCTCGACCTCAGCGGCACGATGCCCCTCACCCCAGGCAACGTCGGCTTCACGAGCGGCGCGGTCGCGATGGCATTGCGCGCACAGGGCGTCGGGATGACCACCGCGCTGACGACGGGGATCGCCTTCCACGCTGTGGAGACCTGCGCCGGAGTGGTGTTCGGGCTAGCGAGCGCGCTCTTCCTGGCGCCGTTCCCCTCCGCTGTTGCCCGCCGGCGCACGACGCTGGCTCTCGCCGCCGGCGCCTCGGCAGCGCTGATGGCCGCCTTCGGCGCGACCGTCGTTGTCGACCTCGTGTAACTCCCGCCGCAGTGAGTTGGCGGTTTAGGGGCGCGCGTCTTACCCTTGCTGGGTGGACGTCACTTTCGAGGTTTCCAGTGACCTGTTCACGCTTCCCGAGGGTCAAGCGACGGTCCTGGCGGAGAAGCTTCGCCTGTTCGCGGCCGGCCAGTTCCGCGATGACGTGCGCAAGCTCGAGGAGCTGGGCACGAGTCGAGCTTGGCTCGCCGGTACGCGCGAGGCTGCTGACCGAATTGAGATGGCTCTGGTTGATGAGCGCAGCGGTCCGGTCCGGCTGGTGAGGGGCGACAGGGCCGATGCGGTCTTTCAGGTGTTGCGCCTCAGCTATGTGGATGCCTCTGGTCGTGCAGAGGCTGCCGGCCTGGTCGAGGCGCTCGATGCGCTCTCCGAGCCCGGCGGTTGAGGCCTGTCACCGCTGTGCCGGCGGTTGCTCTCGTCGGGTTTTGCGATGCCGGGAGGCGCTCGCCGGCCGGGTTGCCTTAAGCTGGCGCGTGCTCGACGAACGGTTCCCGCGGAGTTCATCTACTGGACGCCCGATTGGTTCCATTCGCGTGACTTGGGCGCGCATATAGCCGCGGCGCAGCGATGTGTCAGCCGCTCGTTGAGCGGCCGCGCCCGCGACGCTGACGACGCTTGGCCGCGGCGAGGACGATCTCCACGAGGTCTGGGTCAAGCCGGCCCTTGCGGACGAAATCGACGGCGCCAGCCTCGCGCACCTCGAGCGCACGCTCTTCGTACTCCCAGCCGGTGATCGCGACAACAGGCGTCGTCGGCTGCCTGCGCCGGATCTCGCGCGTCGCCTCGACGCCGTCCATCACCGGGAGCACGATGTCCATCAACACGACGTCGGGGCGAAGCGCGTCCGCGAGCTCGACGCCCTCGCGCCCGTCGGAAGCCCTGCCCGCGACCTTCGCGCGACCGCCCGCCTCCAGGAGCTCCGTCAGCGCCGCGGCGAAGGCATCGTCGTCCTCAACCAGAAGCACCCGGCAAGGCCGCGAGCTGGCGCGCTGTCGTGTCCTCGCGCGCGGCATCGAGCCCAAGGTAGCCAGGAGGGCCTCTCCACGCGCCCAGCCCGAGGGCCTGATAGCCCTGCCACACCTCGACTCCCCGCGAATGGCCGCTTAGCCGAGAATCAACCAGGGATGGACGAGCGTAGGACATCGTGACGCCGGCCCGCAATCGTGTAACGCCAACGGGTGACATCGAAGCGATCGCGCTTCGGGGCGCGTGGACGGGCAACCGCGGCATCCTTCACTCCGGCCACGAGATCGTCCGCTTCCACGCAAGCGATCTCTGGATCACCTGCGCACTCGAGTTCCGAGGCCGCTGGCATCAGCAGTGGCAGCCGCATCACTACACGTTTCTGTACTTCCACGACGAAGCCGTCTCCTTCGCCGCCGGACATCGCCCGTGCGCGGAATGTCGGCGCGAGAGCTTCAACGCCTACCGCGCCGCCTGGTCTGAGGGGCTGGAGGTCGATCTGCCGTCTGCGCATCAGATGAACCAGCAACTCCATGCTGAGCGGATCGTCCGCGGGACCCACCGCCGATGCATTCACCGGCTGCCTTGGCTCGATCTGCCTGACGGCGCCTTCGTTCTGCTCGACACCTCGCCCGCCGTCGTTATCGGCGACCAACTAACAGAGTGGACGCGCGAGGGATACCAGAGCCGACGGGCACGGCCGACGCAGGGAGCTGCGGACGTTATTACACCGCCCTCGACCGTCGCTGCGTTCCGCGCCGGCTACCCGGTCCAGATCGACGATTCTGCGTCTGGGTGAGCCGCGCGCGGCGATGTGATTTAGCACGGCGGAGCCCATCGCAGGATGCTCGACGAGCGCAGCCACGGGAACAACCCCGGATTGAGTCGTTCCCGGCCGAGTAGCTAGACGGTCATCCGCTAACTGCGGGTCCTCGTACGTGATCGTGCCGCGCACCGTGAAGGCATTGACGGAGACGCGATACTTGCGCCCGTCCCTTCGGCGCCTTCACGTCGCCGGAGCGCCACCGGCAAATGCGAGCTCGACGCCTGGATCGACCCGCGACGAGAGCAAAGTACTCGTTCGGCGACCTGGTCGGTGGGGCTGTACGCTTTGCCGCGGCTGGCTTCTTGGTACCGGCAACAAGGAAGCCAAAGGAGGTCCCGCTGGCTTCCACGGTCGAGATCGCTCCGCGGACGGAGGCCGATCTTCCGCTGCTGTTCGGGCTGGCGAAGGTCGCGTTTGTCGACCTTCCCGGCTGGAGCGACGAGCGCGTGCTTGAGGTGCTGAGGCGCGATGTGACGTTCGTCGCCCGCGAGCAGGGCCAACCTGCCGGCTACGTCGCTCTGCGCCGCAAGGAAAGCGGGGCGATCGTGATCGAGCAGCTGTTCGTCGCATCCGGCCACGAGCGGCGAGGCATCGGACGCCGACTGCTCGCCCACGCAGAGGGTTACGCGATCGCGGAGCGCGCACAGTCGCTCCAGATCGTCGTCGAGGAGGGCAACCAGCAGGCCCAGAGCTTCTACCGCCGCTCGGGCTTCGTGGCGGTGGAACCAGAACTGCTTGAACTCGTCCTCCCTCGCGCCGACTGAGCTGCGGCGCTCTTCTCGCCGAAGAGCTCACGGTGCGCTACACCTCGCGGCCGGCCGATCGCACCACTGCTTGCGTCGGTCGCTGTCCACGCCGCACAAGGGCCTGGCTTCCGCTTCGAAAAGTTACGGCGACCGTCGCGCGTTTTCTAGTTGGCGGTTGGGGACGTGTCCGCGTTTGAGTCGCTCAGGCAGCGGGCGCCGCGAACTCGACCCAGAGCGGGAAGTGATCGGAGATGTGCCAGGAGAGATCGACGAGCGTGCCCAGGCCCTGTAGCTCGGGCACGAAGTCGAAGCTACCGCCCGCGGAGCAGTCGAGGTTCAGCACCGGGCGCTTGGCCTGCCCCTTGGTGAACCAGGCGATCTGGTCGTAGTAGTGCGGCGCCTGCGGCGTGTCGAAGATCGTTCGCCTGAGCCCGAGCAGCGGCGGGGCCGGCGTCAGCCCGGTCGAGGTGAAGGCCTGATAGAGCGGGTCGTCCTGGCGGTCGATGTTGAAGTCGCCGAGCGCGATCAGGTTCTGGTCCCAGCTGAACTCCCGCTCCGCCCACGCCGCCAGCCAGTCCGCGATCGCCTTCAGTTCGGGGACGCGATCGGCGGCTTGTTTGCCGTAGTCGACGTGCAGGGTGACGAGGATGAACGTCTGCCCCGAGGAGAGGAAGCTGACCGCGTACGGGGTGCGCGCGAACTGCCGATCCAGCGCGCCCGCGCTGACGTTGGCGGCGTCCTCGATCCAGACCACGAGCTCGCAGGCCAACCCGGAGGGCTTCACGCGCTTGGTGTCGAACAAGGAACGCGAGCCGCTCGTCGTTGCCCTGCGAGCCTTTCGTGACGTCGGTGAGGACGAACGCCCACTCGTCGCCGAGCGCCCTCAGCAGGTAGCGCAGCGCACGCAGGTTGCCGCGCACCTCCTGCACGGCGACGACGTCGCAGCGGCGGACGAACCTGCTGATGTAGGTGACGTCGGCGAGGTTGCGCTTCGGCGAGACGCCCGCCGGCGTCACCCAGTCCTTGGTCAGGTCGGAGAAGGCGCGCAGGTTCCAGGTGCCGACGATGATGTTCGCCCCCTTCGCCGGCACGACAGCCTCAAGGGCACTGTCGAGCCGCACCACCTCGGCAGCGACGGCGGCGGGCGGAAGGGTGATATCGGGCGCCGACGGCAGACGGCCCTCCCTGGCCGAACACCTTGACCGCGGTAAGCATCCTCCGCCAAGGCGCCCGATTCAAGAGGGTGCCCGTGCCTCCGTACCGCTCCAACACGGAGCGCCCCACCGAGAACTTGGGCGATCGGTTCGGGATCGTGCGCGTGGGGGGTCGGCCTCGGGCGGATCGGGAGGGCATCGAAGCCTCAAACGTTCCTCTACCGAATGCTGCTCTTGCGCCTCCGCGTCATAAACGTGGGGGTCACTCGTCCGAGTGAACTCCAGTGTGCGAATGACATAGGTCTATGTAGTTTTTGTGTCTTCGATCCGCAGGATCATGGCGCTCGTGCGATTCATGTACTGCCGCGCTTCTGGCGATCTTCGATCTGCAACGTCGAGCCTGGAGGGATCACGAATGAGAGATACGAAACTGCGCCAACAGCGGCGAGGCGACGAACGTTTGATGCTGACTTGTCTGGTTGTCGAGCGGCTTTGCGCCGGGCGTGTGCCTGCGATGGTGCGGCTCGAGGCGGAGATCGGCCTGGTGGACACGCAGAGGCTGGTCATCTCGCTCGCGCGGCGTCTAGCCGCGCAGGGATACGACCGGCACCCGTACGATGCTGCTCGCGTAGTCGCGGCTGCCTGAAACGGACGGTACTCGGGCGGTCGGGGCCGAGGCCCTGGTCGCCGCCAACGGCTTCCACTGCGCGGTGGCCGACTACACGATCGCGACCTGCGCAGGGGCTTGGACGCCGGGCGCCGACCAGGCACCTACCGGAGGCACTGCCCACAAGCGACCCAACGCACCGCCCGTTGCGAGCCTCTTGACATCGGCGGGCATCTTCGCCACGGCGCGGCTCTTAGTATCGGGTCTTCGTGACCGAGTCGCCGACGACTCCGCCCCCTGCGAACATCCCAAGCCCGGTCCTCTACGGCCCGGACTTCCCGAAGTTCAAGATGTTGCTCCGAAACGGGAAACAGGTCTTCGAGAGCCGGACGAACCAGAACCTCTACCTGACCGACGACGATTTCACTAGTGCGGGCACCTACCCGCTGTACAGGCTGCTGGACGCAACAAGCATCGGGGAACCCCGGTCGTCCGTCGACCCCATGTGGGTCGAGAACTGCACGTACAACGACAACGGAACTGTTAACGCGGTCGAATTGGTCGAGGAGCTGGACTTCGAAAAGTCTCCTGCTCTGACCATCCTGCTGAACTACTCGCCCGAGTCGCACCGACCTTTCTACGAGAAGTACATCCAGTCCCACTGGACTCGGAGCTCCCTCGGTTTCGAGCGGGCTCTCGAAACACACGTCGAACGCGGGGGATACATCGCTCCGTGGGCGCTCGGCGATGTGGTGAGGCAACTGCTGCTCTCGTTTCCGGCGCTCATTCCCGAGGTGTGGCTCGCGGCGGTTGGATCTGAACAGACCCTGGAAGACCAGGAGTACGTGGCCGAGCGTCCGCACCGTGTCGGCTTCGTCCTTTTCAGCGAAGGGCGCAAGGCCGTGATCGAGATCGACGAGCCCGATCACTATTCAGAGTGGGACGCCGCGCTTGGCGAATGGATCGGCTCGGACAAGACCTACACGCGCAACTTGAAGATCGAGCGATCGCTCCGTCGCCAAGGGTGGGCGATCCACCGCTTCAGCAGATACGAGGCGCGCAAAGTCAACGTGGCAGACTTCCCGAAGCTCCTCGCCGAGCTACCGATCCCGCAAGGGTTCTATTACACGCCCTCCACACGGTTGGCCCAGTGCCTGCAAAAGGCCGTGGACGCGGTCACCTTTTAGGCGGCGCTCACCCTCCAGAAGCTTGGCACGCGGGCTGTGGTCGCCGAGGCCGTGGCGAATGTCGCCACATCGGTCAGGTCGAGCTCGAAAGTTGCGGAACGTGCGACGATCGCAGCCGATGTTCAAGTACCTGCTCCAGCTGCCTGACGGCGAGCCGCCCGACCCGGCGATGCTCGTAACCGCCGTCCCGAACTAGTCGATCGGCGACGTGATCACGGTCGGCCGCGACAACCAGTTGCGCGTCATCGCGATCGACGACTTCCCCCACGCGGAGCTCGTCGAGCAGGACGTGCGCGCGATCTTCACCGTCGAGCCGGTGTAGGGAACGCGGTTTCGCTCAGTGATGCGTTCGGAGGTGCCGCAACGCGTTTAAGCGTGCGAGTTTGCGGCGTCCGCCGAGGCAGCTCGGCCAGGCCGCCCCCCGCTCGAAGATGCGCCCGGATCTAGAGAGGCGCCCGCTCTGCGACGGCCTCGAGCGCGAAGGCCGCGGCCTCGAGGTGGCTCATGGCGCGCCCGTCCGCGTAGGCCGCCGCGATCCCCGGCTCCGACAGGCGATCGAGTACGGGCGCCGCGGACTCCGTGTACACGGGTGCCGCATAAATCTCCAACGTGTGACCCATGACTTCTTCGATCGTGACCGCTGCGCCGATCATCCGCGCAGCGGCCAGTACCTCGCCCCGCGCGGCGAAGATCGCTGCGAGACCGCGCAGCGTGTACGCGACGATGATGCGCAACCCGGTCCGAAGCGCACTCTCCAGCGACTGGGTGAAGAGCGGTAGAGCCTCTTCGTATCGACCCTCGTAGAGTGCGAGGATGCCGAGATCGCACAGCGCGTTGCCGGCCTGCTGGTCATCGCCGACGCGCTGCGAGTAGGTGAGGCACAACTCAAGGAGCGAGCGGGCGCGCGCGTAGTCGCCGCCGATGATCGCGCTGATGCCGCGGTTGAAGGTCACGATAAACACGGCGTGCTCGCGTCCGAGCTCCCGGAAGATCCGCTCCGCCGCCTCGGAAAGGGCATCGAAGTCTGTCGGGTTTCCTGACAGCTCCTCGACGATGGCAAGCATCTGAAGGGCCAAACCGATGTGCCACTGGTCGTCGAGTTCGCGGAAGATCGCAAGAGCCCCCGTCGACAGCACGCGGGCACGATCGAGCTCACCGCGCCTCCAGGCGAGCGACGCGGCTCCGAGCTTCGCGCGTGCCTGAAGCGACGGACCGACATCGCCGCCGAGGTTCATCACCCAACCCAGTTGCTGCATTCCCTCGACGCTGTGCCCCGTATTTGTCCACACGCCGGCGAGTGCGCAGACGAGCCTCGCGGCGCCCTCGTTCGATTCGGCGCTCTTCATCCGGTCCAGCGCAGCACGGAAGTTGTCGAGCTCGCGTTCGTACCGGGGCCAGGGGATGTTCGACTCCTCTTCGGTCAGCCGGACGATCTCCTCCGCGACGGCGAGGAAGTGAGCTGCATGCCGGTCGCGAACCTCCTCCGCGATGTCGCTCTCGCCGAGCCGCTCGAGCGCGTACACGCGCACGGTCTCGAGCATCGCGAAGCGCGGCTCGCCGTCCGGCTGCTCGTCTTGCCGGAGGAGGTTGTTGTCGATCAGCGTCGCCATTCCCGTGAGGACGCCGTCGCCGCCGCAGACTGCCTCGGCGGCGTCGAGTGTGCAGCCGCCCGCGAACACGGCGAGCTGCGCGAAGAGCAGCTGGTCCTCGCGGCCGAGGAGGTCGTAGCTCCAGTCGATCGTGGCTCGAAGCGTCTGCTGCCGCGTCGGCTGGTCACGCGGGCCGCCGGTCAGCAGCTCGAAGCGCTGCTCGAGCCGTGACAAGAGCGCCGGCGGCGTAAGCAGCTTCGTCCGCGCAGCTGCGAGCTCGATCGCGAGCGGCAGGCCGTCGAGGCGAACGCAGATCTCCGCGACCGCCGGTGCGTTTGCGCTCGTCACACCGAAGTCCGCCTTGACAGCCTGCGCGCGCTCGACGAAGAGTGCCACCGCATCGTATTGCGTAAGCGCGTCGGTGTCGGGCAGGCGCGCCAGATCAGGCACGCTTAGCGGCGGCACCTGCAGCTCGCGCTCCGCGGAGAGATGCAACGGCGTCCGGCTGGTCGCGAGCATCTTCAATTGCGGCGCTGACGCGAGGATCTCGCCGAGCGCCGGCGTCGCCTCGAGCAGATGCTCGACGTTGTCGAGTACCAGCAGCTGCCTCTTCTGCGCAAAGAAGGCGCCCAGGTCTTCCGTCCCCGTCGCGCCGCCGGCTCGCGCGAGCGTCGGCATGAGCAGCGCCGGATCGACGATCGGCGCAAGCGCGACGAGGAAGACGCCCTGCGGGAACTCGTCGACGAGCTCCGCGGCCGCCTGGAGCGCGAGCCGCGTCTTGCCGGCGCCGCCGGGCCCGGTCAGCGTGAGCAGGCGGACGTCGGCGCGGCGCAGCAGCTCAATGACCGTCTTCAGCTCGTGCTCGCGACCGATCAGCGGCGTCGGCTGCACGGGCAGGTTCGTCGGGCGGTTCTCGAGCGTCCGCAGCGCCGGAAACTCGACACGCAGGCCGGCGACGACGAGCTGCGTGAGCCGCTGCGGCGTCGTCAGGTCCTTGAGCCGGTGCTCGCCGAGGTCGCGCAGCGACGTTCCCGCCGGAAGGTCGCTCTCGACGAGATCCCGCGTCGTCTGCGAGACAAGCACCTGCCCTCCGTGGGCGGCAGCGCAGATGCGCGCCGCACGCGGGACGTCGATCCCGACGTAGCCGGTCGAGGTCAGCGCCGGCTGGCCCGTATGGATGCCCATCCGCACGCGAAGCGGCGTCTCGATCAGCTCGCGCTGCAGGCGTGCAGCACACGCGACGGCGGCGGTCGCGCTCGGAAACGCGGCGAAGAAGGCGTCGCCCTGCGTATCGACGACGCGCCCATCCGCGTCGGCCGTAGCCGTATCGACAAGCCGCGCGTGCTCGGCGAGCAGCCCGCCATAGCCGTCGACGCCGACGCGCTGGAGCAGCTCGGTCGATCCCTCGACGTCGGTAAAGAGGAACGTCACGGTCCCGACCGGCAGATCTCGCATGCGTCGAGTGTCGCATCGGCGCGAAGAGGTGGCTAGAGCGGATTCTTTCGGCCGACGACCGCCCGGCGATTCGATCGGGTTCTACCTGCGCTTCGACGAGGCCGACAATGCGAGCGGAGACAACGACCCGAGGCAGGTCGGGGGCAGCGACAGGCCCTCAATCTTAGAGCGCGATCTCCAGGGAACATTCCTCAACGCTGGGACAGACGAGCAGCCTCTCGCCAGGCTTTCTCTTCGCGATCGATGACTTCCACACGCGGAGCTCGTCGAGCAGGACGTTAGGGCGATCTTCACCGTCGAGCCGGTGTGAAGGCCGCGGTGTAGTCCGCGCTCAGTCCGTAAACCCGCCCCGGTCCGTGCGAGTCACGGCGACGTCGCACCCCGGCAACCCGCTTGCTGCCACGATTCGCCACAGGAGGACCTTCCTTCCGGAACCCCGTGGAGGTTCAAGTCCTCTCATCCGCATAGTTATTTCGGGCGATCCGCGCTGCGCGAGCGGCGCTCGCACACAGGGGTATTCTGTGGCGCGAAGAACCGTAATTTTGCGGAGCGGAGCCACTTCCCGCCATCGGGGTCCACCCCACGCCACTCGACGGATAACCCCGTGGAGGTTCAAGTCCTCTCATCCGCATAGCCGTCGCGAGCGCCAACCGGGTCGCTCGGTGGCGATCAACAGGAGGAAGGGCCTGCTCGACCGCCTCACGTCCAGATCGGCAACGATTACCAACGCCGGAGCCGCCGGCCGCCGGTCGTTCAGGCGCACGCACGCGTCCCATTCGCTCCGCCTGCTCGGCCTCAGGCTGCGCTTTGCCGGCGCGCTCGTCCTGCTCGTCCTGCCGCTGCTCGCAGGCGCGTGGGCCTTCGGCAACTACGCCGCGAAGAACAAGCGAGAGCAGACGGACACGCGACTCAAGGCTTCACTCCGGGCCGCGGCGAGCGATTACGCGCGGGTCGTCGAGCACGCGCAACTGAACGCGATGCAACTGGCGACGTCCCATCGCGTGCAGCGGGCGTTCGAGACGCGCAACCACCGAGAGCTGCAACGGCTGCGCAAGGCGCACCCGGACGTGCTGCTCCTGACCGGCAGGCGCGCCGGCGCGCCGCCGCCCGGAGTCGCGCAACGCTCGATAGACGTCCTTTCCGGGAACCGCGTCGTCGGCGCAGTCGTCGCCAGGGTCGCACTTGACCGCGCGGTTCTGACGCTGATCGCCAACAGGGCGGGCCTCGTCGATCAACGGGAGATCGCCGTCGCCGAGCGAGGCGGCCGGGTCGTTGCAGCTTCTGCTCCCGTCACCGGGGCCCTGACTCTGAGCGGGCGCGAAGCCGCGAACGGTCCAGATCGGCAGCAGCGCTTTCCGTGCTGTGTCGGGTCCGCTTACACCCGAGACGCGGATCGGCATCCTCGCGTCCAACGACGCAGTGGACGACGCCGCTGGGACGATCCGCAGCTGGATCCTGCTGTTCGGCATTCTCGTCCTTGGGGTCGTGATGCTCCTGGCCTACGCGCTCGCACCCGCGATCGCACGCGCCCGCGTGGCGAAACAGCAGCGCACGCTTGCCGAGCGCGTCCTCGCGCACGTCGCGGACGGCATCGCCTTACTCGATGATGACGGCACCGTCCAGTTCTGGAACCGCGCCGCGGAGACGATTACGGGACTCACGGCGGACAACGTCCTCGGCAAAGGCGCCGAGGACGCTATCCCCGGCTGGGAAGAAGCCGTGCCACAGATCCCGGTCGGCGACGCACACCGGGGCGACACCGGCGCGGCCTCGGCGACGGTGCCGCTCGACACTGCCGCGGGAGAGCTGTGGATGTCCGCCTCAGGTGTGCGCTTCGGCGACGGCACCGTGTACACGTTCCGCGACATCACCGAGCACGAGCGCCTCGACCAGGCGAAGACGGACTTCGTCGCCACCGTCTCGCACGAGCTGCGAACCCCGCTCGCTTCGGTGTACGGCGCAGCCGTGACGCTGCGCGAGCGTTACGCGACGCTCGATGTGCACAGACGCGACCTGCTGCTCGACCTGCTCGCCGATCAGGCCAACCGGCTCTCGACGATCATCGACGAGCTCCTGCTCGCGAGCAGTCTCGCGAGCCGGCTCGATGCGCGAAGACTCCCCGTCGACGGCGAGGGCTTCGACCCCGACGATGTCGCGCGCGCGGTCGTGCAGGCTGCCCGCGTTCACGCTCCGCCCGGCATCGAGATCGAGCTTCTGACGCCGCCGTGGCTGCCGGACGCGACCGGCGACGCGCAGAAGGTCGCACAGGTGCTCACGAACCTCGTCGAGAACGCGGTCAAATACTCACCCGCCGGAGGCAGGATCGACGTCGTCCTCGCTCACAACGGCGACCGAGTGCGCTTCCTGGTACGCGATCAGGGGCTCGGGATCCCGCTCGACGAGCAGGAACGGATCTTCAAGAAGTTCTACCGCCTCGATCCGAACCTCACGCGAGGAATCGGCGGGACCGGGCTCGGCCTCTACATCTCGCACGAGCTCGTGCATCGGATGGGCGGCGAGATCACAGTCGACTCGGCTCCCGGTCACGGCTCGACGTTCTCGTTCGACCTCCCGGTCGCGAGAACGTCGGACCGCGTCGCCGCGCCCGTCGGCTGAGCATTCAAGAACTACGGCTACCATCTCGTCTCTGAGACGGGGCGTCCTTCTCATGTTGTCGCTTGCGGCCTTGACCGCTGCGTCGCCGGCAGTCGCGCGAGAGCGCGGCTCGGTCGAGCTCGTAGTCACCCTGCGCGCGCCGTCCCTCGCCGACGCCGCGAGCCACGATCGCGCGCTGGCCTCTGTAACGATGCGCCACAGCCGGCTGCAGCTCGACTCGCCCTCGTCGGTCTCCTACGTGCAGCGAATCGAGCGCGAGCAGAACGCTGTCGCGACGCGAATCGCAAGGGCGATTCCCGGCGCCTACGTCCACTGGCGGTACACCGTCACGCTGAACGGCCTCGCCGTCGTCGTCCCGACCGGTGCCGTCGACAAGCTGGCGCGCATCCCGGGAGTCGCAAAGATCTGGCCGAACGCCAGGTACCACACCGCTCTCGACCGGACGCCGCAGCTGATCGGCGCGCCCGCAGTCTGGGGCCCGACCCTCGCAAACGCAGGGCAGGGCATGAAGATCGGGATCATCGACGAGGGCGTCGACCAGACGCATCCGTTCTTCTCGCCGGTCGGCTTCACGATGCCTGCGGGCTTTCCCAAGGGCAATGTCGCGTTCACGACCTCGAAGGTGATCGTCGCGCGTGCTTTCGCGCCGCCCTCGCCCGAGTGGAAGTACGCGAACCTGCCGTTCGATCCGGAGTTCAGCGAGCACGGTACGCACGTTGCAGGCATCGCAGCCGGCGACCACGGCACGATGGCGCCGTTTTTCAGCACGCTGCCGCTGTCGGGAGTCGCTCCCGCGGCCTACATCGGCAACTACAAGGCGCTGACGATCCCGACGCCGTGCTGCGGTCTCGACGGCAACGCACCTGAGATCGTGAAGGCGATCGACCAGGCCGTCGCGGACGGGATGAACGTGATCAACCTCTCGCTCGGCGAGCCGGAGATCGAGCCGTCGAGCGACATCGTCATCAAGGCGATCGACGGCGCCGCCCGCGCGGGCGTCGTCCCCTGCATCGCTGCCGGAAACGAGGGCGACGAGGGTAAGGGCACGGTCAGCTCGCCCGGCAGCGCGCCGCTCGCGATCACGGCTGCGGCTGCGACGACCGGCCGCCAGGCTCCAGCCGACGTCATCGCCGGCTTCTCCTCCCGCGGGCCGACGCCGTACTCGCTGCAGCTCAAGCCGGACGTGACGGCGCCCGGCGTCTCCGTCCTCTCGTCCATCCCCCAGGCCGGCTACGCGGAGTTCAGCGGCACGAGCATGGCCTCGCCCCACGTCGCTGGAGCCGCCGCACTGCTCAAGCAGCAGCATCCGACGTGGACGGTCGCACAGATCAAGTCGGCGCTCATGCTGACCGGCGATCCCGTCTACACGACGGCGCAGCGGAACGTCGAGACGACGCCGATGACCAGCGGCGGCGGTCGCATCGACCTGGCGCGCGCGACGACACCGCTCGTCTTCGCTGCGCCGTCGAGCGCGTCGTTCGGTCTCCTGAAGCCTCGAACGCATAAGACGGTCTCCATCTCGCTGAGCGACGCAGGCGGCGGGGCGGGCGCGTGGTCCGTCGGCCTCACGCACGCGCAGGGCTTGAAGCCCACCGTGCCCAAGTCGGTCACGGTGCCCGGGAAGCTCGCCGTCACCGCGACGGTCGGCGCGCGCACGAAGGAGGGCGACGGAACCGGCTACGTCACGCTGCGCCTCGGGTCCGAGACGCGCAAGATCCCGTACTGGCTGCACGTCGAGCGCCCGAAGCTCGGCAAGGCGACGGCGATGCTGCGCAAGACCGGGACGTACCGCGGCAACACTGCGAAGGGGCGTGCGAACGTGTCGACATACCGCTACCCGGAGGGGCTGACTCCGATCTCAGTGCCCGGGCCCGAGCAGGTCTTCGGCGTCCGCCTGACGAAGACGGTGGCCAACTTCGGCGTCCGCATCGTCGCCCACGCCGGTCAGGTGACGCCGCGCGTCGTGCGTGGGGACGACGAGAACCGGCTGACCGGGCTCGTCGGACTCCCCGGCGACCTCAATCCCTACCGCGATTCGCTCGGCGCACGCGTCGCGATCGCCGGCGCCATCCTGCCGAGCCGCGGCAAGTACAACGTCGTGTTCGACTCACCGAGCCGTAGCAAGGCCGGGAAGTTCACGTTCCGGTTCTGGATCAACGACTTCACGCCGCCGGCCGTGAAACTGCGCGGCTACTCCAGCGGGGTCGTGAGGCTGAACGTCACCGACGCCGGGTCGGGCGTCGATCCGGAGTCGATCCAGGCGTTCATCGACGGCTCCGGCTCTCAGAGCGACGTAACCTTTGGCAACGGGATCGCGTCGGTCAGGACGGGCAGCCTCGGCCCAGGCAAGCACACGGTGAAGATGGTCGTCGCGGATTACCAGGAGACGAAGAACATGGAGGACGTCGGGCCGATCCTCCCGAACACCCGCAACTTCACCGCGAGCTTTACCGTCTAGTCTTTCTTTTCGATCGTCGGCAGGCGGCTGAGGTCGCGTTCGACGCTCGCGGCGAAGTCCTCGAGAGACTCCTCGGAGCGGATCACCTTGAGATTCGCCTTGCGCCGGGCCCGCTTGCGCCCGCGCCGCGCTTCGACCCCGAAATACTTCCCGAGCCTCGGCCATTCCGCTGCGACCAACACGGCGACGGCGCCCGCAAGGAGCGCGATCCATACGACGCTCACGACGCGATTCTACCGACGCGGGGGTTTACAAATTCTGCGGTTCGGTTCACCCTACGGAGGTGACCGAGTCGTCGCCGTCCTTCGAGGAGCTCACACCGTGACCGTCTGGATGGTTCTTCCCTACTTTGTGATGTGGGCAACGCTGATGAATGCATTGTTCGTGAAGGCGAAGTGGCTCCCGCCCGTCTGCATCCGCTGCGGTCGCCGCCCCACAGAGGGCGACCACTGCTACTGCGAATACGATCGGTACGGCCGGTAACGTTCAGCGCGTGAAGCGCGCTGTCGCCACGGTCATCGCAACGCGCCGGTCGGCTCCTCGGCCGGTCGGCTCCAAGCTGCTCGTCACGGAAGAGGGCTCGATGCAGGGCTCGGTCTCGGGCGGTTGCGTCGAATCCGAGGTCTACGAGGCGTGCCGCGGCGTCCTGCGCGGCGACGCGCCGCAGCTGCTCACGTTCGGCATTTCGGACGAGCAGGCGTTCCAGGTCGGCCTGCCCTGCGGCGGTGAGATCGACGTGTTCGTGCAGGAGCAGGATCGCGAGCTCGCGGAGCGGATCGAGTCCCTCGGCGACCGGCGTGCCGTCCTGTTCACCGACCTGGAGACCGGGTCGCAACGGCTCGCCCTCGAGGGCGACGACGCGGTCGCGGACGAACTCTTGCGCGGCGGGCACTCGAAGGTCGTCGAGCTCGAGGGGCGGCGCGTGTTCGCGGACGTATTCGGCCCGCCGCCACGCCTTCTCGTATTTGGCGCGATCGACACGGCCGAGGCGCTTTGCGCGGCGGCGAAGCGGCTCGGCTGGCGCACGATCGCAGCGGACGCGCGCGGGCGGTTCGCGACAGCGGAGCGGCTCCCGAGCGCGGACGAGCTGATCGTCGCCTGGCCCGAAGAGGTTCTCGAGCGCGTGCAACCCGACCATGCGACCGCGGTGGTCGTCCTGACGCACGACGAGAAGTTCGACCTGCCGGCGCTGATCGGCGTGCTCGCGACGGACGCGTTCTACATCGGCGCTCTCGGCTCGAGGCGGAACCAGGAGAAGCGGCGGGAGAGGCTGCTCGAGGAGGGCGTCTCGGAGGACGCGCTCGAGCGAATCCACGGGCCTGCGGGGCTCGATCTCGGCGCGCATTCGCCTGCAGAAACGGCGCTCTCGATCCTGGCGGAGATTCTCGCCGTTCGCGCGGGACGCGCGGGCGGCTCGCTGCGCGAGTCGACGCAGCGTATTCACGCCGAGGTCTAGACAGCGAGGCGCGCGCGGGCCGCAGCACGGCCCCGGCAACGTCTTCCGGGACCGGGCGCGTGTCGCGTGGCCGACCCTTCGAGCGGCTCGAACGTCTCTGCGCGCACCTCTGCCGCGACCTGCTCGTGGGCGTCGCGGAACGGCATGCCGTCCCGTACCAGGTCCTCGGCCATGTCCGTGGCGCGCAGGAGCGGGTCGGCGCTTGCTTCAGCGAGGCGCGAGCGATCGACGCGCAGCCCCTCGACGAGAACAGTGAGCGCGGCGAGCGCGAGGCGAACGTCGCGCCGAGCAGCGAACACCGGCTGCTTGTCCTCCTGCAGGTCGCGGTCGTACGCGAGCGGAAGACCCTTCACCACGGCGAGCAAGCCTGTCAACCGGCCGATCATCGTCCCGGCCTTGCCGCGCACGAGCTCCGCAACGTCGGGGTTCAGCTTCTGCGGCATCATCGACGACCCTGTCGCGGCGGACTCGGGCAGCTTGACGAAGCCGAACTCGCTCGTCGCCCAGAGAACGAGCTCCTCGCCGATGCGCGAGAGGTGCGTGAAGAGAACCGTGCACGCGTACAGGTAGTCGAGCGCGAAGTCGCGGTCGGCCACGGCGTCGAGCGAGTTGCGCATCTGCGCTCCGTCCGGCGGCGGCAGCGGCAGCGTTGAGCCTGCGAGCGCGCCGGCTCCGAGCGGGGACGGCGTTGCGGCCTCGTCGGCGGCGGTGAAGCGCCCCAGGTCGCGCTCGAGCATCTCCACCCAGGCGAGCAGGTGATGGCCGAGCGTCACCGCGATCGCGCGCTGCAGGTGCGTGTAGCCGGGCAGCGGCGTCTCGGCCTCCGCCTCGGCACGGTCGAGGATGACGGAGCAGAAGCCGCGGATCGCGTCGTGGGCCTCCTGGCAGGCGTCACGTACGTACAGCCGCAGCGCCGCGGCAACCTGGTCGTTGCGCGAGCGGCCGGCGTGAATCTTCCGCCCGACGTCGCCGAGTTGCCGCTCGATCGCGGAGTGGACGTCCTCGTCCTCCGGCCCCGGCGGCTCGACCTCTGCGAGGCTCGCGTCGACCGCACGCAGCTCGTCGTCATCGAGGATCCCCGCCGCGTGGAGACGGCGAGCGTGCGCGAGCGTCGCCGCGCAGTCGTACGGGAGCAACTCGGCGTCGTCGCCGCGCAGAAACTCCCACACCTCGCCGGCAAGCTCGCCGCCGGCACGTCCGGCCCACAGCGTCACGCGGGCATCAGCTTCCGCTCGCGCGCGGCAGCGAGCTCGACCTCCATCGCGGCGAGCTTGATGAAGCCCTCCGACGCGTCGTGCGGGAAGGCGTCCTCGACGCCGTAGGAGGCGAGCGCGTGCGCGTACAGCGCGTGCTCGGAGCGGCGACCGACGATTGCGGGAGCGCCAGCCTGCAGGCGCACGCGCACCTCGCCGGTCACGAGCTCCTGCGTCTTCGCGACGAACGCGTCGAGCGCCTCGCGCACGGGCGAGAACCACAGGCCGTCGTACACCGCCTTCGCCCACATCGCCTCGATCTCTCGCTTGGCGATCGCCTCGGCCTTCGTCAGGACGAGATCTTCGAGCGCCTGGTGGGCAGGGATCAGCGTCATCGCCGCAGGCGCCTCGTACAGCTCGCGGCTCTTGATGCCGACCGCCCGGTTCTCGACCATGTCGATCCGCCCGATCCCGTACGGGCCGGCCAGTGCGTTGAGCACCGCGATCAGCTCGGCGAGCGAGAGCTCCTCGCCGTCGAGCGAGACGGGCACGCCTGCGTCGAATCCGAGCACGATCTCGGCGGATGCCGGCGCATCCGCGGGGGGCGACGTGAGCGCGAACGCGTCCTCCGGCGGCGCGACCCATGGGTCCTCGAGCATGCCGGCCTCGATCGCGCGACCGAAGAGGTTGTCGTCGATCGAGTAGGGCGACTCCTGCTTCGCCTCGACCGGAATGCCCCGCGCCTCCGCGTAGGCGATCTCCTCGTCGCGCGACCAGATCTTGTCGCGCAGCGGGGCGATCACGCGCACGCCGGGGTAGCGCGACTTGAACGCGAGCTCGAAGCGCAGCTGGTCGTTGCCCTTGCCCGTGCAGCCGTGCACCGTCGCCTCCGCGCCGACGTCCAGCGCAACGCCCGCTACGGCGTCCGCGATCACCGGCCGTGACAGCGCCGAGATCAGCGGGTACTTGCCCTCGTAGAGGGCGTTCGTCTGGATCGCCTTCGCGACCTGCTCGTCCGCGAACTCGTCGCGCTTGTCGACGAGCATGACCTCCGTTGCTCCGGCGGCGTAGCCACGCTCGAAGGCGGGCTCGAAGTCCGCCTGCTGGCCGACGTCGACGAGCACCGCGATCACGTCGTCGTACCCGTAATCCTCCTTCAGCCACGCGATCGCGCAGCTCGTGTCGAGGCCGCCCGAGTAGGCGAGGACAGCTGTTTTGCTCATGTGTCTCCTTCGAGGTGGTGGCGGAGATCGCTCTCGATCGCAGCGCCCTGCACGCCTTCGCGTGCGATGACGGTGATGGTGTCGTCGCCGGCGATGGTGCCGATGACGTCGGGCAGGTGCGCCTCGTCGATCGCGTGCGCGAGTGCGTTCGCGTGGCCGGGCGGCGTCCGAATGACGAGCAGGTTCGCCGACGAGTCGAGCGAGACGGCCCAGCGCCGAAGCGCGGATGTCAGCTCGCTGAGCCGGTCGAGGTCGGCCGAGCCCGGGAGCGCGTAGACGAGGCGGCCGGCCGGGTCGCGCACCTTGACGAGACCGAGCTGCGCGATGTCGCGGGAGATCGTCCCCTGCACGGCATCGTGGCCGACTTCGCGCAACGCTTCGGCAAGATCCTCCTGCGTCGAGAGCTGCCGGTCCTGCACCAGCCGCAAGATCGCGCCCTGGCGGTCGAACTTGCTCATGCGAGCACCTCCTCGAGAACGGCGAGCCCGTGCGCGAGCTCTTCGTCGGTGATGGTGAGCGGCGGGCTGAGGCGCAAGACCCGCTCGCCCGCGGAACCGACCAGGACGCCCTGCTCGACACACGCCGCGATCACGTCGCGCGCAACGCGGTCGATCTCGAGGCCGAGCAACAGGCCTGCTCCGCGGACCTCGACGGCGCCCGGGAGCCGCTCGAGCGCGCCCGCGAGCGCTGCCCCCTGACGCACAACCTTCGCCAGCAACGCCTCGTCGACGGTTTCGACGACCGCGCACGCTGCGGCGCATACGACGGGGTTGCCGCCAAACGTGCTCGCGTGATCGCCGGGCTCGAACGCGACGGGCAGCTCGTCCGCGACGAGGAGCGCCCCGATGGGCAAGCCGTTGGCGAGACCTTTGGCGAGCGTGACCGCGTCCGGCTTCGTGCCCAGCCGTTGCCACGCAAAGAAGCTTCCCGTCCGCCCTACTCCGGTCTGCACCTCGTCGAACACGAGCATCGCGCCGTGCTCGTCGGCGATGTCGCGCGCTTGCGCGAGGAACTCAGGCCGCGCAGGATGGATGCCTCCCTCGCCTTGCACCGGCTCGATCAGGATGCACGCCGTCTCGTCGTCGACGGCTGCCGCGAGCGATGCTGAATCGTTGAGCTTCGCGAAGGTCACACCCGGGACGAGCGGCTCGAAGGCGGTGCGCTTTGCGGGTTGCCCGGTCACCGAGAGCGCGCCGAGCGTGCGGCCGTGGAACGAGTTCTCGAGCGCGACGATGCCCGGCTTGCCGGTCGCCTTGCGCGCGTACTTGATCGCCGACTCGACCGCCTCGGCGCCGGAGTTGCAGAAGAACGCGTCCGCCCCGCCGAAGCGCTCGGAGAGCAGCTCCGCAAGGCGCGTCATCGGCTCGGTCCAGTAGAGGTTCGAGACGTGCCAGAGCCTGTCGAGCTGCTCGTGCGCGGCCGCGAGCGGCCCGGGATGGCGGTGGCCGAGACCGACGACCGCTATGCCGCCGAGGAGATCGAGGTAGCGGCGGCCCTCGACGTCCTCGAGCCACGCGCCGTTACCACGCACGAACGTCACATCGGTGCGCGTGTACGTCTCGAGCAACGGCGCTCTGTGCGTCGCGATCGTCACGCGGCCACGACCTCCGTCGCGCCGATCTCGGCGCGGACGCCCAGTTGCGCCGCCGTGATCGCGGCGCGGAGCTTGGGGATGATCCCGCCCTGGAAGGCGCCTGCGTCGAGCAGCTTGCCGGCCTGGTCCGCGTCGATCACGGGGACAACGACTCCCCCGTCGAGCAGGCCGGGAACGTCGGTGACGAAGAGAATCCGCTCGGCTTCGAGACCGACGGCGAGCGCGGCCGCCATCTCGTCCGCGTTCACGTTGAGCGGTCCCGCGGCGAGCGGCGCGACCACGGGGATCAGCTCCTCCTCGAGCGCGGCGACGACGACGTCCGGCGCGCATGGGATCGGATCGCCGACCATTCCGAGCATCGGAACCTGGAGCGCGTGCAGGCCGATCTCGTCGCCGAAGAGCGGAACCGCCGGCTCGCCGATCGCCGCGCAGAGCGTCGCGTTGACCTCCGCCATCGATTCGCGGACGACCTCGAGCGCCTCCCTGCTCGTCACGCGCCGTCCGCCGACGAACTGAACTTCGAGCCCGCGCCGTTCCATCTCCGCACTGATCTGCGGCCCGGCGCCGTGGACGACGACGACGGCCTCTGCGTCGGCGAGCTCCAGGATCAGCTCCGCGGCGCTCTCGGCGACCGCGCCGCCGCACTTGACGACGACCGGCCGCGTCACGAGCGGTAGTCCGCATTGATGCGGACGTAGTCGAAGGACAGGTCACTCGTCAGGTATTGCGCCTCGCCGTCGCCGAGGCCGAGGTCGAGGTCGATCGCGCAGGCGGCGCCGTCGACGTCGGGCTCGACGCCCTGCGGCGCGCCGTGGTCGAGCACCTTCGCGCCGTTGTAACAAAGTGTCACCAGGCTCGGGTCGAGCTGCGCATAGCCGCCGTTGAACGGCGCCGAGCCGGCGGCGGCGAGGACGCGTCCCCAGTTCGCGTCCTTGCCGAACAGCGCCGTCTTGACTAGCGGCGACGTCGCGATGCGGCGCGCGACGGCTTTCGCCTCGGCCTGCGATACCGCGCCGGTGACGCTGATCTCGGCGACGACGGTCGCTCCCTCTCCATCCGCGACGATCTGCCGCGCGAGGTCGACGCAAACGGCGTGCAAAGCGTCGGCGAACGCCGCGTCGCCGGTGCGCTCGCCTTGGCAACTGGAGATGAGCACGACAGCGTCGTTCGTCGAGCATTCGCCGTCCACCGAGATCGAGTTGAAGCTCTCGTCGACTGCCGGCCGGAGGAAATCGAGCGGCTCGCCAGGCTCGAGCGGGTAGTCCGTCGTGACGACCGCGAGCATCGTCGCGAGGTTCGGGTGGATCATTCCCGAGCCCTTCGCCATGCCTCCCACCGCGAAGCCCTTGCGGTGCACGGCCGCCTCCTTCGTGCAGGTGTCGGTCGTAAGAATCGCCTGTGCCGCCGCAGCACTGCCGTCGGGCGACAGCGCGGCTGCGGCGTTCGCGATGCCTGGAAGCAGCCGCTCCATAGGCAACGGGACGCCGATCACGCCGGTCGAGAGGACGAGCACCTGGTCGGGCGCGAGACCGAGCACGCGCGCGGTCTCGTCCGCCATTGCGCGTGCATCCGCGATGCCCTGCGCGCCGGTCGCCGCGTTCGCGTTCCCGGAGTTGATCACGACGGCCTGCGGTTGCGCCTGGTCGAGATGGTCTTTGCTCACGACGACCGGCGCCGCCTGAACGCGGTTGGCGGTGAACATCCCCGCGCCGACGCAAGCACCGTTGCCGGCGACGAGGGCAAGGTCTGGACCGAGCTTGCTGATGCGCGCTGCCACGCCGCTCGCGGTGAAGCCCTTGGCAGCCGTCACGCTCATACGAGCACTCCCGCGAGTCGCAGCCCCGCCGTCTCGTCAAGACCGAGTGCGATGTTCGCGTTCTGCACGGCGTTGCCCGCGGCGCCCTTGCCGAGGTTGTCGATCGCGCAGACGACGATCGCGCGCCCAGTCGCGCGATCGTCGTAGAGCGCGATCTCCGCAGCGTCTGTGTGCTGCACGCGCGACAACTCGGGCGTGACGCCCTCGTCCAGAACGCGAACCACCGGCGAGCCCGCGTACGCCTCCTCGAGCAGCGTGCGCAGATCGGCGCGCGGCTGGACGTAGCACGTGACAAGCAGCCCGCGGCGCACCGGCAGCAGATGCGGGACGAAGCAGATCGGGAAGCCGAGCGCCTGCTCGATCTCGGGCGCGTGCTGGTGCGTGCCGACGCGATACGGCGTCAGGTTCTCGAGGACGAAGCCGGCGTGCGACGATGGCTTGAGCTCACGGCCGGCGCCCGACACGCCCGACTTCGCGTCGACGACGACGCTCGAGGCGTCGATCGCGCCAACGAGCGGCGCCAGCGCCAGCAGCGCGGCCGTCGCGTAGCAACCCGGGTTCGCGATGAGCGGCGGCTCGGGATGGAACAGCTCCGGCAGCCCGTAGCTCCAGGCGCCGGGGCGCGGATGCTCGAAGCCGTACCACTGCGGATATTGCAAGGCGTCGCGCAGGCGGTGCGCGCCCGACAGGTCGACGACGACGTCGGCGTCCGGCGGCTCGAGGCCGGCGGCTGCCTCGTGGCTCAGGCAAACGAAGACGACCTCCGCGCCTGCGGCGAGGGCCTCTGCGTTCTGGACGAACGGCGGCAGGTCGCCGTTCAGGCGCGGGTCGAGCGTCGACGCGCGCTTGCCGGCGAGCGAGTCCGAGCCGAGCGCGATCGGCTCGAGCCCAGGGTGCGCGAGCACGCGGTCGAGGGTCTCCTGCCCTGCATATCCGGCGCACCCGAGGATGGCAACAGTCGACATTGACGCATAGTATGCCGACTAGACGAGAGTTATGCAATCAGTAGAGCTTCAGCTCCAGCCCTGCGAGCGGCTCTCCCCCCGTGCTCGTGACGAGCCAGGTGTCCTGCATGTAGAGGCATTCCCGCCCGTCCGCGGCGATGGCGTGAGGGTGCATGGAGAAGACCATGTTCTCGGCGAGCTCGGTCTCCACGCCTTCGCCGATTTTGGGGAACTCGATCATCGTCATCCCGATCGAGTGCCCGGTGACGTGGCCGAGCTGGTAGCCCCGCTCGGTGAATCCCTTTGAGACTGCGCGATGGACGTCGTGCGCGGTCGCTCCCGGACGCAGCGCGCTCTTTGCGGCCTCGTAGTACTCCCCGTATGCCTCGAGCATGCGTGAGACCTCGGCCGACGGCCTGCCGAGCGCGCGCGAGACCTCGACCCAGTGACCTCCGGGGCCGGCGATCTCAAGCGACGGAATACAGAAGTCGCCGAGCGTCACATCGTCGCGAGCGAGCGCGAACTCGGCGCCGACGAGCACCATGTTCATCGTCAGTCTCCCGCAGCCGCGCTCGACGAAGAGCTCCTCTGCGGGTGCCATCACTTCCGAGGCGGTCTTTCCCGCCACGTACGCGTCGCGGAAGGCGAAGAAGCCGTCCGTGTTGATGCGCACGCTGTCGCGCACCGACTCGAGCTCCGCGTCGGACTTCACCGCGCGCGCGTGGTCGAACTCGACGTCCCACGGGACCAGCTCCGCGGCCGGGGCGAGGGCGGCATAGTCGCGGGTCGTCATGACGTAGTCGAGGCCGTAGACGCCGACGCGCTTGCCGCGCAGCCGGTCGGCGAGCCATTCGCCTGGTCGGTCGGCGAAGACCTGGTCCTCGATCCACGTGTCGCCGTGCTTGCCGACGTAGCGCGCCTCCGACGGGAAGACGATGGTCGGTTCGCCTTCGAGCGGCAACAGCACGTACGCGTAGCGATGCACGATCGTGAAGCCGCTCATGTACGTGACGGCGCCCTCGAAGCCCGTGTACTCGGAGCCGCAGACCACGGCGGCGTCGAGCCCGTCGCGCTCGAGCGCGGCGCGGACATTCGTGTAGCGCCGGGTCACCTCGTCCATGAAGCCTCCAACCCTCTCACGAGCGCCCATACCGCTTCGTTGAGTGGCGTCGGTACTGCGTGCTCGCGGCCGAAGCGCACGATGCCGCCGTTCAGATAGTCGACCTCAGTCGGGCGGCGCGCCTCGACGTCCTGCAGCATCGACGCCTTGTGGTCGTACGCGACGTCCTTGCGCGCCGCGTGGTCGATGAGCCGCTCGGGATCGTCGTCGAGTTCGACGTCCTGCGCGGCGGCGACGGCCTTGCCCTCGTCGACGAGCCCGGTCACGAGCGCGCGCAGGTCGGGTCGCTCGCAGACGCGGCCGTGCGTGAGCCGCGTCAGCGCGCCGAGCGGGTTCGTCGCCGCGTTGAAGATCACCTTGCGCCATTGCGGGCCGCGCGCGTCGGGCACGGCGGCGGCGGGCATCCCCGCGCGCGTGCACGCGTCGGCGAGACGCTCGACCTCCTCCTGCGGCGCGGGCTTCGGTTCGAACGGGCCGAACGTCGTGTCGCCTTTGACGTCCCACTGGACGTGACCCGGCGCGAGCACGCGGCCCGCCGGGAACGTGGTGCCACGGATCACGCGCTCGACGTGCTGTGCGATCGCCTCCTCGTTGCCGATGCCGTTCTGCACCGAAGCGACGCAGCCGCCGGCGAAGGCGTGGGCCGTTGCTTCGGCCGCCGCCGACGTGTGCATCGCCTTCGTCGCGACGATGCCGAAGTCGCACTGGGGCAGCTCGTCCGGCTCCGACGTCGCGCGGACGCGGCCGAGGACGTCGCCGGCGCCCGAGAGCCTGAGCCCGTCGGTGTTGATCGCGTCGACGTGCTCGCGCGCGAGGTCGTAGGCCCAGACCTCGACGTCGTCGAGCTGTGCAAGGTTCGCCGCGAACAGGGAGCCCACGGCCCCGCAGCCGACAACGCAGATCCTCACGAGTAGGCGCTCTCCCGGCCTCGCACCAGCGCGTAGATCGCCGCCTGCAGCGGCGTCTCGACGCCGTGGTCGCGCGCCTCGCGGACCAGGGCTCCGTTGATCAGCCCGGCCTCCGTTGGCCGACCGGCCTCGACGTCCTCGAGCATCGATGGGAAGTGCGCGCTGCCCCGCCTGGTCGCAAGCACGTTCATTTCCCACGGATCGTCGTGCAGCTCGATGCCGACTGCACGCGCAACCGCCTTTCCTTCGTCGATCAGTCCGTGCACCAGACGGCCGAGGTCCGCCGGCTCGTCCTCTTGTGCGAAGTGGAAGTCGTGCGGCAACCCCGTCAGCGCGGCGACCCCGTTCACCGTCGCGTTGAAGATCAGCTTCGACCACTGCGCGGGCCGCAGGTCCGGCAATACCTCGACCTTCAGGCCGGAACGCCGGATCAACTCGCCGACGCGCTCCGCGAGCTGCAGAGGCGCGTCGGCGTACGGCCCGAGCCACGTCTCGGTGTCGAGGATGTACTCGACGTGCGTGTCCGAGTGCTTCGTGCCCGAGATGAACGTCACCGCGGAGATGAGCGGCCACTCACCGTGACGACGAACGACCTCCTCCGCGCCGAGCCCGTTCAGCACGGTCATCACCGCAGCGTCCGGCCAGTGGCCACGAAACGACGCCGCCGCGTCCTCGAGCCCGCCCGCCTTCGTCGCAACGACGACCAGCTGCGGAGCCTCGAGCTCCGTCGCCGACGTCGCAGCCGACACAGCCGACACGAACTCGGCCTTCCCGCTCACGCGCAGGCCGTGCTCGTTCAGCGCGCGCGCATGCTCGTCGCGTCTGCATAGGACGGAAACCTCAGCAACGCGACCGAGGTGCCCGGCAAACAGTGAGCCGATTACGCCCGCGCCCACGACGCAGACGCGCTCGATCATGCGGTGGCGAGCTTCCCCTGCAGATAGCGAAGGTACGGCTCCGGGTCGACCGGGCCGCCGACGACGCGCCGCAGCGTCTCGGCCGGCTCGAACTTGCGTCCGTGCCGGTGCAGGTTCTCGCGCAGCCACTCGCGGATCGCGGAGAACTCACCGCGCCCGATCTGGTCTTCGACATCGTCCACGTCCTCACGCAACTGCTCCCAGATCTGCACGCTGTACACATTCCCGAGCGAGTACGTCGGGAAGTAGCCGAAGCCGCCGCGCGACCAATGCACGTCCTGCAGCACGCCGCGCGCATCATCCGGCACGTCGACGTGGAGGTACCGCTCCATCATCTCGTTCCACACCTGCGGCAGCTCACGCAGGTCGAGGCCGCTCATGATCTGCTGCTCGAGCTCGAACCGCAGGATGATGTGCAGGTTGTACGACGCCTCGTCGGCCTCGATGCGGATCAGCCCGGGTGAGATGTCGTTGATCGAGCGGAACCACGTCTCCTCGTCGACGGAGCCCAGCTCGCCGGGGAACGTCGCCTGCAGGCGCGGATAGAACCAGCTCCAGAACGGACGCGAGCGGCCTACGAGGTTCTCCCAGAGCCGCGACTGCGACTCGTGCAGTCCGAGCGAGGCACCTCGCGCGAGCAGCGTTCGCTCGAACGCCGGGTCGACGCCGTGCTCGTACAGCCCGTGACCGCACTCGTGCATCGTCGCGAAGAGGCCGTCGAGCGAGTCCTCCGGCTCACGCGTCGTGATCCGGATGTCCGACGTCGCAAGCGACTGCGCGAACGGATGCGGAGCGGTGTCGAGACGCCACGCCGTGTCGTCGAAGCCGAACCGACGCACGATCTCGAGCGAGAGTTGACGCTGCTTGTCCGCCGGAAAGTGCCCAGTGACCGGAGGCGTCGCTCCCGACTCGGCCGCTTCGACCAGCGGGATGAGCACCTCCTTCAGGCGGTCGAAGATCGAGCGCACCTCTGCGGTCTTCATGCCGCGCTCGTAGTCGTCGAGCAGCGTGTCGTACAGCTCGTCCGCCGGCGGAAAGCACTCGACGTACCGGTGCTTCAGCTCAACCAATTGCTCGAGCCAGGGGCGGAACAGCTCGTAGTCGGACTTCTGGCGCGCCTCGACCCAGACGGCGAACGCGCGGGAGCCCGTTCGCGTGATCTCGGCCGACAGCTCAGGCGGGACGCGGATCGATTTCTCGTAGTCCTTCCTCGTGACGCGGATCAGGCTCGCCTCGAACGAGTCGGCGTCGAGGCTTTCCTCGTACGGGCGCAACTCTTCGAGCAGCGCGCCGATGTCGTCGGCCGCGAAGGACTCGTGCGCGAGCTTGTCCATCGTGCCCAGCTGGTATGCGCGAACGTCGCCGCCGCGCGGCGGCATGATCGTCTGCTGGTCCCACGACAGCAGCGATCCGACCTTCACGAGATCGTGAATCTCGCCGAGCCTCGTCCTCAGCGTCTCGAAGGCGGGCGGCGCGCTCACTGCGCGGATCGTATTGATTTCTGTACGCCGAGCCGCTGAGCGAAGCTCGGCCGCAGCAGCTGCTTCGCGACGAGCGTGCCCGAGCCGGCGCCGAGCCCAGGCCCCGGGTGCGTGCTTGCGCCGATGTGCCAGAGGCCGTCGACCGAGGTGCGGTGTCCGGGCAGCCCAGGTCGCGGACGCCAGAGCAGGTTCTGATCGAGCGCGCACGAGCCCGAATAGATGTCGCCGCCCGGCATGTTGGGGTTTGCGGCCGCGATGTCCGCAGGCGAGAAGACGACCCGCCTGAGGATGGACGACTCGAGGTTCGGTGCGTGGGCTGCGATGCGCGCCTGGATACGGTCGGCGTAGCGCTCGCGCAACTCCTCCGTCCACGTCCCGTCGCGCGTATCGAACTCGCCGGCGGCGTCGCCCTTTGGCCGTGACGGGACCTCCTGCAGCTGGATCCAGAGGATCCAGCTCCCCTCGGGCGCGCGCGACGGGTCAACGGCCATCGGCTGGCCGACGACCACGGTCGCCTCGGCGGGAAGCAGGCCGCGCTCGGCCTCGTTGACGGCACGCGAGACGCCGTCGAGCCCCGGTGTCAGGTGCACGATCGCCGTGCGCCCGAGACGCTCGTCGCCGCGCCAGTCGGGCGGCTCCGACAGCGCGAAGTGGATCTGCATCTCGCCGCGGCCGAAGCGGAAGCGCCGCGCCTCCGCCGCGACCCCGTCCCCTGCTCCCAGCAGTCCGCCGTAGAGCTGCTGCGGTGTCACGTTCGCGAGCACAGCGTGCGTTGCCTCGATCTGCTCGCCGTCCGCGGTCCCAACTCCGGTCGCGCGTCCGTCGGAGACGACGATGCGCTCGACCTCGCGTCCCGTCTCGCACGCTCCGCCGCTGTCGCGGACGATGCCCGCCAGCGCCTCGACGAGCTCGACGCCGCCGCCGCGCGGTACGGGCATTCCGCCGAGCTCGATCGCGACGCCGATCACCTGGGCCATGAAGCCGGACGACGCAGCGTCCGGCCCGAGCCCGGTGTGCAGGACCCACGGTGCGAACAGCCCGTGCACGCGCTCGTCGTCGAATGTCTCCCCGGCCCAGTCGCGGCAGCTGACGAGGACGTTGCCCGTGAACTCGACGAGGCCGCGGGGGCCGAGACTGCGCAGCGCCTTCCACGCGAGCCGCGCTCCGTCGCGTGACCAGAGCTCGGTCGAGAGCACGCCGAATGCGAGCTCGGCGTTCGGCATGAACTCCCCGACGGTGCGCTCCCAGGCGGGCCCGAGCGCTTCGACGTTCCGCTCGTGCGACGTCGTGAGAAACACGCTCTCGCCGTCGGGGAAGAGCGTCGCCGTCGGCAGGTCCGTGTTCAGATACTCGAGCCCGCGCGCCGTCAGGTCGCCTTCGAGCTCCGCGTACGCAGCGGAGCCCGTGAACAGCGGATGCCAGCTGGCGAAGACCTCGTGCACGAAGCCGGGCTCCGTGATCTCCGCGGTCCTGATTGCGCCGCCGAGCCAGTCGTTCCGCTCGAGCACGCAGACGCTCCATCCCGCCTTCGCAAGCAGCGCCCCTGCCACGAGCGAGTTGATCCCACTCCCGATCGCGACCGCGTCGTAGCGTCGGGTCAACGCTGCTCCCAGACGCGCTCGAGGCTCTCCCTCGCGCGACGCGCAAGCTCGCCCGGCTCGACGTCCCAGAGCGAGTCGGGAAACGCGTCGCCGAAGGCGCCGTTGTCGGAGAAGATCTCGACCTCGTACCACCCCTCGTAGCCGGCGCCGTCGAGCATGCGGAGCACGGCGCTTAGGTCGAGCACGCCGTCGCCGGGGAGCACACGGTCGAAGTGGCTGCGCGTCGGCTCGCGCCGGTCTGCGACGTGCACGCCCACGATCTGTTCCACGTACGGCTCGATCGCCGTCGGATCGGAGACGTGCCACGTGTCGAGGACGATCGCGACGTCCTCGCCGCCGATCAGCTCGAGCGCGTCGGGAATCGTGTGCACGAACGAGAAGACGTCGGCCTGTGTCGGGTGGAACGGCTCGAGCGCGACGCGCACGCCCGCGGCCCGACCCGCAGCCGCGATCGCGCGGATCCCCTCGCGCACGACCGCCCGCGCATCCTCGCGATCCCCGACAGGCCCCGTCATGAACAGCACGCACACGGGCTCGAGCTCGGCCAACCGCGACACGCTCGCGCACAGCGCCTCGACGCGCTCCTCCGGCGAGTCCGGCCCGTCCATCACCGGCAGCGGCAGGATCGACGGCACTTCAGGCACGCAAAACGTCGCCTTGAGCCCGCTCTCGCGCAGCCGCTCCGCCGCACCCTCGCCCAGCTTGATCTCGCAGACGCCGATCCCCTCGACGCCGGCCGCCCGGTACGCCGCGAGATCCTCGTCGAAGCTCGCGCTCAGCGTCGTGAACTCGCTGATCGAGACGCGCACGGGCCCAACGCTAAACCGACGACGTTGAACGCGCGTACTCACCGGGCGTAAGGTCCCCGGACCGGATCACCTTCTGGAGGAGGAACGATGAGGAAACCGAGGTATGGGATCGTCGCCGCGCTCGGAGTCGTGGCGGCTGCGGTCGGTCTCACGGTTGCGGCGGCGACCGCTTCCGGGCAGGGGTCAGTGCAAGCTCCGATCATCATCGGAGCTGCGGTCGACCTCACGAGCAGCATGAAGCCGTTCGACTCTCCGGCGCTCGCCGGCGCGCAGATCGAGGCGGCGAAGCTCGCCGCCAAGGGAGGGCCGAACTTCCAGATCAAGGTGTGCAACCACCAGCTGAAGAAGCAGAAGTCCTGTGCGGCCCAGCTGATCCAGGCCGGGGCGAAGATCGCGCTCGACACGTGCGACGTCGAGTACGGGGCTGCTGCGACGCAGGAGTTCCTGAACAAGGGCCTCCTCACGCTGGCGCCGTGCACCACCACCGACCAGATGGGCCCGCAGCGCTTCGGCGCGAAGGGCAAGCTGGCGTTCACCGTCGGCAGCACCGCGCAGGACGAGGGCTCGGCCGACGCCGAGTACGCCTACTCCCGCGGATGGCGGACGGCAATCGTCGTCAAGGACAACGCCCTCGTGTACTTCCGCAACGTCTCCGACGCGTTCGCGAAGCGGTTCCAGGAGCTCGGCGGGAAGATCGTCGACCGCGAAGCGTTCGCCTCCGGCGACAAGACGATCGGCAACGTCATCAGCAAGGTCGCGCCGAAGAAAGCCGACGTCATCTCCTTCGTCACTGCGTTCGGCGAGCTGCCGCAGTTCGTCGGCGGAATCCGGAGCGCCGGCAACAAGACCCCGATCATCAACTCGTGGGGCGGCGACGGGACGTACTGGAATCCGAAGAACCCGAAGGTGACCAACTACTACGTGAACAACTACGCGTCGTCGTTCGGCGACGACCCGAACCCTGCGGTGAACAAGCTGCTGCAGGCGGTGCTTGCTGCCAAGAAAGTCCCGTACACGGCGAGCTTCGCTCTCGGTGCGGCGACGATCGACCTGCTCGCAGTGGCGCTCAAGCGTACCGGTGGTTCGACGGACGGGACGAAGCTCGCTGCGGCGTTCGAGAAGTTCCGCAACGTGGCGACGATCTCGGGGCCGGTCACGTACTCGTCCACGCTGCACAGCGTCAAGGGACGGCCGTGGCGGATCATGAAGGTGCAGAACAACAAAGAGACGTTCCTGCGGATGTGGAAGACCCGGAAGGTGGTCAGTCTCAAGTAGGCCCGCGACTTTGCCGGAAAAGCACTCCAGCACGACCAACGGGTGGCCCGGAGACGCTCTCCGGGCCACCGCCGTCTCACGAGCGTTCGAGGGCGTCCACGCGCTTCGGGGCGTCACGATCGAACTGCACCGCCACGAGGTCGTGGGGCTGATCGGGCCGAACGGCGCGGGCAAGACGACGCTCGTGAACGTGCTCAGCGGTTTCGACTTTCCCTCGCAAGGGTCGGTGGAGCTCGAGGAACGCGACATCACGTCGTGGAGCCCGCACCGCCGCGGCCGCGCCGGGCTCGCGCGCACGTTTCAGCACAGCCGGTCGTTCGCGGAGCTCTCGGTGCGGGAGAACGTCGAGGTGGCCGCGCTCGGCTCGGGCGCTCGGCCGCGCGAGGCGCGTCGGCGCGCGGCGCGCCTGCTCGAGCTGCTCGGGCTCGAGCGCCGTGGCGACCAGTCGGCGGGCGGCCTGCCCCACGGCGACGAGCGGAAGCTCGGCGTCGCCCGCGCGCTCGCGACGGAGCCGCGCTTCCTGCTCCTCGACGAGCCTGCAGCAGGGCTGCCGGAGGCGGAGGTGCCGGAGTTCGCGGCGGTCGTCCGCTCGGTGCGCGACGAGCACGCGGCGGGCGTGCTCCTGATCGACCACAACATGACGCTCGTGATGGACGTGTGCGACCGGATCCAGGTGCTCGACCAGGGCACGACGCTCGCCGAGGGGGCGCCCGCCGAGATCCGCGCCAACCTCGACGTGACAGCCGCGTACCTCGGCGAGGCGCCGGTGGCCGAGGAATGACCGCAGCGCTCGAGCTCGACGAGCTGGAGATCCGCTACGGGGCCGTGGCGGCGGTCCGCCGCTTGAGCCTCGAGGTCGGCCACGGGGAGATCGTCGGGCTGATCGGCCCGAACGGCGCCGGAAAGTCGACGACGCTCAACGCGATCATGGGCCTCGTCCCCGTGCACGGCGGCGAGATCCGGCTGGCAGGAACGTCGATCCGCGGCCGCCGAACCGAGGCACTCGTTCGCTCCGGCGTCGCCCTCGTGCCCGAGGGACGCCGCATCTACGCGAACCTGACCGTCGCCGAGAACCTGCGCCTGGGGCTCACAGGCAGGAGAACGCGCGGCGCAGCCGCCCGCGACGACGACATCGCGTGGGTCCACGATCTGTTTCCCGCCGTCGCGCAGTTCGCGGACCGGCCCGCGGGCACCCTCTCCGGCGGGCAGCAGCAGCAGCTCGCGATCGCGCGCGCGCTCGTCGCGCGCCCGGACGTCCTGCTCCTCGACGAGCCGTCACTCGGCCTCGCGCCGCAGCTCGTCACCGTCGTCTTCGACGTGCTCGCGCAGATCAGGGAGCGCGGCGTCACGGTGCTGCTCGTCGAGCAACGAGCGCAGCGGACGGTCGCGTTCGCCGATCGCACCTATGTCCTCTCGAACGGCGAGCTCGTCACGACGTTCACGCCGCGCGACGCGGACGACACGGAGCGCCTGGTCGCGGCCTACTTCGGGTCATGACGACGATCCAGACACTGATCGACGCCTCCGCGACCGGGTCTGTCTACGCGCTGATGGCCGTCGGCATCGGGCTCGTCTTCGGCGTCCTACGCCTCGTCAACTTCGCGTACGGCCAGCTGGTGATGGCGGGCGCGTACGCGCTGGCGCTGACGAACGGCCTCAACCCCGTGCTCAGCATCCTTGTCTGCTTCGGCGTCGTGATCGCACTGACGATGACGCTCGACGTCGTCGCGTTCCGGCCGCTGCGCCGCCGCGCCGCGTCGCCGGCGACGATGCTCGTCGCGACGTTCGCGATCAGCTTCCTCCTGCAGAGCATCGCCACGTTGAAGCTCGGCGTACTCGGCAAGACCGTCGGGACGCTGACGGGCCTGAACCGGCCGATCGGCCACGGCACGCTGATCGTGCGCTGGATCTGGATCGTCGCGATCGTCGTGGCCGCGATCACGCTCGCGCTGCTCCTCCTGCTGCTGAACCGCACGAACCTCGGCCTGCACATGCGCGCCGCTGCAGCCGACTTCCGGACGGCGCGTCTGCTCGGCGTGCGCGCGAACGAGGTGATTTCGTTCGCCGTGCTTCTCTCCGGCGTTCTCGCCGCGATCGTCGCGGTCGTGATGACCGTCGAGACGCCGTATGTCACGTCCGACTACGCGCTGCGAGACACGATCATCGTGCTCGTCGGCGTCGTGGTCGGCGGCATCGACCGCCTCTGGAGTGCGACGCTCGGCGGCTTTGCGATGGGGTTCGCGATCGGCGTCCTGAATGGGTACCTGCCGAGCGTCGGCACGTGGCCGTTCACGAGCGGCGTGTACCTCGACTCGGCCGTGTTCGCGCTCGTCATCCTCGTGCTGCTCGTGCGGCCGGACGGCCTGTTCGTGCGACGTGCGCGAACTCCGGTGGAGCGCGTATGACGAGACCGAGCACGCTTACGCTCGCAGGCCCCGTCGCCGTGCTCGGCCTCGTCGGCCTGATCGGCAGCTTCATGACGGACGCGCGGGCGATCGAGTTTACGAACGCGCTCGTGTTCGCCGCGATCGTCGTCGCGCTGTACGTCTTCGTCGGTAACTCCGGTGTCCTCTCGTTCGGGCAGATCGGCTTCTTCATCGTCGGCGCGTACGTCGCCGGCGAGCTGACGGTGCCTGCGGACGCGAAGCAGAGCGTGCTGCCCGAGGTCTTCTCGGTGATTCGCGACCACTCGGTCGGCAACGCCTGGTCGCTCGTTCTTGCCGCGGCGATCGGCGGCCTGTTCGCGTTCCTCGTCGGCATCCCGCTCATGCGCCTCTCGGGCCTTGCGGCGGGGATTGCGACGTTCGCGGTGCTCGAGATCACGCAGAACATCGTGCGCAACTGGGAGAAGATCGGCCCCGGCCCGCTGACGCTTTCGACCGTGCCCGAGACAACCGACCTTTGGCAGGCGACGATCGGCGCGATCGCCGTTGCTTGCGCCGCGTTCGCGTACCAGCGCAGCCCGCTCGGGCGGAAGCTTCGCGCCGCGCGCGAAGACCCGTTCGCGGCGCAGGCGGCGGGCATCGACATCCATCGCCAGCGGCTCTGGGCGTTCATGCTCTCGGGCGCGCTGTCCGGCTTCGCCGGCGGGCTGTTCGTCCACTACCAGGGGACGATCAACGTGCAGGACGTGTTCCTGGACTTCACGTTCCTGAGCCTGGCGATGCTCGTCGTCGGCGGCGCCGGCAGCCTGTGGGGCGCCGTCGTCGGCGCGCTGCTCGTGAGCGGCCTCGACTCCTTCCTCGGCGATTCGGAGAACGACGCGGTGAGCTGGCTCCACGTTCCGGACGGGACGCGCATGGTCGTCGTCGCCGCGTTCATGGCCGCGTCGTGATCTTCCTACCGCGCGGGCTGACCGGCGGCCGCGAGTTCTCGCTGGCGTGGCTCCGTCGGCGCCGTAGGAGTGCCGGGGCGCCGACCTAGAGGCCGTCGCCCCGGCGACTCGGGACTACGGCTTGTCGCCTCGGATCCAGATCTGGAAGCGGTGGTCGACGAGCAGCGGGTTGTACGGCCCTCCGTTCGAGCCGGCGGCGCCGTTCGCATCGAGTGTCCGCACACGGAGCGTCGTGCCGTCCGGGCACCCTGCGAGCCCCTCACGGGGAGTCGCGTTGTCGATCGCGACGGAAGCAATCGTGTCGTTGTTGCCGAACGAGTTGTCGCCGGAGACGACCGCGTTGCTCGGCAGGAACGGCAGGTTGATGAAGCAGTAAACGCCGGCGAGGGGGTTTCCGGTGGTGTCGTCTTTCCCCTTCACGATGTTCGCGTCCGCGATGTTGTCGCTGGAGTTATTGACCTGGAGGGTGCCGTCTTCGAGCACGTTGGCGAACGCCAGGGCCTCCTGTGGTCCTGCCTTGTGGCCGCCGTTCGCGGCGAGGGCCACACCTCCGAGGACGCCCGCGAGGACCAGGACGAATGCTGCCAGCCAAACCCTTTTGGGGCTGGTCATGTGATCTCCTTTCGTGGGGGACGGCAACGAAAGCGCTGCCGCACAAGCCTTCGATCGATCCTATTCCGGTCCCGAGCCGATAGCGAGCGTTTCGGCGAGCTGGCGAAACTCCTCGTCGCTGACGAGGCCGCGCTTCTCGGCGCCGAGTTGCTTCACGCGTGCGAGCAGGTCCGCGCGCTGCTCGGCCGGAACCTCGAGGCCGAGCTCAGCGCACTTGATCCGGATCGAGTCGAGGCCGGACTTCTTGCCGAGCACAAGCGAACGGTCGGCGCCGACGAGCGCGGCCGCGTATGGCTCGATCGACGGCGGATCGTGGAACTGCGACGCGACAGCGCCCGACTCGCGACGGAAGAGCGTCTCGCCGACGAGCGGCTTCCACGGTTCGAGCTCGTAGCCCGACAGCTCGCGCACGCGCGTGGACACCTCGCGCGCACGGTCGAACTTCAGGTTAGTGCTGATCCCGTAGAGCGCCTCGAGCGCGAGCGCGACCTCGGGCAGGCTCGCATTGCCGGCGCGCTCGCCCATGCCGTTGATCGTTCCGTGAATCCACTTCGCGCCGGCCTGCGCAGCGGCGACCGCCGCGGCCGTGGCGAGCCCGAAGTCGTTGTGGCCGTGCCAGTGGATCGGAACGTCGACCCACCCAGACACGCGCTCCACGAGGAACGCCGCCGCCTCGGGCGTCGCGATGCCAAGCGTGTCGACGACAACCGCCTCGCGCGCTCCCGCCTCGACCGCCGTCGTGTACGCGCGCTCGAGAAAGTCGAGATCGGCGCGCGTTCCGTCGACGCCGAAGTATGCAACGGTGATGCCGTGGCCGGCCGCGTACGACACGGCCCGGCGGATGCGCTCGAGCATCTCGTCGCGGTCGACGCCGTACGCCTTCAGCTTCAGATCGGAGAGCGGCGCCTCGATCACCGACGCCGTGAGGCCGAGCTCGACGAGCGCCTCGACGTCGGCCTGCACCGCGCGCGAGAAGCCCCAGATCTCTGCGTTCAGCCCGGCGCCGACGATCAGCTCGATCGCGCGCGCGTCGTCGGCGGACACGCGCGGGAAGCCGGCCTCGATCCGCTCGATGCCGAGCCCGTCGAGCAGGCGCGCGATCTCGAGCTTCTGCTCGGGATCGAGCGCAACGCCGACGGCCTGCTCCCCGTCGCGCAGCGTCGTGTCGTACAGGCCGACCGGCCCGCGCCGCTGCGGCTCGAGCGCGCGGCGGTTCAGGTCGCCGAGGTAGAGGTCGTCCCGCGGGATCATGCGCGCACGATTCCGTCGGGGAAGGAGCACAGCTTCTCGGGCGCACCGTCCGTGATCAGCCAGTTGTCCTCGACGCGCAGGCCGCCGCCTCCATCCCAGTAGATCCCCGGCTCGATCGCGAGCACCATTCCCTTGCGGATCGTGCCCGACCCGGCCTGGTGCGCGTACGGCGGCTCGTGTGCGCGCGCGCCGACGCCGTGCGCGACGGGATGCGACGGCTGCCCCGGATAACCCGCCTCGGCGATGCCCGCGCGGATGATCCGGTCGAGCTCCGGCAGGTCGGCGCCGTTGCGGCAATGCGCGACCGCGCCGTTGTACACCTCGAGCAGCTGCTGCTCGAGCTCGGCGTAGCGCGGGTCGAGCTCGCCGGGGCAGAGGTTCTTCGTGTGGTCGCACCAGTAGCCGTCGGCGCTGACCCAGATCTCGAACAGCGTCGGCTCGTGCTCCTGCACCGGTCGGTCGCTCGTCGCGGTGAAGGTTCGGATCCCGGGGCCTGACCAGATCAAGCGCGTAGCCGCGCGCGTTCTCGACCTTCCCCTCGTAGCCCGGTGCCTGTCGCGTGCACGGCGCCCTCCCACATGGCAGCGACCTGCGCCTCGGTCATCCCCGCGTGAAGGTTCGCGCGCACGTGCCCGAGCGCAAGTGCCGCGAGCTCGTTCGCCAGACGCATCCGCTCGAGCTCCTGCTCGGTCTTGATCGCGCGCGCCTCCGCGAGCAGCGCCGTCGCGTCGGTCCCGTGCTCGAACGCGTCGAAGAACGCGCGCGTCGGCGTCGTCGGCTCGCCGAGCATGCGGTCCGCGGTCTGCGTGCCCTGGCTCAGCTCGAGACCGACGCGCTCCAGGCCGCGCTCGCGGCACACCTTCTGCGCGAGCTCGAGCGCCCGCGCGGTCGGCGGCCGCGGATCCGTGTCGTGATAGCCCTTGAACAGGCGCACGTCTTCTGTCCACGCCATCCGACGCGCGTCGTCGAGCGACGGCTCGAGGCAGATGAGCGTCTGCTCGCCTTCGCGCGGGAAGACGACGACGTCGTAGCCCTTCATCGGGAGGAAGTTCGAGAGGTAGAGGACGTTGTCCGGCGCGCGCACGACGAGCGCGTCGACGTCCTCCTCGGCCATGAGCGCGCGGACGCGCTCGAGCTTCGCGTCGTCGCGCGGCCAGCTCACAACCGCGAGCCTAACGTCGATTCAGCTAGGCCGAAGCCGAGCTTCGCCGAGCGGGAGGTGGGGCGCGACCGACCCGCCGCTCGGTTTGATGTTCTGGTTCAGCCGGAAGAGGTTCTCCGGGTCGTACTTGTCCTTCAGCGCTACGAGGCGCGCGTACTTCTCCTCGCCGAACGCGCGTCTCACGTGTTCGTCGCCCGTGTCTGCGCGGAACGTCAGCGGCGCACCCGCGACCTTGAACGGCTCGATCATCGGGGCCCACGCCTTCACCCAGGCGAGCTCGGCGTCGGTCTCGGCCGGCGTCTCCCACTCGCCGATGCAGTGCAGGGTCCACCCCGCGTGCCGCGCCGTGATCGCGTTGGCGTCGTCCGGAATGCGCGCGATCTTGCCGCCGAGTGGCTGGAAGAACATGAGCGAGTGCGAGTGCCCCTGCTTCTCGCCGTGCGCGGCCGATAGGTCGATGAGCTCGTCGGTCAGCTCGTTGACGAGCTCGGCTTTCCAGTAGTTGTACAAGCCGGGGGGATTGCCTGGATCGAGCAGCTGCTGGACCGCCGCGTACGGCATCGGCCCGACAATGTCGACGGCGGGAGGCCCGAACTCGCGCAACGGGCGCAAGATCTCCTCGCCGCGCTCGGGATCTGCGATCGCGATTGCGATGACGCCGACAACGTGCTGTCCCTGAAGCTCCGGCGGAACGAACGGCGCCGGCGGTGCCGTCAGGAATCCCACACCACCGCCGAGCTCGTCGGGGACACCGCCGGCGATGAAGTCGCGATAGAAGCGCAGGACCTCGCCTCGGCGCTCACCCGGCCAGAGCAGCATCCCGCCGAGCATGAGCTGCGGCACCTCGTGCAGCCGGTACTCGAAGTTCACGACGACGCCGAAGTTGCCGCCGCCCCCCCGGAGCCCCCAGAAGAGGTCGGCGTTCTCGTCGTCGCTCGCGTGGACGAGTTGTCCGTCGGCGGTGACGACGTCCGCCGAGATGAGATTGTCGGCCGTGTATCCGTGGAGCCGCTCGAGCCAGCCGCTTCCAGTCCCGAGCGTCAGCCCTGCGATGCCCGTCGTCGTCACTCGGCCGCCGGTCGTTGCTAGCCCGTGCTCCAGCGTGGCGGCGTCGAACTCACCCCAGTTGACCCCGGCCTCCGCGATGACAGTGCGCGCGTTCGGGTCGACGGTGATCTTTTTCAGCGGCGAGAGGTCGAGCATGATCCCGTGGTCACAGGCTGCGTGGCCGTTCACGCTGTGGCCGCCGCCCTTGATCGCGAACGGGAGTCCCGTCTCGCGCGCGAGCAGCACGGCCGCGGCGACGTCCTGCGCGCCTGCCGCGCGAACGATCAGCCGCGGTTTGCGGTCGATCATCGCGTTGAAGAGCGCGCGGGCGTCGTCGTAGCCCGCGTCGCCGTCCTCGAGGACCTCGCCCTCGAATCGGTCGCGAATCGCGGCAAGCGCCGCTTCGTCGATTACTGCAGTAGCCAAAAGTGCCCCCTAGCTCGTCAACCGGTCATCCGGTTCCTACCATTCGCGCGCGTTGGAGGCAAGCGGCTACCAGGACACGCGCGGCGGCGCCGGCTCGCCGTGCGCCTCCTGCCACGAGATCAACCGGGTTGCGCAGGACGCCGATCCGCTCGATCTCCGCCTCGATCACGTCGCCGGGCTTGAGGTAGAGCGACGCCGCGTCCTCGCTGAAGCCGGCGACACCGCTGACCGTCCCGGTCGAGAGCACGTCGCCCGCGCTGTAGCCGAGCGCCGAGTAGTGGCTCAGGATCTCCGCGATCGTCACGCTCATGTTGCCGCTGTGCGACGTCTGCCTGGCCTCGCCGTTGACGCGCAGCTCCATGCGCAGGTCGTGCGGGTCCGGCACCTCGTCCGGCGTCACGATCCACGGGCCGAGCGGACAGAACGTGTCGATCGCCTTGCAGAACGAGAAGACGCCTGAGCGCATCTCGCGCCGCTGGATGTCGCGGGCAGTGATGTCGTTGAAGATCACGTAGCCGCCGATGTAGTCGGCCGCTTCCTCCGGTGGGAACCATTTGCCTGCCTTCTTGATCACGACGGCGAGCTCGAGCTCGTAGTCGAGCTCCTGCGTCAGGTGCTCCGGGTAGACGATCGGGTCGTCCGGCCCGACGATCGCGTCGACGTTCTGGAAGAAGACGATCCACGGTGCGATCTCGTGCGACCAGTCGACGCGCTTGGAGTCCTCCTCGTGCTCGCGGAAATTGCCCGCAGTGTGGAAGAACTTCTTCGGGACGATCGGCGCGCGGAGCTTGACGTCCGCGAGCGAACGCTCTTCGCCGGTCGCGCGCGCGACCTGGCCGTGCTCGAAGTACTCGCGCATCGACGGCACGTCGAGCTCCGACACGACGTCGCCTTCCAGGCGGCCGACCTTGCCGTCGTCGAACGTTACGAGCTTCACGCGCGCGCCTCCAGCCAGGCGATGACTTCGTCGGCGGCTTTGTCGGGTGGGAAGACGGGGTAGAAGACTTTCGCGATAGCGCACGCCTGGACGAAGAGCGTGATCCGCTTGTAGAGCGTCACGCCCTCGAACTCGAACGTCGGCAGACGGAGTGCCTTGCCGAGCCGCAGGTCCGGGTCGGCGATGATCGGGTACGCAATTAGGTTGCGCTCCGCGAACTCGAGCTGGTCGTCGAGGGTCTGCGCCGAGAGCCCGGCGACGAGCGCACCCAGTTCGCCAAGCTCGCCCGCGTGGTCGCGGAAGCCGCACGACTCCGGCGTGCAGCCGCGCGCGCCTGGGATGGCGTCCCAGCCGGCGGGTGTCGGGCGGTCACGGCGGCCGGTGCGCGGATAGATGTAGAGGACGAGCAACTCGCTTCCGAGCTCGCGTAACGACACCTGTCCCTGCGAGGAGTCGAGCGTCAGCTGTGGCAGCATCGTGCCGAGCAGGTGATCCGCAGCGCCGTCGTCCTCCGGCACCGGCAGATCGGGCGGCAGCGTGTAGACGTCATGCGTCATGCAACGCCGCACACGCGCATCGCCGCGCGCGCGTACACCTCCGCCGTTTTCACGAGCCCGTCGATGGCGAGATTCTCGCCGAGCTCGGCGTCCGGAAGCCCCGACGACGTGCCGTAGTTCACCGTCGCGATCCCGTAGCGCGTCAGGACTGATGCGTCGGAGAACCACCGCGTGACGTCGCGCTCAGCCGGCGCGCCGAAGACCTGCTCGTGGGCCTCCGCGAGAGCCCCCACAAGCGGATGGCCTTCCTCGATCTCGGCGCCCGGAGCCGTCACGTACACCTCAGCGTCGACGCCGTCAAGCGAGCGCGCGAACTCGAGCGCCTCGCGCCGCGCCGCCGCCATCGGGACGTTCGGCGGGACGCGCAGATCCAAATACAAGTCGGTGCGGTGCGGCGTGCGGGACGCGCGCCAGCCGAACCCGCCCTCGATCGAGCCGACGTTTGCGACACCGCGCACGTCGCCGTACGACATCCGCTCCTCCCAGCCGGGCAGCCACTCGAGCACCGCATTGAGCACCCGGTGCATCTTCACGATCGAGTTCTCCTCGCGCCGTCCGGCGGTGAAGGCTGTGTGGATGAACGGGCCGTGCGTCGACAGACGGAGCCACAACGAGCCGAAGTGCGCAAGCACGAGCTTGTTCTCGGTCGGCTCGCCGAGGATGCACATGTCGGCGGCGCCGCCGTGCACGACGAGGTAGCGCGAGCCCGCCGCGTAGCCGCGGAACTCGGCTCCTTGGGCGTCGCCCTGCTGCGCCTTCTCGATCTCGCCCGCGACCGCCGCGATCAGCACGTCCCCTCGCAGCCGCACGCCCGCGTCCTGCAGCGCGCGGACCGCCTCGACGTAGCAGGCGACCGCGCCTTTCATGTTCGAGATACCGAGCCCGTAGATGCGCCCGTCGCGCTCGAACCCTTTGGGCTGGAAGCCTGGGATGTCCTGCAGCCACGGCTCTCGGCCTGAGTACGAGGTGTCGAGATGCCCGTTGAACATCAGCGTCGGTCCGCCGCCCACGCCCGCCCACACGCCGAGGACGTTTGCGCGGTCGTCCTCCACCTCTTGCCACTGCGTCTTTAGACCCATGGACTCGAACTCGTCGAGCATGAACCTCGCCGCTTCCTCCTCCGAGCCTGTGAAGGACGGTGTCGAAACGAGCCGCAGCGCGAGGTCGACGAGACGGTCGCGGTCGATCACAACTCCTCCAGCCACCGGTGGCCCGGATGAACGCGTTCGAGCGCGTCGCGAAGCCACTCGCGACGCTCGGCGTCGAGCCGCGGCAGCGTTACCGCGAAGTCGCGCCCGTTCTTCGCCATGTGCGCGTGCTTCGCCTTGAAGAGAAGGACGACCTCGGGTCGACCGTGCGGAATGCCGTCATCGGTCCACTCGATCAGCCGCTGGTAGGGCATGCGAATCGCGGGCTCGCGCCTGCAGATCCACGTATCGCCGTCTGACGGCTCGCGGAACACGTCGAAGCGCCAGGAGCCGGTCGCAGGCTCGCGGATCCATGTCTGGTGCGTGTCCATGAGCCGGTCGCGCGCGTCCCCGAGCGCCGTCGCCTCCGCGCGACCGGTGATGACGAAGATCTCGAAGCCTTCGAGCGCCTCGGCGACCTCGTCAAAGCGCGTGTTGGGCACGGCGATCTCGAGGTCCTCGTGCTCGCGCCGCTCGCCGCCGAGGAATAGCTCGATCGCCCAGCCCGCAGCGACGTACCAGGGGACGCGCACGTCTGCGAGCAGGCGCGCGATCTCGTCGGGTCGCCAGGCGTCCCACTTCGAGACGTCAGGCTCGAACGCCGTCACGAGCGAAATTGCGGCAACACCTTCTCCGCGAAGAGCCGAATCTGCTCGTGCCGCCTGGCTCCCCACAGCTCCAGCATGACGTGCGTGCACCCTGCGTCGCGGTACTCCTCGATCGCCGCAATGCAGTCGCGGGGGGTGCCGGCGATCGGCTTGCACTTGTCGAGGATCTCGTCGGTCACCTGCTCCTTCGCCGCGAGTCGTCCACCGCGTTCCATCGCCTCGGCGACCGGCCTGATCTCCTCGACATCGATCCCGGCGAGCTCGAGCAGCGTGTCAGCCGCCCCTTTGATGTTCTGCACCTTGTTCGCGAGGTACATCCCGGCGATCTCGCGCGCGCCGTCGCGGCCGTCGTCGCGATCCTCTGCGATCGACGCCACGATCGTGCAGCCGATGTCGATGTCCGCCTGCACGTTGTCGCGTGTGTAGCCGACGAACGCCGGCGTGGTGATCGACGGCGTGAGGCAGCCGTCGCCGATCTCCCCGGCGAGCGCCTGCATCTTCGGCGCCGTCGCGGCGACGTAGACGGGCGGCACGTCGTGCGGCGCGTCCGCATTCATCGCGGGCACATCGGCGCTCCACGTATCGCCGTCGTAGCGAAACGCGTCACCGGAGAGGACGCCACGCACGATCGTCACAGCATCGCGCATCGGCCCGAGCGTCTTGTTCGTCTGCATCAGCGCGTTGTTGAGGAAGATCTTCGACGTCCCGAAGCCGAGAATGAACCGCCCAGGCGCAAGCTCCTGCACGACGCGCGCGTCCATCGCCACCTGAACGGGATGCCGCGTGAACGGTGAGATGATCCCCCAGCCGATCGTCAGCCGCTCCGTCGCCTGCGCCATCAGTGCCGAGACGACCGTCGACGAGCGCGCCTCCATCTGGTGCTTGCGCCACCACGGGTACGCCTCCGCGAGCCAGATCGTGTCGAAACCGTGCTCGTCGAGGGCGCGCGCGGTCGCGAGCATCTCGTCGACCGGCTCCATCGTCAGCTGCATCACGCCGATGCGGAAGGGTTGCGGCATCGCAGCGATCCTAAAGAGACGGGACCAGACGAACGAGCGCTCGTCGTCCCCCAGTCGCTCGTCGCTAGAAGCTCAGGCGACGCTTGCGCAGAGTGACATCTGTGGTGGCCAACACCATCAGCAGGACGCTGGCAAGCGTCACTGCGCCGATCGCCGCCGTGATCCAGGCGAAGGAATCGCCGTCGGAAGCGGCCGGGACCTCGCGGGTCGGGGCGCTTCCGTCGCCGCCGAGCACGTCCGTCTGAAGGATGACCGGAGTCGGTGCGAGGGTGACCGACGACATCCAGCCGTCCATGACGGTCGCCGGCACCGTGCTGCTGCCGACGCCGCCGCCGGAACCGTCACTCAGGTGCATCGCGCTGGCGGCCGGAGCGAGAGCGAGTGCTGTGCCGAGAACCATGATGATGAGGCTGATGCGCGTCACGGAAGGCTTCCTTTCGTTCCGACCGTCCTGTGGCGGTCTACTGCCCACATGACGGACCGGCGGCTGCAAACCGGTTTCGGGGCGGGAACACCCTGAGATTCCGAGCTTCGAGAACGCGACGAGCGGGCCATACGGCCCGCTCGTTCGGTGCCCTCTATCCCCCGTCTAGAAGCTCAGGCTGTGCTTGCGCCGGGTGACGACCGCGCTTGCCATCGCCACCAGGAGGACTGCGGCGAGGCTTGCACCGATCGTCGTGTTCCAATCGAAGGAGTTGCCAGTCGAGATCGGGGTGATCTCCGAGCCGCCGTTGCCGCCCAGGATGTCCGGCCGGAGCGTTACGCCGTCGAGGCCGTAGTAGTTCGCGAGCCCCGTGCTGCGGAGCAGCACGGCCTGCGTCGCAGGATCCGTTCCGTAGTACTTCGCGAGGCCCTCGCTCCGGGCGATGACTGCCTGCGTCGCGTCGTTCGTGGGCTGCGTGGACGGGACAACGGCTGTGCCGCCGGTACCGCCGGCGCCGTCCGAGAGAACCACCGCCGAGGCTGCCGGAACGAGCGCGAGGGCGGTTCCCAGAATCACTGTGATGAGGGTCAGACGCTTCACGTTGCGCTTCCTTTCGTCCCGACCGCCCTGTGCGGTCGTCTGCCAACATGACTGAGATCGGGTTGCAAACCGGTTGCAGGACGGCAACAGGGGCACTAGCGTCGGCGAGGTGGGGGGCGCCGTCGTGAGGTTCCGGATCCTGGGCCAGCTCGAGGTCGAGGGGCCGGCGGGCGCGATCCGCCTCGGCGGCGCGAAGCAGCGCGCCCTGTTGGCACTCCTGCTCCTGCACGCGAACGAGGTCGTGCCGACGGGCACGCTGATCGAGCTTCTGTGGACAGAGGCACCTCCCGCCGACGCGGCCAAGGCGCTTCAGGTGCAGGTCTCGCGGCTGCGCCGCGCCCTCGAAGCGGACGTGCTGCAGACGCTCCCGGGCGGCTACCTGCTCGAGGTCGACCCTGGGCAGTTCGACCTCCGGCGGTTCGAGGAGCTCGCCGGGGCCGGGCGCGAGCTGCTCGCACAGGGGGACGCCGCAGCCGCACGTGGAACGCTCAACGAGGCGCTCGAACTCTGGCGCGGGACGCCGCTGACCGAGTTCGCCGCGAATCCGCTCGCCCGCCGCGAGGCAGCCCGCCTCGAGGAGCTGCGACTAACCGCGCTGGAGGACCGAATCGACGCGGATCTCGTCCTCGGTGCGCACGGGCAGCTCGTCGGTGAGCTAGAGGCACTTGTGGCACGACATCCGCTCCGCGAGCGGTTCCGGGTGCAGCTGATGCTCGCGCTGTACCGCGCTGGACGGCAGGCGGACGCACTGGCGGCGTACCGTGACGCGAGGCGCGCGCTGGTCGACGAGCTGGGAATCGAGCCGGGCAGACAGCTTCAGGAGCTCGAGCAATCGATCCTGCGCCACGACATAGCGCTCGACCTGCCCGTCTCTTCGGGCACGCGGCCCGGTCGACGGGCCGCCGGCATCTTCGTCGGACGCGAACGCGAGCTCGCCGAGCTCGCGCCGGCGCTCGAGGACGCGGTCGCAGGCCGCGGGCGGCTCTTCCTCGTCAGCGGCGACAGCGGCGTCGGCAAGACGCGGCTCGCCGACGAGCTCGCCAGCCGCGCGAAGGACGCAGGCGCACGCGTGCTCTGGGGACGCAGCTCGAAGCGCGCCGGAGCTCCGCCATATTGGCCCTGGACGCAGGCGCTGCAATCTCTCGGCGAGGACGCGCCCGAGCTCGACCCGGCGCTCGGCGACGCCGAGCGCTTTGGTCTCTTCGTCGAGCTCGCGTCGCGGCTACGGGAGTCATCGAGCCGGCAGCCCGTGTTGCTCGTGTTCGACGACCTCCAGCACGCCGACGACCTCTCCCTGCTCTTGCTCGAGTTCGTCGCAGGTGAGCTGGCCGTGATGCACGTCGCAATCGTCGCCACCTACGTCGAGAGCCCCGACATGCCCGACGCGCTCGCAGCCCTCGCAGACCACTCCGCCCACCACCGCCTGCGCCTGCAGCCGCTGGGCATCGAGGACGTCTCGCGTTTTCTCGAGCTGACGGGCACGACGGACGTGGACGCCGCCGCAGCTGCATGCCTACACAGGCGGCAATCCGCGGCTGGTCTGGCAGCGAGTGCGCTAGGTGCGGCCCCGCCAAGGCGAAGCCGCACCTGGAAGCGCTTCGACTAGTTGACGACGAAGTTGCTGTGCCCGTCGAGGTAGCTCGGGCTCGTCTGTTCGGCAGCCATGAAAACCCGCAGCTTGGTGCCGAGGTTTACCGACGCCGAGAACGTCGTGACGACGGTCGTGTTCGTGCGCGCGATGCTCTGGAGTTGCTTCTGAGCGATCGTCACCCAGTTGCCGTTCGACCAGCGGGTGAGGTTGACCGTCTTCCCGGCCATCGAGCGGGCTGCGACCACGACGGCGAGGTACCGGGTACGCCCGACCTTCTCCAGCGTGATCCGCGGCCTGACGTTGACTGCAGACGACGTGCTGTCGGCGCCGTCGAACTGTGCCTGGTAGGTCGTGTTGATCTGCGGCTGCACCTGCAGCGTCCAGTTGCCGCCGCTCGTCGTCGCCACCTGCGTCGACGTCGTCGGCTGCCCCTGCGACTGCGTGATCACCGTGACGTTCTCGTCCGCCTGCTTGCTCGACACGGTGCCGGAGAGCGTCACCGCATCGCCCAGGATCACCGTCGTTCGCGTGCTCGTCATCGAGACTGAACGCGTGTTCTGCCCGACCGTGAGGGTGCCGCTGAAGTTGGCGCCAGCCGCGGTCGGATCCTGGAACTTGAACGTCCCGGGTGTCGCGAACGTGCACGACGAACTCTGCCCGGGCTCGAGGCTCAGCTTGCACGAGGTGTTGTCGACCATGACCTGGTGGTCGGCTGTGTCCGTGTTCTTCCACGTCACCGAGTCGCCGCTCTCGATCGTGACCGTCGTGTCTTTGAAGCCGTCCTTCGTGATGTCGACTCCTTCGGTCCGCGCGACGGCGGAAGAACCGCCGACCAGCAACGCGACGGCAGCGATCGCCATGAGCATCTTCTGCATTCGTAAAGCCTCCTCTTGATGGTTTCAAGAGGTCAAACGGCCTTAGCGCTCTAAAGTTCTGCCGCCCTTGGAAAGTGAACAGTTTCTTTACGAGGGTGAGCCGGATGCTTCGGCGACCTGCTTGTCCAGCGCGGTCAAGACGTTGTTCACCTGCTGGTTCACGATCGGCTGCAGCACGCGTTGGCCCATCGAGCCGACCGGGCCGGCGATTTTCACGTCCGCTTCCCACTTCATGTCCGTGCCGGCGCCGTTCTCCGCGAGGTGGAACGTGGTCTCCATGCTGACGATCGCGCCGACGCCGTTGCCCTTCGCGAGCAGCTTGGCGAACTCGGGCTGACGCTCCTCGAGCTTCGTGAAGTCGAAGCTCATGCGCAGACCGCCTAGGCCGAGCGGGATCTTCACGTTGGCGCGCCAGTGCTCCGGGTCCTGCACGTCGAACGACTCGACGCCGGGCATCAGCTTCGCCATCCGCTCCGGCGAGTTCAGCACCTCCCACACCGTCTCGCGCGGAGCGGTGAAGGAGCGCGTGCCCGCGACCCTCATTGCGCCTTGACCTCGACGAGCCGCTTCGGCTCGCGCAGGTATTCCCAAACCTGGTGGTACGGATTGCAGCTGCGCCACACAGTCGGCTTGCCGTGCGAAGCGAGCGCGTCCTGCAGCGCTGCGCACACGGCGTGGATGCCCGCACCGCCGCCCTCCCCCATCCCCTTCGCGCCGAGCGGCGTGAACGGCGACGCGGACTCGAGATAGCCGGTCTTGAGCGGCGGCATGTCGAGCGCGTGCGGCACGTGGTAGTCATAGAAGTTGGGCGTCAGGAGGTTGCCCTCCTCGTCGTACGCGAAGATCTCGTGCGTTGCAGCGCCGAGCGCATGTGCGGTCGCGCCGTGCACCTGGCCCTCGACGATCTGCGGGTGGATGCGTGTACCGCAGTCGTCGACGGCCGCGTAGTCGACGATCTCGTAGACACCCGTCTCACGGTCGATCTCGACGAGGCAGACGTGCACCTGCGACGCGTACGTGAGGGTCAGGTTGCCGAACTTGCGCTCCTTGTCCGGGAGCTGGAACGGCGGCACGTAGACGTAGCGGCAGTTGAGCGTGACGTCGCGGACGTCGTCCGGAAGGATGGCGTTGTTCGCGTTCACGATCGCGCCGATGCCCATGAACGGAATCGCCGCTTCGGCGTTTGCCTTCAGGCGTGCCTGTCCCTCGGCGAGCTCGATGTCGTCGGGCGTCGCGCCGAAAACGCCGGCAGCCACGCGCTTGATCTCGTGCGCGAGCTTGTCGGCTGCACCCTTCACGGCGCCGAGCCCCGTCACGGCGAACTGCGACGCGTACGTGCCGGAGAAGCCGGCGTGCGAGTTCCAGTACGTGTCGTGGCCGGGGCGAACCGTGACGTCCTCGGGCGTGACGTTGAGGATGTCCGCGACCACCTGCGCCGCCGTCGTCTCGTGCCCCTGCCCCTGCGGCACGGTGCCGAGCGTGACGACGATCTCGCCGAAGATGTCGAGCTTCACCGTCGCGACCTCGTTGTTCCCCGAGAACTGCAGCTCCGGATTGAGCAGCGTCGACTGGCCGAAGTTGTTCGTCCCGGAGTCGAGCGTCGAGCCGATGCCGAAACCGAGCAGCTGGCCGCGCGACTCTGCGTCGACCCGTTTCGCGTCCAGGTCGTCGTATCCGATCAGCTCGAGCGCGATGTCAAGCGCGCGCGCGTAGTCGCCCGAGTCGTAGACGCAGCCGTTCGGCGTCTCGTACGGCATCTCCTCGGCGCGCACGTAGTTGCGCTTGCGTACCTCGACCGGGTCGAGCTCGAGCTCGTGCGCGACGAGGTCGACCACGCGCTCGGTCAGCCAGAGGTGCTGCATCCGCGAGTATCCGCGGTTCGGCGACACCGGCGACTTGTTCGTGCAGACCTGCGTGAAATCGACGCGGATGTTGCGCCAGCGGTAGCAGCCGGGCGTGACCTGCGCCCAGATGATGCAGCCGAGCGGCTCGTACCGCGGGAACGCGCCGCAGTCGTCGATCGCGCGCACGTTCAGACCGAGCAGCGTGCCGTCGGCCTTGACGGGCACCTCGATGTCGAGGAAGGTGCGCTCGTTGCCGTGCGCGTTCGCCGTGTGCTGGTCGGTGCGCCACTCCGTCCACTGCACCGGCCGGTTCAGCTTGCGCGAGAGCAGGCAGCACGCGACGTACTGCGGGTGCAGGCAGATCTTGTTCCCGAACGCGCCGCCGATGTCCTGGGAGACGAAACGCAGCTTGTCGATGCCCGTGCGCAACGCCGGCGCCATCCAGATCGCGCCGATGCCGGGCATCTGGTGGTTGCCGTACATCGTCCACTGGCCCGTGCCGCGGTTGTACTCGACGAGAACGCCGGCGCATTCCAGCGGTGTCGACGAGAAGCGGTCGAAGTGCAGTCGCTCGATCCTGACGACGTGATCCGCCTCCGCGACCGCGCCCTCGTAGTCGCCCCAGTCGAAGACGCCCTGCCAGACGACATTCGAGCCGGCGTCGTCGTGCAGGATCACCTCGTTCTCGAGCGCCTGCTCGCCCGTCGTCAGGACCGGCAGCGGCTCGTACTCGACTTCGACGAGCTCTGCGGCATCGCGCGCCAGCTCCCGCGACGACGCGACGACAGCCGCGACCGGCTCTCCGACGTGGCGGACGCGGTGCACGGCGAGCGCGTAGTCCTTGATGTCCGCGCCCGGCTTCACCGACAGCTCGAAGAACGGGTCGGTGAGGATCGCCACCTCTTCTCCCGTGAGCGTGCCGTACACGCCGCCGAGCTCGAGCGCCTTGGAGACGTCGATCGACAGGATCTTCGCGTGAGCGTATGGCGAGCGGACGAAGTGGACGTAGCCCATCCCGTGACGCTTCACGTCGTCGAAGAAGACGCCCTCGCCCTGCACGAGCCGCTTGTCCTCCTTGCGCGGAACGCTCGTGCCGGCGAAGCCGACCTTCGTCTCGCCCGGCGTGACGACAAGCGCGCCGGTCACCGTGTCTGTCATTTCGCAGCCGCCTTGACGGCCTCGACGATGTTCACGTAGCCGGTGCAGCGGCAGATGTTCCCCTGGATCGCTTTGCGGATCTGCTCCTCGGTCGGCGCGTTGTTGTCGCGCAGCAGCGCCGTTGCGCTCATGAGCATTCCCGGCGTGCAGTATCCGCACTGGAGCGCGTGGTGGTCCGAGAACGCCTGCTGCAGCTTCGTCAGCTCGCCGTCGCTCGACAGGCCTTCCACGGTCTCGATCGACGCGCCGTCCGCCTGGATCGCGAGCAGCATGCAGCTCTTCGCGAGCACGCCGTTGTAAATCACGGTGCAGGCGCCGCAGTTGCCGGTGTCGCAGCCGACGTGCGTGCCCGTCAGATCGAGATCGTCGCGAAGGAAGTGCACGAGCAGGCGCCGGGCCTCGACGTCGTACTCGATCTCCTCACCGTTGACGGTGACGGTGATGCGGCTGCTCGTGACGGGATCCATCAGCGCCGCTCCCTCGCAGCGACGACGGCGCGCGCCGCCAGCACTTCGGCGAGCTGCCTGCGGTAGTCGGCCGACGCGTGCACGTCGGACGGCGGGTCGAGCGACGAGCCGAGTCCCTCCGCCGCCGCGCGCACGTTTGCGTCCGAAAAGTCGGAACCGATCCGTTCCTCCATTTGCCGCGCGCGCACGGGCACGGCATCGACGCAGCCGATCGCGACTCGAGCGCCGCCGTTCAGCGAAGCAGCGGCCGTGACGATGGCGGTGCCGTCCCTGCCGATCGTCACCGCGGTGAACCCGTCCTGCCCTCCCGGCGGAATCGTGATCTTCGTCAGGAGCTCGCCCGGGCCGGCCGCCGTCAGGTAGACGCCGATGAAGAATTCGTGGGCGGGGACCGTGCGTTCCCCGCCGGATCCGGCGATCGTGAAGCTCGCGTCGAGTGCCACGAGGAGCGGCGGCAGGTGATTCGTCGGATCGTTGGAGCAGACGTTGCCGCCGATCGTTCCGCGGTTGCGAACCTGCACATCGGCGATCTTCGACGCGACCTCGCCGAGGATCGAGCGCGCGCCGGCCGCCTCGTCGCCGATCAGCTGGGCGCACGTCGTCATCGCCCCGATCTCGACCGAGCCGTTGCCGAGATCACGCACGCCGCGCAGCTCCTCGATGTCCTGCAGGTCGACGAGGACGTCAGGCGAAGCGGCGCGGGCCTTCATCACGTTGACGAGCGTCTGTCCCCCCGCGAGCGCCCGCGCGCCGTCGTCAGCCGCGAGCAACGCCACAGCCTCCTCCACGGTCTTCGGCCGCGCGTACTGCACCTCGCGGAGAAGCATCGGCGCATTCTCTAACACGACGGCAGTCGCTGCGGCCGGAGAGGCGACCCTCGGCCCGGAGACGACCGCGTGGATTCCCGCAATCCCTTCGGCGTTCCCCCGGATGTATCCGGGCCGCCGACAGTGTCAACGTCGGCGTATCGCAAACCGGGCGCGCCAGATGCGGCCGCTGCAGTCGTCACGGAGCGCTCAAGGAGGCAACACCATGAACCGATGGCTCTTCAGAGGCGGATTCGCCGCCGTCGCCGTCGGGGTTGCTCTGGCAGGCATCCACCTTCCGCATGCCTCCGCAGCTCCACTCAATGCCGCGACGCTAACGAAGTACATCGATCCGCTGCCGATCCCGCCCGTCGCTGCACAGTCGGGGCCGGGTCACTACGACATGACGATGATGCAGGGAACGACACAGTTCAGCAGCCAGTTGCCCGCGACGCCTGTCTGGGGATACGGCGGCGGTTATCTCGGGCCGACGATCGAGGCGATGACCGGCCAGCCGATCACCGTCACCTGGATCAACAACCTGCCGACCGCACACCTGCTCGCGCCGTTCATCGACTACACGCTCGACGGAGCGATGCAGGGACCGGACGTGCGGGCGGTGACACACCTGCACGGCGGCCACGTGGCGCCGGACAGCGACGGCGGCCCAGACGCGTGGTTTTTGCCCGGTCAGCAGAGAACGTACTCGTATCCGAACGACCAGGACGCGGCGACGCTCTGGTACCACGACCACGCGATGGGCATCACCCGCCTCAACCCGTACGCGGGTCTGGCCGGCTTCTACATCGTCCGGGACGCGTACGAGGACTCACTCAACCTGCCGAAGGGCGCGTACGAGATCCCGCTCGTGATCCAGGACAAGCTCTTCAACACCGACGGGACGCTGACCTATCCCGGCCCGGGAATCACGCACCCGGCGTGGCTGCCGGAGATGTTCGGCGACGCGATCGCCGTCAACGGCAAGCTCTGGCCGTATCTGAACGTCGAACCGCGAAAGTACCGCATCCGCATCCTCAACGGCTCGAACGCGAGGTTCTACTCGCTCAAGATCGTCGCGCCGAAGAAGGGAACGAAGTTCAAGCCGCCGTTCAACCAGATCGGCGCCGAAGGCGGGCTGTTCCCGCAAACCACGACAACGACGCAACTGCTGATCGCACCCGGCGAGCGAGAAGACGTGATCGTCGACTTCGCCAACGACGCGGGCATGACGCTGACCATGAAGAACAACGCCAAGGCCCCCTACCCAAACGGTGACGCACCCGACCCGCAGACGACCGGGCAGATCATGCAGTTCCGCGTCGCACAGACGGTCTCCGCGCCGGACACGAGCGTGATCCCGACCAACCCGCGGCCGCTCGTCAAGCTCGACCCCGCCCAGGCGGCCGCCACGCGCGACATCAAGATGACCGAGATCATCGACCCGTTCCTGGACGAGCCCGTCCAGTTACGGCTCGAGGACAAGACATACCGCGAACCGACCGACATCTTCCCGAAGCTCAACACGACCGAGGTCTGGCGGTTCATCAACACCACCGGCGACACACACCCGATGCACCTGCACCTCGTGCAATTTCAGGTGCTCGATGTGCAGAACTTCGACGTCGCCCGCTATCTGGACACGGGAACCCTCACGTTCCTGGGGAAGCCACAACCGCCTGACCCGACCGAGATCGGCTGGGAGGACACCGTTCGGGTCAATCCCGGCGAGGTCGTGAGGATCATCGCCAGGTTCGACCACCTCGGCAACTACCCAGTCCATTGCCACATCCTCGAGCACGAAGAGAACGAGATGATGCGGCCGTTCGAGGTGGTGCCTTAGGCGCAGAGGACGTCGCGGCGGCGGGCGGCGACGCGCCGCCGCCGCATCCCTCGAGCCCGACTCCATGCCCTGCGCCTTCTCTTAGACTCGACGCATGGTTTCAGCCGGAAAGATCGCGATCCTCGGCGGCGGGAAAATCGGCGAGTCACTTCTTGCCGGCCTGCTCTCGTCCGGCTGGCGCCAGCCCGGCGACGTCGTCGTCACCGGCCGCCGCGACGAACGTCTCGCCGAGCTCCGGGAGCGCTACGACGTGCCGGTCACGCGGGACAACGCGCAGGCCGTCGACGGCGCGGCTCTGATCGTTGTCTCCGTCAAGCCGCAGGACATCGAGGCGCTGCTCGCCGAGGTGAGCGGGCGCGTGTCGCCGGAGCAGACGGTGCTCTCCGTCGCGGCGGCGATCCCGACTGCGGCGATCGAGCGCCATTTGAGCGGCGAGATCCCGGTCGTGCGCGCGATGCCGAACGCGCCTTCGACTGTGCACGAGGGAATCGCGGGGATCTGCGGTGGCGCGCACGCGCAAGACGAGCACCTCGAGCTCGCCGAGGAAGCGCTTGCCCACCTCGGCGCGGTGGTGCGAGTCGCGGAGCCGTACATGGACGCGGTCACCGCCGTCTCGGGATCGGGCCCGGCGTACTTCGCCCTCCTCGCCGAGGCGATGATCGAGGCCGGGATCCTGCTCGGGCTCGGGCGGGAGGTGTCGACGCAGCTCGTCGTGCAGACGATGCTCGGGACGGCGAAGCTGCTACGCGACGAGAAGATGCACCCGGTCGAGCTGCGCGAGGCGGTCACGTCCCCAGGCGGGACGACGATCAACGCGATCCGCGAACTCGAGCAGGCAGGCGTGCGCGCGGCGTTCCTGAACGCGATCCAGGCCGCGATGGACCGCTCGCGCGAGCTGGCAAAGGATGCGTTCTAGCGAGGGGGTTGACTCATGGCTGGCCCGTACACGCACACGAGCTGGGCGGTGAAGGAAGGGCGCGAGGCGGAGTTCGTCGAGCGCTGGAGCGAGTGGGCCGACTGGACGCGGCGGCAGGGACTCGCCACGCAGGCGATGCTCCTCCGCGACGCTGACGATCCGCAACGATTCGTCAGCTTCGGACCGTGGGAGAGCATGCAAGCGGTGCGCAACTGGCGTGCCGAGGCCGGGTACCACGAGCGCGTGGCGAGGCTGCGTGAGGTCGTCGATCACTTCGAGCCGCGAACGCTCGAGGTCGTCGCCAGCCGTTGAGCGACTACGCCGGCGGGATGTTCTGGTTCAGGCGGAAGAGGTTGTCCGGGTCGTAGCGGCGCTTGAGCGCCTTCAGCCTGTCGTACTTCGCCGCGCCGTACGCGTCGCGGATCCGCTCCTCGCCCTCCTCCATCAGGAAGTTGACGTACACGCTCGTGTGGTACGGCTCGAGCGCGGACCAGAACGTCCGCGACCACTCGCGCTCCTCGTCGAAGCCTTCCGGGCCGGCGGTCGCACCCGCGACGTTGAACGTATGTCCTGCGCCACGGCCGTTGAACGCGGTCTCGTTCTCGCCGATGCGGGCGATTGCCCCGCCCTGCTGCCAGATCGGAAACGCGGTCAGCGGCGACTTGATCCGCTCCGAGTGCTCGACGGTGATGTCGATCACCTCGTCCGTGAGCTCCGCGACGTCGCAGGCACGGATGTAATACCACCACCCGTGCGGATACGACGCGTCGAACATCCCCTGGTGCTCGACGTACGGCTTCGGCACGCACAGGTCGAGCGCCGGCGTGCCGAACTCCTTGAGCGGCCGCACGACCCGCTCGCCCTCGTCGATCTCGCCTGCGTAGCAGCACGCGACGCCGACGACGAGCCGCCCGTGCAGCTCCGCCGGGATGAACGGGACAGGCGGCGCCTTGCGATGGATGACGATCGTCATCAGCTCGTCCGGGGCGTCTGCGATCCACTCGCGGTAGAAGCGAAGCAGCTCCGGCGAGTCCTCCATCAGCCAGAAGATCGGGCCGGCGAGGACGGTCGGGCCGACCGGATGCAGGCGGAACTCGAACTCCGTGACGACGCCGAAGTTGCCCCCGCCGCCGCGCAGGCCCCAGAAGAGATCAGCGTTCTCGTCGTCGCTCGCCCTCACGAGATCGCCCTCGGCCGTGACGACGTCGGCCGCGAGCAGGTTGTCGACCGTCAGCCCGAGCTTGCGCTGCAGCCAGCCGATCCCGCCTCCGAGCGTGAGACCGGCGACGCCGGTGTGCGAGACGATGCCACCGGTTGTCGCGAGGCCGAACGCCTGCGTCTCGTGGTCGAGCTCGCCCCAGAGCACGCCTGCCTGCACTCGCGCCGTGCGCTTCTCCGGATCGATCCGGATGCCCTTCATCGAGCCGAGGTCGATGACGATCCCACCGTCGCAGACCGAAAGCCCCGGGAAGCTGTGGCCGCCGCCGCGCACCGCGACAGGCAAGCCACTGTCCTTGGCGAAGCCAACCGCCGCACGCACGTCCGCGACCCCGGCGCAGCGCGCGATCAGCGCCGGCCGGCGGTCGATCGAGCCGTTCCAGACCTTTCGGTGGGAGTCGTAGCCGGTGTCGTCCGGGCGAACGAGCTCGCCGCGGAAGGACGCTTCCAGCGCGCTAAGCCCAGCCTCGTCGAGTGCGGGAGCGTCCGTGACGGCCATGTCGTCCCGATTGTCGCTCGCCGCCGCGGCGTTTTCCAGTTCTAGTTACGAGCCCGTCGCTGCGCCTCTTTGAGCTCACGCTGGGCGATTGCGACAGCTGCCCGTGCGGATTCGGCGGCATGCTCGCTCTTCGTCAACTCGCCCTTCAGCCGCACGGCCTCCCGCTCCGCCGCCTTTGCCTTCTGCTCCAGCTCGCGCAGCCGCTCGCGCGCCTGCCGCAGCTCGTCGTTCGCCTTCTGCGTCTTGGCCTGCTGCTTCGCCTTCGCCGGGGGCGACGCTGGGAGCGCGCCGAACACGTCGAACCCCTCGGTCTCGAGCGGCGTCGTGAATCGACCGCGCGCGAGCAGCTCGCGCCCTTCCTCGGAGACGGCCGCCGCCCGGAGCGTCTGGCTCAGCTGGGACAGCACTTGCGACGACGCGCCGCCGAGCAGTTCCGATGCCTGCTGCGTGAGCCTTCGCAGCGCCTCGCGTTCCGTCGTCTGCGCCTGCTCGAACGCGGCTCGATCGGCGCCGCCGACGACGCCTTCTTGTGCTTGGCGAAGGCGATGCCCCGCGTCCAGCAGCAGGTCGACGTCGCGCCGGTTCCGGCGGGCGAGCTGGTTCAGCGCCCATGCCGCGACGGTCGGCTTCTTGAGCTTGGCGAGCTGCTCGGCGGCCTCGCGGTCGCCCGCGTCGCGCAACTCGCGCGCCAGGCGCGTGCGTTCGGACACGAAGGCCTCGAGGTCTGCGGCGTAGAGGTCGTCGGTCGCTTCGTCGAGCGTCACTTCAAGGAGGCTAATGCCTTGGCGCGACGCGAGCCCCTCGACTGCTCGACCTTGTGCTCAGAATGCGTTCGAGACCGACTTCCACTCCCGGAGGCGCTGCGCGATGAGAGCGGCCCGCTCTTCCTCGCTCCCGCCGTCGAGCACCTGGACGTCTGACGGGTCGGCTCGAAGGTACACGCCGGCCGTTCGGGCATTCAGCCCGGGGTCGCGATCCGACCGTGTCGTCCAGTACCCGGTGGCGCGGTCGGCGGTCTCCACAGTGATCTCGCCGGTGCCCTCGAGCTGCGGGGCATTCGCGTGCCGAGGGCGCTCGCCTTTCCAGAAGTAGAAGATGCCGGCCGGATCCCTGCGCTCCTTCGCAGCCTCGCTCCAGTAGCGGGCCGACAGCGTGCCATCCTCCTGCCAGGACCGGCCGTTCACGTTCAGGCCACCGTCGCGGCCCCGCGAGATGCGCAGGAGGCTCACCGCCGACGGTTCGTCCTCGCTCCGCATGGTAAGCGAGAGCTGCCACCACAGCCCCTCGACCGGGCCGCGGCGACCCTCCGTCTCGATCGCCTTGCGGAGCTTCTGGTTGATCGCGCGAACCTCTGCCGGGCTGGTGGCCGGGTCGTAGCGGACTGAGGTCAGCCCGAGCAGGTCGCTCGGCAGCTTCGAACCGTGCGCGTGGAGGATGAACGTGCGCCGGATGCCGAGCGCGCCGCCGAACAGCCCGGCCTCGAACACGACATTGTCGCGCGGCGACGCCTGGCCGGACTGGGATGCATCCGTCGTGATCCAGTCGTCCTGGGCGAACACGAACGCGGCGAAATCGACCTCCTGCGAGAGCTCGACGAGCCGGTCGAGGGTGGACCGCCCCGGGTTGAACGTGGTCGTCCAGGGCTCGACGTCAGCGACATCCTCGAGCCCGCGCGTGATCGCCTGGAGCAGTTTGGCCTGCTTTCCCGACGACCCGAGGAAGATGCGCGGCCTGTTCAAGCGGGATGCATGATGACGGACATGACGCACACGCTACGCCGCGGGCATCCTGAGAGCCACTCTCAGCAACCGTGGCCCCTTGCCGGCGCCGACCGAATCCGTGGGTCAATCGTAGGCTGCTAGGGCGAACCGCTTGCAAAAGCGCTGCACTTCGGCCACGTTCGAGACAGCGGCGGCGTCGCCGGTTACCCGCCTTGCCTCGTACTGGTCAGCCCCGGCCCGTCCTCGTCGCGTCCCATAGGAAGTAGACGAACAGTCCGACGAGCGGGACGACGAGTATGACCACGATCCAGAGCAACTTGCCGATGATTCCAAGATCGCGGCGGCGGACGACGCGGACGGCGACGAGCAGCCAGACGACGATCCACACGACGAGCGCCGCAGCGAAGAACCCCTGACCGAACTCGTAAGCAAGCGTCGTCACGTGGGTCGGGAGCCTACCGGGGAGAAGGCTGAGCCAGTCCAGCACTCAAGAGCTAGTTGCTCGTTTGCCCCGTGTTTTGGCTGCAGGACGCCCGGCTTGCTTAGGGTTTAAGCCAAATCGGCTCTAGCAAAAGGGCTGTAGCTCCCCGGGTTGGACTCGAACCAACAACCCTCCGGTTAACAGCCGAATCGCACGACATCAGCGCAGGCCCGTGGCGCATGGTTGAGCGGTTCCAGGTCACGCGAGAGCAGTCGAAATCACCTGGGCGGGGTACAAAGTCCGGTACAAAGTTGAGCCGCGGCGACTCACACAGGCTCGACGGTGAAGATCGCGCGCACGTCCTGCTCGACGCGCTCCGCGTGCGGGGAAGTCGTCGATCGCGACAACGCGGAACTGCTTGCCGCGCTCGACCGTCATCACGTCGCCGACCGACCAGTTCGGAACGGCGGTCACGAGCATCGCCGGGTCGAGCGGCTCGCCGTCAGGCAGACGAAGCAGGTAGCGGAACACAGGCGAGAGTGTCGCACGCCGCCCCTGGTGTTCTTACCAGAATGGATCCTCGCGCATCGCCGGGATCGCGGTCCGTGGATCCGTGTTTTGGCGCTCGGCCAGCTCGTGATCGAGAAGGGCCTTCTCTACCGCGACCTCGCCCTGGCGCTTCACCGACTTTCGTCGCAGTCTTCGGATCCACTGCACGACCTTCGCCATGCAGACAGTTCAAGTCGTGCGCGGCGCGCCGATCCTCTCCGCCATCTCGGCGCAGGCGCCCCTCCCCGTGTTTGAACACCGGCTGCGATCCTCGCACGTTCCGCAACTTTCGAGCTCGACCTGACCCGGTGCGAAGTTCCCGCGGTTTACTTCGCGCCCGCAGCGTGCGACCCTCGATGGTCGGGGGCAGCGGTTGAGGCGATGCCGCAGGGCCTCACCCGTCACGGCTCCCCGGCCGCAGGACTTCTCCCCAGGTCGAGGAGCCGCCCCCGAATTCTTATCGCATTGGTCGTGCATCGGTCCGACCGTGCCATTCCTGCGCACGGCTGATGCTCTACGAAGGTCGTAGACTCGCGTCGTGCCCGAGACCACGGCACTCTCGACACTCGAGCAGCGCGTCGCTGCCGCCGTCGAGCAGCACCGGGCTGAGCTCGAGCGGCTCGTGCGCGTCCAGGTCGACCGACTGCTCGGCGAACTTGTCGACACCGAGCTCGCAAACCGCAGCAACGGCAACACCGCGACCGGGGCGCCAAGACAGCGCCGCTGTAACCGCTGCGGCGAGCTGAATCCGGCCGGCGCCTACGACCGCCACCGCGGAACCTGCCGCCAGTGTCGCCAGCAACAGGCACGCGACCGCGAGCATCGTGCGCACGCGGTCGATGACGACGGCGAAGGTCCCGTTCAGGCCCGACCGCCGACGAGTAAAGCCGTCGGTGTCAGTGCGTACGCGCTGCTTGCTCGTCGCGACAATCTTGGTCAGCTCGCACCGGGTGAGCTCGAGGCATGGCTCGTCACGAGCGGACTCGCGGTTCCCGACGGTGCACCCGGTCTGCTGGCGCCGACACCGAAGGCGATAGCCCTCGGGCGGCGCCCTCGGCTTCCTCGGCTGATGGGTCCGTTGCAGTCGGGTTGCCGAGGCTTAATTTTGGCGACTCCGCGGTATATGAGGATCAGACGCGGAGCCAGGTGAGGGCAAGCAAGTGCCCTAGCCGACGTGGGAGGTGTCTAGCCGCCAAGCCGGTTTGCCTGGCTCCGCCAGCCCACCCTGTCACGCCGATCAGGGACTTACTAGGGCAATCGGGTCAATTTGCAGCACGGCTCATGTCCAGGTTCATGGCGAAGCTGTGTGTCCGGACCCATGACGCCGCATCCGGCGGTGTACGTTCAGGCCCGTGCGGGCCATGCGCAGGCTTCGATGACGGAGCGGTACATAAGTTCGGTACAAAAAGGGCGCCTCTCGCGGGCGCCCTTCACGTTTCCGGCCTCTTAGCATGGACTTCGTAGCTCCCCGGGTTGGACTCGAACCAACAACCCTCCGGTTAACAGCCGGATGCTCTGCCAATTGAGCTACCGGGGAAAGGCGCTCGACCGGCGGCCATTGTAGCCAGCCTTCAGGCGAACTCCCGGATGCGGTCGCGCACTTTTGCAAGAGCCTGCTGCAGGTCTGGCAGCCGCTCGTCAGCCGCTTCCGACAGCTCGCGCTGAAGCTTCCGCTCGCGCAAACGCAGCAAGAGCTGCTCGGCCGTGAGCTCGTCGATCCCCTCCCGCTCCGCACGGGCGTCGAGGCCTGCGAGTAGCCGCGTCAGTTCGGCGTCGGCGTCCTCGACGCCGATCAACACTGGCACTGCGCGACGGTTGAGCGGATCGTCGAAGTGCTCCGGCCCGAGCTCGGCAAGGATGCGGCCGAGCTTCGGATGACGGCGCACCCCTGCCAGCGCACTCAGCTCGAGCCGGTCGCTCGCCTCGAGCAGCTTCGGCGAGACGGCGCGACCCGCCATCGTGCCGCCGCCGGCTGCACGCAACTGCACCGTCAGGCCGAGCCGGTCGTTCGCGAGCCTCCAGGCCTCGTGCCGTTCGGGTGACTCGGGCACGGAGTTGAGCACGTCCTGCACGCGCAGGTACGCGTGCTGCCGGTCGCGCGCGCGGTCGAGCTCGAGACGCACGCGATGCAGCGCGTACGGCTCGGCATCGGCGAGGCGTGCTTCGAACCCTGCTGGATCGTCGGCGGGATCCTTCCCTCTCGGCAACGCGACGACCTTCACCTCGAAGCCGCGCTGCAACGCGAGCTCCATGCCACGCAGCGTCGCCTCCTCGCCCGCAGCGTCGGAGTCGAAGCAGAGGAAGACACGCTGCGTCAACCGCACGAGCTCCTTCAGCTGCTGCTCCGTCAGCGCTGTTCCCATCGACGCAACGACGGGCTCGAGGCCGGCCTGCCTCAGCGCGATCACGTCGGTATTCCCCTCGACGACGAGCGCGCGGTCCTGCTTGGCCATCGCGGCGCGCGCAAGGTGCAGTCCGTAAAGGATCGCCGACTTGTGGAACAGCTCGCCCTCCGGCGAGTTCACGTACTTGCCGCGCAGCGGATCGTCCTCGCGCAGCTTCCGCGCCTGGAAGCCGACGACACGTCCCCGCGCGTCCGCGAGCGGGAACATGAGCCGGTTGGCGAAGTAGTCGCCGCCGCGACGACTGACGAGCCCCGCCGCGGACAGCTCGGCCTGCGTGAATCCCTTCTCGCGTGCCTTGCGCACGAGCGAGTTCCCGCCCGGCGAGAGACCGAGGCGAAACTCCCTGCAAACCGGCTCCTCCAACCCGCGCCCAGCGAGGTACTCACGCACGGGCTCGCCCGCCGCGCTCTCCCAGAGATACCGCTCGTAGAACGCCGCCGCCTGTTCGAGCAGCGCGTGCAGCCGGTCGCGGCGACGGCGGGCAGCGTCAGCCGCAGGCGACGAATCTTCGTACTCGAGCGGCACGCTGAAGCGGTCGGCGAGCCACTCGATCGCACCGACGAAGTCGACGCCCTCGATCTCCTCGACGAACGTGATCGCGTCGCCGCCGGCGCCGCAACCGAAGCAGTGATACGTGCCGCGGTCCGGCGAAACCGAGAAGCTCGGCGTCTTCTCCTGATGAAACGGACAGAGACCGGTGTAACGGCCGCCCACCTTGCGCAACCGTGTGCGCGCTTCCACGAGCGCGACGATGTCCGCGGATTGCTTGACTGCCTCCACCGACGCATCCTTGATGCGCGCCATCAGCCGAGGGTCTCTGCGTAATGCAACGCGAACCGGTCGGTCATCCCCGCGACGAACTCGACGATCGTGTCGGGATCGTCGCCGCGTGCGACGAGATGCTCGAAGATCTGCGTGATGACGCGGCGCGCGCGCACGTGCTCGCCGCGCGCGTGCTCGCCGAGATAGACACGGTCGAACATGAAAGAGCGCAGCGAGAGCATCGCCTCGCCGATCTCGTCGCTCTGCCGGATGTCGCCGGCGGCTTCCGACGACGCGACGAGGTCTCGCACCAGCGTGTCGATCCTCGCGCCACCGCTCGCACCTAGCAGCTCGATCTCGTCGCGCGGCAACTCGTCCTCGTCGAGGATCCCGTAGCGGATCGCGTCGTCGATGTCGTGGTTGATGTACGCGACGCGGTCGACGACGCGCACGATCCTTCCCTCGAGCGTCGTGGGCTCGACGTCTCCGGTGTGCGTGAGGATGCCGTAACGCACTTCCTCGGTGAGATTCAGCTCCTCCGCGACGCGTAGGGACTGTTCGTTGTGGCGAAAGCGTCGACCGAAGCGACGATGCAGCGCGTCGTCGAGCGCGTCCTCGCCGGCGTGCCCGAACGGCGGATGCCCGGTGTCATGGCCGAGGCCGATCGCCTCGACGAGATCCTCGTTCAACCGCAGCGCCCGCGCGACGACGCGCGAGATCGCGGACGTCTCGAGCGTGTGCGTCATGCGCGTGCGGTAGTGGTCGCCGGCCGGATCGATGAAGACCTGCGTCTTGCCTTTCAGCCTGCGGAACGGCTTCGAGTGCACGATGCGGTCGCGGTCGCGCTGGAAAGGCGTGCGGACGGCCGATTCCTCCTCCGGGCGCAGCCGACCGCGGGTCTCGTACGAGCGCACGGCGAGCGGCGAGAGCCAGGCATCCTCCTGCTCCCGGATCCGGGTCTCGAATCCCTGCGCGACCGTCTTCACGTGCTTACGCTAGATGATGATCGGGACGGTGCCTCCGTCCGCGCTCCACGCCGCACCCGTCACGTACGAGGCGCGCTCCGAGCACAGAAAAGCGATCACCGCGGCGATCTCCTCGGGCTCGGCGAGCCGCCCGAGCGGCCGGCCTGCGGCGACCTTCGCAAGGACCTCCGCCTTGTCTCCCTGCTGGTCGGCGAGGCCGCCGGGACCGAGCCACGCGTCGGTCGCCGTCGGGCCCGGCGCGACGGCGTTGCAGCGAATCCCGTCCTTCGCGTACACGTCGGCGACGAGACGCGAGAGCGAGAGCACGGCCGCCTTCGTCACGGAGTAATGCGGCATCCCTGTCGACGGCCGCTTGCCGGCGGTCGATGAGACGTTGACGATCACTCCGCCTCTGCGCTCGCGCATCTGCGGCAAGACGGCGCGAATCGCGCGCACGTAGCTCATGACGTTGAGCTGCCACATCTCTTCCCACTCGCCGTCGGAGACGTCCTCGAACGACGCGATGTACGCGATGCCGACGTTGTTCACGAGCACGTCGACCTGGTCGAACGCCTCCGTCGCGGCCTCGATCAGCTCCTCGGGCGTTTCGGGCGCGGAGAGGTCGGCGGAGACGTGAAGCGCCTCCCCCACGTTGGGCGCATGCGAGCGGCCCGAAGTGACGACGCGCGCGCCCTCGTCCGCGAGGAGCCGGACGGTCTCGAGGCCGATCCCGCCGGTCGAGCCGGTGACGACGCAGACGCGGTCGCTGAGCCCGAGATCCACGACGCTAGCCTAAACGGCCATGACCGAGCTCCTCCTCGTACGCCACGGCGAGACCGACTGGAACCGCGACCGCCGCTTCCAGGGTCACGCCGACCCGCCGCTGAACGACACGGGACGGGAGCAGGCGAACGCGCTCGCGCAGGAGCTGGCCGCTGAAGGGATCGAGCTCGTGTACACAAGCGACCTCTCCCGTGCGCGCGAGACAGCGGAGATCGTCGGAGCTCACCTCGGCGCGAGCGTCCTCGCGCTGCGAGAGCTGCGCGAGATCGACGTCGGCGAATGGCAAGGGCTGACGTGGCCCGAGATCGAACGGCGGTATCCCGAAGGCGCCCGCGCGTGGCACGAGCGCGGCTACGGCTGGGAGTCCGGCGAGACCTACGACGAGCTCGGCGAGCGGGTCGTCGCGGCTCTCCGGCGGATCGCCGCGGAGCACCCCGAGCAGCGCGTTCTGGTCGTGGGCCACGGGGGCACGATCCGGGCCACGAGGGCGTTCATCGAGGGCGTGTCCGTGGCGGAAAGCCGCTCCCGGCGCCGTCCGATCGGCAACTGCGAGGTGTTCAGAGTCGTCACAGAGGACGGCGCCTTCCGGGGGATAGACTGACCGACGCGGATGGAGGACTACACCGGGAAGTACAAAGGTGAGCAGGTCGAGGTGGCCCTCTTCGGCGGCGAGTACCAGGAGGGCGTCCTCACCGCGTACTGCTACATCGAGGACGTCGCGCACCTGGAGCTGAACGGGCACATCCTGATTCCGCTTCAGAACATCGCGTCGCTCCACTGCTCGAGCCGCTGCGACGCGCCGAAGGACGACTGGCCGCCGCGCGGCCTCGCCGAGGACGAACCGCCGGACCTCGACGCCGACTAGGCCGTGCTCGCCGCGCGGAATCTCGCGAAGGCGTGGCTGTTGCTCGTCGGCTTCTCAGCCGTGTTCGCCGCGCTCGGCTGGGCGCTTGGCGGGTACCGGCTGGCGTCGCTCTTTCTGTTCTGCTCGCTTCTTTCCGCGGGCGGCCTCGCGTTCTACGCGGACCGCGTGGCGCTGGGGATGGTCGGCGCGCGGGAGCTGCCGCTCGCCCAGGCCCCGATCGTGCACTCGACAGTCGAGCGGCTCGCGCTTCTCGCGGGGATCCCAAAGCCCCGGCTCTATCTCCTGGACGACGCGCATCCGCGCGCGCTCTCGGCCGGGCGCGGCACGCGCGGTGCCGCCGTTGCCGTTTCGAGAGGGCTGTTGGCCGTTCTCTCTCCCGCCGAGCTCGAGGGCGTGCTCGCCCACGAGCTGGCGAAGATTCACAACCGGGACGTGACAGTGCAGACGCCGCTCGTCGTCCTATCGGCGATGGTGATCGAGATGAGCCGCATCGGCGGCTGGCTCGAGCGCGCGCTGCTCATGTTTCTCGGGCCGATCGCGGCGGCGATCCTGCACCTCATGCTGTCTACGAAGCGCGAGTTCGCGGCCGACCGAACCGCCGCCGGACTGTGCGGTTCGCCGCACGGCCTGGCTGACGCGCTGATCCGGCTGGAACAGACGGAGGAGCTATTCCCCTTCGAGTCGACGCCGGCGACAGAGCCGCTGTACACGATCAATCCGTTCGCGGAGGAGGGGCTCGCGGCGCTCTTCGTCACGCATCCGCCTGTCGGCGAGCGCGTGCAGCGCCTGCGATCGCTCGACCCGGACTGGCGCGAAAAGCTGCGAGCAGCGTAAGACAGGATGCGTTTCGCTCTCTCCGCGCTTGCAGCTGCGCTCCTTGTTGCGGCCGCCGCCGGCTGCGGCGACAAGCAGGCGACGACCACCGCCGCGGCGACGCATCCGACGGTGCTTCCCACCCACAGCCGGTGGGCGAAGCGGGTCGACGGCGTGTGCAAGCCGTGGCAGGATCGGATCGACGCCATCAGGCCTCCTCCAACCAGCGTGGCCTCGCTGCAAACGTGGCTCGCTCGGGCGTTGCCGCTGGTGCGCAAGCAGATCGCGGCCGTGGAGAAGGTTCCGCCGCCGGAGAGCACAAGCGAAGCGAAAAAGGTGACGCGGTTGCTCGACTCGCTGAACACCACCGAGCGCGCACTAACGCGCTACCTCGCGGCGGTCAACGCGAAAGACTCAGGCGAAAGCGCAGACGGCGCTCACGACCGCCGCCACCGCAGGCGTCAAGGCGCGTGCACTGTCGTTGTCGCTCGACATCACGAAGTGCGGGGGTTACTCGATCGGGTGAGCAGCGACAGGCTGCGCACTACGCAGCCGCATTGTCTTCGCAGGCGACGTGTGGCATAACTGCCTTACTGACTCACTGCGGGATGGAGCGGCAAATGCAACAGGGCGGTCGCACGCGGCTGACCCCGGAAGAGGTTGGGCAACGGATCCGCCTTGCGCGTCTCGAACGACGCTGGACGCACGAGGAGCTCGCCCATCGGATGGGTGCTAACTGGCGCACCGTGCAACGGTGGCAGAAGGGTCAGCTGCCTCGCCTGCCGACGCTCCTTCGCCTCGCAGACGTCCTCGGCGTGCCGCCGACCCAGTTCGTCGGCGTCGACGACGGCCCGGTGACGCTGAACGAGCTGGACATCCGCGTCGGCGAGCTCGCTGCGCGTGTCGAGGCGCTCGCACAGTCTTTGCGTTCGCTCGAGCGACAGCTCGATGAGCCCCCCGTGCGGAACGCGGCGCGGTCCTGAACGACAATACGTCATAATGTGGCACGTCATATGCCGCGTCGTCCAGGGGGGTACTGGCGCGGAAAGGCCGCTCCGCCGCGGACGATTCTGCTCGCGGGAGCCCGCGAGGAGGTCGCCGGCCGCCGGTGCTGGTCGCCGCCGCCGCAGGAGTGTGCGGCCTGTTGGCGCTGGCCGGTGGGACCGTTGCGGCGGACGCGTCTCGCACTTGCGGCGTTCGCGGCCGGTCCTACGTCGTCGTCGAAGACGAGCGCGTTTCGCGCGGCATCACCGCGACGCTCGTCTCTCTCGTTCACCCTCAGATCGGCGACGGTCTCGTCGCGGCGTGGGTGGGTGTCGGGGGGCCGGGGCAGGGCCTTGACGGCCAGGACGCCTGGATCCAGGTCGGGCTCTCCGTCTACTCAGGTGGAGTGACCGCGCTGTACTACGAGATCAAGCGGCCCCGTACCGGACCCGAGTACACCGAGATTCAGAGAGGCGTGGCGATCGATACGCGCTTCCGGATCGGAGTGCGCGAGGAGGCGGCTCGACCGGATTGGTGGCGCGCGTGGGTGAACGGCACGCCTGTTTCGGCCGCGGTCGACCTCCCCGGCAGCAGCGGCCACTGGCGCCCGACGGCCACGACTGAGACGTGGCGGAACGAACCGAACGAGTGCTACCGCTTCGCGTTCAGGTTCGAACGCGTCGCGATCTCGACGTCTCGCGCCCGTTCGAAGCCACTCGTCCCCGGCGAGCGATATCGCGATCCGGGCTACCGCCTGCGGTTCAAAACCCGAAGCACTTTCCTTGTCTCGACCACATAAAAAGGAAGGGCCGCTTACGCGGCCCTTGAAGTAATTCGGCGGCGACCTACTCTCCCGGGAGGTTGCCCTCCGAGTACCATCGGCCCTGGCAGGCTTAACTTCTCTGTTCGGAATGGGAAGAGGTGTTGCCCTGCCGGTATGACCGCCGAAATTGTCGAAAGTGCGCCGAATGCATTTAAGCCAGCAGAGGCACACCTTCAAAACTCCATAGTGGGTCGACGTGTTCAAAATCAAGACCTCGGGCAATTAGTACGGGTCCGCTGAACGTATTGCTACGCGTACACGTCCCGCCTATCAACGTGGTGGTCTTCCACGGCCCTTACTCCCTCGAAGGGGATGGGAAGCCTCATCTCGAGGTGGGCTTCCCGCTTAGATGCTTTCAGCGGTTATCCCATCCAGACGTGGCTAATCAGCAGCGCCGTTGGCACGACGACTGATACACCAGAGGTCTGTTCGTCTCGGTCCTCTCGTACTAGAGACGACTCCTCTCAAGCTTCCAGCGCCCATGGTGGATAGGGACCGAACTGTCTCACGACGTTCTGAACCCAGCTCGCGTACCGCTTTAATGGGCGAACAGCCCAACCCTTGGGACCTACTCCGGCCCCAGGATGCGACGAGCCGACATCGAGGTGCCAAACCCTGCCGTCGATGTGGACTCTTGGGCAGGATGAGCCTGTTATCCCCGGCGTACCTTTTATCCGTTGAGCGACGGCAATTCCACGCTTCACCGCCGGATCACTAAGGCCTGCTTTCGCACCTGCTCGACTTGTCAGTCTCGCAGTCAAGCTCCCTTATGCCTTTGCGCTCTACGCACGATTTCCAACCGTGCTGAGGGAACCTTTGCGCGCCTCCGTTACATTTTAGGAGGCGACCGCCCCAGTCAAACTACCCACCAGACACTGTTCCCGCCCCGGATTACGGCGGCAGGTTAGAAGCCCAGAACACGCAGGGTGGTATCCCAAGGTTGGCTCCACGAGGGCTAACGCCCCCGCTTCACAGCCTCCCACCTATCCTGGACAACGTACCCCAGACTCCAATGTCTAGCTGTAGTAAAGGTGCACGGGGTCTTTCCGTCCAACCACGGGTACTCGGCATCTTCACCGAGACTACAGTTTCACCGGATCCCTCGTTGAGACAGCGCCCAAGTCGTTACGCCATTCGTGCAGGTCGGAACTTACCCGACAAGGAATTTCGCTACCTTAGGACGGTTATAGTTACCGCCGCCGTTTACCGGGGCTTGGATTCAAGGCTTCGCCCGAAGGCTAACCTCTCCTCGTGACCTTCCGGCACCGGGCAGGCGTCAGCCCCTATACGTCGTCTTTCGACTTCGCAGAGACCTGTGTTTTTGGTAAACAGTCGCTTGGGCCGTTTCACTGCGACCCCCTCGGGCTGGCGGAGTAAATCCGCTTCACCCTACCGGGGTGCCCCTTCTCCCGAAGTTACGGGGCCATTTTGCCGAGTTCCTTAACGAGGGTTCTTCCGATCGCCTTGGTATTCTCTACCTGCCCACCTGTGTCGGTTTTGGTACGGGCACGCGCGACCTCCCTAGACGCTTTTCTTGGAGGCATGGTTTCAGGAACTTCGCGCCTCTGGGCGCTCGGCATCCCGTCTCAGGCTTGATGACCGGCGGATTTACCTACCGGTCGCCCTACGCGGTTACCCCAGGACGACCATCGCCTGGGATTCCTTAACCTACCCCGTCCCGCCATCGGTGGTAACGGTCGCTACGTGGTACAGGAATATCAACCTGTTGTCCATCGCCTACGCCTTTCGGCCTCGGCTTAGGTCCCGACTAACCCTGAGCAGATTAGCTTTACTCAGGAACCCTTGGGCATTCGGCGGAGGCGTTTCTCACGCCTCTTTCGTTACTCGTGCCAGCATTCTCACTTCCCATGCCTCCACGGCTGGCTTCCGCCGCCGCTTCGCCGGCATGGGAACGCTCCCCTACCACTCCGCGCAAGCGCGAAGTCCGTGGCTTCGGTTCCAAGCTTGAGCCCCGTTACATTGTCCGCGCCCGACCACTTGACCAGTGAGCTGTTACGCACTCTTTGAATGGTGGCTGCTTCTAAGCCAACATCCTGGTTGTCTTCGCAATCGGACATCGTTTTCCACTTAGCTTGGAATTAGGGACCTTAGCCGACGGTCTGGGCTGTTTCCCTTTTGAGCACGAAGCTTATCCCCCGCACTCTGACTGCCACGCTCTGGAATAACGGCATTCGGAGTTTGCCTGAGTTCGGTAAGCTGGTAGGCCCCCTAGCCCAAACAGTGCTCTACAACCGCTATTGAACGCGTGACGCTATACCTAAATATATTTCGGGGAGAACCAGATATCTCTGAGTTTGATTAGCCTTTCACTCCGACCCACAGGTCATCCGCTCGGTTTTCAACCCAAGTCGGTTCGGTCCTCCACGGGGTCTTACCCCCGCTTCAACCTGCCCATGGGTAGATCACTCAGTTTCGGGTCTACCGCCCACGACTAAAGCGCCCTATTCAGACTCGCTTTCGCTACGGCTCCGTTTCCTTAACCTTGCCGTGGACGAGTAACTCGCTGGCTCGTTATGCAAAAAGCACGCCGTCACGGATTACTCCGCTCCGACCGCTTGTAAGCACACGGTTTCAGGTACTATTTCACTCCCCTTCCGGGGTACTTTTCACCTTTCCCTCACGGTACTAGTTCACTATCGGTCGCTGAGGAGTACTTAGCCTTACGGGGTGGTCCCCGCGGGTTCCGACCGGGTTTCCCGTGCCCGGCCGTACTCAGGAGCCTGTCAAGGAAGGCCATGCGTTTTCGCCTACGGGACTATTACCCGCTGCGGTGCGACTTTCCATTCGCTTCGGCTAGCGCATGACTTTGTAACTTCCCGACCCGCCGGCAGACGGATCAAGCCAGGCCCTACAACCCCCACGCAACAACGACTGCCGTCTATCACGTTGCATGGGTTTGGGCTATTCCCTTTTCGCTCGCCACTACTCAGGGAGTCGAGGTTTCTTTCCTTTCCTCCGGTTACTAAGATGTTTCAGTTCACCGGCTTGCCACTGCTCGCCCTATGTATTCAGGCGAGAGCACGCGCGCATTACCACGCGTAGGTTTCCCCATTCGGAGATCCCGGGGTCAAAGGTTGGTCAGCACCTCACCCGGGCTTATCGCAGCCGCCCACGTCCTTCATCGGCTCTCAGCGCCAAGGCATCCACCGTGTGCTCTTGTTCTCTTGATCGAAAAGAACACGTTTCACCACTATGGAGTTTTCAAGGTGCGCACTGTGCACGCCGGCATCGAATTTAGCCAGCAGAGCGCCAGTCCTTCAAAACTCAACAGCGTGTTGGTCGAGGTCGACGTAAATTCCAGGTGAGACCGGACATCGGACGGTCAAAGAACAACCATCAACGAGCCGGCCAACCCACCGGAGTAAGAGCTCCGGTATTCCCTAGAAAGGAGGTGATCCAGCCGCAGCTTCCGCTACGGCTACCTTGTTACGACTTCACCCCAATCATCAACCCCACCTTCGACGGTTCCCTCCCACAAGGGGTTAGGCCACCGGCTTCGGGTGTTGCCGACTTTCGTGGTGTGACGGGCGGTGTGTACAAGGCCCGGGAACGTATTCACCGCGGCGTTGCTGATCCGCGATTACTAGCAACTCCGACTTCATGGAGGCGAGTTTCAGCCTCCAATCCGAACCGGGACCGGCTTTTTGGGATTCGCTCCCCCTCGCGGGTTTGCAGCCCTTTGTACCGGCCAATGTAGCACGTGTGTAGCCCTGGACATAAGGGGCATGATGACTTGACATCATCCCCACCTTCCTCCGATTTGTCACCGGCAGTCTCCCATGAGTCCCCGACCGAATCGCTGGCAACATGGGACAGGGGTTGCGCTCGTTGCGGGACTTAACCCAACATCTCACGACACGAGCTGACGACAGCCATGCACCACCTGTGCACGAGCCCCGAAGGGCTGCCGTATTTCTACGACATTCCCGTGCATGTCAAGCCCAGGTAAGGTTCTTCGCGTTGCGTCGAATTAAACCACATGCTCCGCTGCTTGTGCGGGCCCCCGTCAATTCCTTTGAGTTTTAGCCTTGCGGCCGTACTCCCCAGGCGGGGTGCTTAATGCGTTAGCTGCGGCACGGAGGGAGTCGACACCCCCCACACCTAGCACCCATCGTTTACGGCGTGGACTACCAGGGTATCTAATCCTGTTCGCTCCCCACGCTTTCGCGTCTCAGCGTCAGTACCGTCCCAGAGAGCCGCCTTCGCCACGGGTGTTCTTCCTGATATCTGCGCATTTCACCGCTACACCAGGAATTCCACTCTCCTCTTCCGGACTCTAGCCATACGGTTTCCATCGACGTCTGGAGGTTAAGCCTCCAGTTTTCACAACGGACCTGTATGGCCGCCTACACGCTCTTTACGCCCAATAAATCCGGACAACGCTTGCCCCCTACGTATTACCGCGGCTGCTGGCACGTAGTTAGCCGGGGCTTCTTCTGGAGGTACCGTCACCCTCTGGGCTATTAACCCGAGTGGCTTCGTCCCTCCTGAAAGCGGTTTACAACCCGAAGGCCTTCTTCCCGCACGCGGCGTCGCTGCGTCAGGCTTTCGCCCATTGCGCAAGATTCCCCACTGCTGCCTCCCGTAGGAGTCTGGGCCGTGTCTCAGTCCCAGTGTGGCTGATCGTCCTCTCAGACCAGCTACGGATCGTCGCCTTGGTGGGCCGTTACCCCGCCAACAAGCTAATCCGCCGCGAGCTCGTCCTCGGTCGAAGGCCGAAGCTATCTTTTCCGACCGCCTCGAGAGGCTGTCGGGCCATCCGGTATTAATCCGGGTTTCCCCGGGCTATCCCGGTACCGAGGGTGGATTACTCACGTGTTACTCACCCGTTCGCCGCTTTCCCCAGGGCCGAAGCCCTGGTTCTCGCTCGACTTGCATGTGTTAAGCGCGCCGCCAGCGTTCGTCCTGAGCCAGGATCAAACTCTCCGTGAAGATTGGTTTGCCGTTGCCGGCAATCCTTTTCACTTTGAGCTTGTGCTCAAAGGTCACGTCAATGTTCCGACATGACGGGTTCTTAAGGCCGCTCAGCCCTAGGTAGGCCGAGCGGTCTCGACGTTTCACGCTGTTGAGTTTTCAAAGACCGGCGCTGCGGTTGAACGGCGTAAAAAAGCCTCTGACTCGTGCAGAGGCTTCAGGATCGGAGTCGGAACTGTCGTATCCGGCTTCGCCCGAAGGCCTCCAAATTATCTCGAGTTGCAGGGACTTTGGTACGCCGTCCGGTTGGACAGCCCGAGGATGATAGCAGGTCTCAAGCGGCTTGGAAGCGCGCGAAACGGCGTTTTCCCGCTTGTACTGTGGCCCCCTCGAGACGGGCTCGCGGGACGTCGAGCTCCACGACGGCTTCACCGTCGAGCTTGACGCCGCCCTGCTCGATCAGGCGCCGGGCCTCGCTCGTCGAGCCGACGCCGAGATGCTCGACGAGGAGGGCCGGCAGGTGGATCGGGTCGCCGGCGGGCAGCGTCTTCTCCGGCACGTCCTCCGGGGCCTCGTGCCGGCGCACGACGCGGGTGAAGTGCTCCTCGGCGGGGCCGACCGCCGCCTCCCCATGCGCGCGTTGGACGATGAACCGCGCGAGCTCCAGCTTCGCTTCGAGGGGATCCGGCGGCACGTCCTCGCGCTCCATGACGAGCCGGTAGTACTGCGGTAGGAGCTCGTCAGGAACCCGCATCGCCTTCCCGAACTGGTCGTTGGGGTCCTCGAACAGCGCGATGTAGTTGCCGCGGGAGGCGCTCATCGCGGTCCCGTCCCAGCTCTCGAGCAGGTCGACCGTGAGCGCGATCTGGGGCTCGAGCCCGTACGCCTCCATCACGTCGCGCCCGGCCAGCAGGTTGAAGAGCTGGTCGTTGCCGCCAAGCTCGACGTCCGCCTCGACCGCGACCGAGTCGTACGCCTGCATCAGCGGGTAGAGGAGCTCGGAGACGGAGATCGGCGAGCGTTCGGCCCACCGCTTCGCGAAGTCGTCGCGCTCGAGGATCCGCGCGACGGTTGTCGTCCGCGTCAGCTTGAGCAACTCCGCGAAGTCGACCTTCGACAGCCACTCACTGTTGAAGCGCAGCTCGGTCTTCTCTGGGTCGATGATCGTCGAGGCGTGCTCGAAGTAACGCTGAGCGTTCCGGTCGATCTCCTCGGGGTCGAGAATCGGTCTCGTGGCCGAGCGGCCCGAAGGGTCGCCGATCCGTGTCGTGTAGTCCCCGACGATAAGGACGCCGACGTGACCCTCGTCCTGAAACGCGCGCATCCGCTGGAGCGGGACGCCGTTGCCGAGCGTCACGTGCGGAGCCGTGACGTCGATTCCGAGCTTTACGCGCAGCGGCCGACCCTGCTTCAGCTTTTCCTCGAGCGCCCCGTGCGGCAGGACATCGTTGGCGTTGCGCGTGAGGTCGTCGATCGCCACGCGCTAGAGCCCGACGATCTCGAGCCGCTCGACGTCGTCGGCCGGCTCGAAGCCGAAGACCTGCCCGTAGAACGACAGCCAGGCCGAGAGGAAGCGGATCCCCGACTCGCGCCGCCGGAAACCGTGTCCTTCGCCTTCGAACGGCAGGTAGACGTGCGGGACGCCGTTGCGCACGAGCGCTGCGACGATCTGCTCGGCCTGGTCTGGCGGCACCACCTCGTCGTCGAGTCCCTGCGCGATCAGCGCCGCGGCGCGGATGTTGTCGGCGTGCGTGAGCGGTGACCGGTCGCGATAGACCTCGATCGCGTCGGGCAGCGTCCCGAGCAGCCAGTCGAGGTAGCGCGATTCGAACTTGTGGGTCGTTTCGGCGAAGGTGATGAGCTCGGCAACGCCGTACGCCGAGGTGCCTGCAGCGAAGACGTCGCTCCGCGCGAGGGCCAGCAGTGTCGTGTAGCCGCCGGCGCTGCCGCCCGCAATCGACAGCCGCTTCGGGTCGACCTCGCCTGCCTCGGCAAGATGGCGCGCGGCGGCGATGCAGTCCTCGAGGTCGACGACGCCCCACTCACCTGCGAGCAGCTCTCGGTAGGGACGGCCGAACCCGGTCGACCCGCCGTAATTCACGTCGACGACGCCCCAGCCGCGGCTGGTCAGAAACTGAATCCCGAAGCCGAACGCCAGTTTCGCCTGCGAGGTCGGGCCGCCGTGGATGAGCGTCCAGAGCGGCGGCAGCTCGTCCGCAGGCCCCTCGAAGTCGGCGTTCGTCGGCGGGTAGTAGAACGCGTGAGCGGTGCGGCCGCCCGGCGCGGCGAACTCGATCGGACGGCCGACGGAGATCGACTCCGGGGCAAGCTCGAAATTGGCCGTGCGAGCGACCTTTTCGTACGACCCGTCGGTGACATCGACGACCACGATCGCAGCCGACTCGGTTGGTGACGCAGCGAGGGTCGCGAAGCGGTCGCCGTGCGCATGGATGTAAGGCATGGAGGCCGTGAACGGGAGGTCGAGCGGTTCGAGCTCGCCCGTCCCGGGATCGACCACCCCGAAGGAGTGCACGGCTTTGTCGACCACAGTGCACGCGAGGCGCCCGTCCGCCACGAAGCCGTACGTGCTCATTCCGAAGATCCACATCGGATAGCCCAGCTCGACCTCGAAGGCCGTGAGCTGCTCGCCGTCGCGGTACAGGTTCCACCAGCCGTCTCGATCGGACACCCAGTGCAGCGCGCCGTCGGGTCCCCACTCGGGCTGCACGATCGCTTCGTCGGAGCCGCCGGCGATGAGGTCGTCCTCGACCCAGAGCTCGCACCCAAGGAACGGCAGCAGTGGGTGGTCCCACGCGAGGTACGAGAGGCGGCCGTCAGGCCCGATTCGAGGAGCAGCGTAGAAGTCGCGGCCCGTTCGGACAACGGCCGGCTCGCCCGATCCGTCCGCAGGGAACGAGACGAGCTCGTTCACGACGTCGCCGGCTCGATGCGACTCGCGCACGCAGATCACGTGCGAGCCGTCCGGCGTGACGCGGCCGTCGGCATAGCGCAACGCATTGGGCTCGGAAGGTTCAGGTGTTACCGGGCGTGGATCGCCTGCGCCGTCGACGCGGTACACGCGGCCGTCGCCGAAGTTCGAGAAGAAGAACGCGTCGCCATGCCGCCATGCGGCGCCGCCGCCGTACTCGTGGACGCGCGTGCGCGCGTCGAAGCCGGGCGGAGTCAGCTCGACTCGCGAGCCGCCGGGCTTTCGCTGGACGAGCACCGAGCGGCCGCCTTCGGCAGGGCGCGGCTCGATCCAGAGGATGCCATCGTCGTCGAAATCGACGATGACCCAGCCGAACCACGGGTCGCCCGTGCCCGCCGAACGCTCGATCGAGATCGGCGAAGGCCAGGATCCGTACGGTGCAACCTGCTTCGGCACCGTCGTATTACTAACGGGTCAGAACACGTAAGGCACGAGCGACTGCGCGCCGAGGGCGTACCAGACGCCGAAGACGAGGCTGACGAGGCCGAGCGCCGGCGCGAGCTGCGCGAACGATCGGCGCACGCGGGGACGCGACAGCGTGAGGCCGAACGCGCACGACAGCAACGACATCGACACGGCGGTGAAGAACGCGAAGACGGCGAGGCAGACGAGCGCAAGCGCATGGTCGGGGATCGCCGCGAGCAGCAGCACGCCGACTCCCGCGGTGCCCCCGATGCCGTGGACGACGCCGATCCCGTATGCCTGCAGCGGCGTGCGAGCACCGTGTGAATGGCGGTCGCCGTCGTGCTCGTGAACTGCGACGTGGAAGCGGCCGCGCCGCCAGCGGTTGAGCAGGACGAGCGCGAGCAACACGATCATCACGCCCACGGCAGTCTCGGCGTCGCGCTGGACCGACTCCGGCAGGTACGCGCGGTAGAGGACGATGGGCGCGCCGAACGCGAAGAGGCTTGTCGCGTGTCCCATGCCCCAGACGAAGCCGAGCCGGGCGGCGCTGCGCGCCGCGCGGTCTTTGCCCGAGGCGAGCATCGTCGTGACAGCCGCGAGGTGGTCGGGGTCGCTCGCATGCCGCAGGCCGAGGACGAGCGCAACGACGATCACGACGCCGATCGTCGTTCCCGCCGAGAAGGAAGCGATTCTTTCGTCGAGACCGAACATCACGCGACCTTCGGCAGCGCGTGGATTGTCATCAGGACGCCCGCGAGCAGGATTACCGCGGCGCTCACCGCCGGCAGCGCGCGGAGCACGACCCCGTCGAAGCTCGCGCGCGCGAAGACGCGCTTGGCAGCGACCGCGATCAGGCCGACGCCCGTGATCGAGAGCGCGAGGCCGAAGCTGAACGCAACGATCAGCAAGAGGCCGAAGGCGACTCGGTGCAACGAGATCGCGGCGAGCAGCACGACGAGCGCGGACGGGCAGGGAAGCAGCCCGCCGGACACGCCGACCGCGAACAGCGAGCGGAAGCTCGGGCCGCCCGCTTGCTCCTCTCCGTGGTGATGGTGGTGGTGCCCATGGGCATGCGTGTGCCCGCGCCGCCAGCGCACCGAGAGTACCGAGACGCCGATCGACACGACCAGCAGCCCCGAGGCGAGGTTCAGCCACGGGTAGAGGTGATCCGGAACGACGAATTGAGACAGGGCGAGGGTGACGAAGCCGAGCGTAAAGACTCCGACGGTGTGCGTCGCGGTGACGATCAAGCCGAGCAGCGCTGCGTGCCACGGGGTGCCGCGCTGGCCGACGAGGTAGGCGGTGACGATCGACTTGCCGTGCCCGGGCGAGAGGGCATGCGCCGCTCCCCAGAACATCGCCGCGGCGAGCGAGGCGAGCACGACCCAGAAGCCGAGCTCTTCGCGGCCGATCAGCTTCGCGAACCCGGAGTCGGCGACCCGGTCGGGCGCAGCGAGCGACGCGCCGCGTGAGAGCGTCGGCGGCGGATCGTCCGTCGGAGCAAGCGTCGCCTGCACCGACGTGACGTCGAGCGGGCTCTCGAGGAGATCCTTCGGATAGGCGCGCAGCTCGTCGCTCGAGCTTCGCGCGTTCCTGCCGACGACGATCTCCTTCCAGCCGATGCGATCCGCGTAGTTCGCGTCGTGGTACGCGACGGCGCTGGAACCGCTGATCTCCGGGCCGCGAAGCAGCACCTCGAGCCGAGTGGTGCGCAAACCGCCTGCGCCGACCGGATGCGCCAGTGCGGTCGCGCCGGCGACGAGCTCCGCTCTGTGGCCGTCAATGGTCAACTCCGTCCCACGCGCGATCCGCCGCGCGTATTTCGGGGCGTCGATGCGGCCGGCCTGGAAGGTCGGGATCTCGGCGAGGTCCAGCACGTAGACGACGTAGAGGCGCTGCCCGGACACCTCGATCCGGCTGAAGCGGTTGATTGTGAAGTTGCCGAGCGGATGAGCCGACGCTGCAGCCGGTGCGAGCAGCACGGCCACGAAGCAGAACAAGAGGACAAAGCGTTTCATACGTACCTCCTCGCAACGGGCGCCCAAAGCGGCGAGAAGTGCGGATTGAGCCGCAGCGCACGCGCGAACCAGTGCGATGCGTCCGCACGGTTGCCGAGGCAGCGCTCGATCATCCCCCGGTGGAACATCTTGAGCGCGTCGAGCGTGCCGAGCCGAAGCGCGCGTCTCGAGTAGCGCTGCGCTTCGCCGCATAGCCCGTTCCGCTCGAGCGCCCAAGCCAGGACATCGTCACCGTCGATCGAGGGTCGCTCGCGATGGGCAGCTCGCGCGAGCGCGAGCGAGGCGGGCAGCCGGATCCCGTGGTCGACGTCGAAAAGCGCAGTCTCGAGGTCGATCTTGACGCCGTTCGCGACGAGCAGCCGCTCGATGACGCGAATCAGCGCATATTGCTTCCGTGCTTCCTTCTCGTTGCCCGTCACGTGGTAGAGGTCGCCGAGCATCGCCACGTACTGCGGCAGCGGGATGCGGTTCACCGCCGCCTGTTCGGAGCGGATCGCCTGCTGTAGACGTCCGCGCGCGAACTGCGCCCACGCGAGCGCGTCGTAGCCGAGCGCGTAGTCCGGGAACGCGCGCAAAGCGCTCCTGGCTTCGGCCGCGGCGTGAGAAGGCCGCCCGACGGAGAAATAGACCTTGCTGAGCTGGACATGCGTCCACGCCTCCGTCTCGCCCTGGCCCGCGGCCGCGTCGACCGCGAGCTTCAACGCCTCGATCGCGCCGGGGACGTCGCCCAGCAGGTAGCGCGCGTGCCCGATCCGCGCGTACGACGAGACGTCCGGCTTCATGCCCGCCATGGCATCGAAGGCACGGAAGCCCTCCCCGTAGCGGCCGAGCTCGACGAGCGCGTCGCCGATAACGCCGTAGTTGCGCGCAGTCGTGGGCGAGATCGCGTGCGCGCGGCGTCCGAGCGCGAGCGCCTCGCGGAAGCGGTGACGCGAAAGCGCCAGCGACCCGAGACCGCTGGTCGCGATCAGGTCGCGCGGCGCAAGCCGCAGCGCGCGCCGCAGCGCCTCGCCCGATTTCGTGTAGTAGGTCGGATCCCCCGTCTCGCGCGCGCTCTGCTGGTAGGCGAGCCCGAGCTTGTCGAGCGCGGCGACGTCGTCCGGGTTCATGCGAACTGCCGCCTGCGCCCGCGAGACGTCATCCGCCGTGCTTGTCGTTGCCGCCGTCCGGAGCGGCACCGGGCTCGCAATCGACGAGTCGCGCAGCGCTCCCCCCAAAAGGAGCGCGACCGCGGTCAGGCCCGCTGCCGCCGCTCCGAACATCAATCTTTTGCGCCTCACTAGGTCTCCTTCAGCCGGGGTGGAGGGACCTGCCGGCTGGCCAGGCCCCTCCACCGTCTTGTGAATCCCGTCGTGCTGCTACGGCACCTCGTAGCCCTGATGCGGTGACGCGACGTACGGGAACGTGTTGGAGAACGACACGTCGTTCGTGTCCACGCCGTCGCCCAGCAGGTTGTTGGGGCTCTTGTTCGGCAGTCCGAACGCCCCGTTGAGGAATGTGCCGTAGCCCTGCGCGAAGACGCGGAGGTCGATGTCGACCACGTCGTCCGCTAGGCGGCGGCCGTTCGGGTAACCACAGAGGTCTGCGTTGAGCACGGCGAACCTGTCGGGCTGTGACGCGTCTGCAGTCCCCCTAGGGCACGCCCCGTTCACGCCGGGTTTGATGTCGGTGTTCAGCCGCAGCAGATCGGCCTGCGTGTCGCCCGTGAAGTTCAGCCCGGGCACCCCGGTCAGGAGGATCAGATCGAGGTCGGTGCGGCCGGTCGCGTCGATCGGCTGGAGCACGCCGTTCGAGTTGCCGTTCCCGTAGAGAAGGTTCTCGAGCGCCGAGACCTCGGGGTTCGAGTAGTAGTGCTCGAACTGGGAGTCGTTCGACGGATCGGAGCGATTCCAGTAGTCCTTGTTGCCGAGCGGAATGACAACCTCGTTGATCAGCGGGTTGCCGAGCCGCGAGACCTGAACCCACCTGCCATAGCCGTCCTTGGTGCCGTCGTTGCGAAGGATGGTCGCCTTCTGCCGGCTCGCCGTCGCGTAGATCCCGACGTTCTTGTTGGGAGCCTGGGCAAGCTGCGAGATCGGCACCTGGACTTCGATCGAGTGCGTGTTGTAGTTGGCGAGAGCGTCCACGCCCGGAGCCGCACTGAGCGGAATCAGGTGGAACGGATTGAACGGGCGAAGTCCCGCCAGGTCGAAGATCGAGCCGAGGTCGACGTAGAACGGATCGTCACGCTGGCCGGCGAAGACCTTGATTCCGCCGGGGAGGGTCGTGACTGCAGCCGCCGCGAGCGTGTTGTAGTTGGGCGTCGAGCGCGGCCCGATGTTGTCCGGCGGCGTCGAGATGTCGTGACCGAGCAGAACCGGCTTGTCCATGCCGCCCTGCTCGACCTTTCCGTCCTTCTTGTAGTGGACGAACGTGACGTCGTAGGTCTGCGGCCGGTTCCAGTTCGTGTCGGTCAACGAGCCGATCGGCCCGGTGTTGTAGAGGAACGTGTTCGGGTTCCTCGTCTGAGTCGTGAAGGTGAACTGGTAGCCGACGTCCGCCCTGCCGTCGCCGTTCTGGTCGACCTTGATCTCGTACAGGGCGCTGTCGTCGAAGCTGTAGAAGTTCGGCCCGCTGGCCGGAGCTTCGAGCGGGATGTAGTTCGCGATCATCGTGACCGTGCTCGTGTCCTCGGGACTTACGAACGCGTACAGGTCGGTGTTGTCCGCGCGCGGGTCCTGCCCGATCAACGGCGCCTCGGCGTGGCTCGACGCTTTTGCGCCGTGCGGGCCGGGCCCGTAGACGACCAGCAGAACGATCGCAACCGCGCCTGCCGCAAATGCGAGTGCGGCGACAAGAGGCTTGCGGACGTGCGTGACAGATGAATTCACGTGCTGTCCTCCTTACCTTTCCCCGGTGAGCTGACGTGGTCATTCGCCGCTCGACGGAGTTCGGTTCGAATCGCTTCCGAACCGCTACGGCCCGGCCGACGAACGTGTTGCATGGGTCGCGGGCACTCCGTTGTAAGCTCGGCTGCGATGGCGCGGGACCTCGCCCATCTTTCGGACGAAGCCGTCGTTGCACTCGCGGCCCGCTCGGACGAGACGGCCCTCGCCGAGCTCTACGACCGCTACGGTCGCGTTGCCTACGGGCTCGCGTGCCGCATGCTTCGCGACAGGGCGCTGGCGGAGGACGCGGTGCAGGAAGGCTTCCTCGCCGTGTGGCGCAATGCGCACCGCTTCGTCCCCGAGCGTGCGAAGGCGTCGACGTGGATCCTCACGCTCATCCACCGGCGCACAGTCGACATCGTGCGCCGCGAGGAACGTCGCCGTGCGGACGCGCTCGAGCTCGCGCCCGAGCCGGTAACCGACTCGGCAGACGAGAGCGCGTGGCTGCACCTCCAGCGCGAGCGCGTGCAGAGTGCACTGAAGCAGCTACCCGACCCTCAGCGCGAAGCGCTCGAGCTCGCGTACTACGGCGGCTTCACGCAGGCCGAGCTCGCCGAAAGGCTTGGGCAGCCCATCGGTACGATCAAGAGCAGAATGTTCACGGGTCTCTCGCGAATGCGCGAGTTGCTGCGTGAATCGGAGGAGATGGCGTGGAGTCGCTGACGATTCACGATCTGACGGCGGCTTACGCCCTGGGCGCGCTCGACGCGATCGAGTCTCGTCAGTACGAGGATCACCTCGCAACGTGCGAAGTGTGCCGCGAGCAGCTCGCCGAGCTAGGAGGCGCTGCGAGCGCGCTCGCCTTCGCAGTCGAGTCGCCCGCCCCGCCCGAGGCGCTGCGCTCGAGGATCCTCGAGAGCGCGCGCGCCGAGCGGCCGAACGTCGTCCCGCTTCGCTCGCGCCGGACGGCTGCCATCACCGCGATCGCCGCGGTCGCCGCCGTGGCCGCGATCGGGCTGGGGATCTGGGCCTCCTCGCTGTCGAACTCGCTCGATCGGGAGCGAAGCGCGCGGCAGAAGGTCGAGCGTCTGCTCGCCGATCCGACGAACACGAGAGTCGGCGTCAGCGGCACGAACACAGGGACGCTCTTCGTCGGGCGCGACGACAAGGGGACTCTCGTCGTCTCGGGACTCGAGCGCGCGCCGAACGGTCGCACGTACGAGGCCTGGGTGATCAAGGACAACAAGCCGGTGCGCGCAGGAACGTTCTCAGGAGGCCGCGCAACGACGGTCGTTCCGCTCCAACGGGCGGTTCCGAGCGGCTCGATCGTGGCCGTAACGCTGGAGCGCGAGCCCGGCGCCGATGCTCCCCACGGGAAGATCTTGCTGCACTCGGAGAGCGCGTAACCGCACTACGATAAGCGCTCCGTGCTGTTCCGGAAACGCGTAAAACGGACGCGCCGGATTCGCAAGCTTCGTCTTCTTGCGCTCCTGCTGGTCCTCTTTCTGCTGGCTGGGGCGTCGTTCTCGGTCGGCTTGATCACCGCCATCGCGGGACAGTTGCCGAACCTCGACCCGAAGCGCGCGCAGGCCGGGGAGGTCGACGGCTACATCTACGCGGACAACGGAAAGACGATCCTCGCCGTGTTGCGCGGTTCGGAGGCGCGCGAGCTAGTCGACTGGAACGACATCTCTCCGTGGATGAAGCACGCGATCGTCGACGTCGAGGACCGTCGCTTCTACGAGCACCACGGCGTCGACCTGCATGGGATCATGCGCGCCGTCTGGGAGGACATCCGGCACAAGAGCACGGTTGAGGGCGGCTCGACAATCACGCAGCAGTTCGTCAAGAACTCACTCGTCCACAACGAACGCTCGATCTCGCGGAAGCTGAAGGAAGCCGCGCTCGCGTGGCAGCTCGAGTCCGGCCCGCGACACTGGTCGAAGGCACGGATCCTGACGGCATACCTGAACACGATCTACCTGGCGAACGGCGCTTACGGCGTGGAGACCGCGTCGAAGGCGTACTTCGGGCACAGCGCGAAGACGCTGAGCCTGCCGGAGGCGGCCCTCCTGGCGGGCATCCCGGCGGATCCGGCTCGCTGGGACCCGGTGGCGCACCCGCGCGCAGCGCGAGAACGCCGGCGGACCGTGCTGCTCGCGATGGTTCGGCAGGACCACATCTCGCACGCCGAGTTCGTGCGCGCGAACAAGGCTCCGCTGCCGAAGCCGGAGGACGTGCGCGTGCCCGGCGGCCCGAGCCCGAAGGCGCCCTACTTCACGAACTACGTCAAGCAGCTGCTCGTCGACCGGTATGGCTCGTCCACGGTCTTCGGCGGAGGCCTGCGCGTGCGCACGTCGATCAACCTCAAGGTGCAGCAGGCCGCGCGCGACGCAATCGCGAAGTGGTTGAACTGGACGGGCGCACCGTCGGCCGCGCTGGTCGCTCTCGATCCGCGCGACGGCCGCGTGCTCGCGATGGTCGGCGGCAACAACTTCCGGAAGTCGCAGTTCAACCTCGCCGTGCAAGGCGAGCGCCAACCTGGCTCGTCGTTCAAGCCTTTCGTGCTCGCGACCGCGCTGCAGCAAGGCATCGCACCGGGGACGACGCTCGTGTCGAAGCCGATCACGCTGTATCTCGACGGGACGTACTGGCCTGTGAGCAACTACGAGGGCTCGTACCTCGGACCGATCGACCTGCAGCAGGCGACGATCCACTCCGATAACAGCGTCTACGCGCAACTGACGCGAATCGTCGGCCCGGGCAATGTGCTGCGCACTGCGCACCGGCTCGGGATCGCGAGCCAGCTCGAGCCGTTCCTATCGATCGGCCTCGGCGGGCAGGCGGTCAACCCGCTCGAGATGGCACGCGCTTACTCGGCGCTTGCCAACGGCGGGTTTCGCATAGACGGCTCGATCGACAAGCTTCGCAACCATCCGCGGGCGATCCTCGCGGTCGGCCGCAAGACGTCGACCAATTTCGACTGCAAAGACCGCGTAGTGGCCTGCAACAAGCCCAAAGCGAGGCGCGTGCTGCGAGCGGACACGGTCGGCGCCGAGAATTCGATCTTGCAGCGGGTCGTCACGCAGGGCACCGGCCTTCGTGCCGCACTGCCAGATCGCCCAGCCGCCGGCAAGACGGGCACGACCACGGACTACGGCGACGCCTGGTTCGTCGGCTACACGCCGCAGCTCGTGACGGCGGTGTGGGTCGGGTACCCGCACAAGCTGATCCCGATGACGACGGAGTTCCACGGCCAGCCGGTTGCGGGAGGCACGTTCCCCGCGATGATCTGGAAGACCTTCATGGAGAAGGCGCTCGAGCTGCCCGCGGTCCCCGGCGGGCAGGAGGTGCAGTACTTTCCGCCGGCGCCGGCGCTGTACGGCGTATCTGAGCGCGTCGTGCAGCGTGGGGGAAAGCTCGAGCGCGACAACGGTCTCTGTCGCGAGACTTCGACGGTCGAGTTTTTGCCCGGAAGGCGGCTTCCGCGTCGCGCGGACTGCAAGCAGAACGAGGTCCAGGTTCCTCGCGTTGTCGGGGACACGGTGCGGCTCGCGCTGCAGCGACTCGTCGCCCAGCCGCTCACGCCGTCGTACGTCTACAAGCCCGCGAAGCCGGGGCAGCGGCTCAACGTCGTCCTCGCGCAGTACCCGTCGCACGGAACGCTCTCGTCGTACGACCGCGTGATGCTCGTGGTCCCGCGCGCGCTCCACGGAGTCGTTCCGGACATCGTCGGCCTCAAATTGAGCAACGCGCGATCGAAGCTGCACAAGCTGCAGCTGAACGGTCGAGTCGTTCGGTTCGCGCGCGGCCAGCCTGGGCGCGTGCTCGCGCAGAAGCCGCGCGCCGGCGTCGCGGCGGCGCGCAACCTCGAGGTGCGCCTCATCGTGGGAAAGAGCGGCTGAGAAACTGGGAGCCTGCGAGGCCGTAGCGCCACGGGCGCTCCACCGCCTTGGTGATGCCGACGCGTGGCCCGCGCACAAGCTCAGACTCGGTCTCCCGGGCGAGCAGCTCGAACGGCGGCTCGTCGAGGGGCAAGCCGTCGTGCTCGCGCGTGATCCCGAGCGCCTGGCAGAGACGCCCAGGGCCTGCACACAGCAGCCGGTCGTTCGCCACACCGCGCCGCGCACGCATCGTGTCGATGCCGTCCACAGGCTCGAGCGCGCGGATCAGCACCGCATCCGCGACACCGACGCCTTCACATACGACGTTCAGGCACCAGTGCACGCCGTACGAGCGGTAGACGTACGCATGCCCAGCGGGACCGAACATCGAAGCGTTCCGTGCCGTCTGGCCGCGAAACCCGTGCGCGGCCGGATCCTCGTGGTCGTACGCCTCGACCTCGACGACGATGCCGCCGACGTCGTCGACGCGGAGCGTCGCTCCGATCAGCTCCGGCGCAACGTCGTGGACGGAACGCTCGAAGAAGTCGCGCTGCAGAGCCGTCATGCGAGCTTGTCGCGTTTCGCGTCGTAGCGGAGCAGCGCCGGGAAGAGCGCGGCGACGACGACGGTCCCGACGACGCACAGGAATCCGCCGGAGACGATCGAGAAGCGAAGGCTCGTCAGCGACGCGACGACGCCCGACTCCAGGTTGCCGAGCGTCGGCGCGCTCGCGACCTGCATGAACTCGATGCCGGTCAACCGTCCGCGCATGCTCTCCGGGGTCGCGCTCAGCATGATCGTTGCGCGGAAGACGGCGCTGATGTTGTCCGCGGCGCCCGCGAGCGCGAGCAGCACGAGCCCGAGCCAGAGGGTGTCCGCGAAGCCGAACGCCGCGATCGCTATCCCCCACAACGACGCCGCGACCGCGACCGCGAGGCCCTGCCGCCGCACGTGCGGGATCCAGCCCGACAGCAGCGACGAGGCGAGGGCGCCCGCGTACGGCGCCGCGTAGAGGTAGCCGACGAGGTGCGGGTCGCCGTACTTGTGCGTCGCGATCGCCGGGAACAGCGCCATGGGCATCCCGAAGATCATCGCGTTGACGTCGACGAGCATGAACCCGAGCACCACCGGCTGACGGCGCACGTAGCGGAAGCCGTCGGCGATCGAGCGCAGGCTCGGCCGGTCCGCGTTCGCAACGGGCGCAATCCTCGGAAGCGCGAGGATGCTCGCGATCCCGGCGACGAAAGCCGCCAGGTCGATCGCATACGTGGAGGTCAGTCCAATCGTGCCGATGAGGATCCCGGCGAACGCGGGACCGGCGACCGACGCGAACGACCCCGAGATGCTCTCGAGCACGAGCGCAGCCGACAGTCGCTCCGGCGCGACGAGCCGCGGCGTGATCGAACGCATGCCGCCGATGCCGAGACAGAAGAACGACGCAGAGAAGAATGCGAGCACGAAGCACGCCCACACCTGGGGCTGAGACACCGCGGCGTTGATGACCAGGCCGACACCTGTGACCGCCATGCCGACCTGCGTCCAGATCAAAAGCTTCCTGCGGTCGACCGCGTCCGCGAGCGCGCCGCCGAGCAAGGTGAGGGTGACGAGCGGAACGAGCTCGACGAACGACAGCGCCGCGACCGCGAGCGTCGAGCCCGTGAGCTGGTAGATCTGGTACGGCAGCGCGACCTGCACGACGCCGCCGCCGAGGTCCTTCGCGGCCTGGCCGAGCCAGAACCAGCGGAACGTCGGCGACTCGCGGAGCGGCGCGAGGTCGATCGCGAGCCGGCCGAAGCGCTTGCCGACGCCCGGGCTCTCGAGCCCGGGCGGAAGGTCTTCGGGAAGAAGCGGGTTGTCGCTCAGAAGAGCTGAGAGTCGTCCGGGTTCGTCGTCGCCTCGAGCAAGCGGCGTGCTCGGCGCTGGAGGTCGCCGAGGTCGAGCCGGCCCTGCTCGGCGCCCTCGAGCAGCCGCCGCGCGAGCGCGACTGCGTCGTCGACGATCTCGACGTTGGCTGCGGCCTCCTGGCCCATTTCCGAAAGGATCGTCCGCTCGGTGCGCGAGGCGATGATGGGCTCAGGAACGCCCTCGACCCAGACACGCGTCCGCCGGCCTCCGCCGCGCTCGTCCCCGCGAAGCGGCTCGAGCGCGTAGATCTTGTCCGCGCGCGCGTACTTGCCGAAGCCGAGAAAGATCATCCGCCCGCCGTCGACCATCGGGCCGATTATCCCTGCATGGGGGAAACCATGTTTCCCCCATGAGCCCCCTTCTTCTTCGCGCGACATTTCACAACGCGCGGCGCCTCCCGCCGGGCCAAGCCCGGCTCCGGCGGCGACCGGAAGCGGTCCTTGGCGGTACGCACGTCCCGGCCAGACATGACCCAAGTCCTGGACTCCGGTCATGTACGAAGGAGCGATGACCGCGGCGGGACCCGACCAGGCTCCTGTCGCCGGTGACGCCCACCAGGCGTCCCGGCAAGACGTGGCCGTAGTCCTGGACGTGGGTCACGTCCGGTTGAGCCACGCTCTTGCTCAGGTCCGGTTAATCACGCAAGAACCGAACGGAGCGCGTCGACGACGTACTCCTGGTCCTCGAGAGCGAGACGGGCATGGAACGGCAGGGCGAGCGTTCGCGCACTGCAGTCCTCCGAGATGGGCAGCATCCCTTCGCGGAAGCCGTAGCGCTCGCGCATGTACGGCTGCAGGTGGATCGACGGGACGTACGGCGCCGTCGCGATGCCGCGCTCCCGCATGAGGCGAGCGACGTCGTCGCGATCGGCGGTCTCGGGCAGGCGCACGACGTAGACGAACCACGAGCGGACGTGGTCCGCGTCGTCGGGGATCGGCGGCTCGACGTCGACGCCCGAGAGCCGCTCCGTGTAGCGCGCCGCCACCTCGGCGCGGGCGGCGAGGATGCGGTCGAGCTTCTCCAGCTGCCCGATCCCGAGTGCGGCCGACACGTCGTCGAGGCGGTAGTTGTAGCCGAGCCTGCCGTGGAGGAGCCACGAGCTCGTCTCGAGCCGTCCCTGGTTGCGCAGCGAGACGAGCAGCTCGTGCTCGTCGGCGTCGTTTGTCGTGACTGCTCCGCCCTCGCCCGTCGTGATCTGCTTGTTGGGGTAGAAGGCGAACGTCGCCGGATGGCCGTGCGAGCCGACCGGCACGCCTTTGTACCGTGCGCCCAGCGCCTCGCAGGCGTCCTCGACGAGCGCGAGTCCGTGCCGATCGCAGAGCTCGATCAGCGGATCGAGCTCGCACGGGTAACCGAAGATGTCGACGGCGACGACCGCCTTCGTGCGTTCGGTGACCGCCGCCTCGACCGCGACCGGGTCGAGGTTGTACGTGCGCGCGTCGATGTCCGCGAACACCGGTGTGGCGCCTTCGTAGATCGCGCAGTTCGCGGAGGCGACGAATGAGAACGGCGACGTAATCACCTCGTCGCCGGGGCCGACGCCTGCGAGCAGCATCGAGAGGTGCAGGCCGGCGGTGCCGCTCGAGACCGCGGCGCAATGCCGAGCGCCAGCTGCGTCGGCGAGCAGCTCCTCGAAGCGCGGCCCGGTGGGGCCGAGCGAGAGCCAGCCTGAGCGCAGCGTCTCGAGCACGAGCTCCTCGTCGCGCTCGTCGAGCCAGGGCGCCGAGAGGTGAACCTGCCTTGTCGCCTGCGTCACGCCTGCGCGCGCGCGAAGTTCTCGACGGGATCGCGCCAGTGCGCCCAGCGGTCGGTCTCGCCGTTGCCGTTCACCGTCTCGAGATACGCCTTCTGGATCGCCTTCGTGATCTCGCCGACGCCGATCTCGACGTCGTCGATCTCGCGCACCGGCGTCACCTCTGCGGCGGTGCCGCACATGAAGACCTCGTCCGCGATCAACAGATCGGAGCGGATGAGGTTCTTCTCGACGACGGTGTAGCCCTGGTCCTGCGCGATCTGGATGATCGTGTTCCGCGTGATGCCCGAGAGAATCCCGGCGGAGAGATCAGGCGTGTAGATGACGCCATCCTTGACGACGAAGACGTTCTCGCCGGAACCGTCCGCAACGTAGCCGTCGTGAGTGAGCATGATGGCCTCCTCGTAGCCGGCGTTGATCGCCTCCGTGACCGCCAGCATCGAGTTGAGGTAGATGCCGGTCGCCTTCGCGACGTGCGGAATCACGTTCGGGCCGATGCGCTGCCATGACGAGACCTTGACGCGGATACCGTTCAGCAGCCCGTCGTCGCCGAGGTACGTCCCCCACGGCCAGCTCATGATCACGACCTCGACCGGGTTGCCGCGCGCCTGGACGCCCAGCTCTCCGTAGCCGTAGAACGCGATCGGGCGCAGGTAACACGACGGCAACCCGTTCGCGCAGATGACTTCCTTGCAGACGTCGCGCAGTTCATCGACGGAGTACGGCAGGTCCATGTAGAGGAGCTTCGCGGAGTTGTGCAGCCGCTCGAGGTGGTCGCGAAGCCGGAACACGGCCGGCCCCTGCGGCGTGTCGTAGCAGCGGATGCCTTCGAAGACTCCGGTCCCGTAGTGCAGGCCGTGGGCGCCGACGTGGATCTTCGCGTCGTCCCAGTCGACCAGCTCGCCGTTCATCCAGATCTTCTCGGTGGCCTGCATTGAGAGGGGCTCCTTTTCGACGCCGTTAGAGCTGGGAATGGTACTAGTCGGCCACGATGAGGTCCGCCGGCGCGGCCTTGGTGAGCCGCACGAGCTCCCGGGTCGGGAGCACGGCCATGTGACGCGTAGACCCGGCGCCGATCCACAGCTCGTCCTGCACGAGGAGCACGCGGTCGATCAGGACGCGGTCGACTCGTTCGAGCGGAAACGGCGCAACGGCTCCCGGAGCGAAGCCCGTGATGTCCGGCACCTCTCGCGGGCGCGCAACGCGACCCTCCTTGGCCCCGGCTGCGCGCGCGATCTTCGCCGTGTCGCCTCGGCGGTCGCCCGGGACGAGCGCCACCACCGGACGCTCGTCGCAGAGCACGACGAGGGACTTGACGATCGCGCCGATCTCGCACCCGACGGCGCGCGCCGCGTCCGCCGCCGTCGCCGTCTCGTCGTCGAACTCCTCGATGCGAGCTTCCGCGCCGGACTTGCGGAGAAACGCAGACACGCGCTCGACGTCGGCGGGCCAGTCGCTCATTTCGAAAAACTCTAACCGGCTTACAGCAAAGAGATGAACCGCGCGTCGTCGAAGCCCTCGCCCTGCAGCCGCTCCGCGAGCTCGGGCGGCGCAGGCGTGTCGATCGACAACACCATCAATGCCTTGCCGCCGCGACGCGTGCGCGACACCGTCATGTTGGCGATGTTCACGCCCGCCTCACCGAAGGTCGTCCCGACGCGGCCGATGACGCCGGGGACATCGTCGTAGCGGAACACGACGAGCAGCGGCGCGAGCTCCATCTCGAGCTCGAAGCCGAGCGCGCTCACGAGCCATTGCCGATCCTCGCGACCGATCGTCGTCCCCGAGACGCGGACGTCGTCGACGCCGACTCTGACGAGGTTCGTGAAATCGCGTGACGAGCGCTTCCGTTCCTCGGCCACCTCGATCCCGCGCTCCGCGGCAACGAGCGGCGCATTGACGTAGTTCACGGGCTGGTCGGTGCTGCCCTGGAACGCACCGTTCAGCGCCGCGACCGTGAGCAGGCGCGTGTCGTATTGCGAAAGCGCCCCGTAGTACGTGAGCTCGATCCGTTCGGCCCGGCCACGCGCGAGCTCCATCGCGAGCCGCCCGAGCTTCGCGGCGAGCGGGACGTACGGCGCAAGCGCCTCGATGTCCTCCGCGCGCAGCGTCGGGATGTTCACCGCGTTCGTCACGAGCCCGCCTTCGAGGGCGGCGACGATCTGCTCGGCGACGATCACGCCGGCGCGATCCTGCGCCTCCTCCGTGGACGCTGCGAGATGCGGCGTCGCGACGACGTTGTCGAGCTCGAGCAGAGGCCCCGAGTACGGCTCCGCGGAAAAGACGTCGAGCGCGGCCGCGGCGACCTTGCCGGACTGCAGCGCCTCGACGAGCGCCGCTTCGTCGACGAGCTCGCCGCGCGCCGCGTTGACGATCCGCACGCCGTCGCGCATCTTGGCGAAGACGTCCGCGCCGATCGACTCGCGCGTCTGGTCGGTGAGCGGAAGGTGGAGCGTCACGAAGTCCGACACCGCGTAGAGCTCCTCGGGAGTCTCCGCGCGCTCGACGCCGAGCTCCCGGAAGCGCTCCTTCGAGACGAACGGATCGTACGCCACGACGCGCAGCTCGAGCCCGAGCGCACGCCGCGCGACCTGCTGGCCGATGCGCCCGAAGCCGAGGACGCCGAGGGTCTTGCCGGCGAGCTCGATCCCGCCGAAGCGCGAGCGTTCCCACCGTCCCTCCGCGAGCGCAGCGTGCGCCTGCGGGATGTTGCGCGAGAGCGCGAGCAGCAATCCGATTGTGTGCTCCGCCGCCGAGATGACCGTGGACTCGGGCGCGTTCGCGACGACGATGCCCCGGCGCGTGGCTGCGTCGACGTCGACGTTGTCTACCCCCACGCCCGCGCGGCCGATCACCTTCAGCCTCTCGCCACGCTCGATGAGCTCCTTCGTCAGCTTCGTCGCGGAGCGGATGACGATGCCGTCGTAGCGGCCGATGACCTCGGCGAGATCGGACTCACGGTCGACGTCGACGTCGAAGTGTTCGCGTAGCAACTCGACGCCCGCATCCGCGATCGGCTCGCGCACTAGAACCCTCATCTACGCATCCTCGCGTTCCTGACGCCGCGCTGGCAAGCGGCGAAGGACGTCACAGTGCAAGTAGCACGGAGCGTCCGACAAGGCGCGGCCAGCGCGGCGGTCAGGGGCGCGAGGATCAAGCGTGCACGGGCTGCTCGTATGCCTCGATCGCGCGCGTCACTGCGACGCCGCGTTCGACGTCGGCGCCGAGCTCGGTCAGCGCCAGCTCGACTGCCGCGAGCGCCGTCCCGATGTCGAAGACGTCGAAGTAGCCGATGTGGCCGATACGGAAGATCTTTCCCTTCAGCGGCCCCTGACCCGGCGCAAGCGTGACGCCGTGACGGTCGCGCAGAAGGAGCAGCAACTCGTCGGAGTCGACGCCTTCCGGCGCGCGCACGGCGGTGACGACCGCAGCGCTGTCGTCGTCGGGCGAGAAGAGCTCGAGCCCCATCGCCTTGATCCCCTCGCGGCAGGCGCGGCCGAGTCGCACATGGCGCTCGAACGCGGCCTCTAGACCCTGCTCGAGCAGGAGCCCGAGGGCGACGTCGAGACCGACCACGAGCGAGACGGCGGGCGTGAATGCCGCGTCGAAGATCTGCTGCGCTTTTCGCGTCAGCTCCCAGTCGAAGTAGAAGCGGGGCAGCGTCCCGCGCGCGTCCCATGCAGCCTGCGAGACCGAGACAGCCGCGAGGCCGGGCGCCGTCATCAGCGCCTTCTGCGAGCCCGAAACGACGACATCGATGCCCCACTCGTCGGTCTCGAGCGGAACAGCGCCGAGGCTCGAGACGGCGTCGACGACCGAGAGGGCGCCGGCGTCCTTCGCCGCGGCAGCGAGACTCCTGACGTCGGCCACGACGCCCGTGGACGTCTCGGAGTGCGTCAGCAGCACAACGCTCGACTCGCGCTCGGCGAGCCGTGCCGCGAGATCCTCCGCGAACGGCGTCTCGCCCCACTCGTAGTCGAGGCGGTCGACCTCGCAGCCATACGCCTCGGCGATCTTCGCCCAGCGCGTGCCGAACGAGCCGCCCACCACGACGCAGACGCGTTGACCGGGAGAGCAGAGGTTGGCGACGGCCGACTCCATCCCACCGGTGCCGCTGGAGGCGTACATGAGCACCTCGTTCCGCGTGCGGAAGACCTGCTGCAGCCGCTCGAGACAGCGCTCGTAGACGATGCGAAAGTCGGGCCCGCGGTGGTGCACCATCGGCTGCGCCATCGCGGCGAGCACCTGCGGCGGCACCGGCGTCGGCCCCGGCGTGAAGAGGTAGCGCTTCCCACTCATCGCTTGGAGCCTAACGGCGCGCCCGGAGAGCCCGGATTACGCTCACCGTGTGGAAACCCTGCTCGCGTTCGCGGCATCGCTTATCGCCCTTCGCCTCGCCGGTCGGGTCGCACGCCGCTGGCGCGCGCGGCGTGCGCCCGAGTTGTTGGCCTGGGGCGCGGCGCTCTTCGCGTACGCGGTCGCGGCGGCCGCGCTCGCGTGGGGCGCGGCGCACGGTTGGGACGCGCGCGCGTTCCGCGTCTACTACCTCTTCGGCGGTCTGCTCACGGCGCCGCTGCTCGGCGCGGGATCGCTGCTCCTGTGGCGTCGACGGTGGGCGGGGCCGCTCGCGTTGATGTACGCGGGGCTCGCGATCGGCATCGCGGTCGCGGTGCCTCTGCACGGAACGTTCGCCGGCGATGCGATTCCCGCGGCACAGGACCACCTCGACTTCGTGCCCGCCCGACTCGTCGCGGTGTTGGCGAACAGCATCGGGACGGCGGCGGTTGTCGTCGTCGCCGCGGCGACCTTCCGGAGGCGGCCGCTCGGCAACGCGTTGATCGTCCTCGGAGTGGCGCTGGCAGCCGTCGGGAGCGCGCTCGCTGGGCTCGGGGCCGCGGAAACGGCCGCCTTCGCCGTCTCCGCGGTTGTCGTGCTTTACGCAGGTTTTGTTGCGCCAGCCCGCTGACTCTCTCCCAAACCTGCACTTAACGGATTCCTGACAACTTCTACTTGCGGCTACAGCCGTTTGCTACCTTGCCGCGCTCCGGCCCGATGCGGACTCTGCGGACATACCTCGTTGCGCTCGTCGCCGTGCCCGCGATCGCGCTGGCCCTGCCCGACGGGAGCTCCGCCGAGTCCGCGCGCACGACCGTGCGCATCGACGTCGGCATGGTCAAGGCGATCCGTCACTACCGCGTGACGACCCGCCGGCTGCAGTCGGTCATGGGTCACCGCGTCGTGCGCCTCACACCCTTGCGAAACGCGAGCCTACGCCGTGTACACACGGTCTGGCGCAAGCGTGCCGTGGCCGTGAAACGTCGCTTCGAGGCGGGACCGAGGCACCGGCGCGGATGGATGTGCATCCACCGATACGAGGCCGCGTGGTCCGAGGACGGAAGTCCGTACTACGGCGGCTTGCAGATGGACATCGGCTTCCAGCAGCACTACGGCGGCATGCTCCTCCGCGCGAAGGGCACAGCCGACAACTGGACGCCACTCGAGCAGATGTGGGTCGCCGAGAGGGCCTACCGCTCCGGCCGCGGGTTCTACCCCTGGCCTAACACGGCCCGATCCTGCGGCCTCATCTAGGCCTTCTCTGAAGCGTTAAGAGGATGCTGCGGTTTTGAGCTCCTGGCAGGAGCTCGATTGGTTGAAGGCGGTCTGCAGCTCGCCGCCGGGGTCTAGCTGTTGAAGGCTCTTGACGGTCGTGGAGATCTGATTCGCCATCGTCCCGAGTGTCGCGGTGACGCTCGCCGTCGCTGAGACCACACCGCTGACATCGGACACGTCGTCAACCGTGCTCTTGATCGAATCCGCTCCGTCGCTCAGCTCGCTCGAGAGCTGGTCGACCGAGTCCTTTGCCTGTTGACCTGTGTCGCTCTCCGGCTTGCCGAGATCCTTGATGTCGGACTCCAGCGTGTCGGTCGCGGACTTCATCTCGTCAGCGGCGTTCCTCAGCGAGTCCTGCGAGAGGTTCCCGCCCTGGAGCGACTGGGCGCTAGACGCGAGCGAGTCCTTCCACGTCACGATCGAGGAGCAGACGCCGTCGACCCACTCGGCGCTGGACGGTGGGCTTTTCGAGCCGCAACCCGCCGCCGTGAGCCCGAGGGCTGCTGCGACGAACACCAGCGCGATGAGCGGCAGACGCTGCACGAAACGACCCTAGTCATCGCTCCAGCGGAGAGGCGTCACCCGGATGGGATGATCGCGAGCGAATCCCCAGACTTCACGCCTCGAGCTTTTTGCGCACGAGGTCGTTGACGGCGCGCGCGTCGGCCTGGCCGTTCGTCGCCTTCATGACCTGACCGACGAAGAAGCCGAGCAGACCCGACTTGCCGGCGCGGTACGCCTCGACGTTCGCGGCGTTCGCGGCGAGCACCTCGTCGACGATCGGCTCGAGCTCGCTCGTTTCTGCGACCGCCTTCTGCTCCAGGTAAGGATCCGCGCTGAAGCCGTTGTCCCCGGCGTGCGCGATCGCCTCGTCGAACGTTTTGCGCGGGATCTCCTCGCGCGCCGCGACGAGCTTGGCGAGCTCCGCGGGGTTCACCCGATCGGGATCGACGCCCGCGCCGACGAGCTGGTTCGCGATCACGTTGGCGGCCGGTATCGCCTCGGCGCCCGCGTCGCGCGTCGCGACCCAGAGCGCGTCGAGCCCGCCGGTGACGAGCGTCTGCGCGGTCGCCGCTCCGAGCTCCTCTCGCAGGCGAACGATGCGCGCACCGGGCAGCTCGGGCACCTCGCCGCGGAGGCGCTCGACCACCGAGGCCTCCGGCTGGACAGGCACGAGGTCGGGCTCCGGGAAGTACCGGTAGTCGTCCGCCTCCTCCTTCGTGCGATGCGGCGTCAGCCGATCGCTGTGCGGCTCGTAGTCGTACGTGTGCTGCTCGACCGGAGCGCCCTGGTCGTAAGCGGCAATCTGATCGCGCACTGCGGCGTCGATGCCGCGACCGATAAACGTGAACGAGTTCATGTTCTTGAGCTCCCAGCGCGTACGCAGCTCGTCGCTCGCGGCTGGACGGACTGAGACGTTCGCGTCGACGCGCAGCGTGCCCTTCTCCATCTCCGCGTCGGAGATCCCGAGCTCGACGATCGTCTGCCGCAGCAGGCGCAGGAAGCGCACGGCCTCCTCGGCGGAGCGAATGTCCGGCTGCGTGACGATCTCGACGAGCGGCGTGCCGCCGCGGTTGAAGTCGATCAGCGAATACCCCGAGCCGACCTTCCGCCCGGTTGCGCCTCCGACGTGGATCGTCTTCGCCGCGTCCTCCTCGAGGTGCGCGCGCACGAAGCCGATCTCGCGGTCGCCCTCGGGGCCGGGCACGAGCAGCGAGCCGCCGACGCAGAGCGGCTGGTCGTACTGCGAGATCTGGTAGCCCTTCGGGTTGTCGGGATAGAAGTAGTTCTTGCGCGAGAAGACGGCCTCGTCGGCGATCTCGCAACCGAGCGCGAGGCCGAGCTTGATCGTCCATTCGACCGCGAGGCGGTTGGCAACCGGGAGCGCACCCGGATGCGCGAGACACACCGGGCACGTGCGCGTGTTCGGCTCCGCGAAGTACTCGAGCTCGCAGCGGCAGAACATCTTCGTCCGCGTCTTCAGGTGGACGTGGATCTCGAGGCCGACGACCGGCTGCCACTCAGTCATCGAGCCGCTCCTTCGCCTCCAGCAGCGCGCGCTCGATGTCTCCTTTCACCTCGACCATGCCCAGGCGGTGCTCGAGCGGCCCACGCATCTTGATCAGCCAGAGCTCCCGCTCGCCCGCCTCGAGCGCGAGCTTCACGTCGCCGACGAGCACGGCGCGCGAGCCATCGAGGACGCGCGCGTCGCCGAAGGTGCGCCGGCAGGCCGGCACGAAGTCAGCTGCTGGATCCGCGAACGTCTTCCTCATCGCAGTCGCTCCGGGACGGGGTCGAAGTCGATCGCGCGCTCGAGCGCGTGCCCGACGCTGAACAGCGTGTTCTCCGACAGCTGCCTGCCGACGAGCTGCAACCCCACGGGAAGCCCGTCGCTGAGCCCGCAGGGGATGCTCAGCCCCGGCAGGCCGGCCATGCACGACGGGATCGTCAGGAGGTCGCTGAGGTACATCGCGAGCGGGTTCGCGGTTCTCGCGCCGAGCTCGAACGCGACCGTCGGCGACGTCGGCGACACGAGGACGTCGAAGCGCTCGAACAGCTCCGCGTGCTCGCGGATGATCAGCGTCCGCACCTTCTGCGCCTGGCCGTAATACGCGTCGTAGTAGCCGGCCGAGAGCGCGTACGTGCCGAGCATGATGCGGCGCTTCGGCTCGTCGCCGAAGCCCTCGTCGCGCGTGCGCTCGTACAGCTCCGTCAGATCGTCGTCGCCGGTCTCGGCGCGAAAGCCGTAGCGCACACCGTCGTAGCGTGCGAGGTTCGACGACGCCTCCGCCGGCGCGATCAGGTAGTAGCACGCAAGCCCGTACTCGACCGAGCGCGGCAGCGAGCACTCCTCGACCTCCGCGCCGAGCTCGCTGCAGAGGTCGATCGCGCGGCGCACGGCGTCGGTGACGCCCGGCTCGATCCCCTCCGCTTCGTTCAGCTCCTTCGGGACGCCGACGCGGACGCCCTGCAGATCCTCCGCGGACGGCAGCTCGACCGGCGGCACCTCGACGGTCGTCGAGTCGCACGGATCGTGGCCTGCGATGAGGCTGTAGAGCAACGCCGTGTCCCGGACGGTCTTCGCGGTCGGCCCGACCTGGTCGAGCGACGACGCGAACGCAACGATGCCGTAGCGCGAGACGGTTCCGTATGTCGGACGCAGCCCGACGATCCCGCACAGGGCAGCCGGCTGCTTGATCGACCCGCCGGTGTCCGACCCGAGCGCCCACGGGGCGAGGCCCGCAGAGACGGCCGCCGCCGAGCCGCCGCCGGATCCGCCCGGCACCCGCGTCGGGTCCCACGGGTTGAGCGACGGCCCGAACGCGGAGTTCTCCGTCGACGAGCCCATCGCGAACTCGTCCGTGTTCGTCTTGCCGAGGAGCGAGAGGCCGGCGTCCTTGACGCGCGAGGCGACCGTCGAGTCGTACACCGGCACGTAGCCCTTGAGAATCCGCGAGCCCGCAGTCGTCTCGACGCCTTCCGTGCCGATCACGTCCTTGAGCGCGATTGGAATCCCCTTCGCCCCTACGTAGTCGAGGCGCTTGAGATAGGCGTGCACGTCGTCCTCGCGCGCCGCGTACGCAGCGTGCAGCTCCTCGGCGCTCACCTCGCCGCGCTCGAGCATCGCCTTCGCGTCTCCGGCGGTCAGTCGCAGCGTGTCGATCATGTCGGCGGCACCCGGAAGGCTCCGTCCTCCGCCTGCGGCGCGTTCGCCAGCGCGGCCTCGCGCGGGAGCGAAGGACGCGGCACGTCGTCGGCGAGCACGTTCACGAGGTCGAGCGGATGCGACGTCGGAGGCACGTCCGAGAGGTCGAGCTCCGACACCTTCGACACGGCGTCGAGGATCGCGTCGAGCTGACCGAGGAGGCGCTCGAGCTCCTCCTCGGTCAACGCGAGGCGCGCCAGGTGCGCGACGTGAACAACCTGCTCTCTCGTGATCGCCATGCGTCAGATCCTCCCAAAACGATTGCCGGCGGCGCGGCCGCGACGCGCCGCCCACCAGCGCCCCACCGAAGCAGCGTTCCCATGACCGCCGACCAATGGCGAGCGCGAAGCGCGAGCCCCGAGCGGAAAGCGAAGCGGGCGAGGGAAAAAAGAACGGGCCCCTTTCGGGGCCCGTTGTGACATTCGGTTCCGAAAGGAAAGCTTTACGCGGCCTGCACATTCGCGGCCTGGGCGCCCTTGGGGCCCTGGACCACTTCGAACGACACGCGCTGGCCTTCGGTCAGCGACTTGTAGCCCTCCATCGTGATCGCGGAAAAGTGAACGAACACGTCGTCGCCACCCTCACGCTCGATGAAGCCGTAGCCCTTTTCGTTCGAGAACCACTTCACGGTGCCCTCTGGCAAAGAATCCTCCTTACACGTACAAGCGACGACCCGGGCACCGAGTCGCCGACCGGTTTCTACAGCGACCGGAGAATAACCTAGCTAGGCGGGAACGCAAGCACATTCGCACGAAATTTCGCTGCGAGGACGGTATTGCGCAGCAGACTGGCGATCGTCATCGGACCAACTCCGCCCGGAACAGGCGTCATGTGGCCTGCGACTTCCATCGCCGCGGGGTCGACGTCGCCGACGAGCCCTGCATCCGTGCGGCTCAAGCCGACGTCGACGACCGTGGCCCCCTGCTTCACCATGTCGGCGGTCACGAGCCAGGGCCGGCCAACGGCGACCACGAGCACGTCAGCCTCGAGCGTCTCGCGCCGAAGATCGCGCGTCCGTGAATGACAGATGGTCACAGTCGCGTGCTGCTGCAGCAGGAGATGCGCGACGGGCTTGCCGACGATGTCGCTGCGGCCGACGACGACCGCTTTCGCGCCCTCGAGCGAGATGTCGTACTCGGCGAGCAGCGCCATGATCCCGATCGGCGTCGCAGGCACGAGCGACGGCCGGCCGAGGTAGAGCTGGCCGGCGTTGAGGGGATGAAAGCCGTCGACGTCCTTCACCGGCTCGACGGCGCGGATCACGCGAACCTCGCTGACGTGCTCGGGAAGCGGCAGCTGGACGAGGATGCCGTCGATCGCGTCGTCGCCGTTGAGCGCCGCGATTCGATCGAGCAACTCCTCCTCGGACGTCTCCTCCGGCAGCCGGATGTCCGTCGACGTGATGCCGACCTCCTGCGCCGCCTCGTGCTTGCGGCGGATGTAGATGTCGTTCGCCGGATCGTCGCCGACGAGGATCGTCGCCAGCCCGAGCGATCCGAGCTGCGCGATCTCCTCTTTCACCTCGGCACGAATCCGCTGCGCGAGCGCTTTGCCGTCCAACAGGGTCGCCACGGCCCGAGACGTTAGCCTGTCCTTGATGGAAACCGAGCAGCTGGCACCGGACACAACCGACGACCGCAGCGCGTACGCGGGCGTCCTCCGCTACTACGAGCTCGCGAAACGCGCCGAGTGGCAGGTACGCGAGCTTCCCTGGAACGAGCGGCCGCCGATCCCGGAGTACAAGGGCTCGCCGCAGAAGCTCGCGCGCAGGCGCGACCTCTGGCGCTCCGTGATCATGCAGCAGCTGCAGGCCGACATCCTCGCGGTGAAGATGGCGTCGCAGCTGCTCAACGCCGCGCCGCATCCCGAGGCGCGGCTCTACTACTCGACGATGGCGCAGGACGAAGCGCGCCACACCGAGGCGTGGCTGAAGCTCGCCGAGGAGGCGGGCGGCGAGGCCGAGCGCGACCCGCACCTGGACAAGCTCGCGACGATGTTCCTCGCCCTCGACACGCTCGAGGAGAAGGTGTTCCTGATGCAGGTCTTTTTCGAGCGCTTGATCATCCCGCGCTTCCGGATGATCGCCGCCGCCTCGCCCGGGACGGTGCTCGAGGACCTGTGCAACAGGCTGACCGTGGACGACGGAATCCATCACAGCGCAGGCATGGCGTACGAGCGCGTGCTGCTCGAGGACACGACGAAGAGAGAGCAGCAGCAGCTCGTGAGGATCGCGAACGAGATGCTGCCGATCTTCGTCGCGCATTCGATGTGGCGACCGAAGGCACGCGCGTCGATCGCCGGGCTGATGCGCGAGCGCGACATCAAGATGCTGCAGGACGACCTCGAGCAGGGCGTGCGCCTTGCCCGCTCCCTCGGCATCGACGTCTCGGATGTCGAGCTGCCGTCGTTCTCGTGACGTCGCTCGCCGACGGCGACATCCGACTCGAACCGCTCACCGCCGAGCACGCGGCGGCGATGGACGCGCTCGCCCGCGACGACGACGTCGCGCGCTTCACGCGCGTGCCCGAGCCCGTGCCAGAGGGTTTCGGCGAGCGCTGGGTCGAGCGGTACAGGCGCGGGCGCGACGAGGGAACGAACGCGGCCTTCGCAATCGTCGACGCCGAGAGCGGCGTCCTCGGCTTCATCGGCCTCGTGAAGCTCGACCTCGAGACGCAGGAGGCGGAGGCGGGATACATCGTCGCTTCGCAAGCGCGCGGCCGCGGCGTAGCGACGCGGGCGTTGAGCCTGCTGACGACGTGGGCGTTCGGAGAGTTCCCGCTCGAGCGGATCGAGCTCCTGATCGACGTCGAGAATCCCGCGTCGGAGGTCGTCGCGCAGCGCTGCGGCTACACGCGCGAGGGGGTGCTGCGCTGGACGTACCTCAAGCCCGGCCTGCGCTCCGACACGATCGTCTACTCGATGCTGCGGCGCGAGCACGTGGGAACGTAGGTGGACTGGTCGTACGAGGTCGCGGAGCGCGACCACGTCATCCAGAACCCCACGAGCGCCGAGAAGATCCTCCTACTCGGCGAATACGTACGACTCGGCCCCGGCGCGCGCGTGCTCGACGTCGCGTGCGGCAAGGCAGGGCCGGCCGCAATCCTCGCTTCGACGTTCGGCTGCAGCATCACCGGTCTAGAGCTGCGACCGGAGTTCGCGGCCGACGCCCGCGCCCGGATCGAAGAGCAAGGCCTGCAGGCGCTCGTCGAGATCCACCTGGGCGACGCGCGGGACTATCCGCTCGAGCCGGAGGCGTGGGACGTGGCGCTCTGCCTCGGCGCCGCGTTCGTCTGGGGGAACATCGGCGACGCCGCTGCGCGGCTCGTTCCCGCGGTGAGACCAGGCGGCTTCGTCGCGATCGGCGAGCCGTATTGGAAAGCACCGTCACGCGACGACGACGGTTACGTGGACCTGGCAGCCACGGCTGACCGCTTCACGGCGACAGGCGTCGCCCTTACGGGAATCATCGCCACCTCGGAGGACGACTGGGACCGCTACGAGAGCCTGCACTGGCGTGCGCTGGAGGAGTGGCTGGCGACGCAGACCGCTGCGGACGACATCCGTGCCCAACACGAGCGTCGTCGGCGCGATCACCTGACGTACAGGCGCGACCAACTCGGCTGGGCGATCTTCGTCGGCATGACTCCGCACTAAGCTCCCCGCATGGAACTCAAGCGCTTCCCGCGCAAGAACGATCCCGCGTCGATTCGCGCGCGGCAGGAGGCGCTGGCGCTCGACGGGCTCGTCACGTCGATCGACCTGGAGCAGTTCGCCGGCGCCGCGGAGACGGTCACGGGCGTCGCCGTCATCCCGGTTTCGGTCGCGCCGATCGGGATCGACCTCGGGGAGTACGAGCTCGACGACGCAGGCGCCGTCCTCGAGACGGGACGCTCGACAGAGACGATCCACGTCCCGCTCGCGCACACCGAGGGCGGCCTGACCGTGTCGATGACGCGCGGCGCGAAGGCCGCGGGAACGATCACGACGCACGTCCTGCACGATCGGATCACGCGGGCGAGCTGCTTCGTCTGCGCGTCGGCCGCGGAGGCGATCCGGCTCGCAGGCTGGCTCGAGGACGAGCTCGACGCGATGCGCGATTGGATCGCCCGCTCCGACGACCCGTTCGTCTCTCGCCACGCGAAGCTCCGCGAGGTCACGACGCACGTCGTCGGGCCGATGTGCCACGTGCTCTGGGCGTGGACGACCGGCGATGCCGTCGGGCCGAACATGATGACGCGCAACAGCTACCTGCTCAACATGGGCTACGTCATGGAGCGCGCTCCCGTGAAGCCCGAGCGCGCGATCCTCGAGGCGAACATGGGCGGCGACAAGAAGCCGTCCTACCAGTACTTCCACACCGGCCACGGGAAGACCGTGATCGCGGAGTGCACGCTCACGGACGAGGCGATCCGGCGCATCCTGCGTACGACGGCTGAGGATCTCGAGGCGCTCGCGTGGGCCGGCACACACGGCGCTGTCGCGTCCGGGATGCAGTCCGTCGCGTTCACGCCTGCGTCCGCGATCGCCGCCGTCTTCACGGCGACCGGACAGGACATCGGCATGGTCGGGACGAGCTCGATGGCGCACGGAACCGGCCGCCGGGTGGACGGCGGCTTCCACTGCTCGATCCGCTTCCCCGGGCTCGAGGTCGGAACGGTCGGCGGCGGGACGACTCTGCCGTCGGCGCACGACTGGCTCGAGCTCATCGGCTGCGCCGGACCGGGAAAGGTCTACCGATTCGCCCAGATCGTCGCGGCCGCGGCGCTCGCGCTCGAGATCTCGGCCTCCGCTGCGATGGCGAGCGCCGGCTCGGAGAACTTCTTCCGCGCGCACCACGAGCGCGGCGGCCTTCGCTGACCAGGCTGGGAGATCAAGCCGCGCCGCGAAACTAGAGCGAAATGAGAAGGGCCGCCCGGAGGCGGCCCTTCTCCGTTCACGATCGGGTGCGACCTAGTGCTTCTCGACCTTCGGAAGCTCGAGCTTCCACGCGCCGAGCCCGTGCGTCGCCGCGTACAGGATGCGGGCGTCGGAAGAGATCGACAGGCCGGGAACCTCGACCATCGGCATGCCGTCTGCTGCCATCGTCCACGACGTCGCTCCGTTCGCGAGCCTCATCACGCCGAAGTCCGACGCGGCGTAGAGGTCACCGGTGGCGTCGTCACGGACGAGATCCGTGATCGGCAGGTCCTGCAGGTCGAACGTGATGTCCGTCCACGTCGCCACCCCTCCGATCCGGTCGACCCGGAACACGTGACCCGGCTGCGCCGGCGTGTTGATGTTGTAACCGGAGTAGGAGACCCACGCGCGGTTCGGGTTCGTCGGGTCGACGTAGATCGACGAGATGAACCGATTCGGATCGTTCGCCGCCGACGTGTCGAGCCGCGTGAACGTCACGCTCGCGGCCGGTGCGTCGGCGTTGTCAGAGATGAACAGACGGCCGGTGCCGGTCGCAGCCCAGAGCGTGCCGGTGTTGCTCGGCGCACGCTCGATTGCCGCCACGTCTCCGCCCGTCCGGTCGGCGCCGTACGCCGTGCCGATCAGGGAGCCGGCCGTGTTCGCACCTGCGGTGGTCCCGCCGAGGATGGCGAAGTCACCGCAAGTCGGATTTGCGGCGCTCGTCGTGAACTCGGGGCAGTTCGCCTCGAGAAACGCCTGGTTGCCGCCCCAGTCCTGCGTCCTCCAGATGTGGAACGAGCCCTGGAAGATCGTCCCGCCGGCTGCGGGGTTCGGGTCGGCGATGATCGGCGGGTAGAAGTACGCGCCGTCGGCGCTCGCCACGATCGGACCGGTCGCGATGACCCACTTGGTCGGGTCGCCGTTCTGGAAGTTCGTGTCGCTGGCCTGCCCCGTGAACGTGTTGAAGCGGAGCTTGCTGTCCGATGCGCTCCAGCCGGACTGTCCGCCGTCGCCGTAGATGATCTGCGGCCAGTTGTGTCCGCTGCCGCCCGTGTACTCGAAGGTGCCGTTGTCCTGGGTGCCGCCCATGAGGCCGCCCTTCGGGTCCTTCGGGTTGATCGAGAGGCTCTGGAACTGCAGAGTGACGAGCCCCTTGTTCAGCACGGTGGTCTGATTGGGAATGCGGCTGAGGATCGACTGGCAGTACGCGAGGGCCGCGCCGGTTGCGCCGTAGTCCGCACAGTGTCCGGAGCCGTCAACGTACTTGCCGTCCGACCGCACGACGCCGCCGTCGTCGCCGGCGATCCACTGCAGTGGTTTGCCGGGCATCGTGACGAGGGCGTGCTGGTCCGGATGGAGCCAGCCGTCGTCGCCCTTGTCGCGAGTCATGTCGGTGAACGTCACGCCGCCGTCCGTGGACATCACCACGGCCCGGCCGTTGTCGATGACGTTCTGCTCGCCGTAGGAGAACGAGCCGCCGAGGTAGACGACGTTCGGATCTTCCGAAGGCGAGTAGACGACGTTGTCGTACCAGCACTGCCCGGTGCAGTAGCCGAGGGTCTGCGGCGTCGTCATGTCGGTGAACACCGCCGCGCCGGCCGCGTCGTCGGTGCGGTAGAAGCGGGCGGCGTTCGTGCCCGCGTTGCCGATTCCGACGTACATCCGCGTGAACCCGCCCGGCAGCTTGCCGAGCGAGAACTGCGCGCGGTCGGTGTTCTGCGCCGCGTTCAGCGCGGTCTTGATCTGCGTCCATGTCGCACCGTTGTCCAGCGAGCGCCACACGCCCTGCTGGAACGATGCGAGGTAGATCGTGCTCGGGTTCCACGGGTCGAGCTCGACGTCGGTGACGCCTCGCGTCGCGACGCCGGCGACCGCGCTCGTGAAGATCCGAGTGAACGTTGCACCCGTCTGCCGGTAGAGGCCGCGGACGTTGCAGCCCGGAGGCGTCGTCGGCGTGTTGCAGCCGATCGCGCCGCCGCTCGACACGGAGCTGATGCCGCGAATTGCGCTCGCCAGGCCGACGAGCAGGTTGTGGTCCTTGTCGAACGCGAGCGCGCCGATCGCGCGGTCGCGGAAGGTGTCGCTGCCGGGCACGAACGACCACGTGTCGCCGCCGTCGGTCGACTTGTAGATGCCGAGGCCGGCCTCGGAGTCGGCCGATGCGTTCGGCTCGCCGGTTCCGGCGTACACGGTGTTGCCGCTCGGGTCGGCGGGATCGACGAGCAACGCGCCGATCGCGTTCGTGCCGAACGAGCCGGACACGAACTTCCAGTGGCCGTCTGCGCCGTCGTTCGCCTGCCCGACCCAGACGCCGCCGCCCGCGGCGCCGACGTACAGCGAGCACTTGTTGTTGGGCTTGCAGCCGCCGATCGCCAGCGCCGTCACGCGGCCCGACGCGGTGTAGGGCTTGCCGCCGGCCAGGAACTGGTCGAGGACGGCCGGGTACTCGGCCGCCTGCGGGCCGATCGACTGCCACGCGCCCTTCTTGCCGCCCTTGTTGTTCAGCGCCTTGAACGTCGAAGCCGAGTTCGACTGCGCCGCGGCCGGGATCGCGTCGGCCGGGTAGGCGCGCGCTGCAGCCTGCTCGGCCTCCCAGGTCGACTCAGGCCCTTCGTTCGCGACGCCTGCGAGGTCCTTGACTGCTTCGCCCCCGGCCTTCTTCGCGAGCACGATGTTCGTATGCGCGTCGCGGTGCGACGACGCCGCCATCCCGGCGACGAGCGCCGCAACGAGAGCCGCGGCGGCCACGACGCCGACGACGACCCAAGCCCTTCTACTCATAGATCTCCCCTTTCAAAGTGAATGCGCCCAAACAGGCGGGCCGACCGCCCGTAAATATCGAGAGATCGATCATTCCGGACCGCTGTCACTCGGTCAAGTGCCGAACCGAGGAATTCTGCTTGCACCGCTTGTTGCAAGCGCGTCCCGTGTCTTATGCTCGCTCCGGCATGGCAGTCGGGGACGCGATGACCGTCCGGGTCGTGACGGTGAGACCGAAGGCATCCGTCCAGGAGGCGATCGCGCGCATGCTCGAGGAGGGCATCGGCTCGGTGGCCGTCTGCGACGGTCCTCGCCTCGTCGGCATCTTCACCGAGCGCGACGTGCTCAGGGCGGCCGGTGAAGGCTCATTGTTCGGCGAGGTCGCGGTCGAGGACTTGATGACTCGGAGACCCGTGACGGTGTCGCCCGAGGACGACATCGTCGGGGCTGCTGAGTTGATGGCGGCGAAGCGGATCCGGCACCTCCCTGTGTGCGAGGGAGAGTTCCTCGTCGGGATGATCGGCATCAGAGACGTACTGCGGCGACTCGTGGAGCAGGCCGCCGAACAGCACGAGGGCGCGCGCGATACGGCGCGCGCACTCCTCACGCGCGCGCCTCGCAACAACGCGTAGGGATTCGCCGGCCCGCTGTCGTATCCTCATGACGTGCGCCGGTTCGCTTTGGTCCTCGTCGGCGTCGCCTTCGTGCTCCCTGCGACTGCGCACGCGGCGACTCCCGTCGCCGAGATCCGCAACGCTCACGGCGTCCTCGTCGGTAAGGTCGGCGACGGCCCGTACCAGTCGCCGTATGACTACGGCTACCTGCTGACGATCGGTTCTTCACGGCGTGACGCCTCCGGTGTCGCGCTGCAAGACGTGAGCATCCTCGGGGGCCGCATTCGCATCGCAAGCATGTACGTGCCCGCATCAGGGACCACTGGCGCGCACGTCGACGGACTGCAGGTCGCTGGCCGCTACGCGCAGGCAACGCCGAACACCGTGCTCCAGGTCGGCGACGGCAGCTATGCGGTCTTCCTGCAGGAAGCCGCGCTGCCCGGACGCCTCGGCACCGACCTCGGGCTTGTCGGCGTGCGCGTCGTCACCGGCGATCGCCAGATCCTCGTCGGCGTCACGCGCGCCGGCGCGGCCGGAGAGCCCCGGCGCGGGTCGTCGTGGCTGTTGTTCGGCCTCGCGCCGCTCGCGACGGTGGGCGGACCGTCGCTCCTGAGCGTGCCGGCGCTGCCCCAGGGCGGCGGGCCGGGCGCACGAGCCGTCGCGATCGCCGAACGGTTTCTCGGCATTCGATACGTGTGGGGCGGCGCGAGCCCGTTCTCCGGGTTCGATTGCTCCGGCCTGGTGATGTACGTCTACGCGCAACTCGGCATCCACCTCACGCACTTCAGCGGCGCGCAATGGAGCGAAGGCACGCGCATCCTCTCGCCGGAAGATCTCGCGCCGGGCGACCTCGTCTTCTTCCACCCCGGACCGAACGGGCCCGGTCACGTCGGCATCTACATCGGCAACAGCCAATTCATCCACGCCCCACACACGGGCGACGTCGTGAAGATCTCGAGCCTCTACGAGTCCGACTACTCGTTCAGCTACGTCGGTGGCGTTCGGCCGTATTGACGAACCGCCGCGCGCTGACGATTCCGGCCCTGCTGGCTGCGTCGGCGCTCTGCGTCGCGACCGTCCTCGTACGCAACGCTCACGCCGGCAACGACTTCTACCGCTTCCTCATCTGGAACCTCGCGCTGGCGTGGGTCCCGTTCGTGTTCGCACTCGCCGCGTACACGAACGCGCGACGCCGGAACGACGTCGCGACGGCTGCGTACGGCGTCCTGTGGCTGCTGTTCTTTCCGAACGCGCCGTACCTCCTCACGGACTTCATCCACCTGCAGGAGTCGCGGACGACACCGCTCTGGTACGACGCGCTGATGCTCGCCTCCTTCGCGTGGACGGCGCTGGTGCTCGGATTCGCGTCGCTTTACCTCATGCAGATGATCTGGGATCGCGTCGTGAGCCCGTTCTGGTCGTGGCTCGGCGTGATCGGCGCGCTCGGTCTCGCGAGCTTCGGCGTCTACCTCGGTCGCTTCCTGCGCTTCAACAGCTGGGATGCACTCGTGCGCCCGCGCAGGATCGCGCACGTGATCGCGACCGAGATCGACAACCCCTTCGGGAACCCGCGGCTCGTCGTGGCGATGTTCGCGCTGACAGCCGCGCTGACGATCGGATACCTGATCGTGTACAGCGCAGTCGGCACGCACCTCGAGCTCGAGCGCGAGTAGCGCAGGAGAGGCGCCGACCGGATTCGAACCGGTGTACGAGGCTTTGCAGGCCTCTGCCTAACCACTCGGCCACGGCGCCGAGCGCCACAGGGTAGCGTCCTCGCATGCTGCGCGAGATCGCTGAGTACCCGAACTCGTTCGGGCCGCTGGGGCCGAACAGCGAGCGGATCGAGACCGACCGCTACACGCTCTGCATGGGGCCGGGCAAGACCTGGAACACGGTGCAGCGCCAGCGCATGCGGCATGACGAAATTGACGACGCCATCGAAGAGACGCGCTCGCTACTGCGCGAACGCGGCCGCACGAAGACGCAGTGGGAGGTCGGCAGCTCGGCCGAGCCGGCGGATCTCGTCGAGCAACTGCTCGAGCGCGGCCTCACCTGGGACAAGGAGCCGTACGCCGTCGCGCTCGTGCTCACGGCGGAGCCGGCTGCCCCGCCGCCCGGGATCGTCGCGCGCCGGGTCGAGACGTTCGACGAGTTCGCCGCGGCGAACGCGGTACAGTGGGTGGCGTTCGGGGCGACCGAGGAGGAGATCGAAGAGTCCCGCGCGCTGCTTCCGAAGACGTGGCAAGACACGGTGAACGTCATGCACGCGGCGTGGCTCGACGACGAACTGGTCGCCGCCGGCACGTCGGCGCCGACGGAGCACGGCCTGCTGCTCTACGGCGGCGCAACCGCGCCGCACGCACGGGGCCGTGGCGCGTACAGAGCGCTGCTCCACGCGCGCTGGCAGGAAGCGGTCGCGAACGGAACGCCGGCGCTGATCACGCAGGGCGGCTCGATGTCGCGGCCGATCCTCGAGCGACTCGGCTTCGAGCGCGTCGGCGAGATCCACATGCTGCTCGACGAGTTCGGCGAGAGTGACGCATGAACGAGTTCGATTTCGAGGGCGTCTTCAACGAGGACTACCTCTACTTTTACGAGGGCATCCTCAACGCCGAGCGCACGAAGGAGGACGTCGAGAAGATCCTCGAGCTGCTCGAGCTCCCCGCCGGCGCATCCGTCCTCGACTGTCCCTGCGGACATGGGCGCATCGCCAACTCACTTGCGGAGCGCGGCTTTCACGTCACCGGAATCGACGCGAGCGAGTTCTTCCTCGAGCGCGCACGCGCCGACGCGGCCGAGCGGGGCGTCGAGGTCGAGTACGTCCAGGGCGACATGCGCCAGCTCCCCTGGCGAGAGAAGTTCGACGCGCTCGTCAACTGGTTCACGAGCTTCGGCTACTTCTCGGACGATCAGAACAAGGCCGTGCTCGAGCAGTTTCACGACGTGCTGAAGCCGGGCGGCAAGCTGATCCTCGAGACGCAGAACATCACGCGCATCCTCTTGAACCCGCTGCCGCAGCACTTCGTCGAGCGTGACGGCAACGTGATGGCAGACGCGTGGGAACTCGACGTCGAGCACGCACGGTTCGTCACGGAGCGCATCGTCGCTCGTGACGGGCGGACTAGGAAGACGCAGTTCGTCGTGCGGTGGTTCAGCGTGCCCGAACTGCGGGCGTGGCTGGAGGACGCCGGGTTCGAGAACGTGCGCGCGCCCGGCGTGACGAAGGACTCGCGCCTGATCGTCGTCGCCGAGCGCGCTTAGGTTCTCAGGCACGGGGCCGGCCGAGGTTGACCCAACTCCGCGAACATCGAGTGTGACCATTGTGACCACGCCCTAAAAACACCCGGCGCCACTGGGCGATCTATGCGCTTCAGCCTGTATCGCCGTTCTTCTGGCTCCTGCCGAAAAGCTGCCGACCGTGAGATGTCGGTTCGATCTGGATGTCTCCGCGCGCCGCGCGCCAAAGCAGGCGCAGAATCGCCGCAAGCATGAGGAGTCCGATGACGACAAGGATCACCAGCGCGACCATGCCCGAAGTCTGCTGCCGAACGGCCTAACAATCAAACGCGGAGCATCGCCACGCCGCAGCTCGTCGGCGAGTCGGCACGCTCGCCGCAGACGCGGCCGTTTTCAACGGCATGGGCTCGCCGTCCGGCCGAGCTGCGCCGCGCGTTGAACGAAATCGACGACTTCCCACACGGGTTCTCGGCGAGTAGGACGTTCGCGCGAACTTTGCCGTCGAGCCCGTCTAGCGTGCCCGTCCCCCGACGACCGTGACCATTCTGGTGAGCACAAGCGCCGCAGCGTTTGCGGTTCCTAGCAACAAAAAGCCCGCCTGAGCGGGCTTTTCTGAAGAGCGGATGAACGGACTCGAACCGTCGACCTTCTGCATGGCAAGCAGACGCTCTAGCCAACTGAGCTACATCCGCGCGGAGGCAAAGTATAGCCCGGCCTTCGCGGCCTCACTTTGGCGCTTCGCGACGCTCGAACGCCAGCATCAGGCGCCGTAAGAGGTCGTTCAGCTCGTCCTGCTGATTCGGCGTCAGCGCCTCGGCGACGATGCCTTCCTTCGCGGCCTGCGCCTCGACCGTCCGCTCGTAGAGCTTCCTGCCCTTGTCCGTCAGCTCGATCTGCACGGAGCGACGGTCGTGCTCGTCAGGAATCCGCTTCACGAACCCCGCTTTCTCCATCCGGTCCAGGCGGTTCGTCATCGCCGCGCTCGAGAGTTCGACGTTCGCAGCGAGCTCACCGGCCGATCGTCGCCCACCCGGCGTGCGGGCGAGCTTCCCGAGCGAATGCCATTCACCGGAGCTCAGGCCGTGCTCCTCCAGGGTCTCGTCCAACATGCGTTTGATCCGTCGCTCGATCCCGCCGATCCGGTCGACGATTCCCTCCACCCGCAGGTCTAGCGTCGGCAGGAACTCGCGGATCTCTTCCAGCCAGCGGTCGATGTGGTCTTGCTCGGTTTGTTTCGCTGTTTTCACCATATCGAGATTCTCTACAAAAGAATATTTGACGTCAAGTGGTTCCATGGTTAGTATTTCGATCTGGAACTACTCTAGTCAGGGGAGGAGCCCATGTACCTCACGCATCCCGAGCTGAGAAAAGGACTGGCGGAGGAGCACATCCACCGCCTGGCCGAGGACATGCGGACGGCGTCCGGGTCAGGCGTCGAGCGCGTCGTTGACGAGACTGTCGGCGAGCTCGTTGTGCTCCCGGCGAACGGCCGTGTACGTGACGGAGCCAAGGTCGCGCGCGAGGCGGGTTGCCTCGAGCGAAAGACGGCGTAGCGCCTCGTTCTTGACCTTGTACTCCCCACGCATCTGCTTCACGAGCAGCTCCGAGTCGGAAACAACCTCGAGGTCGGTCACGCCACGCGCGATGGCCGCCTCGAGGCCTGCGACGAGGGCGCGATACTCCGCGACGTTGTTCGTAGCAACACCGATCTTTTCGCCGCGGGCGTCGAGCACCGTGCCGTCCTCGGTCTCGAGGACGTAGCCGTACGCGGCAGGGCCGGGGTTGCCGCGTGCGCCTCCGTCCGTCGACAGCTTCGCCTTCACAGCAGCTCGTAGACGTCGAAGGCCGGCTCCTCATACGGGTGCGCGCGCCGCAGCGCGCCGATCACCTGCTCGTGGAGCTCCGCGGGGAACACCGTCTCGAGGCGCAGCTCCGGCACGCGCTCCTCGCGACCAGCCTCGCCGACCGAAGGTGCGGTTCCCTCGCCGCCGAGAAACGTGCCCGTCCCCTCCGTGTACCACGAGCAGCGCTCGTAGCCGCCGATGCGCCCGGCGCCCGCGTCGAAGAGCGCGTCACGGACCTGGTCGAGGGACTCATGCGGAACAAACACGACGAGCTTGCGGTTCACACCGCCTATCATCGCGGCCGTGACGACGGCGGAGGCGGCTCGGCGCTGGGTCGACGGCTGGATGCGCGGCTGGCGTGCCCTCGACCCGGAGCCGATCCTCGAAACCTACGCGCAGGACTGCTTCTACCTTTCGCACCCCTTTCGCCAGCCAAAGACACCGCGCGAGTACGTGGAATGGGCGCTCGCAGAGGAAGAGTGGGCGGAGCCGTGGTACGGCAAACCGGTCGTCGACGGCGATCGCGCCGCCGTCGAGTGGTGGGCGTTCGTGCGCGAGAACGGGAAGGACGTCACGCTCGCCGGCACGTCGCTGCTGCGCTTCAACGAGGACGGACAAGTCGTCGAGCAGCGGGATGCGTGGGCCGTCGAGGACGGTCGGGTCGAGCGCCGCTAAGACGACGTGTCGATCTGGGCCTTCTGCAGCTTGCCCGAGTAGTCGACGTAGATCGACTTCCACTCGGTGAAGACGTCGAGCGCCGCCTGGCCGGCCTCGCGGTGACCGTTCCCTGTCTCCTTCGTGCCTCCGAACGGCAGGTGCACCTCGGCGCCGATCGTGCCGGCGTTGATGTACGTGATTCCGGCGGCGAGGTCGCGCATCGCGCGGAACGCCTTGTTGACGTCGTGCGTGAAGATCGATGACGAGAGGCCGAAACGGATGCCGTTCGACACGCGGATCGCCTCGTCGAAGTCGTTCACGCGAATCAGCGCCGTCGTCGGACCGAAGATCTCTTCCTGCGCGATCCGCATCTGCGGATCGACGTCGCCGAACAGAGTCGGCCGGTAGTAGTGGCCCTTGTCGAGGCCGTTGCCCGACGCAACCTCTCCGCCCGTGAGCAGCTTTGCGCCTTCGTCGATCCCGATCTGCGTGTACGAGTGGATCTTCTCGAGCGCTTTGTCGTTGATCACCGGCCCCACGTCGGTGTCGTCCTCCCAGCCGACGCCGAGCCGCAGCTTCTCGGCTGCCGCGACCAGTCGTGACGAGAGCTCGTTGTAGACGCCGCTCTCCGCGATAACGCGAGATGCAGCAGTGCAGCGCTGGCCGGAGGTGCCGAACGCCGACCAGAGAATCCCCTCGACCGCCAGGTCGAGGTCGGCGTCGTCGAGCACGATGATCGCGTTCTTGCCGCCGAGCTCGAGGTGGACGCGCTTCAGGTGATCTGCGGCGTTCCGCATCACCTCCACCCCGGTCTCGCGCGAGCCTGTCAGCGTGATCACCGGCACGTCGGGATGGCGCACGAGCCGGTCCCCGACCGCGCCGCCGCCGCCGTGGACGACGTTCACGACGCCGGCGGGCACGCCTGCCTCGACGAGCAACTCGATAAATCTTTCGCCCAGGAGCGGAGTGTCCGTCGCAGGCTTGAACACGATCGTGTTGCCGCTCACCAGCGCGGGCGCGATCTTCCACGACGGGATCGCGATCGGGAAGTTCCACGGCGTGATGACGCCGACGACGCCGATCGGCATGCGCACGCTCATGTTGAACTTGTCCCTGAGCTCCGACGGCGTAGTCTGGCCCCACAACCGCCGGCCCTCGCCGGCCATGTAGAAGCTCATATCGATCGCTTCCTGCACGTCGCCGCCGGCCTCCGCCTTCACCTTCCCCATCTCGTGCGTCATCAGGTCGGTGACCTCGGCCTTGTGCTCGGCCACGAGCTGCGCGAAGCGGAAGAGGATCTCGCCGCGCTGCGGCGCCGGGACCAGCCGCCACTCCTCGAATGCCTCCTTCGCAACAGCGACCGCGCGGTCGACGTCCTCCGGGACAGACTTGGGAAAGACGCCGAGCGTTTCGCCGTCGGCGGGGCTGATCGACTCGAACGTCTCGCCCGAGACGGAGTCGACCCAGTCGCCGCCAATGAAGTTCTTGAACGTCTTGACGCCCGTGACCGCCACGAAAGCGATGTTAGTCGGGAGCGTCGGTCTCCGGGAACGTGCCCGGAATACGTGCCCGGCGGCGGTCGCGAATCTCGCGCTTGCCTCCGTACGACTTCCCTTTGCGACGGTCTGGGCCCTCGCGGCGGTCGACGATCACGGTCACGTTCGGGTTGTCCTTGTAGTACTCGACCATCTTGTCGAAGAGCTCGGCTTCGAGCTCGCGCGGGATAACGCAATAGATCATCGCGTTCTCAGTTTAGGGAACGACTAGATCCGCGCAATGTCGGGCACGAGGCGTCCACCCGGCTCGACGTGAGCGTTCCACTGCGTGTAGCGGTCGTCGAGCTCGTCGAGCTCGTGCCCGCGCTCGGCGAGCGTCATCGGCTGGGCCGAATCGGGAGAAACGCGGTACTGGTACCAGGAGATGTCCCAGGCGATCGTGATCACGAGCTCGGGATTCACTCCCGAGAACGTCACGATCGATGCGCGCGGCTCGCCGAGGCTCTTCGCGACGCCGCCGATCGTGCGGCGGAACTGGCTGCCGTTGAAGAGGTCGGCCGCGTCCACCATGCCGAGTTCCTCGTCGGAGAGGCGGCGGAGGATCGGCTCGGTCGCGACGGGCGCGTCGTCGGCCGGCCGACGGCTGCCAAAGATCGTCCGGAGGTCGAGAGCCCCGCGGCGGCGGCGCTCCTCGGGTACCAGCGGCGTCGTCGGAGCGCCTTCCCTGAGCCAGCCGTACTCCAGCGCCTCCTCCTGGCAGAGCGAGCACACGTCGACGAGCTCGGCGCCCGCATAGGGCGCGTAGCGAACGACTCGCTCGCCCATCAGGAGCGAGCGCTCGCAGATGGCGCATGTACGGGCGACGGCTGTCCGCGTGATGCGCACGAAGCCCGAGGTTAGCGGAGGGCATACGAGCGATGCTAAGGTCGTTCCACACCTATATGCGTTTTGCACATAGACACGGCCCGAGGACCCGCTGGCGCGACGGCCAGGGTCACTGGCACGTCCGCGGACGCGTCGAACGCTTCATCGAGCCGGCGCTGCTCATGCTGCTCGCCGAACGACCCGCACACGGGTACGAGCTCGTCGATCGCGTGCCGGAGCTCATTCCGGGCGAGCGGCCCGAGCTCGGCGGTCTCTACCGCGTGCTGCGCGCGCTGGAGGAGGACGGGCTCGTGAGCTCCGAATGGGACGCCGAGGAGCCGGGCCCCGCGAAGCGCAGATACGAGTTGACTCCGGCGGGCCGCGAGCTGCTGCGCGCGTGGGCGAAAGCCCTCAAGCAGACGCAGCAGGTCGTGGACGCCTTCCTCAAACGGCACGAAGGGAGGTGAACATGCACGGACATCAACATCGCCGTGGCTTCCGCCGGCCCCCGTTCGGGCGCCGCTGGTACAGCAGCGAGAACGTCCTCGAGCGGCTGGAGAGCTATCAGCGCGACCTCGAGCAGGAACTCGCCGACGTGTCGGACCTGATCAAGCGCTTGCGCGAGACCGAGGACGCGCCGAGCGCGCCGCAGCAGACCGCGACAGTCTAGGTCGATCCGGGCCATGTCCCAGGGACAGTCCCTGGGACATGGCTCAACGCACCGTGCGCCGTCACGGCATGGTCGGCTGCGCCGGCGGCCTGGGCATCGCCGTGTAGGGCGGCGGCTGCCGCCGCTGGAGCGTCGAGTCGAACATCTGGCGCACGCCCGCAGTCAAGGCGGCCGTCACGCCGTCGTCGCCGCTGCAGGACCCCGTGCGTGCAGCCGGTGCGCTGGACGTCGAGCGGCAGGCGCCGCGGTGCGACGTTTCCACGGAAGCAGTTTCCGACACCGACGCCGTCCGCAAGAGCGAGGTCGGCGAGCCCACTGCCAGAGACGACGTTTCGCGTGATGGTGTTTCCGCGCGGCCGCCACGGCGGGCCGGGGTCGTTGGTCGCCTGGGGATCGAAGACGATCCGTCGCGCAGTCGGGAAGACCGCGATCCCGTACCGTTCGCTCGCCGTGACCCGATTGTTGCGGACATCGTTCTCGTTCCCGCCGGCGACGGCGATCCCGATCCCGATGAAGCCGGCGAGCGGCGTGCTGATCGGGACGCGCGCCCGGCCGCTCCTCGTGACCGTATTGCGCACGATCGTCGCCCGCCGCTGCGGAGCGTGCGCTTCGTTCGCGTACGTGTTCGGGACGATCCCGGAGCCGTTGCGATCCCATCTGGAGTCGCGGATGACCAGCTCGCTCGCGTTCGTGCCGGAGTAGCCGACGGCCGAGAGCGTCGCCACAACGTGGAAGATCGTCGCGCCGCAGCGCGCGCACTCGCCGACGTAGTACGCGGCGTCGGCCGCGCCGGAGACGTAGTCGTGGTCGACCTCTCCGTGCTCGCCGCCCTCGACGTAGATGCCGTACTGACCGACATTCCACGCAGTGAGGTAAGACGCGCGGAATCGGTCACCTCCCTCCCACCGAAACGCGTCGACCGGGAAGTTGTGCGCCGACAGATTGAGGATCGAGACGCCGTCCGCGTGGACGACGATGCCGTTCCTCCTCACGTCCTTGCCGTCGAGGACGACGGCGTTGCGGTCCACGCCCCTGATCGTGATGTCGTGCTTGTCGCGCGGAACGACGTTCCCGCCCGGGTACGTCCCGCGGTCGACCAGGATCGTGTCGCCCGGCGCCGCGCGCACGATCGCCTGCTGAATCGTCGCGACGTCCTGCGGAACCCGGATCGTCGACTTGGACGCGTTGCCGCACGCAAACGCGAGCGACGCGACGGCGAGAACGACGAGAGCCGCGACCCGACCGGCGCCTACGCCTTGGCCTCCTCGAGCTCCTTCTTCGTCTCGGTTATCACCTTCTGCGCGATGTGCGCGGGCACTTCCTCGTAGCGCGCGAAGTGCATCGCGTAGTCACCGCGGCCTCCCGTCAGCGACGTCAGAGACTGCGAGTACGTGAGGATCTCGGCCATCGGCACCTCGGCCTTGATGGTCGTCATGCCCCCACGCGGCTCCATCCCCATCAGGCGCCCGCGCCTCGAGTTGAGGTCGCCGTTCACCGCGCCGACGGCCTCGTCGGGCACGGTCACCTCGACCTCCATGATCGGCTCGAGCAGCACGGGATCGGCGTCCTCGTACGCGCTCTTGAACGCCATCGAGCCGGCGATCTTGAACGCCATCTCCGAGGAGTCCACGTTGTGGTACGAACCGTCGACGAGCGAGACGCGAACTCCCTGGACCGGCGCGCCGGCGAGCTCGCCGTGCTGCATCGCCTCCTGGATGCCCTTGTCGACCGCCGGGCGGAAGCTCTGCGGAATGACCCCGCCGACGATCTTGTCGACGAACTCGTAGCCCTCACGCTCCTCGAGCGGCTCGACGATGATCTGACAGTCGCCGTACTGGCCGCGGCCGCCCGTCTGCTTCTTGTACCTCCCCCGCGCCCGCGCCTGCTTGCGGATCGTCTCGAGGTACGGCACGCGCGGCTGATGCAGCTCAACCTCCACACCGAACCGGCGCTTGAGCCGCTCGACCGCCACTTCCACGTGGATCTGCGACAGGCCCGAGAGAAGCTCGTCTCCGGTCTGCTGGTCTCGCCGGAGGTGGATCGTGGGATCCTCCTCGGCGAGACGACGTAGCCCCGACGCCATCTTCTCCTCGTCGCCCTTTGCCTTCGGCTCGACGGCGAAGCTCATCACGGGCTCGGGAAACGCGATGCTCGGCAGCTCCACTTCGCGTTCCGCGTCGAGTAGCAGGTCGCCGGTCTGCGTGTCCTTGAGCTTCGGGACAGCGCCGATGTCGCCCGCGCCGAGCTCGTTCGTCGGACTGTGCTCCTTGCCCTGCATCTCGAGGAGTTGCCCGATGCGCTCTTTGGCGTGCCCTCGCGCGTTCACCACGGCCGAGTCGGCTTTGAGTGACCCGCTGAGAACGCGAAAGACGTTGATCCGGCCCGCGAAGGGATCGGCGATGGTCTTGAAAACGAACGCCGCAGTTCCCTCGCCGCCGACGTCGATCGGCGAGCCCTTCTTCGCCGGCGACGGCACGCCCTCCACGAGCAGGTCGAGGAGCGCCGTCGTGCCGAGATTCTTCGTCGCCACTCCGCAGGCAACGGGGAACAGTTCCCCGCGCGTGACCGCGTCCTTCAGCGCGTGTGCGACCTCTTCGACGGGGAGCTCTTCACCGTCGAGGTAGCGCTCCATAAGCTTTTCGTCGGTCTCGACGACGGCGTCGAGCAGCTTCGTGTGGTACTCGTCGACCTGCGCCTGCAACTCGGCGGGAATCTCGGTCGCCTTACCCTCGCGCTGGCCCTCCGGGCTCGTGTACGCGCACATGTGCAGGAGGTCGACGATGCCGCTCAACTCGTGCTCCTCGCCGATCGGCAGGTGGATCGCGACGCAGTGCTCGGAGAGCTGCTCCTGCAGCGCGCCGAGGACGCGGAAGAAGTCCGCGCGCTCGCGGTCGAGCATGTTTACGAAGAAGACGCGAGAGAGCTCGCCGTCAGCGGCGCGCTTCCAGTTGCGCGAGGTCTGCACCTCGACGCCCATGACGCCGCTGACGACAAAGAGCGCGCCTTCGACGACCCGGATTGCTGCCATCGCGTCACCGACGAAGCCGGCGTCGCCGGGCGTGTCGATCAGGTTGATCTTGCGGTCATGCCATTCGAGATGGCAGATCGTCGCGGCGAGCGACATCTTTCGTCGTTGCTCGTCCTCGTCCCAGTCGGAGACGGTGGAGCCGGCCTCGATCGTGCCGAGCCTGTTCGTCGCGCCGGACTGGAAGAGCATCGCTTCGACGAGCGACGTCTTCCCCGTGCCGCGGTGTCCGACGACGGCGACGTTGCGAATCTTCCCCGGCTCGTGGGCCATGCGTCCTCCTGCTCGTTCGTGGAATACCGCGTTCGATCTTAGTCGGCGGCGGCCCGCGCGACGGAGCCGGACAGGCGCGCCTTCAGGCGCAGGATCGCCTTCGTGTGGAGCTGTGAGACCCTCGACTCGGTGACGCCGAGCACCTCGCCGATCTCGCGCAGAGTGAGATCCTCGTAGTAGTAGAGCGTGATCACGAGCTTCTCGCGCTCCGGCAGGCTCGTGATCGCGTCTGCGACGATCTCGCGCAGCTCGGTCTGGGCGAACGCCGATTGAGGCTCGGGGCCTTGCGTGTCCTCGATCGTGTCGATGAGCGCGACCTGGTCGCCGCCTGAGCCCGAGATCGTCCACAGCTCGTCGAGCGCCGCGATCGAGGAGCGAGAGATGTCAGTGAGGCTCTCCTCGAGCTCGCCGACGCTGATGCCGACCTTCGTCGCGAGCTCGTCGTCGCTCGGCGCGCGTCCGAGCTTCGCCTCGAGCTCGGACATCGCGCGTTCGATCTGACGCGCACGCGAGCGCACTGAGCGAGGAACCCAGTCCAGCGCGCGCAGCTCGTCGAGGATGGCGCCCTTGATCCGCGCGATCGCGTACGTCTCGAACTTCACGTCGCGGTCCGGGTCGTAGCGCTCGATCGCAGAGATCAGGCCGAGGAGCCCGTACGACACGAGGTCGCCTTCGTCGACGTGAGCAGGCAATCCGCTGCCGAGCCGACCCGCGACGTACTTCACGATCGGCGCGTACATGAGGATCAGGCGGTCGCGCAACGCGGGGTCATTGGTGCGCCGGAACGTCCGCCAGATCTCTGTGACGTCCTCTCCCACGCCGAAAGAATACGGCGCGGCCTGGCGTTTTCCTCAGCGGTTCGAGCGGCGGAGGATCGCGAGCCCTGTGTTTCCGAGCCACAGAGCGATTGCGACGGCCGCAACGGCGATCACCCAGGCGCCGCCTCCCGCACGCGCCGCGGCGTATCCGACGCCGAGCAGGCACACGCAGAGGAACATGAACAGCACGCCGAGCGGCACGGCGAAAGGCTACTGCGAGAGGCGCGGTAGATCGAAAAACAGCACGGCTACAATCGCTTCTCGAACCGAGGGGCGTAGCTCAATTGGTAGAGCACCGGTCTCCAAAACCGGGGGTTGCAGGTTCGAGTCCTGTCGCCCCTGTGTCGGCTCCTCGACCGCGACGCGCCGACGCGATCGTGAGGCCACCGTTCGTGCCGAGTCGCACGCGCGCAAAACAGGGAAACAACGCGAGATTTTCGGTGAAAGGTGCGGCACCGCCGGACGACTTGGCATCCTGGATAGGTATGCCGCTGGAGCACGAGCGCGCATTCAGCGCGAATAGCCCCGTCGGGCGCTACTGGCTTCGCAACTGCGTCGGGTTTCACGTCGAAGGCTTTGGTGGCGGCTCGGGGACCGTCGAGGAGATCGGCCTCGGCCCCGACGGCGTCGATGTGCTGGCCGTGCGACGCGGTGTTGTGCTCCGGCGAATCGCCCTCGTTCCGGCGCAGCGCGTCGAGTCGGTGGACCCGTGGGACGAGAGGATCGTCCTCGTCTCCCAACGGCGGGAGCAACGGGATCGCCGCCGTGCGCAGACCCACGACATCGCGGGTCGCGCGGCGTCAGTCGCCGGCGCCGTCGCCGTCGAGAGTGCCCGCATGCTGCGCGACGGAGCGGCCGTCGTGCTGCGCGGGCTCGCCGCCTTCGGGACGCTCCTGCTCGGACTCGCCGTCGTGATTCGCAACCGCGCGCCGCGCTTCACGATCACGGTCAAGGCGATCGCGGTCGCGTACGCGTTCGAAGCGAGGCGCGCCTGGCGCGCTGAGCGGCAGGCGCTCGCGGCGTGGCGACAGAGCCTGCGCGGGCTACCGGAAGAAGAAGGCGACGAGGGGCCGCTAACGAGAGCGGGCGCCGACGAGGTCGACGCCCGCACGCGTGAACCTGCGCCCCGCCGCTAGACCGCGCGCCGGCCGGAGAAGAGACCGACGACGAGGACGATCAGCGCGACGACGAGCAGCAGCCAGAGCAGGCTCGAAACCCACACGCCGCCGCCGATCGCGAAGAGCAGCAACAGCAAGACGATGATCAAGAGCAGTGGTGACATTCGGAACTTCCTCCTAGGTCGATGTCCGGCGCTCGTTCCCGCGTGCGCGGCGCTTCACACCTCACCAGGCGCGGCGTAGGAGCAGGATCGAGCGCGACTCGACGTTCACCTCTGCCCTGGCCGACCACGCGCGGGCGTCCCGCTCGAGCTCGGGCTCGGCAGTCGACAGCTCGTGCGTCCAACGCGAGCCGAATCGCCGCGTCGGCATCCGGAAGGTCATCGACTCGTGATGGGCGTTGAAAAGCACGAGGAACGACTCGTCGCGTAGCTCGTCGCCGCTCGGCGTCGTCATGTTGAGCTCGTCGCCGTTGAGGAACACCCCGATCGCGTGCGCCTCGGCATTCCGCCAGTCCCGCTGCGTCATCTTGCGCCCGTCCGGGCGCATCCACCAGACGTCGGGAAGATCGGCGCCGCTGCCTGCGAAGAACCGCGTGCGCCGAAACACCGGATGGTCGCGACGGAGCGCGATCAGCCGGCGCGTGAACTCGAGCAGCCGTCGCTCGCCGTCATCGAGGTCCCAGTCGAACCACGAGATCTCGTTGTCCTGGCACCACGCATTGTTGTTGCCTTGCTGCGTGCGTGAGAGCTCGTCTCCGCCGAGCAGCATTGGCACGCCCTGTGAGAGCAGCAGCGTCGTGAGGAAGTTGCGCTGCTGCCGGTCGCGCAGCGCGATTACCGAAGGATCGTCGCTTGGTCCCTCGACGCCGCAGTTCCACGCGCGATTGTCGTCAGTCCCGTCGCGGTTGTCCTCGCCGTTCGCTTCGTTGTGCTTCTCGTTGTACGAGACGAGGTCGCGCAGCGTGAATCCGTCGTGCGCGGTGACGAAGTTGATCGACGCGAAGGGTCGCTTGCCGTCGCGCTCGTAGAGGTCGGCCGAGCCGCCGAAGCGCGACGCGAACTCCGACACACTGCTGTTGCCGCGCCAGAAGTCGCGAATCGTGTCCCGGTAGATCCCGTTCCACTCTGACCACAGGACTGGGAAGTTCCCGACCTGGTAGCCGCCCGGGCCGACGTCCCACGGCTCGGCGATCAGCTTCACCTGGGACAGCACCGGATCCTGGTGGATGATGTCGAAGAAAGCCGAGAGGCGATCGACGTCGTAGAACTCGCGCGCCAGCGCGGAAGCGAGGTCGAATCGAAAGCCGTCGATGTGGCACTCGACCACCCAGTAGCGCAGCGAGTCCATGATCAGTCGCAGCACCGACGGGTGCACCGGGTTGAGCGAGTTGCCTGTCCCGGTGAAGTCCATGTAGTGACGACGGTCGTCCGGCATCAGCCGGTAGTACGCCGAGTTGTCGATGCCCTTGAACGCGAGCATCGGCCCGAGGTGGTTTCCCTCGGCGGTGTGGTTGTAGACGACGTCGAGGATCACCTCGATCCCCGCGCCGTGGAGCGCCTTCACCATCCCCTTGAACTCGAGCACCTGTTCGCCGCGCGTGCCGGTCGCGGAGTAGAGCGCATGCGGCGCGAGGTAGCCGATCGTCGAGTAGCCCCAGTAGTTCGTCAGTCCCTTGTCGTGTAGGAAGCTCTCATCGGCGATGTGGTGGATCGGCAGCAGCTCCACGGACGTGACGCCGAGGCTCTTCAGGTGCTCGAGGGCGTCGTCTGACGCGAGCCCGCCGTACGTACCCCGCAAGTCGTCGCGGACGCCCGAGTGGCGGATCGTGAAGCCCTTCGTGTGCACTTCGTAGATCACGGCCTCGTGCCACGGGATCCTCGGGCGCACGGCGTCGTCGTCCTGCCAGTCGAAGCGCTCGTCGACGACGATGCACTTCGGGATCGCGGCTGCGTCGTCTGTCGCGTCGATCTCGAGGTCGGCGTCCTCGCCGCCGGGGACGTACGGCAGCGTGTTCGCTGCGCCGAAGTCGATCGCGCCTTCGATCGCCTTCGCGTACGGGTCGAGCAGGAGCTTGCTCGGGTTGAAGCGATGCCCCTCTTGAGGCGCCCAAGGCCCGTGCACCCGGTACGCGTAGCGCTGCCCGGGCCCGACGCCCGGGACATAGCCGTGCCAGTTGAGCGCCGTGCGCTCGCGCAGCTCGAGGCGCTCCTCGTTGCCGGCGCCGTCGAAGAGGCAGAGCTCGACACGGCTCGCGTGCTCTGAGAAGAGCGAGAAGTTCGTCCCCTCGCCGTCCCACGTCCCGCCGAGCGGGTAGGGACGACCCGGCCAGAGCGACCTCACGGGCTCAGCTCCACGGTCTTCGCGTCGAAGTCGAGCGCGAGCCGCGTCTCGCCGCGTTTCATCGTCACGCGGTTGCCGTCTGCCGCGACGTCGAGCTCGCGCGGCAACTGCGAGCGCAAGGCGAGCAACTCCCGGAAGAAGGGATCAGCGGCGCGCGGCTCGAGCGTCGAGCGCTCGAAGGTCCGCTCGTGCTGCGGATCGGGTTGTGGTCCGGGCGTGCCGGTAGCCCTCAGGACTTCGCTCATGCGTCCTTCGCGCGTCGCGTCGGCGACGGCGCCATCGACGTGGTCGGTGAAGAACGGGAACGGGTTGCGCTCTTCGTACTCCTCGCCCATGAACACGAGCGGCGTGCCGAGCGAGAAGAGCACGCACGCGAGCGCGACGCGGTGGAGGTCCGCCGGCAGCCGGTCGCCGAGCGCGCGGTTGCCGATCTGGTCGTGGTTCTGCGCGCACACGACGAAACGCTCGGGCCGAGCGCGCTGCAGCTCGCGCATCAGCCCGTCGATGGAGCCGAAACTCTCGTAGAGCGCTCGACGCTCGCCGGTTAGCAGGACGTGGAGCTCATGGTGAAGGTTGTCGAGCCACATCGCGTCGTGTCCCCACTCGTCGAGCGGCCGGAGATCCTCGTGGTTCATCTCCGAGATGACGATGCCCTCGACGCGGTCTCGCAGCTCTCTCAGGACGTGCGGGTCGGATCGGTCGACGACGGCGTGCACCGCGTCGATGCGCAGGCCGTCGATTCGGTAGTCGCGCGTCCAAAACTCCGCGTTCTGGATCGCCCATTCACGGACGCCGCGTTTCGCGTAGTCGAGCGCGGGCCCCCAGAACGTGTCGACGCGCTCGTCGTAGTACGGCGCGACGGCGGCGAGCGCTTCTGCACCCGGGCCGACGTGGTTGTAGACGACGTCGAGGATGACCGCCAGGCCCTCGCGATGCGCCGCGTCCACGAGCCGCGCGAGCCCCTCTGGGCCGCCGTAGGCGTGGTGCGGCGCGAAGGTGTAGACGCCGTCGTAGCCCCAGTTGCGGTTGCCGGGAAACGTCGCGACGGGCATCAACTCGATTGCAGTGATGCCGAGCTCGCGCAGCTCGCGCAGACGCGGGACGACTCCGTCGAACGTTCGGTCGCTCGAAAAGGTGCCGACGTGTAGCTCGTAGAGGACGAGTTCCTCGAGCGCGAGTGTCGGCCCCGGCGCGATGTCGAAGCTTGCGGTGTCGACGACTCGCGACGGTCCGCGCAGGCCCTCAGGCTGCGAGTGCGAGCAAGGGTCGGGCCACGTGGCGCCGTCCAGGACGAAGACGTAGTCGTCGCCGGCCCGCGCGGACACCTCGCGAGACCAGGTCCCGTCGTCGTCGCGTTCGAGCTCGTGCTCCGCTCCGCCGACGCGGACCCCGAGGGACTCGGCATCCGGCGCCCAGACACGAAACTCGACCCGGTCGCTACCGAACGGCGTTGCGCCCAGTTTCTGCACCGCGCGAGGCTACCCGTCCGGCACGAGCGACAGACTCGGTTCCGTGATCCGGCAGGAACTCGCCAACCTGACGAGTTGGGAGGAGCGCCACAAGCTCCTCCTCGCGCGGCTGGCGATCGTGCTCCTCGCCACCGCCGCAATCGACGTCGTTGGCTCCGTGCTCGTCTACCACTTCGAGCGGCACGCGCCTTTTACCCAGATCAGGTCCTTCGGCGACGCGCTGTTCTTCACGACCGTGCAGCTGCTCACGGTGTCCTCGCAGATCAGGAATCCGCTGACGACGGCGGGCCGCATCGTCGACGTCGGCCTGGAGGTCTGGGCGGTAATCGTCGTCGCGGGCTCGGCCGGCGCTATCGCGTCGTTCTTTCAGACCGCCGATCGCTGAGCTTACCCTCGACCTGACTCGGATCGAGCCCACGCGAGGCGAGTAGCACGTACATGTGGAACCAGAGGTCGGCGACCTCTTCGATCACGCGCTCGTCCGACTCTCCGAGCGCCGCCACGGCGACCTCGACGCCTTCCTCCCCGACCTTGCGCGCGCAGGCGGCGACGCCTTCGTCGAGCAGGCCGGCGACGTACGAGCCGGTCGGCCGCTCCTTCGCGCGTTCGGCGACCGTGCGCCACAGCCACGGCGCAAAGCACGAGACCGAGCCCGTGTGACAAGCGGGGCCGTTCGGCCGCACGCGCACGAGCAGCGCGTCGCCGTCGCAGTCGTCGCGGAGCTCTTCGACGGCGAGCGTGTTGCCCGATGTCTCGCCTTTCTTCCACAGCTGCTGCCGCGAACGGCTCCAGAACCACGCCTCGCCCGTCTCGCGCGTCAGCCGCTCGGCTTCCTCATCCATCCAGGCGAGCATCAGCACGCGGCCGCTCGCCGCGTCCTGGACGATCGCGGCACGCAAGTCAGGCTGCATCGCGGAGGGGAACGCCGAGGTCACGCAACTCCGCGCGCAGGCTCGCGAGCCGCGCCGGGTCTTCGTGCAGGATCGACGCGAGCAGCGCCGCCTGCGCGATGCCAAGCGCGTCGGCGACGTGGTGCGCGTTGCCGGCGCCGCCGGAGGCAATGACAGGAAGCGAGACCGCGTCGGCGACGTTGCGCGTGAGCTCGAGGTCGTAACCCGCTCGTGTCCCGTCCGCGTCGATCGACGTGAGCAGGATCTCTCCCGCTCCGCGTGCCTCGCACTCCTTCGCCCACTCCGCGGCGCGCCGCGGCGTTGCGGTCGTTCCGGCGCGCGAGCGCACATCGCCCTCCGTTGCGTCGATTGCGACGACGACCGCCTGGCTGCCGAGCCGCTCCGCGAGCTCGGTGACGAGGCTGGGCCGCTCGAGCGCCGCGGAGTTGACCGAGACCTTGTCTGCGCCGGCGCGCAGCAGCACCTCGGCGTCCGCCACCTCGCGCACGCCGCCGCCGACGGTGAACGGGATCGCGAGCCGTTCCGCGACGCGCCGCACAAGCTCCACGAGCGTCCCGCGCTGCTCGAGCGTCGCGGAGATGTCGAGGAACACGAGCTCATCCGCGCCCGCATCGGAGTAGGCGCCACCCAGCTCCACCGGATCGCCGACCTCGCGGAGGTCGACGAAGTTGACGCCCTTGACGACGCGGCCGCCCGAGACGTCGAGGCATGGGATCAGACGAGGGAGAGGCACAACGACTCCAGAAAGCGGGCGCCCGCGGCGCCGCTCTTTTCGGGATGGAACTGGACGCCTGTGAACGACCCAGACTGCGCAACGGCAACGATTCCATCCGACGTCGCCGTCGCACACGGCGTCTCTGCCGCGTACGAGTGCGCGAAGTAGAACGCACCGCCGACCGGCTCGACCTCCGCCCAGCCGATGCGCGGGACACGCCCTTGGCGCAGGCGCACGACGCGGCCGGGCAGAATGCCGAGCCCTGCGACGCCGCCGTCCTCCTCGGTCTCGTCGAGCGCGAGCTGGAGGCCGAGACAAATGCCGAGCACGGGACGGTCGGCCTCGACGCGTGAGCGCAGCGCGTCGTCGAGCCCACGGGCGCGCAGACCGCGCATCGCGGCCGCAGCCGAGCCGACACCGGGCAGGACGACAAGGTCGGCGTTCTCGACGTCGTCCGTTAGCCGAGCGCCGAGCCGCTCGAACGCGAGCGCTACCGAGCGGACGTTGCCGGCGCCGTATTCGCAGATCGCGACGTTCACAGCAACCCTTTGGTCGAAGGGATCCCTTCGCTTTCGATGCGCACCGCGTTGCGTAGCGCGCGCCCGACAGCCTTGAACGCGGCTTCGGCGACGTGGTGCTCGTCGCGCCCGGTCGCTTCGACGTGGATCGCCAGTCGTGCGGCCTGTGCGAAGCTACTCAGAACGTGTGACGCGAGCCCCGGGTCGCGTTCGAGAGTCAGCTCCGCCGCGGGCCGCCCGCCGAGGTCGACGGCGGCGCGCGCGAGGGCGTCGTCCATCGGCACGACCGCGTCGCCGTAGCGCGCGATGCCGCGACGGTCGCCGAGCGCAGCGTCCAGCGCTTCGCCGAGCGCGAGCGCGGCGTCCTCCGCCGTGTGGTGCTCGCTGGTGTCGAGGTCGCCCGAGCCTTCGAGGATCAGGTCGAAGCCTGCGTGGAACGCGAGCTGCTCGAGGAAGTGGTCGTAAAGGCCCGCGCCGGTCGCGACGCGCACGCGGGAGGCGCCGTCGAGCGAGAGGCGTACGGCGAAGCGCGTTTCGGCAGTGGCTCGCATGCGGCGAACGCGCCGGCCGCCCGAGGCCGCAACAGGCGACGGTTTGTCGAGTGCACGGGCGATCGCCTCGACGAGCAGGTCGTCGTCCGCCGCGTCGAGGATCGAGATGCGGAGCCCTGCAGGAAAGACGCGAACGGCGAGCCCCTGCCGCAGGAGCACGTCGCCGAGCGCCGGCGGCTCGTCAACCGGCACGAAGAGGAAGTTCGCCCACGACGGAAGCGGCTCGAGCCCGAGCGCGCGCAACGAGCGCGCGAGGCGCTCGCGTTCCTCCACGACTCCGCTCACGTCCGGCGGCGACTCGAGCGCGGCGAGCGCGAGGGCCGCGGAAAGCGATGAGACGGGACACGGTGCCTGGCGTTCGTTCAGCTCGCGTGCGGTGTCCGCGTCGGCGATCGCGTAGCCGACCCGCGCCGCCGCGAGCGCGAACGCCTTCGAGAACGTGCGAATCACGATCACGTCGTCGTCGATGAGACCGACCGCGGTCTCGTTGCAGTATTCGAAATACGCCTCGTCGACGACGAGCGGTCGAGCCTCCGGCAGCGGATCGAGAGCGCCGGTCGGGTTGTTCGGCCGGCAGCAGAACGTCAGCACGGGATCGTCGTCGCCGACCTCCGCGCCCGCGAGCCACGCGCCGATACGGAAGAGCGGGTACGTCGGCTCGTCCGCGATCGCGACCGTTTGTCCGGGGCCTGCGAACGCGCGCGCGCAGAGCAGGATGAGGTCGTCCGCGCCTGCCCCGAGCACGACGTTCTCCGGGCCGACGCCGGCGTAGCGCGCGATCGCATCGATGAGCTCCGGATAGCCGCCGTGCGAGTAGGAGTTGATGCGCGCGAGCGCCCCGGCGATCGCGCCCGGGCGCGACGACGACAAGGGTGCAGCGGCGACGTTCGCGTCAAACCGGACGACCTCGATCGGATCGATCCCCGCGAATTTCGCGATCTCCGCTGTGGACGGCGCCCAGCCATAGCCGGTGAACTCCCGTGAGAGCGTCCTCACCGGCGTACCGCCTCCGCGTGCGCCGGCATGCCCTCCGCGGCGGCCAGCGCCTCGACGACCGGACGCACCCGCGCGAGGCCGTCGGGCGTGAGCCGCTGCGTCGTCACCGGCTTGAGGAACGTCTCGAGCCCGAGGCCGCCGACCCTTCGCGCCCAGCCGCCGGTCGGCAGAACGTGGTTGCCGCCCGTCGCGTAGTCGCCGGCTGCGACCGGCGACGACGGGCCGACGAAGACCGCGCCCGCGTTGCGCACTTTCGGCGCGAGCGCCTCTGCTTCCTCGCCGAGCAGCACGAGATGCTCGGGCGCGAGCGCCTCCGCCTCCTCGAGCGTCGCGACGACGCGGCACACCGCTCCATCCCCGTGCTCGGCCTGGGCAGCGAGCTCGAGCTCGACGATCCGCGGATCCGTTCCGTTCGACGCAACGACGACGACCTCGGAGGGACCGGCCGGGAGATCGATCGCGACGTCGCGCGACACGGCGAGCTTCGCCTCGTTCACGTACGCGTTGCCGGGGCCTGCGATCAGGTCGACGCGCTCGACGTACGCGAGCCAAGCGATCGCCTGCGGGCCGCCGAGCGCCCACACCTCGTCGATGCCGAGCGCCTCCGCCGCAGCGGCGACGAGGCCCGCGCCCGAGGGCGGCGTGACGACGATGATCCGCTCGACGCCGGCGGTTTGCGCCGGCACGGCGCACATCACGAGCGTCGAGACGAGCCCGCGCGGGACGTAGATGCCGACGGCGCGGAGCGGAACCCAGCGCCGTTCGAGCACGACACCCGGTTCGACCTCTAGCTCGATGTCGCGCGGCCGCTGAGCCTCGTGCCAGCGGCGGACGCGATCGGCGAGCGCCAGCAACGCGTCGCGTGGCAGCAACTCGGGCTCCGCGACCGCGCGCGCGGGCTCGACGCCGTCGAGCTCGAGTGCCCACTCCCGCACAGCGTCGAAGCCGCGCTCCTTGATGTCGTCGACGATCCTCACGAGACCATGCGCTCCACCGGGACGAGCAGGATCGACGACGCGCCCGCCGCTTCGAGCTTCGGCAGCAGACGCCAGACGTCCGCGGCGGGAACGAGCGCGTGCACGGCGACCATCCCGGGCTCGGCCAGCGGCAGCACGCTCGGAGCGCGCGAACCGGGGACGAGCCTGTAGATCTCCTCGAGCGCGGTCTCGGGCGCGTTCAGCATGAGGTACCGGTTCTGCCGCGCCTCGACGACGGAGCGCAGGATCGCCGCGAGGCGGCTCGGGTGATCTCCCTCGTCACGCGCGATCAGCACCGCCTCGGACTCGAAGAGCGCCCCGAGCGAGCGCAGGCCGTTCGTACGCAGCGTGCTGCCGCTCGAGACGAGATCGACGATCGCGTCTGCGAGGCCGAGACGCGGCGCAACCTCGACCGATCCGGTCACGTCGACGAGCTCTACCTCGATGCCTCGAGCCGCGAGAACCTCGCGCGCGAGACGCGGGTACGCGGTCGCAACGTGTACGCCTGCGAGCTCATCGAGCTCGGCGATCGGCGACTCCTCGGGCACGGCGGCCTCCAGCCTGCAACCGCCGAAGCCGAGCTTCAGCAGCTCGGTGACGTCGGCGCCGCGCTCGCGCACGAGGTCGGCGCCCGTGATGCCGCAGTCGACGACGCCGTCCTGGACGTACTCGGGGACATCGGCGGCGCGCACGAGCAGAACGTCGACCGGCGCGTTCCGGCAGGGGAACGCGAGCGCACGCTCGCCCGGCTCCTCCGGCCCGAGCCCCGCGTCGTCGAGAAGCGAGATCGACGGCTCGCGCAGGCGGCCCTTGGCGGGGACAGCGATGGTCAGGCGGTCGCTCTGCGGCGTTTCAACCGGTCGAGGACGAGCCGATACCCGCCCTCCCCGTACCGCAGCCAGTGCGCCACGCGCGTCACCGTCGTCGTCGACGCGTGCGTCCGCTTGCTGATCTCCAGGTACGGCAGACCTTCGTCCAGCAGACGCGCGGCCTGCCAGCGGTGCGCCATCGCCTCCAGCTCCGACATCGTGCAGAGGTCGCGCAGGTAGCGGCCCGCCTCGTCCGGCGAGCGGAGGGAGGCGATCGCCTCGCAGAGCTCTCTGATCTCCTGTGTCTGCCATGTGTGTGAGGGGTCCGCCGCTCCCATCTGATCGTATTAGCATACTAACATAGCGTCAAGATCGTATGGAAGTCATTCCGGCAATCGACCTGCTCGGCAGGGAAGCTGTCCGCCTCGAGCAGGGCGACTACGAGCGCGTCTCGCAGTACGGCGAGCCTGCCGCGCTTGCCACGCGGTTCGCGGCCGAGGGAGCACGCTGGATCCATGTCGTCGACCTCGACGGCGCGCGGGCGGGTCTGATCCGCCCCGTCGTCGTCGCGTGCGCTCGTGCAGGCTTCCGCGCCCGCGCTCGGTGCAGGCATCGGGCGGTATCCGCTCGGTCGCGGACGCGGAGACGCTCGTGCGCGCCGGGGCGAGCCGTGTCGTCGTCGGGACCGCGGCGTGGACGCTCCTCGACGAGCTCGTCGCATCCCTCGGGGAGCGCCTCGTCGTCGCGCTCGACGTGCGCGATGGCGTCGTGCGGACGCGCGGCTGGACGGAAGAAGGCCTCGCCCTCGACGAGGCGATCGACCGCTGCGTCGCTGCCGGTGTCTCCCGACTGCTGTGCACGGCGATCGAACGCGACGGCACTCTCGAGGGACCGGACGTCGACCTCGTCCGCCGGGTCGTCGAGCGCTCGCGACTCCCTGTGCTCGCCGCCGGCGGGATCCGCTCGGACGAGGACGTCGACGCGCTCGAGCATGCCGGCGCAGAGGGCGCGATCGTCGGCCGCGCCTTGCTCGAGGGGCGGCTCGAGCTCCGGCGATAAGCGAATCGCATCGCGCGATTGGATCTCGGGTCCGCCGAACGTCGGATCACATCGTCGAACTCTTCGGAAGCGAATCCGACGCGAAGGAGACATCATGCGCGCGAAAGCCGTCGCCCTCTCGGCTCTGTTGCTGGCACTGCTCGCAACAACGGCCGGCCCTGCGGGAGCTACGCCTCCGACGACGACAGAAACTGTCGTCAACAGCACGTTCCATCTGCCCGCAGGCGCCGCCTGCTCGTTCGCACTGACGATTCACAACTCGGGCCTCCGTCGCGTGACCACCTTCTTCGACGGTGCGGGAAACGTCACGCGAACAACGATCCTCCTCCCGCACTTCACGCAGAGCTATTTGAACGAAAGCAACGGCAAGACGCTGTCGACCCCGCTCGCCGGGCCCGCGATCATCGAGCCCAACGGTGACGGCACGGTCACGACGAGCGTCCCCGGAAACGACGGGCGATTGGTCGTACCGGGGCAGGGGTTCATCTACGGCGATCTCGGCCTGATCGTCTACACCGCGCTGGCGTCATCGCCGTTCACGCCGCTCGACGTGCTCATGCTGACCGGCCATTACGAGGCGCCCAGCCGCTATCTGGAAGAGCTCTGTGCCAGCCTGAGCTAAACGCTCCGGGACGAGCCAGACGACGCCGAGCGGCGGCAAGGTCAGCTCGGCGGAGAACGGCTGGTCGTGCCACGGAGGCGCCTCGGCCTTCGACCTCGCCGAGGTTCCCCTCGCCCGAGCCGCCGTAGAACGTCGAGTCCGTGTTCAGCGCCTCGCGCCAGCGGCCGCTCACGGGCATGCCGACGCGATAGCCGTAGCGCGGCACGGGCGACAGGTTGCAGACGCAGACGAGCGGCCGCTTCGGATCCTTGCCGAACCTCGCGAACGCGAGGACGTTCGTCGCCGCGTCGTTCGGCTCGAGCCAGCGGAACCCCGAAGGCTCGAAGTCGATCTCCCACAGCGCGGGCGTCTCGCGGTAGATGCGGTTCAGGTCGCGTACGAGCGACTGCACTCCCTGGTGGTCCGCCTGCTCGAGAAGATGCCAGTCGAGCGACGTCTCCGCGTCCCACTCGCGCCACTGCGCCAGCTCGCCGCCCATGAAGAGCAGTTGCTTGCCCGGGTGCGCCCACTGGTACGCGTAGAGCGCGCGCAGGTTCGCGAGCTTCTGCCAGCGGTCTCCGGGCAGCTTGTCGACGAGCGAGCGCTTTCCGTGCACGACCTCGTCGTGCGACAGCGGCAGGACGAAGTTCTCGGTGAACGCGTACACGAGCGAGAACGTCAGCTGGTGGTGGTGGAAGCGCCGGTGGATCGCTTCGTGCTGGAAATAGTCGAGCGTGTCGTGCATCCACCCCATGTTCCACTTGAAGCCGAAGCCGAGCCCGCCGAGGTAGACGGGGCGCGAGACGCCCGGCCACGCCGTCGACTCCTCGGCAGCGGAGATCACGCCCGGCTCGCGGCCGTGTACGACCTCGTTCAGCTGCTGCAGGAAACCGACGGCATCGAGATCCTCGCGCCCGCCGAACTCGTTCGGCACCCATTCGCCTTCCCGGCGCGAATAGTCGAGGTAGAGCATCGATGCGACTGCATCGACGCGCAGGCCGTCGGCGTGGAACTCGCGCAGCCAGTAGAGCGCGTTCGAGAGCAGGAAGTTCCGCACCTCGTTCCTGCCGTAGTTGAAGACGAGCGTGCCCCAGTCGGGATGTGCACCGCGGCGCGGGTCCTCGTGCTCGTAGAGCGCGGTGCCGTCGAAGCGCGCAAGCGCCCACTCGTCGCGCGGGAAGTGCGCGGGTACCCAGTCGAGGATCACGCCGATGCCCTGCTGGTGCAGCTCGTCGACGAACGCGCGGAAGTCGTCCGGGTTGCCGAAGCGCGCGGTCGGCGCGAAGTAGCCGGTGACCTGGTAGCCCCACGAGCCGCTGTACGGGTGCTCCATGACGGGCAACAGCTCGACGTGCGTGAAGCCAAGGTCCTTCGCGTATGCACCGAGCTGCCGTCCCAACTGGTGGTAGTCGAGGGTCTTGTTTTCGAGCGTGCGGCGCCACGACCCGAGATGCACCTCGTACATCGAGAGCGGCGCCGTGAGCGGATCAGCGGCCCGCCGCCGTTTCATCCACTCGCCGTCTCCCCACTCGTGGCGTGAGCGGAAGATGCGCGATGCGTTGCCCGGGGGCGCCTCAGCCGCGAAGGCGTACGGGTCGGACTTGAGTAGCACGTGTCCTTCGCGCGTCGTGATCTCGTAGCGGTAGAGCGCGCCCTCGGGCGCCTCCGCGACGACCGTCTCCCAGATGCCGGAGACGCCGCGCTGCTCCATCGGGTTCACAGAGCCGTCCCAGCCGTTCCACTCGCCGACGACCGAGACCTTCGTCGCGTTGGGCGCCCACACCGCGAACGTGACTCCCTCGTCGGTGACGTGCGCGCCGAGCTTCTCGTACACCTGCTCGTGCCTGCCCTCGCCGACGAGGTGCAGGTCGATCTCGCCGAGGCGAGTCGTCATGCCTTCGCCGTTGCCTCGAGCATCCGCAGGATCCCGGCGACCGGGATGTGCACCCACTCAGGGCGGTTGTTCAACTCGTAGCGGAGCTCGTAGACGGCCTTCTCCAACTCGAAGACCATCAGCAGCCGCGCGAAGGCGGCATCGCCGACCGGGAGCAGGCTCGCGTCGACGGTCTCGTGGTAGCCCTTCAGGTACTCCTCGCGGGCGCGTGACTCCCACCCTTCGGGAGCCGCCGTGCCGCGTAGGATCTCGACGGCCGAGACACCGTAGGCGAACGAGCGGAGCATGCCGGCGACATCGCGAAGGGGCGAGCGCTTGCGCCGCCGTTCGGCGAGCGAGCGCACGGGCTCGCCCTCGAAGTCGATGACCACCCAGTCGTTTCGGTCCTCGGTCCACAGCGTCTGACCCGAGGTGGAGGTCGCCGTGCGTGCGAATCGTCTTGCCGAACGACCCGGCGTGCGAGAGCAGCGCGAGCGACTCGCGCACTTCCTCGCCGCGCCCACGGATCGGGTCGAGCGCCTCGACGTCCTCGGGCAGCTCCAGGAAGATGCGGCTGATCTCCTCGTCGACGGTTGCGGTGAGGAGGGCCAGCGTTTCGGCGCTCGGATCCTCGGGCGCGAAGGTCGGGTCGGCCGAGCCGGATCCGAGGACGGCGTGCATCGATCCCGTGACCTGTCCGAGCCGCTTCAGGCGCGTGAGGAATCGCTCGGGCTCCGCCACGAGCTCGTCGAGCGCGAGCTCCCAGCCGTCCACCGCGCCGAGCACGTACTGCTGCAGCACGCCGAGCGTCGCGTCGAGCGGCTTGCCGACGTACGCGTACCAGCCGCCGAGCTGCGCGATGTTCTCGAAACCTCGCTCGGTCAGGAAACGCAGGAGTTCCAGCTCGGGATTGATGCCGGCCTCGAGCCGCCTGAACACCTTGAGGATCAGCTCCTCGTCGAAGACGATCGACGTGTTCGACTGCTCGCTCGTGATCAGGCGCGCCGACGTGAGCTCCGTCCCGAGCGATGCGAAGCCTTCGAGCGCACGGAACTCGAGCACGCCTTCGCCTGCGCGGACAGTCGCGCCGCTCCGGATCATGTGGACGAGCTCGCGCACGTGACGTGGATCGGCGAGCGCGTCGAGGTCTTCCCCGCTCGTGAGCAGCTGATACGTCTCGTGCGTGCCGGTGTCGAAGACGATTTCCACGAGCTGAACCTGCAGCTCTGGCTCGACTTCGTGCAGCGACGCTGTGTCGAGCACGTGCGCCTGCGTGACCTCGCGCGTCTTCGACGCGAACCAGCGCCGCGACGTGACGAAGTCGATCAGTCGTTTCTCAGCTGGAACCAAAAGAATCCTCTTGGTGCGAGGGTAAGGAGATAGGGCAGGTCGCCGATTCGGGGGAAGCTCGTGCGGCCGAACATCTCCTCGGGCACCATGCCGGCGAACTGTGACAGGTCGAGTTCGACGGCCTGCGCCGAGCGCGCGACGTTGTGCACGCAGAGCACGGTGTCGTCCTCGTAGCGCCGGATGTGCGCGAAGATGCGCGTGTTCTCTGGACGCAGCGGCTCGTACGTGCCGAGCCCGAACACGGGATGCTCCTTGCGCAGCTGGATGAATCGCTGAATCCAGCGGAGCAGCGACGACGGCGTGCGGAGCTGCGCGTCGACGTTAACGGCCTGAAAGCCGTACACGGGATCCATAAGCGGAGGCAGGTAGAGCTGCGCGAAGTCGGCGCGGGAGAAGCCGCCGTTGCGGTCCGATGTCCACTGCATCGGCGTGCGTACGCCGTCGCGGTCGCCGAGGAAGATGTTGTCGCCCATCGCCACCTCGTCGCCGTAGTAGAGGACCGGCGCGCCGGGGAGCGAGAACATGATCGCGTGCAGCAGCTCGACGTCCGGGCGCGCGTTGTCGAGTAGCGGCGCGAGCCGGCGGCGGATGCCGAGGTTGAGCTTCATGCGCGGGTCTTTCGCGTATTCGGCGTACATGTAGTCGCGCTCCTCGTCGGTGACCATCTCGAGCGTCAGCTCGTCGTGGTTCCTGAGGAAGAGTCCCCATTGCGCGCTGTCCGGAATCGGGGGCGTCCGATCGAGGATCTCGAGGATCGGCGTCGCGTCCTCGCGGCGCAGCGCCATGAACATCCGCGGCATGACGGGAAAGTGGAACGCCATGTGGCATTCGTCACCGTCGCCGAAGTATTCGACGACGTCGTCCGGCCACTGGTTCGCCTCCGCGAGCAGGACGCGATCGGGATAGCGGGCGTCGACCTCCGTGCGAACACGCTTCAGGTAGGCGTGGCTCTCCGCCAAGTTCTCGCCGTTGGTGCCGTCACGCTCGTAGAGATACGGCACGGCGTCGAGGCGGAAGCCGTCGATGCCGAGGTCGAGCCAGAAGCGCAGGACATTGAGCATCGCCTCCTGCACCTCCGGGTTGTCGTAATTGAGGTCCGGCTGGTGCGCGAAGAACCGATGCCAGAAGTACTGGCCGCGCACCGGATCCCATGTCCAGTTCGACGGCTCGGTGTCGACGAAGATGATGCGGGCCTCGGGCCAGCGGTCGTCGGTGTCCGACCAGACGTACCAGTCGCCGCGCGGCCCTTCGGGATCGGAGCGCGACTCCTGGAACCACGGGTGGTCGGCCGACGTGTGGTTCATGACGAGGTCGGCGATGACACGGATGCCTCGTTGGTGCGCCTGCTCGACGAAGTTCTTGAAGTCGTCGACGACTCCGTAGTCGGGGTGGATGGCGAAGAAGTCGGCAATGTCATAGCCACCGTCGCGGAGGGGCGACTGGTACATGGGCAGCAGCCAGATGCAGTCGATGCCGAACCACTGCAGGTAGTCGAGCTTCTCGATCAGCCCGCGGAAGTCGCCCGCGCCGTCGTCGTTCCCGTCGAAGAACCCGCGGATGTGGATCTCGTAGAAGATCGCCGTCTTGAACCAGAGCGGATTCCGCTCGAACCAGTGCCCGGGCTCAGACATGCGTCTCCAGTTTGAAGATGTGCGACTGGCCCGGGTCGAGCCGGACGAAGTTGCGCCCGATCGTCCAGCGGTAGCGCTCGCCTCCGAGCAGGTCGCGCGCAAAGAAGGTCGGCGGGAGGCCGAGGGCCGCCGGCACGATCGCGAGGCCCTCGTGCGCTTCGAAGGGATCGATGTTCACCACGACAACGACGTCGTCCTTGAGGTACGCGATGAGTGGGTCATGCTCCGTCTCGAGCCAGCGCAGGTTGTCGACCCGCTGGAACGCGGGCTCGGCGCGGCGGATCTCGTTCAGCCGCCGCACGAGCGGCAGCAGCGGGCCGTCGAGCTTGCGCTTCCTCACCTCGTACTTCTCCGAGTCGAGGTACTCCTCTGAGCCCTCTTGCACGGGGACGTTCTCGAACCGCTCGAAGCCGGAATAGATCCCGTACGACGGCGAGAGCGTCGCGGCCAGCACCAGACGCGCCTCGAATGCCGGTTGCCCGCCGAGTTGCAGGTACTCGTGGAGGATGTCCGGCGTGTTCGCGAAGAAGTTCGGCCGGTAGAACTCGCGCCAGTCGAGGATCTCCGCCATCAGCTCCTCGAGCTCAGCCTTCGTGTTCTTCCAGGTGAAGTACGTGTATGACTGCGCGAAGCCGACCTTGGCGAGCGTCGTCATCATCGCTGGCCGCGTGAACGCCTCGGAGAGAAGGACGAGCTTCGGCTCAACGCGCCGCACCTCAGCAATCAGCCACTCCCAAAACGCCACCGGCTTCGTGTGCGGATTGTCGACGCGGAAGACGCGCACGCCGTGCGACACCCAGTGGATCATCACGTCGCGCAACGCCTCCCACAGCCCGCGCCAGTCTTCGGACGCGAAGTTGACGTTGTAGATGTCCTGGTACTTCTTGGGCGGATTCTCCGCGTACTTCAGCGTGCCGTCGGGGCGCCGGTGGAACCACTCCGGATGCTCCTTGAGCCACGGGTGGTCGGGCGAGCACTGGATCGCGTAGTCGAGCGCGATCTCGATGCCCGTCTCGCGTGCACGCGCGACGAGCCGCTCGAAGTCGGCGAGCGTGCCCAGGTCCGGATGGATCGCCGTGTGACCGCCCTCCTCGGTGCCGATCGCCCACGGGCTGCCGACGTCCCCGCGCTTCGCCGTGACCGCGTTGTTGCGGCCCTTGCGGTTCGTGTGTCCAATCGGATGGATCGGCGGCAGGTAGACGACGTCGAAGCCGAGGTCCGCGAGCTGCGGCAGCACTCTCTCGACGCCGGCGAAGCCGCCCCACGAGCGCGGGAACAGCTCGTACCACGCGCCGAACCGTGCGAGCTCGACGTCGACCTCGACACCGAGTTTGACTTTGAGCTCGACCTCGCCGTGCCGGTCGTCGCTCTCGACGGCGAGCGCTTCCTCGAGCGACATGTCCTCGGCCAGCAGCGCACGACCTTCCGAGAGCTCGCCGGCGAGGTCGGTCTGCCCGCCCTCGAGCTTGCGCGTCACCTCCCGCTGCCACGACGCGATCCGGTCGGTCCAGGCGATGACGCTGAAAGTCCAGCGCCCAGGCGCGTCGACGGTGAACGAGCCGCGCCAGCGGTCGTTTCCGAGCGGCCCGAGCGGCGCCTCGCGCCAGCGTCGCGCCCCCGGCGGGCGGAAGCGGATCGCGGCGCCGAGCACGTCGTGGCCGTCGCGAAAGATCGTCGCGGAGACGACGACGTCCTCACCGACGACTCGCTTGACGGGATAGCGGCCGCAGTCGACCTGCGGCTCCACGTCGCGGATCAGGATGGCCGGCGGCGGATCTCTGCGCGCGGGTGCCATTGGGCGTGAGACTTTCGCAGGTCGTGAGGCTCAAACGCGCAAGTGGAATCCTGCTCCATCCCACGTCGCTGCCGGGCGGCCGGCTCGGCGAGGAGGCGTATCGCTTCGTTGACTGGCTGGAGGCGGCGGGGCAGTCGTGGTGGCAGGTGCTGCCGCTCGGGCCCGCCGACGCCTCCGGCTCGCCTTACAACGCGTCGTCTGCGTTCGCGGGCTCGCCGATGCTGCTCGCCGAGCCGCGCGCGCGTGTGACGGCAGACGAGGTCGAGGAGTTCGTCGCACGCCATCCGTTCTGGGCCGGCGAGTGGGCGTCGTTCACCGGGAGCGGCGCGCTTGCCGACCAGGTTCGCTTCGAGCGCGAGTGGTCGGCGCTGCGCGACTACGCGCACAAGCGCAACATGCGCATCTTCGGCGACATCCCGATCTACGTTGCCGCGGGAAGCGCCGAGCATCTCGCGCACCCGGAGCTCTTCAGCACCGGCGAGGTCGCGGGTGCGCCGCCGGACGACCTGTCGGCGAGCGGTCAGCACTGGGGCAATCCGCTGTACGACTGGGCCGAGCACCGGGCAACTGGGTACCGGTGGTGGATCGAGCGCGTCCGGCGGGCGTTCGAGCTCGTCGACATGACGCGCCTCGACCACTTCCGCGGCTTTGTCTCGTACTGGGCGATTCCGGAGTCGCACCGGACCGCGCGGCGCGGGCACTGGCGGCGCGGGCCCGGCGCCGAGCTCTTTCATGCGGTCACGGACGCACTGGGCGAGGTGCCGCTCGTCGCCGAGGACCTCGGCGTGATCACTCCGGCGGTCGTCCAGCTCCGCAAACAACTCGGTCTCCCCGGAATGATCGTCCTGCAGTGGGCGTTCGACGGCCCGTCAAGCAGCCCGCACCGACTCGAGAACCACGAGCAGCAGTCCGTCATCTACACGTCGACCCACGACACCGACACGGCCCGCGGCTGGTTCGAATCGATGCCGCAGCGCCTGCGCGAGAGGACAGGGCTCGATACCGGCACGCCCGCCTGGAGCCTGATCGAGCTCGCCCACGCGTCGCGGCCCGCGCTGTCGATCATCCCCGCCCAGGACGTGCTCGAGCTCGGGAGCGATAGCCGCATGAACCGGCCAGGCACGTCTTCAGGAAACTGGCGCTGGCGATTGCGGCGCGGCCAGCTCACGAACGAGCTCGCCGCGCGCATGCGGGAATCGACCGCGCACAGCGATAGGCTCAACCCGTGACGGTCCTCACGTCGCAGGCGCAGCGCGACGATACGTTCGGCGCGCGGCACGGGCGGATGACGCAGCTCGTCGAGGAGCTGCGCGAGCGCAGTGCACAGGTTGCGGCCGGGGGCGGCGCGAAGGCGCTCGCCCGCCACCGCGAGCGGGGCAAGCTGACCGCTCGCGAGCGCATCGACCGGCTGATCGATCCTGACTCCGCCTTTCTCGAGCTGAACGCCCTCGCCGCATGGGATCTCTACGACGGACAAGCGCCCGGCGCAGGCATCGTCACCGGGATCGGCGTCGTCGAGGGACGGCAGTGCGTGATCGTCGCGAACGATGCGACGGTGAAGGGCGGCACCTACTTCCCGCTCACGGTGAAGAAGCATTTGCGCGCACAGGAGGTCGCTCTACAGAACCGGCTGCCATGCCTCTACCTCGTCGACTCCGGCGGAGCGTTCCTGCCTCTCCAGGCGGAGGTCTTCCCGGACCGCGACCACTTCGGGCGGATCTTCTTCAACCAGGCCCAGATGTCCTCACTCGGCATTCCGCAGATCGCGGCCGTGATGGGATCGTGCACCGCCGGCGGCGCGTACGTGCCTGCGATGAGCGACGAGACGATCATCGTCCGCGGCACAGGGACGATCTTCATCGGCGGGCCGCCGCTCGTGAAGGCAGCGACCGGACAGGACGTAACCGCGGAGGAGCTCGGAGGCGCGGACGTCCACGCCCGGAAGAGCGGAGTCGCCGATCACTACGCGACGTCGGACGACCACGCGCTCGCGATCGCGCGGCGCGTCGTCGCGAATTTCCAGACAGGTCCGAGGGACAGTCCCTGGGACATCGCCCGCCCGGACCCGCCGCTTGCGGACCCGTCCGAGCTGTACGGCCTCGTCCCCGAGGACTTCCGCCACCAGGTCGACCCGCGCGAGCTGATCGCGCGCATCGTCGACGGCTCGCGTCTCGACGAGTTCAAGGCGCTCTACGGCGAGACCCTCGTCTGCGGCTGGGCGCGCGTCGAGGGCTTTCCGATCGGAATTCTCGCGAACAACGGCGTCCTGTTTGCCGAGTCGGCGCAGAAGGGCGCCCACTTCATCGAGCTCGCGTGCAAGCGCAAGGTGCCGCTCGTATTCCTCCAGAACATCACCGGGTTCATGGTCGGCAAGGAGTACGAAGCCGGCGGGATCGCGCGAGACGGCGCCAAGCTCGTCATGGCCGTCGCCAACGCGCAGGTGCCGAAGTTCACCGTCGTCACAGGCGGCTCGTTCGGCGCCGGCAACTACGCGATGTGCGGCCGCGCGTACGAGCCGCGCCAGCTGTGGATGTGGCCGAACGCACGCATCTCGGTGATGGGCGGCGACCAGGCCGCAACCGTCCTCACGATGGTCGGCGACGCGGACCCCGATGAGATCCGCGCCAAGTACGAAGCGGAAGGCAGCCCGTACTACTCGACGGCGCGGCTGTGGGACGACGGGATCATCGACCCGCTCGACACCCGCCGCGTGCTCGCGCTCGGGATCTCAGCGGCGCTGAACGCGCCGATTCCCGAGACGACCTTCGGCGTCTTCCGGATGTAGCGGTGCGCCTGCTTCGCCGGCGGAGCAAGCAGCGCGCCGAGCCGATCGGCGAGGCCGAGGCGTACAAGCACTCCTATGGCGACCGCTCGGCCGACGTGACTGTGCTCAAGCTGCCTCCACGGCGACCGCGCGACCGGAACGTGCTCGAGCGAGGCGAACAGCTGCGTCGAGCGTTCCTCGACCGGCTCGAGCGTCGGCGCGGCGGATGACTACAGTGCCCAAATGAGCTCGTTCTCGTACGTCGACGTCGGCAGCCTCGAGGGCGAAGGGCCCGGAGGCGCGGTCCGCAAGACGCGGCGCGCGCTCGGCGCACGCGCGTTCGGCTTCAACTACTTCGTCCTGCCGCCGAATCAGTCGGGTCGCGAGCACAGCCACGAGGAGTCGATGCAGGAGGAGGTGTACTTCGTCGTCAAGGGCTCGGGGACGATGCACGTTGAGGGCGAGGAGCTCGAGCTGAAGCCTGGGCGCTTCGTCCGCGTCGATCCGACGGCGGTCCGCCTGCCGGTCGCGGGGCCGGAGGGAATCGAGTTCATCGCATTCGGCGCGCCGATCGACACGCCGTACGAACCGCCTCCCTGGGGTTAGGCTGCTCCAATGCACACGATTGAGTTGACGGACGACGAACTGCGCCTGCTGCGCGCCGCGCTGCACTCGTATCTCGACGACTTCGGCCACGACGAGGCCGATGTCCTGCGCAGCCTCAAGCAGCTGATCGCGAAACTTCCCGAGCCTCAGTCAGCCTAGAGCACGAGCTCCTCGGGGAAGACCTCGTCGCCCGAGAAGCGCTCGAGCCGGTAGGGCGCGAGGTCGAACGTTGGCTCGAGGCCCAGCAACTCCTCCGCCACGGCGTGTCCGACCGCAGGCGATTGCATGAAGCCGTGACCGCTGAACCCGGCCGCGACGTACACGTCGTCGCGCAGGGGGCCGATGATCGGATGCGCGTCCGGCGTCATGTCGTAGAGACCGGCCCACGCGCGCTCGACCGGCGCGGCCGCCGCCGGCGGGTAGCGATACGCGAGACGCTCGCGGACGTCGTCGACGAGCTCATCGTCGACCACCTGGTCGCTCGACCACCGAGCGGTGGGCTCGCGGTACGCGAGCCGCAGGCACGCGCCGCGGCGGCGGAAGTGGAATGTCGTCTCCTCCTCCACGACCATTGGCAGCGTCTCGGGCAAGGCGTCGATCGGGCCGACGTCGACGAGCTGGCGCACGAGCGGACGAATCGGCAGCTCCGGGAACAGCTCGGCCGACTGCCAGCCGCAGGCGACGACGAGCACCTCCGCCTCGACGTCGCGCGCGTCCGTGTGCTCGCGTACCTCCACCCCACGCTCTGCGGCGCGACGCGCGAGCTCGCGCGCGGCTCCGGGGGGATCGGCTACCCCGTCCTCGCGACAGATCACCGCGCCGACCACGTCGTCGGTGCGGAGCCCCTGCACCTCCGCCGCATCGACTTCCTCCACGGGCACGCCCAGGCTGCGCTGCAGCTCGGCACGGGTGCGCAACCGTTCGAGCCCCGCCTCCGTGGTTGCGAGGAAGAGGTAGCCGACCTGGTCGAAGAACGGCGTTCCCAGTTCGCGGAAGAAGTCGATCGACGCCTGCGCGAGCCGGACCTCCACGACCGTCGAGAACTGCTGGCGCACGCCGCCCATCGCCTTGCCCGTGGCGCCCGATGCGACCTCCCCCGTGTCGCAGACGACGACGTCGTCCGCGCCGAGCAACGCGAGGTGGTACGCGATCGAGGCACCGACGGCGCCGGCGCCTGCTACGACAATTCTGCGTCGAGCCATGCGTCCAGCTCCGTTCGCTCCTCCGCAGTGAGGCCCCGCAGCGGCGCACGCACGTCCTCGCTCATCGGCACGCCTCGCCGCGCCGCGATGCGCTTGAGCGCAGCGTGCCTCGGGAAGCGCTCGATCGCGGCGCGGATCTCGTGCAAGCGCGGGTCGACGGCGACGACTTTTTCGGGGAAGGCGCTCGCGACGGCCGACACGGCGCCCGCTGCACCGTGCTCGAGCCCCTGCGCGATTAGCGACTCGGGGCCGACGAACACACGGAGACCCTCGAGCAGGTACGGCCGGAACGCATCCCAGGGCGTGTCCGAGACCTTCATCCCGACGAGGTTCGGCGCACGGTCGCGGAGCTCCTCGATCAGGTCGGGCGGCACGGCATACCCGCTCGCGCGCGCGAACTCGTAGACGTAGAACGGCAGCGGCTCGCACGCGCGCGCCGCCGCCTCGAAGTGAGCGAGCAGCGCTTGCTCGTCGAGCTGGAAGTACGGCGGCGCGATCACGGCGACGCCCCCGGCGTCCCGCTTCGCGGCGTGCGTGGCGAGCTCGACCGTCGCGAGCGTCGTCTGCGCACCGCAGTGGACGATCACGTCGAGCGGGCCGTCGAGGAAGAGCTCCGTCGCGCGCATCCGCTCTTCGGCCGAGAGCAGGATCCCTTCGCCGGTCGTGCCGAGCGCGAGGATCCCGTCGACGCCGCCGTCCTGAAGGAAGTCCAGGTACGGAATGAACGCGTCGTCGTCCAGCTCGAACCCGCCGTCGCGGAGCGGTGTCAGCGCCGCTGCGTACGTCTGCGCCATGACCAGACCTTAAGCTCCGACGCGATGAGTGGGCTTCGGGTAGAGCGCGACGGCGGCATCCTGCGCATCGCGCTCGCGAAGCCGGAGCGCCGAAACGCCTTCGATGCAGCGCTGATTGCCGAGCTGCACGAAGCATTCTCCGACGTCGGCGACGCACGCGTCGTCGTCCTCGCGGGCGACGGGCCGAGCTTCTGCGCGGGCGCGGACGTCGAGTGGCAGCGCGCGTCCATCGATCTGAGCTTCGAAGAGAACGTCGATGACGCGCTGCGCCTTTACCGGATGATGGCCGTGGTCGACGCTTGCCCGCCTCCGCTTATCGCGCGCGTGCAGGGCTTCGCGCTCGGCGGCGGCTCGGGCCTCGTCGCGTGCGCGGACGTCGTCCTCGCCGCACCCGACGCGATATTCGGCTTCACGGAAGTGCGCCTCGGGATCATTCCCGCCGTCATCTCACCGTTCGTGTTCGCGAAGATCGGCGCAGGTGCGGCGCGCCGGCTCTTCGTCACCGGCGAGCGCTTCGACGCGGAGACCGCGCTTCGGATCGGGCTCGTGCACGAGGTGACCGATGATCTCGATGCCACGGTCGAGCGCATCGTCGGCGCGATCCTGCAGTCGGGGCCAGAAGCGACGCGTGCGGCCAAGCGTCTCGCGCGCGAGCGCCCCTCCGACGGCGAGGAGCTGGCGCGGATCGCCGCCCGCCTGCGCGCCGGCGCCGAGGGTCAGGAGGGCCTGAGGGCGTTCCTCGAAAAGAAGAAGCCGGACTGGTCTCTCTGATCCTCTGCGTCACGCCGAGCCGCGTAGGCGAACGGATGACAGAACGCGTCCATCGCCTCGTGCGCCTGGACACGCACGTCGAACGTTTCCTCCGTCCTCGCGTCGTGAACTCGGACGGTAAGGCTGTCGTCGGAGCGGTTCCAGAGCAGCGAGACCTGGATGGCGTCGTTCTCGCGGTAATCGAGTTCTTCGAACATGGCTTCGATCTTCGCCGCCGAGCCGTCGCCGATCCATAGACACGCGATGGGCACTCGATGGAACTTCGCGAGCCGCCTGATGGAATGGCGGCCGTGAGACGGCTGCTCTTCCTCGTCGGCGCGGTCGTCCTCGTCGACACGATGTTCTACGCGGCGCTGACGCCGCTGCTCCCGCACTATGCGGAGGAACTCGGGCTGTCGAAAACCGGCGCAGGCGTTCTGGCGGGGTCGTACGCGCTCGGTGCCCTGCTGGCGGGAATCCCGGCGGGCATCCTCGCAACCCGGCTCGGCGTCAAGCCGACGATTCTCATCGGGCTCGGAGGCATGACCGTGACGACGGCCCTCTTCGGCTTCGCGCACAGCGAATCGGTACTCGTCCTCGCGCGCCTCCTCCAGGGGGCGTCGAGCTCGTGCTCGTGGACCGCGGGCCTCGCGTGGCTGATCGCGGACGCGCCGGCGAACGCGCGCGGGCGCTTGATCGGAAGCGCGATGGGCGTCGCGATCTTCGGCGCGATGCTCGGGCCGGTGATCGGCGGGATCGCATCCGTGACGAGCATCGAGGGCACATTTGCCGGCGTCGCGTGCATCGGCCTTGGGCTCGCCGTGTGGGCCTTCGCGACGTCGTCGCAGCACGAGCCGAGCGGCCAGCCCGTGTCGCTCCTCTTCTCCGCGCTGACTAAGCCTCGAATGCTCGCCGGGGTGTGGCTGGTCGCGCTGCCCTCGATCTCTTTCGGCGCGCTCGGCGTCCTGGCGCCCCTCCACCTGGACACGCTGGGGCTAGGCGCGCTCGCGATCAGCGGCGTCTGGATCGTCGCGATCTCGTTCGAAGCGACGGCGGCGCCGTTGGTCGGCTACATCTCGGACCGACGCGGCCGGATCGTGCCGCTACTCGTCGCGGCTGCAGCGGCATCTGTCTGCTTCATCCTCTTCGCAACTCTCGACGCGCGCTGGTGGACGTACGCGGCGGTGATCGTCGCGTGCAGCTTCGCGCTGGGCGCGTTCTGGGCGCCGTCAATGTCGATGGCGTCGGACGAGGCCGAGGTGCTCGGGCTCGACTACGCATTCGGCTTCGCGATCATCAACCTCGCCTGGGCGCCGTCGCAGGTCGCCGGCAGCGTCGGCGGCGGCCGGCTGGCCGACGTGACCTCGGACACCGTCGTCTATCTCGCGCTCGCGGTGCTGTTCACCCTTACGCTTGCCGCGCTGTGGAGATCCGTAAGCTCCTCGTAGCCAACCGCGGCGAGATCGCGCTGCGCATTTTCCGGACGTGCCGGACGCTCGGCATCGCGACCGTCGCGGTGGTCGCGCCCGACGACCGCGAGTCGCTTCACGCACGGGATGCGGACGAGACGATCGAGATCGCGGGCTACCTGCGCTCGGAAGAGCACGTGCGCGCCGCAAAGCAGTCCGGAGCAGATGCGATTCATCCGGGCTACGGCTTCCTGGCCGAGAACGCGGACTTCGCCGAGGCGATCGGCGCGGCGGAGCTCGTGTGGGTCGGCCCGTCTCCGGAGGCGCTGCGCGCCGGCGGCGACAAGCTCGAGGCGAAACGGATCGCGCGCGAGGCGGGCGTGCCGGTCGTGGAGAGCGGCGAACCGGACGAGCTCGGATTCCCGCTGCTCCTCAAGGCTGCGGCCGGCGGCGGCGGTCGCGGCATGCGTGTCGTGCGCGCGCGAGAGGAGCTCGAGGATGCGCTCGCCGCCGCGCGGCGTGAGGCGAAGGCCGCGTTCGGCGACGATCGCGTCTTCGCCGAGCGATACGTCGAGCGCCCGCGACACGTCGAGATCCAGTTGCTCGGCGACTCGCACGGAAGCGTCGTTTCACTAGGCGAGCGCGACTGCTCGATCCAGCGGCGCTACCAGAAGGTGCTCGAGGAGTCACCCTCGCCTGCAGTCGATCCGACGCTGCGTGCGGCGATGAGCGACGCGGCCGTCCGGTTCGCCCGCGCGATCGGCTACACGAGCGCCGGCACGGCCGAGTTCATGCTCGACGGGCGCGATTTCTTCTTCCTCGAGCTGAACGGCCGCATTCAGGTGGAGCATCCCGTTACGGAGCTCGTCACGGGCCTCGACCTCGTCGCGGAGCAGCTACGCATCGCGTCCGGCCAGGCCATGTCCCCAGTCCAGGACTCGGGACATGGCCATGCTGTCGAGGTCCGCCTGTACGCGGAGGATCCGCGCACGTTCCTACCGCAAGGCGGCCGGATCACGCGGCTCGTCCTGCCGGGCTCGATCCGCGTCGACGCGGGAATAGCGGAGGGCGACGAGGTCGCACTCGCGTATGACCCGTTGCTCGCGAAGTTGATCGCGCACGGCCCGACGCGGGAGGACGCGCTCGACCGGCTCGAAGCTGCGCTCGCCGACACGGTCGTCGAGGGCCTGACGACGAACCTGCCCTTCCTGCGCTGGCTCGTCGCGCACCCGGACGTCCGCGCGGGGCGTACCACGACAGCCTTCCTCGTAGAGCACCCGCCACTCTCGCGGCCGCCTGTCCGCCAGGCTCGCCCCGAGTGGCACGGTGCTTGGCGCCTCAACCTCCCCGCTCCGCCGCCGGCCCCACCGCCGGACGTGGATGCTCTCGCGCACGACCACGCAGGCGCGCGCGGCGAGAGCGGCGTCACGGCACCGATGCCCGGCACGGTGATCAAGGTGCTCGTCGCGCCCGGCGACCACGTGCAGGCGCGCCAGGCGCTGCTCGTCCTCGAAGCGATGAAGATGGAAACGCCGCTGACAGCGCCTTACGACGCAGTCGTGAGAACCGTCAACGTCGCCGAAGGCGATCGAGTCGCGGGCGGCGCCGTGCTCGTCGAGCTCGAGGACTAGAAGAGCTTCTGGAGCTTCATGGCCGCGCCCATGTCGCCCTTGATTTTGAGCTTGCCCGTCATGTAGGCGGAGGTGGCGTTCTGCTCGCCGCTGAGGATCTTCTCGAAGTTCTCCTCGGTCGCCGAGATCGTGCAGTCCGCCTCGCCTTCGCCGTCCCGCACGGTGATCGCACCGTCCTGGACCGCGACGAACCACGTTCCGGAGCCCTCGATGTCGAAGACGTAGCTGTTGGTCATCCCCGCAAGCTTGGACGCGTCCGCCCGCCCGGGCAGCCCCTCGAAGAATTCGCGTGTCGATTCGGCCATCGCGCGGAGACCCTACTACGGGACTGCGATCTCAGGCTCGAACTGCCGTCGTGTTCGCGTCGACGGAAGCAGCAGCGTCAACGCGAGCGCCGCGAGCGGCGCGGCCGCACTCACGTAGAGCGCCGCCTGCAAGGTCGACCGCGTCGGCAAGCGCACCGAGGCCGAGCGCGGCGATGCCGCCGAGGCCGATCGAGAATCCGATCGACAACCCGGAGGCCAGTCCGATGTGCTGCGGCAGGTACTCCTGCGCCATCACCATCGTCAGACCGAACGTGCCGACCACGGTGATGCCCGTAAGCGCAAGCGCAATCGCGCCGACAGCGCCTCCGACGACGACGAAGACGAGAATCAGCGGCGCCGCTGCCGCGAGTGACGCGATGAGCACAGGGCGCCTCCCGAAGCGGTCCGCGAGCGGTCCGACGACGATCGTGCCGAGCCCTCCGACGAGGAGCATCAGCGCCAGCAGGTGGTTGCCGTACGCCTTCGAGTGCCCGAGCGACACTTCCCATAGCGGGACGAAGGTCAGCAGGCCCCACCATGCGAGGCTGCGGAAGCCGATCACCGCGAGCAGGATGGTCAGCGGGCCCGGACGGTCCTCGCCGGCGGTGCGACGGGCGACCGACCGTTCCGGCACGAACGTGCGCAAGAATGGCAGCAGCACGAAAAGGGTCACAGCGATCGCGAGCGGCGGCAGGGCGAGCAGCAGCCCGCCGCGCAGTCCGAGCCAGAGCACGAGCGACGTTGCGACGATCGGCCCGAGCGCGAAGCCGATGTTGCCGCCGATCGCGAATGCGCTCATGCCGCTCGCACGCTTGGTGCCGCTCGCGTAGGCGGCGAACTTCGAGCCCTCGGGGTGATAGGCCGCAACACCGAGACCGGAGACGACGACGAACACGAGGACGAGCCAGTACGACGGCGCGGCGGCGGCTAGCCCGATCCCCACACCGGCGATCGCGACGCCGGTGGGCAGCAGCCAGCTCGCGCCGTGCCGGTCGGACCACAGGCCGAAGAACGGCTGCACGAGCGACGAGGAGGCCGCCGAGGCGAGCATCAGGCCCGCGGCAAGCGTGTAAGAGAGCGAAAAGCTGTCGGTCAGAAACGGCAGCAGCGCGGGCAGCGAACCGTTCGCGAAGTCAGTCCCGAGATGGCCACCCGCGAGAGCCGACATCGCACCTTTGTGGATCCCCGCGCGCACGATGTCAACGCTACCGCTAGCATCGCGCGGCGATGCACGTCGAGGCACAGAACGCCGAGAACGTCGATGCCGACGTCCTCGTCGTTCCCGTCGCGGAGGGAGGCGAGCCGCCGCCCGGCGCAGACCCACGCGTCGCCGAGCTGATCTCGAGCGGCGAGGCGAGCACGGAGTTCGCCCACACGACGGTGTTCCACACGGACGGCACCCGGCTCGCGGTCGGGGGGCTCGGCAAGCTCGCGGACGCCGACGCGGTGCGCACCGCGGTGGCAGGCGCAGTCCGCCAGACACGGCGAGTCGGCGGGACGCTCGCTTACTTCGTCAATCCGTGGCTTGCCCTCGATGCGAGCGAGCAGGCGCGGGCCGCGGCGGACGGGCTCGTGCTCGCGGCGTACGACACGCGCAAGTGGCGGTCGCGCGACACCGGAGATCGAAAGGACTTTCGAGCGTCTCGTGATCGTCGGAGGAGACGACGCCGCGACGGACGAGGCGGCGCGCGCGGCACAGGTTGCGGGCTGGGCAAACAATGCCCGCGATCTCTCGAACGCCCCGCCGAACGAAATGACGCCCGAACGACTCGCCGAACGTGCGTCGGAACTGGCGCCTGCCGGCGTCGAGGTCGAGGCGCTCGGACGCAAGCAGATCGTCGAGCTCGGCATGGGCGCTTTCGCCGGCGTCGCACAGGGCTCGCACAACGATCCACGCCTGATCGTGATGCGCTACGAGCCCGCGGACGCCAAGGCAGAGGTCACGCTCGGGCTCGTCGGCAAGGGGATCACGTTCGACACGGGCGGCATCTCGCTCAAGCCGTCGTTGAGCATGGAGGACATGAAGGGCGACATGTCCGGCGGCGCTGCGGTCGTCGCGGGCATCTGCGCGATCGCCGACCTCGGGCTGCCGCTGCGCGTCGTCACCGTCGTCGCGGCGACGGAGAACATGCCGAGCGGCCACGCCTATCGCCCGGGCGACGTGCTCACGGCGGCGAACGGCAAGACGATCGAGATCACGAACACCGACGCGGAGGGAAGACTCGTGCTCGCGGACGCGCTCTGGTACGCACGCGAGCAGGGTGCGACGCACGTGATGGACCTCGCGACGCTGACCGGCGCCATGGCGGTCGCGCTCGGCGACTTCTACGCGGGGTTCTTTGCCAACGACGACGCTTGGGCGGACGTGATCCTCTCCGCGGCGCGCGCCAGCGGTGACCATCTCTGGCGCTTCCCGCTCCATCCGCGCTACCGCCGCTACGTCGATTCGAGGTACGCGGACATGAAGAACTCGTCCGACCTGCGCGAAGCCGGCGCGGTGCTCGCCGCGGAGTTCCTGAAGGAGTTCTCCGGCGACGGGCCGTGGGCGCACCTCGACATCGCCGGACCTGCGTTCCTCAACCGGGCGCGCGGCGACTACCTGTGGCAGCCGGGCGGTAGCGGCTACGGCGTGAGGCTGATCGCCGAGCTCGGAACGCAACTCGCAGCTTGAACTTCGACCTCACCGAGGAGCAGCAGCTCGTCCGCGAGACCGTGCGCGAATTCGCGCGCGATCGAGTCGCGCCGGTCGCGGCGGAGCTCGACCGCGATCAGCGTTTCCCCTACGACCTCGTTGCGGAGCTGGCGTCTCTCGGTCTCATGGGCATGACGATCCCGGAGGAGTACGGCGGATCGGGCGCGGACACGCTCGCGTACGCGATCGTCGTCGAGGAGCTGACGCGGATCGATTCGTCGCTGGCGATCACGCTCGCGGCGCACCACTCGCTCGGCACGCTGCCGATCTACTACTTCGGCAACGAGGAGCAGAAGCGGCAGTGGCTCCCCGATCTCGCATCGGGACGCAAGCTCGCGGCGTTCGGCCTGACCGAGCCGGGAGCCGGCTCGGACGCGGGCGCGACGCGCACGACTGCGGAGCTGCGCGACGGTCAGTGGATCGTCAACGGCTCCAAGATCTTCATCACGAACGCCGGCACCGACATCACGGCGTGCGTGATGATCACTGCGCGCACAGGTGACGAGGAGATCTCGAACATCATCGTCGCGAACGGCACTCCTGGCTACACGATCTCGCCGCCGATGCACAAGCTCGGCTGGCGCTCGTCCGACACGCGAGAGCTCTCGTTCGAGAACTGCGCCGTCCCTGAGCAGAACCTGCTCGGGCCGCGCGGCGAAGGCTTCCAGCAGTTCCTTCAGATCCTCGACGGCGGCCGCATCTCGGTCGCGGCGATGGGCGTGGGACTCGCCCAGGGCGCCTACGACCTCGCGTACGCGTACGCGCAGGAGCGGGAGCAGTTCGGCAAGCCGATCGCGAAGTTCCAGGCCGTGCAGTTCCGCCTTGCCGACATGGCGACAGAGATCGAAGCCGGCCGCGCGCTCGTCTACAAGGCGGCGTGGCTGAAGGACGAGGGACGCGACTTCGCGCGCGAGGCGGCGATGGCCAAGCTCTACACCGGCGAGCTGTCCAACCGCGTCGCGAACGCGGCGCTGCAAATGCACGGCGGCTACGGCTACATGGAGGAGTCAGCGATCGCGCGGCTCTACCGCGACCAGAAGATCCTCGAGATCGGCGAAGGCACGAACGAAGTCCAGCGCATGGTCATCGCGCGGCATCTTGGGCTCTGAAACGAGAGAAGGCCCCTCTTTCGGGGGCCCTCTCTCGTCGTTGAGCTCAGCGACTAAGCAGAAAGCCGTGTTGCCGGATGCTGTCGAAGTAGGTGCCGACGACGTCCCCGCGCGCGTTGAGGCCCGAAGCCGTCAAGAAGCGGCCGCCGTGTGGATCGATCGTCGTGAAACCGTCGCGGTCCAACACGAACCCGTGTTGTCCGGTTGCGTCCAGATAAGTGCCGACCACGTCACCGCGTTCGTCGATGCCCACGGCCGAGGTGCTCGCGGCGGCTGGATGGTCGATCGTGGTGAATGCTCCCTGATGCAGCACGTAACCGTGAACGCCTGCACCGTCCCGATAGCTGCCGACCACATCGCGCTGAGCGTTGATGCCCAACGCGGTTGTGAATCCGAGCGAGTTCGGCTGGTCGATTGTCGTGTACTGACCGTCGTGAAGCAGGAAGCCGTGGCTCCCGGCGCCATCGCGGTAGGTGCCGACGACATCGCCTAGCGCGTTGATACCCCGAGCGTCGGTGCTGAAGACAGGATTGGGATCGTCGATCGTCATATAGGTCCCGTCGTGCATCAGGAATCCGAAGAGCCGAGGCGAGGTGCAGTTCGGCACCGCGCAGCCGAGATACGAGCCCACGACATCGCCCTGCAGGTTGATCCCAAAGGCTCGGGTCCAAAGCAGCGCGTTGGGATCGTCGATCGTCGAGTAGGTGCCCTGATGCAGCACGAATCCGTGAGCAATGTTCCCTCCGTCGGAGTAGCTTCCCACGACGTCGCCCACGGCGTTGATCCCGAAGGCCTGCGTACTAGTGGCGTTCGGAGCGTCCATCGTCGTGAACTGCTCGTCGTGAGGGGAAGGTACCGGTGGATGCCCCGGCTCACCGCCGTCCGTGTAGTCGGTCTTCGCGTAGTCCCACAGCTTGAGCTCGTCCACCGCGAAGGTGTCTGCGCACGTGTCGTTGCACCCCGCGACGTCCGTGAAGCACCTGTCGGTTCCCGCGAGTCGCTTGTCGCACGTGGTCGTGCCCCAACTCGAATCGTGCGACGTGGCGACGACGGCGCCGTTCACGTACAGGCGAATCGTGTCGCTCGTGCCCGCGATGCCGCTGCGGTCCCACACCCCGGCGATGTGGATCCAACTCCCGTTGAACTGCGAGATCCGGTATCCCTCCCCGCCGTCTACGAGCGAATGCACGCCGACGAGGTGCGCCGGGGTGAAGGGCGGCGGCTCGACGTTGAAGAAGAGGCTGAAGTGGAGCCGTGGGTTACCGGAATCGAACTGATCCCAGCTGAACAGGTTCGCCTCGTCTATCCCGGTAATGCTGTAAGCACCGCCGAAGATGCGATGCGGGTTGTGAGCGAACGGCACCGGATCGCTTGTCTGCCGATACCACGCCTCGATCGCTCCGCGCTCGGGGTTGAGGATCGATTGGCGAAGGACTGCCGTGTGCACGCGCGCACCGGGGAAGTACGGCCCTCCCGTGATGCTCGCCGCACCCCCGCTCACCCCGGCCGGGTAGCCGAGCGTCCCCGGGACGTCGAGTCCACAGCCGAAGGTCGTGCAGTTGAACATGACGAGGTCAGGTCCGTACTCGCTGTGCGTCACCTCGTCGGCGCTCCCGAGCTTGTTCCAGAGGAGCAGTCCGGGCGGGACCGTAGGCCCCGTCGTCGCTTGCGCCCCCACCGAGAACACGAGCCCGATGCTGGTCAACGCCAGCACGCAGAGCAGGATTCGTCTCGAAGCCTTCATGTCGATCTCCTCTCATGGGCGACATCAGGTCTCGATCGAGTCTCTGCGCGACTCGTCCGCCGATCCATGGACCGGACATAGAAGGTCGATGGAACTTCGTCAGCGAGCTGCGGGCTGGGGCGGCGACAAGTCCGGCGCATCCGACTGGTTCCACACGTTCTCGAGCAGCCTCGACTCCGGCGCCTGGAGCAGGCGCGCTGAGAAGAACGTGCCCGGCGCGAACACCTTTGCGGCGCCGAGCTCGTAGTACGTCATCTCACCGCGATGAGTCGCGGTTCGCACCGTTGCGAGCACCTGCGTCCCCGGCGGCGACGCGGCGGTCGTGACGTCGAACTCCGTGCCCGCGAAGCTGAAGAGCGCCGCCGGCGTCAGACCCGTTCCTGCGAACGCCCAACCTGCCGCACTCGAGTCCGCGACGACATACGGAGCCACGTCGCCGGTCTTCGAGCCGGCGTACTGCGCTCCGACCAGCGCCGACTCCGGCCGACCGAGCTCGCGCCACCGCGCGACCTTGTGCATCGACGTGCCGTCGATGTCGACTTTCCAGTAGAGGTCGTTCGACGCGAGGAAGATCAGGTCGCCGCCCTCGTCGCGGTAGTGCTGGAGCACGTCGTACTCCGTCTCCGTCACGTACTCGAGGTGCGTCGGCACGACGATCAGGTCGTAGTCGGCGGGAAGAGCCGCGCCGAGTTTCACGGCATCGGCCTCCGCGAGGAAGTCCACCTCCACCGCGTGCAGGCGCGCCCAGCGGAGGAACGGCCACATCTGGGTGCCGAACTGCCACGGCACTCCCGCGTGCTCGAACGGGCGCCCGAGCGTAAGGATGCTCGAGCCGCCCGCGTACCACGTGTCGGGAAAGCCGTCGCGATCGTCGTCGTAGAAGTTGTACGCAGACCACGTCTGGTCGGGCACGAGCACCGCGACGCGGCTGTGCGGAGCCGGTGCCCGAACGATCAGCGGCGCGTAGCCGACGTCCCCCGCCTCGTTCGAAAGGGCGGCGAAGTACACGCCCGGTTTCCAGCCTCCGATCGTGATCGGCAGCGTCACCGAGTTGTCGCGGTTTGCCTCCCACGGGTAGTGACTGGGCGCGACGACGTCCGGACCGTCGAGGCGATTCACGGTCGGCTGCACCTCCGACCCGGCGACGTCGACCACGCGGACCGTGAGCCCGACGGCGTCGCTGGACACCGTGAGTTGAGCGGTCTCGCCGGGCGCGTACGACGACTTGTCGAAGGCGGCGCTGATCCCGAGCACGCGGACGATTGGCCCGGGTGCGTCGGTGGAGCCTCGCGTCACGCGTCCGTAGCGAACGCTCTGTCTTCCGGACGAGACCGTCAGCAGGATGGCATAGGTCGTCGGGTCGATGTCACGCGACGGCCGCCAGCGAACGGTCTGCCACCCTCGCGTCGCCCGCCGCTGCACCGACCACGTCGGCTGCGCGACCTTCTGGAAGGTGCGCAGCGTCGTTTGCGCCTGGACCTTGATGCGGGCAGCCGCGGTCAGAAAGAAGCGGAAATCGACGAAGTCGCGGTAGCCGTCGCCGTTCGGACTGACTGTGGCGAGAAGCGGACGATCGCGCAGGAACGGATGGTCGGTGGAGACCGAGAGATACCTCGCCTCGGGCACAGTCGGCCGCGGCGAGGGAATCGGGTACGGGTCGGACGCCGCCCTCTTGATCGGCGGCGCCAGGACGAGCAGCGGCAGGATCAGGACCCCCAAGCAAAGTCGGCGCACCCCACCCAGCTTATGCGTCGTTCCGGAACGTGGTCTATCGGCGACCGGGCCGGAGCGACGTCAGCAGCGCGACCGCCACGACGACGCCCAGCAGCAGGATCGTCACCTCGGCAAGGACGACGCTCCGCAACCGCTCGACACGCGCCGCGACTCGCGCGCGCGACAGCGAGCCGAGGCCGAGCAGCACCGCAAAAAGGCCGGTCTTGACGAGGATCACCCTGCCGTAGCCGGTCGTCCAGAGCTGTGACACTGCGGACAGCTCTGCGAGCGCGCGCACCGCCCCTGTCAGGGCGACCACGATCACCGATGCGAGCGCGAGACTCGAGAAGCGGCGTGCAGCCGCGCCGATCACCTCCGCCGATACGCCCTCCCGCGGCGCGACGAACGCAAGCGCAAAGAGACCGCCGATCCAGACCGCTGCAGCGATCACGTGCAGGAGATCGATGGGCACTTCGAGCCACGACCGGCCCGGATCGAGCGCGTGCCCCGCAACGGTCGGCACCGGCAGGACGGCGACCGCGAGCACGACCGCGAACGGCGCCGCCGACCGGTCGGTTACGGCGATCGCCGCCGCCGCGGCCCCGGTGGCCGCGACTCCAGAGCCGATGTAGATCGCCAGGCCGAAGCGCGTCGAGGCGCCGCCGTGACTCGCGTGGACGAGACCGTGGGACGAGACGAACACCGCCGCGAGGCCGATCGCGATCCACCCCGTTCGCAGATCGCTCTTCACGAGCGGCCGCCACACGAGCAGATCGAAGAGCGCAAGTCCCGAAGCAACGAGCAACCCCGCGAAGAAGACCCAGCGCGAGAGCACGGTCCCGAACCCGACCTCGGCCGTAGAGCGGAGTGTGGGCACCGGCGGCGGCCGGCCGAGGCCGACGCCGAACGCAATGACGCCCTGGACTACGTGCCCGTCGTCCGAAACGGCGCTCCACCGCACGCTGTAGTCGCCCTGCCCAAGGTCTGAGCGCAGCGGCAGTACGAGTGTCGTCCCGTGCGCCGTTGGCTTGCCGCCGAGGATCGAGCCGTCGCCGTTGCGAACAGCGGCGTTGCCCGGCGCTACCCGCACGTTGTCGTCAAAGCGCACCACGACTCGCTCGGGAGCGCGAGCGAGCACAGCGCGGTCGGCCGGAGTGATGCTCACGAGGTTGGCGTGCGCCGACGCAGCCGCAGGCATTGCGAGCGCCGCAGACACGGCGAGCGCAATCAGGCCGGCGGCGCGCTGCACGGGTCGAATGATCACGGTCTGAGGGAGGTGTTAACGTGCGAGTTCGTGATCTTCCACCAGTTCGTCGACGACGGCCTCGGCTGCGCGTCGTACCTGGTCGGCGATGAGCACGAGGGGACAGCCGTGGTCGTCGACCCGGCGTACGCGATCGAGCAATACCTCGACGAGGCGGCGCGACAAGACGTGCGGCTGGTCGGCGTGCTCGAGACGCACACCCACGCCGACCACCTGTCCGGCCACGGGCGCCTCGCGCTCGACCACGGCTGCACCGTCCACGCGCATCCAGCGGCGGAGGTCGAGTTCTCGTTCGAGCCATTGGAGGACGGCGGCACAATCGAGCTCGGCGCGGTTTCGATCCGCACGATCCACACACCCGGCCACCGGCCGGAGCACTGCGCGTTCGCAGTATCCGACCGCAATCGAGCCGACGAGCCGTGGATCGTGCTCACCGGCGATTCGCTCTTCATCGGCGACGCGGCGCGTCCCGATCTCGCGATCGAGGCACGTGCGGGCGCCGAGGGTCTGTTTCACTCGCTGCGGCGGCTGGCCGAGCTGCCCGACGGCGTCGAGGTCTACCCGGGTCACGTCGCAGGCTCGCTCTGCGGCGCGGGCATGAGCTCGAAGGCTTCGTCGACGATCGGCTTCGAGCGCCGCTTCAACCACGCCATGACGATTGCGAACGAGGAGGACTTCGTGGAGGAGTCCGCCGGCGGCTCGCAGCTGCGCCCGCCGAACATGGAGCGAATCGTCGCGCTCAACCGCGGGCCGTTCATCGGCGCGCCGCAGGCGCTCGAGCCCTTGACGAACGCCGACGGCGCCACGATCGTCGACGTTCGTGACGCCGACACGTTCTCGTCGGGGCACGCGCACGGTGCGATCAACATTCCGGTCGACGGGTCGTTGTTCTCGACGAAGAGTGGGTTTCTGCTCGAGCCAGACGAGGCGGTCGTCGTCCACGCCGCAACGAAGGACGAGGTCGAGCGGGCCGCGCGCGGGCTGCGCGCCGTCGCGCTGCTGCGACATCGCCGGGTACACGCTCGATCCGCCGCGCGATGAGCGGCTGGCGCCGATCGAGCTCGACGAGGTCGAAGAGCTGCTCGCCGCAGGCGAGATCGAGGTGCTCGACGTGCGGGAGAAGGACGAGCGCGACGGCGGCTACATCGCGGGCACGCGCAACATCCCGTACCGCCTGCTGCGTGTGTGCGGCATCCCGCTCGGTGAGAAGCCGGTCGTCACGATCTGCAACACCGGCGCGCGCGCCGCGATCGCAGCGAGCGTCCTCGCTGCGAACGGGATCGAGGCCCGCCCCGTCCTACACGGCGGCGTGCACACCTGGCAGGAGCGCGGCGGCCACACCGTCGAGTTCCGCCGCTGCGGAACGTAGGTCTTACGCGGACTGGAACGCGGCGACGATTGACGCTTCGCCGGCTCCGTAGCGAACGTCGACGACGTTCGCGATCTTGCGAATGAGCGAATACGCCGCCGCGTTCGATCCCTGCACGGTTGCGGTCAGGTGCGTGAGGCCCGCTGCGCGTGCGTCGGCGGCGAGCAGCTCGACGAGCGCCGAGCCGACGCCGTGGCCCTGGTACCGGTCGGCAACGGCGAACGCGATCTCGGCGTGCGTCCGCAGGTCGGCGTCGCGGACGAGCTGCGCAAGCGCGGCGGGACGCGGATCGCCCTCGACGTAGGCGACGAGCGCGTGGCAGCCGGCGTCCACTCTCGCCAGCTGAGCGAGCTCACTCGCGGAGAGTCGGGGCTTCGTGCCGTTGAAGCGGCGCGCACGCGATTCGTTGCCGAGACGGTCGAAGAGCGCCGCGACCGTGCCCGTATCGCCGTTCCGGAGGGGCCTGATCGTCAGGAGCCCGTGCGTCCGGTTGCGAATGATCCTCGATTGCATTGCTCAAGGATCGCTCCAAGAGAGGCGCCTCGACTTCGCACGACCGGGCCATCTTGCGCTGGCCCGAACCGGCCATTTGCCGCGTCGTCAGACGAGACCGGCTCGGGCTGCGTGAGCCGCTGCCGCGGCGCGCGAGTGCAGCCCCAGCTTGCGCCGGATGTTCGCGACGTGACGATGCACCGTGTGCTGGCTGAGCACGAGTCGGTCCGCGATCTCCGCGTCGCTCAGCCCCTCCGCGACGAGGCGCAGCACATCGCGCTCGCGCGGGCTGAGCTCGCCGACATCCGCCGGCGCCTCGCGGCGCGGCGGCGCCGCGATTCCGAGGAACGCGGCGACCGCCTCGAGGACGGAGTCGATGTCACCGTGCCACGGGAGATGAGCGTCGCCGTCGAGCACGACGAGCTCGGCGTTCGGCGCCAGTGCGGCGAGTTGCTCGCCGGCGGCGAGGCGGACGACGCGATCGCGCCTTCGATGCACGACGAGGGTCGGTGTCTGCAGCTCGGCCACCTCCTCGGTGACGTCGGTCGCGAAGGTCAGCTCGAGCAGCTGCGCAGCGAATTCGGCACTGGCGGACGCCCGCTGAAAGGCTGCGAATGACGCACGCTCGTCCGGACCGCCGCTCGGAACGAACGCGTCGGCGAACATGCGGGCGCCGATCCCCCAATGCCGGCGGACGAGGTCGACGACGACCTGCCTTGATTCGGGGCGTCCAAGCTGCGCGCCGCTCGCGAACGCACCGTAGAGGACGATGCGGTCGACCCTGTCCGGGTAGCTCGTCGCATAGGCAACCGCCGTGCACCCTCCGTAGGACCCGCCGAGCAGGGTCACGCGGTCCAGCCCGACATGGTCGATGAGCGCCGCGAGCACGGCGACCTCGTACTCGAGCTCGAGTGTCTCGGGGGGCCGCTCGCGGTCCGACATCCCGCACCCGAGGCGGTCGTAGCGAATCACCCGCCTCCGATCCGCGAGCGCCTCGACGAACCGGCGGAAACGCTCGTCCTTCCAATCCTCCACGACGTTGCTGACCCACCAAGCCGGGAAGACGAGCGCCGGGCCGGAGCCGATCGTCGCGAATGCGATGCGGTGTCCATCGAAACGGAAGAACCCTGTCCGCTGCCCGGTGGCCATGCTCGACAGACTAAAGCGGGAGGCGACGGAGGAAGAAGTCGCGCCGCGGCCGCGTCTGGTTGACATGACAGGCCACCTCTCCACAAGTCTCACGAGCAGCTACCAACACGATCTTCATCGTTCGGCGGAACGCGCCAGGTTCGCTTCGGGCGGGTTGCGGCGGGAGAGCGTCTTCCGACGCGCGATCGCTCGGATTCACGCGGACGCGGGCAGAAGCGCTTCGGCGCGGAGCACGTACGAACTCGCGCCGACCGCACGGTAGAACGCAAGCGCCGGCTCCAGTTGCGCCGCGCGCTCGGTGCCGGTGAGGTCCTCGGCCGCGCGCAGGCGAGCGTACGCCTCCTCGACGCGCATTCCCTTCTCGGCGAGCAGGTCCGCGGCGGTCGCGAGCTCGCCACCTGCGATCAGCCTTCCGGCATCGGCCCATACGCCGCTCCGTTCGCTGGTCCACAAGAACGGACGTCCGAGGTCGTGCGCTACCCAGCCGAAATCGATCAGGGCGCTGAAGTACTGCGTCGGGAGCTGGTTCATCTCATCGATCAGCTCGATCGCGGCGTCGGCCTCTCCGTACTGGAGCAAGAAGCGCGCGTACCCCGAGAGCGTGGGAGCAAGCGCCTGCGGATCCTTCACCACACGGCCTCTTTCGACCGCGCGCTCCCACACCTCGCCGGCCGCTCGGCCGACACGCGCGCCGGCCATCTGCGCGCGAACGGTATCCACCTGGACGTCGAGGTAGTGCCCCGCCATCGAGTGGAGGATGCGGTCGTAGCGCTGCAACACCTCCTCGGTCCTGCTCCACTCGCCGCGCAAGAATGAAATCTCGGCCAGCTGCGGCAAGAGCCACACGACGCTCTGCACGATTCCGAGGCGTTCCATCCGCTCCAGAGCGATCTGGTAGTGCTGCTCAGCTCCGGTGATGTCGCCCCGCACGACCAGCTGCTCTGCGAGGTTGTTATGCCCGCGAGTGAACTCACGTGGAATGTTGAGACGGTCGGCAATCGCGATTCCCTGCTCGAGCTCGTCGAAGCCGCTCCGGTTGAGCGCGTCACCGGCAGTCCCGAGCGTGATGAGCACGCTTGCCTCGATGCCCTCCGCGCCGACCTCTCTCGCTGCCTCGAGACCGGCGGTGCCGACGGCAATCGCCTCGTTGTACTCGCCCCCTAGCATCAGCAGGCGCGCGTGAGCCGCGAGGGCTGCCGGCTTCGCACGTGAGAGCGGCACGTCGACGAGCAGATCGATGGCGCGCTTAGCGGCGGCGCGAGCACCGTCGCGGTCGCCGAAGTTCCAGAGCCAGTTCCCTGCAAGCGTCTCCGCTTCAGCGGCAGACTCGAGGTCGCCGAGGGCTATGAAGTCTTCGGCGGCGCGGTCCGTCCGCTTGTAGAACTCAGCATTGCCAAGCTCTGCTTCGGCCGCGGCGAGCGCGAGCAGCGCAGCCGGCCGCCGCGGGTCACCGTCCGGCACGAGCTCGAGGCCGCGCGTCGCATAGCGCTCGACCTGCGAGAAGGCGAACAGCTTCAGCGCGCGCTGAGCGGCCGTCAACAACGCGTCCGCCGCAGGGTCGACGAGCGCCGAATGGTCGCCGCCCGATGCTTCGACCAGCTCGAGCGCAGCGAGGTAATGGTGCGCGCGCAAGTCGGCGAGATCCGCGCTGCGGTCACCGGTGAGCGAGTCGATCCAGCGGGCCGCGCGCACATGCTTGTCCGCGCGGCCTGCGCGCGGAAGCTGCGCATAGGCGACATCGCGGATGAGCAGGTGTGCAAAGGCGTACTCGTTTTCACCCGCGACGCCGCTGCGCCGCTCGCGCCGGACGAACTCCTTTCGCTGCAACGAGCGCAGGTGCGCCTCGACGTCCTCGCCGTCCAGCGCGCCGCGCCAGAACGTCCTGCCGAGTACGGCGGCGTCGAGCAACAGCTCCTTCTCCGCAGGAGGAAGCGAGTCGAGCCGCGCCGTGATGATCCCCTGGACCGTCTCGGGCAGGACGCCGCCGGCGTCACCGCGCTCGGCGAACATGCGTGCGAACTGCTCTGCGTACAACGGGTTGCCGCCCGCGCGGGCGAGCAGCTCCTGCTGTTGCTCCGCCGGAAGCAGAGTCTGGTCGAGTAGTGCCGCGAGCAGGCGCGCCGTCTCGACGTCGGCCAGCGGCGCGAGCGAGACCGTCAGCGCATTCCGCTTGCCGCCTCCCCACTCCTGGCGGCGGTCGAACAGCTCCGGCCGCGCAGTCGCAAGGACGAGGAGTGGCACATTCTCGACCCAATCCACCAGCTCGTCGACGAAGTCGAGCAGCTCGTCATCGGCCCAGTGCAGATCCTCGAACACGAGCACGGTCGGGCGCTGATCCGCGAGCGCATCGACGAAGCGGCGCCATGCGGCGAAGCTCTCGTCGCGCGCGCCGGTCTCTCCGCTGAGGCCGACGAGCGGTCGCAGACGCGCCTCGACCCACTCGACGTCCTCCTCCGGAAGCGCGGCTGCGACGGCCTCACGGAGCTTGCGCTCGGCATCCGAGGCGGTGTCGCTCTCGAGGATCCCGGCCTGAGCCTTCACCATCTCGCCGAATGCCCAGAGGGCGCCGCCCTCGCCGTACGGAAGCGAGCGGCCGCGGCGCCAGTTCGTGAGCTCGGCCTCGTGCTCGAGCTGGTCGTAGAGCTCGGCGACGAGACGGCTCTTCCCGATGCCGGGCACGCCGGCGATGGTCACGAGTTGCGTCGACGACTCGCGACGGACGCGATCGAACGTGGACAGCAGAAGGTCGCGTTCGCGTTCGCGGCCGACGAGCGGCGTCACGGGACCGCTGACCTCCACGCCGACGCGCGCCTTCGCCTCCGCGACCTCCCAGACCGGTACCGGCTCGGCCTTGCCCTTCGCGTCGACCGCCGCGTGCTCGCGATAGTCGATCACGTGCCGGGTCGCGCGGAACGTCGTTTCCCCGGCGAGGATGCCGTTCGTGGGCGCGGCACTCTGGAGGCGCGAGGCGGTGTTCACGACATCGCCGGCGACCATCCCCTCGCCGAGCTCCGGCCGTGCGTCGACGTTCACCAGCGCCTCGCCCGTGTTGACCGCGATGCGCACCTCGAGCTTGCCGTCCTCGGCGATGCCGTCGCGGATCGCGAGCGCCGCACGGACGGCCCGCTCCGGATCGTCCTCGTGCGCGACGGGAGCACCGAAGACCGCCATGACCGCGTCGCCGACGAACTTCTCCACGGTGCCGCCGCGCTGCTCGAGCTCCGTCCGCAGCCGTTCGTGGTACGGCCGCAGGATCGCCTCCACGTCCTCGGGATCGAGCGACTCGGAGCGTGCGGTGAAGCCGACGAGGTCGGCGAATAGGACGGTTACAGCCTTGCGCTCGCGTCTCACCGAACGCGCTCGGTCGGATAACCGTGTGCCTCGAGCGCGGCGATGACCTCTTCGCAGTGTGCGAGGTTGCGCGTCCCGACGGTCAGCTCGACCTCGGTCTCCGCCACCGAGATGTGCATGCCCTCGCGGTGATGCTCGACGGAGATGACGTTCACGCGCTGCTCGGCGCAGAGCTGCAGCAGCTTGATCAGCTCGCCCGGCCGGTCGGGGATCGTGGTGCGGACGACGAGGTAGCGGCCGGCGACGGTGAGCCCGTGCCGCATGACGGAGATGAGCAGCGTCGGATCGATGTTGCCGCCGGAGAGGACCGCGACTGCCGGTCCGTCGCCGCCGCCCTTCTGACTGAGCAGTGCAGCGACGCCTACGGCGCCGGCGCCCTCGACCACGAGTTTCGACCGCTCGAGCAGGAGGACGATCGCCTCCGTGATCTCCTCGTCGGCAACGTCGACCATGTCGTCGAGCAGCGTGTCGAGCATGCTCGTCGTCAGCTCGCCCTGGCGTTTGACGTAGATGCCGTCCGCGATCGTGTAACCGGACTTCCCGGCGCGGACGCCGACGATCCGGACGTCCGGCATCGTCGCCCGGAGCGCCGTGGCGATGCCTGCGGCGAGCCCGCCTCCGCCGACGGGGATGAGCACGGTCTGCGCCTGTGGCATCTGCTCCGCAAGCTCGAGCCCGACGGTGCCCTGGCCGGCGATGACGACCGGATCCTCGAACGGATGCACGAACGTGGCTCCCGTCTCGTCCGCATACGCGCGCGCCGAGGTCAACGCGTCTTCGAACATCTCGCCGGCGAACTCGAGCTCCGCGCCGTAGTTCTGGCACGCGTCCACCTTCGCCATCGGCGCGTCGAGCGGGACGTAGATGCGCGCGTGGACGCCTGCCTCGCGCGCCGCCCACGCAACCGCCTGGCCGTGGTTACCCGCGCTCGCCGCGACAACGCCGGCGGCCCGCTCGTCGTCGTCGAGCAGCGCTATCCGGTTGGCCGCGCCGCGCACCTTGAAGGCGCCCGTCCGCTGGAGGTTCTCGGCCTTCAGCCAGACCTCGCGGCCGGCGAGGCGCGACAGCGTGTCCGAGCCGTAGACCGGAGTGACGCGTGCGATCCCGGAGAGGCGCTCGCGCGCCTCCTCGATGTCACTGAGCGTCGGGGGAGCCGTTCGTATCGCCAATTCGAAACACCTTCTCCATGATCTCGCGCACTGCGGTCAAAGGGTCGAGCTCACGGCGCTGCACCTCGTCGAGCAGTCGCCGCAACTCGGGATCGTCCGCCACGGCGTGCTGTAGATGCACCTTCGCACGCGACGACGCAACGGCGAACACCTCGCCTGCGAGGTTCCGCCGGCGCCGCTGCTCGAGCCCGTCGTCCTCCTCGAGGAAGGCGCGATGCGCGGTGATCTTCTCCCAGAGCACGTCGACGTTCTCTCCCCGCGTCGCCTCGGTGAGGACGATCGGCGGTTTCCACGCGCGCTCCTTGTCCAGCGTGAGAATCGAGCGCACCTCGTTGACCATCGTCTTCGCGGCTGGATGATCCATCTTGTTGACGGCGATCACGTCGGGAATCTCCATGATCCCGGCCTTCAGCGCCTGCACGGAGTCGCCGGAGCCGGGCATCAGCACGAGCAGAATGGTGTCGGCGATGCCGATCACCTCGACCTCGCCCTGCCCTGCGCCGACCGTCTCGAGGAACAGCAGGTCCTTGCCCGACGCGTCGAGCACGAGCATCGCCTGCAGCGTGGCCTCCGCCAGGCCGCCGAGATGCCCGCGTGAGCCCATCGAGCGGATGAACACGTCCGGATCGAGGAAGTGGTCGCTCAGTCGGATGCGGTCGCCAAGGAGCGCGCCCTGCGAGAACGGGCTCGAAGGGTCGACCGAGATCACGCCCACGCTCTGCTGCCGGCTGCGGACATGCCGGACGAGTGCGCTGATCAAGGACGACTTGCCGACGCCCGGGGGGCCGGTGACGCCGACGGCGTAGCTGCGGCCGGTGTCGGGGTAGATGTCGCGGACGACGTCGTACGCGAGGGGCTCGCGGTTCTCGACGAGCGTGATCGCGCGTGCGAGCGCCCGTTTGTCGCCCGCGCGCACGCCCTCCGCGAGCGTTTCTCGCGTCCAATCCCGCCGACCGGCCATTGCGGCAATGCTAGTGCGGTGTCGTCTCGAGAGCGGGGGCGCCCTCGGCGGCCTCGGCGTCCTCCACCTCCGCCTCAGTCACTGGACCCGAGTCGCGGAGGCGCGGCGAGAGTGCGATCGCTACGAGGCCGGAAAGCACCGAGAAGCCGGCGCCGATCGCCCAGATCCAGCGGCCGCCCAGCGCCGTCGTCACCGGCCCCGCAATGGCCATCGCCGGCCCGAGGATCGCGTACGTGATGCTCATCGTGATCGTGAACGCGCGACCGCGATACGTGTCGGGAACGCCGCGCTGGATGAGGAGGACGTTGTACAGCGCCGCCGCGCCGTTCCCGATGCCGGCGACCACCACCGCCGGCGCCGCGAGCCAGACGTTCGGCGCGGCGGCGGCGATCCCGTAGCCGAGACCGGCGAGGATGATCGCCGGGCCGTAGAGCTTCCGGATCGGAAGGCGCTCCGCGAGCATGCCGCCGGCGAAGCTGCCGATCGCGAGGCCGACGCCCGACGCACCGAAGAGGAGACCGAAGCCGAAGTCGCCGGCGTTGAACGACGACTTCGCGATCACGACCTCGCCGACGTTGATGCATGCGACGCCGAGCATCGTCACGCTCCATGCGGCGACCACGGTCTGCACGGCGGGCGAGCGCTTCGCGAGCGCAAGCCCGTCGACGATGTCGCGCCAGTGCCCGCGGCTCTCCGATACTTCTGACTGGAGCCGGCCGGCCGGAATAGCACGGATCAGCGCGGCAGAGAACACGAACGAGACGGCGTTGATCCAGTACGCCGCCTGCGTGCCGGACGTGGCGACGATCGCGCCGCCGATGAGCGGCCCGACCGCCCACGCCATGTTCTCGACGGTCATGAAAAGCGCGTTGCCCTTCTCGAGCTCGTCCTCCGCGAGGAGGTTCGGCATCGCGGCGTTGACGGTCGGCCGATACACGGCGTTGCCGAGCCCGCTCAGGCCGGCGAGCGCAACGATCCACCCGGGGCGATCGACGAAGGGCAGCGCCACGAAGACGCCCGCGCGCAGGAGGTCGGACGCGACCATCAGCTTCCGGCGCGACAGTCGGTCGAGTAGCGGCCCGACGGCGACACCGACGATCACCGTCGGCAGGAAGATCGAGATGAGGAGCGCGCTGACCCAGCCTCCCGAGTGCGTGCGGTCGTAGATCTCGACCGTCAGCGCGATGGTCGCCAGCCACGTTCCGACGAGCGATCCGAGCGTCGCAAAGAACAGCAGACGGAAGCTGGCGTTCCGGCGGAGCAGCTCGACGTGGCCCACGGACCGACCCTATTTCATCGCAGCGGCGGCAACTCTTTCCAGAGCCTCTCCGAGGAACGCGTTCTCGTCGGCCGTCCCGACGGTGACGCGAATCGCGGTGTCCGAACCGAAAGCGTTCAACGGCCGTACGATCACACCTTCACGCAGCAGCGCGTCGAAGACCGCGCGGGCATCGCTTCCTGTATCCGCATACACGAAATTCGCTACGGCAGGAGCGGCGACGTCGAAGCCGCTTCGCTCGAGGATCTCCACAAGTTGCGCTCGTTCCGCAGTGCACGCCGCGCGCCGGCGACCGAGCTCCTGCTCGTCGCCGAGGCTCGCGAGCGCGGCGACCTGCGCAGCCGACGTGATGTCGAACGCGCGACGCACCTTGCCGATCTCGAGCACCACGTCCTCGGGCGCGATGCCGAAGCCGACGCGCAGTCCCGCGAGGCCGTAGATCTTCGAGAACGTGCGCAGGACGACCACGCGCCTTCCGGCGTTGAAGTACTCCTCGACGCCGTCGGGATAGTCGGGATCGTCGATGTACTCGGCGTACGCCTGGTCGAGGACGGTGACAACGTGCCCAGGGACCTGGTCCAGGAAGCGGGTCAGCTCCGCGCGACCGTTCGTCGTGCCGGTCGGATTGTTCGGGACGCAGACGTAGACGAGCTTCGTCTGCGGCGTGATCGCGTCGAGCAACGCGTCGAGGTCGTAGCGGTGTTCGCGCAGCGGGACGCGTACCGGGAGCGCGCCGAGCTTGATCGCGGCGAGCACGTAGCTCGGGAACGACGGCCAGCCGCAGACGATCTCGTCGCCGTCCTCGAGCACCGCCTGGCTCAGACAATCGATGACGCCGTCGGCGCCCGACCCGACGGCCACCTGCTCGAAGCGCACGTCGTGGCGCTCGGCGAGCGCGACGCGGAGAGCGTAGGCGCCTCCGTCGGGATAGCGGTTCAACTCGTGCGCCTGGCGTTCGAGCGCTTCGAGCGCCGCCGGAAACGGCCCGAACGTCCCCTCGTTCGATGCGAGCTTCACGACGCGGTCGAGGCCGAGCTCGCGCTGCACCTCTTCGATCGGCTTCCCAGGCTCGTATGGAACGAGCTCGGCGATCGACCGGCGGAAGAATCCCGCGCCGCTCACACGGGCGGGAGCTCGTCGTCGGAGCTCTTCTTCCGCCAGAACACCAGCGCCGCTCCAACCGCTGCGACTCCGGCGATGAACGCGGCCTTGCTCAGCCGCCTCTTCGTCTTACCGCCCTCGGCAGCCGAGACGGAGCTCTTCGCCTTCTGCTCCGCAACCCGCTTGCCGACCTGCCACACAGCCCAGCCGAGCATCGCATTGCGCCTGTTGACGATTCCCATCGCCGCTCCCTTCCGTTTGCTAAGCCCTGGCCGCGGCTTTCCGCCTCGGCGGCAAATGAATCGGTCGGCCGAGCGCCACGAGCCCAGCCTCCTTGACGGCCTCGGAAAGCGTGGGATGGGCTGCCATGCCGTCGGCGACGGTTTCGACCGTCGACTCCGCGTCGAGCGCGACGACGCCGGCCTCTATCAGGTCGGTGACGTGCGGCCCGACCATGACGATCCCGAGGAGCTCGCCGTACCGCGTCTCGTGGATGGACTTCACCCAGCCAACGGTCTCGTTCTGCATGACTGCGCGCGCGTTGGCGATCCAAGGGAACGTCCCGACCGCGACGTCGTCCCCGTGCTGCTCGCGGGCCTCGGCCTCGGTCAGGCCGACGCTCGCAATCTCCGGATCGGTGTAGATCGGCCGGGGGACGCCTCTGTTGTCGACGACCGCGTCGTGGCCCATCGCGTTCTCTGCGGCGACCTCGCCCTCGCGGAACGCGGTGTGCGCGAGCTGCCAGTAACCGGCGCAATCGCCGACCGCATAGATGTGCGGGACGGTCGTCCGGCGGTGCTCGTCGGCAGCGATGCCCTTGCGCCTGTCGAGCTCGACGCCGATCGCCTCGAGCCCAAGCCCTTCGACGAGCGGCGCTCGTCCGACGGACACGAGCATCAGGTCGGCCTGCACGGTTTCGCCGTCGCCGAAGTGAACGGTGAGCTCGCTGCCCGAATCTTCGACCTTCGTGCACTGCTTGCCGAGATTGAGCGTGATGCCGCGACGCCCGAACTGCTTCGCGAGCTCCTTCGACGCATCCGCGTCCTCCTGCGGGATCAGCGCGTCGAGCATCTCGATGATCGTTACCTCCGAGCCGAAGCGCTTGAGGATCGACGCGAACTCGCAGCCGATGATGCCGCCGCCGAGGACGACGAGCCGGCGCGGCACCCGGTCCTGGGCCAGCAGGCCGGTCGAGTCGACGCAGCGCGGGCTGTCGAGGCCCTCGATCGGCGGCCGGATCGGGAACGAACCAGTGGCGACGATCGCGGACTTGAAGGTGACGTCCTCGCCGCCCTCGACCGCAATCGTGTTCGCATCCTTGAACACTCCGGTGCCTTTCACCCACTCGACGCCGTTCGCTTTGAAGAGGGTTGCGACGCCGCTCGTCATCTGCTTCACGACGCCGGACTTCCACTCGTTCGCCGTACCGAAGTCGAGCTGCGGCTCACCGACGATGACGCCGAGCTTCGCGAAGGTCTCCGCGGCCTCCTTGATCGAGTACGCGGTCTGCACCCAGGCCTTCGTCGGGACGCACCCGACGCGGAGGCAGGTGCCGCCGAGCTCCGATTCCTTCTCGATGCACGCAGTCCGCGCGCCGAGCTGCGCTGCGCGGATCGCGGCGGTGTAGCCACCCGGCCCTCCGCCGAGAACTGCGACGTCGACTTCCATAGCTCTGATGCTAGTCGGGGCTGTCGTTCAAGCGCGCGAGCATCGTCCAGCTGCCACCGGATTCGCCCACCTTGCGGAAGCCGTAGCGCTCGTAGAGGCGGAGGGCCGGGTTGTCCGGCTCGACGCTTAGCGAGATCTGCTCGAAGCCGTCCTTCTTCGCCTGCGCGAGCAGTGCCGCGAGCAGCTCCTCGCCGTAGCCCTTGCCGCGGCACGACGGGACGACGGCGATCGACAGCTCCGGCGTCTGCTCGTCGACGAAGCCGTAGCCCGGCTCACGCTCTTTGAACAGGCGGTACCACGCCGCGCCGACGTTGCCGGCGTCGCTGTAGGCGACCACGGCGGCGTCGCCCGGGCGGCCCCAGCTCATGACGTAACGCTGCACCGAGCCTTCCATCGGGTCCTGCGGCGCACGCTCCCGCCAGTAGTACGCGTGGTGGAGCATGTCGCGGAGGAAGCGTGCGTCGTGCCGGCTACCCGGGCGGATCATGAGACGAGGTCCTGCGCCAGCTGGATTCGGTTCCCGTCGGGGTCGTAGACGTCGAGGATGCGGACGTGCCCATGCAGCTCGAACACGGTGCCGACGTTCACGCCCTCTGCTCTTAGGCGGTCGGCTTCGGCCTTCACGTCCTGCACGTCGACGTGGCCCACGCCGCCGTCCTGAGGCTCGCCCTCGGCGATCGCGATCTCCATCTCGCCGTGCCGCAGCTTCGCCCAACGCTCCTGCCAGTCCACGTACGTCTCCTCGAACCCGAGCAGCTCGCGGTAGAACGCGCGTCCCGCGTCGAAGTCGCGGACGCGGTACCACACGGTCAGTGGTCGCCTCCGTCGTCAGTCGTGCGCGCAGCCGGCGAAAACCAAGCGATGCAAGGACGCAGGCCGCGTTCGTAGTCGCAGGCTACGGGCGCGGCCGAGGACTCAGCAGCGCGCAGGTTTGCAGCCGCGATGCGCGTGCGAGTGGCGGCGGTGGCGGCCACTTAAAGCGCGAGAGCTGGGCTCTCGACGAGCTGCTTCAGCGTGCGGAGGAAGTCCGCGCCGACGGCGCCGTCGATTGCGCGGTGGTCGCACGTCAGCGTCATCGTCATCATCGGGAGCGCGACGAAGTCGTCGTCCTTGACGACGACGCGATCCTCGCTGGCGCCGACCGCGAGGATCGCGACCTGCGGTGGGTTGAGCACGGCGACGAACTGCTCGACGCCGAACATGCCGAGGTTCGAGATCGTGAACGTGCCGCCGTCGAGGTCGTCCTGTTTGAGCTTGTTGTCGCGCGTGCGCTGCACGAGGTCGGCGCGCGACCGCGCGATCTCGGCGATGCTCAGGCGCTCGGCGGAACGAATCACCGGGACGATGAGGCCCTGCGGAGCTGCGACGGCGATGCCGACGTTGGCGCTCGGATGGATGTGGATCGCACCGTCGACGAAGTGGGCGTTCACGTCGCGGTGGCGCATCAGCGCAGCGGCCGTCACGCGCGTGAGCACATCGGTGACCGTGGGGCGCTCGTCCGTGTGCAACTCGCGCAGGCGGTCGACGAGCGCGAGCGACTGCGTCATGTCGGCCGACACGACGAGCTGGAACACGGGCGCCTCCCATGCCTGAGTGAGCCGGCGCGCGATCGTCTGGCGCACCTTCGAGAGCTGTCGCACTTCGACCTGTCCCGAGTCCTGGACTGGGGACACGGCCGGTGCCGACCGTTCCACGTCCTCGGCGACGATGCGCCCGTCCGGGCCCGTCCCGCGCAGCTGCGCCAGGTCGATCCCGCGTTCGCGCGCGATCCGGCGCGCGAGCGGCGACGCCTTGATCCGACCGCCGTGTTCCTGCCGGACAGGTCCCGAGTCCTGGACTGGGGACACGGCCGGAGCGGGCGCCTCGGTGGCCCGTTCAGATGCCTTCGCGCCATTCTCTGAAATCGAGACGTCCTCGCCCTGCTCGCCGATCACCGCGATCGTCTTGCCGACTTCGACCTCGCCCTCGGCGACGGCGATCTTCAGCAGGACACCGGACGCGTCGGCCTCGACTTCCTGGGTGACCTTGTCGGTGTCCAGCTCGTAGAGAGGCTCGCCCTTCTCGACCGGCTCGCCCTCGGACTTGAGCCACTTGACGATCGTCCCCGACTCCATCCCCTGCCCGAGCCGCGGGAGCTTGATCTCAGTTGCCATTTCTCCCGACGGTGCGCATGACCGCCTCCAACACGTCGTCGGCGTGCGGCACGCACCACTCCTCCATTACGGGCGCAAACGGCAGCGGAGTGAACTTCGCGCCGACGCGCTCGATCGGCGCGTCGAGCCAGTCGAACGCGGCGTGCTGGATCACCGCCGCGACCTCCGCGCCAAAGCCCATCCGCGTCACCGCCTCGTGCGCAACGACGCAGCGGTTCGTCTTCTTCACAGACTCGACGAGCGCCTCCTCGTCGAGCGGCTGCAGCGTGCGCGGGTCGACTACCTCGACCGAGACGCCCTGCTCCTCCGCCTGTTGCGCCGCCGCGAGTGCCTCGTGCACGAGCCGCCCGGTCGCGATCACCGTGACGTCGTCGCCCTCGCGATGCACGCGCGCTTTGCCGAGCGGAATCGGCTCCAGCTCGTCGGGCACTTCCTCCTTGATCCCGTACAGCGTGCGGTGCTCGAAGAACACGACCGGGTTGTCGTCGTAGATCGACGACCAGAGCAGCCCACGCACGTCCGCCGGCGTCGACGCGAACACGACCTTCAGGCCAGGTATGTGGACGAACCACGCCTCGAGCTGCTGCGCGTGCTGCGCGCCGGGGCTCCAGCCCGCGCCGCCCTGCGTGCGCACCGTGAGCGGAACCTTGAGCTGTCCGCCCGACATGTAGCGGTGTTTCGCCGCCTGGTTGATGATCTGCTCCGTCGCGAGCGTGAGAAAGTCCTCGTACATGACCTCGACGACTGGACGCATGCCCTGCATCGCCGCGCCGATGCCCGTGCCGACGAGAGCGATCTCGGAGATCGGCGTGTTTCGCACGCGCGTCGGCCCGAACTCGTCGAGCATCCCCTGCGTGACGCCCATCGAGCCGCCCATCTCCGCGATGTCCTCGCCCATGACGAAGACGTCGTCGTCCTCGCGCATCGCCCGCACGAGCGCGTCGCGCACGGCCTCGCGATAGGAAAGCTCAGGCATAGACGTTCTTCAAGGCGTCTTCCGGCGCGGGATCGGTCCCGTTCTTCGCGAACTCGACCGACTCCTCGACGACCTTCGTCAGCTCGGCGTCGAGCCGCTCCCACTCCTCGCTCGAGAGCTCGAGCTTGTCGCGCAGCTTGTCGAGCGGATCTTGCGTGTCGCGAGTCTCGCGGAACTCTTCCTTGTCGCGATACACCTGCGGATCGCCCACGTAGTGCCCGGTGAGGCGGTACGTGTTCGCGAGCAGGAACACAGGCCCCGCGCCGGAGCGCGCGTGCTCGAGCGCATCGTGTGCGCCGCTCCAGACCTCCTCGACGTCCTGCCCGTCGACCGTCATCGAGTGCATGCCGTACGCCTCCGCGCGGAGCGCGAGATTCTCGATCGGAAGATGCTGCGACGCAGGGGTCGACTCGGCCCAGTGGTTGTTCTCGCAGACGAACACGGCTGGAACACGCCAGAGCTGCGCGAGATTCAGCGACTCGTGGAACGTTCCGATGTTCGTCGCGCCGTCGCCGAAGAACGCGAGCGCGACACGGGGCTCGCCTCGCAGCTGGAACGCGAGCGCCGCGCCGGTGATCGCCGGCAGCCCGCCGCCTACGACGGCGTTCGCGCCTAGATTCCCGCGCTCGACGTCGTAGAGGTGCATCGAGCCGCCGTACCCGTGCGAGCAGCCCTCGAGCTTGCCGTAAAGCTCTGCCATCAGCGCGTTCGGGCTCGTGCCGCGAGCGAGCGTGTGTCCGTGCGCGCGGTGAGTCGAGGCGAACACGTCGCCGTCCTCCATCGCGCGGCAGACGCCGACGCACACGGCCTCCTGGCCGATCGCCACGTGCAGGAACCCGGGGAGCTCGCCCGCGCGGAACCGCTCCTCCACCTTTTCCTCGAAACGGCGGATGAGCAGCATGTCGCGGAGGAATTCCGTCAGCTGCTCCTGCGATAGGTCGGCCCTGTCTACAGCCTTGGCCACGCCTTGATCTTACGTATCCTCTGGCCGCATGAGGCTCGTCTGGCAGTGGGTGACACTCGAGCGCGACCTGCCGCCGGACTGGTCGGACGTGCAGCTCGTTCTCAAGGTTCGCGAGCAGGACGACGCCCAAGCGGCAGCGCTCCTCGGAGGGGCCAATCCGCTGCGGGGCAAAGACTCGATTCGGCTGTTCGTGTCGCGCACGGGCGGCCTGGGGCCGGAGGCGCTCAAGCGCGCGCTGCTTCGCCTCGACCGGAAGGACATCGCAGGCACGCTCGAGCTCGCCGGCGTCGAAGAGGCCGAGCGTCCACCCGAGGAAGAGCGCCGGACGCTCGCACAGCAGTGGGACGAGGCGGTCGCAACCCTGCCTCCGGACTGGTCCGACATGCTCGCCGAGGTCCGCCTGCGGTCGAGTGACCACCTCGAGTACGCCGCGCTCCTGATGGCGCCGACGAACCCGACGCGTCCGGGCAGGGCGCTCGTGCTTCAGTTCCGCGCCGCTCGTCGTTTCGGCTACGGCGTGTCGCCGGGGATGGCGCGGCGCTGTCTCGAACGGCTCGACGAGGAAGAGGTCGGCGGCGAGCTCAGAGTGTTGCGCGTGCTCTCCGACACCGACGGCGTCGCGACGCAGGGCCCTGTCTGGCGCGTCGGCGGCAGAGCGGTCTAGTGCCGGACCCGGTCAGCTGGATGGTGATCGAGCAAGGCTGGTCCGTGGTCGACTCGACAGGCGACCACGTCGGGCGGATCGACGAAGTCCTCGGCGACGAGGAGGCCGACATCTTCAACGGCCTCAACATCCTCAAGGGAGCGATCGGCACGAAGACCTACGTGCCGGCCGAGGCGGTCGGCGAGATCGTTGAGGGACGCGTTCAGCTCACTCTGACGAAGGACGACGTTTAGCCGGCTACGCCGTCGACATCGAGAGCGTCACGGTCGTCCTCGTCTTCTTGTTGACCTTGCCGGAAAGGGTCACGCGCAGCCTGTACGCACGCTGCCCGCACACCGTCGTCGAGAGCGACGCGCCCGACGCGCGCGTGAAGCTGCTTCCGTCGACCTTGCTGCCGCTCGCGAGGAGCGACACGCCGACCTTTACACGAGCCGACTGCCGCGGCGTGATCGTCAGGGTGCCGTCGTACGGCGTGTTGAGCGTGAAGGTCAAGGTGCGAGCCCTCCCGGTCAGCCTCGCAGTAATGTGCCGGGTCGAGTTCGCGGTCCACGGCGTGACGATGTCCTGCTCGATCAGACTCAGCGCGGTGGTGTCGGGAAAGAGCGTCTGCGTGACGATGTCCCACGACTCCTGCGGGAGCACGAGTCGCTGCTCGTTGAGCACACGGTAACTCTCGGCGAACGCCTCACCGGGATTGAGCATGTAATGGCGGGAATCCTCGGCGCCCGGATAGAGGTCGCCCGCCGACGCCTTCGCGCACACGCCCTCGTATGTCGCCCAACGCTTCGTGCCGTAGTCGACGCTCGCGAACGGCGGATTCAGGCGGCTCGCGGCGATGTGGTGACCGAACTCGTGCGCGAGCACTCCTTTGGCCGAGATACCTACCTTGGGGTCTTCGGCGGGTGCGTAGATCGCCGCCTCGCGCGGGAAGTAACACGCAAGCGCCTGGCCCCCACACGTCCTTTGAACCTCGACAAGCGGTGCGAGATGGATCGCCACGGTCGCAAGCTCCGGTCCGTGAATCAAGGTCGTCATGAAGTCCGCCCACTGCTTCGCGAGTGCGGGATCGACCGGATACGTCGACGACAGGTAGATCGTCACCGTCTCGCCGTTCGTCGCGACCGTCGGCCCTCCCCACTCGGCAAGCGCCCTGGTCGCTGTGGTCGAGGCGACGGTGTCTCTGAACTCCGGTGTCGCAGACGCAGTCGAGGCAAAGCCGAGGCATGCAAGAAACGCCGCGAGGAGAGGGAGTCGCCTCACCCGCGGGAGCTTGCACGAAAGATCTAAGAAAGGCCTGAGAGTCACGCGCAACGTTTCTTCGCGCCGCCGACGTGTAACCATCTCAACCGATGGAGTCTCAGCGGAGCCCGCTCGCAGTCGTGGCGCTTGCTTTCGCCGCAGGCGTCGCTCTGGCGAAGTGGATCGACTGGAGGGGCCACGCTCACCCGCGCCGCTGACCGCGTGAGGGAGCATGCGAGGCGCGTCGTCGAGCTCGAGCTGGAGCTGGCGGCGCTCGAGCTCAAGCAAAAGATGGCCTCGCTCGGAGTCGGGGTCGGCCTGGTCATCGCCTGCGCGCTGTTCGCCTTCTTCGCGCTCGGCTTCGCCCTTGCCGGCGCCGCGGCGGGCCTGGCCACGTTCATGCCCGTCTGGGGCGCGCTGTTGATCGTCGCAGCCGTGCTCGTCCTGCTCGCGGGAACGCTCGCCGCGGTGGGCGTCAGGAGCATCAAGAAGGCGTCGCCGCCCGTCCCGGAGCTCGCGCTGCTCGAAGCCAAGCTGACATCGGAGGCGCTCAAGAATGGCAAAGGTTGAAGACCGGACGACCGAGCAGGTTCGCCGCGAGATCGGCCTCGAGCGGGAGCAGCTCGCATCGGCGGTCGGGTCGCTCCGGGGGGAGCTGAGCGTCGCGAGGTTGCCGCTCGCCGCGGCGGCGGCGCTCGGCATCGGCTTTGTGCTCGCGGGCGGGATCGGAGCAACGGCGAGGCTGCTGTTCCGCCGCGCTCGCGAGCGTTGACCGTCCGCCGCTCGATCGCGACCTGCAAGCAGGCGGGTCAGCAGTTCATCGCCGACGACTGCATGGGGCTCGCGCAGCAGGTGGCGTACAGCTCGCTGCTGGCGTTCTTTCCCGCCGTTGCATTCCTCCTCGGCCTGCTCGGCACTGTTCATCTCTACGACGACGTCGACAGCCTTCTGGCGACCGTGGCGCCGCACGGCGTGACCCGCTTCATCGACGGACTGCAACAGGACTCGACGCCCAGCGCGTCGGCCGTCGCGATCGGCGTCGGACTCATCGTCGCGCTCTGGGCTGCGAGCGGCGCCGCAGGCTCGGTGATCAAGGCGGTGAACCGCGCCTACGGCTGCGTCGAAACGCGCCCGATCTGGCATGTGCGCGCGATCGCCGTGGTGCTCGTCGTCCTCACCGGGTTGACGACCGCCGCGACCGTGGTGCTGATCGTCTTCGGCGCGCCGCTCGGCTCCGCGATCGCCGACAAGGCGCACCTCGGCGGCGCGTGGGACGTCTCGTGGGCGATTCTCCGCTGGCCTGTCACATTGACGGCGCTGCTGACGTTCTTCGCGCTCGTCTACTACCTCGCGCCGAACCTCGACGGGCGCAGCTGGAAATGGATCACGCCGGGCGCCGTCGTCGGGTCGTTGCTCTGGCTCGCGCTTTCGGCGCTGTTCGCGCTCTACGTGACGTTCGCCGGCTCCTACTCGCGAACGTACGGCGCTCTCGCGACCGGCATCATCCTCTTGCTCTGGCTGAACTACACCGCGTGGGCGATCCTCTACGGAGCGGAGCTCAACGCGCAGGTCAGGCGGCAGGCTTGACTTTCAACGTGCCCCTGAGCCCCTTGTGGGCGTCCGAGCGGTACGCGTAGGTACCCGCCTTCAGCGTCACCGTCCACTTGACGGTGCCTTTGAACGCGACGCCTGTCTTCTTGTTCACGCCCGGGCCGGTGAGGTGGAAGTTGTCTTTGGCCGTCAGGTCGCGGATCGTGATCGTCGTCTTGCCCGCCTTCGCCGTGCGCGCGAAGGCGATCTTCTGGCCGGGACCGACGGATGCGGACATCTTGAGCACGGTGGTCGTCGGCACGGTTCCTACCGTGAACGACCCCTTCATGCTCGTCGCGTGCACGTCGCAGACGTAGCGGTACACGCCGTCGGTGAACGTGACGGTCCAGTCCTGCTCGCCGACTTCGGTGACTTCCGTCGACTTGCTGACGCCTGGGCCGGTGAGATCGAAGTTGTGCATGTCGGACTGGTCGTTGACGTGGATCGCATACGTCCCCGGATCGAGGTGTGTCACTTTCGCGCCGGAGGCGTCTTGGAGCGCGATCGTGAAGCCTGGGCCGACGCTCGCCTGGAGCTGCGGATTGTCTGCCGCCGCGGACCCGGAGAGGACCACAGCAGCAGCGAGGAGGAGGAAGACCCCGAAGTGACGCATCGAAGACACTCTACGCGCGAATGCGCGGATTGGTTTTCACGCCCTGAGCTCCGCGCCGAAATGGGCCGCGAGCGCCTCGACGATGGCCGTGCGGAGCTGTGACGCGTCCTCGTCGGAGAGCGTGCGCTCGGGGGACTGGAAGATCACCGCGAAGGCGATCGACTTGCGCCCTGGCCCGACCTGCTCGCCGCGGTAGACATCGAACGCTCGCATCTCGCGCAACTCCGGGCCTGCGGCTTCCCTGGCTGCCGCGACGAGCTCGCCCGCGGGGACCTCCTCGGGCACGCTGAACGCGAGGTCCTGCCTGACCGGCGGGTACGTGATCACGTCCTCGTAGAGCACGCGTTCGGGCACCCGTGCGAACAGCTCGGGGAGGCCGAGCTCGAACGCCGACCACTCGCCTTCGAGCAGCCTCGGGTCGAGCTGCGAGACCCACCCGCCCTCGACCGACGCAGAAGCAGGCGACGGCATGAACGGATGCGGCGCGCGTTCGAAACGAGACTCGAGCTTGAGCGCTGAGAAGACTTGCTCGACGGCGCCCTTGGCCCGGTAGAAGTCGCCGCGAACGATCCCGCCCAGGTGCCACGGCTCGTTCGGCAGCGGCTCGCCGGTCGGGAGGTACACGTGCGCAATCTCGAACAGCGCGACGTCCTCGTTGCCGACGTTGACGTTGTGGCGAGCAGCTCCGATCAGGCCGTACAGCAGCGTCGTGCGCAGGACACGTTGAAGCTCCGAGAGCGGCTCGGGCAACACGAGCGCGTCCGGATGTGGATCGTCGGCCTGGAGGGAGTACGTGTACGCCTCGAAGTAGCCGCAGCCGACGAGGACGTCCGCGACGAGACGCCGCAGCCGCTGCTCGCGCGTGAGCCGGCCGAAGAGCTCTTTGCGCGTCGGCAGTGTCGGCGGCACCTCTTCGAGGTGGAAGCGCGCGACCTCTTCTACGAGGTCGATCTCGCGCTTGACGTCGCGCGCGCGCCAGTACGGCGTGTCGATGTTCCATTCTGGATCGACGTCGAAGCCGAGGCGGATCAGGCGTTCACGCTGGTCGGTTTCCTCGATCGGAATGCCGACAACCTCCTGGGCGCGGGCCTGACGGAGCCGTATGACGGGCCGCTCCGGGAACTCCGCCTTCACGTCGGCGTGGCCGGTCCAGCGCGCTGCTGTGAGCTCGCCGAGCAGTTGCGTCGCATAGTTCGCCGCCGGCTCAGCGAGCTCGGGCGCGACGCCCTTCTCCCAGCGGGTCTGCGACTCGGAGCGCATGTGGAGGCGCTCGCCGCTGCGCAGCACGCCGAGCTGCTCGAAGTTCGCGGCTTCGAGCAGCACCGTCCGCGTGTCGGCAGACACCTCGCTCTCTTCGCCGCCCATGATCCCCGCGACCGCGACGGGCCGCTCGGCGTCGGCGATCACGAGCTCTTCGGACGTCAGCCTGCGCTCGGTCCCGTCGAGCGTGCGGATCGTTTCGCCCTCGCGCGCACGGCGGACGACGATCCGGCCCTCGGCGAGCTTGGCGTGGTCGAACGCGTGCAGGGGGTTGCCGAGCGCGAGCATGACGTAGTTCGTCACGTCGACGACGTTCGAGATCGGGCGCATTCCGGCGCCGAGCAGCCGTGCCTTGAGCCAGTGCGGCGAGTCGCCGACACGCACGTCGCGGAAGAGTCGCCCGATGTAGCGCGGGCACCGCTCGAAGTCCTCGATTCGGATGTCCACCGGCTCGTCGTTCGGGACAGGTCCCGAGTCCTGGACTCCGGGCATGGGCGCAAGGGACACGTCGAGCAGGGCAGAGACCTCGCGGGCGATGCCGTAGATCGACGTGAGGTCTGGACGGTTGTAGCCCGTCTCGATCTCGAGCACTGTGTCGCCGAGCGGGAGCACGTCGGCGAGCGGCGTGCCCGGCTCGTGTCCGGCATCCAGGAGCATGATCCCGCTGTGGTCGGTGCCGAGGTCGACCTCGTCCTCGGCGAGGATCATCCCGTCGGAGACTTCGCCGCGTACCTTGCGGCGCTCGAGTGTCAGGCCGTTCGGAAGCACAGCACCGGGCAGCGCGACGGCAACGGTCGCGCCGGCGCCGAAGTTCCAAGCGCCGCACACGATCGAGCGCGGCTCACCCTCCCCGACGTCGACCTTCGTCAGCTGCAGCCGATCGGCATCCGGGTGCTTCTCCGCCTCGAGCACCTTGCCGACGAGGAAGAGCTCGAGGTTGCCGTTCCCGTCCGCGACGCCGCGGCGCACGACGCGATCGACCTCGCAGCTCGTGAAGACGAGCCGTCGCGCAAGCTCCTCAACGGGCAGGTCGAACTCGACGTACTCGCGCAGCCAGGAGACGGGGACCTTCATCTCAGAATTGCTCCAGCATCCGCACGTCGTTCTCCCAGAAGAGGCGCAGGTCGCCGAGGCCGTGGCGAAGCATCGCGATGCGCTCGATGCCGAGCCCGAACGCGAAGCCGGACCACACCTCGGGGTCGTAGCCGACGTTGCTGAAGACAGCGGGGTCGACCCACCCGGCTCCGCCCATCTCGATCCAGCCGGAGTGCTTGCACACGGAGCAGCCCTGCCCGTTACACAGAAAACACGTCACGTCGAACTCCACAGACGGCTCGGTGAAAGGGAAGTAGCTCGTCCGCATGCGCACCTCTCGCTCGGGGCCGAAGAGCGCGCGGAAAAACTCGAGCACCACGCCCTTGAGATCGGACAGCGTGATGCCGCGGTCGACGACGAGACTCTCGACCTGAAGGAACGTCGGCGAGTGCGTCGCGTCCGGCGTGTCGCGGCGGTAGCAGCGGCCGGGCATGATCGCGTAGATCGGCGGCTGACGCGACTCCATCAGGCGGATCTGGTCCGGGGAAGTGTGCGTCCGCAGCAGCACGTCGTCGCTGAGATAGAACGTGTCGGTCGGAGAGCGCGACGGATGGCCCGGATCGGTCGTGAGAGCGTCGAAGTTGTGCCAGGCGTCGGTCACCTCGTCGCCCTCGTAGACCTCGAACCCCATGCCGAGGAAGACGTCCTCGATCTCGCGTTTGACCTGCGTGAGGATGTGCAGGCGCCCCCGCTGCGGCGTCTCGCCGGGAAGCGTGACGTCGAACGAGTTCTTTGCGTACAGCCGCTCCAGCTCCTCGTTCTCGATCGCGGCGCGTCGCGCGTCGACGGCAGACTCGAGCCGTGCACGGATGCCGTTCAGCAGCATCCCGCTCTCGCGGTCGCGAACAGCGCGCAGCGCCTGGGCGAGGTCGCCCTTGCGACCCAGGTAGTGCACGCGGGCGTCGTCGAGCTCGCCGGCGGTCGAGGCGGCGGCGATCGCCTGCTGCGCGTCACTTTCGTATTGCTGCCAGTTCACGGTGGTTGATTCTCCCTGTTGGTCCACGTTCATCCGAAGCGGTATCGCCCCGGCTCGTCGGAAGGATCGGGCGCGCTAGCGTCCGTCCCCGGCGATGAGCCGGGGCCGGAGAAACAGGAAGGCGCTGCACGTCGCGGCCACGCGGTAACGATAGCGTGATTCCGTGAGCGAATACGACGCCATCGCTCGGATCTACGACCCGTGGAGCCGCAGCGTCACGGAGGACGTGCCGTTCTACCTCGAGGAGGCGCGGCGCTGGGGCGGCGACGGCCCGGTCGTCGAGCTCGGCGTAGGAACGGGGCGGATCGCGGTGCCGATCGCGTGCGACGGCATCCCGGTCATCGGCGTCGATTCCTCGCGCGGGATGCTCGAGGTCTGCGCGGAGCGCGCCAAGCTCGCGGGCACGACGCTGGATCTTCGCCTCGGTGACCTGCGCGAGCCACCCGTCGACGAGCAGGTGCCGCTCGTCATCATCCCGTTCCGCTCGCTGCTCCACCTCGACACGGACGAGGACCGGCGCAGGGCGCTGCGCGCGGTGCGCGGGATGCTCCGGCCGGACGGCCATTTCGTCTTCGACGTCTTCGCGCCATCGCGCGACGACATCGAGGAGACGAACGGCCGCTGGCTCGAGCGGGAGCCGGAGATCTACGAGCGCGCCGACTGGGACGAGCAGGCGCGGACGCTGACGCTTTCGGTGCGCAGCGTGGAGCATCGATCGACGATGCGGCTCGCGTGGCTCGACGCGCACGAATGGCCCGCACTGCTCGAGAACGCGGGCTTTGGGATCGACTCGTGTTACGGCTGGTTCGACAGACGGCCGTACTCCGGCGGAGAGGACACGATCTGGGTTACACACGCCGCGGGATAGTCGTCGGCCTGCTCGCCTTCGCGCTGCCCGCATCCGCCGCGGCGAAGCTCACCGAGACCTCGGCGCGCGCGGTCTTCACGCTCGACTCCGACGGCGTACTCCAGGTGCTGGAGGGCCTGAGCGTGAAGGCGAATCAACCGACGCCGACCACCTGGCAGATCACGATGCATCCAGGCGAGCTGTTCGCGCAACCTTCGCTCGTCGTCGACGGCCGGCGCTACCGCCCGGGTGACGGCAAGCGGCCGGGCACATTCCGCATTTCGCGCGGCACGCACGGCATCCGTTTCGACTGGCTGCAGCCGGGCGGTGCACACTCAGTCCGCCTCGGCTACCGGCTCGCGCTCTTCGGGACCGCGTACACGGACGTCGTCGACCTGCGCGTGCCTGTATGGGAGAGCGATTGGCCGGTTCCCGTACGCGACTTCACGGCAGGGTTGCAGCTGCCGCGAGTCCCGCGCGGGCGGATCATCGTGTGGGCCGAGCCTCGATCGCAGGAGACGACGATCACGACGTCGCGAACGCAGATTCGTCTGGCTGCGCGAAACGTCGACGCCGAAACGCCGCTGACGCTGCACGCGGTTCTGCCGCGGGACGTGCTGACGTCGGTCGACGGCGTGAACGTGGAGCCGACGCCGGGCCTCGCCGCGATTCTCGACGAGCGGCGCGGCGGCGACCGCGCGTGGTGGCCGTGGGCGCTCGCGGCGTTCGCTGTGATCGCTGTCAGCGCCGTCGTGTTTCGTACAGCGCGATCGCGCCTGCCGCTGCGACGTTGAGCGACTCGGCGCCTGGCTCGAGCGGGATCGTCACCCGCACGTCGCACTTCGCGACGACGTCGTGTGGCAGTCCGTCTCGTTCCGACCCGAGCACGAACGAGCCAGAGACATGTCCCGAGTCCTGGACTAGGGACGTGCCTCCATGAGCCACCAGTGCGATCCACGGACGTGGCGAATCCTCGAACGGGATCACCGGCACGCGGAAGATCGCGCCTGCCGACGCCCGGAGCGCCTTCGGCCCGGTCGGATCGGCGCAGCCGACCGAGAGGGCGACTCCCGCCCCGAACGCGTCGGCTGTCCGTAGCAGCGTCCCGACGTTGCCCGGATCACCGACGTGCCACAGCGCGAGAGCGAGTGGCAGCGCCCCGCTAGGCAGGTCGTCGCGCCGGTAGACGCCGATCACGCGCGGCGGGTGACCGAGCGTCGACAGCTCGGCGACAAGGGCAGAGTCGACGTCCTCGCCCGCGACGAGCAGCTCGACCGGCTCGATGCCGGCGGCTCGCGCGGCGTCGACGAGGTCTTCGCCCTCGCAGACGAAGAGCCTTTCCTTCTCGCGCTGCCGCCGTGACTCCAGGAGCCGGCGGATCAGCTTCAGCTTCGGATTGTGCGCCGACGTGATCACAGCGTGTAGTCCAGCCAGGCGCCGTGGAAGTCGGCATGGCCGACGAACTCGCGCTCTCCCTCGGGATACCGCGCGATGCGCATGCCCCACCCGTCACCTCCGCCGCGCGGTCTCCCGGCAGTGACGAGTGCGATGGGCCTGGTCGCCCGCGAGAGGGTCTCCCGCACGTCAATGCGCGTCTCGTCGGAGACGTAGGGGAACGCCGCCGTCTCGAATACGAGCGTCGGCCTGTCGCGCAGCACGTTTGGCAGCTCGCGCGCGAGATCGCCGCGCACGAGCTCCGGCGGGTTGGCCCGGACGACCTCGATCGCGCGCTGCAGGCGCTCGAGCCGCTCGTCCTGACCCGCCCACACGAAGCACTCCAGGAGCCGCGCGCCGTCGTCGGTCGTTACGTCGATCGGCGCCAGGTCGATGCCGACGCGACGCGTTACGCGCGGAGCGACATCGAGCAACGCTGCCGGAACCGGCGAGCGCTCGACGCCTGACAACGTGAGCCTCGCACCGGCCGGCCCCCACTCGCCGGCCGCGTAGGAGTGGCGGTAGCCGTCCCAGGCGAGGTTCAGCCCTGCACTCGGTCCGAGCTCCACGACGTCCAGCTCGTCGACGTCGAGCAGCTGCGCCGCACGCAGAAAGCAGGGCAGCAGCATCCACGAGCGCTGCACCTCGTTCGTCTGCACGGACTGCTCGCGGACGAAGCCGCGCAGGAACTCGCCGTGCTGTTCGACCGGGTCGTCCCACGACGCGCCGCCCGCGAGCACGAGGAAGTGCAGTCCGCCGAGCAGGCGCAGAGGCATATCCCACTCAGGGTCGTCGCCCACGATCGCGGCTACGGCCGGATCGTCCGCAAAGCGCCTGCAGAGTTGCGCGTACAGAGCCGAGCGGCCCTCGCACTGCCGGGCCTGCTCCTCGAAGACGGCGCGTTGGCTCAGGCTTTGGCTTCGAGCGCGGACTTCGCCTGCTGAGCGATCGCGCCGAACGCCTGCGGGTCGTTCACGGCGAGCTCTGCGAGCACCTTGCGATCGAGCGGAATCTCCGCCTCGCGCAGCCCGGCCATGAACTGGTTGTACGAGAGGCCGTTTTGCCGAGCCGCAGCGTTGATTCGGATGATCCACAGCCGCCGGAACGTCCGCTTCTTGTTCTTCCGGTCGCGGTACGCGTAAACGAGCGAGTGCTCGACCTGCTCCTTCGCGTAGCGGTACGAGGACTTCTTCAGCCCCCAGTAGCCCTTCGCCTCCGCGAGAACCTTGCGGCGCTTCTTGCGCGCGTGAACCGAACGCTTGACGCGCGGCATCGCCTAACCCCTCCCCAAGAGTTTCTTGAGCGCCTTGACGTCCGAACGCGCGAGCGGAACGTCCTTGCGAAAGCTGCGCTTACGCTTGGGCGACTTCTTCTCGAGCAGGTGGCTGGCCATCGCCCGCCGACGCAGGATCTTGCCCGTCCCGGTCACCTTGAACCGCTTCTTCGCTCCGCTGTGTGTCTTCTGCTTTGGCATCGTCTTTTGCAACTCCCGCGTTCTTCGTTGGGCCCAACACCATCACCATGTTCCGTCCGTCCTGCAGCGGCGGAGATTCGATCTGCCCGATCTCCTTCACGTCGTCGGCGAGCCGCATCAGCAGATCGCGACCTCGCTCCGGGTGGTACTGCTCGCGACCGCGGAACATGATCGTGACCTTGACCTTCGCGCGCTGGTTGAGGAAGCGCTCGACGTGGCCCTTCTTGGTGTTGTAGTCGTGGATCCCGATCTTCGGCCTGAGCTTGATCTCCTTGATGTTGATCTGGATCTGGTGCTTGCGCGCGAGCTTGGCCTTCTGCTCCTGCTCGTACCGGTACTTGCCGTAGTCCATGACCCGGGCGACCGGCGGATCCGCCTGCGCGGCGACCTCGACGAGGTCGAGGTTCTTCGAGAAGGCGTAGTCCATGGCGTCCTTCGTCGTCTTGATTCCGATCTGGGCGCCGTCCTCGTCGACCAGCCTCACCTTCGGGGCGCGAATGCCTTCGTTGATCCTCGCCTGCTGTACGACCGGACGCGCCGGCTCCGGAGCGCGACGTCTGGGCCTCAAGAAGCTCTCACCAAGTCGTGGTTATCCTCCTCGTTCGACGACCAAAACCGCTGCAAGCAGCGGCCGTTTTCCTCGTCGTCACGACTCGGTTGAACCTCCGATAGGCCTCGGCCCCGGAGGTGAGGAAGCGGTCCGCCCCTGCTTTCAGACCGTGAGAGTAGCAAGCTCTCGCACTTCTGACCGCCGCCCGCTCCCGCCGGGCGGAGCCCGGCTCCGCGGGCGACTCGCCCCGTTGGCGGCGCGATGACTACCGGGCCCGTGTTATCCACACTGTGCCCTCCGCCCTCGCTTGCCAGCGGAGCGTCAGAAGCGCGAGAGAACTCACGCGCTAAGGAGTTTCAATTCCTCGTTCAACTCAGCAAGCGCGATCGTGCGCTGCTTGCCGCCGTGCTCGCGGACGGCCAGCGAGTCGTCGGACTCTTTCTCCCCGAAGACGATCACGTAGGGGACCTTCTCCACCTCGGCGTTGCGGATCCGCTTGCCGACCGTGTCGTCCGAGCCGTCCACCTCGACGCGGTAGTCCGGGAGCTTCGCGGCCAGCGCCTCCGCCGCCTCGCGGTGCGCCTCGCCGACGGGCAGGATCCTGATCTGGACCGGCGCGAGCCAGAACGGGAAGGCGCCGCCGTAGTGCTCGATCAGGATGCCGATGAAGCGCTCGATCGAGCCGAAGAGCGCGCGGTGGATGACCCATGGCATGTGCTCGGCGTTGTCCGCGCCGACGTACTTGCAGTCCAGCCGCGCCGGCTGCTGGCCGTCGAGCTGGATCGTTCCCATCTGCCACGGACGCCCCATCGCGTCGTCGAGGAAGAAGTCGATCTTCGGCCCGTAGAACGCGCCCTCGCCCTCGGCGATCCGGTAACGGAGGCCCATGCGATCGATCGCGTTCCGCAGCACGCGCTCGGTGTAGTCCCAGTCCTCGTCGGTGCCGAGCTTGTTGTCGGGCCGGGTCGCAAGCTCCGCGCTTGCGATCTCGCGCACGCCGAATTTGTCGTAGAGGAAGTCGAGGTAGTCGAACATCGCGTCGATCTCCGCCTCGATCTGCTCCGGCGTGCAGAAGACGTGCGCGTCGTCCTGCTGGAATTGGCGCGCGCGAAGGAGACCGTGCAACGCGCCGACGGGCTCGTCGCGATGGAGCACGGTCGGTTCCGCGAAGCGAAGCGGCAGGTCCTTGTACGACCGCTGCCTGGACGCGAACAGCAGCATGTGGCCGGGGCAGTTCATCGGCTTCAGGCCGTACAGCTGCTCGTCGCCGTAGGGGATCAAGAAGATGTGCTCGCGGTACTTGTCCCAGTGGCCGCTGCGCTTCCACAGTTCGATGTCCCACATCAGCGGCGTCTTCACCTCGAGGTAGCCGCGCCTGGCGTTCTCCCGACGGCGCATGTCGTCGAGCGCGTTGTAGAGCGCCATCCCCTTCGGATGCCAGAGCGCGGCGGCGGGCGCGTACTCGGTCCAGTGCAGCAGGTCGAGCTGCGGCCCGAGCCGGCGGTGGTCGCGCACCCTCGCGCGCTCGACCCGCTCCAGGTATGCGTCGAGGTCCTTCTGGTCGTAGAAGGCGGTGCCGTAGATCCGCGTCAGCTGCTTGTTGTTCACGTCGCCGCGCCAGTAGGCGCCGGCGAGCGACGTGAGCTTGAGCGCCTTGATCGGCTTGGAATCCTGGAGGTGCGGGCCGCGGCAGAGGTCGGTGAAGTCGCCCTGTGTGTAGAGGCTGATCTGGCCCTCTGCGGTGTCGACGAGCTCGACCTTGTACGGCTCGTTCTTGAACCTCGCCTTAGCCTCGTCGGCGCCGATTTCCTCCCGGCTCCACGCGCGGCCTTCCTGCAGCTCGTGCCGGATCTCCTCCTCGATCCGCCCGAGGTCCGCCTCGTGAATGGGCTCGGGAAACTCGAAGTCGTAGTAGAAGCCGTTCTCGATCGGCGGGCCGATCGCGATCTTCACGCCCGGGTACAGCCGTCGAACGGCCTCGGCGAGAAGATGGGCAGAGGAGTGACGCAGCACGGCCAGCGCGTCGGGGTCGTCCTTGTCCCTCGTGGTCAGGATCTGGATCTGCTCCCCGTCCTCGAGCGGCAGGCGCAAGTCCTTGACCTGTCCGTTCGAGCGGAGCAGGACGGCTTGCTCGGCCAGCTTCGGCCCGATCGCGCGCGCGGCGTCGAGGCCGGTGGCGCCGTCCGGCAGCTCGAGCTTCGACCCGTCGGGCAAGAGCACGGTCACGACTGCACCCGGTTCACGGCTAGCAGAGGATATTGGGGACGCGGAAGCGCGCCACGAGGGCGCGAGGCGGTGGCGTTCAGCGGCGCGTGTCCCGGAACATCACCGACCAAGCGTAGCGGGTGCGAGTTGCGCGTGCCAGGTCCGGCCTTGTAGATACAAGGCCAATGGCCGTCCGCCCAGTATGGATCGCCGCGGTCGCCGTCCCCGTCGCCGCCTTCGCCGCCCTGCTCGCGCGGCCGAACATCGACAAGGTCTGGGAGAGCCACCCTGCGCACTTCTGGACGGTGCTGACCGCGGCGGCCGCAAGCGTCGCCGTTGGCTGGGCCGTCAGCAGCGCCGGCCGCCGGCGCCGCGACGCCCGCCTTTTCCTCGTCTCGCTCGCGTGCCTGGTGAGCGCCGGCTTCCTCGGCCTGCACGCCCTCGCCACTCCAGGAGTGCTCGTCGGGAAGAACGCCGGCTTCGAGCTCGCGACACCGATCGGCCTCATCATCGCCTCGGCGTTCGCGGCACTGTCGGCGATCGAGTTCGGGCCACTCGCGTCGACCCGAATCCTCCGCATCGCCCCGTTCGCGCTCGGCGCGGTCGCTGCGATCCTTGTCGCGTGGGGCGTCGTCTCGCTGGCAAAGCTGCCGCCGCTCGACGCGCCGCTCGCGCAAGAGCAGCTCGACGGTTGGCAACTGGCCCTCGCCGGCGTCGGGATCGCGTTCTACTCGCTTGCGGCGCTCGGCTATCTCCGCCTCTACCGGCGGCGCAATGCCCGGTTCGTGATCGCGGTCACGGTCGCGTTCGCCCTGCTCGCAGAGGCGATGATCGTCATCGCCTGGGCGCGCAACTGGCACGCGTCGTGGTGGGAATGGCACCTGTTGATGCTCGCGTCGTTCCTCCTCATCGCCGAGACGGCGCGCAACGAATGGCACGAAGAGCGTTTCAGCGCGCTCTACCTGGACCAGACACTTGCCGGCGCACGCGACGTCAGCGTGCTCCTCGCAGACCTGAGCGGCTTCACGTCGTTCTCGGAGCGGCACGATCCGGAGGACGTCACCGCGATGCTGAACGCGTACTTCGGCGCGATCGTCCCGTTGATGGAGGGCGAGCGCGGCGAAGTCCACCAGATCGTCGGCGACGAGCTGATGGTGATCTTCAACAAGCAGGGCGACACGCCGGATCATCCGCTCCGTGCAGCGCGTGCTGCGCTGACACTCGTACGCACCGCGGATCGGGTCGGACGCGAGGACTGGCCGCGCTTCCGAGTCGGTGTCAACAGCGGCACCGCAGTCGCCGCGGTCGTAGGCGGCGCGACCGGGCACCGCAAGCACGGCATTGTCGGCGACACGGTGAACGTCGCTGCGAGGCTCGAGCAAGCCGCCGTTCCGGCCGCTGTGCTGATCAGCAATGCGACGTACGACCGGCTCCCTGCGGGGTCGGTTGCCGAGAAACTGCCGCCGCTCTATGTCAAGGGCAAGGCCGAGCCGCTCGAGGCGTACCGGCTGGACGCTCTGGAGAAGGCCGTTTAGCCCTCCCAAACCATGAGCACCCACGGCGCGGCGTGCTCGACGTCGGCCGGCCGGCGCTCCGTCTCTTCGAAGCCTGCCTTTTGCCACGCGCGAATCGCTGAGCCGTTCCACTCGTACGGATCGACGGTCACCCGTGTCCAGCCCCGGTCCTCGCGGAGATGGCTCACGAGGGCGCGCGCCGCGTCCGGGCCGAGCCCGTGTCCTCGCGCCTTCGGCACGAGGAACATGTCGATGCCGCCCTGGTCCGGCGATCCTTCCTCCCACCACGCCTGGATGTAGCCGACCGGCTCGTCGGCCGCTTCGACGATGAACGAGTCGACGTCACGACGTGAGAGCCGCGACACCATCTCCTCGCGTGTGAACGTCTCGCCGTCCCAGTAACGCGAGACCTCCGGATCGGCGTGCCAGGCCACGAGCAGCTCTGCGTCTTCGACCGTTGCCGGCCGGACGCGGGTCAGCGTGCCGTGTAGTTGAAGTCCCATTCGACGACGTCATTCCGCTGCCCGCCGACGGACTCGTACAGTCGCATCGCAGCGGCGTTGTCCTCATCGGTGAGCACGAACGCCTCCTCGATCCCGCGCTCGCGAGCGATCCGCTCGAGCTCGCGCAACAGGCGAGTCCCGATCCCGCGCCGCCGGTACGCCGGGTTCACATCGATCTCGTAGATACAGAGCGTCACGTTGTAGCCGTGGCGGCGTTGGAGCTCGTAGCCGAGCACGAGTCCTACCGGCGCGCCGTCGTCGAACGCGACGAGGAAAATCGCGGCCGGGTCCCGCAGGAGCGCCGTGCGCGGCTCGCGCGTCGCGACCTGCACGACAACTGCCTCGTCTCCCGCCTTCAACCGCCGGATCTCCATCGTCGCATTCTCTCCCGACTGGTCGACGGAGCGATATCTGAGCGATACAGTCTCCGAGTCCAACCAAGGGAAAGGGGAGAGATGAGAGCACTCAGAGCAAGCGCGTTCGTCGTCGCGCTCGTCGCCGTCACGGCGGTCGTGGTCGGCGGCGCGGCCCGGGCAGAGGACGACGACCTCAGCATTCTTGGCAACAAGCGGACTGTCGTCGCAGCGTTCGTCCAGTTGAAGAAAGACCAAGCGGGGACCAAGGACAAGGTCGGCCGGTCGCAGACCGAGTGCACCGCCACGAGCGGCGGAGCCGCGAACACGAACCTCGACTGCGACGACCCGTTCCCGAACAACGAGCCGAACATCGTTGTCGACCCTGCGAGCCCGATGCACATGGTTGCGAGCTCGAACGACTACGGGTCCTGCTGCGATCAGTACTACACGACGTTCGACGGCGGCGCGACATGGACGACCGGGAACATGTCGACCGAGACCCCGACGCCGCTGGGCCCGATCGGAAGCGATCCGGTGACGACGTTCGACACGAAGCACAACATGACGCTGCACTCGTCGTTGAACTTCTACTCGAATCCGAGTTTTACGGAGACCTGCAACGGCGACGTCGTCGTCTCACCGTCGAGCGACGGCGGTGCAACGTGGGACAAGCCTGCTGTCGTCGACAAGGGCGTGGGCTGCGATCTCAGCCGCCTCCAGCTCTTCAACGACAAGGAGTGGATCACGACGGACAACAATCCTGGCTCGAAGTTCTTCGGCCGCACGTACGTCACATGGACGAAGTTCGAGTCACACGCCGGCGGGTTCTTCCGGTCGGCGATCTTCGAATCCCACAGCGACGACGGAGGACGCCACTGGACGGGCGCACAGGAGATCTCAGGCGTCAATGCCAACTTGTGCACGGAGCAGGTTTCAGGCCCGGCCGGCCAGTGCGACGAGGACCAGTTCTCGGTGCCGACGGTCGGCCCGGATGGGACGGTCTACGTCGCCTTCGAGAACACGCAGAACGAGGCCCTCAGTGAGCCCGGTGAGGTCGGCGACAGCCAGTACCTGCTCGTCAAGTCGACGGACGGCGGCGCGACCTGGACGAACCCGACGTTCGTCGTCGGACTCGAGGACGGCTCGAACGATTATCCGATCAACGTCGACGGCCGGCAGACGCTCACGGGTTACCAGACTCGCGTGAACTCCGCGGGCAACATCGTCGCAGGCCCGTCCGGATCGCTGTTCCTGACGTTCTCGGACAACCGGGACGGCATCCATGACGTCGCCCATCCGGTAACGAACATCGACGTGTTCGTGATGAGCTCCACGAACGGCGGCGGGACCTGGAGCGGCCCGTCCCTGGTCGACTCGGGACATGGCGACCAGTGGTTCCCATGGGTCGACGTGAATCCAATCACCGGGAAGATCGGCGTCGCCTACAACGACCGCGGCAACTCGAATGGGACGCCCTACAACGCGACGATCGCGGAGGGCATGCCAGGCTCGTTCGTCCAGACGACGGTCAGCACAGCTTCATCCGATCCGGTGCATTCGGAGTTCTTCAAGGCCGGCGCGGATGCTCCAACGTGCGTTGAGTGCGCGCGCTTCAACGGCGACTACATCGGCCTCGCGTACGGCAGCGACGGGCACGCCAACGCCACCTGGACGGACATGCGCGACGTCACACCTGACGGCCACGCAGAGTTCATCTACTTCGGGCGGAAATAAGCACGAACACAGTGGAGGGCCGCGATTGCGCGGCCCTCCACTGTTACTCGGCGAACGCGGCGTCGCGCAGCTTCGCGGGCGCCTTCAGGTAGTACGACTCGCGCAGCCACTCGAGCGCGGTCTCGAGCGCGTCCGCATCCTCGATCGTCGCCGTGATCCATCCGTAGCGGCCGACGTAGCGAGCGCTGCGTACCCACGGATGCAGGTACGCGATCTCGCGCTCCTCAGCAGAGAGCTTGACGGTCAGCTCGACGGGATCGTTCTCCACGAGCAGCGCGAAGAGGCGGTTGTCCGCGACCTTGAAGACCGGGAATCCCCACGGCGAGTCCTCGTACGTCTCCGGTAGCGAAAGCGCGAGCTCGCGGATCGCCTTGGCTGCACGACGGGCCGGAAACGGCACGCTCCTAGTATCCCCTCCATGCCTGAGACACCGGCCTGGCTTCCGAGCGAAGAGACGCGCGAACCCCTCCGCGAGACGTTCGACTCGACTGCGGACCTGTACGACGCCGCTCGACCCGACTATCCCGAGCAGCTGTTCGACGACCTCGTCGAGCTTGCGGCGCTCGACCCAGGCGCGCGCCTGCTGGAGATCGGATGTGCGACCGGCAAGGCGACGCGGCCGCTGCTATCGCGCGGCTTCTCGGTCGTGTGTGTCGAGCTGGGAGCACAGCTCGCCGAGAAGGCGCAGAGCAACCTCGCCGGGTTTCCCGTCGAGATTCACGTCCAGCCGTTCGAGACCTGGCAAGGTGAAGCCGGCGCTTTCGATCTCGTCTACGCCGCGACGGCGTGGCACTGGGTCGATCCGACCATCCGCTACGAGAAGGCACACGACCTGCTGCGCGCCGGCGGCCACCTCGCGTTCTGGAGCGCGCTACACGCGTGCCCCGAGGGCTTCGATCCGTTCTTCACCGAAATCCAGAAGGTCTACGACGCGATCGGCGAGAGCCACGGCGGTGACTCGCCGCCTGCGCCGCCCGAGGAGACGCCGGACTCCGCAGACGAGATCGAGCGAAGCGGGCTGTTCGAGGACGTGAGGGTCCGACGCTACGTCTGGGAGCGCCTTTACAGCGCCGACGAGTACATCGCGCTGCTAGAGACGTTCTCCGGTCACATCTCGATGGAAGCCGACAAGCGCGAGCACCTCTACCGCGAGATTCGCGCGAAGCTTGGACCGCGCCGAGTGCGACGCCACTGGTACGCGATCCTCCACGTCGCGCGCAGCAAGAAATAGGTCGAGTCGACGTGCGCGGAAGGTACAGCGCACGCGACGGCGAATGGACGCAAACGATGAACGTGGCGGACTGGACTGCGGCGTCGCGTAGGACAAAGCTCGCGTCGCTGGAGCGCCACTTGCGCTGCCTTGCGTGCAACGGTCCAGTCGAGAGGTCGCTGATGGTCCTCGGATCGCTGCGTTGCCTCGCGTGCCGGGAGGTGGACGAGCCGCTCGACCCCGCCCTCTTCGACGAGATGCTGCCCGAGTCGTCCGCCGGGCGGTCGCCTCGGCCTCCGACTTAGAGGTCGACTTCTTGCGCGGGCTGTCCCTCCCTCAACAGCAGCTGGCGGAGCTCGACGCCGCTACGTGAGCACGTCCGGCAGGCCGAAGCCCTGAACGACACCTGCGTCGAGGAAAGCAGTCATCTCTTCGATTTGCACGCCGCGCAGCGTGAGCACGGTGACGCTGTGAGGCAGAAAGGCCTGCGTCTGGTCGTCCCAGAGGTACGCGACGAATGCGAGCTGCCCGTTCGCGCGAACCGGGGTCAGACGCCAGCGCTTCGCGCCGGCGAGCGGCAAAGCGCGCAGGAACTCGGCGACCTCCGCGCGTCCGCCGTACCAGCTTGGCAGAGGCGGCATGGTCATTCTTGCGTCCTCGGCGAGCATCTCGACGACCGCGTCAACATCGTTGTGTTCCCAGGCGGTGACGAAGCGCTCGACGATCTCGCTCAGAACGTCGTCACCCACGGCGCGCAGCGTCGCCTGCTGGCTCCGTTCGGGGAGCCGCTCGTCAACGGTCCTGTGCGCACGCTGCAACGCGCTGTCGATAGCGACCGGTGTCGTCTCGAGGGTTTCTGCGGTCTCTCGAGCCGAGAGGCCCAACACGTCACGCAGGATCAGCACTGCGCGCTGTCGCGCCGGCAGATGTTGCAGCGCGGCAATGAACGCGAGCTCCACACCTTCGCGCTGCTCATAGCGCGCAGCGGGCCCGAGCGAGCCCACGTCTATCGCGAGCCACTCATCGGGGTACGGATCCAGCCACACCGATTCGGTCACCGGCTCGGCAGGACCGTCGTGCGGATCGGCCGCGGGCCCGTAGTCGATCGGAAGCACGCGCTTCGGCCGCCGCTCGATCGCCTTCAGGCACACGTTGGTCGCGATCTTGTATAGCCAGGAGCGAAGCGAGCTTCGACCCTCGAACGCCGATAAGGCGCGCCATGCGCGCAGCAGCGTCTCCTGCAGCGCGTCCTCAGCATCAGGGACCGAGCCGAGCATCCGGTAGCAGTGCGCCTGAAGCTCGGCGCGGTACGGCTCGACAAGACGGCCGTAGGCATCCTCGTCGCCGTGCCGCGCGGCCGCGAGCATCGTCGAGGTCGTTATCGCTTCGGCTGCCAGAAGGCGACCTCCCCACCTGCGAAGCTCGAGACGACACTGCGCCATCCCGCCGGCCCCTCGCGCGGCTCCAACAGTACGGTCGCACCGAGTCGACGCGCGCGTTCGGTCAACGTCTGCACGTGATCGACCTCCACGTACGGGAGCCACAGGGGACGCCGGGTGCCGCATTCGACGATCCCGGCGCCGATCCCGCAACCGAGCTCGAGCGCGAGATAGGAGCCCGAGGCAGCCCGCATCAGCTCCGGGCGCCATCCAGTGAGACGCGCGTAGAACGCGGTAGCCGATTCCCGATCACCGGTGTGGAGCTCGAGGTGAACGACGGGTCTCGGCCTCGACGAACTGTTCATATCTCTATGACGCTCTCCGCGCTCGAAAACCATCGCTACTCGCCGAAGAAGCGGTAGGAGCCGATCTCGGTGCCGGAGCTCGCGACCGGGCGTTCGTCGCACCGGTCGCCGATGTTCTCCTGGAAGCGCTGGAACGCCTGCACTCCCGGGAGCGGGCTCTGCGCATCGGCGTCGTGCCAGGCGACGTGGACGAAGCTCACGCCGTCGTCGAGCTTGAACGTCGCGTAGTGAAACCCGGGCGGACGTTTCTCGTTCAACTCGGCATACACGGCGCGGACGAGCTCCTCGTTCTCGGCCGCCCGCTCCGGCTTGACCTTGTAGCGAACGATGGTGTGCTTCATTCGAGATCTCCTTTATGTAGTGGAGTCGAGTGCCGGAACCGCGTCCTCGGCGCCGCTGGTCGCTTCCTTCCTCCGAAGGAGAACGAGGGTCGGCAACGCGAGCAACGCGATGAATCCGCACACCCAGAACGCCCATTGGAAGCCTCCCGTGAGCGCCGCAGTCGTCGTCTTGCCCTCGCCGGTCAGCGTCTTGACATGCGTGGCTGTGACGGTCGATGCGATCGCGACACCAATCGCCCCGCCGAGTTGCTGCGAAGTGTTGAGCAGACCTGAAGCGAGCCCGGCCTCGCGTTCCGAGACGCCGGCGAGGCCCGCGATGGACACAGGGATGAAGCCGAAAGCGGTACCCGCTCCGGCGACGAAGAACGGCCCCGCGAGGTCGCTCCAGAAGTGCCCATGAACCGGCACCTGCGTCGCCCAGAGGGCGCCGCCGCCGACAAGCGCCATCCCGAGCGCCATCACCGGCACCGCCGAGATCCGCGTGACGAGCATCTGCGCTACGCCGGCGAGGGCGATCGACGTGAGCGACGCTGCCAGCCAGGCGACTCCGGTCTGTAGCGCCGAGTAGCCGAGCACCTGCTGCATGTAGAGCGTGCCGATGAAGATGAAGGCGAAGAAGCTGCCCCCGAGCAGAAGGCCCACCGCGTTCGCGGCGGCGACTGATCGAAGCCGGAAGATCCGCAGCGGCATCAGCGGCGCCTCGACGCGCGTCTCGACGACGAGGAAGGCGACGAGCGAAGCGCCCGACACGGCGAGAAGCGTGACGGTCCGAGCTGCTCCCCAACCGACGTCCGGCGCCTTCGAGAGCGCATAGACAAGGAGTAGCAGCCCGCCGGTCACCGTGACCGCGCCGAGAGCGTCGAACCTGCGACGGACCGTCTCGAGCCGACTCTCGGGCACGATGCGGGGCGCGAGCAGCAAGACGGCGATGCCGATCGGCAGGTTGAGGAAGAAGATGTACTCCCAGCCGACGTAGCGGGTAAGCAGCCCGCCGGCGATGAGACCGACCGTCGCGCCCGCAGCCCCAATGCCGCCCCAGAGCCCGAGGGCCTTGTTCCGCTCGGCGCCTTCCTCGAACATGTTCATCACGATCGAAAGTGCGGCTGGCAAGACGACCGCCGCGCCGAAGCCCTGCAGGCCGCGCATCGCGATCAAAAAGCTGTCGCTCGTCGCGAGCCCCGCGCCCAACGATGCGACCGTGAAGATCGCCATGCCGACCATGAGGATCCGTCGCCGCCCGAGCAAGTCTGCAGCACGACCTCCGAGCAAGAGAAAGCCGCCGAAAGTGAGCGCGTACGCGGTCACGACCCACTGCAGGTTGGTCTCGGAGAAATGAAGGTCGCTGCCGATCGTCGGCAACGCGACGTTGACGATCGCGAGATCGATGATCGTCATGAAGAACGCAACGGCCAGCACGGCGAACGCGCGCCAGCGGTGGATCTGTGGCTTCGTCTCGGTGGTCATATCTGCCTCCTTACTCATTTCTGTTGGAGGTAGTGATCCGGCAGACGGCGCCGATCCATCGCTCGACCGGCTACGCCGCCAACTCGTGCACCTGACGGAGCTGCTCTCTTTGCGCTGGAAGCGCGCTGAGCCGCGTCGCCGCGGGTCGGCGAGTCAAGACGGCCGCAGCCGCCATCGCCAGCGCGGCGACGAGCGTTCCGGCCGCGGCGTCGAAGAAGAAGTGGTTGCCTGTGGCCACGACCACGATCAGCACGAAGGGCGGGTACAGGATCGCGAGCGCGCGGACGAGCAGGTGACGACCAACGCGAAACACGGTTGCGCCGACGATCAGCGCGTAGCCCACGTGCATGCTCGGCACAGCGGCGTACGGGTTGTACAACGAGCTGACAAGACCGCGATTGAGGTCGACGTGGCCGTTCGAGACGGTGTCGGCGATACCGATGCCGGCCAGCCGCGGCGGAGCGGTCGGGTACACGAGGAAGCCGACGAGGGCCAGCGCGCTCGCGAGTAGGAGCGTGGTGCGTACGAATGGGAACGCCGCGGGGCGACGCTGGTGCAGCCAGAGCAGCACCCCAACGGTCACCGCGAGGTGAAGAGTCAGGTACGCGACGCCGAGCAGGCCGGTGAGACCCGGAAGAGCGTGCGCAGCGCGCTGGACGTTCGCTTCGAAGAGCAGGTGCAGTGACCGCTCGAGCGCGACGAGCCGGTCGGCGTGAGCGGCGGCTGCGTCTGCGTCCCCGACGACGAGCCCACGCGTCAGCTCGTAGAGGCCGTAGAGCGCGACAACCACGACGGCCTCGGCTCGAAGCGAGTGCCGTACGGACAGCCAGCCGGGGAGTCGGCCGGCTGTCCGTACGGCCGTCGAAGCCGCCGTGGTGGTCACGCCGCGAGCTCGAGCGCCGGCTCTTCCTCCACGACCGACGCTGCCTCGCGGTGGTTCGGAGTCAGCAGTGCGATGACGGTCGCCGCGAGCACGATGAACGCACCGGTGAGGAGTGCGAGCTGGAACCCCTCGTTGGAAGCTTGGGTCAGACCATGACCGGCGTCCAGCACCGACGTCGTACGAGCGGTGGCGACTGCCGAGAGGATGGCGAGGCCGAGCGCGGCTCCGAGTTGCACGCCGGTGTTGAGGAGCCCCGCCGCGAGACCCGCTTTGTCGGCGTCGACGCCTGCGTTGGCTGCAGTGGTCAGACCCGTGTAGACGCCGCCCATGCCGATCGAGGTGAGCAGCAGACCGGGCAGGATGTCCGACACGTAGGAGCCGTTTACGGGAATCAGCGACAGCCAGTAGAGGCCACCGGCCGTTATGAGGGCGCCGGTAGCGACGATCGGCTTGGTGCCGATACGCGCGAACAGCTGCGAGCTGATGCTGGCCGCGATGATGAAGCCACCCGTCAACGGCAGGTACGCGAGGCCGGTCTGGATCGGCGAGTAGCCGAGCACGGTCTGCATGTACAGGGTGAGGAAGAAGAACATCGGCAGAAAGCCGGCCACGGCCACCAGCTGCGTCGCGTCGGCGGCAGCGATTCCCTTGACCCGCAGGATCGACAGCGGGATGAGCGGATTCGCGACACGCAGCTCGTTGAAGACGAACGCCGCCAGGACCACCGCGGCGCCGGCGAGCCCGACGATCGTGCGTCCCGCGCCCCAACCGACGTCCGGCGCCTTGACGAGCGTGTAGACGAGCAGGAGCACACCACCGGTCACGAGAAACGCCCCGAGCGCGTCGAAGCTCGCCAGCCGTGCAGCGTGGATCCGCTCGCGCTTGAGCAGGAGGAAGGCGCCCACGAAGGCGACCGCGCTGAACGGAACGTTGATGAACAGCACCCAGCGCCAGCCGGGTCCCTCGGTCAGCAGCCCGCCGAACAACACGCCGGCGGCGCCGCCGATCCCCGAGACGGCCGCCCAGACGCCGAGCGCGGTGTTGCGGTCCCGGGTCGAGCGGAAGGTGCTGGTCAGCGTCGACAACGCGGCCGGCGAGAGCATCGCGGCTCCGATGCCCTGGGAGAACCGAGCGGCGATCAGCAGCGACTCGCTGTGCGCCAGACCGCCTATCAACGACGAACCAGCGAACACGACCAGCCCCGTGACGAGCATCAGACGCCGGCCGAGCAAGTCCGCCATCCGGCCGCCGAGCAGCAAGAAGCCGCCGTAGGTGAGGATGTAGCCGTTGACCACCCACTGCAGGCTCTGCTGGCTGAAGCCAAGGTCGTCCTTGATCGACGGCAAAGCGATGTTCAGGATCGAAGCGTCGAGCACGTCCATGAACTGGACGATCGAAAGCAGGAGAAGAATCGCCACGCCGCGCCTCGACGACAGCGACGACGCGTTTGGCGTTTCATCAGGGGACACAACTTGCGGGTAAGGCTGTGCGCTCATGCGGTGGACCTCGCTTTCTCTTCTGGTGACCATGTAGCGATGGTGCTCGCGCGTGACAGGGCCCGCCTCGTGGCCATACCGAGATTCGAACCCCAGTCTTTTGCCGAAGTCACCACTACGAGACGACGCACAAGCGCTGCGAAAATCGACCGGAGCTGCGCTCCTCCGGGACGGCTCGTCCGAGTAGCCTGACCGGGTGACGATCGGTCACGTGCAGGGGACTGGGCAGCCGTTCTCGATTCAGCTCGACCTGCTCGAACGCGACACCGAGGTGGCGACGGTCGCGAATCTGATCGCTGCAGCACCTGCGGGCGGACGGGTGCTGGCGATCGAAGGACCGCCCGGCATCGGCAAGACAGCCCTGATGGCCGAGGCAAGAGCACACGGCCAGGAGGCGGGGATGCTGGTGCTCGGAGCACGCGGGTCGGAGCTCGAGCGGTCTTTCTCGTACGGCGTCGTGCGGCAGCTCTTCGAGCCCTTCCTCGCCTCGGCCGGAGCCGAAGAGCGAGCCGACGTCCTCGCTGGGGCAGCGGCGCTGGCCGAGCCGCTCTTCGATCCCGAGCTGCTCGATGCGGAGACCGGGACCGACTCGTCGCTCGCGACGCTCCACGGCCTGTACTGGTTGGCGGCGAATCTCGCAGCTCGCCGACCTCTACTGCTCGCGATCGACGACCTCCATTGGGGCGATCTCCCGTCACTGCGCTGGCTCGCCTACCTGCTGCCCCGCATGGAGGGACTCGCCATTTCGGTCGTCGTGGGTCTGAGACCGGCCGAGGCGGGCGACGATCCGGGTCTGCTCAATGGGATCGTCAGCGACCCGCTGGCGACCGTGATCCGCCCAGCGCCGCTTAGCCTCGAGGCCGCTGCGCGCTTCTTGCGCGAGACACTCTCGCCCGATGCGGAGGATGCCTTCTGCGCCGCATGTTGGGAAGAGACCGGCGGCAATCCGCTGCTCTTGCGCGAACTCGTGCATGCGATCGCTGTCGAGGGGCTCGCTCCGACGGCCGCGAACGTCCCTCGACTCCGCGAGCTCGAAGCGCGTGCCGGCTCGCGGGCCGTCTCGCTTCGGCTTTCGAGGCTTGCTCCGGAGGTGACGGCGCTTGCACAGGCGGTCGCCGTTCTCGGCGACGACGCCGACCCGGGCCACGCGGCCGCGCTGGCCGGTCTGGACGAGCAGGCAGCCTCCGACGCCGCTGAAGCGCTCGTGCGGGTCGACGTGCTGCGATCGCAGCAGCCGCTCGGATTCGTGCACCCTTTGATCCGGGCGGCCGTCTACGAGTCGCTTACGCCACTCGAGCGAGCGGACTGCCACGAACGAGCCGCGAGGCTTCTTGCCGCCGCGGCCGCGGAGCCCGAGCGTGTTGCCGCGCAGCTGCTGCGCAGTTCTCCGGCGGGCAACTCAGACGTCGTGGCGACGTTGCGGCTGGCCGCCTGCCGCGCGGGCACGCGCGGGGCTTCCGAGACGGCCGTTGCCTACCTTCGCCGAGCACTCGCCGAGCCGCCGAGCGACGGCGAGCGGGCGGACGTGCTGGTCGAGCTCGGGTCCGCCGAGACTCGAGTCAGCGGTGAGGCCGCGGTGGAGCATCTACAGGCCGCGCGGGAGCTGATCGACGACCCGATCAGGAGAGGCGAGATCGCGCTTCAACTCGGCCGACAGCTCTACCTCCTTCGCGGCGAGGAGTCGGACGCCGTCCTCAGGGGAGCGATGGAGGAGCTCGGCGGCGCAGACGCCGAGCTCGAGCGCCTGCTCCAGGCCGGACTGATCACGAACGACATGTTCGCTCCGGCTCTCCACGACCACGCGGTCGAGCTGCTCGAGCGCGTCCGCCGACGACCCGCGGACACAACGTTTGGGGAAAAATTCTTGTTGTCGCTCCTCGCGCACCACGACGCGCGCGCAGGCAAGTCCGCCGTCGAAGTCGTCCCGGTCGCGCGCCAAGCGCTCTCCGGCGGGACGCTCGTGCGGGAGGACGCCTCCGGCACAGCGTTCATCCCGCCTGTCGTTGTCCTTGCGATGGCGGACCTCGACGAGGCGCTGTTGGTCTACGAAGACGCGCTTGCCGAGGCGCGCAGGCGTGGATCGACCCTCGCGTTTGCCGCCGCGAAGGTCTTCCGTCTGCCGGCGTTGCTGTGGCGAGGCGATCTTGGCGAGGCGGAAGCCGAGGCTCGGGAGGCGCTCGCCCTCGGTCAGGCGTGGGGGTCGACCGCTCGCTTTTACGGACACGCTTCAGCGTTTCTCGCCGACGCGCTGATGGAGCAGGGCAGGCTCGACGACGCTGCGGCCGCACTCGACAGCGTCGAGTTTCGCGAGTCTCCTCTCGACAGCGAGCGCGTCCTCTTTCTTCGCGACAGCAGCGCCCGCCTGCGCATCCATCGCGGCGATCTGGTCGGAGGCGTCGAACGGCTCCTCGACGCCGGTCGACGCTTCGACGATGTCGGCAGTCGCAATCCTGCGTTCATCGCCTGGCGCTCGCCCGCCGCAGTCGCCCTGCTCCAGCTCGGCAAGCGGGACGAGGCACGCCGGTTGGCGACGGAAGAGCTGGAGCTCGCCCGCGCCTGGGGTGCTCCCCGCTCGCTCGGCGCAGCTCTGCGCGTGGCGGGCCTCGTCGAGGGCGGAACGGACGCAGTCGCCTTGTTCGAGGAAGCGGTCGACGTGCTGGGAGAGTCGCCTGCCAAGCTCGAGCATGCGAAGGCCCGCACCGAGCTGGGCGCTGCGCTACGGCGGGCAAATCGACGTGTCGCGGCGCGCGAGCACCTCAGGCGGGCCGTCGAGCTCGCGACGATCTGCGGCGCCGCGTCACTTGCTACACGTGCTGAGCGTGAGCTCCTCGCGACCGGCGCACGCCCTCGCCGTGTCGCCTTGAGCGGCGTCGAGTCGCTTACGCCCAGCGAGCGGCGCGTCGCCGAGATGGCTTCTGAAGGGCCTACCAACCGCGAGATCGCACAGGCGCTCTTCGTCACGCAAAGGACAGTCGAGGTCCACCTCACGAGCATCTACCGGAAGCTCGCAATCCGCTCACGCTCGCAACTTGCCGACGCGCTCGGCGACCCTGCCGGCGTTTAGCAGGGAGCTTGTGCCGGATTAGCGGGCGGCTCGCGTGTGCTGACCGACCACGAAGGTGCTGCCGCCGAGGCGGTTACCGTACTTCGCCACCGACAGCCGCCCGAAGCCAGGCCACACGTACCAGTGATACACGCCGTCCTCGAGCCGGTAACGATGCCCGTCGAAGGACCAGGATCGCGGAAGGCGGAAGTAAGGGCGCCGCGGCCAGATGCTGAGAATCTTCTTTCCGCGGACGATCTGGAGGTTGTAGTAGCTCGCATGAGCGACCGGCGTCCATGTCAGAACCGGCGGCGACGTGACCCGCGCGCCCGGCGGCGGACTGAGCAACGGGCCGGTCGCTTTCACCGTGACCGTCGCGGAACCGGCGTTCCCTGCCTGGTCGAAGCCGGTCACCGTGTAGCGGTAGGCCTTGCCGACTCTCAGCCCGGCGTCGCGGTAGCTCCTCGCGCTGACCGCTGTAGATCGTGCTCTTCCCTGCGCGTCCGCGGCCGGGCGAACGCGTGACCTGGACGTCCTGCGTGTCCGCCGAGGCGATCCACTTCAGCTGGACGCGGCGGTTGCCCGTCGCCGCCGCCAAGCTCGCGACGGTCGGCGGAGTGGAGTCGTACTTGAGGGGCTGGCTCGCCGCGCCGACGTTGCCGGCCTTGTCCGTGCACGAACCGGCCACGGACGCGCTCGCGTTGTCCGGACCCGGAATAACTCGCCGACGAGCAACTTGCGATCCCGGACGTCGACGTCGCTGCCCGCGAACGACACCGTCAGCGCGTGGTTGTACCAGCCGTTCGCATCCGCCGCGCGACTCGTTCGGCAGCCGCCGCCACCGGCGGCGTCGAGTCGTACTTCAGCGGCAGGCTCGCCACGCCGACATTGCCCGCCTTGTCCGTGCACGAGCCGCCGACGGCGGCGCTTCCGTTGTCCGGGACCCGAATAACTCGCAGACGTGCAACTTGCGATCCCGGACGTGACGTCGCTGCCCGCGAACGACACCGTCAGCGCGTGGTTGTACCAGCCGTTCGCGTCCGCGGCGCGACTCGTGGCAGCGGCCGCCGCCGGCGGCGTCGCGTCGTACTTCAGCGGCAGGCTCGACGCTCCGACGTTGCCCGCCTTGTCCGTGCACGAGCCGCCGACCGACGCGCTCGCGTTGTCCGGACCGGAGTAGCTCGCCGACGAACAGCTCGCGATCCCGGACGTCGCGTCCGTGCCCGAGAACGCCACCAGATACGGCGTGGTTGTACCAGCCGTTCGCATCCGCCGCACGACTCGCAGCCGCCGTCGCCGCCGGCGCCGTCTTGTCGAGCTTGATCGTCACCGTCTTGCTGGCGGTCGAGTCGGGCGGGATGTCCACGTCGGCAGCCGAGCACGTGATTCCTGTGCCGGTCGTGTCCACCGTGAGCGTCTTGACATCGCAGCCGCTCGAGTTGATGGATCCCGTTGCGGTGACGGTCCAGCTGACGGTGACGTTGCTCGTGTACCAGCCGTTCGAGCCGAGCGTCCCTGTCACGGGTCGCGGTGATGTTGATATCGACGGGATCGCCTGCGGCGCGTGGCACGGCTCACGAGACCGGCGATCGCGACGGCGAGAACGGCAACCGTGACGGGACGCCCGCCGCGACGGATGGCGCTACGCAGCAACAACATCGGTACTCCGGCGGCTCCCCCATAGACGGCTGCTGTCGCTGGCGAATGCTAGGTCTCGGTCGGAACGATGTCAATTGAAAGAGACGTTCGGGCGGCTGAGGAGGACTCCCGTCGAGAGGCGGGCGGGTAACTACCGAAGTAGATGGGGCGCCGGGGCCGAGCGGTTAGGCGGGGGCAGCAAGCCCCGAGGTGGTTCGAGTCCGTGCGGCGCCGCTGAACGCCGAACGCTCCACCACGGGCGGGCCTCCGCAGGGAGTCGCCGGCCGCAGGTCGATGGTCGTGTCGCTCGCTCTCCTGTCTCTCTTCGTGTTCGCGCTGATCGCCTTCCGGATCGTCTACACGCACACCTCCTTCCACATCGCGATCGCCTGGAACCTGTTCCTGGCCTGGATTCCGCTCGTTGCCGCGCTGATAGCCGCGAACCGCGCGAGGACGGGAGGCTTCGCGCCCGGCTTCGTCGCGGCGGTGGCGATCTGGCTGATCTTCCTGCCGAACGCGCCTTACATGATCACCGACCTGAAGTACGCCGGGTACAGCAACGACGTCCCCGTGCTCTATGACGTCCTGCTCCTCGCGGCGGCCGCGTGGACCGGGCTCGTCCTCGGCCTCGCGTCGCTTCTCCTCATCCACGCGATCGCGCGGCGCTTGATCGGCTCGATCAAGGCCTGGCTGCTCGTCGTCGCCGTCCTTGCGCTGTGTTCCTTCGGGATTTACCTCGGACGCGTTCAGCGCGTGAACTCGTGGGACGTCTTCGTCCGGCCCGTCGCGCTGGCACACGGCGCGTCTGGCGCGGCGCTTCATCTCCGCCCGCTTGCGCTGACGATCCTCTTCACGTGCTTCCTGGTCGCGACCTACCTCGTCTTGTATTCGTTTGCAACGCGTCCGCCGTGGTTCTCCGCGCAGCTGCAGCCGCCCGCGGACGACGGGCAGAACGGGAACGCGACGCCCCGTCCCCGGCTCATGTTCGTGATCACGCTCGCCGAGCACGGCGGAGCGCAGACGTATCTGTCGCTGCTGCTCCCCGCCGTCGCCAACCGATTCGACGTCACGGTTGCGGCGTATGGACCCGGGCCGTTGGAGGACGCAGCTCACGTCGCCGGAGTGCGGTTCGTGCCGCTCAAACATGTCAGGCGCGCCATCGCACCGGTCCACGACTTCCTCGGACTCGTCGAGCTGATTTGGCTCTTTCGCCGGGAGCGACCCGACATCGTGCACGCGAGCAGTTCGAAAGCCGGCGTCCTCGCCAGGCTCGCGGCGTTCATTGTCCGAGTCCCGATCCGCATCTTCACGGTCCACGGGTGGGCTTTCGCGGCGTACGGCGGCCTTGCCGGTCGCCTGTACCTCTGGGCCGACCGTCTCGTACGGCCCGTGACGACGCTCGTGATCTGCGTCTCGCGCCGCGAGCGGGAGCTCGGCATAGGCGCACGCACATGCGCGTCCGAACGGTCCGCGGTTGTGCACAACGCGGTTGACGTTCGCGCGTTCTCCGTGGCGGCGACCCGCGGCGAACCGCCGCAGATCATCAGCGTGGGACGGTTCGCGTATCCGAAGGACTACGTCACGCTCGTGCGAGCGATGGCGTCCGTCGAGACCGATTTCCGCGCGATACTCGTGGGTGACGGCCCGGATCAATCGGCCGTCGCGAACGAGGTTCGACGACTCGGCCTCGCGCCGAGCGTCACGCTGGTCGGAGCTCGAGGCGATGTGCCCGAGTTGCTCGCTGGAGCCGACGTCTTCGTCCTCTCTAGTCGATCCGAGGGTCTCCCGATGTCGGTCCTCGAAGCGATGGCTGCGGGCCTGCCCGTCGTCGCGACGGACGTCGGCGGCGTCTCGGAGCTCGTGCTCGAAGGAGAGACCGGGCTGCTCGTTCCGCGCGGCGACACGACGGCGCTCGCACAAGCTTTGGAGCTACTTCTCCGCGACGCGGACATGCGACGCCGCATGGCCGCCTCCGCGCGGGCCCGTGTCGAGCGGGAGTTCGACTTGACAAGCTTCCAGGAGGCGCACGTCGAGCTCTACAGCCGAGAGCTCGAGCGACGCGGTCTGCCGCTCCCGGGCCTTGACCAGGAAGCAGCTGACGGCGAGCCGATCCGCCTACGCGCTGTCGGTCAGCGGTCGAGCGGCACGCGCCGAATCGGCCCGTCCGCGTCCCAGTAGGCCGCCGGCCGAGTTTCACGCCGCCGCCGCTCGGGCCGAACGCCCACCTGCCTGCCGATGAGGGTGAGGAACATGGCTTCGCCGAGCGCGAGCACGACGAGGGCGAACGCGCCGACAAGCAGGAGCCTCGACGTCGAGCTGGTTGATGGGCTCACCGCGACGCCTGTCGGGAGCTTCGTTTCCTTTGCAAGGAACGAGGTCAGCGACAACAGGAAGGCCGACGCTCGCCGTGACGCGCGTCGAGCCGCGGACTGACTCGGCGGCGCGGCCGGTCGATGCTGCTTCGCCGCCGGAGCATGAGCGCGGACACCCGTCGCGGGTGTCGACGTGCCGTACGTCGACGGCGTCACGCTCGTGGGCGCCGAGTACCCCGAGGAAGCGGAGGACGGCGCGCTGTAATGCGACGAGGTCGACGAGGGCGGCGCCGGCTGCGCGTTCGGCACCGGATCTGGCCTCAGGGGCCGAGCGGACGTGCCGGAGGGGGGCTCGGGCTTCGGCTGCGCCGCCTGAGCTTCAACCGAATACGACAGGACGACCGAGAGTGCCACAACGACGGTTACGAACCTCGCCGCCTTCACAAGCCTTCTTCCCCCTCCCTGATGTTCGTCCAGCTTCTGTCGTTCGCTTGATACTCGATCCCACGCAGCCTTGTCAACGTGTAAGGCGGGGTCGCCGATCCGACCATCCCGATTCGCTACAGCCAAACGGCGATGAAGACGACGATCGCAACGATCGCGGCGAGGGCCACGACCACGAGGTTCGCGACGAGCGCGAACGTGAGCACGCCGTTCGTCTGCTCGTCGGGCGAATGCCCGGGAGACGCAGGCTCGACCCCTGCGATCTCGCCGTTCCCGTTGGGCCTGGGCACGGCCGCGTCTACGGCCCGCGTCGCAATCCGGCCGCCACGAGCCGGCACCCGCCAACCGACGGTTCCGGCGAGGACGTCCGTGATGAACTGATTCAGGCTCACCCGCTCCCTCTCCGCGACACGCGACAGTTCGGCGTGAAGCGTTTGCGGCATCCGGAGCAGCAGACGGCCGCTGTGTGATTGCAGAGACTTCGGGTCCGGAACGTCACGACCGTCGCGCTCCGCGGCCGTCAGCCACTCAGTCGACCGCCTGCGAGACCCTCGCCAGCGCTTCCTCGGGCGTGGAGGCGGTGGCGCTACAGCCGGCGAGCGTGTCCACGGTGGCCAACCACTCGTCCTCGACACCGGGCTCGCCGTGAACGAGCGTGACGGGATACGGCAGGTTCAGCTCGGCCTCGCGAGAGGACTCCTCTGCAGGCGGAAGCTCGGGCGCCGGGCTCTCCAACTGCTTCTCGCTCACCGCTTGTCGCTCTTTGCGAGTCACCGGTGACGGATTGTACGACGCTGAAGCAGAAAAAACACGGCTCTCCTCCACAATCAGCCCTCCCCACGATCTGATACCGGGACGAGATCGGGAACCGGCCCGATCTGACCCCGGAGTTTCTCCAGTGCCCGTCGCGTCAACCGCGACACGTGAATCTGTGAGATGCCGACTTCCTGCGCGATTTGCGGTTGGCTCAGTCCCGCGAAGAACCGCAGGTGAAGCAGCCGCCGCTCTCGCGCGGTGAGCACGCGGAAGCCGGCCGCGAGGACCGCCCGCTGCTCGCCGAGCTCGAATCCGTCGTCGAGCATGCTTGCGACCTCGCCGCCGTAGCCGTCGTCGTTGTCCCGTCCGTTCGCGAGCGACAGCGAGACGGGCGACTGAATCCGTTCGAGAGCGAGTGCCTCCGCGACCTCGGGCTCGCCGACACCCGAGTGCTCTGCGATCTCGGCAATCGTCGCCGGGCGCTCGAGCTGCGCCGAAAGCTCTGCCGAGCAGGCGCAGAGGCCGGGGCGCAGCTCCTGGAGGCGCCGCGGGATCCTGAGCGGCCAAGCTCGATCCCGGAGGTAGCGCTTGATCTCTCCTGCGATCGTCGGGATCGCAAAGGCCCCGAAGTCGACGCTGCGCTCGTCGTCGAACCGGTCGACCGCCTTGATCAGCCCGATCGCTCCCACCTGGACGAGGTCCTCGTACAGCTCGCCTCTGTTGCTGTGCCGCCGGGCAAGGCTCTTCACGAGCGGCATGTACTGCTGGATGACGCGATCCCGTGCGTGGCGGTTCCCCAGTTGGTGGTATTCGCGAAGGAGCGCCCGGACGGCCTCGCGACTCGATGGTTTCCGTCCCGACGACCGTGCGCTCGTACGTTGCTCGATGCCGCCCGACGCCGAGTGAACAAGGCGTACCGGCGGCCGCAGCGTCGGCGCGTCCGACTGATGCAGCAGCTCGGGCGACGCAGACGGCTGCGCGCTCACGGTCTCGGCGCTCCGTAGTGACATGCGGCGCGGACGCACGGGTTATTCATCGCGGCCACCAGTCTCCCCCCATTCCCCACAGGTGTGGCGTGCTGAACTGAGAGCGCACTATAACCGCGCGCATTTGTTCGCGCAAATCGAATTCTCCTCAGATGCGAATAGCGAATTTCGTGGTTCGACGTCAACCCGCTGGGGTAAGTACGTATTCGTAGTCGCGAGGCGAGCACGCGAGTTGGATCTCCTTCTGAATCAGGAGAGTCGTCCGATACCCACCCCAGTTCTTCCCCCTTCGAACGACCTACGTCCGGCCGCGCGCCCGCCTCGCCTCCTGCGTCTCGCGCGAGCGCCGCGCGGCGCGTCGGCTTCCCTGGCGGTCCTCGCCGGGTCGATCAGCATCGCCGGCGGCGCCCATGCGACTCCCGGGCACGCCGGAGTCGGGACTGACGCGACGCGCGGACTGGCGGTCGCGGTCGGGCCTGCTCGTGCGTTTACCTCGACAGCGGAGAGACGGGCCGAAGCGGCGGCACGAATCGCCGTCGCACCGCTGATATCACCGGAGTATCAGGCTTCAAGCCATCTCAGCCGGGGTGTTGATCGGTCTAGCGCGCGTGCGGGCTCGGGCATCGCCGCGGCCGAGCACCGCGTCACAGGCCCCGCCGTCGCCGCCGGCGTCAGGGCCGCCGCGCGCGCGCTCCATCGATGCGCCCGTCGGTCAAGGGACACGCCTTGCGGTCGGAAGACCGACGACCGAGCCGCTGCGGCATGGCCGCCAGACCGGCGCCGAGGCGACGGTGCGGCCGGCCAAAGGCAGCCTGGCGCGATGCTATCGGCAATACTATGCGCCGGGTAATTCGCAGTATCAATTCGCAGAGCAAATTATCATCGCTGGCTTAACCGAATGCACACAGATCTCGTATTCAAACTCAAGAGAAGATACGTCGATGGCTCCTTCCGCTACTCGTTCGATGGCTCTCCGGACCCAGTCGCAGACCAAGAGAACCGTCGCTGCGTCGACTGTCCGATCCGTTGGTAGTTCCGCACCACCGGTAGTCGCCGTCGCACGCGTGATATCACCGCGGCACGGCGCCGTTCCGACCGCTTATCGTCCCGGTTCGACGCCAAGCAGCCGCTCAACGGCCATGCGCTCGCGCGAGGTCGTCGCGGCCGGACATCTGGGAGACACGCGGCGCGCGCTGCAGCTCGGCCTCGTCTTCGCGGCGGTCTATCTCGTGTTCTTGATCTCGTGGTTCTGGGGGACGCGCGGGCGACGTCGCCGGGCCGGCGAAGTGCGTCTGGAGCGAGGTCTCGAGTGAGGGATCAGCGGGACATGCGGACGGGGTCGGAGTACGGAGCCGTGGCGGGCGCGAGCAGCGCTTACCTGGCTGGAGGGCTGAGCCCGGTGCGGATCTATCGCAGACGAATGTCGTTCCGCCTGCGCGAGCTGGTCATCCCACGCTGGGAGGCGTCGTGACGACGCACGGATTCCGCATCGCCCAAACGCCAAGGAGGAGGTCGACGAAATGATCGAGCAGCGACGCGTGACCGAGCGTGTATCGCGGCTGCGCGCGATCGAGCCGCCGCAGGAGCAGCCGGTCGACGTTCGGCGCTACCTGCACGCACTCCGCGGCTCGTGGCTCTTGATCGCCGCGATCGTCATTCCCGTGACGGCAGGCGTGCTGGCGCTGTCGCTCACCTCGCCGAAGACCTACTCCTCGACCGCGACGATGCTGCTCGACGAGAGCCCCGATACGGCATCGGCGGACGCGGCGAGACAGCTCGCGACGATCCAGACGCTCCTGACCACCCGGAACGTGCTCCATGAGGCCGCCCGCCAGCTGCCCGGCGAGTCCGCGCAGACGTTGGCCGGGAAAATCACAGCCGCCGTCGATCCGAACGCGAACATCGTCCGGATCAAAGCCTCGGCGGAGAGCCCCCGCGCGGCAGCGCGCATTGCCAATGCCGTCACAACCGTCTTCCTCCGCCGCCAGCGGACCAGCGAACTGCGCCGACTAGAAGCCTCACGCGCCCGCCTCCTGGACGCGATGGCAAAGCTTCGCGGCACGCCCGGCTCGCGAGCCGAGATCGCGCTCATCCGGGAGCGGCTGAGCGAGTTGAGCATCAGCGAAGCGAACGCGGGCTCAGAGCTTCAGCTCGCCGACTCCGCGCGGGTGTCGGCGACGCCGGTGTCGCCGCGACCCGTCCGGAACGCAGCCTTCGCGTTCGTCGCGGCGTTGTTCATCGCGGTGATCGTTGCCCTGGGCCGGGCCCGCATCGCACCGCGCGTCGGCGGCTCGAGGGAGCTCGGTCAACTGACGGGACTGCCGATCCTGACGCAGGTCCCGCAGGCGACACGACGTCGTCCGGGCGGAGCGAGCCCGGTTGAGCGCGAGTCGTACGAGTCCTTGGCCGCGGTCGTGAAGAGCCAGCTCCCACCGCGGCGCCAGCACATCCTCTTCTTGACGAGCGCCTTCGCCGACGAGGGCAAGGAAGGCGTTGCCGCGGGTCTCGGGCTCGCACTCGCGCACGCCGGAGAGAAGACGTTGCTCGTCGACGGGGACCTGCGTCGGCCGACTCTGGAGCGGCTCTTTGGCATGGAGCCTGCCGTCGGCCTCGCGGAGATTCTGGCCTCGGCACAGCGAGGCGACGAGGACGCCGCGGCCGACGTGATCATGGAACCGCCTGCGTCTGCCTCGAAACGCGAGACCGGCAGCCTCTCGGTTTTGGGCACCGGCGAAGCCTCGGCGAGCGTCGTCGTGTCCGGAGACGCGCTGGAGGTTCTGTTCCGCGAGTTGGCCCGATCGGCCTTCAGCTACGTCCTCATCGCAGGGCCGCCGCTGCTGGGACCGGTGGACAGTCGCCTCTGGGTACAAGGCGTCGAGGCCGTTCTCATCGCGACACAGCCGCAGCGGCTCACACCGGCCGACGCCGTCGAGCTGCGTGAACGCCTCGACGGCATCGGGGCCAACATCCTCGGGCACGTCGTCGTCGGCGGAGCGAGCAAGGGGTAGCTAGCTAGCTGTCCTGCCCACGCAGGTTGTGAACGCGGCTGATCGGCGGCTGGCATTCGAGTGCGCTGTGTGGTCTCGCTCGGTTGTAGTGGTCGAGCCAGTGTGGCAGCGCTTGGCGGTGTTGTCGATGTGAGCGGTAGGCGAGTCCGTAGGCCCATTCGCGGGCCATCGTCTGGTGGAAGCGCTCCACCTTGCCGTTCGTGCGCGGACGGTACGGCTCGGTGGTGAGATGGCTGATGCTGTCGCGGGCAAGCAGTTCGCGCGGCGAGCGGTTCCTGACACAGCTGAAGCCGTTATCGGTCATCAGCCGTTTCGCGACGATGCCGTGCTCGGCGAAGAAGGCCAGTGCGCGCTCGGTGAAGCCGGTCACCGTTGGCGCCTTCTCGTCGTCGTGCAGCTCGACGAAGGCCAGACGCGAGTGGTCGTCGACGATCGCATGCGCGAAGTCCTAGCCGACTCTCGTCTCGGGGCTCATCCAATTGCGTGAGCGCTGTGAGCGATCTCTGGTCACGCGATGCCCGGGCCGCAAGAAGCGCGCATAGCGGCTGGTGTCCATGTGCAACAGGTCGCCCGGGCACGGCCACTCGTACCGGTTAGCCGGCTGCTTTGCGGGTCGCGGCGGTCGCGAGATCCCAGCCCGGCGGAGCACCTTCCAGACCGTTGAGTGCGCGAACCAAAGCGAAACGCCCAGCCAGTCCGAGCTTGGCGTTAGCGTGCAGATACATCCGCGCCCTCCTTTGAGCGTAGGTCCGGGAAGACCCACAGCCTCAAAGGAGGGCCGGATAGAACCTCAGCCGTTCACAACCTCTGTAGGCAGCCCAGCTAGCTGCTAGCTGTAGCTACCCAGCTCTACGTGCGCCGGCCTGCGCGATCAAGGCCTTTCGCGCGGTAGCTGCCGGCCCAGATCAAGGCCGCGACGAACCAGAAATGGCGCCAGTGAAGGGTGTCGAGGAACAGGCTGTTGACGAGGATCCCGCACCAAGCCCCGAGTAACGCGGCGGAGCCGATCCCGTAGGTGTCGCGACCGTCGATCGCATTCCGGCCGGCAGCCGCGAGCGTTGAGAGCACCAGAGCGAGCATGATCAGCAAGCCGAGCAATCCCTCCTCGGCCAGAGCGCGGGCGTACGTGCTGTGCACCGAGACGTTGGCGTAACGCTCGAACTGTCCCGGCCCGATGCCGAGCGGATGTCGCTCGGCGAAGCGAATGCTCTCCGACTGCGCGCCGAAGCGTGTCGAGTCGTAGCTCTGAAGCTTCGCCCGCTGCTCGAGGAACGTCGTCGAGCCGCTGAACGCAACCGTCGCGGTCACAGCCGCAGCGCCGACGAGGACGACGGCAAGAGCCCGTCCGGCCTGGCGACCCGCACCGCGGCGCAGCGCGATGACGGTTAGGACGACGAGGACGCCGACGGCCAGGTTGAGCCAGGCCGCACGCGAGTAGGAGAAGAGGACGCCGACCGCGAGCGCCGCGAACGCGGCGAGCTTCGCCGAACGGCGGGAGTGGAAGAGACGTGGAGCGAGGATCTCCTCGAGCACGATCAGTGCGGCCGGGACGAGGAACGGTCCGAACACGTTCGGATCCTTGAAAAGCCCTTCCGCCCGGCCGATCCGCGTGAACAGGTGACCTCCCGGGTACGCGACGAGCAAGGCGAGGGACGACAAGACGGCTGACGCGACGGCGGCGATGACATATGCGCGGGTGATGCGCCGCGCAGCGGCTGAAGACGTGACGTAGCTCGCGAGCCAGAGGCCGAAGATCACGACGTAGAGCGTGATTGCGAAGAACGACGCCGCCCGCGCCGGATCTGCGACGTCGATCGCCGCGACGAGGTTGAGCGTCAGAAACGCCCACACGAGGAACGCAGCACCCACCGGGATGCGCCTGAAATCGACGCGCCCTGTAGCGACCCCGACCGTGATCACGACTGCGAAGAGGAGATCTGTCGGAGCCGGCTCGATCCGAACCGCGGCGAGCAGAAATATGCCGATCGCGATCGCGACATCGAAAGAGAGGAGCGCGAGCGCGAGCGCGCCGAGCAGCCCGATCGCGAAACCGGCGACGATCTGCGGAGTCGGCGGGTAGAGGTAGAGCAGTCGGGACAGAGCGAGCGCAAAGCCTCCGACCGCGCCGACTGCGACGAGCAGACCGAGGCCGCGCGCGAGCAGCGAACTCTTGGCCTCGCCGATTGACGCCGGGTAGGTCATACCGTCGAGCGCGGCGGCGTGCGCACCTCAGGCGGCGATCCGGCGGCCGGAAGCGACCGGCTGTCGCTCGCCGAAACGCATCCGGCGGTAGACGTTCCGAAGCGGCAGCGGAGAATCGTGACCGCCACCGAGCTTCGCCCTGAAGTCGAGCATGGCGTCGCGTGCGTCGATCTGGCGGCGCCTCAGCGCCAGCAAGTCAGCTCCCGGCCGGTTCACCCCCGGCTCGCACGAAACGGCGATCCGGAAGCCGGCGTCGGCCACGAAGCCGCGGTCTCGCGGGCCGTAGAGGCCGGCGGGATAGCAGAACGCGTCCACCGGGCGCCCGAGCCTCTCCTCGAGCGCGATCTTCGATCCTGCGATCTCGGCGCGCGCGGCATCTTCGCCCAGCGCAAGAAGATTCGGGTGCGTCACCGTGTGGGCCTCGAAGCGCAGCGTCCCGCGGCGGTCGAGCTCGCCGATCTCGTCCCAGCCGAGCAGCGGGGGTTGCGTCCGGTACCAGCTCAGCTTGGTCGTTCCGTCGATCGCCCCGGTCGGCAGGAACACAGTTGCAGGAAAGCCAAGGTCCTCGAGCACCGGCAGCGCGTTTTCGGCCACGTCTAGGTAGCCGTCGTCGAAGTTCAGCACGACCGTGCGCTGCGGAGTGACGCCCGCGTCGAGCAGATCGGCGGCCACTTCCAGGCTCACGACGGCGTAGCGCTCGGCGGCGAGCAGCTCCATCTGCCGGCGGAACCGGCGCGGAGTCACCGCGAGCAAGTCCTCGTCGTCGGACACACGGTGATAGAAGAGGATGCGCAGCCCGTTCTCGTCGATGCGCCCGCGCCTCCGGGCCAGCCACAGCGCGGACCGCACGTGGGTGGCGCCGGCCTTGACAGATGCCGGAAGCGTCGCGCCCACGCCGGGCAGTGCCGGTCCAGGCAGCTCGGAAGGAACGGCCACGCTACGCGCCCCGCCGCCGCTGCGATACATGTTCGACGACCCGAGCAGCCACGAATGGGTAATTACCCATTCGGAGTTCAATGGTCTTCACTCGGAACGACGGGAGGGTTCTGCACGTCTCACTCGCGCTCATCGCCTTGGGTATCGCGACGAGCCAGAGCGGCTGTGGCGACACGCGGCCGTCGGCCGCCAAGGATGAGCCAAAGAGGACGAACCACCAGGTTGCGAGCGTCCTCTTGCCGCCGAACGTGGTGCGGAAGCCGGCCGCTCCCAGGACGTATCGAGTGCCGCGGCACGCCGTGAGGGTGTCTTCCTCGGCGCAACTCCGGTCGGCCCTGTCGGACCACCGCGCTGATGCGGTCGTGCTCGCAGACGGAACGTACGACAACGGGAGCTCGTTCTCGGATCGCGAAGGCGACCGTCTCTACGCTGCGCATCTCGGCAGGGCTGTTCTGCGCGCAGGCGTCGTGCTCGGTGCGAATGCGGGCCCGTCGGGAGCAGCGTTGAGGGGAATCAGGTTCGACGTCGACGACCCGGCGAAGACGTTCCAGGGATCGATCGTCCACGTCTGGGGCTCAGCGACGCATGCCGCGGTTCGGGATACGTGGCTGGACGGCAACGGCGTCGTCGACGGTCTCATCGTGAGGCAGCCCGAGGGCTTCGTCGCGCAGCGGGTAGTGGCGCGCGCGTTTCCGGGCTATGGCGTCCTGGTCGACCCAAACGAGGATCACTACCGCGCACGCATCCCTTACGTGCTCGAGGACCTCGCGATCTCGCAGGTCATGCGACCCGTGCCGGGGTCGTCCAATGGGACGGCCGAGTCCTGCCTCTGGCTCGGTAGCACTGGGACCGTGAAGCGCGTGAGCGCTGCGTCTTGCGCCGTGAGCGGCATCTGGACCGGGACCGCCAACACGGGCTCGCACGTCGAGGACGTCACCGTCGATCGCACGCCCGTCGGCATCTACATCGAGCACTTCACGACCGGCACGACCTTCCGGCGTCTGCGCATCGGGCCGAATGTCGATCGAGGCGTGAACGCCGAGTGGGCGAGCCCCTCGAACTCGGGCAAGCCCGCGAGCGTCGACAACGTGATCGAGAACTGCTACTTCCATACCAGGCTCGTCGGCGTGTACCTCGACGAGGGGACGACCCGGACGGTGGTGCGCCGTTGCACGTTCGTCGGGCAGGACCGCGCGGCGATCGGCGACTACAAGGGCATCGACAACCAGTATTACGGCAACAACTTCAGCGGCATCGCACCGAGCGCCGTGTCTGTCTCGCACGACCACGGTGCGCAACGATGAGCATCACCGACGTCGAGGGCCGGTTCACGTCGCACTACGTGGAACCGCTCAGGCGGCTCGTCGAGCAAACCACGCTCCGTCGGCCATGCGCGCGGAAACATCGGCTCGGTCGTCCTCGGCGGCCGGCTCGTGCTCGTCTGGCTGCCGGCGTTCGCCCTCGTCGCGGCCCCCGGGGCGCGGCCGCTCTCGGCGGTCGTGACCGCCTCGCTCGTGACGGCGCTCTGGTTCGTCGCCCTTCGCGCGGCCTTCGCCAACTACTTCACGCTTGGCCCGGTCGTCGCGTCTGCGGTCGGGACCGCCACCGGTCTCGTCGGCGTCTCTGCACTCGCTCTCTGGATGCCCGGGATGAACTTCGGCGAAGCCAGGCTGGCCGAGACGGCCGTCGCCGTCTTCGCCCTTTCCGCGGCCTGGGAATACGCGGTCCGAAGCGTCGTGAAGCGTCGCGTCCTGATCGTGGGGACCGGCGGGTGCGCGTTCGATGTGATGCAAGAGATGACGGCCGACAGCCGGACTCCGTTCACGGTCGTCGGCGTCCTGTCGGAGCCGTTGGACGACGCGGATGGGGGAACCGATCGGCAAGCGGCGCGGGAGCTCTCACAGGTCGTCCAGGCCCATCGGCCGGACATCATCATCCTCGCGGACGAGCTTGTGGGCGGCTGGGCGATGGAGCCGCTGCTGAAGCTCGCGCCACTCGGATTCAGGATCGTCGGCGTCTCGCATTTCTTCGAACACGCGCTCGGGCGCGTCCCGTTGCGTCATCTCACGCCGACGTGGTTCATGAGCATGCTGCACATCAGGCAGAAGCCGTATACGCGCCTGGCCAAGCGGACGTTCGACCTCGCCGTCGCGTCGTTCGGGTTGGTGCTCGTCGCGCCTCTCATCCCGATACTCGCCGCGCTCGTGCGCACGACCCCGGGCTCGATCATCTACCGCCAGACCCGGCTCGGCGAAGGCGCGCGGCCGTTCACCATCTACAAGTTCCGCACGATGCGCGCCGACGCCGAGGCGTCGGGACACCCGCTGTTCGCACAGGAGCACGATCCACGAGCGACGCGGCTGGGGCGCATCCTGCGCCAGACGCACCTCGACGAGGTCCCGCAGCTCTGGAACGTCCTGAAAGGCGACATGTCGATCGTCGGCCCCCGGCCCGAGCGACCCGAGTTCGTCGAGATGCTGGAGCGAGACGTGCCGTTCTGGACGCGCCGGCTCCTCGTCAAGCCCGGCATCACCGGCTGGGCGCAGCTCCGGGCCAACTACGCCTTCGACGCAGACAGCACGGCCGAGAAGCTGTCGTACGACCTCTGGTACCTCCGGAACAGAAACGTCGTCATCGATCTGGCGATCTGCGCGCAGACGGTCTCGACGCTGCTTTTGAGACGCGGCCGCTGACGCCGTGCCTCGAGCCGTCGGTGCGGCGGTCGTCGTCCGCCCTGCGGCGCGCGTACAATCGGCCGACGAGCATGGACGAGCAGCCGGAGAAGACGATCGAAGCACGCGGGCTCGAAGGCGGCCCGACCGGTGAACGAGAAGCCGGTGCCGAGAGGCGCACGTGGTTCCTCATGCGGGAGACGGAGCTCGGCTGGCTACCGGTCAGCGAGGCTGCGTTTCTGCTCTGGGTGCTCGCGCTTCTACTGCTGGCGTGGCTCGTAACCGCGCTCGTCTGGGTCGTCAACTAGACCGCGTCGCGCCCCTTGTGAGTCAGCCCTGCTTCTTCGCCCTGCGCGACGTGTTTTCACGCACGGTGAACGAGCTGCCGCCGAGCAGCCGGCCGTACTTGCTGGACGACCGGCTCCCATAGCCGGGCCACACGTACCAGTGATACGTCCCGGGGCTCAGCTGGTAGCGGTTTCCGTCGAAGGTCCATGAACGCGGGAGGCGGAAGCTGGGCCGGCGCGGCCACACGCTGAGGATCTTCGTCCCCCGGACGAGCTGGACGTTGTAGTAACTGGCTCCGCTCACAACGGGTCCACGTAAGCAGCGGCGGCGACGACACGCTCCCGCCGGGGAGCGGACTGAGGAGGGGCCCAGTCGCGGTGAGTGCCGCGGCCTTCGACGCAGCGTTCCCTGCCTGGTCGAGCGCCTTCACCATGTACCGGTACCGCGTCCCGATGGCCAACCGCCTGTCCTGAAAACCCGTCGCGCGACCGCGGTAGATCGTGGTCTTGGCGGAGCCGCGCGCGCCGGGCCGACGTATGACCTCGATCGTCCGCGTGTCAGCCGACACGGTCCATGCGAGCTTGGCCGTGCGATCGCCGGCCTTGACGCTGAGCCTCGCGAGGCTCGGCGGAGTGGCGTCGTACTCGAGCGCGAACTTCGACGCACCCGTGTTCCCGGCCACGTCCGTGCACGATCCGGGGACAGCCGCGCTCGGATCGTCGGGACCTTTGTAGTCGGCGGACGTGCACGCGCCGATGCCCGAAGTCGCGTCGGTGCCCGAGAACTTCACGGCCAGCGGATGGTTGTACCACCCGTTCTTGTCCGCGGGGCGGGCAGGGGTGGCCGTGACGGCCGGCGGGGTCTTGTCGATCTTGAACGTGCGACTCTTGCTGGCACTCGACGTGCCGTCGAGGTTCGATGCCGAGCACGTGAGCGTGACACCCGACGTGTCGGCCGTGAGCGTCTTCGCGTCGCAGCCGCTTGAGTTGGCGGCGCCTGTCACGACCCAGTTGACAGTCACGTTGCTCGTGTACCAGCTGTTCATGCCGAGCGTTCCGGTGATCGCGAGCGTGATCTCGACGTCGGCGGACGGCGCAGCTGCGCCGGGGCCCGCCAGCACGCTCGCGGCAGCGATCAGCAGCACGGCAAGAGGAAGCGGCGACCGACGTCGACGCGCTCCACGACCCATCCACGAGAACTGTGACGTCACCGACCCTCCCCGGAATCGCTGTCGGCGCGGAGGTTATCCGCGTCGTCATCACTATGTCAATGAGTTGAACGCCGCGACTAGGGGTGGCGCGGCGGTTCGGAGTCGCGTTCGAAGTCGGTGCCGGCAGGGCTGTAGTACTCCTGGACGCGCACATCGTCGATCTTCCCCTCGAAATCCTGCTCGTCGACTTCACGCTCGTGCTCCGGCAGCTGCGCATCTTCCTCCACTAGCTGCAGCTTGTCCCTGTTCCACCACAGGCGTATCCGGCGGACGAAGCTCACCGGGACAGTCTTCCACGGGGCGAGACCATTCGGAAGACGTTCGATTGCACGTGTCCGTCGCTGTCTTGCGCGATCACTTGCGCGAGGGTGCGGCGGAACGAGATGCCGTAGCGTCGCTTGATGTCCACCAGCGCCGAGTCGTTCGCATAAAAGAACCGATCGCCGTCGCGAAGCGCCTCGAACTGCCGCTGCCAGATGGCCAACTGCAGGTCGCCGAACTCTGTGCCGTGCACGTGGCGCTCGCACATCATCCCCACGAACGCGTCGAGCTTGCTCACGTCTCCGTAAACGGCTTGCAGCCGGGCGGCGAGAGTTGTACGCCGAACGCCGGTGACCGCATCCTGCTGCGCCGAAGGGCTGCCCAGCGGAATCGAATTGCCGTTTCGATCGCGGAGCTCGACGAACGCGAGACCTGCCGGCGTGTTGAGCAAGCTGGCATCGGCTGGGTCGTTTGATTCGCCCGTGATTTCAGCGAACGACGCCTGCGGCGCGAGCCCGTACGCCTGGCGGAGGGCGTTGTACGTGGGGATGCCGTGGTCGCGTGCACGTTCGACATCAACCGCGCCGAGGTCCTGCACGCCGGTGAAGCATCGCGGATCGAGCACGGGCAGCTCGCATGCTCGCGGGTCGGTGACACCGGGCTTCGGGACGCGGAAGAGAACGCTCCTCAGCGCATCGTCGATCTGCTCGTCGTTGCTGTACTCACGCTCCGAGGCGAGCGCTTGCGAAACCGGCCCGACGCCGACGCGCTCGAGGAGTGTCGGGTTGCCCAACGCGACGACGAGCGGGATGTCGAGCGTCACGAGACCGTCGTGCGATGCCACGTCGATGCCCCCCGATGCGAACGCAGCCAACTGCAGGGCCGACCACCGGCCCGCGCGCTCGGTGACGTGAAGGTCGCCGTTGATCATGCTGTGCGCCCTGAAGCCGACTTCGGCGAACTCGTTCGAGAGGGTGCCGTTCGTCGCGCGGTTGTAACCGCGGTACGGATGGAGGCTAACGCCGAGCGCGGGTAGGAACTGCGTGTAGGTGATGTACTGCTCCTCCGCCCCGACGACCCGTCGCGCAATCTGGAACCGCTGCTCCGCCGAGAGCCTGGAGGGAAGCAGGCGCACGATGCGGTTGTGCTCGCGCGCGAAGAGCGTGTGAACCGCGGTCAGTCCAACGTTGCCGTTCGCGCGGGTGTCTCCGGCGACGATCGCGTTCTGCGGCGTCGCGACGAGCGCACCGAACAAGTCCGTCGCAGGCGCATTCTTCGGGTCGCCGCGCGCGTCCACTCGCGGCAGGTATCCCTTGGTCAGCAGGAGTTTCGGCGAGTTGTCAGCGGGCAGGCCGTCGACCTTCCCGACGCGCAGCCAGTCCAGCCGCTTCGCGGTGATGCCGTAGACATTCGACGCGTCGATGTAGCTGCTCAGCCGATTGACGTACTGCCGCGGCGTCGTCACACCCGTGTCGGGTGCCGGCGGAGTGCGCCAGAAGTCGATCGCGTTGAAGTCGTTTCGGAACGACTCGAGGGGATCTGCGGCGCTGAACCCGATCGGTTGGATCTCGATCACGCGCTCGTCTCGGAGGCCGAAGTCGTGGTCGAGGAACTGTCCCCAGACCCAGCCCCACTGCGTGACGTCGTTCTCGGAGAACAGGTTCTGCCCGACGTCGTTGAAGATCCGGTTGCTGATGAACCGCGCGGGCGGCCCGGTCACCATGCGACCGATCCCGTCCGCGTACGCCGGCACGGCGATGCGGAGGTAACGCGCCCCCGCCTCCCCCCAGGTCGGATGGCGTACGTTGTTCCCTCTTCCGTCGAGCGTTCGCGTCGGCGAGGCCGTGGCGACCCCCGCCAAGCCGGCCAGCGCGCACATTGCCGCCGCGCCGGCCGCGACGTTCCGCATCGGAATCACCGCTGCCGTCCGAGGTGACGCTGAGCCACGCACATAGCTTGACAGCCGCGCGGAGTAGGGTTCATCGTCCTTGCGCGGGGGACGTACATGACAGACGGCGGAGTTGCATCCCGTCCTCGCCTTGTGCTCGCGGTGCTGGCTCTCGGCTGTGCGGCCTACGCAATGCTGCAGTCCCTCGTCGTGCCTGCGCTTCCGACCCTGCAGCACGACCTCGGCACGACGCCGACCGGCGTGACGTGGGTGTTCACCGCCTACCTGCTCTCAGCCTCGGTCGCGACGCCGATCGTGGGTCGCCTTGGCGACATGTTCGGAAAGAAGCGGACACTCCTCGTCGTTCTGGCCGGACTGGGTGGCGGCTCGCTCGTCGCCGCCCTCGCAACGACCCTGCCGGTGTTGATTGCTGCACGGACGATTCAAGGCATCGGCGGCGCGCTTTTCCCGCTCGCCTTCGGAATCATCCGCGACGAGTTTCCGCGCGAGCGCGTGGCCGGCGGGATCGCACTCATCTCAGGTCTGCTCGGGATAGGCGGCGGTCTGGGAATCGTGCTCGCCGGTCCGATCCTCGACAACCTCGGCTACCACTGGCTCTTCTGGATCCCCTGCTTCGTCATCGCCGTAACGGCGATCGCGACCATGCTGTTCATCCCCGAGTCGCCGATCCGAGCGCCGGGCTCGGTCGATTGGCTAGGAGCCACCTTGCTCTCCTTCTGGCTCGTCTGCCTCTTACTCGCGATCAGCGAGGCGCCCCGGTGGGGGTGGACGTCCGCGCGAACGATCGGGCTGCTCGCGGTTGCCGCCGTGGCTGGAGCTGCATGGGTCGTCGTCGAGGCGCGGACGGCGAGTGCGCTCGTGGACATGCAGATGATGCGGCTTCGGCCGGTCTGGTCTACGAACCTGGCCGGATTCCTCATCGGCTTCGGGCTCTTCAGCGCTTTCGTGCTGATCCCGCAGTTCGTGCAGACGCCGGCGTCGAACGGCTACGGCTTCGGCTCGTCGGTCACCCAGTCCGGCCTGTTTCTCATCCCCTCGACCGTGATGATGTTGGTCGCCGCCCCGTTCAGCGGTCGGCTCTCGAGGGTGTACGGCTCGAAGGTGCCTCTCGTTCTTGGTGCCGCCATCACGATGCTCGCATTCGTGGTCCTCTCCTTTGCGCACTCGAGCCACTGGGAGTTCTACGCCGCCTCCGTATTGCTCGGGATCGGCGTCGGATTCGCATTCGCGTCGCTGGCGAACCTGATCGTGGAAGCAGTGAGGCCCGACCAGACGGGAGTCGCCACCGGGATGAATGCGGTCATGCGCACGATCGGCGGTGCGATCGGCGGCCAGGTCGCCGCGAGCCTCCTCGCCGCCAGTCTGCTGGCCAACGGGTATCCGTCGGAGCACGGCTACACGGTCACGTTCTTCGTGATGGCCGGAGTGCTTGCCGCAAGCGTCGCGGCGTCGCTCGCAGTGCCGTCCCGCAGACCGCATCGCGCTCACAAGGTGAATGTGGCCGAGCCGCAGGGGTCGCTCGAGTGAGCGAGGAGTTGGTCTCCCGACCGGTCGTCGTCGGAGTCGACGGCTCTCGGGAGTCCGAGGCTGCACTTCAGTTCGCCGCCGAGGAGGCGAAGATGCGCGGAGCACTGCTCAGGATCGTCTGCGCCTGGGAGCCGTCTGCGTCCGGGTACATCGGAGAGGCCTTTTCGCCTACCCCGGACGCTTTCGAGAAAGCCGAGCAGGATGCGGAGGCCGTCCTCAGCGCCGCCCTCGAGCACCTGCAGGGTGAGTCATTGATGATCGAAGCCGTTGCAGAGGAGGGCGGGCCTGCTGCCGTCCTCCTCGAGCAAGCCGCGGACGCGTCGCTGCTGGTCGTCGGATCACGAGGCCTGAGCACTCCGAAGCGACTGATGCTCGGTTCCGTGAGCCATGACGTCGCGCAGCGCGCACACTGCCCGATCGCCATCGTTCGCTACCGAGGCGGGAACGAAAGCCCCGCCTGAGCGGGGCTTTTCGCATGTCGTCGGTAATCGGCGTTGTCAGGCGCCGCGCGGACTGAAGCTGTAGGTCCCGTCCCAGTGCCAGAGTCCGGTCCCATCAACCGAGACGACGGCTTCGGCGTGGAACCCGGCGAAGTCGCCGGTTCCGCCCAAGAACGTGATCTGGCTCGTCGCGCCGTTCAGCACGACGTGGCCGATCGTGACGCTCCCGTGTCCGGCGGAGATGGCGAGGTCGCTGTCCAGCGTGCCGTCCTGAGAGAGGGCCTGGAGATACACGACCTGCATGCCGGGCTGGATCACGTCGATGTTCGAGGACGTAATCGTGCAGAACTCCCCGACGGCGCCGTGATATTCCGAGCATTCCTTCGTCACGTGGAGCGCGCCTTTGTGCGGCTTCAGTGGTGGGGCCTGGCCGTGAGCCGAGCTCGCGGTCGCGATGACTGCCGCGGCGGCGATCGCCAGGAGCAGGAACAAGCTGCGCTTCATGATCGACCTCCTTCGTTGGTGAGGCACGGTCTGGCCGATGCCGAGCTCCGTTGTTGCCACGATCCGTGCGAACGGCACTCGGGCGACGTCGTTGGCGTCTCTGACGTCGTCTGCGGTCTCGGCCTCGAACCGGCAGAAGCACGAGTCGTCCGCCGGGACGTAGGTCGAGCCGAGATACGCAACCCCGCTTCGTTCCCTCGGAAGCCGCGCGAGAGCTGCTTCCAGCCAAGCGCGGTCGCGTCCGGGGAGGTATCGCTCGACGAGGTAGGTCGGCATTGCGTCCACGATCCCGCGCGGACCCTCTGCCATCAACCGCGCGAATCTGTGGATTTACTCCCGAGCAGTTGCAGCTACGCGCGCCGCGAGCTCCGTTCGTGAGCTGACTCCGAGCTTGCGATAGACCTTCGAGAGGTTCCACGCGACCGTGTTTGGGCTGAGGCTCAGCTCGGCCGCCACCTCGCGGTTCCTGCGGCCGGCGACGACCAGCTCGACGATCCGCCGCTCGGTCTCCGACAGCTCGCTGTGCGATCCGGTCCGTCCGCCGATCCGCCGCAGCTCGGCGCGCGCCTTCGCCTCCCAGAGACGCGCGCCAAGCCGCTCGAACGTCCCGGCAGCCAGTTCGAGTGTCTCGCGCGCTTCGCGCTTGTGCTGTGCGCGGCGCTGCACGGTGCCGAGCGCGAGCAGCGTCCTGGCGAGCTCGAGCGGATCCGCCTCTTGCGGTGGATCGGGCTCGACGACCGCCGCCTGGAGGACTTCGATCGCCTGCCGATGGTTTCCTCGCGCGGCAAGAAGAAGTCCCCGGGAACGGCCGTCGAGCAGACGGAGCCCGGTGTCGGATTCAGCGGCGTGTTCGTCGAGCAGGCGCAATAGCCTTTCCGCCTCGGGAAGATCGTCGACGCCGATGAGCGTCTCGATTCCGACCGAGCCCGCGAGCTTGGCGAGGACTTCGTCCAGCTCGGTGACGTTCGCGAAGAGCGGAGCGGTCAGCCGCCAGCTTGCACCTGCGTCGCCGCAGGAGAGCTCGAGCGACGCAAGGGCACGGGTCAGCCGATGGATTGCGCCGGAGTAGCCAACGCCTGCGGCGACTCCGAGCATCTCCGGAATCTCTCTTCGCGCTTTCTCTGCTTCGCCCCGGTAGGCGTCGATCTCTGCCAAGACCATCAGACACAGCGACCCGCTCATCTCGCGGCCGGTCTGCTGAGCTAGCTCGATCCCCTGATCGCACAGGCGCGCCGCCTCGTCCCACGCGCCGGACGCGACTTCCATTCTGGCGCGGAACATCAAGAAACCGACGACCCCGGGATCGGCTTGCTCCATTCTCTCCGCGATCAGTTCCGTCCAGACGGCGCGCGCCTCGTCGAAGCGGTTCGCCAGGGCAAGCAGCCGCGCGAGCGTCGGCCGTGCGTTCCCGTCAACGCCGGCGGTTCGTTCAAGCTCGATCGCACGTTCGAGCATGTCTCGGTGGATGCGGCCGGTACGCCAGAAGGTCAGCTCGGCAACGGTTGCGAGGCTGGCAGCGAGTTGCTCCGGGTCGGCCACCTGCTCCGCGAGTCCGAGTCCGGCTTCCGCATACCGAATGCCATCCAGGCTGCCTCTCCCTGCGGCGGCCATCCACGCAAGCCGGCGCAGAATGTCGACCTGCTCGCGAATCTCGAGGCCCGGCTCGGCAAGTGCGCGGTTGCAGAGGCCCTCCGCCGCGCGGAACCCGTCGGTTTCCGCGCGGACCCACCCGAGGCGACTGAGCGCCTCGGCTCGAACCGGGCCTGGCGGCGAGGAGCGGACGGCATCCTCGAGCAGGCCGGAGGCTCTTGCCGTATCGCCGGCAACCATTGACTGCTCGGCTGCTCTGATGCGGCGCAGATTGATCTCGTCCACCGCGTCTGCTGGGGTCAGTGCAACCGCCAGCTCGGCGAGCTCGGCTGCCGCGAGCGCGGCGCCGCGAGCATGGGCGTGGGCCGCTCCCGTATCGAGAGCCAGCGCGACCTCTCGGTCCGGGCCGGTCGCCGCGATGGCGAGATGGCGCGCACGTTCTTCGAGATCGACGTCCAGATCGGCGAGACGGCGATGCAGGCGACGTCTCCGGTGAAGCGGCATCCTGGAGTAGCAGGTGGGCGCGAGGAGCGGATGGGTGAAGCGGATCCGGTCGCCGTCGAGCTCCAGCACCGCTCGGCTCTGGGCACGCTCGATGTCGTTGACGACAGAAGCTGCGAGCGGCTCCAACAGAGTCACCGTCGGCGCGGCAAGGGCGGCAACGGCAACGAGCGTGTCGTGCACGTGCGCGGGCAACGTGTCGAGTCGTTCCGCGACAACGCTCTGAAGGCTCTCGGGCAGGGAGATGTGGCCGCTGTCTTCGCGGATGGTCCCCTCCACGAGCGCGCGACCCAACTCCAGTGAGTAGAACGGATTCCCGCCGGCGGCCTCGTGAACGCGCACGAGGTTCGGACGCGGGAGGTTCAGCGACAGTCGCTCCCAGAGAAGCCGATGAGTCGCTCCGAGGGAGAGGGGCTTGATCAGGAGCCGCTCGAAGGCCGTGAACGCGCGATCGAGCTCCAGCGGCGCCTGGACGGGCCGCCCACGCACGGTTGCGAGAAGGCCGACCGGCTGGTCGTCCAGTCGCCTGAGCATGAACCTGAGAATCTCCGCCGAACTGGCGTCCAGCCACTGCACATCGTCGAGCGCGACGAGTAGCGGCCCTTCCCGAGCGAGCGCTCGTACGACAGAGACCAGCGCGAGCCCGAGCACGCGTGGCTCGGGCGGCGGGCCATCGGGCTCGCGTAGCAGCAATGCGATCTCGAGCGAACGTCGCTGTACCGTCGCCAGCGCAGGCAGCGCTTCATCCAGCGTCGCCGTGAACAGGTCACCGACGGTTGCGAATGCGAACTGGGTCTCGGCGGCGGCCGAACGCGACGCGAGTACACGGAACCCGCTGTCGCGCGCAGTTCGCAACCCCTCACGCCAGAGCGCGGTCTTGCCGATTCCCGCGTCGCCCTCGATCAGCAACGCCTGCCCGCCGGAAGGCACGGCCTCGACGAATCGAGTCAGCGCCGCTAGTTCCTCGCGCCTGTCGATGATCCCGTCTGCCATCGCCCTCGATTCGCTCGAGCGACCCCCGGTGCGTTGTCGCTTGAGCATCAACGCGCGTCACATCTGCGCGAACCGGCGGAGCGCCGTCCAGGCCATTGTCTACCGGTACGCGGGCAACCACAAGCGCCCCGTTTCCAACAGGATCTGACTACGCACAGTCGTCGCGCTTCGTTAACGAACGCGCAACGTGAACCCGGATAGCGTCAGGGCGCTTGAAGCGGATTGGCCTGCTCGCTCTGGTTCTCGCGCTTGCGCTCAGCGTACTCGCCGGCGAACTTGCCGAGCGTCCGGAGGCGTCGACGGGGAGACGATCGGCCGCCGCGATTCCCGCGGGCATTCACAAGATCGAGCACGTGATCGTGATCATGCAAGAGAACCGCTCCTTCGATTCCTACTTCGGGACCTTTCCCGGCGCGGACGGGATCCCGGCGGGCGCGTGTTTGCCCGATCCGCGCGGCGGCTGTGTCCGGCCCTTTCACGACTCGGCCGACCGCAACTTCGGCGGTCCGCACGCATTGTTCAACGCGCAGCGCGACATCGACGGCGGCGCCATGGATGGGTTCGTCGGCTCCGCGGTCGGGGGCACACTCGGATGCATGGAGCGCAACGACCCCTACTGCGGTCGCCACGGCGGCGGCAGGGACGTGATGGGCTACCACGACTCGCGCGAGATTCCGAACTACTGGACATACGCGCGCAAGTTCGTTCTACAGGACCACCTGTTCGAGCCGATCCGCTCGTGGAGCCTGCCCTCGCACCTGTTCACGGTCAGCGAGTGGTCGGCGACGTGCTCGCGCAGAGGCGACCCCATGAGCTGCGTCAACGCGTCGAACCATCCGGCGGAGCCGCCGGACTTCCGCGGCGACATCAGGCGAACGATCCCTAGCTACCCGTGGACCGACCTCACCTATCTACTGCACAAGCACGGCGTGAGCTGGCGCTACTACGTCTTCAAGGGCGCGCAACCCGACTGCCAGGACGCTGCCGCGACCACCTGCAGGCCCGTGCCACAGAGCGCAAAGACGCCCGGCATCTGGAACCCGCTGCGGTACTTCACCACCGTGCACGAGGACCACCAGCTTGGCGACATCACCGCGCTCGAGAACTTCTTCAAGGCCGCGCACGCGGGCAAGCTGCCGGCCGTTTCGTGGATCGTCCCCAACGACCGCGTCAGCGAGCACCCGCCCGGGCTCGTTTCCGCAGGGCAGGCGTACGTGACGAAACTCGTGAACGCGGTCATGCGCAGCCCGAACTGGAGCTCGACCGCGATCTTCCTGACCTGGGACGACTGGGGCGGTTTCTACGACCACGTCAAGCCGCCGAGGGTCGACGTGAACGGCTACGGCTTGCGCGTGCCGGGGATCGTGATCAGCCCCTATGCGAAGCGCGGCTACATCGACCATCAGACGCTCAGCTTCGACGCCTACGCGAAGTTCATCGAGGACGACTTCCTCGGCGGCCAACGGCTCGATCCGCGCACCGACGGCAGACCGGACCCACGCCCCGACGTCCGCGAAAACGCACCGATCCTCGGCAACCTCGCGAGCGACTTCGACTTCACCCAGCAGCCACGGCCGCCGCTCATCCTCGATCCGCACCCCACTCGGCGAACGAAACAATTCCAGCCTCGAGGTAGGAAACACGGCTGACCGCGTCCTGTTGCCCACCCGCCGCTTCCGGGTGTTGCTCGCCGTCGCGAGCGGCGTGCTCGTCCTCGGCGCAACTCTCGCGGCCGCCTGGATCGCCAGCCCGGCGCCCGTTCGACTCGATGCTCACATCCGCGCACGCTTGTCGAGCTCGAACGGACGCGTGCTCCCGCTGAGCGCGATCGCACCGATCATGCGCGAGGCAGTCGTGGCAACGGAAGACGAACGCTTCTACCGCCACGATGGGATCGACGTGATTGGCGTGATTCGCGCGTTGCCTTACGACGTCGTTCATCTGTCGCTCGCGCAGGGGGCGAGCACGATCACGGAGCAGCTCGCGAAGGTGCTCTTCCTCGGCGGCAACGACCACACGCCCTGGCGCAAGCTCGAAGACGCGGCGCTCGCGCTCAAGCTCGAAGGCCGGTACTCGAAGGAGCGGATCCTCGCCGCCTATCTGAACAGCGCCTACTTCGGCGAAGGCGCGTACGGCGTTGAGGCAGCGAGCGAACGTTATTTCGGAATCCCGCCGCGGCAACTCGGCCTCGCGCAGGCGACGCTGCTCGCAGGGCTGATCCAGGCGCCCTCGGCATACGATCCGCTCAGGCACCCTGAGGTCGCGCGTGCTCGACAGGTGGAAGTGCTTCGCTCACTGTTGCGAAACGGCTTCGTCACCCAGCGAGAGGCGGCGTCCGTGCTCGCCCGACCACTTCCGCTCCACGGCGCGCTCGGGCTCGCGCCGGTGCTCGGGGTCGACCTGTCGCTCGGCCCTGCGTTCATCTGGTGGCAGCTCGCGCTCGGCGCAGCCGTTGTGGCGAGCGGCGCGGCCGTTCTTGCCGGGTCTCGATCGCGTCGAGTCAGCGGTATCCGCGGCCTCACCGCGGGCCGACTCGTATCGCTCGTCCTCATCGTCGCCGGTGCGGCGACCGTCGTCCGTTCGTTCCGCGTCGCATGAGTGAGTCGCGGGCAAGGCGCAGGCGCAGCTACGGCCCCACAAGGACCGGACACCTGCTTGCGCGGATCCATGTCGGGGCGGGCCCACACGGTCTGTGCGTCTGGCCCCAACCCGGCCGCTACTCGCTGGGACACAAGGGCGTCCTGCGATGAGCACTTCCATTCTCGTCGTCGACGACGACGCGCCGATCCGCAGGATGCTCGAGCGCACGCTCGCGGCGGAGGGCTACGGCGTCTCGGGCGCCGGCGACGGCGGCTCGGCTCTGGCGGCGGTCGAGCGTTCTGTGCCGGATCTGCTGGTGCTGGACGTCGGGTTGCCCGGCCTCGACGGTCTGGGCGTCTGCCGGCGGCTGCGCGGCAAGGGGCTCTCAATGCCGATCTTGCTCTTGACCGCTCGCGATGCGATCGCCGATCGTGTCAACGGCCTCGATGCGGGCGCCGACGACTACCTCGTCAAGCCCTTCGCCGCGGAGGAGTTGCTCGCGCGGGCGCGCGCTTTGCTTCGCCGCGGCGTCGTGCCGGACGAGGTGCTCGCCTTCGACGATCTCGTCTTCGACGTGAAAAACCGAACCGCCTGTCGCGGGCGCACGGAACTCACACTCAGCGCCCGTGAGGCCGACCTGCTCGAGCTCCTGCTGCGAAACCCGCACCAGGTCGTCAGCCGCTCGCAGGCGCTCGAGCATGTCTGGGGTGGCGTCGCAGCGGCGACCCTCAACGTGGTCGATCGTTACATCTCCTACCTGCGCCGGAAGCTCGGCGATCCGCCGCTGATCCAGACGGTGCGCGGCGTCGGCTTCATGCTGGAGCGATGATCCCGCGCTCGCTCGGCGTACGGTCGATCGTGGCGGCGTCGCTCGCGATCCTGCTCGCGCTCGTGGTCGTCGGCGTCGGAGTCGACATCCTGATCGGAAGGCATCTGCACCATTCGCTGGACAGATCGTTGCGCGAGCGCGCCGTCGTGGTGGCGCAGCTGAGCGGGTCCGCGCCTGCGTTGATCACGGCGCCGGGTGCGCTCGACGCTTCGCTCGGGGGCCAGCAGATCAGCGTCGAGGTCGTCGATCGCCGCGGCCGCATCGTCGCGCGCTCGCTCGCGCTCGGCGGACGGGTCCTGCCGGTCCAGCCGCTCCTGCGCAAGGCGATCGCCGACGGCATCGGCCGGTATGCGAACGCCGAGTTCGGGACGGAAGACCTGCGCGTGTATGCGGCCCCGCTCGCGGACGCCGGCGGGCCTGCCGCCGGCGGAGCGGTCGCGGTCGCAGCGTCCACGCACGAGCTCGACACGACGCTCGCGAGCGTGCACCTGCTCGTGCTCGTGGCGGCGCTTGCGGGGGCCGCAGCCGGCGCTGCCGCGCTCGCTTTGCTGATGCGCAGGGCGCTGCGCCCGCTGGATCGCCTCGCGCACGCTGCGGCCGAGATCGAGCGGACCGGCGACCCGAGCCGCCGACTCCCCCAGTCGGACGCCGGAGACGAGATCGCCCGGCTGGGGCGGACGCTCAACGGCATGCTGGGGGCGCTCGAACGGGCACGCGACGCGGAGCGGCGGTTCCTCGCAGACGCCTCACATGAACTGCGCACGCCGCTGACGTCGCTCCTCGGAAACGTGGCTTACCTGGCACGCCACGGCGCGACCGGCGAGCTGATCACCGAGCTCGAACAGGATGCACGTCGGCTCGCGAAGCTGGCCGACGACCTGCTCGCTCTCTCGCGTGAAGAGGCGTCCGCACGGCCCGACGAGCTCGTCAGGCTCGACGAGCTCGCGCGTACGACGGACGGAGTGGAGGTACGCGCGCCGGAGCCGGTGAGCGTCCGCGGCGACAGGGCGGCTCTCGAGCGCGCGCTCGGCAACCTCGTCGAGAACGCGCGACGGCACGGCGAGGGCCGGGTGACGGTGGAGACGGCGACGCGGAACGGCGTCGCGGTGCTCACCGTGGTAGACGAGGGCAAGGGCCTGCGTGGAAGCGAGGCTGAGCGGGCCTTTGCGCGTTTCTGGCGTGGACGCAGTGACTCGGACGGTTCCGGCCTCGGCCTCGCCATCGTGCGGGCGACCGCCGAACGGCACGGGGGACGAGCCTATGCGGAGGGGCCGCGTGTCACGATCGAGCTCCCGGCTCTCAGAGAAGTCTCAGAGTCCGCGGGTACAAATGACGGCGCCCAGCAAGAGAAAGGACAGCCGTGAGGTACCTGCGCCGACTCTCGACCCGGAAACTGATCGTTCTCATCGTCGCCGTGCTCGCGGTCGCGAGTGGAGGCACGGCGATCGCGGTCGCCGCAGGCGGAGGCGGCCCTGCCCCGCCGCCGAAACCGCTCGACGAGGCGATCCACGATGCGCTGGCCGCGAATCCTCCTGACGGAGTCACGGCTCGGGTCAAGTTCACGAACAGCTTGTTCCCCACCGGCGCGCTGGAGGGCCAGGTCGGGTCCGCGCTCATGTCGGGCGCATCTGGCCGCCTGTGGGCGACGAACGACGGCCGCGGCCGCCTCGAGCTCCAGTCGAACGCGGGCGACGTCCAGATCGTCTGGAACTCGAAGACGATCTCGGTGTACGACGCCTCGTCGAACACGGTCTACCGCGCCGATCTTCCTGCGGGTGCCGATCGATCGTCGAGCTCCGATACGCGCGAGGTGCCGGCCCTGGCCGAGATCGACAAGTTCCTCGCCGAGCTCGGGATGCACTGGGCGATCTCGTCCGCCGACCCGACCGACGTCGCCGGCCAGCCTGCCTACAGCGTCGCCGTCTCACCGAAGCACGACGGCGGTCTGCTCGGCTCGGTCGAGCTCGCCTGGGACGCGGTCTACGGGACGCCGCTGCGGGTCGGCATCCGCGCGCAGAACGACACCTCGCCGGTGCTCGAGCTTGCCGTGACGGACATCTCTTACGGCTCCGTGCCCGCCGCCGACGTCGATGTCTCGCCGCCCGCCGGCGCAAAGGTCGTGGATCTCGGGTCGGGCTCGTCGCTGCAAAACCAGGCTTCGAGCACGCCCGCCGTCAATGGCCTCGACGCCGTGACGGCAGCCGCGGACTTCCCGGTCGTGGCGCCGGACTCGGTCGTCGGCCTGCCGCGCCGGAGCGTCCGCCTCGTCGGCGGCGACACGGCGATCGTGCTCTACGGCCAGGGTCTCGGAGGGATCGCGCTGATCGAGCGCAAGGCCGACGCGTCCGGTCCCGGCAATCAGCTCTCCGGCCTGCCGACTGTCTCCCTCGACGGCCTGACCGCGCACGAGCTGGCAACGCAACTCGGAACCGTGCTCGAATGGCAGTCGGGCGGCACGGGCTTCGTCCTCGCCGGCTCCCTCCCACCGGCCGCAGCAGAGACCGCCGCGCGAGCCGTGAAATGACCGACGCTCCGCCAGTCGAAGCGCGCGGGCTCGTCAAGCGCTACGGCGACATCGTCGCCGTCGACCACGTCGACCTCCAGGTCGACCGCGCGGACGTCTTCGGCTACCTCGGCCCGAACGGAGCCGGCAAGACGACTTCCCTGCGAATCCTGCTCGGCCTTATCCGGCCGACCGAGGGCTCGGCACGCCTCTTCGGCCGGGATCCGCTCATCGACGGCGCGAAAGCTCTGAGCGGTGTCGCCGGGTTCGTCGAAGGCCCCCGCTTCTACCCGTACCTCTCCGGGCTCCGCAACCTCAGGCTGCTTGCCGACTACGACGAGCCCGTGTCACGGTCGCGCATCGATGAGGTGCTCGAGATCGTGGAGCTGCGCGACCGAGCCAAGGATCGCGTCGGCGGCTATTCGCACGGGATGCGCCAACGGCTCGGAATCGCGGCCTCACTGCTGCGCCGCCCGCAGCTGCTGCTACTCGACGAGCCGACCACGGGTCTCGACCCCGCAGGCATGCGCGACATGCGCGACCTCGTCCGACGGCTCGCCGCCGAGGGCATCACGATCTTGCTCTCGAGCCACCTCCTGTCCGAGGTCGAGGAGCTCTGCAACCGAGTCGCGATTATCCGCAAGGGGAGCGTGATCTACCACGGTGCGCTGCGCGACCTCCTCGAGACAGCGATCACCACGTACCGGCTTCGCGCAGTCGAGCCCGAGCGAGCACGAGCTGCCTTGTTGGCTCAACCTGGAGTCGCGGACGTGACACTGCGCGACGACGAGTTGCTCTTCACCGCCGACGAGGACACCGTGGCCGCGCTGACGGTCGCGCTCGGACAGGCTCGCGTCGCGTTCACCGCGCTGGTTCCAGAGACGGCAAGCCTCGAGGAGCTCTTCCTCGGGATGACCGGCGGCGACTCCTCCGATCGCGACGAAGCGGAGGCGGTCGCAGTATGAGCGCCACTGCGCACGTCTATCGCTGGGAGATCGCGAAGCTTCTGGCCCAGAAGCGCACCTACCTCGGCCTCGGTGTGGCAATCGTCGTCCCGATCATCTTCGTCGTCGTACTCAAGCTGCAGACCGGTGGCCCGAACGACGTACCACTCGGTCGCTACATCCGCGACACGGGCCTCGCGGTTCCCTTCGTCGTCCTTTTCTTCATGTCCATCTGGGGACTGCCGCTGATGACCGCGCTCGTCGCCGGTGACATCGTCGCGTCGGAGAGTCACAACGGAACGCTGAAAACAATCCTGACGCGTTCGCGCGAGCGCGGCGAGGTCTTCGCCGGCAAAGTGCTGGCGACGGCGACGTACACGTTCACGCTCGTGATCTTGATGGGCCTCGTGGGTCTGATCGCGGGCACCGTTGCCTGGGGCTTTCATCCGCTCACGTCGCTCTCGGGGACGCAGGTCGCTCCCGGCCACGGTCTGCTCCTGCTCGTGATGACCCTCGCGATCTACACGCTGCCGCTCACAGGCATCGCAGCGTTCGGCGTGCTCCTCTCGACGGTTACGCGCAACAGTGCGGCGTCGGTCGTCGGTGCGCTGATGTTGGCGCTCTTGATGCAGCTCCTCGGTGTGCTTCCCGGGACCGAGAGCATTCGCCCCTACCTGCTCGGCACACAGTTCGACGCCTGGCACGGCCTGTTGCGCGTGCCCGCGGACTGGGCGCCGATCGGTCGCGCCGTGTGGGTTTGCGCCCTGTACATCGCGATTCCGCTGATCGCTGCCTACATCGTTTTTCTGCGACGTGACGTCGCCGGCGATTAGCCGGCACGCGGGACTAGGCGGGTTCATCGGGCAGCCCTTTCAACATGCCTTTGCAGCGCTCTCCGCAGCGCAACCGCTGTGGCTGTGCGCCGCCGGCGCCTCCTTCGCGCTCGCACTCGTCTGCTCGGCGTTCGCGTGGCGGTCGGCCTTCTGCGTTCGCGGCGGCAGCATCAGCCGGATCGAGGCCGGAGCGCGCTACGGGATGGGATCGCTCGTGAACTCGCTGCTGCCCGGCAACGCGGGCGGTGCATGTCGGATCGTCTTGTTCGCACGTGCTCTGCCCGGCGAAGGGCGCCTCTGGGTGGCAAGCGGCATTCCGGCTGCCGTCGGTGCCGCTCGTGCGGCGCTGCTCGCCGTACTCGTGCTGGCCGCAGCGGGCAGTGGCGCGCTGCCCGCGTGGACGGCGCTTGTGCTCGGCGCGATTGCGTGCACGGCCGTGGCCGCCTGCGTCTGGGCGCGGCACCGGCCTCCCCGCGCCCGTCGGCTCTCGCACCTACTCGACGTGTTCGGTTCGCTTGGACGGTCGCCGAGCGGCGCTCTTCGCATTCTCGGCTGGCTGGCCGGTTCGATAGTCGCACGAGTGCTGGCGGTCGCCGCGGTCTCAGCCTCGCTCGGCCTGGCGGCACCGGTCTCGACCGCACTCGTGATCGTCCCGGCGTTGGCGGTCGCCACGCTCGTATCGCTGTTCCCCGCCGGAATCGGCATGTCCACCGGTGCTGTCGCGCTCGTGCTTCACCAGCGAGGCGTCGACCCGACGACGGCGGTCGCAGCCGGCCTTGCGCTGAACGCGGTCGAGACCGTCGCGGGACTCGCAACCGGCCTGGCGAGCGCGCTCGTACTCGGCTTCCCGGCGCCCGCCGCTCGCCGCCCCACGCTCGTAGCGGCAGCCGGTGCGCCTGCCTGATCGCAGCGGCGCTCGGCGTTGCCGACTTCGCCGATATCGCGTGAGCATCCCTGCCGCCTCGTCTGCAAGACGGCTTTGAAAGATGGGCCGATCGGCCCATGCGTCTCCTCTCACCTCTGCCGACAACACCACTGTCTCTGGTACCGAAGTTGGAGGTTGCATGCTCACGATCAAGATCCCGCGCAAGGCATTCGTCGTGCTTGCGCTCCTTCTCTCGGCGGTGGCGGCGAGTGCCGTGATCGCAGCCTGGGTAACGAACGGGACCGGCCCCGGGTACGCGAAGGCTCAAACCTCGTCGAACTTGACACTTAGCGACGCCTCGGCGTCAACGACCGCCGATCTCTACCCGGGAGCAACCGGTTCGGTGAAGCTGAGGGTCACGAACCCGAACCCGTTTCCGGTGCGGATCACCTCGGTCGCGAAGCAAGCCTCGGCGATCACCTCTGACAAGGGCGCGACCTGCGACGCTTCGACCGGCGTGACGTTCAGCGACCAGACGGGGCTCACGCTCGACGTGGCTGCGGGCGCGACCGTTACCCTCACGCTCGCGAACGCGATCAGCATGAGCAACGCCTCGGACAACTCGTGCCAGGGCGCCTTGTTCACGATCCCGGTGAACGTGACCGGCGCGAGCAACGCCTAACGGTCGGCACGCGGCGGCGGCTTTGAGATCGCTCGTGATCGCCATTGCCGCCGCCCTCCTCGTGGTGCCGACCGCGAGCGCAGCTTGGAGTCGGAGCGCAATTGGCGGTGGGGCGGCGCAGGCGAAGGTGCTCGGCACAGGCAACATCCCGACCGCGACCGTCTCGGGCAAGAAAGTCACCGTCACCTGGTCAGCGAGCACGTTCAGCAACGGCGGCAACGTCCCCGGCTACGTCGTCCGGCGCTACAACGCGAGCACGGGCGTGCTCCAGACGATCGGGGCCAGCTGCACAGGCACCGTCGCCGCACTGACCTGTACCGAACGCAACACGCCGGCTGGAGGATGGAATTACACCGTCACGCCCGCGGTTGCAAACTGGCGCGGCGGCGAAAGCGCGAAGAGCACGACCGTGACCGTCTAGTTCGAAGAGCTACTGGGCTCGACCCGATATGGGCACTAGCACCGAGCTAGTGCCCATATATCGGGAGGGGCGTGCATGAGCCACGCCCTCGCTATCAGATTCAGCCGGTGGATCTGAAGGCGTGGTTCAGGCCAAAGTGCGCGACCTTCTGTCCGAGATGGACGCCGACCTCGCTCGACCGGCGGTAGTGGATGCCGCCCCAGAGCCTCGCGCCGATGACCTCCTGCCGGAGTTGGTCTGCCGTGTCGAAGTGGTGCACGGCAGCGAGGTTGCCGGGCGTCCCGTCGGCGGAGCCGTGGATGTCGAGGTCGATGTGATCGGTGCCCAAGAACTCGGTGAAGACTTCTGCCATTGCCGAAGTATTCGTACCGTGTGCGGCTGGGTACTCGGGATGGTTGGGCGTGGTAATGAGCGGCCGCCAGCACGGGTCTTCGACGGTCGCCGAGTTTCCGTCATCGAACCCAGGCACCGGTCCGTAACCGTCAGCAGTCACGGCCGACGGTTGTGACGGGCACACACCGGCGCCCGCGATCGCGGTCACGGGACGCCAGAAGAGGAATCGGTACTTGGCGTTGAGGACCGACATGAGAGCGTCGGCGCTGACGGTGTTGACCATGGCCAACAGCCGCGCGGTCTGGAGGCGGTTGAGCAAGCGCGCGGTCGCGAGGTCACGACCGGCAAGGTTGAACTGCCTGATCACGTTCGCCGTATAGAACTTTGCCGTTGCAGTCTGCTCCGGAGTGCGAAGCGTGCTTGTCGTTCCACCGTACGCCTTGACCTCGTTGAACTGCCGAGCCCACTCTCTGCTCGAGAGCGGAAGCGGAGGTTCAGGCTTGAACTGTCCCGGGCTCTTCAGCAAGAACGGCTGAACGGACCCGAGCCAAGGTGTTTGCGGAACCAGGAACGCCGGTGGAGTAAGACGCCAGACTCCCGGACCCGGGGCTTTGGTCTCGAACGACGATGTCGTACCGACCGGTGTCATTCGCCCGTCTCCCGTCCGAAGGGTGATGATGCCGTTCGCGGCCGCCAATCCGACGCTCGTTCCCTTTCCCGCGTCGCCTGTGCATCCGTTCAAGTTCGAGGGTGAAAGTGCTTCGGCGTAATTCCCGTCCAGGCTCGCGACGAGCCCCGGAAAGGTCGAGAAGTAATAACGGAGCGTCCGATACGCGGCTTCAACCACCGCACAGTCGAGCGAAGCTCCGGCGGGTGCACTGATTCCCCCGATATGTATCAACCTCCCCCGATATGTATCAGCCGACACTAACGCCGAAGAGGGTCACGATTCAAGAGTCATGAGAACATCTGTGCCCGAGCGCGCAGACCGTCGCTCGTGTCCCCGTCCGCCCGACGATCGAGCGCCGAGCACTGGACCGCTTTGGCAAGAGTTGGCCACGACTTTGAACTCGGCAGACACCTGGTACGACGAAACCCCCGTCTACGCGGGGGTTTCTTGTGGTCGGCGGTACTGGGCTCGAACCAGTGCCCCCAGCTTGTCGAGACGTGGCAGGTGTCGCACCCGTTCACACCCGTTCGCTTATCCCGCCTGGTTACAGGGGTTGCGCTGCGGCGCACCGAACCCGTCCGAACGGGGACGAACGCTCGGTGTTCCCACTGTTCCCACTAGAGGCTTCACGTCCGGCGTCGTGCTGGCCGGAGACGCTTCTGGCGAGATGACGCTCCGCACACCAGGCACGCATCGCTTGGGCTGCGAGAATGGGGTTTCGTGGCCGAAGCGCGGCTTGAGGAGTCCGGCTCCGGACTTGCACCAGTCACGGAGGGCTGGTTCGTCGTCAACGTGCGCGATGCCGAGTGGTTCTCTTCGGAGACGAGAGGCGCGGCGTGCTGGTTCGAGAGCGAGTACGGCGATCCGCCGGTCGAGTTCGAGCAGCTCGGGATCAACATGACCGTCCTCGAGCCTGGCCAGAGCGGCGTCTATCACGCCGAGACCAATCAGGAGGCGTTCCTCGTGCTGACCGGCGAGTGCAAGCTGCTCGTCGAGGGCGAGGAGCGACGCATCCGGCCCTGGGACTTCTTCCACTGTCCCCCGTGGACGGAGCATGCCTTCGTGGGGGCTGGCGACAGGCCGTGCGTGATCCTGATGGTCGGTGCACGCTTGGGCCCGGAAGGGCGATACCCGGTGTCGGAGCTCGCGGCGCGCTACGACGCGAGCGTGGAGAAGGAGACATCCGATCCGGGGCAGGTCTACGCGGCGGCCGAGCGGTTCCGGCGAGAGCGGCCGCCGTACTGGTCCCGCCTGCCCTGGGGCTAGGTCGTCAGGGAACATCCCCGCACCGCCTGGCATGCGTCGGCGCAGGGTTCATGTGACATTCCCGCACTGGCCCAGGCGGTAGCGTCGGTCGCCGGGGCCCAACTGGAAGCGGTGCTCGCCGTCTCGGTTGCTCTGAACCTGCGGCGCGGTCGGCACGCGACGGCGACCTACGCCTCGCCCTCCCAGTAGTCGAGCTCGCGCTCGCGCGGGAGCAGCGCGCCCTGGCCGTCGCTGCGCGCCCAGTAGCCGACCTTGCCGCTGTCGGGATAGTGGACGACGGTCAGCGAGCTCTCGGACGAGAAGATGAGCACGCGCGCCGGCTCGGCGCTCCTGTTGATCAGTTGATGGGCGCCCTCTGGCCCCTCGCGGAAGACGACGACGTCGCCGCGCGCGAGCTCGCGCTCGCCCCCCGGGGCGCGCAGCGTCGGCGTCCCCGATACGACGAGCAGCCATTCCTCCATGCCGTACGTGTAGTGATAGGGCCACGTCTTCTCGCCGGGCGGGAGCTCATAGAGGCCCGCCCCGAGCGCACGCGCACCGAGCCGGGCGCCGACCCGGGTGGCGCGGTGACGGAAGCCCTCACGATCGTTCTCGGAGTCCCAGTCCTGCTCGCCCTCGAGGTGGAACACCTCCATGCGCCGGATTGTAGGGCGGTTGTCATTCATGGCAATTGATTGTAGTTGCCCGGGCGGCCAACATGAAGGGTCGCGATGTGAGCGTCTTGCTTCGTGACCGGCACCAGGCGGAAGCGAAGCATCAGGCTCGAACGAAGCAGCGGATCGCGCGCGAGCTCGGCGGGTGACGAGAGCCCGCCTAGTCAGCGGCTGCCTGGTGACCCGGCCAAGCTGAGACCTGCGCACCTGAGAGCGAAGACGCCCGCCCGCGCGAGTGCGCGTAAATGCACTCCGATCATGAAGCGGACGAGGCGTAAGCTGTGTGTCCCGTGGGTCTGCCCGTCGGAAGGATTGATCACGAAGGGGCCGCGCCCGATCTGGAAGAGCCGCTTCCTGCAGACGGCGACGACAAGAGGCGTCACCGCCGCTCATCGCTCGCGGCGCTGGGTGTGCTGCTCGCCGGGGCCGTAGTGGCGGTATTGGTGTGGCAGAGCACGGGATCGCCGAATCCCGTCACGCACGTCCGCTTACGTCAATGACACCGGCACACGCGTTGTAGTGAGTCCGTGCGGCGCGAAACAGCGCTGCATCATCGAGGCAGGCGCGTCCACTGAACAGAAGCCCGCACCCAAAGATGCTGTGTCGTGGCCGAGCAGTACACGGGTGCTGAACGCGCGGACACACCGGCTTTTGGGCTGCCTTCCATACCTTGCGGAAGGCACCGTCCGCCTGTCGGATGCGGATATCGGCCCCGTCTGCTGAAGCACCGAGACCAACGTCCGTAACGCTCGGCTGCGTCAGCGTCCGTGGATGACCCTTGACGAGGAATTGGAAACGCGACGCATCGGTTGTCTGTCCAACGCTCGGCTGATGTGCAGCTACCAGACGTGGGGGACTACGCGCGCTGTCGAGTTCGCATAGTCGGCGTACTCCACTCCGAAAGCCTTCGCAAGCGCGTGTTCCTCGACCCGAATCCGTGGTAGCAACCCAGCAACGACGATGAGCAGCGCGGCGGCGGCACCGACCCAACTCCCGAAGGCGAGCCCGAAGCCGGCGAAGATGAGAAAGATGCCAGCGTAGGAAGGATGGCGGAGTACGCGATATGGGCCCCGACGCACGATCCGCTGCCCCGACTCGATCGTCACGTCACGTCGAAAGTAGCGGCCCAGGCTCAGGATGGCCCAGACGCGAAGCGCAGTCCCCGCGATGACGAGGGCGACCCCCAAGCCGAGCGTCACCCAGTTGTTGGCGTAAGCGCGGAGACCAGGCACCCTCGCGATCGCAAGCGCCGCCGCAATGCTGAGGTAAGCGGCGACGGTAATGATGAACCTCGTCCCTCGGTCCTGCCGAAGCGCGGCACCGCGGCCACGCAGCCACCGCAGAAGGGAGTCCGGCAGGCTGGTGAGCGGATGACGCTTCCCGTCGCGTGCCTGTCCCGCGTACGTTGCCGCGATCTCACCGAACACCACCACGCCGGCCGTCCCAACGACGAGCCAGTGCGCCACGGGATCGTGCAGGAGCAACGACATCGCCCCCTCGCAGTGTAAAAACGCGCTGTCCCGCGCCGTTCAGACGCCGGGCCGGTGGCGTGCGCCAGCGTTCCGGAATGGGCTTCTGGCCGTTGTTCTGTTCTGATTTACCGGAACTCGTCGATGCCGCGGCTGTCTTCGGGCTCCCACCCGTAGGCGGCGTGATAGCCCCAGCAGTCCGGCCGGCTTCCGTCGGTGTCTGTGACGCCGTAGGCGTCGGCGAGCTGGCGAGCGCTGACGATCGTGCCCGCCCATCGCTCGGCGTCTGCGGCCCTGGCGAGTGCAGCAACGCCTCTGGCCACATAGGTAGGCGACTCGGAGATCCCGAAGCCGGGACGCTCGCGGCAGGCGTCCCGCCAGTTCGCCTCGCTGACGCCGAAGTTCTCCAGCATCTTCTCCGAGCGCAGCCAGCCGGGAGTCACGCCAACGGCCGTCACGGGACTGTGCTCGAGCTCGGCGCTCAGGCCCTTGACGATCCGCTCGACGCTCGCCTTGACGAGGTCGTAGTAGAAGCCGACATTCCGCCGGAACTCGGCGTTCGCCTGCGAGGTGCCGTCCGTCATCTCCACGACGAGGCCGCGCGTGCCGAGGGCTTCGGCGGTGCGCAGCAGGAGCGGGATGGCGGCACGACAGGTGATCAGGTGCGTGTGCACGCCCATCTGCAGCATCCGCAGCCCGCCGGCCCAGTCGTGCTCCCAGAGCGGCTTGTCCCACTCCATGTACCTGTCGCCACCGAAGATGTCGTTGACGAGCACGTCGAGCCGCCCATGGTCGCCCTCGATCGCCGAGACGAGCTCGGCAACCGAGGCGGGGTCCTCGTGATCGACCACCAGCGCCGACCCCGCGCCTCCCGCCGCCGCGATCAGCTCCCCGGTCTCCTCGATCGTCTCGGGCCTGCCAATCTCAGACGGCCCGGTCGTCCGACTACTGCGACCGGTCGCGTAGACGTAAAAGCCCGCACGGGCAAGCTCGACCGCGATCGCACGACCGGCGCCGCGCGTCGCCCCCGCAACCAGCCCCACTCTCACTGCCTCGGTCACAACGACCCTTAGCCTTCCACCCGCTAGATCGTTTTAGTCTTCCACCCGCTAGATCGTTGCGGCGCCCGAGCGTGAGGTCATTCGAGAATCGAGTCACGAACAAAGAGCACCGACACCAACCCGACAAGCGCCCCAGACGGGACTGCTCACACACTCACAGTTCGGGAATGTCCCCTGAGCAGGCGGGATGGTTCTCGCTTGCTCGCTAGCCGGAGGTGACGTTTAGGTCGAGTTCGGTGTCGAGGGTGGCGGCTAGGCGCGCGGCCTCCTCCCCGAGGAGGGTGAGATCGGGTGGGTCGGCGTCGTCGAACCAGGCGAGGGAGAGGGTGTCCGCCTTGCGTGTCCAGGTCCCAGCCACGACACCGTTTGCGAGCACGAGGTTGGCGCCGCGGGTCACGGGTTGGCGATGGGCAGGAGGCACCACGTGAGGGTTTGCGGTGCCCGGTCCCATCACCCACGGGTCGGCGGCCGGCAGCAGGCAGACGGTGGGGGACATCACGGTCGAAGTCAGGTCGTCGACGTCGTCGGCGAACAGGAGGAGATCCTCGCCGTCGATGTCGACGGCGACCAGGCGGTCAGACAGATCGTCGAGCCAGCCGCGGAGCGCCTTGCGACCGGCGCTCAAGCCCGCCCCCAGGTAGTACTGCACCCCGTCGGCGGTCGTCGGGCCGTAGGTGCGGACGTACGCCTCAACGGCCCAACGGCCCGCGTCGCCGATATCCGGCAGCCCGGCCCAGCGCGGGACCCGGTCCAGGCCTTGCACGGTTCCCGCACCGTCGCGCGCGGGCCCGAAGCACAGGTCGCCCTGCCACATCAGCGCCTTCACCAGGGTGTCGGAGCTGCTGACCAGGCCCGCTGCCGCCGCACGGAACGGTCGCCGCCGAACGACCGCCACAGCCAGCTCCTCGCGCGTCAGCGGCCCCTCGACCACGGCTTCCCGGACCGCCTCCCGGAACGCCGGCCAGTCGCCCGGCGCCAACCCGTAGGTCTCCTGCCAGCTCGGCAACTCCCACTGGCGGCCCGAAGCACGGAGAGCCAGGTAGGCACCGCCCTCCTCTGGCGTCAGCAGGTGGGTCGCACCACGGAACGCGTAGCTCTTGAAGACCTCGCCGGTGTCCAGCGCGCTGGCGACATCACCGAACCGGGAGCCAGTGCGGCGGAGGCCAACCGCGAACTCGGGCGTCGTCTCGGGATAGGCAGGGACAGCACCGAGCCGGCCGACCACATCGCCGACCGAGCCCGTGCCGACAGGATCAAGCAGATGCCGTCGCAGCCGCCACGCCAAAGCCTGACCCCAAGTCAACGCCACCAACGCAGGCTAATCGCTCCCCGCATCGCCGAGAGACGAGGCGCACCCATGACAACCAGGACGTCAGCGGCCGTGGAATGACCCTCCACGGCAAGAGGCCTCACTCGCCAACCAGACGAACGTCCTCTGGCATGGCGAGC
>CAWFIT010000003.1:0-77271 GCA_963815965.1 uncultured Actinomycetes bacterium | reverse complement strand
TCCGACTACGTTCGATCAACGGGGCCGCAGGTTGCAGGCCCCGTTTGTTTTCCGCAATCGACCTCCTCCTGCAAGAGCCGTTTAGCGCCGTGCAAATGGTTTTTAGCGCGCAATCTCGAGCAGTCGGTCGCACCGGGCGGCCGCGGATCTCGAGGAGGGCCCCCATGGCCACCACGACTCACAGGTCGCGGCAGTCTCAGCATGGCTGTACCAGCTCTGATTCTCGCCGCAGTGTTTACAAACGCGGCGCCCCACTTCTCCAGGGTCGCAGGCGTCGCGACCCCGTCCATGGCGCCGTCTGTCGCCGACATCGACTGGTAGACGCACATGACCGAGGGCCTGCGAGAGCGGGCCCTCGCCGTCGCCGCCGAGTCGGACTACACCGGTGAAACGGCTTTCCGCAGCGCCTGCGCCGCGAAGTTGTTCTCCTTCAGCTCGTAGAGCTCGAGCGCAATCTTCCGGTGCGTCTCTGCTTCTCCGTCGGCATGCGACGCGAGAAGGTCACCAAGGCTCGCGCGTGCGTCGGCGTGCAGGTTGAGCGCTTCGGTGTCGGATGCGAGCGCTACCGCGTCGCGTGCTGCCGAGAGGTCGCCGAGGACACGCCCAGTCGCGAGCGCGTACGCGATGCGTGTCATGAGCCGCGCAGGCTTGGCGCCATCGAGGGCGCCCGCCGCAGCGTCGTGCTTGCCCTGTGCGAGCAACGCGAGAGCGAGGAGAGCCGAGCGATAAGCGATCGCGTCGTCGCCGGGCCGGTCGGCGAGCAGCTCGATCCCGGCTCGCAGAAGCTGCTCGGCACCTTCCGCGTTCCCGATCAGCAGCTCGATCGGACCGCCGATCGCCGACAGCGCGGCGACGAACAGCGGCAGCTCGAGCTCCGCGTAGATCGTTCCCGCGCGCTGGTACGCGTTTCGAGCTGCGTCCAGTCGACCGGTCATCGCGGCGAGACCTGCGAGCGAGCTCAGGATGACGGCTTCTGTCATCGGGCTGCCCGCTCGTTCGAGGAGCTCGCCACACCGCGCGACCCCGTCCGAAGCCGGGGTCGGCCCGTAGAGCAACGCGGTGCACAGCGCATCGACGATGCGCGTCTCCTCCTGCCGGTCGGCGGCAACGACGGCGTGTGCGAGAGCCTTCTCGCTCTCGCGCGCAGCCTCGCCGAACGCGCAGCGCTGGCTCGCCGCAAGGGCGATTCTGCGGTGGGCGCGCGCGAGGCCGAGATCGTCGTTGAGCCGTTCGAACACCACGGCGCCTTCGCGGGCCAGCGTCTCGAGCTCGAGCGCGTCGCGGTCGCGACGGATTCCGGCCCGCTCGAGGCGCACGTACCACTCGATCTGCTCGTCTCCCGCAGCGCATGCAGACTCGAGTGCGTCTTCAAGCACCTCGGCCGCGCCCTCTGGATTGCCGGTGATCCAGAGCGCCCGAGCGAGGTCCAGTCGGCGCGTCCGCGTACGCGCTCGTCGGCAATGCCCAACTCGCGCGCGGTCGCGAGCCGCTCGGCCGAATCCTCGAAGGCGAACGCTGCCGTCGCCTTTTCGGCGGCGCGCAGGTTGTAATGGATCGCTCGCTCAACGCCTCTGAGGGGAGCGGCGACCGCAAAATGATGGGCGAGCTCCGGAACGACGCGCTCGGCATCGACGCCGTGCACTCGCTCGAGAGCTTCACCGACCCGGAGGTGGAGCTCGGCGCGGCGATTCCGACGAGTCCGTCGTACAAGGCGCGTCGCACGAGCTCGTGGGAAAAGCGGTGTGAAAGTCCGGCCCCGCGGAGCCCTCGATCGTCCCGCTTTCGAGGGCTTCTTCGAGGGAAGGGACGAGAGTGCCACCCCCAGCGCCTCTTCGAGCTCCCGCAGCTCGAATCGCGGGCCGACCACGGCCGCGAGTTCGAGCATCTCGGTGGTCGAGGAAGCGAGACGCGACAGCCGGTAGTGGGCGACGTCGCGCACGCCCTCCGGGCTGCCGACTTCGTCGAGCGGCCGCGTCAGCCGCGGGACGCCGTTTGCGATCTCGACGAACCCCGCATCGCGCAGGAATCGCCAGAGCTCGCAACAGAGAAAGGGAACGCCGTCGGTGACCGAGTGGAGCGCCGTCGCAAGCGACGCGACGGCGCCGACGTCGTACGCGCCGGTGAGTTGTCGAATCAACTCTGCCACGTCGTCGTCGCCGAGACCGGAAACCGTCAGGTGAGTCACTCCGTCGATCCGTGCGAGGCCGGCGAGTATTTCGGAGAACTCCGGTCGCACGTCCTCGCTCCGATCGCGGTGTGTCGCGAGCAGAAATAGCCGGCTACCTGTCTCCGTGGCAGCGCGCGCGAGATGAAGGAATAGACGCTTCGACGTGGCGTCGGCCCAATGAATGTCGTCGACGATCACGAGGAGGGGACGTTGTCGGCTGACGCGAGTTAGAAGCTCGACCACCGCGCCGTGGAGTCGACGGCGTTCGGTCGCGGGGTCATCCGCTGCCCGGAGCGCCACCGGGCCAAGGTCGGGAGGATTCGCGCAAGCTCGGCGCGCCCTGTGCCGAGACAGCGGTCGAGCGCGGCTGGGTCGGACACCCGCATCAGGAACTCGAGTGGCTCTACGAACGGCTCGTAGGGAGAGTTGACCACGGGTCCGAGCCTCCGTAGAGCACGAGCGTTCCAGGTCTGCTGCATCGCGGGCGGTCACGCACGAGCCGTGTCTTGCCGCTGCCTGCCTCTCCGCCGACGACGGCGGCCTGACCGCTTTCACCGTCCTCGGTGAGGCGGAGCAGCGAACGCAGAATGATGAGCTCGCGCTCGCGACCGACGAACGGGAAGGGCGACGACACCCGCAGCGGCCCCGGCAGCATGATCTCATCGCCGAAGAGGGGGCGTCGCGACGAGTGTCGCGTCGTGGATGAGGATCGCCCGCTCGAGCTGGCGGAGGCTCTCGCTAGGTTCGATGCCGAGCTCGGCCAGCGCGGCACGCGCGTCGTGGTAGGCCTCGAGCCCTCGGCCTGCCGGCCTGAGCGGTAGAGCCCGAGCATCAGCTGACTTCGAATGCGCTCGCGGTGCGGCCTCTCGGCGATCAGAGCCTCGAGCTCGCCGATCAACTCGGCGTGACGTCCAAGCGCGAGGTCCGCGTCGACTCGTTCGTCGACTGCCGCCAGGCGCAGTTCCTCGAGCCGGCCGATCTCGACCTGGGCGAACGGCTCGAACGCGAACTCCGCGAGGGCCGGGCCCCGCCACGCGCGAGTGCGTCGTGGAGGACGCGCGACGCGCGCCCGGGATCGTCGCGCGCCAATGCCTTGCGCCCCTCGGCGAGCAGCCGTTCAAAGCGCCGCAGGTCGAGTTCGTCCGGCTCGAGCTCGAGCTGGTAGCCCGGCGGGCGCGTCAGCAGGGTGCGGGAGGGGAGCAGCTTGCGCAGACGCGAGACCTAGACGGCCGGGATTCCACTGCCCTCTCGGGAGGTGACTCGCCCCAGAGATCGTCGATCAGCCGGTCGCGGGAGAGCATCTGGTTCGCGTGGAGCAGACAGGGCCAGCAGCGCCCGCTGCCTCGCGCCGGCGAGCGGCAGCGAGCGTTCGCCGTCGCGAACCTCCAAGGGCCCGACAACCCGGTACTCCACCTGCCCTCCTCTGCACGCGCCCGTTTAGCGCCTTGCTAGGGCTGTTTTAGCGCACGAGCCCACCTTCAAGCAATCGGCCGCACCAAGCGGTCGGGACACGGAGGAGGGCTCCCATGAAAGCTACGACCCACAGAAAGGCGCGGCTGTGAGCCGCGCCTTTCTGTGGGTCGTAGCTTTCATGGGAGCCCTCCTCCGTGTCCCGACCGCTTGGTGCGGCCGATTGCTTGAAGGTGGGCTCGTGCGCTAAAACAGCCCTAGCAAGGCGCTAAACGGGCGCCTGCAGAGGAGGGCAGGTGGAGTACCGGGTTGTCGGGCCCTTGGAGGTTCGCGACGGCGAACGCTCGCTGCCGCTCGCCGGCGCGAGGCAGCGGGCGCTGCTGGCCCTGCTGCTGCTCCACGCGAACCAGATGCTCTCCCGCGACCGGCTGATCGACGATCTCTGGGGCGAGTCACCTCCCGAGACGGCAGTGCAATCCCTGCACGTATACGTCTCGCGTCTGCGCAAGCTGCTCCCCTCCGGCACCCTGCTGACGCGCCCGCCGGGCTACCAGCTCGAGCTCGAGCCGGACGAACTCGACCTGCGGCGCTTTGAACGGCTGCTCGCCGAGGGGCGCAAGGCATTGGCGCGCGACGATCCCGGGCGCGCGTCGCGCGTCCTCCACGACGCACTCGCGCTGTGGCGGGGCCCGGCCCTCGCGGAGTTCGCGTTCGAGCCGTTCGCCCAGGTCGAGATCGGCCGGCTCGAGGAACTGCGCCTGGCGGCAGTCGACGAACGAGTCGACGCGGACCTCGCGCTTGGACGTCACGCCGAGTTGATCGGCGAGCTCGAGGCTCTGATCGCCGAGAGGCCGCACCGCGAGCGCATTCGAAGTCAGCTGATGCTCGCGCTCTACCGCTCAGGCCGGCAGGCCGAGGCGCTCGAGGCCTACCACGACGCGCGTGCCGCGCTGGCCGAGCTCGGCATCGAACCTAGCGAGAGCCTCCGCCAGCTCGAGCGGGCGATCCTCATCCACGACGCGACACTCGTCGCGACGCCCCTCTCTTCGGCGATGAGATCATGCTGCCGGGGCCGCTGCGGGTGTCGTCGCCCTTCCCGTTCGTCGGTCGCGAGCGCGAGCTCATCATTCTGCGTTCGCTGCTCCGCCTCACCGAGGACGGTGAAAGCGGACAGGCCGCCGTCGTCGGCGGAGAGGCAGGCAGCGGCAAGACACGGCTCGTGCGTGACTCGCCCGCGATGCAGCAGACCGCGGAACGCTCGTGCTCTACGGAGGCTCGGACCCCGTGGTCAACGCTCCCTACGAGCCGTTCGTAGAGGCACTCGAGTTCCTGATGCGGGTGTCCGACCCAGCCGCGCTCGACCGCTGTCTCGGCACAGGGCGCGCCGAGCTTGCGCGAATCCTCCCCGACCTTGGCCCGGTGGCGCTCCGGGCAGCGGATGACCCCGCGACCGAACGCCGTCGACTCCACGGCGCGGTGGTCGAGCTTCTAACTCGCGTCAGCCGACAACGTCCCCTCCTCGTGATCGTCGACGACATTCATTGGGCCGACGCCACGTCGATGCGTCTATTCCTTCATCTCGCGCGCGCTGCCACGGAGACAGGTAGCCGGCTATTTCTGCTCGCGACACACCGCGATCGGAGCGAGGACGTGCGACCGGAGTTCTCCGAAATACTCGCCGGCCTCGCACGGATCGACGGAGTGACTCACCTGACGGTTTCCGGTCTCGGCGACGACGACGTGGCAGAGTTGATTCGACAACTCACCGGCGCGTACGACGTCGGCGCCGTCGCGTCGCTTGCGACGGCGCTCCACTCGGTCACCGACGGCGTTCCCTTTCTCTGTTGCGAGCTCTGGCGATTCCTGCGCGATGCGGGGTTCGTCGAGATCGCAAACGGCGTCCCGCGGCTGACGCGGCCGCTCGACGAAGTCGGCAGCCCGGAGGGCGTGCGCGACGTCGCCCACTACCGGCTGTCGCGTCTCGCTTCCTCGACCACCGAGATGCTCGAACTCGCGGCCGTGGTCGGCCCGCGATTCGAGCTGCGGGAGCTCGAAGAGGCGCTGGGGGTGGCATCTCTCGTCCCTTCCCTCGAAGAAGCCCTCGAAAGCGGGACGATCGAGGAGCTCCGCGGGGCCGGACTTTCACACCGCTTTTCCCACGAGCTCGTGCGACGCGCCTTGTACGACGGACTCGTCGGGATCCGCCGCGCCGAGCTCCACCTCCGGGTCGGTGAAGCTCTCGAGCGAGTGCACGGCGTCGATGCCGAGCGCGTCGTTCCGGAGCTCGCCCATCATTTTGCGGTCGCCGCTCCCCTCAGAGGCGTTGAGCGAGCGATCCATTACAACCTGCGCGCCGCCGAAAAGGCGACGGCAGCGTTCGCCTTCGAGGATTCGGCCGAGCGGCTCGCGACCGCGCGCGAGTTGGGCATTGCCGACGAGCGCGTACGCGGACGCGCCGAGCTGGACCTCGCTCGGGCGCTCTGGATCACCGGCAATCCAGAGGGCGCGGCCGAGGTGCTTGAAGACGCACTCGAGTCTGCATGCGCTGCGGGAGACGAGCAGATCGAGTGGTACGTGCGCCTCGAGCGGGCCGGAATCCGTCGCGACCGCGACGCGCTCGAGCTCGAGACGCTGGCCCGCGAAGGCGCCGTGGTGTTCGAACGGCTCAACGACGATCTCGGCCTCGCGCGCGCCCACCGCAGAATCGCCCTTGCGGCGAGCCAGCGCTGCGCGTTCGGCGAGGCTGCGCGCGAGAGCGAGAAGGCTCTCGCACACGCCGTCGTTGCCGCCGACCGGCAGGAGGAGACGCGCATCGTCGATGCGCTGTGCACCGCGTTGCTCTACGGGCCGACCCCGGCTTCGGACGGGGTCGCGCGGTGTGGCGAGCTCCTCGAACGAGCGGGCAGCCCGATGACAGAAGCCGTCATCCTGAGCTCGCTCGCAGGTCTCGACGCGATGACCGGTCGACTGGACGCAGCTCGAAACGCGTACCAGCGCGCGGGAACGATCTACGCGGAGCTCGAGCTGCCGCTGTTCGTCGCCGCGCTGTCGGCGATCGGCGGTCCGATCGAGCTGCTGATCGGGAACGCGGAAGGTGCCGAGCAGCTTCTGCGAGCCGGGATCGAGCTGCTCGCCGACCGGCCCGGCGACGACGCGATCGCTTATCGCTCGGCTCTCCTCGCTCTCGCGTTGCTCGCACAGGGCAAGCACGACGCTGCGGCGGGCGCCCTCGATGGCGCCAAGCCTGCGCGGCTCATGACACGCATCGCGTACGCGCTCGCGACTGGGCGTGTCCTCGGCGACCTCTCGGCAGCACGCGACGCGGTAGCGCTCGCATCCGACACCGAAGCGCTCAACCTGCACGCCGACGCACGCGCGAGCCTTGGTGACCTTCTCGCGTCGCATGCCGACGGAGAAGCAGAGACGCACCGGAAGATTGCGCTCGAGCTCTACGAGCTGAAGGAGAACAACTTCGCGGCGCAGGCACTGCGGAAAGCCGTTTCACCGGTGTAGTCCGACTCGGCGGCGACGGCGAGGGCCCGCTCTCGCAGGCCCTCGGTCATGTGCGTCTACCAGTCGATGTCGGCGACAGACGGCGCCATGGACGGGGTCGCGACGCCTGCGACCCTGGAGAAGTGGGGCGCCGCGTTTGTAAACACTGCGGCGAGAATCAGAGCTGGTACAGCCATGCTGAGAACTGCCGCGACCTTGTGAGTCGTGGTGGCCATGGGGGCCCTCCTCGAGATCCGCGGCCGCCCGGTGCGACCGACTGCTCGAGGGTCGACTTGCGCGCTAAAAACCCATTTGCACGGCGCTAAACGGCTCTTGCAGGAGGAGGGTCGATTGCGGGAAAACAAACGGGGCCTGCAACCTGCGGCCCCGTTGATCGAACGTAGTCGGAGCTACTTGACCTCGACCGACGCGCCTGCTTCTTCCAGCTGCGCCTTGATCGAGTCGGCTTCGTCCTGCGCGACGCCTTCCTTGACAGGGTTCGGCGCGCCGTCGACGAGGTCCTTCGCCTCCTTCAGGCCGAGGCCTGTGATCGCGCGAACGACCTTGATCACCTGGATTTTCTTGTCGCCGGCGCCCGTGAGGACGACGTCGAAGGCCGACTTCTCCTCGACGGCTGCGGCGCCGTCGCCGCCTCCGCCGGGCGCCGCCACGGCCACGGGAGCAGCGGCCGTGACGCCCCACGTCTCCTCGAGTGCGTTCTTGAGCTCGACGAGCTCGAGCACGGTCATCTTGCCCAGCTCGTCGACCAGCTTCGCGGTATCCGTTGCCATCAGTTCTCTCCTTGTTCTTGTAGTTGATCGATGCGAGCCTGGAGCACGCCTACCAGGTCGCGAAGCGGTGCGTTGAACAGACCAACGACCGTCGAGAGCGGCGCAGCGATCGCACCCACGAGCTGGCCGCGCAGGACGTCGAGGGAGGGCAGCGTGGCGAGCGTCGTGATCTCGTCCGCGCTGATCGGCCGGCCCTGCATGATGCCGCCGCGAACCTCGATCACCTGTGTCTCGCGAGCCGCCGCGCGCAACGCCTTCGCAACCGCGGCGGGGTCGCCCTCGCTGTCGAGGAACGCGATCGCCGTCGGGCCCTCGAGGAGCGCGAGCAGGTGGTCCGCCCCAGCCTCCTCGGCGGCCCGACGGGTGAGCGTGTTCTTGACGACCTGGAAGCGCGCGCCGTGCGTGAGCAGCTCGGTGCGAAGTGCATCGACCTGCGGCATCGTCAAACCGCGGTAGTCCGCGACGATCAACGTGTCGGTCGAGCGCAGGCGCTCGGCCAAATCGGCGACGACGCGTTCCTTCTGTTTTTTGTCCATGTCATTTCCTCCAGGAAATGACTAGCCCGCGCAAAGGCGGGCCAAGGGAAGTGCAAATCCTCGACTCCACCTCGGCCGGACTTCTGCGCGAACGCTGCCGGCTGTCTTCGGCGGTCTAGTCGTGTCTAGGCCGGCACTGTAGCCGATTCGGCGACGTCCTCTTCCTCGACGATGTTGCGGGTGCGCGACGGGTCAACCTTGATGCCGGGCCCCATCGTCGTCGCCAGTGTGACCTGCTTGATGTAGCGGCCCTTGGCACCCGCGGGCTTCGCGCGCACGATCTCGTCGATGAGCGCCGCGTAGTTTTCGAGCAGCGCGCGCTCCTCGAAGCTCTTCTTGCCCAGCGCGACGTGGACGTTCGCGCCTCGGTCAGTGCGGTACTCCTGCTTGCCGGCCTTCGCCTCGCGCACCGCCTTGCCGACGTCCATGGTGACCGTCCCCGTCTTGGGATTCGGCATGAGGCCGCGCGGGCCGAGCACGCGCCCGAGCCGTCCAACCGCGCCCATCTGGTCGGGCGTCGCGATCGCAACGTCGAAGTCGGTGAAGCCTTCCTCGATGCGCTTCGCCAGGTCTGCGGAGCCGATGATGTCGGCTCCGGCCTCCTCGGCCTCGCGCGCCTTCTCACCCTCGGCGAAAACGGCTACGCGTTGCTCGCGTCCGGTTCCGTGTGGCAGGGAGATCGTGCCGCGCAGCTGCTCCTCCGCGTGGCGGACGTTGAGGCCGAGGCTGAAGTGCACCTCGACGGTCTCGTCGAACTTCGGCCCCGGCTGCGACTTGAGGAGACGAATTGCCTCGGCGGGCGAGTAGGCCCGCTCGCGGTCGATCTGTTCGCGTGCGGCCAGATACGTCTTCCCGTGGCTCACGGCTCCACCTCCACTCCCATCGACCGCGCGGTGCCTGCGATCACGAGCATCGCCTGCTCGACGTCGCGCGCATTGAGATCGGGCATCTTCGTCTCGGCGATCTGGCGCACCTGCGCCTTCGTCAGCCGACCGACCTTGTTGCGGTTCGGCTCGGCCGAGCCCTTGTCGAGCCGGAGCGCCTCCTTGATCAGAACGGCGGCCGGCGGCGTCTTCGTGATGAAGGAGAAGGAACGGTCTTCGTAGACCGTAATCTCGACGGGCGTGATGCGGCCGTTCTCCTGCGCGGTCTGCGCGTTGAACGCCTTGCAGAACTCCATGATGTTGACGCCGTGCTGGCCGAGCGCAGGCCCGACCGGCGGCGCCGGGTTGGCCTGCCCGCCGGGGATCTGCAGCTTGATCAGCGTGAGAACTTTTTTGGCCATCAGTCGAGCTTCTTCACCTGGTCGAAGCCGAGCTCCACGGGCACCTGGCGCTCGAAGATGTCGACGAGCACTTTCAGCTTCTGCGCGTCGCCGTTCACGTCGACGATCTCGCCGTCGAAGTCGCTGAGCGGGCCGGACGTGACCTTCACCGACTCGCCGAGCTGGTACTCGATCTGCGTCCGCGGCCGCGCGCCCTCGGCGGCGCCTGTGTGCATGATCCGGTCGACCTCGGGCTGCGAAAGCGGCACCGGCTTGTTGCCGGCGCCCACGAAGCCCGTGACTCCCGGCGTGTTCTTGACCACGCCCCAGGCGTCGTCGTTCAAATCCATGTTCACGAGCACGTAGCCCGGCAGCACGCGCTTGTCGGTCTGCACCTTCTGGCCGTCCTTCGTCTCGATCACCTGCTCGGTCGGGACCACGACGCGGCGGAACCGGGGAGCCTGGTTCATCGAGATGATCCGGTGCTCGAGATTTGCCTTCACCTTGTTCTCGTGACCGGAGTAGGTGTTGATGACGTACCAGCGGAACATTTCTCGTCTTTCGTTACTGACCGATGAGTCTCTGGACGACCGGCTTCCAGATCAGATCGTTGAAATAGAGGTAGGCGCCGACCACGATGCAGGCGATCAGCACGACAACCGTAGCCTGGATCACCTGCGACTGACCGGGCCACTCGACTTTCTTCAGCTCGGCCCACGACTCCGAAACGAAACTCTTGCGCTCGCGGCGCTGGGAACCGGTCTGGCTCTTCGTCGGCTGCGCGCCCGGGCGGACCTGCGCCTGGCGCTGGCGCGCGCGCTGCGTCACGCCGCCCTGGCTCTGCTCCTGGGCCTCACGCCGTGCGCGCCGCTGAGCCCTCGTCTGGCGCGCCACTAGCGGGTCTCCCGATGAAGCGTGTGCGAGCCGCACCAGCGGCAGTACTTCTTGAACTCCACGCGGTCGGGCGAGTTGCGCTTCGATTTCTGGGTCTGGTAGTTGCGCCTGCGGCATTCGGTGCAGGCGAGCGTGATTCCGACTCTGACTCCGGTCTTGGCCATGGCTTCTTCTTCGTCGACTTCTCGGGGCGCGGAAAGGTAGCGGCGGGAGGACTCGAACCTCCGACACGCGGATTATGATTCCGCTGCTCTAACCAACTGAGCTACGCCGCCGGGCGCGGCAGAAGTGTAGCCAATGCTCGGTGAGGCAGTCCTTTCACTCTTCGCGCGGCAGGTCCGGATCCGCTCCCACGTCGAGCAGGATCTGCTCCAGGTCGGGCCGGCCGACGAACGCCGCCGTGCCGAGGGGCCTCACCCCGGCGAACCAGGTATTGGCGTTTGCAGGGTCTTCGTCGAGGAGCTGCCGGAGACGGTCGATCCGCCCGAGCGCGGCGGCTTCGTACACCGGAAGCTCATCGTCGGGCGCGCTGAGCCGGTCGGCCCGCTCGCGGTCGCCGTCGTACAGCGCCTGCAGCGCTTCCGAGACCGTGGCCCGGGTATGAGGGAGGGCTGTCCGAGGACGCCGCGAAGATCCGCGATGCGTTCAGAGCCGGGTCGAAAGCCCCTTAACGGGTGGAGCGGCAGAGGGCTGACCGTCGCCCACCGACCGCGAGCTCTTGTCCTTATCTCTATCGCCGCCGTCATCGTCGGCGGCTGCGGCGGTGGCTCCAAGCACGAGCCGGCGCCGGTGCCGACGCCGATCGGGCGCGGGCCGGCGTTCATGCCGCCGCCGGTCGGGCCGTTGCCGCCGCCTGCCGAGAAGTGCCTGCCGGGCGCGTTGCGCGGCGAGATCCGCATCCACCTCGAGCTCTTTGCCCGGCGCCGTGTTGTCGTAATTCCGGAGAACATCGGCGTGCGCCCTCGCTGCCGCTATCCGCTCCGCACGCTCGTGCCGACCGGCGTCGTCCAGCTCGACGGCGACGGCCGCACGCTGCGCGACTTCTTCGCCGTCTGGCAGATGCCGCTTTCGCAACACCGCTTGCTCTCGTTTCGAGGCAACGTCACCGCCTTCGTGGCGGGGAAGCGCTGGACAGGAGACGTCGGTGCGATACCGCTCATCGATCACGCTCAGATCGTCGTCGAGGTCGGCGGTTACATTCGCCCACACAGCTTCTATCTCTTCCCACCGCGATGATTCCTTCGATGTTCGTCGTTACCGAGGTACCTGCGCCGCTCGCCGGCATGGCGTATCCGCCACCGGAGACCGACTGGCAGGCGCTGCGCGATCAAGGCTTCGCTCACGTCGTCCGCCTCCATCCGGCGGACTACGATCCCGCGCCGCTGCTCGCGCATGACGTCGTGCTCCAGGATCTGTACGGCGGCGCGGCCCCGCAAGACCCGACCGCGGAGCAGCGCAGGATCTGGGACGCGGCCGAGCTCGTCGCCGAACTCGTGAGGCGCGGCGAGGGCGTCGTCGTGCACTGCGTCGGCGGCACGGGCCGAACGGGCACGGTCGTGGCGTGCACGCTCCGACGCCTCGGCCGTTCGGCCGACGAGGCGATTGCCACGGTCCGGCAGTACCGGCAGCACTGGCCGGAGTCACCCTGGCAGGAGCAGGTTGTGCGCTCCGAGCCGGAGCTACGCTGAGCCGCGTGCGCCGCGGGTTGATCGCACTTGCCCTCCTGCTCGTCGTCACGCCGTCCGCATTCGCCGACGGCGACCCGGCGAGCGACGTCTTGCTCGTGAAGAACGTGTTCCTGCCGTATCCCGCCCCGTCGGCTGAGGCTTCGAACGAGCTCGCAGCCGCCGTGAGATCGGCGTACGCGCGTGGCTACCGCGTCAAGGTCGCCGTGATCGCGAGCGAGACCGATCTCGGCTCCATCCCAAGCCTGTTCAATAGGCCAGGCGACTACGCGAAGTTCCTCGGTCAGGAGCTGAACCGCTACTACATCGGGCCGCTCCTGATCGTCATGCCTACTGGCTACGGCGTCTACGACGGCGGCCGCTCGACCGCCGCAGAGATGAAGGCTCTCGCCGGCGCGCACCCGAGCGGCTCCAGCGCGAACGACCTCACGACGAGCGTGGCCGGGATCGTCCGCCGGCTCGTGGCGGCGGGTGCCCTCAAGTCGAAGGACATCAAGGCTCCCTACGTCAGCGCGCTCGCAGCGTCGGCCACGCCCGGGAAGACGGCGCACCTGAACTACGCCGTGTTCGACGACAGCGGCAAGACGCGCGAGCGGATGGCGGTTCGTGACGCGAAAAGGCGCGTAATTGCGACGTGGTCGACGAAGTTGCGGGCGACCGACCCGAGGAAGACGTACTCCGTGGCGTGGCGCGTCCCGGCGAACGTGGAGAAGAAGGGCATGAAGTTCTGCGTCGCCGCGTACGACCGAACCGGGAATCACACGGCGCCGAGCTGCGCGCCCGTGTCTGTAAAGCGCTAGGCGTCGCCTAGTAGGACGCGGCGTAACCGGAGGGATTACTCCGTTCGGCCGATGGGACGAGGCTGGATTGGGGATTAGCGTCTCGATCATGCACGACGCACCTCGAACGTTCCCACCGATCACGGATCGCCAACGGCAAGTGGTCGAACTGATCGCCGCCGGATGCTCGAACGAGGAAGTCGGGCGGAGGCTGGGCATCTCGCCTCGGACGGCGAAGGCCCATGCGGACGTCCTGCGCCGGAAGCTCGGCGTGGCGCGTCGGCGTCAGATCCCCGCGGCGTACCGAGCCGCGACAGGGAACGACCCGCTGGCACCAACCCTCGAGCCGATGACTTTCGTGCTCGGGGACTAACGGCACCTGCGCCTGCGCGGCTTGCTGCGCGGGCGCAGGAGTTCGCTCGACGGGGCTGCAGCTGCGGAGTACGCTCGGCCTCTGTCGAAGGATGGCAGGGAGATGGAACAGGGCAGGCAACATGTGGATCTGAAACTGCGGCACTCGCCGGCGCAGCGGCACATCATCAAGCGTCCGCGTCTGACGAAGCTGCTCGACGAAGCGGAGGGGCGGATCCTCCTCTTGATTGCGCCTGCGGGCTACGGGAAGACGACGCTCGCGCGAGAGTGGCTGGCGCAACGGGGACGACGCGGGCTCTGGTACCGCGCACGGACAGGTGCTTCGGACGTCGCAGTTGTCGCTCGTTCGCTGTCCAAGGCGCTTGCGCCACTCTCGTCGACGATCGAGCGGAGCACGCGCGAGTTGCTGGCCGCGCTCACGACTCCGGAGGACGAACCGGACGCCATCGCTGACTTGATGGCGGAAGAGTTGGACGGCTGGCCCGTGGGCACCTGGTTGGTGATGGACGAGTACGAGCTCGTCGCGCCGCACGCGGGGCCGGTGAGGCTCGTCGAGCGTTTCGTGCAGGTCTCCGGGGCCCGCGTGTTGATCACCGGTCGCGATCGCCCCACCTGGATCAAGCCGCGAGATCTGCTGTACGGCGACGCGTTCGAACTGCGGGCTGCGTCGCTGGCGATGACGCTCGACGAGGCGTCTCAGGTGCTCGACAGTGCGACGCATGCGCCCGCCGGCCTCGTGGCGCTCGCCGACGGCTGGCCTGCGGTCATAGGCCTTGCCGCGTTGCTTCCCGGCGAAGTGAATCCGACGACGGACGTTCAGTCAGCGCTCTTCGACTACGTCGCGCAGGAACTGTTCGACAAGCTCGACGCGGACGTGCAGCGGCACCTCGTTCTACTCTCGATGCCGTCAGCGCTGACGCCAGAGCTCGTTCAGTCTGCTGTCGGAGACGCCACGGAGCGCGTCCTCGCGTCCTCGATCAACGCGGGCCTCATCACTGTGCGCGACGCACAAGACTTGGAGATCCACCCGTTGTGCCGCGCGTTCCTCCAGCAGAAGGTGTGGGACATCGGCGTCGGCAAAGACCGGATCGACGCTTTGGCTGTGTGGTTGCTCGCAGCATCTGAGTGGGACGATTCATTCGAGCTCATTAGCCGGTTTGATCTGAGAGAACGGCTACCGCTGCTGATTGAGCGAGGCCTGCGAACCGTGTTGTCGGACGGTCGCCTGGCAGCGGTCGAGAAGTGGGTCGCGTGGGCGAACGAAGAACGACTCGAGGGACCCGAACTAGCCCTCGCGCGTGCCGAGATCTACCTTCGGCGCGGCGATTGGGAGTTGAGTGAGTCGCTTGCTGTGACATGCGCACGAATGACCAGCTCGCCTGAGATGGCTGCGCAGGCGCACCTCTGCGCTGGTGCCGCGCCTCACCTCCTGGATCAGGTCGACCGCGCGTGGGAGCACTACGGGGAGTTCTCAAATACGACGTTCCCTGCTGATATCCGGCGTCGAGCGCTCTGGGGCCGCTTTGTGGTGTCGTACTGGACGAAACGCGCAGGCTACCGAGGCGCTCTGGCCGATCTTGAGACCGTCGTCGATCCCAGCTCGGACCATTTGCTTAGGTTGGTCAAGCACTTCTCGTCGTTGGTCTAGCGAGAGGGCATACACTTTCACGGGCACTAGCCGGCGCGCTGGCAGTCGAACCGCTGCTCTCACATATCGAAGATCCCTTCGTGCGCGTTCCAGATTCCTTAACAGCCTCAGCCGTGCGGCTTGGACTGCCGCAGGTACGAGGAGGCAGAGTTCTTCGCCGCGTCAACTGCTCGAGGAAGCGGAACGGTTTCACCTCACCTTCGTCCTTGCCGACGCGCCATCGCAACCCTCGCGTCTAGCGCAGTCTCGGCCTCGGTCGCTTTACAGCGGCGCTGACGCTGATCGAAAGGTCGGAACGGGAGGATCCGAAACGCATGACCCCGTGCTCCGGGTTCAAGCGCGAAATCGTGCGTGCGTGCATCGCGCTCTCGCGAGGTACCCATCATGCCGCGCGTCGACGAATTCGCGGCATGCGCACTCGATTCGGCGCATGCACGACATCGTCGGCGAGGCGCTTGCGATGCGCGCTTTGCCGGAGGCTTGTTGCGGAGATGTCTCCGATCTGCAAAACGGACGATGTTACTTGCCGCCGCGCCGCTCGCAAGCGACGTCAGATCGCAGGTACTCGTCGCCTCCACACTGGCAATTCTCGCTCTTGCCGATCATGGCCGGATCGGCAGCGGCGGCCTTGAAATCGCTCGCGCGAACGGTGATGGAGACAGGCTGCTTCGATGGCGTTGTATGCGCGTTCGCGCGTGCACATGGGCTCCTTAAAGAAGCAGTCGAGGAAGAACGATGCATGGCCGAGGTCATAGGCATGCCGCCTCCCGTAGTGGCGACGCAACGTTGGCACGTCGCAGTTGGTGAAGTCCGCGCAGAACAGACGAGCCGAGGAAGCTCTCTCACCGCGAGCTCGAGGTCCTCCAACTCGTCGCAGAAGGCTTCCACAACGACGAGATCGGGCGCCGGCTCTTCATCAGTCCGAAGACAGCGAAGACGCATCTTCAGAACATCTACGAGAAGCTAAACGTCAATTCGCGAACCGAGGCTGTCACCAAAGCTAAAGAGACTGGGTCTACTGCGCTAGCGCCAGTGCGGGCGGCACTTCCTCGCCGAGCTCCTCGTGCTCGCGCATCTCCAGCATGAAGTCAGCACTCTTACCGAGGCGATACTCCTCGCTGGCGCCAGCAAGGATCGCCTCGAACGCGGCCACGACAGAAGTGTCGAACTGCGTCTCAACCGCCTGAGCAAGACGAAGACGCGCGACACGACTAGGCATGGCTTCACGATATGGCCGGTCCGAAGTCATTGCGTTGTACGCATCGGCTACCGCAATGACGCGAGACAAGAGAGGAATTTCGTCTCGCGCCAAACTGTCTGGGTAGCCATTTCCGTCGAATCGCTCGTGGTGATGGCGAACGATCGCAGCGATCTCGGCATAGTCGTCGACCTTCGCAAGAATTCGCTCACCGATCTCGCTGTGCGTCTCCATAAGGCGCCGCTCCTCGAGCGTAAGCGCGCCCGGCTTCTCTAGAAGGCCGGCGGGCAGCCCGATCTTCCCTATGTCGTGGACCAGCCCGCAGAGGTGAACGAGTTGCTGCTGAGCATCTGCGAGGCCCATCCGCTGAGCGATGTCACGCGAATAAATCGCGACGGCTGCGGAGTGACCAGCGGTGTAGCGGTCCCGAGCGTCGAGCGTAGCGACGAGTGCCGTGGCGAACGACAGATTCGCGCGTTCGAGACGCTCGTTGACGCTGAGCAAATCGTCCGCAAGCCGCCGTTGCTCTTGGTAAAGCGAAAACAATCTCTGCGCCGCCAGCGCCGGAATGAAGAACATGAGCAGGGACCACGGCGAGAGGTCCCTGTACGCGACCGCAAGAACCGTTACGAGTGGTGCGTATAGCGGGACAGACGACGGGATGATCGGCGCCTCGGTCTTGATGAAACTCGAGAGACTCCTGTTGCCTCGCAAGTGTGCTGACATCCCGCGAAAAAGACATCGAGGACCTTCAGCAACGATCGCTCCGACGAGCGTGGCGATCGCCAATGCCGATGATGTCGTTGTTCGACAACGAGAGGCAATACGACGCCGCGAGGCCAGTTGCCGCCCCGCCCATTGCTCGGCTGCTCGTATACGTGACCCATTTCAGGTATGGCGGTTGGCCGAATTCGCCGGCGAGCGAAGCCGCGCCGACGAGCATGGCCGCGAGGGGCCCAAACAGCACAGCCGCGAACAACGTTGGGAGAATCGAGATCGACTGCGACGTCGTGCTCGTCAGCCGTATGTGGGCGCGCTCTGAAACCGCAGCGATCACACATAGGGCTGCGACTGGCCAAGGATTGCTTATCCCGTATCCCGCCGAAATGAGACCCCCTGCGACCGCGAGCGAAGCCAGCGCGAGGATGCCAACGTAGGTCGCGACGCCCGGCTCAAGCTCCTCGCTTAGTGCGCTAAGTGAAGATTTCGACAGTTTCATCTAATGAAACTTGACAGATCCCCCAAAAGGGGTATAGCCTGCGTTTTGCCGTTAGTCCCCGCAGTAAGGAGTTCGGAATGCGTAAGTCGCTTATTTGGTTCGTTGCACGTGCCGCCGTCGCTGGCGGACTCCGCGATTGGTAGGTCTCACAGTCTGAGTTTTGGACAGGTTGAGGGCGTCCCCCTGTTGAGGGATATCCACAACCTGGGGACAAGGCCCGAGATTGAGCCGCCCAGAGCCCCGCACAAGGATTCGAAAACCGGTCGCTACCTAGCCCACGTAGCGCTGGTTTTCGCTGGCTAGGCGATTAGGCCGCGCCTGAAGCCCACGGCCACTGCATGAGCCCTCGAGCGGGCCTGCAGCTTCGCCAGCAGGTGGCGCACATGAGACTTCACGGTCTCCTCGCTGAGGAAGAGACGCTCGCCGATCTCCCGGTTCACCAAACCGTCCGAGATCAGCTGCAGCACTTCGGTCTCCCGCATCGTCGGCTCCTGCTCCAGTTGCTGGATGGGAGTCGTGAAAGGGATCACCTCCGCACCGCTGTTTCCGGCACGGCGCCGCGTCGCGGCCACGCTGTCGAACCGGCGGGTGTGATCCATATAACGGGTCAGGATCTCTTTGCGCTGTGCCGCATCCACGTCCCGTCTATCGGCGCGGAAATACCGTCTCTTGAGGCTCCTACCCCGATCTAGGGACTAGCCCGACGGCACGGGCGTGGAATCGCCGCTCGAATCCTCGGGCAGAGCCGTCTCGTCCGCTGCGCGAGGCGTCTCCGGAGCCACCGCGACGCGCTGAAGTGTCTGCGCGTCGACGTTGAGCGGATGGTGGCAGGCGGCGAGATGGCCGTTGCCGTAGTCCGCGAGCGGCGGCTCGACCTGACTGCAGATCTCGGTCGCATAGCGGCAGCGAGGATGGAAGCGACACCCGGACGGCGGATAGATCGGGCTCGGCACGTCGCCCTCGAGCACGATTCGCTGCCTCTGTTCCGAAAGATCCGGGTCCGGAATCGGCACCGCCGAAAGCAGCGCCTCCGTGTAGGGCATGATCGGACGCGTGTAGAGCTCCTCGGCCGGCGACAGCTCGACCAGCTTCCCGAGATACATCACTGCGATCCGGTCGCTCACGTGTCGGACGACGCCGAGGTCGTGCGCGATGAAGAGATACGTCAGCTTGAAGTCGTTCTGTAGCTCCTCGAGCAGGTTGATCATCTGCGCCTGGATGGAGACGTCCAGCGCCGACACGGGTTCGTCGGCGACGATCAGCTTCGGCCGGAGCGCAAGCGCGCGCGCCACGCCGATCCGCTGACGCTGGCCCCCGGAGAACTCGTGGGGAAAGCGGTTGTAGTGCTCCGGTGAAAGACCGACGATCTCGAGCAACTCCTGTACCCGCTTGCGGCGATCCTTCTTGCCGGCAGTGCGGTGGATCTTCATCGGCCCGTCGATGATCGAGCCGACGCGCTTGCGCGGGTTGAGGCTCGCGTACGGATCCTGGAAGACCATCTGCATCTCGCGACGCAACGGTTGCAGCGCGCGGCGGCCGAGCTTTGCGATCGAGTGTCCTTCGAACTGCACGTCGCCCTCTGTCGGCTCCAGCAGCCGAACGATTGTCCGGCCGAGCGTGGACTTTCCGCACCCCGACTCGCCGACGAGACCGACCGTCTCCCCCTCGAAGACCTGCAGCGTGACGTCATCCACGGCGTGCACACGCGCGACCTCCCGCTGCAGCAACCCCTGTTTGATCGGAAAGTACTTCTTGAGGTGGATCGTCTCGACGAGCGGCCCGTTACTGCTCACGCTGCCGCCTCCCCATGGATCGTGAGATCGCGCAGGTCGCGCTTCTCCTCGACGGTCAGCCAGCAGCGGTCGAGATGCGGCGGTGTGCCGGCGACTCGATTCTCCAGCGGCGGCTGCTCGATGCACTTCTCGAACGCGTGTGGGCAACGTGGCCGGAACTTGCAGCCCCGCGGCAGGTTGATGAGCGACGGCGGCGAGCCGGGGATCGACGCGAGCTTCTCCGGCTTCGGGCGGTCGAGGCGCGGAATCGACCCCAACAGGCCCCAGGTGTACGGGTGCTGCGGGTCGTAGAAGAGCTGCCGCTTGGTTCCGTACTCGACTATGCGGCCCGCGTACATCACGGCGATGTCATCGGCGACGTCGGCGACGACGCCGAGATCGTGAGTGATCAGGATCACAGACGAGTTGAACTCGTCCTTCAGCCTCGCGATCAGCTCGATGATCTGCGCCTGGATCGTCACGTCCAGCGCCGTCGTGGGCTCGTCGGCGATCAGGACGTCCGGGTTGTTCGCCAACGCCATGGCGATCATCGCGCGCTGGCGCATGCCGCCCGAGAACTGGTGCGGGTAGTCGTCGACTCGTTCTTCCGGATGCGGAATGCCGACCTGTCGCAGGAGTTGCACCGTGCGGTTTCGGGTCGTTCGACTGTCGATGTCCTCGTGCGTCTGGATCGCTTCGCCAATCTGCTTCCCCACCTTGTAGACCGGGTTCAGGGACGTCATCGGATCCTGGAAGATCATCGCCAGCTCGCGGCCGCGGAAGCGGCGCAGCTCGGCCTCGCTCATCGTCAGGAGGTCCTCGCCCTTGTATTCGATGCGGCCTTCGAACTGGGCGTTGACGCCGCGCGTGAGCCCGAGGAGCGTCATGGCAGTGACGCTCTTGCCCGAACCGGACTCACCAACGATGCCGAGGACTTTGCCCCGCTCGAGCTCGAACGAGACACCGTCGACCGCGTGCACGATTCCGTCTTCGGTCGCGAACTGGACGTGGAGGTCGTCCACCTCGAGGAGCTTCTCTGCCACTAAGTCGGCCTGATTCGAGGATCGAGGAAGGCGTACACAAAGTCGACGATCGTGTTGAAGAGGACGATGAAGAACGCGCCAAACAGGGTTACGCCCATGATCGGCGGAAGGTCGAAGCTGCCGATCGATTGCGCTGCGTACTGCCCCACGCCGTGCAGATCGAAGACCGTCTCGGTGAGGATCGCGCCGCCGCCGAGGACGGCTGCAAAGTCGAGGCCGAACAGCGTGACGATCGGGATCAACGAGTTCCGAAGGACGTGCGACAGCATCACGCGGCGCGGGTTGAGACCCTTAGCGCGTGCCGTGCGCACGTAGTCCTCGTTGATCGTGTCGAGGATGTTCGAGCGAAGAACCCTTCCGTAGAAGCCGATGAAGAGCACCGCGAGCACACCCCACGGAAGGATCAGGTGGTAGAACCATTGCGATGGACTGGTGGTGAACGGAACGTATTCGCCGTCCGGGAACCACGTCACGAGCCCGCCCTCCGCCAGGTAGTAGCGGACGATGATGCCGAGCCAGAAGACGGGCATCGAGATGCCGACAAGGGCGAGGATCGTGACTAATCGGTCGGTCGACCGTCCGGCGTTCACCGCAGCCACGATCCCGACGACGATGCCCCAGAACAGCCAGATCATCGCGGCGCCGATGGCCAGCGAAAACGTCGCGGGGATTCCGGCCTTGATCTCCTGGGCGACGTTCGTCTGGTTCGTGTAAGAGACGAGCTCTCCCGAGAACGTCTTCTTCATCATGATCCAGTACTGCTCGTAGAACGGCTGGTCGAAGCCCCACGTGTGACGGATGTTCTCGATCAGCTGGTCGTTCGCGTTCTTGCCTGCGATGCGCGTCGCCGGGTCCCCTCCGGGCACGACGATGAAGATCACGAACACGAGAAAGCTCACCGCGATCAGCACGAAAATCATCCCGATCACGCGGCGAGCGATGAACGTCAGCATCAGTGCTCGATTCGGACCTTCGAGCGCGGGTCGAGCGCGTCACGAAGGCCGTCGCCGAAGATGTTGAGCGAGACAGCCGTCAGGACGATCGCAATACCGGGCACCAGCGTCAGCCACGGGGCGGTCGTAATGCGCGTCTGACCGTCGGCAATGAGCTTGCCCCACGACGGCTTCGGATCCTGGATGCCCGCACCGAGGAACGAGAGCGCCGCCTCGAGAAGGATGTTGTTCGCGATGATCAAGGCGAAGAAGACGAGCGCGGACGAGGCGATGTTCGGAAGGATCTCCGTGAACATCACGCGGATGCTGGATGCGCCCTGAGAGATCGACGCCTCGACGAACTCCTTCTCGCGCAGCGACAGGATCTGACCGCGTAGCGGCCGGCCGACATAAGGAATGAGCACGTACGAGATGACGAGCGTCGGAATCCAGAGACTGTCCCCTTCGAGATTGATTCCGAAGTGGTGGAAGCCGTTGATCGCCAGCGCCGAGCCAAGCGCAATCGAGAGCAGGATCACCGGGAAGGCCCAGACGATGTCGAAGAAGCGCGTGATCACCCAGTCGGTCCGCCCTCCGTAGTACCCGGCGAGCAGTGCCAGGATCACGGCGAACAGGACGCAGAGCATCGCCGAGGCGATGCCGACCGTCAGAGAGTTGATGCCACCGTAGAGGAGCCGGACCGCGACGTCGCGGCCGTTCGTGTCTGCGCCGAGGACGAACTTGCCGCCGGCGTGCCACCAGGTCGGGCCGAGGATGGTAACCGGGCGCACTCTGATCTCCCCGGTCTTCGGATCCGTGAAGGTGCCGCCCGGCGAGATGACGTCCCTCACGGTGCCGCCGACATTCACCTGCTCGGTGATGTGATTCGTGACCGCATCGCTGTGGGCAACGTGCTTCGCATAGACCGGCGCAAGGGCGCACGAGACCACGATCAGCAGGAACACGGCAAGCGAGGCGAGCGCCACGTAGTTGCGGCGCAGGCGGCGCCAGGCGAGATACCAGGGGCTGCGCCCCGCGATCGAGACGCCGTGCTCCTCCTGCGCCAGCAGGGAGGCGGTGTCGAGCGAGAGCTCGACGGTCGTGTCCCGGGTCGTCTCCTGTCTGGTCGCCATCCGAAGCCCCGAGGGCGCCCACGTGGGCGCCCTCGATCAAATCACCTTATTCCATTCCGTCCAAACTACTTCATGCAGATCCGGCTGAAGTCGAACTGGTACAGCACGTGGTTGATGTAGCAAGCCGTATCGATGTTCGTGCCGAAGAAGTCCGTGAACTGCCTGTTCACGTAGGGCGCCCATGCCGCCTGCTGCATGACCTGCTTGTCGAGCTGCTTCCACTCGTCGTTGACCGTGGCGTCGAGCTTGCTCTTTTGCTTGAGAGCCGCGATCTTTGCGTTCACGGCAGGGTTGTCGAAGTTCGAGTAGTTGTTGTTGTGCGTGTCCGTGATCCGCGTGCCGTTCAGCAACACGTCGAACCAGTCCAGCGGATGCGGGTAATCCTGGAACCAGTCCGCAAAGCCGATCTGTGCCTTCGTCTTCTGGTTACCGACCGTCGTCCAGTAGACGGCTGCGTCGATGATCTTGGGCTTCGCCTTGAAGCCGATTTTGTTAAGGACGTCGGTTAGATACTCGACCGGCTTCTTCGACGTCTCGCGGTTCGAGCCCCACACCTCGACCTCAGTCCCCTTGACGCCCGCGGCCTCGATCAACTGCTTCGCCTTCGCAACGTTCAGCGGGTAGAGCGAGTGCTTCTGGTACTGCGGATATGTCGGCGGGAGGATGTTCTCCGTCGGTGTCGCCAGACCTCCGTAGAGGCGGACGAGCGCGTTCCGGTCGATCGCGTAGTTGACGGCCTTCCGCACATCGAGCTTGTCGAACGGTGGCAGCCGGTTGTTCATGAAGTAGTAGTACGTGTTCGCCGGCGTGTAGATCTTCAACTGGTCCCCGTACTTCTGCTGCACGTCCGCGAGCCGGTCGACCGGGATTGGATGGAAGTCGTAGTCCGCCTGCCCGTTGATCACCTGCTGGAGGGCAGCTGAGTCGTCCTCGACGATCTTGAAGGTCATCTTGTCCGGGTTCGTCGCCGGCAGGTTGGCCGTCGGCTTGAAGTTCGGGTTGCGGACGAGGGTGAACTGCCGGTTCGGCGTGTAGCTCTGGATCTGGTACGGGCCCGTCGACGGGATCGGTGTCGTCGACTGATCCTTCGCCGGCGTGCCCGGCGGCACGGGCGCGGCGAAGATCGTCGCGAGGATGTTCACGAAGTCGCCCTGCGGCTTCACGAGCTTGACCGTGATCTTCCCTGTCGCGTCGTCGGTCGTGATTCCGGCGATGTCGCCCTTCTTCGTCTTCGAGAACGAATCGGCGCCCTCGATGTTCGTGAAGAAGCCGACACCGGGCGAGTCGACGAGGAAGTCGCGCTTGATCGCATACTTGAAGTCGCTCGCCTTCACCGGCGTCCCGTTCGAGTACTTCAGGCCGGGACGAAGCGTCATGGTGTAGGTCAGCCCGTCAGCTGAGACCTGCGGCAGCGCCTGTGCGAGCGCCGGCACGATCGTTGCGCCGTCGGGGCCGTTCACATGCTTGTACCCGAGCAGGCTCAGGTAGACGTTCCACATCGCTTCCCAGCCCTCGACCGTGTACGAGAGCCCGGGGTCGAGGTAGTCCGTACCCGTGTCGTAGACGATGCGGAAATTCGGGAACGTCTTCTGCTGGGAACTTCCCACCGTCGAGGTCGTCGTCGTTGCCGCCTTCTTGCCGCCGCCGCCGCAGGCGGCCGCAAGGAGCACGAGCCCTGTTGCGAGCACTGCGAGGCTCACGAACCAGGACCACCGATTCCTCCGAATCACGTCATCCACCTCCTGCTCTGAACGGCGGCCCCAGTCGGCCTCCGCTACTTCTGGGCTGAAACTTTTCCGAATCTAATCAATGACGAACAATGACGGTCGCAGTTAGAAGCGGACGAGCCGTCGACGCCGAGCATGCAGGTCGGCGGGCTCCGGTTCTTCGACGACGCCGTTCGCGTCGTCGCGCTCCGTCGAGTGAAGTATCCGGCCATTGCCGAGCCAAAACGCGATGTGCGTCGCTCCTGCGTCGTCGCCGTAGGTGATCAGGTCGCCGCTGCGTAGCTCGTCGTCGCGGAGCGGCGCGCCCGCCTCCTCCTGCTGGTCGGCGTCGCGCGGCACGAGACGGCCGAGGCGCCGATAGGCCATGTGGACAAGGCCGGAGCAGTCGATGCCGCGCTCGGTCATGCCGCCCCAGAGGTACGGCGTGCCGAGGTACGCGCGCGCCTCGTCGACCGGGTCGCCCTCCGGGCGTGGCTCCGGCAGCCCTGTCCGAGGGACTGTCCCTGGGACAGGGCCTAAAGAGGCGGCTCGAATCCAGCCCGGGTAGTCGTACGCGGTGCGGACGCGGGTCCAACCGTCGCGCTCCTCCTCGACGGTCAGCGGCTCGCCGAGCAGCGCCTGCGTCACCTGCTCCGACGATTCGTCGGGCTCGGCGCGAATCGGCGCGACCTCGACGCTGCAGACGCGCACGTCGGTCACTCCGATACCGCCTTCGCCGCGACTAGGCGGCGATGGAGATCATGTCGCGGAGGGCCGCTAGACGCGCGAGCGCCTGGCCCTCCAGCTGCCTCACCCTCTCGCGGGTCAGGTCGAGCTCGTGCCCGATCGCCTCGAGCGTCCACGGCTCACCCTCGAACCCGAACCGCAGCTCGAGGATGCGCCGCTCCCGCTCGGGGAGCGCGTCGAGCGCCTTGCGCACGCCCTGCCGGCGCAGCGACTCCTCGGCCTCGTCGAACGGGTCGACGGCTTCGCGGTCCGCGAACAGGTCGCCGAGCTCACCTTCGTCGTCCGAGCCGACGGTCTGGTTCAGCGAGACAGACGCCTGCGCGGCGCCTAGCGCCTCGTCGACGTGCTGGATCGGCAGGCCCGTCGCCTCCGCCAGCTCTTCCTTCGTCGCCTCGCGGCCTAGCTCGACCTCGAGCCGGCGCGCGGCGCGAGAAAGCTTCTGCTGCCGCTCGACGACGTGCACTGGCACGCGAATCGTGCGCGCGTGATTTGCAACCGCGCGCTGAACGGACTGGCGGATCCACCATGTGGCGTACGTCGAGAACTTGTACCCGCGGCGCCAGTCGAACTTCTCGACGGCCCGGTTCAGACCGAGCGTGCCTTCCTGGATCAGATCGAGGAACGGGACGCCGAGGCCCCGGTAGCCCTTGGCGATCGAAACGACCAGGCGCAGGTTCGACTCGATCATGCGCCGCTTGGCACGCTCGTCGCCGCGCTCGATCGCCTTCGCGAGGACGACCTCCTCGTGGGCGGTCAGCAGCTTGTGGCGACCGACGTCGGCGAGGAAGAGCTGGAGGCTGTCCGCCGCGCCGCCGACCTCGTTGATCTCGAGGTTGACCTTGGGCACCGGAACCTTCTCCTTCTCTTCCGCAGCGACGGGCGGGCCGACGTCGAACCCGATCGTCTCGAGCTCGCGCGTCAACTGCTCGACCTCGTCGTCGTTGAGGTCGTGCTCTAGCGTGAAGGCCTCGAAATCGGCCTGCTCGATAAAGCCCCGCTCCTCGGCGTTCTCGACGAGGGAGCGTGCGCTGTCGCTCTCGAGCAACTCGTGAAGCTGATTCTGCGTCAAGTGGTCGGTTCAGTCCTTTCGGGTGCTCTTGGCTTCGCGGGGAACTCCAAACCTTCTCACTGTAGACGTGATCTCCTGGCGGGGCCAGTGCCGGTAGCCACACCGGCTGGAACGTCGATTCCAGGCTCAGTATTTCGTCGTTCGCGGATCGAGGCCGCGGCGGATTGACCCCACCGAGGCTCCCTATTACGTCAAGACGACCTTTTCAGAAAAAGGTTTGTGGAGTATTAAGGGCGCTTGCGAATGGGTTAAGCGCGTTTTCGGCGCTCAGCCGGGCCTTTCGCGCGCCGCTCGGCCAGGAGCTCGGTCGCTCGCTCCAGGGTCACCGTCTCCGGGTCGTCGCCGCGGCGGAGGCTGGCGTTCGTCTCCCCGTCGGTCACGTACGGGCCGAAACGACCGCTCCGGACGACGATCTTCTTGCCCGAGAGGGAATCCGGCCCGATCTCCCGGAGCGGGCCGGCAGCCTGGCCACGCCGGCGGCGCTCCTTCGGCTTGGAGAGCAGCGCCAGCGCCTCTTCGAGCGTGATCGTGAAGAGCTGCTCCTCGCTCTCGAGCGAGCGCGTCTCCTTTCCTTTCTGTACGTACGGGCCGTAGCGGCCGTTCTGGGCCGTAACCTCTTCGCTCTCGGCGTCGCCCAGCGTCCGCGGCAGCGAGAGCAGGCGGAGCGCCTCCTCGAGCGTCACGGTCTCCAGGGACATCGACTTGAAGAGGGACGAGGTGCGTGGCTTCTCCTCCGAGCCTTCGGGCGGCAACTCCGCGACGTACGGCCCGTAGCGGCCTTCGCGCGCGACGACCGCGCGACCCGTCTCCGAATTGACCCCCAGCTCCTGGTCTCCGCTCGGCTTCGCGAGCAGCTCCTCGGCCAGCTCCAGCGTCAGCTCGTCCGGCGGCAGGTTGTCGGGGATCGACACGCGCTTGTCCTCGCGTTCGAGGTAAGGGCCGTAACGCCCGATCCGGAGCGTGATGTCGTTTCCGATCGGGATCGAGTTGATCTCGCGCGCGTCGATGTCGCCGAGTCGGTGCGTGACGAGGTCGTGTAGACCCTCGTCGCCGTCGCTTCCGAAGTAGAAGCGCTTCAGCCACTCGACGCGATGCTCCTCGCCCTCAGCGATCCGGTCGAGGTCGTCCTCCATCCGAGCGGTGAAGTCGTAGTCGACGAGCTTCTCGAAGTGCTGCTCCAGGAGCGCGACCACCGAAAAGGCGAGAAAGGACGGGACGAGGGCGGTGCCGCGCTTGAAGACGTACCCGCGGTCGAGGATCGTGCTCAGGATCGAGGCGTAGGTCGACGGCCGCCCGATCCCGCGCTCCTCGAGGGCGCGGACGAGCGTCGCCTCCGTGTAGCGCGCGGGCGGCGTCGTCGTGTGACCCTGCGGCTCGAGCTGTTGCGCCTCGAGGCGGTCGCCCTCGCTCATCGGCGGCAGCAGACGCTCCTCGTCGCCTGTCTGAACCGCTTCGTCGCGGCCCTCCTCGTATGCGGCGAGAAAACCGCGGAACGTGATCGTCGTCCCGGAGGCGCCGAACTCCGCGTCCTCGCCGCTCGACGCACGCGCGCCGAGCCGCACCGAGACGGTGGACCCTGTCGCGTCCTTCATCTGCGACGCGATCGTGCGCTTCCAGATCAGGTCGTACAGCGCTTGCTCGTCGCGCGATAGCTCTCCTTGTAGTTCTTGCGGAGTGCGGAAGTGGTCCCCGGCTGGACGAATCGCCTCGTGCGCCTCCTGGGCGTTCTTCACTTTGCGGTCGTAGTGCCGCGCCTTCTCCGGGACGTACTCGCGCCCGTACAGCTCGCGCGCCTGGTCGCGCGCCGCGGCCAGCGCGGACTCGGCAAGCGTCGTCGAGTCGGTGCGCATGTACGTGATGTAGCCGTTCTCGTACAGGCGCTGGGCCACACGCATCGTCGTCTGCGACGTGAAGCGGAGCTTGCGACTCGCCTCCTGCTGCAGCGTCGACGTCATGAACGGCGGCGCGGGACGGCGCGTGTACGGCTTCTCCTCGACGCTCCGGACCAGCGAACTCGGAGCCGTCGAGCGCCGTGGCCAGCGCTCGCGCTCGCTGCTCTTCCAGACGAACGGCGCCCTCCGCGAGCACACCCTGGGAGTCGAAGTCGCGTCCCTGCGCCACGCGTTTGCCGTCGACTGAGACCAGCCGCGCAGCGAACGGCCCGGGCACGAATGTTCCCTCGATGTCCCAGTACTCGGCGGCGACGAATGCCCTCCGCGCGCGCTCGCGCTCGACGACCAGGCGCGTCGCAACGGACTGCACGCGCCCGGCCGAAAGCCGCGGCATGATCTTCTTCCAGAGGACCGGCGATACCTCGTAGCCGTAGAGGCGGTCGAGGATCCGCCGGGTCTCTTGCGCGTCGACGAGCCGCGCGTCGATGTCTCGGGTCTCGAGCAGCGCACGCTCGATCGCGTCGCGCGTTATCTCATGGAAGACCATGCGACGCGCCGGCACCTTCGGCTTCAGCACCTCGGACAGATGCCATGCGATCGCCTCGCCCTCGCGGTCCTCGTCCGTCGCGAGTAGCAGCTCGTCGGCCTGGTTCAGAAGCTTCTTCAGATCGGCGACGCGCTGCTTCTTCTCGGAGTCGATGACGTACAGCGGCTCGAAGTCGTTCTCGACGTTGACGCCGAGACGGGCCCACGGTTCCTTCTTGTATTTGGCGGGCACGTCGGCGGCGCGCTCGGGAAGATCGCGGATGTGCCCGATGCTCGATTCGACGTCGAACTCGGGACCGAGAAAGCCCTTGATCGTCCGTGCCTTTGCAGGCGATTCGACGATGACGAGGCGTTTTGACACGGCACGAGGGTAGCGGAGGCACGATTATGCGCCAGAGATGTCGCGGCCTTCGAGGATCTACGGGCTGATCGCCTTCTTGTCGATTCCTTTTGTTCGCGGCCTGTTTCGACTCGAGGTCAACGGGCTCGAGCGCGTGCCCTCCGGCGGCTTCGTCCTCGCCGCGAATCACGCGTCCAATCTGGACCCCTGGCCGCTCGGAATCCCACTCTTCCCGCGACGATGGCTGCGCTTCATGGCCAAGTCGGAGCTGTACTGGTGGCCGCTGTCCCTTGTCCTCGACGCCGGCGGCGCGTTCAAGGTGCGGCGGGGCACCGGCGACGCGGAGGCAATCGGCAGAGCGGTGGAGTTGGTGCGCGCCGGGGAGATCGTCGTCATGTTCCCCGAGGGCACGAGACAGAAGAAAGGAGTGCGGAAGAAGTGGCAAGCGCGGCCGCATAGCGGCGCCGCCCGGATAGCGCAGCTCGCCGGCGCACCGCTCGTGCCTGCCGCGATCAGCGGAACGGATCGGCTGTCGCGGGTCGCGCGGTGGAAGGTCGCGTATGGTGAGCCGTTCGAGCCGGGCGAGGATGCACAGGCGGCGACCGAAAGGCTGATGCGCGACATCGAGAGGCTGCACGAAACACTGTGAGCGCCCCTCTCCTGGCAGTCGACGGCGACTCGTTCGCGCATCGCGCGTACCACGCGCTGCCGAAGTCGATAAACCGAAACGCGGTCGTCGGCTTCACGAACATGATCACGCGACTGTGGGAACAGGAACAGCCGCGCGCCGTGCTCGCCGCCTGGGACACGCTCGAGGTGCCGACCTACCGGCACGAGGCGTTTGCGGCCTATCAGTCGGGGCGCGAGTTCGACGCGTCCCTTCTGGAGCAGCTGGCGATGTTGCCGCAGCTGTGCGCGGCGCTCTCCTTCCCGGTCGCGAAAGCTCCCGGCTACGAGGCGGACGATTTCCTCGCGGCTGCCGTCGCATTCGAGGAGGCGCGCGGCGGAACGGTGCTCGTCGCGAGCGGCGACCGCGACGCCTTTCAACTCGTGAGCGACCGGACGACGGTTCTCCACCCCGTGCGCGGCGTCAGCGAGATCGCACGCATCGGGCCCGACGAGGTACGCGAGCGGTACGGCGTCGAGCCGCGGCAGGTGCCCGACTTCATCGCCCTTCGCGGCGACCCTTCCGACAAGCTCCCCGGCGCGAAGGGCGTCGGCCCCAAGACCGCAGCCAGCCTGCTGAAGCAGTACGACTCGCTGGACGCGATGCTTGCCGAGGGTCGCTTCTCGGCGCAGGCGGACGAGCTGCGCCTCTACCGCAAGATCGCCGCGATGGATCCGGCCGCGCCGCTGCCGGAGATACCCGACGCCGATCCCGACTGGGAAGGCGGCGCCGAGCTCGCCCGCTCGTGGGGGCTGAACCAGCTCGCCGAGCGGCTCGCGGCGAGGGCGCAATAGACGTCTACAGCCACGCGCGGCTCGCGGACCTGCATCCGACGGGCCATCACCCGGAGCGGCCTGAGCGCCTCGGCGCGCTGCTCGAAGCATTCGCCTGGACGGAGGGACGACGCGCGACCGAGGAGGAGGTCCTCCGCTGCCACACGGCAGCGTACGTCGAGCTCGTCCGCAGCATCACGTCGCCGACGTGGCTCGATTCGGATACGCCCGCTTCCGAGACGACGTACGAGGCTGCGCTGCTCGCCGCCGGAACGTCGATCGAGGCGACGGCGAACGACGGCTTTGCGCTCGTGCGGCCGCCGGGTCACCACGCGCCTGCGGACCGGGCGATGGGCTTCTGCTTCTTCAACAACGTCGCGATCGCCGCGCGCGCAGCACAAGCGGCGGGTGCGGAGCGCGTCGCGATCGTCGACTTCGACGTGCATCACGGCAACGGATCGCAGGACATCTTCTGGGACGACGACAGCGTGTTCTTCGCATCGCTGCATCAGTGGCCGTTCTATCCTGGCTCAGGCGGTCCGCAAGAGCAACGCGACACGACGCTGAACGTTCCGATGTCCGCGGGCTGTGACGACGAGAAGTACATGCACGCGTTCGATCACGTGGTCGGTCCGCGCGTCGAGGCATTCGAGCCGGAGCTCCTACTCGTCTCGGCCGGCTTCGACGCGCACGAAGCCGATCCGCTGGCCGGAATGCGCGTCACGGAGTCCGGCTTCCGCGAGCTCGCGCAGCGGTGTGCCTCGCTCGCCCCACGCACCGCCGCGGTGCTCGAGGGCGGTTACAACCTCGAGACGCTGCCCGGCCTCGTCCGCGCGGCGCTCGAAGGCTTCGCCTAAACAAAACGGCCACTCGTGGGGAACTCAAAGGCGGCGAGCCGCGGCGAGCTTCTCGACAGCATCGCGACGCGAGGAGACGTCGAGCTTGCGCAGGATGCTCTTCACGTGCGAGCGCACCGTGTGCTCTGAGATGAACAGGCGCTTGGCGATCTCGTCGGTCTCGAGCCGGTCGTCCAACAGCAAGAGGATCTCCACCTCGCGCGCGGTCAGCGCGGCAGCGATCGAGTCGGGAATGCCGGTCTCGCGGCCGCCGGTTTCGCGCACCGTCTCGAGCAGCCGCCGCGCGACCGAGCCCGAGAGCGCAGCTTCGCCGCGTGCGACGCCGCGCAGAAACTCGACGATCCGCTCGGGCGGCTCGCTCTTCAGGAGGTAGCCGGCGGCACCGCCGCGAATGGCGCCGAGGAGGTTCTCTTCCGTGCCCGATGCAGTGAGCACGACGACCTCCGCGGCGGGGGCCGCGGCGCGAAGCTGCGGCAGCGCTTCGAGCCCGTTCATCCCCGGCATCGAGAGGTCGAGCAGGATGAGATCTGGGCCAAGCTCGCCGGCCTGGCGGACGGCCGTCTCCCCGTCTGCAGCCTGACCTGCCACCTCGAACCCGTTCTGCTCGAGTAGCGCCGCGAGCGCTTCGCGCGTGAGCGGATGGTCGTCGACGATGAGGATCGTGGCCACGCTCATAGGTTCGCGTATTCGTGCCGACAAAGAGCGATATGCGGCGCAAACGCGACGCCTACCAGACCTGGCTGCTCGACGAAGCGCTCCTGCTGGCGCTGCTCGGCGGAGCCCTTGCGCTCCTGCTCGTGCGTTCGCAGGCGGGCTCGACTTACACGCTGCCTCACCTCAAGCTCGTGTTGCAGACCGCCGGGGCACTCGCCGCGGGCCTTGTCGCGCTGCTCGCCGGCGCCCGCTTCACGACGGAGCGACGGCGGTTCGACCTTCTCCTCTGCCTCGGCTTCGCCGTGTCGGCCGTTTCGACGGCGGCGTTCGGTCTCGCGCCGTCCATCGCCGAGCAGAACCTGACCCGCGCCGAAGCGTGGACCGGCATCGTCTCGCGGCTGATCGCCTGGATTCTCATCGCGGCGGCGCCGTTTGCACGCGGGGTCGTCACCTCTTCAAGGCGCACGCTCGGCAACTGGCTCGCGTTCCTCGTCCTGGAGCTCACGTTCCTCTTGGTCGTGATGCACTCGATCGAGTCGGCGCTTCCCGCGCTCACGTCCAGCGCGAGCACGCCGCCGCCGTTCGTGCTCACGTTCGCGTATTCGGCGAACTCGTTCCTCTGTCTCGCCGCGATCATCGGGTTTGGGCTCCGCTATCGCGAACGTCTCGACGACCTGGACCGCTGGCTGGCATTCGGCGCGTCGCTGATGCTCTTCTCGTCGCTGCATCTCGTCTTCACGCCGCTGCTGGGAAACGTCGAGGTCTCGCCGAGCGACTTCCTGCGGGTTCTCGGCTACGGCGTTTTTTGCGTGGGCGTATGGCGCGCGATCAAGGCGGCGGAGTTCGGGCGCGCCGTCGCCGACGAACGCGCGCGGCTTGCACGCGAGATCCACGACGGGCTCGCGCAGTACCTGTTCGCGGTCGCGACGCACGCGACCATGCTGGAGCAAGGCGGCTCTGCCGCGGAGCTCGGCCCGAAGATCAAGCATGCTGCCGCGGCGGCGCAGCAGGAGGCGCGCTTTGCCATCCTCGCGCTCTCTTCCGCGAGCGGCAACGCGCCGTTCGACGCGGCCCTGCGGCGCTACGTCGAGCTGATCACGGCGGACGCCGAGCTCGAGGTAGAGCTAGAGATCGATCGCCGCATGCATCTCGACCCCGACGAGCAGATCGAGCTCTTCCGCATCGTCCAGGAGGGGTTGGCGAACGTCCGGCGGCACGCACACGCCCGACGTGCCGAGGTGCGCATCGAGGAACGCGGAGGCCGCCGCGTCGTGACGATCGTCGACGACGGCGAAGGCTTCCGACGCGAGGAGGAAAACGGCCAGGGTCTCCGCAACATCCGTGCGCGCATCGCGTCGATCGGAGCTGCCCTCTCCCTGCGGACGTCACCGGGCGCAGGGACGGCCCTCGAGGTCACGCTGCGAGGCTGACAGGGGAGCGGGCGGCCACCTGGGCCGCCCTCTCCTGCGATTCGGTCCGCAGCGCCTACGGCGACGGATCGGCGTACGTGCCGCCGAAGATGTCCGAGTTGCCGAACTCGGGCCGACAAGCCTGCTGTGGCGCAGGCCTCGGCACGGATGTCCCGTCGCGCAGCGACATCCGCCAGGCGTCGATCGCCGGGCAGTCCGGCGCAGCACGCGTGTCGTTCCAGACCGCCGCAGCGTAGGTTCTCGTCGCCGCCGCGTAGACGTAGTCGCCGAGGAACTCGCCTTCGAGGTCGTTCTGGCTCGATCCGCGCGGATCGCCCCCGGCCGTTCGGTTCAGCTGGGAGAACGCACCCGTCGCCGTGTTCGGACTCGTCGAGCTGTCGGCGTGCAGGACGACGCCGACGAGGTTACGCGGCGAGGACGTGTCGGTCCGGTACGGCGTCGTAAACGCGTTGTAGACGACGTACACGTCCCTGCCGTTGGGCGAGATCGCCGGCGCGGTGTACAGCCCCCGGTCGCCCGCGGACTCGACCGAGCGGGGCGCCGCCCACGTGTTCCCGCCGTCGGTCGACTCGGTGAAGTAGACGTGCGGCGCGGTGATGTCACCGCTCACGTAGGTCATCACGATCCGGTTCGTCGCATCGGCGCCCGTCGGAGCGCCGTTCGCAATGTCGACGCTCGGCGCCGGAGCGAGGTCGCTGCGCGCGCCGGCGATGCCGTCGATCGTCGGCCGTCCGAGGACCGGGTCGAACAGTCCCGGCTGAGTGACCGGGCCGACGACAGGCGTCGCAGGCGACCAGCTCGTGCCGCCGTTCGTCGAGCGCGACATGAGCTCGAACGCCTGATGTCCCTGGGACGACGACGTGCCGACGCCGAACACGTACGCGGTTCCGTGGCTGTCCGTGCGAATCGTGCAGCCGTCGGCCGGATTGCGCTGGCCGTTGTTCGCAGCGGCGCTCACGGGATGCTGCTTCCACGTTTCGCCGCCGTCATGCGAGACAGCGACGTCGAGTGGCGCTGGTGCGGCGTTGCCTTTCTCCTGTCCGACGAACGTCGCCCAGCACACGTACACCGTCCCGAAGAACGGACTCGACGACGCGTTGTCCGCCCAGACCTGCTCCTTGTCGGAGAACGTCGTCGAAGACTGCTGCGAGACGAGGACTGGATCAGACCACGCATCCGCGTCGCCGGCGGCTGCGGCGTGCACGTCGTCGGTCCACGAGACGCCGATCGCCTCGAATCCCTTGAACGCCTGGTCGCTTCGAGTGGCCCCGATGTTCGACGTCAGGTTGCCGTAGTAGAGCCGTGAGCCCGCGGACCACGAGAAGACGCCGTTCGAGTCAGGACGTGGGCCGAACGCGACCGCAGGATCGCCGTCAGACTCGAGACCGTTCTCTGCGTACTTGGGCAGCGTCCCGATCGGACCCGGAGTCGCGGTGCAGCCGGGATCGCCGTTGCCAACGACTCCGAGACAGTTTCGCGCGGAGAGGCCGACGTATGTCGGCTGTATCCAGCTGTCGCCACTGGTGAACGAGAAGTAGACGCCCGAGCCACCGACCTTGGGCGTGAACGGACACGTCCGGTCGTCGCCCGCGTTGCACGCCTCCTCGTCGATGTTGTCGTTTGAGCCGGCAGCGAGCACGGACGTGTGTGACGCGTCGATCGCGACGGCGGGCTCGTTCTGCTTGTTCTGCGAGAACGGCGAGGCGGGACTCCCGGTCGTCACCTCCGTGTCCGGATTCAACGCGAGCGCGAGCGGCACCGCGACGAGCACTGCTGTCGCAAGGGCCGCGGCTACCAACCCTGGTCCCGTGAGGAACCTCCTCATCTTGCACCCCTTCCTGTCGGACGCCTGCCGCGCCGGGATTATGGAGGTTCGTGCTGTCTCAGTAGCCGCTGAAGCTGCCGGCCTGGACCTGCTCCTCTGCAACGCCCTCCTGCCGGAGCGTTTCGCTCATCGCCTCCACCATCGCCGGTGGCCCGGCAATGAGATACCTGTAAGCCGTCAGGTCGTCGGCGAGCTTCTCCCGAAGCAGAGCGGCATCGATCCTTCGGGTCTCACCCTCCCAACCTGGGTCGTCGGTCATCGTCAGCACGAGCCGAATGTTGGCGTTCTCACTCTCGAGCTGCGTGAGCTCGTCCAGGAATGCCGTCGACTCGCGGTCGCGATTCGAGTAGACGAGCGTGACGCGATGAGGCAGTCCCTCCTCGGCGATGTAGCGCAACATGCAGCGGAAGACGGTGATTCCGATCCCGCCGGCGATGAAGACGAACGGCGTGTCGGTCTCCTCCGGGAGCAGGAAGCTCCCCTTCGGCTGCTCGACGTCGACGTTTGCTCCAACCGGCATTTCCGCGAGCGAGCGCTTGAAGGCCGTGTCGCGCAGGCGTGTGCAGAGGCCGAGCACACCGCGCTCGTTCGGCGACGTCACGACCGAGATGTGCCGTCGCGGTCCCTTCTCGTCGTCGTAGGGCGGGTCGAGCAACGTGACCCAGAAGTACTGCCCGGGACGGAAGTCGACTTCCTCGCCCAGCAGGTCGAAGACGACCATCAGGGTCCCCTTCGCGACTTCGCGCTTCTCCTTGATCTTCGCCTGCATCGCGGCAGCTTAGATCGGCCTCATCGGCGAGGGGCGGATGATGGTTCCGTCAGTAGACGTGCAGGCGGTCGACCGCGACGATCGCCGCTTCGAGGCAGCCGACGAGATCGTCGGAGACGCAACGCGCGTAGGCGGACGTCTGCGCCCAGACGCGCACTTGCTTGCCCACCGCTCGAACCACGCCGTGCTGTACAGGATCTCGCCGACGCACTCGCCGTCGACCAGCAGCTCGTAGCGCCGCCTTTTCGCGTTGTCCCGTACGACGTAGTCGCGGTCTTCCACAGCGCCAGGCTAGTTGGTGTTGCGCTCACGCAGATGGCGCACAACCTCGATCGTGACCGTGACAGTGCCGGCGATTGCGAACGCGACGAGCAGACCCTTCCACTGCTGATTCTCGAAGGTCTTGCCACCGAAGTAGCCAAGCAGTCCCGCGTACAGCGCCCAGAACGTCCCGGCGATGATCGTGAACAACACGAAGCGGCGCCAAGGGTACGCCGTCAACCCGCACGTGAAGGCCGTCGCCGTTCGTCCCCCCGGTATGAATCGCGCGGTGACGATCAGCAAGCCGCCTCGCTTCTCCAGTGCGCCATGCACCCACGTCAAGGTGCTCTGCGCGCGCTTGCCGCGAAAGAGCGTCCGCGAGAGGCGGGGACCGAACAGCTTGCCGAGCGCGTAGGTGAAATTGTCGCCGGCGAACGCACCTGCGGCCGCAGCGACGAGCACGAGCTCGATCGAAAGTTCGCCGCCACCCGCAAGGACGCCGCCCGTGATCACGGCGGTCTCGCTCGGGACTACGGGGAAGAACGAATCGAGGAACGCGATCCCGAAGATGATCAGGTAGGCCCAGTTGGAGCCCGAGATCGCGTCGGTCAGCGAGTTGAACACGGACGCATCGTGGCTGAACCGGCTCAGCGGCGGCTCGGCTGCTCGCCGATCACCGGCTCGTAGCCAGCGAACGCCGACTCGAGTACGCCCTCGCCGCGCGTCAGCCCGGACAGCTGCCGCTGGAGGTCACGTGCACGCCCTTCGGGCAGAACCGTCTCGACGACTGCGAGGTCACCCCGCAGTGACGGCGTCTCGACGGCTCCACCGAGCCGCGCTACAGCGGCAATGACGGCGCCGATCGTGTCCGCAGGAATCTCGAGGACAACGTGCACCGTCGGCTCGCAGACCACCGTGCCTCCGTGCGTGAGCGCCTGCATGAGAACCAACGGCGTGAGCTTGCGGTAGTCGGCCGCCGTGCTCGTCGGTCCACGGCGTGACGGTGGACCGTCCGCGATGCTGTAGTCGCAGCGAGTCATCGTCACCGTGCAGTCGCTCACCTGCCATCCGTGGAGTCCCTCCTGCAGCGTGTGGCGGACGTACTCGTCCATGTGCGCCGCGAAGCTCTCGAGCGTCTTGTAGACGTAGAGCGGCGCCGTCAGCGGATCGACCTGCAGCCCGAATTCGATCCCGGAGCCGGGCGGCGCCGGATCGACACGGAACGCGATCGTGGCGTTGAACGGGTTCGTCTCCGCGTGCAGGGCTTCGATGGCCTCGCCGGTAGCGATCGGGCGCTCGATGTAGATCGGCGTCGTCTCGCGGAAAGTCACGTCGAGGCCGTAGTCGGTTGCGAGCGTCGCCTGGATGACCTCTTTCTGGACTTCGCCGTAGAGCGACACGGACAACTCTTGGCGCGAGTCGTCTTGTCGAACGTTGATCAGCGGGTCCTGCTCGGCAAGCTGCGTGAGCGCGACGCGAAGCTGCTGTCGCTCGCCGAGATCTCGAGGCGCGACGACCGACTCCAGCGTCGGCGGCGGGAACTCATGCGGCATCGCCCGGTCAGCGTCGCCGATGCTGTCGCCGATCTGAACACCGCCGAGGCCCCAGACCTTCGCGATCTCGCCGGCCGAGACCGACGGGCGCTGGGCCTCGGTTCCGTCGTCGAAGACCTTGATTGCCGTCACCTTGGCTTCTCCGTCGCGGCCGAAGTGCACGCGGTCGCGTGTGTGGACGGTGCCGGAGAACATGCGCGCGTAGGCGATCCGGTCGCCGGAGGGGCCGCGCTCGATCTTGAAGACGAGCCCCGAGAGCGGTCCGGTGTCGTCGCCGGAGCTGGTCGGCAGCAACTCCGCGATGCCGCCCGTAAGCGTGTCGACGCCGGCGCCGGTGAGCGCCGAGCCGCAGAAGACAGGGTGGACGCGTGACTTTCTCGTCTGCGCCGCGAGCGCGCTCGCGCAGTCGCCGCGACGAAACCGTCGTGTCGTCGTCGAGATACTGGCGCACCAACTCGTCATCGTCGTCCGCGAGCACGCCGACCAGGCGCGACTCGAAGTCGGCGTCGTCGATGGGGTGCGGCGTCACGGAGGCGGCGCGGCCGCCCTCGTCGCCGGCGGAGGTCATCGCCACCGCCGCCGGCGTCAGCTTGTCCTGGATCTCGCGGAGCACGCGCTCGCAGTCGGCGCCGCCTCGGTCGATCTTGTTCACGAACATGAGCGTTGGGATGCGTAGCCGCTGAAGGGCGCGCATCAGGATCCGAGTCTGCGGCTGTACGCCTTCGACGGCGGAGATCACGAGCACGGCGCCGTCCAGGACGCTCAGGACGCGCTCGACCTCGGCGATGAAGTCGGGGTGGCCGGGCGTGTCGATCAGATTGACGGTGACGTCGTCGATCGCGAACGAGACAACGGCCGACTTGATCGTGATGCCGCGTTGCTGCTCGAGCGCGAGCGAATCGGTCTGCGTCGTCCCCTTGTCGACGCTTCCGATCTCGGCGATGACGCCGGCGCCGTAAAGCAGCCGTTCGGTGAGAGTTGTCTTACCGGCGTCTACATGCGCCAGAATTCCCAAGTTGAGCGTTGTGCGAAGCAAGCGTCATACCCTCCAGATAGGTCAAAAAAGGCCTTCTCGATGGACATGAAGCTGCGCGCATTTCCACTCCTTGGTCGTTGGCGCTTGGTGCAAGCATAACCGCCCCGCGGCTAATGCTCTAGCGGCGGGGGCACGGAACGGTCCCGGCCGCCGCGGCGTCGGCGGTCTGCGCCACCTGATCGAGCCCTGGTTTCGGAGCTCGGTCGGCGTAGTACATGCCGGTCTGGAAGTGCTCGAGTTGGGGCTCGTCCGTGACGTGGAAGAAGAGGAGCATCTCGACGAGCGGCTGGCAGGCCGCGAGTGCGATCGCCTGCGAGTAGAAGCGGGCCTGCGTCGACGCGTCGACCGGATGCTTCGAGTCGACCTGGCTGCCGGTATAGGCCGCTTCCTCTCCAGGCGGGATCGTCGTGTTGACGCCGTACTCGCCGTACACGACGGGCGTTGTGCGGCCGAGTGCCTCGCGGAGCAGGCGCACCAGCCTGTCGTAGTCGGCGATGCCGATCGTGCTGCCGAACGGGTGCGGATGCGTCGGCGGGACATGAGACGACTCGCCGTACACGTGGATCGAGAACGCGTCCATGAGCGGGAGCGACCGGCCGCTCGCGCGATAGGCGTCGCCGAGGTCGCGGATGAAAGCCGTCGGCGAATGTGTCGGCCGCTTCCCACGGGGACGGTCGGTGCCGCGCGCGGCGAGGCCGCCGCCGATCACCTCGACGTTCGGCGCGAACGCCTTGATTGCGTCGTAGCTCCGCGCGAGCAGGCGCTCGTAGGCCTGAGCGGCCACGTCTCCGCCGGACGCGTCGAACTGTGGTCTCCAGAAGAGGTTCGTGTTCGGCTCGTTGCCGACGACGACGTGCTCGACCTGCGGCACGAGGCGCGGGACCGACGCGGCGAACGACGCGAACTCCTCGCGCTCCGCATCCGTCAACGGCGTATCGCCGCCGAACTGGGCGACGTCGACTATCGGCGTGATCGACGCGGCGACAGCGGCCCGCGCTGCACGCCGCAACGCATCACGCTCCACCTTGGGTAGCTCGCGAAGCGGCGGTCGCCAGAAGGCGCTGAACGCGATTGCGCGGAAGCCGGCATCTCTCGCCCGCGCCATGTGCGCACTCGCGTCCGCGTCGGTCGGGGCGAACTTCGCCTCGTCCTCGACGGCGCCGACCACGAGTCTTCGCGCGGGCGCGGGCGCGGGCACCGGCGTGGGCACGGGCGCTCCTGCGCGCGGCACCGTCGTCGTCACAGTGCGCGTGACCGTAGTCGTGACCGACCGCGTAGCGGTACTCGTCTGCACCGACCGCGAGTGCCCGCAGCCCGCGAGTGCGAGCACCGCGAGAAGTGCGACTGCCGACCGCTGAGGCATGTCCGTTGTCTAGCAGAGGCATAGAAAAAGCCCCGTTGCCGAGGCTTTTTCCGTAGCAGGCCTGTAAGCCGGATTCTGTCGTGGGTGACCATCTCTCTTGGCCGGCGCTTGCGCGACGGCTCGAGCGGTGTACCCGGTTCCTCGGCGGGCCGCGTCGTCGGAACCTGCTTCACCTTGCACCGGACGGGGTTTGGCGAGCCGCCGTGTCGCCACGACGCTGGTGGGCTCTTACCCCACCGTTTCACCCTTACCGCCGGCGTCTCCGGAGAGTTTTCGCCGGAGGCGGTCTCCTTTCTGTGCCACTTTCCGTCGGCTTTCGCCGCCTGGGATTTCCCCAGCGTCCTGCCCTGTGGTGTCCGGACTTTCCTCGCGAGCCGAAGCTCCCGCGGTCACCCGGCCTGCACCCAAATTGTACCTCGCTCGGTGTTTGCAAATCCGCAGGCTCGCTATAAGAGAACCATGCGCAGGATCGCGGTCCTGGTCACAGTTGCCGTCGGACTGATCAGCGTGCTCGGCGCAAGTGCCACCCCGATGCGTCGCCCGATCACACAGGCCGACTCAGGCAAGACGTTCCGACTAGGCCGCGCCTCCACCGCGACCCTTCGACTGTCGAACCGTTGGCTCTGGAGCACGCCACGCCCGAGCTCGAGGGCGATCGTCCTGACTCCGGTCGAGTACCTGATCGATCCGGGCTTCAGCGAGTGGCGGATCGACGCGCGTGCTCGAGGCACGGCCACTGTGCGTGCGTATGGACGACCGAACTGCGACGCCTGCACGCTCGCAGCGCGACGTTTCCGCATCACGATCGTCGTCCCGGCGAGCTGACGCACGCCAGTTCGCCAAGCGTTACTCTCCCGCGCGCCCAGGCTGGATGAATTTAAGGAGGGGAAATGCACATCCGCATGTGCTCGACGCGCGGGCGATTGTTCTGCATCGCGCTGGTCGTGGGGCTGTCGACTCTCGCGCTGGCGCTTCCATCTGCCGGCCGCGCAATCGTCAACATCGAGGGACACACACCGGCGGCTCTTCCCGACTACGACTCGCGCGCCTCGGTCGCGCCGTCCGCGGATCAGCTCGCGGCCGCGAGCGCCCTCGGCGCGGACGTGAGTTGGAACCGGTTCGGCGTTGCGTCTTCCGTCAGCAACAGCGGCAACTACGTCGCCAAGGGACTTCAGGCGCCCGACGCCGTGTCGGCCGCGCGCAACTGGCTCGACGCGAACAAGGCGCTGTTCAGGCTCGACTCGACGGATAGCCTCGCCGCGGTGACGTCGCAACCGTTCGTCGGCACGACGAACGACTACGCGATCGTCTTCCGCCAGCAGGCGGACGGCGTAGCGTCGACGGACGGCGTCGCGACCGTTGCGCTAGTCGGTTCGAAGGCCGACGGCTGGAACGTCGTCTACGCGTCTTCGAGCCTGACCGGAGGAAGCGCCGACGCGACGGGCGACGTCGAGCTCGGGCCCGCCGAAGCGTGGACGCAGGCCGCGAACGACGCGGGTGTGAACACCTCGCTTCTCGACATCGCGGCGCAGAGCACGCAGGCGGGCGCGACGACGCTCGCCGTGCAAGGGCTCTCGCAGCCGCAGCACGTCAAGAAGGCCGTCTTCGCGACCCCGCACCACGGTGCCCGGGCCGCGTACGACGCGACCGTCACGACGAACGCCGGCGGCAACCTGGAGAGCTACGAGGTCGTCGTCGACGCACAGACCGGCGACATCCTCTACCGCCAGAGCCAGGTCGACTACATCTCCGACAACCCGACCTGGTTGGCGCCGCGGCACTCGATGCCGTTCAACGACCTGAACGCCTTCCCGTGGAACTATCCGACCACGGACGGCCGCTCGCTCTTCTGCTGGACGGCGACTGCCGGATGCGATGTGGTCGCGAGCGACGACCCAGCGACGACGGTCTACCCGATAGGCGTCGCCTCGAAGTTCCCGTGGGACGTCCAGCTCAACTCCGCGGGCATCGACCAGGGCACGACGGCGACGATCGGCAACAACGTCGACGACGCGCGGGTGTGGAGCGGGAACCACGGCGTCTACGGCAACCCGGCTCTCGTCCGGGCGACGAGCGCGACCCGCGACTACCAGCCGGCCTTCACGGACGCCTGGTACACGTCGGGCTGCAACCCGAACAACGTCAACGCCGCGATGAACCCGACTCGGCAACGACATCGAGGCCTCGACGGTTTCCCTGTTCGTCGGCCACAACGTCATGCACGACTGGGCGTACTACCTCGGCTTCGACGAGGGGCACTGGAACGCGCAGCAGTACAACAACGGCGTCACGACGAACGACCCGTCGCCGCCGCCCGGCGGTCCGACGATCGCGGCGCCGCTCGCGCAACGACGGGCTGATCGGCAACGCGCAGTCGGGCGCCGCGCACCGGACAGCCGCGACAACGCGAACATGGGCACCGGCGCCGACGGCCGCCACCCGACGACGAACCAGTTCGTCTGGCAGCCCCTGGCCGCCTCGTTCTACGCGCCGTGCGTGGACGGCGCCTACGACTTCGCCGTCTTCGGCCACGAGTACGGCCACCTGATCGAGAACCGCATGATCGGCAAGGGCGTCGGCGCCCGGCAGGGCAACGCCGCCGGCGCGATGGGCGAGGCGTTCGGCGACTTCGACGCGCTCGCGGCCTTCAACGAGCTGCACCTGCCGGTCCCGGCGGGCGCCGACCGCTACACCGAGGGCGCGTACGCCACCGGCAACGGCTACAACGGCATCCGCGACTTCCTCGCGGGCCGACCGATGGGCGGCGAGTTCCCGAAGCCGGGCCAGAATCCCGACACCGACCCGCTCAACTACGGCGACTTCGGCTTCGACAACGTCGGCCCGGAGGTGCACGCCGACGGCGAGATCTGGATCGCGGTCCAGATGGACCTCCGTGACCTGTTCCTCTCGCGCACCCCGTCGCCCGGAGAGGCCACGGACGTCGCCTGCGCCCGTGGCCAGATCGCCCCGAGCGCGTGCCCGGGCGACCGGCAGTGGATCCAGGACTACTACGACGCGATGGTCATGATGCCGCGCAACCCGACGATGATCCAGGCGCGCGACGCGATGCTCGCCGCCGACCTGGCCCGCTTCGGCGGCGCCAACCAGGATCTGCTCTGGCAGGGCTTCGCGATGCGCGGCTTCGGCCAGTTCCAGAACACCGTCAGCAACGCGGACACCAATCCGGTGCCCGACTTCTCCTCGCCGGTGGCGAACAACGCGACGCTCAACTTCTCCGCCGACACGAAGGACAAGGGCGCCGCGGTGCCCGGTGAAGGCGAAGATCTACGTCGGCGACTACGAGGCGCGGTCGACCCCGATCGCGGACACCGATCCGGCAACCGTCAGCGACGGCACGAATGCCACGGGCAATCTCGACGACACGGCGCAGTTCGTGCCGACGGGGCCGAACTCGCTCGCAGTCGGGAAGCGCTGGACGGCGTACAACTTCGTCGCCGTCGCACCCGGCTACGGCTTCGTCCGATTCAAGGTGCCGAACCTCCAGCCGGGCCAGACGCGCAACATCGCGATCCACTTCGCAACGAACTACGCGTCGGCCGCGCAGGGCGCCACGATCACCGGCGACACGCTCGGAACGAACACGGGCCTCGGGAACCTCATCGACGACACCGAGTCGACGAACGACGGACAGACGGGCGCGCCGGTCGCGGGGCGCTGGGTCGTCGTCGCCCTTGGCACCACGAAGCCTGTGCAAGTCGCCAGCCTCGGCGTCTCGGCGCTGCTCGTGCCGGGCAACAACCGGTTCACGGCGCTGCGCTCGTTCGATGCCTACGCGTGCACGGCCGGCAAGCCGGCCAACCCGACATGCGACGGCACGATCGACGCGGGCTGGACGAGGATCGTGCAGTCACCGGGCAACGCGTTCCCGTCCGTCAATCCGCGGCCGGTCACTCCGGATATGACGCTGCGCTACTTCGACGCCAACGGAGGACCGCCGGCAACGCACGTGAAGTTCGTCGTGAGAACGAACCAGTGCACGGGTCAGGCGTCGTACCAAGGCGACCAGGACAACGATCCGACCAACAACGCCGACTGTCTCGCCAGCGTGCGTGCGAACGAGGTGCACGCGACCGAATTGCAGGTGTTCAGCGACACGGCGACGGTCGACGGCTAGGGGCAAAGACCAACTAAGAGGTCAGATGGTGTAACGGGAGGGCCGGTGCTCCGGCCCTCCCTTTCACCCTGCCTTGGAACCGAGTTGCTGCGCCGATCCGGTGGCCGGCTCGTCGCGGCGCAGCGTCATTCCGCACTCCGGGCACGTGATCCCGCCGCGGCGATGCATGACGAACTCGCCGCAGACCAGGCACTCGAGGCTCGCGCCGCGGAGCAGCGCGAACAGCTCCTGCTCCAGCGTCCGATTCAAGGGCGCCACGCTCACAGCGCGCGGAACACTCCCACGACCTTGCCGAGGATCTGGACGTGCTTCGCGTAGATCGGCTCGAGTGCGGCGTTCTCGGGCTGCAGGCGGACGCGGCCGCTCTCGCGGAAGTACCGCTTCACGGTCGCCTCGTCCGCCGACTCGTCATCGCCCGCGAGTGCGACCACGATGTCGCCGTTCACCGCGGTATCGGACTTGCGCACGACGACAAGATCGCCGTCGAGGATGCCCGCGTCGATCATCGAATCGCCCTTGACCCGGAGAATGAAGTCCGCCGCGCCGACGAGCTGTTCGGGCAGGGCCAGGTACTCCTCGATGTTCTCTTCGGCGAGCAGCGGCCCGCCGGCAGCGATGTCGCCGAGGAGCGGCAGCGCCTGCGACGTGTCCTCACGGGCAGAGCGAGCGTCGGGACGGCGCAGGCCCGTGAGTTCGAGCGCGCGAGGCTTCGTCGGGTCGCGCTTGAGATACCCAGCGCGCTCGAGGTTCGCGAGGTGCGCGTGGACGGTCGAAGGCGACGCGAGCCCAACGCGCTCCCCGATCTCCCGCACCGTCGGCGGGTAGCCGTGCCGGTCGACGTAGTCGACCAGGAAGTCCCAGATCTCCTGCTGTCTACCGGTCAGCACATAGCCTCCAAAGGTTGATTGCGAACGTGTGTTCGCCACAACGTTAGAGACTCCTCCGGACGACGTCAAACCAAATCCAATCGCCGGCAGCCGGGCTTAGCCCGGCTGCTCACCAACCCAAGCCGAAGCAGCCACCTCCGACAGCCACCAAATGGACACGCGCCCAAAGGGCGCCTGTCCAGGTCTTCTCGTTGAAAGTGCGAAGCACTTTCAACGACGACGGCCCGGCGAAGCCGGGCCGAGAATGCGCTGGAGAGGACTTGAACCTCCACGGCCTAAAGCGGCCACTAGGCCCTCAACCTAGCGCGTCTACCAATTCCGCCACCAGCGCGTGAGAGCGAGGCCAAGTGTAGCGTCACGCCTCATGCGCGACCTCTGCGGCAACGCCGTCGACGCTGCTCTCGGCAGCGGCGCAACATATGCGGACGCACGCACCGTCTTTCGCCGGTCGCAGTCGGTCGCGACGAAGAACGGAAACGTCGAGTCGGTCACCGACGTCGAGAGCGAGGGTATCGGCGTCCGCGTGCTCGTCGACGGCGCCTGGGGCTTCGCCGGCGACCGGCGCCTGACCGACGAGGGGGCACGGGACGCCGCGCGGCGTGCGTGCGAGTTCGCGCGTGCGGCCGGCGGAGGCGGCAGGCAACTCGCCCCGCTCGAGCCGCAGAGCGGGAGCTTCAAGACTGAAGTCGAGATCGATCCGTTCTCCGTCCCGCTCGGCGAGAAGATCGACTTCTGCCTCGAGGCCGAGCGCGCACTCGCGCGGCCGGAGGTAAAGGTGGCGGAGGCGTACGCGCGCGCGCAACGCGAGCGAAAGGTGCTCGTGACGTCGGAGGGCTCGGAGATCGACCAGGAGATCGTCGAGTGCGGCGGCGGGATCGACGCGACCGCAGTCGCCGACGACGTCACGCAGATCCGCAGCTACCCGAGCGCGTTCGGCGGCATCAGCGCCCAGGCCGGCTGGGAGTTCGTCGTCGGTCTCGGCCTCGCACGCGAGGCGCCGCGCGTCGGCGAGCAGGCCGCCGCGCTCTTACAAGCACCCGAATGCCCCGCAGGCGTGATGGACGTCGTCATCGACGCCGAGCAGGTCACGCTGCAGCTGCACGAATCCGTCGGGCACCCGACCGAGCTCGACCGCGTGCTCGGCTTCGAGGCCGCCTACGCGGGAACGAGCTTCCTCCAGCCCGGCGATCGCGACTCGCTTCGCTACGGGTCGGAGCACATGAACGTGACCGCGGACCCGACGACGCCGAGCGGGCTCGGCACGTTCGCCTTCGACGACGAGGGCGTTCCGGCGAAGCCGCAGCCCATCGTGCGCGAAGGGGTGCTCGTCGGCTGGCTCGGGTCGCGCGAGGTCGGCTTCCCCGGCTCGATGCGCGCCGACGGCTGGGGCCGCATGCCGCTCGTGCGCATGACGAACCTCCACCTCGAGCCGGGCGAGGGGTCGCTCGAGGAGTTGATCGCCGGCGTCGAGAAAGGTCTCTTCCTCGAGACGAACAAGAGCTGGTCGATCGACGACAAGCGACTGAACTTTCAGTTCGGCACACAAGTCGCGTGGGAGATCGTCGACGGCAAGCTCGGCCGGATGTTCCGAGACGCGACCTACACGGGCATCACGCCGCAGTTCTGGGGCTCGATGGACGCGGTCGCCGGCCGTGACGAATGGCGCCTGCACGGCTTGACGAACTGCGGCAAGGGACAGCCGGGCCAGGCCGCGCACGTCTCCCACGGCACCTGTCCCGCCCGCTTCCGCGGCGTTCAGGTCGGGGTTCGAGCCTGAACACGCTCGACATCGCACGGCTCGCGCTCGAGCACGCGGCCGCCGCCGCCGACGGGGCGGACGTCCTCGTGCACTCGGAGCGCTCCGGCCTCGCGCGCTTCGCCACGTCGACGCAGCATCAGCCGACACTTGTCGACGACACCGTCGTGACGCTTCGCGCCGTCCGGGACGGGCGGGTCGGCGTCGCCGTCTCGAACCGGACGAGCGACGACGGCCTCCGCGAGCTCGCGGCGCGCGCCGCCGATGCGGCCGACCGGATGCGTGAGGACCCCGACTTCCCCGGGCTCGCGGAGCCTGCCGATCCACCGAAGGTCGAGGGCTACGACGACGACACGGCCGCACTCGGCCCGGACGAACAAGCGCAGCGTGCGGCAGCGGCGATCGCGGGGACCGGCGACACGCCCGCTTACGGCTTCTTCACCAGCGGCGTCACCGAGCTCGCGGTCGTCTCGACGACCGGGGTCGAGGTGAGCCAGCAACTGACCGATGCGACCGTCGTCGTTCTGGCGTCCGCCGAGGGCCGGTCCGGCTACGCGACGCAGACCTCATCCGCAGTCGCCGGCGTCGACTCGCGCGCGTGCGCGGCCGAGGCAGCGGAGAAGGGCGACCGAACGAAGGGCGCCCGCGAAGTCGAGCCGAAGGTGTACCGCGCCGTGCTCGAGCCGTACGCGCTGGCCGAGCTGCTGCAGTACTTCGCGTGGGACTCCTTCGGGGGCCTCGGCCTGCTCGAGGAGCGGAGCTACCTGACTGGGCGGCTCGGCGAGCGTGTGTTCGACGAGAAGGTGAGCATCTGGGACGATCCGCTCGATCCGCGCGGCCTGCCGAAGGCGTTCGACTTCGAAGGTGTCCCCAGGCAGCGCGTGACACTCGTCGAGGAGGGAGTCGCGCGCGGCGTTGTCTGGGACCGGCGTAGCGCGAAGCGCGCAGGGGGAGACGTGCAGGGCACGGGACACGCGCCCCCGGTCGGCCTTCAGGCGTACGGCCCCGTGCCGTTTTCGCTCTCACTCGCGGGCGGCGAGGCGGAGTCGGTGGACGAGCTGGTCACGGCAGTCGACGACGGCATCTACATCACGCGCGTCCATTACCTCGGCATCGTCGATCCTCGGCGAGGAGTGCTCACCGGGATGACGCGCGACGGAACCTTCCGCATCCGCGACGGCAAGATCGCGGAGCCGCTCTTCAACCTGCGCTTCACGATCGCGGTTCCCGATCTGCTCGCGGACGTACCCGCCCTCTCACGCAAGGTGACGCTCGTCAACCAGACCGACTTCTACGGCGAACGGTATCCCGTTGCTGCGTTCGTCCCGGCCATCGCGACGGCGCACTTCAATGTCACCGGCATCGGCTCGACACCTGGCATCTGAATCGGCGAACTGACCTCGGCCCGGATTCGGCGTCTCAATGCGCGTGAGATCCCTGGTCGCCCTCGCGGTTGTCGGAGCTGCGCTTGCTTTCGCCGGTGCTTCGTCGCCCGCAGCGAAGCCTCCGGCGCTCAGCGAGCGCTGCGTGACGAAAGCCGAACGCAAACACGCGGTCTCCTTCCGGACGTGGGACGGGTTCACGCTTCGCGGCGTCGTGCTCGGCCGCGGATCCGTCGGGGTCGTGCTCGGTCACGAGAAGAACGCAGATCTCTGCAACTGGCTGCCGTTCGCGCGCGTCCTCGCGGGGGCGGGATACCGCGTGCTCGCATTCGACTTTCGCGGTCACGGCTCGTCGCAGGCCACACGTGCCAACCTGAAGGCCTTCCGTCTCGATCGCGACTTCGCCGCGGGCGCGAAGCTCCTCCGCAGCCGCGGCGCGACGCGCACGGTGCTCATGGGAGCTTCGATGGGAGGCACGGGTGCGCTCGTCGCAGCGGCGGCGCTGAAGCCGCAGCCTGCTGCGGTCGTCGTTCTCTCCTCCCTGACGGACTTCTCGTCGCTGGACGCCCGGCCCGCGGTCACTCGACTTCAGTCGCCGACGCTGTACGTCGTCGGCAAGGACGACTCGTGCTGCACCGAGGACATGCAGACCCTGTACGACACCGCCGCCGCACCGGTGAAGCGCCTGGAGTTCCTCGACTCGGGCGAGCACGGGACGAAGTTGCTCAAGGGAGCGACGGGACCGTCGTTACGAGCTCTGATCCTCGCCTTTCTCTCCGACAACATCTCCTAGCGCAGGCTGACGCGCGCGTAGTCGACGACGCCGCGCGCGTTCTCGCGCCACCCGCGCACCCGCTGCGAGATGAACCGCGCATCGACGGCTCGCGCGACCGCGATCCCACGCGGCGGTGAACGACGCGAGAAGAACGCGTTCGCGTTCCGGTCGGAGACGCGAACGTCGAGGCCGAGGTCGCGCCACGACGCTGCGAGCAACGTCGCGCCGTAGCGCAGCGCGCCGTCGCCCTCGACCCGGACGCGGACCGGCACGTGCGGCAGGCCCGGGATCGCGCGGCGGGCTCTGCGGGAGGCACGCGCCGGCGGCGACTTGGCGGCGGCGTCCAGATCCTCCGGCACCAGGAGCGCGTAGTCCCTGCGATCGGCGGTCGCCGACAGCGCGGCGCGCAGCGACGCGGGTAGACGCGACGCATCGAGTGCGTCGACCGCGGCGAGCCGGTTGATGCGAACCGCGCCCTGAACCGTCCGGTCGGCGAGAGCCGCGCGGATGTCGCCGAGCGGCACCGGCGCCTCGTCGAGCATCCCGCGCCGGAACAGCACCGCCGCGCGGTGCGGCTCGACTTGCCTGAAGACGATCCGGAGCGGGCCGCGACGCACGACGATCTCGCCGCGACGCGCGCTCACGACACGGAACGAGCGCACGGCTTCGGCGAGCTGTGCCTCGTCGCGCGTGCGCGGGCGCGCGGGCAAAGGCCACGGAACGTCTGCGAGCGCGACGCGAAGCGTGTGCGCAGGCCCTTCGACGGGGACGTGCGGCGCGACCGTTCGTTGCGACCCGCAGCCGGCGAGCGCGAGCGCTACGACAGCAAGCGGAAGAGCACGATGGTGTCGACCGCGAAGATGATCGCGACCGCTATCGTCACGCGCGTCAGGTTCCGCTCGACGATGTGCGTGCCGCCCTGCGACTGCGGCGTGAAGCCCATCCCGCCGAGCCCCGCGTCCCGCCCCGAGTGCATGAGGATCAGGCCCACGAGGGCCATCGAAACGAGGACGTGCCAGACGGAAAGAACCTGAAGCATCGCGGCTCAAGGGTAGCGAACGACGCTAGCTACTCCTCTGGCTCCACGACCTGCAGAATCGCTTCGATCAGCTCGCCGGCGATGCGGTCCTTCGTGACGTAGCCCGCAGCGCCCGCAGCACGCGCCCGGTTGACGTCGTGGCGCGCGTTCGACCCTGTGAGCATGAGAACGCACGTTTTTGGCACCTTCTTGCTCAGTTTCCGCGTCGCCTCGAAGCCGTCCAGGACAGGCATCGAGATGTCCATGAGGACGACGTCCGGGTTGAGCGACTCGGCGAGCTCGACCGCCTGGGCGCCGTCCGTGGCGATCCCGACCGTCTCGAAGCGCTGGTCCGTGCTCAGAATTGCCTGCAACGCTTCTGCAAACAAGGAATGATCATCGGCAATAAGAACGCGGATTTGCGACAACTCCCCTATGAATAGTATAAGAGAATTATGAAAAATAGTGAAGAAAAAGCGCGCGAAAAGATACAAAAACTTCTCGTAACCGGGGACAACCGCCTGAAGCAGGGAGTCGATCCTGAGAAGGCACGGCAGTCATTCCTGCAGGCACTCGAACTGGCGCGCGAGAACGGCCTCGAGGATCAGGTGCGCCCGCTCGTCGAGCTCAGGCTCGCCGATCTGCCACGGCTCGCTCGAGAAGCTCCTCGATCCGACGAGCCTGATGCTTGACGTCGTGCTCGGCGGCCGCGGTGCGCGCGGCCTCGTTCGGCCGCGGTAACGCAGCGGCTGTCCGCAGCGCGTTCTCGAGCGCGTCAAGGTCGGTCGGATCGACGAGGACGCCGGCGCCCGGCTGGACGAACTCGGGCGGACCGCCGATGCGCGTCGCGACGACCGTTCGAGCGCACGCCATCGCCTCGAGTACCGACTGACCGAACGGCTCGATCAGGCTCGGCTGGCACACGACGTCGGCGCTCGCGATCCAGCTCGCCACTTCGTCGTGCTGCACTCGCCCGACGATCCGCACTCCTTCGCGCCCTTCCAGCTGCGCGCGCAGCGGACCATCGCCGACGAACGTGAGGCTTCCCTCGCCCAGGCGCGCGAATGCGTCGGCGAGCCGGACGACGTTCTTGCGCTCGGTGAGGCCGCCGACGCAGAGGAACGCGGGCGACTCGAGCTCGTGGCCCGGCGGCTCCGCGGGTGAGAAGCGCTCGAGGTCGACGCCTGAGTCGACGACCTCGGTCTTGCCCCGCGCGTGCGGAATTTTTGCCTCGAGCTCGCGGCGTAGGTAGTTCGAGACGGCGATCACCGACGACGCGCGCGCGACGACGCGGCGCGTCAGCGACGCGACTCCCGGGATCGCACCGACGTTGCGCACGTCCCGCCCGTGTGCGGTGACGACGAGCGGCGCGTCGACGCGCGACGCGATCAGCCCAGAAGGGACGAGGAAGTGCGCGTAGACGACATCCGGCTTCGGCGCCTCGCGAACGCGCCGCGCGAGCTCCAGATACCGGCGCTTGCCGCCGTTGCGTCGGTCGAGCACTGCGAGGTCGATCTCGTGACCGAAGCCGCGCAGCTCATGCTCAATCTGCGCGACGAAGACGCCGAGGTCCGGGTCACGCGGGCCTGGATACATCTGCGAGACGAGCAGGATCCGCACTAGCGGACGCCCACAGCGACCATCAGCAACGGCGCCTCGTGGGTGTTGAGCAGCCGCGAGACCTCCTCGTCGTAGAAGGTCGACGCGGCAGCGCCCCAGCCGTGCATGACCGCACCGATCTGCAGCCGTCCGGCACGGATGCCGGCCTCGAGCAGTGCCCAGCGGTAGCCACGGTCGCCGAGCCGCGCAACGAGCGCGTCGAGATCGCAGAGGTGGAAGACGTTGACGCCGGCATCTCGGGGGTGCTCCTGTTCCATCGCGGCGAATCCGACGGCCTGGCGGAGCTCCCGCTCGTCGCGCGGCGCGATGAGTCTCAGCTGCGCGTCGTAGATCCCGGGCTCGACCCCCTCCACAGCAGCGACGGTCACGACCTGTCGCACAACGGACCGTGCGTCGGCCGGGATCGGCGACTCGGTCCACCGGAGCAGATCGGCCAGCTCGTCGTGCGGGAGCGGTGTCGGCGCGTACGCGCGAATCGACCCGCGGCGGCGGATTGCATGCACGAGCGCGGCGCGGTCGACCTTCGGCTCCTCCCCCGGCGGCTCGACGCGCCATGCGCGTACGTCTTCCAGCCGCGTGCAGGCCGACGATGCATGCGCCGCCTCGGCGAGCGGATAGCGAGCGGCCACCGGCGCTCGTGGGACGGCTGTACCAGCGTCGCTCGGCCGGGACGGCGACTTCGTGTCGTCACCGAGGGCCACGACCGCGAGGGCGTATTCGGTAACGCCATCGATGCCGAGCGCTGCGTTCAGTTCTTGGTCGAGGAACGCAACGTGAAGCCTGGGCCGAAGGTCGTCGGCGGCGGCGAGCGCAAGGACGTTCGCGAGCATCGTGCCCGCGTCCCACCACACATGGCGGTAGCCGCGCTCCATGTACTTCCAGCCGGTGCGCGAATGGACGCCCGTCAGGACGACGAAGGTGTCGCCGCTCGCATCCACGGCCGCAGCAACAGCCGATCGCGCGTCGCCCTCGCCGACGCGGACGAGCCCGGGCGTGAGCGCGTCGAAGGAGTAGAGCGCGTCGGGCGCCGCGACGTACGCCTCGATCGGGTACAGCGCGCCCGCGCTCGAGTAACCGCGAAAGTGCACCGTCCGCCGGCCCGGGGGGCCGAAGTGCGTCCGCGTCCGCATGACCGCCGCCCCGTTGCCGAGGATCGGGCCGGCGAGAGACTTCTCGAGCGGAACTCGCTCCGAGTCGCCGTAGTCCTTGAAGAGGGTCGGATAGGTCTCGAGCGTCCGCGCCTCGTCCTCGTCCGTTCCGTGTGCTTCGACGTTTGTCGCGCGGTGGTACGCCAGCGCGTCGCTCATGCGGGCGCGCGCTGCGAGTCGTACATCCCCCACTCGTCACGCAGCACGTTGCAAATCTCACCGATCGTGCAGCGCGCTCGCAGCGCCTCGCGCAGCAACGGCAGCATGTTCTTGGTCCCTCGGGCTGCTTCGCGCACACGCTCGAGCGCGGCCTGTGCACTGTCGGCGTTCCGCTCCGCGCGCACGCGCGCCGTGCGTTCGAGCTGGCGGCGCTCGGCCTCCGGATCGAGCTGGTGCAGCTCGATCGGCTCCTTTTCCTTTTCGTGAAAGCGGTTGACGCCGACGATCACGCGCTCGCCCGCCTCGACCTCCTGCTGGTAGCGGAACGCAGCCTGCTCGATCTCGTCCTGGACGAAGCCCTGCTCGACCGCTGCGACGGCGCCGCCGAGATCGTCGATTCGCTCGATCAGCTCCCACGCGCGCCGCTCGAGCTCCTCCGTGAGCGCCTCGATGAAGTAGGAGCCGCCGAGGGGATCGACGGTGTCGGTGCCTCCGACTTCGCTCGCGAGGATCTGCTGCGTGCGCAGCGCGAGATGAGCAGCGTTCTCCGACGGCAGCGCAAGCGCCTCGTCGAACGAGTTCGTGTGGAGCGACTGGGCGCCGCCGCAGACGGCCGACAGCGCCTGGATCGCGACGCGCACGACGTTGTTCTGCGGCTGCTGCGCGGTGAGCGTCGAGCCGCCGGTCTGCGCGTGGAAGCGCAGTGCCTGCGCCTTCGGATTCGTCACACCGAAGCGCTCGCTCATGATCCGCGCCCAGAGCCGGCGGGCGGCGCGGAACTTCGCCACCTCCTGGAAGAAGTGGTTGTGCGCGTTGAAGAAGAAGGAGAGGCGCTCGCCGAAGTCGTCCGGGGAGAGACCCGCGGCGACCGCGGCGTCGCAATAGGCGATGCCGTTCGCAAGCGTGAAGGCGAGCTCCTGCACGGCGGTCGAGCCGGCTTCGCGGATGTGGTAGCCGGAGATCGAGATCGTGTTCCAGCTCGGAATCCGCTCGGCGCAGTACGCGAACAGATCCGTCGTCAGCCGCATCGACGGCTTCGGCGGAAAGATGTAGTTCCCGCGCGCGATGTACTCCTTCAGGATGTCGTTCTGGGCGGTGCCCCGTAGCCGCTCCGGAGACACGCCCTGTCCCTCCGCGACGAGCTCGTAGAGAAGAAGGAGCAGCGACGCCGGCGCGTTGATCGTCATCGACGTCGAGACCTCCCCGAGCGGGATGCTGTCGAAAAGCAGCTCCATGTCCACGATGGAGTCGATCGCGACGCCGGTGCGACCGACCTCGCCGACGGCGCGCGGGTCATCGGAGTCGTAGCCGAGCTGCGTCGGCAGGTCGAACGCGACCGACAGGCCGGTCTGCCCGCGCTCGAGCAGGTAGCGGAAGCGCGCGTTCGTCTCCTCCGCGGAGGCGAAGCCGGCGTACTGGCGGATCGTCCACGGCCGGCCGCGGTACATGTCGCGGTACGGGCCACGCGTGAACGGGAACTCACCGGGAAGCTCGAGCTCGCGCTCCGCGTCGTCCGCCGTGTAGACGGGCGCGATCTCGATGCCCGACTCGGTCTCGCGCCGGTCGGTCGTCGCCATGGAGCGAATCGTACGCTGTGCCGGTCTAGGCGACCGGCCCGCGCATCACGACGACGCTCAGCTCGGGCGACGGGACGAAGCCGAGCTTCTCGTTCAGCCGCCGCATCGGTTCGTTTCGCTCCTCGCTCTCGGTGACGAGCCGACGGAACCCGGCGCGCTTTGCGGCGACGATCTCGGCCCGCTTCAGTGCGGTCGCCACGCCGCGGCGGCGCCAGTCGCGCCGCGTCGCCGTGAGACCGTGGTGCGCCTCGTCGCCGAAGACCTGCAGCGCGGCGTAGCCAATGACCTCGTCGCCCGCGAGCGCGATGAAGCAGAGCTCCGGCCGGCGCGTAGGCCTGTCGATCTCGTGCGCGCGCCACTGCTCGAATGTCTGGGCACCTTCTTCACCAGGAATGTCTTCATCTGCCTGGACGGCGACTGCGTACATCCCGTCGAGCAGGTCCGGCTCTTCGACACGCGTCACGATCCGCACACCGGGCGGCGGCTCCACGTCGGCCGGCTCGACGCTGCCCAGGTCGAGCACGACCGCTTTCTCCGCGCCGACCTGGACGAAGCCGCGGCGTTCGAGGAACGCGCGCGACTGTGCATCGCTCTCCCTGACCTCGCCCTGGATGCTGTCGTTGCCGAAGCCGCGCGCCCGCGCCGAGATGTCCGCGAGCACCGCGGCGCCGATGCCTCGGCGACGGTGCTCTGGCACGACGGTCACGTCGCCGACGGCGAAAGGCGGCCACGCCTCGACGTAGCCGCAGGCGACAGGCTCGCCTTCGTGTCGGGCGACGAGATAGGCGAGCGGCTGCGCCTTCGTCTCGAGCTGGAAGCGAAGATTCTCGACCGTTCCCACAAGATCCGGTGTGGCCCGGCGCCGCACCTCGACCAGCGCCTCGAGATCCGCGTCGCTCGTGGCCTCGACAGACGTGACCGTGACGTCAGCCGGCAAGCTGGAGCTCCGAATCCCGCGAGACGAGCGTGCTGTAACGGTTGCCGTTGCGTACGAGCTCGGCGTGTGTGCCGATCTCGACGACTCGGCCGCGGTCGACGACGACGATCTGGTCCGCGTCGCGGATCGTCGACAGGCGATGCGCGATCGCGATCGTCGTCCGCCCCTCCGAGAGTTGGTCGAGTGCCTCCTGCACGAGCCGCTCGGTCGCGGTGTCGAGCGAGCTGGTCGCCTCGTCGAGCACGAGGATCGGCGGGTTGCGCAGGATCGTGCGGGCGATTGCCATCCGCTGCTTCTCGCCGCCGGAGAAGCGATAGCCCCGCTCGCCGACGACGGTGTCGTAGCCCTCGGGCAGCGACTCGATCAGGTCGTGGATGCGCGCGGCCTCGGCCGCCGTTTCGAGCTCGGCGTCCGTCGCATCGGGCTTCGCGAAGCGGAGGTTCTCACGCACGGTTGCGTGGAAGAGATACGTCTCCTGCGAGACGACGCCGACGAGATCGCTGAGTGCGCGGAAGCTGAGGTCGCGCACGTCGACACCGGCGATCGTCACGGCGCCGCGCTCCACGTCGTACAGACGAGCGGCGAGATAGCCGAGTGTCGTCTTGCCGGAGCCGGTCTCGCCGACGAGAGCCGTGGTCGTGCCCGCCTGGACCGTGAAAGTGACGTCCTCGAGCGTCCAGTCCTCGCCGTAGCGGAACCAGACGTGGTCGAAAACCACGTCGCCGGCCGGCGCCTCCTGCAAGGCGTCGGGCTTCTCCTCGATGTCGACCGACTGGTCGAGGTACTCGAAGATCCGGTCGAAGAGCGCGAGCGACGTCTGCACGTCGAGGCCGACCGAGAGCAGCGACCCGATCGGGAAGAAGAGGCGCGTCTGCAAGGTCGTGAACGCGACGAGCGTGGCGATGTCGATCGCATTGGAACCACTCGCGAGCGCGAGCCCGCCGAACCAGTACACGGCCGCCGGCATGACGGCGAAGGTCGTCTGGATCGAGGCCATCACCCAGCGCCCCGCCATCCGCTGGCGAACCTCGAGATCGGCGAGACGCAACGAATCGGACTCGAAGCGGTCGGCGAGCTCGGCCGACCGCCCCATCGTCTTGCCGAGCATGATCCCGGAGACCGACAGCGACTCCTGCACGAGGCTCGAGATGTCGGCCAGTGTCTCCTGCGTGGTCTTCGCGATCTTTCGCCGCTCGTTCCCGACCCGCCGCGTCAGCACGACGAAGATCGGTATGAGCGCGAACGCGAACAGCGCGAGCTGCCAGCTGAGCAGGATCATGCCGATCATCGTCGCCGCGACCGTCGTCACGCTCGAGACGATCGACGTCGCGGTGTTCGTGACGACGCTCTGGACGCCGCCGATGTCGTTCGAGATACGTGACTGCACCTCGCCCGTGCGGGTGCGCGTGAAGAACGCGAGCGAGAGCCGCTGCAAGTGGCGAAATACCGCTGCGCGCAGGTCGTGCATGACGCGCTGGCCGACCTGGTTCGACAGGAGCGTCTGGAGCACGCCGAGCACGCCGTTGACGATTGCGATCGCGATCATCCCGGCCGCGAACAGCGACAGCGCCGTCGTGTCGGAATCCTGGATCGCGTTAAGCAGGTCGCGGAGCAGGAACGCCGGGATCACGCCGAGCCCCGCGGAGACCACGATCAGCACGAGGACGGCGGCGAGCCGAACCTTGTACGGCTTGAAGAGCGCCCCGACCCGGCGCAAGTTCGCCCGCCGCACGGCTGGGTCTTCCGGACGCTCGGGCGGTTCCTCGTAGTTGAAGAAGCGTGAGCCTGGCATCCGTTCAGGGTACGCCGTGAACCTATGCTGAGCGCGTGCGCGTCACGGTCCGTCTGTTCGCCGGTCTCCGCGAGCGCGCGGGCTGGTCGCGACGCGAGATCGAGGGAGTCGCACAGATCGGCGACGTCTGGACGGCGCTCGACCTGGGGGACGAGCCGCCGGGACTGCTGTACGCGCTGAACAAGTCGTATGTTGAGCGCGACCGCAAACTTGCCGATGGAGACGAGGTGGCGCTGATTCCACCTGTCTCCGGTGGCGCGTTCGCGCTCAGCGAGCATCCGCTATCGATCGAGGCCGTGGTCGAGGAGGTCGCGTCCGAGGAGGCCGGCGCCGTCGCGACGTTCGTCGGCACGACGCGCGTGCACTCGCGCGGTCGCACGGTCACGTCCCTCGAGTACGAGGCGTACGAAGGCATGGCCGAGCGGGTGATGTCCGAGATCGCCGACGAGCTCACGGCGCGCTACGAGCTCTGCGCGATCGCGATCCACCACCGTATCGGCCGCGTCGCGATCGGGGAGCGGAGCGTCGTGATCGCCGTCTCTGCGCCGCACCGGCAGGACGCGCTCGCGGCATGCAAGGACGCCATAGATACCCTCAAAGAACGCGTCCCGTTGTGGAAGAAAGAGGTGTACGTGGGCGGCGAAGAATGGATAGGCCGAGGATCGTGAACCAGTACGAGGTCCCCCAGCGCGACTACGAGCCGGTTCAGCCCCGGTCGGGGCTGCGCGAGCTGTTGAAGAAGATCCTGGCGCCGCTCGCCGCAGTCGGCGCGCTGCTCGTGAAGTTCGGCGCCGTGCTCTTCAAAGCGAAGTTCCTCTTCTCGATCTTCGTCTCGGCCGCGGTGTACGTCTGGATCGGCGGCTGGTGGTTCGGGATCGGCCTAGTCGTGCTCCTCTTCGTCCACGAGATGGGACACGTGCTCGAGGCCAAGCGCCAGGGGCTGCCGGTCAGCGCGCCGTTTTTCATCCCGTTCCTCGGGGCGGCGATTCAGATGAAACGCATGCCGCAGAGCGCGTGGCACGAGGCGCTCAACGGCATTGCAGGCCCGATCCTCGGGACGGCCGGCGCCGCCGTCATTTGGGCAGTCGGCGCGTATTACGACTCGCGCCCGCTCATCGCGCTTGCGTTCCTCGGCTTCCTGATCAACCTCTTCAACCTCATTCCGTTTCTGCCACTCGACGGCGGGCGCATCGCTGTCGCGATCCATCCAGGAGTCGTCGCGCTCGGGTTGGTCGCGCTCGTCGTGCTCGTCATCATCCAGCCGAATCCGATTCTGATCCTGATCCTGATCGTCGGCGGGATGGAGACGTGGCGGCGCTGGCAGATGCGCGGTCACCCAGAGTCCCAGGAGTACTACCGCCTCAAACCGTGGCAGCGGATCGTGATCGCCATCCTCTATTTCGGCCTGGCGGCGCTGCTTGCGTTCGGGATCGAGCACACGCACGTCCCGCGCAACTTCTAGTGCACGACCAGCAGATCCTCGACACCGGGCAGGTCGATCCGCCTGACGCGGTCGAGCGAATCGCCGAGGAGTTTCGCACCGGATTCGCCCTCGTCGAGAGGATCGACCGGCCCGCGGTTGCGCTCTTCGGCTCGGCGCGCGTCGGAGAGGATCATCCGGCTTACGCCGCGGCTCGCGTCACCGGCCGCCTGTTCGCCGGTCGCGGTTGGGCGGTTGTCACCGGCGGCGGGCCCGGCGTGATGGAGGCGGCGAACCGCGGGGCCAAGGAGGGCGGCGGCCTGTCGGTCGGCTTCAACATCGAGCTTCCGCACGAGCAGAGCCCGAACGGCTATCTCGACATCGAGTACACGTTTGCGCACTTCTACGTGCGCAAGGTCTGCTTCGTGAAGCCCAGCGAGGGTTTCGTCATCTTTCCCGGCGGGTTCGGGACGCTCGACGAGATGTATGAAGCGCTGACGCTGATCCAGACGGGCAAGGTGAAGCACTTTCCGGTCGTGCTCTTCGACTCGGACTACTGGGGCGAGATGCTCGACTGGATCCGCGACAGGCTGCTACGTGAGTCGATGGTTTCTTCCGCGGACGTCGACCTGCTGCATGTCACGAACGATCCGGAGGAGGCCGTCGAGCTCGTCGCCGGCCCCTACGAGCTGCGCCGATTAGAGGAAGGCGCGCGGTAGCGGCCTATTCTTAGTTCGTGCAGCTTCGCGACCTTCCGTCTGTCGACGAGCTCGCCCGCGACGTGAACGACCCGCTTGCGGTGGCGGCTGCGCGGGTCGTGCTGGAGCAGGCTCGGGAGGAAATTCGCGCCGGTGCCGAGCCCGGGGACCTGGACGCGCGCCTGCGCGACGAGCTCGCGCGCGCACGGCAGCCGCGGCTCCGCCGGGTCCTCAACGCGACCGGTGTGATCGTGCACACGAACTTGGGTCGCGCACCGCTCGCGGCCGAGGCGATCGCTCGGGTCGAGGAGGTCGCGCGCGGCTACTCGAACCTCGAGTACGACCTGACCGCCGGGGCGCGCGGGTCGCGGCAGGATCACGTCGCCGACATCCTGCGCCGGCTCACAGGCGCTGAGGCGGCGCTCGTCGTCAACAACAACGCGGCAGCGGTGCTGCTCGCGCTCGCAGCTCTTGCAGAGGGACGCGAGGTGCTCGTGTCGCGCGGCGAATTGATCGAGATCGGCGACGGCTTCCGGATTCCCGACGTGCTCGCGCGCTCGGGCGCGCGGCTGCGCGAGGTCGGCACGACGAACCGCACTCGGGCGGGCGATTACGAGAAGGCGATCGGCGACGAGACGGCGCTGATCTTGCGTGTGCACCAGTCGAACTTCCGTGTCGTCGGCTTCACCGAGCTGCCGCCGTTGCGCCACCTCGCCCAGGTGGCACAGAGCCACAAACTGCCGCTGGTGGACGACCTCGGTTCGGGCGTTCTGGTCGAGCTGGCGGACGAGCCTTCCGCGAAGGAGAGCCTCGCCGCCGGCGCCGACCTCGTGACCTTCTCGGGCGACAAGCTGCTCGGAGGGCCGCAGGCAGGCATCGTCGTCGGACGCGCCGACCTCGTCGAGCGCCTGCGCCGGCATCCGCTCCAGCGGGCGCTGCGCGCGGACAAGCTCACGCTCGCTGCGCTCGAGGGAACGCTCGCTCTGTATCTCGACGCGCCGGAGCGGATCCCTGTGCTGCGCATGCTCCGCGACGACGGCGTGCGCGCGCGCGCCGATCGGCTCGCCTCGCTGACCGGCGGAACGGTCGAAGAGACGGTCGCGCGAGTCGGCGGCGGCGCGCTTCCGCTCGCCGAGCTACCGAGCTTCGCGTGCGCGCTCGAGGAGGAGCTCGCCTCGCCGCTTCGCTCCACCGAACCGCCCGTCGTCGGCATCGTCCGCGACCGAAAGCTGCTCCTCGACTGCCGCACGCTGACGGACGACGAGGTGGACGAAGTCGCACGCGCGGTCGCGTCGGCGCGCGCATGACCGACGAGCGCAGCGCCGAGACCATCCTCTGGGACCTGACCCGCGGCGGGCTCACCGCACGCGTGCTCGGGCTCGTCGCCGAGCTCGGTATTGCCGATGCGCTTTCCGAAGGACCGCGTCAAGTCGACGAGCTCGCGCGCGAGTCGGGCGCGAGTGCCGACATGCTTCACCGGTCCCTACGCGCGCTGGCAAGCGACGGCGTCTTCGCCGAGGACGAGCCAGGCGTCTTTCGCAACACGGAGGCGTCCGAGCTGCTTCGCCGCCACGGGGACTGGCAGGACTTCGCGCACTTCTTCGGCGGGATCTGGTTGAGCACAGCGGCAAAGCTCGACCTCAGTGGCGAGCCCACCTTCGAGCGGACGTTCGGGACCGACTTCTGGTCGTGGCTGTCCGAACGACCCTCTGAGCGGGCGGCCTTCGACCGCGCGATGGCGGCCGGCAGGGACCGCAGCGTCGAGCGGCTCGAGCAAGTCGGGTGGCGCGACGGCGAGACGGTCGTCGACGTCGGCGGCGGGAACGGCGCACTCCTCCTGGGGCTCCTTCGTCGCCGGCCGAAGTTGCGCGGCATCGTCTTCGACCTGCCGGAGACCGACCGCAACGAGAAGGCGTTCGGCGACCGGCTGGAGTTCGTCGCGGGCAGTTTCTTCGACCGCGTGCCAGGCGGTGACACGTACATCCTTTCCGCGATCCTCCACAACTGGGACGACGAGAGCGCGCGCAAGATCCTCGAGACGGTTCGCGCGTCGGCGCCGCCGGACGCGCGGATCCTCATCCACGAGACGGTGATCCGGCCGGGGAACGAGCAAGGCGGATCGAAGTGGCTCGACCTGCTGATGCTCGGGCTACTGGGCAGCCGCGAGCGTGACGAGGCGCAGTGGCGCGAACTGCTCGAGGGCACCGCCTTCGAACCGGTGAGCATCGAGGACGGGCTGATCCAGGCCAGATGCCGCTGACCGTCGGCACGGCCGGACACATCGACCACGGCAAGACGTGGCTCGTTCGCGCGCTCACCGGCAAGGACACCGACCGCTTGCCCGAGGAGCAGGAGCGAGGCATCTCGATCGACCTCGGGTATGCGCCGCTCGAGCTACCCGACGGGCGGCGGTTGTCGCTGATCGACGTCCCGGGCCACGAGCGCTTCGTCCGCAACATGGTCGCGGGCGCGACGGGCATCGACCTGTTTCTGCTTGTGATCGACGCCGGCGAAGGCGCACGGCCGCAAACGCACGAACACCTCGCGATCCTGAGGCTGCTCGGCATCGACCGAGGCGTCGTCGCCGTGACGAAGGCGGACGCCGTCGACGCGGAGACGCTCGCGCTCGCCGTTGCGGAGGCGCGCGAGCTAGTGCCCGGCGCCGAGGTCGTCGCGGTGAGCGCGAAGACGGGCGCAGGGCTCGATGAGTTGCGAGCCGCGCTGGCGAGCGCAGCCGTGGAGACGGCACGAGCGGAGTGGCCCACGCGTCTGTACGTCGACCGCGCGTTCAGCCTGCACGGGATCGGGACGGTCGTCACCGGCACGCTGTGGTCGGGAACGCTTTCCGAAGGCGACGAGCTGCGCGCGGAACCGGCTGGGCGCGATGTGCGCGTTCGCAGCCTGCAGGTGCACGACGAGCCGGTCGAGGCGGCAGATGCAGGTCAGCGCGTCGCGGTCGGAGTGCCGGGCGTCGAGCGGCGAGACCTTCGGCGGGGCGACGCGCTCGTCGCAACGGGGACGTTCCCCGTCAGCTACCGGCTCGACATTATGTTGCACGAGCTCGAACCGATCGCCGACGGCGCACGGCTCAACGTCCACCACGGCACGTCGCACACCGTGGCGCGCGTCGTCCGCGCGGGCGCGCGTTACGCGCAGCTTCGTCTCGCGGCTCCGCTCGTCGCCGCCCGCGGCGATCGCATCGTGCTGCGCTCGCACACGACGGTCGGCGGCGGCGTCGTGCTCGATCCGGCACCGCCTCGCGCGATCGATCCCGAGCGCCTTGCGCTCCTTGAGACGGGCGACGCCGCCGCGATCGTCCGCGCAACCGTGCACGCGCCCGTGACAGGCCCCGAGCTTCAGGCGCGCGGGCTGCTGCCGCCGGGCGAGCTCGCGCGCGGGCTCGCCTCGGTGAGCGCGGCCGGCGACTGGTACTTCTCCGGGGCGTGGCTCGAGGAGCTGCGACAGCGCGTGCGCGAGCGCCTGCGGGCGCACGCGGCCGGCGGATCGCTCGATCCGGGCCTGCCGGTCGGCCGGCTGCTGCTCGACCGCCCGTGGGCGAACGCGGTCGCGCCGCTGCTCGAGCTCGAGCGGCGAGGCGGCAAGCTCTACCTGCCCGGCAGCGTGCCGTCGCTGGACGGTCGTGAGGAGGAGGCGCGCCGGCTCGAGGCGGAGCTCGCCGAGCATGGTTTCGGCAAGCTCGACGACCGCGAGCTGGGTGTCTTCCTCGAGCAGGCGGGTCGCCTCTACCGCGTCGGCGACGGCTTCGCGGTCTCGGGGGCGTTGTACGCGCAGGGTGTCGACGCGATCCGGAGCCTGAACCCGATTACGCTCGCCGGCTTCCGTGACGCACTCGGCATCTCACGCCGGGTCGCGCAGCTGCTGCTCGAGCGCTACGACGCCGACGGGCTGACGCGCCGTGTCGGCGATGAGCGTGTGTTAAGAAAGGCGGCACGTCGATGAACGAGCGCGACCTGATCGAGCGGTACAACGACGCGTGGAACGCTCACGACATCGACGCGATCGCGTCGATGCACGCGCCAGACGTCGTGTTCCACAACTACTCCGCAGGTGAGCGCGCCGAGGGCGCCGACGCGGTGCGCGAGCACATTGCCGCCATCTTCCGCAACAACCCGGACATCCTGTTCCGAGGCCGTCGTCTCTACGCGCGAGAAGGGCTCGTCGTGAACGAGTGGACCGCGACGGCGACGCGCGACGGCAAGACGCTCGAGTGGGACGGCATCGACGTCTTCCCGATCGAAGACGGGAAGATCAAGCGCAAGGACGTCTACTCGGGCTTCGGCGTCGCGCGCGAGATCTAACCCTCGTCATCACGATCAGCACAACGCTCAGTCGATCGGTGTGACGCTCAACCTCAGCACGTCGGGCCGCGAGTAGTGGCCCACCGGATCGAAGCGCTGCCTCTCGGCGTACAGAAGATCTGGATCGAGATCGGCGAGGAGGATCCCCTCCTCGTCCCAGAGCGGTCCCGCCAGATACTCGCCAGTCGGTGCGACGATCGCCGAACCGCCGCGACCCACCAGCTCGCCTCCTTCCGCAAGCGGGACGTCTTCCGGATAGCTCGCGGCGCGCTGGAAGACGCAGCACGAGAGCACGAACGCGCGTGACTCGCGCGCGATGTGCCTGATCGAGTCGTGCCACTGCTCGGTGTCGTCAGCCGTCGGCGCCAGATAGATCTCGACGTGCGACTCGTAGAGCGCGACACGAGCGAGCGGCATGAAGTTCTCCCAGCAGATGAGGCCGCCAACGCGTCCGACGTCGGTTTGGATCGCCGCGAGTCCAGTGCCGTCGCCGAATCCCCAGACGAGCCGCTCGTGGTTCGTCGGGACGAGCTTGCGATGGTGAAGGGCCAGCGCACCGTCCGGGCCGTAGACGAGCAGGCTGTTGTAGAGCGATCCTCCGTCGCGCTCGTTGACACCGACGGCGAGGTGAATGCCGAGATCGCGGGCGATCGCGCCGAGCCGGTCGGAGTCCGGACCCGGAACCTCCACCGACTCGCGCGCAAGCCGCGCGAAGGTCTGCTTTCCGTTGCCCGCGCCGACGAGCTCGCGCGTCCAGCGGCTCGACGGGTAGACCGGGATGAACGCCTCGGGAAGGAGAACTACGCGCGCGCCCTGGGCCGCTGCTTCGCCGGCGACCGACGCGAGCTTCTCGATCGTGGCGGCGCGGTCGAAGGGGATCGGCTCGACCTGCGCGCAGGCGACTCGAACCGGTGCGTCCATTCAGTCGACCGCGACGACCTCGTCGCCGACGGCGATCACGCCGTCCGTGACGATGTCCGCGTTCAGTCCGCCGCGGTTCACGAGGCCCTTGATCACTCCGGGCTTGGTCAGCCCCTCGAGCGTTGTGCAGGGATGGCACAACTCGACGCCGACGCACTCCACGTCGCCGACGCGAAACCGCTTGCCGACGAGCTCGTTCAGTTTGATGCCCTGTGTCAAGACGTTGCGCCGTGACTCCGCCGCTGTTATCTCGATGCCGTGCTCGGCGGCCATTCCCGCGATCGCCTCAGCCTCGATCAGCGTGATCGCGCGACCCGCCTCGGCTTCCTCGTCGAAGTAGTACCGGTTGCCCTCGAGTCCTTTCCCTGCGTGGGCCGCGACACGCTCGACCGGGTGCGGCAATTCGTGCTCCCTAGGCGCGATGTTGATCTCGACGACGTGGCCGGTCATGCGCAACAGCCTACCCACCGAGCCCGCCGCCGCCAGGCGTCTCGATCGTGAGCACGTCGCCGGCGCGCAGCTCGGTCGTGATCTTCGGCGGGAGGTCGCGGCCGTTGAGGCGGTTGCTTCCGCAGGCGCCGTCCTCGCCGCCCGCGGCGCCGCGCGGCGCGCGCAGGCGACGCTCGCTGAGGATCGAGAGCCTGCAGTCTTCGAGCGCCCGCAGTTCCCGCACGACGCCGTCGCCGCCGCGGTGCGCGCCTGCCCCGCCGCTGCCGAGCCGCAGCGCGTAGCGCTCGACGCGCAGCGGATAGGAAAGCTCGACCGCCTCGACCGGCGTCGTCAGCGTGTTCGACATCGTCACGTGGATCGCGGAGGGGCCGTCGGCGTCCGGGCAGGCGCCCTGTCCGCCGCCGATCGTCTCGTAGTACGTGAAGCGGTCGTTCCCGAGCGTCACGTTGTTCATCGTGCCCTGGCCCTGGGCGGGCACGGGCATCGCCTGTCCGAACGCGGCGAACACGGCGTCGACGATGCGGCTCGAGGTCTCGACGTTGCCGCCTGCAACTGCCGCGGGCGGGCGTGCGTTTACGAGTGAGCCTTCCGGCGCGCGCACGGTCACCGGCGCGAAGGCGCCGCCCGAGGCGGGGACGTCCGGCGCGGCGAGACAGCGCACGACGAAGTAGCAGGCGGACCGGGTCACTGCGAGCGGGCAGTTGAGGTTGCCGTCCTGCTGCGGGTCGGTTCCGGCGAAGTCGAGTTCGATCGAGTCGCCCGCGATGTGGAGGCGGACCGCGATCTCGGTTCCGTCGTCGAGGAAGTCGCGTGCCCGGTACGTGCCGTCGGGCATCGCGGCGATGCCGGCGCGAACGAGCCGCTCGGAGTAGTCGTATAGCTCGTTCATCGCCGCCGCGACGCGTTCGCGTCCGCGGCGTACGCAGAGGTCGTCAATGCGGCGCGCGGCGAGACCGTGCGCTGCGAGCTGCGCGCGCAGGTCGCCGCGCCGCTCCTCTGGGTTGCGCATCTGGGTGACGAGCGCTTCGAGCGTTGTGTCATCGAGCCGCGTCGGCGGGATCACGACTCCCTCTTCGGCAAGTGTCCGCGACGTCGCGGGCATGCTCCCGGGCTCGATGCCGCCGACGTCGGCGTGGTGCGCGCGTGACGCAGCGAAGCCGAGCGCCGTGCGCGACACGAGCGTGATGTCGGGGAGATGCGTCCCTCCCGTGTACGGATCGTTGAGGATGAAGACGTCGTCGGGCGCCGGGTTGCAGCGGATCACGGCCGCGACTGCGTCGGGCATCGCGCCGAGGTGGACGGGGATGTGCTCCGCCTGGACGATCATCCGACCGCGCTCGTCGAAGAGCGCGGTCGAGCAGTCGCGCCGCTCCTTGATGTTCGCGGAGAACGCGGAGCGGATCAGGACGGCGCCCATCTCCTCGGCGATCGCGCGCAGGCCGCTGCCGATGATTTGGAGCTCGATGTTCACAGTCTCGTGAGCACCAACGTGGGACCATCCCTAGCCCCCACCCACCCGGGGGGAAGCCAGCAGGTCGAGCCGTCCAGCTCGACGACCGCGGGGCCTACGACGTCGAGCGGGTCGCCCGGCGGCAGTTCGAACGACGGCGCCGGTCGAACGTCCGCGGTGCGCACCGCGACGAGCTCGATCTCGCGCTCGCGGTCCGCGTATCCGTAGACCGCCTCGTGCGCTCGATGGAACGCGTCGTCGAGCCCGCCCTGCAACGGCACGGTCAGCTCGAACGACTGCCCCGCGTAGCGCAGGTCGGCCTCGCCCTCGCGCGGTAGCTCGCCGGCGTCACGCAACGGCACGATGTACGACCGCACGCGATCGCGACGCTCATCGCTCATGACGAGCCCGAGCGCAGACAGAACGCCTGCCCCGTCCGGCACGAGCACCGTGCGCATCTCGAGCTCCTCGGCGAGCGCGCACGCGTGCAACGGCCCCGCGCCGCCGAACGCGACGAGGACGAAGTCGCGCGGATCGTGGCCGCGCTCGACGGAGACCAACCGCAGCGCGTGCAGCATCTCGGCGTTCACGACCGCGACGGCCTCCGCCGGATCGATGCCGCCGAACGCGCGCTCGGCTGCGCCCGCGTCGAGGTCGATACCTCCGGCAAGCCGCGCAGGCAGGCGGCCGAGCAGAAGATTGGCGTCGGTGACCGTCGGACGCACGCCGCCCCGGCCGTAACACGCCGGGCCTGGGTCGGCGCCTGCGCTCTCGGGGCCCGACCTGCAACGCTCCGCCGGCGTCGCGCCAGACGATCGAACCGCCGCCGGCACCTACGGTGTGAAGATCAACGGACGGAAGCCGCACCGGGAATCCGCCGACGTCCCGTTGAGACGTATGCGCAACCTCGCCGCCGGCGATCAGGCAGACGTCCGTCGACGTCCCGCCCATGTCGAAGGAGATCGCGTTCTCGAATCCGGCCGCGCGTGCGACGCGCGCCGCGCCGACGGCGCCCGCGGCCGGACCGGAGACGAGCGCAAGGGCCGGATGCGCGGCTGCCTCATCGAGCTCGACGACACCTCCCGACGACCGCATTACGAGCGGCACCGGCAGCCCCGCGGCCACGCAGCGCTCCGCAAGCGCGCGCAGGTAGCGCGACACAACCGGGCCGAGGTACGCATCGATCGCCGTCGTCGACGCTCGCTCGTACTCGCGGAACTCGGGCGCGATCTCGTGCGACGCAACGACGTGCGCCTCCGGCAGCCGACGGCGTACCTCGGCTGCGACCGCGCGCTCGTGCGAGGCGTCCCGGTACGCGTGGAGGAGGCAGATCGCCACCGCCTCCGCGTCGACCTCGGGCAAAGAGTCGAGCTCGAGCGGCGCTAGCTCTCCGGATGGACCCAATCGCCCGCGCACGCCGAATGAGCGCTCGAGCGGCACCAGCGGCTCGGGATGTGCCGCGCACAGCCGGTAGAGCGACGCGCGGTTCTGGCGCCGCAGGTGCAGGAGGTGCTCGAACCCCTCGTTCGCGACGAACGCCGTACGCGCGCCCTTGCGCTCGAGCAGTGCGTTTGTCGCAACCGTCGTCCCGTGCGTGAAGCGATCGACGTCGCCTGCGCCCGCCGCCCGCGCCGCCGCTACAACGGAGCCCTCCTGCTTCGCCTCTGTGAGAACCTTGGCTGTGCGGATCTCACCGTCGCGGAAGAAGACGGCATCGGTAAACGTTCCTCCTACGTCGATGCCAAGCACGCGCACGAAACCCATGATCGCGGAGTTGCCGCTCGTCGGCGCGGGAGGCGAACCCGTCGACTTCCGCCGCACGCTCGCCTCTCACGGCGTCGCGTCGCTGCCGCCGTCGCGGATCGACGACGAGGCTTGGACGCTGGAGGTGACGTTGCCCAGCGGCCGCGGCGCGCGCACGGTGCGCGTCTCGGAAGGCAGAGCCAGACGTGCGCACGTCGAGGGCGCGACCGACTCGGTGCTCGCGCAGCTTCGCCACATGTTCCGTCTCGACGAGGACCTTTCCGGCTTCTACGCGGTCGCGCGAGACGACCCGCAGCTCGTGTGGGCCGCCGCGGGCGCGGGCCGCATGCTGCGCAGTACGACCGTCTTCGAGGACGTCGTCAAGACGATCTGCACCACGAACTGCGCGTGGAGCGGAACGGTACGCATGGTCACCGCGCTGGTCGATCACCTCGGCGTCGCGTCGCCGACCGGAGGACACACGTTTCCGCGCCCTGCTGCGATGGCCGCCGCGGGGCTCGAGTTCTACAGGGACGGCGCGCGCGCCGGCTACCGGGGCGCGTACCTCCAGAAGCTCGCGGACGACGTCGCCTCGGGTTCGCTCGATCTCGAGCGGCTGAACGATCCCGAGATCCCCGACGATGATGTCGAGCAGCGATTGCTCGCGCTCCCGGGCGTCGGCCCCTACGCAGCGGCGCATGTGATGCTGACGTCGCTCGGCCGCTACTCGCGCCTCGTGCTCGACTCGTGGACGCGCCCGACGTACGCGAAGCTCGCCGGCCGCAACGCAAGCGACAAGACGATCGAGCGCAAGTTCCGCCGCTACGGCGACTTCGCCGGCCTCGCGTTCTGGCTGCTGCTGACCCGCAGCTGGGTCCCCGACGAGCCGCTGTGACGACTGTCGAACTGCACGTCGAGGAGCACGGCTCAGGCGAGACGCTGCTGCTGCACCAGGGGCTCGGTCAGGGCTCGTGGGCATGGCGCAACCAAGTCCCGATCTTCGCGGAGCGTTTCCACGTCATCGTCTTCGACACGCGCGGCACCGGCCGCTCGGCGGTTCCGGCCGAGCCGTATGGCATCGCCGACCTCGCCGACGACGCGGCGCGGATCCTCGACGGCCGCGAGGCACACGTCGCAGGCTTCTCGATGGGCGGCTACGTCGCGCTGACACTCGCGGTCGAGCATCCGGAGCTCGTCCGCTCGCTCGTCCTCGCGGGAACGGGCGCCGGAGGATCGGACCGTGTGCCGAGACCCGATCATGTGCGCCGGGCGTTCGAGGCCGCGCTCGACCTGCCGCCGGACGAGCAGAGACGGACGACGCTCCCGTACACGTTCTCACGCGGCTGGACCGAGAAGAATCCGGAGCGCTTCGAGGAGATCCTCGCAGCGACGCTAGAGCACCCGACCCCGCTCAAGACGATCCTCGCGCACATGGCGGCGTGCTACGGCTTCTATGACGAGGCGCTCGGGGTCGAGCAGATCGACGTGCCCGCGCTCGTCGTGCACGGCGACGACGACCTGATCGTGCCCGTCGAGAACGGACGCAGACTCGCGCAGCGCCTGCCGAACGCGCGTTACGTCGAGCTGGCGGGACGCGGGCACAACGTGATGCTCGAAGATCCGGAAGCCTTCAACGCGGTCGTGCTCGGCTTTCTCGGCTAGGCGGACTTGCCGAACGCCGCGCGCCGCTCGATCTCGGCCTCGTCGACCATGTGCCCGTCGCGGTCGACGTAGCCGTCCTTGCCGCCGACCACGAGCATGACGAGCGGCTCGTCGCCCGCGTTCGAAAGCCTTCGCGGCGTTGTCGACTCGACGTGCACGAGACCGCCAGGCCCAAGCTCGCGTACTTCGTCCCCCACCTCGACGCGAGCCGTCCCGCTGTGGACGAAATAGAGCTCGTCCTGCGTGTCGTGGTAGTGGTGGAAGCCTTCGTAGTGAGGCGGGTAGACGACGGCGTTGACGCCGAACGCACTGACGCCGAGCGCGCGGCGCACCTTGCGAAAGCCGAAGCCGTCACCGAGCTCGTCGATCGAGCCGAAGGCGTAGCCCATGGCGAGACTCTAACCCGCCCTAGGTAGCGGCCGTGATCGTGATGCCGCCGCGCGCCTTCTGCGTCAGCGTGACGTGAACCCTCGCGTGCGGTAGCTCGAGCACCTCGGCGACGTCGTCCCGAATCCGCACCGCCAGCGCCTCGCAGAACGCGCCTTCGTTGCGATAACCGCTGAGGTAGATCTTCAGCGACTTCGACTCGAGGCACAGCCGCTCGGGCTCGTACACGATCGACGCGAGGTACAGATCCGGCTGGCCCGTGATGGGACAGACGGCTGTGAGCTCGTCGCCAGTCATCTCGACCCGCGAGACACCGGGATTTTCGAACGACTCGAGCCCGACGTACGCCTCGGGCCCCGAGTGCCCGAGCGCGGCGAACTCGTTGGTCTCGGCCATGGCACTACTGTAGTGCGCGGAGCGGCACGGGCCCGGTGGCCCAGCTGGTCTTCAAAACCAGTGCGGCCGTGTAGCCCACGGCTCGGTCGGTTCGACTCCGGCGCCGCTCCGCTGAGCCGAATCCCATGGGTGAATGGAGTTGTGACGCCTTCGAGTGGTCCCGGTCGGCGCGCTGCCGAGGGCACCGACGATGCTGGAGGGGTCCCGGCGCGCCCCGGGACCGGCGCGCGACCGGCGCGCGGTCCGCCCGCTCGGTCGACGCCTTCCCGGTCGAGGGTCGCGCCCTCGGCGCCGCGCTCCCTCCGGGCGGTCGCGCTCGCGACAGCGTCGCACGACGATACGCCCCGGGCGTAAGCATCGCTCGCGCAGGCGAGTGGCCTGTGACCGCCCGCGTCAGACGCCGAACTCGCCCTCGCGTCGGCGGCACGGCGGAGTCCCCGTCGCCAAATGACAATGGGCGGTGGACGGCGTCGAGGCCGTGATCGACACGAATCCGTCCGTTTCGTTCTCGGCGCTGAGGACATCTCGGCTGCGTTGCTGGCCGGTAGGCTCGGAGCCGGGTCCTGCTCCTTCTGACCGACGTCGACGCCGTCGAGCGCGACTCGGGCACGAGGCGGGCCGCCAGGATCGACGAGGCCACACCGGGAGAGTTTGAGAAGGATGGGTTTCGAGTCGGGCTCGATGGCACCGGATCACGAGGCCGCCTGCCGCTTCGTCGAGAAGACCGGCGGGATCGCGGCGATCGGCGCGCTGGGCGACGGTCCCGCGCTCCTTCGCGGGGAGGCCGGTGACTCGGGTCGTCTCCCGCGCCGAAACTGAGACGATGAAGGTTCAAGCGGCACCTGACCCGACAGCCGCGGCCGCTGCCGTGCCGGCCGCTTCGACGGCTGAGCCTCAAGAGCTTGAGCTCACCGCCACCGCGACGCTGCCGGTGGCGGATGTGCTGGGCAAGCTCGGCTCGTCCGATGTGGGTCTTTCGAGCGGCGAGGCGAGCAGGCGCCTGGGCATCTACGGGCCGAACGTTCTGGCCGCGCACGGGGTCAGTGCCTGGTCGGTGCTCGTCCGCCAGTTGCGCAGCTACCTGCTGTTGTTGCTGCTCGTCGCGGCGGTCGTCTCGGCGGTGGTCGGCGACCGGACGGAGGCGTTGATCATCGGCGCGATCATGGCGATGAGCATCGGTCTGAGCTTCTTCAACGAGTACCGCTCGGAGAAGGCGGTCGAGGAGCTGCATTCCGAGATCAAGCATCTTGCCGCGGTCGACCGCGACGGCGCTCCGGCCGAGATCGCCGTGACGCAGCTGGTTCCGGGTGACGTCGTGCACCTGCGGGTCGGCGATGTGATTCCCGCCGATCTGCGGCTGCTCGAGGTGCACGAGCTCGAGTGCGACGAGTCGGTGCTGACCGGCGAGTCGCGAGCGACCGAGAAGACGGCCGAGGCCCAGCCGCCGGGGGACTCGCCGCTGGATCTGCGCTCGTGCGTCGTTCATGGGCACGCTCGTGAGCGGCGGCGGCGGCCGCGGCGTGGTCGTTCGCACGGGCTCGCGCACGGCGTTCGGTGCGATCGCGGTACGCCTGGGCGAGCGGCAGGGGGTGACCGCGTTCCAGCAGGGGCTGCAGGACTTCTCTCGCCTGCTCGCGACCGTGACCGCGGTGCTGGCCGGCTCGATCTTCGTGATCAACGCCGCGCTCGGACGCTCGATCCTCCAGTCGGCCCTGTTCGCGCTCGCGATCGCGGTGGGCCTGACGCCGCAGCTGCTGCCGGCGATCGTCACCGTCAGCCTCTCGACGGGCGCCCGCCGCCTCGCCAAGAAGCGCGTGATCGTCAAGCGCCTGGTCGCGATCGAGGACCTCGGCAACGTCCAGGTCCTGTTCACCGACAAGACCGGCACCCTGACCCAGGGTCAGATCTCGTTCACGCAGGCGCTCGACCGCACGGGCAAGCCGGACGAGCACGTCCACGTCCTCGGCCTGGCCTGCGCCGACAAGACCGGCAACGAGCTCGACCGCGCTCTCTGGGCCGCGCCGCAGGATGCCCACGGCGACACCGTCTCGACGCCGCTCGACCGCCTGCCCTTCGACCACGAGCGACAGCTGGCCTCGGTCCTCGCCGACACCCATCAGGGCCGGCTGCTGATCTCCAAGGGAGCGCCGGAAGCCGTCCTTGCCCGCTGCACGACCGTCCCCGCCCAGGCGCAGGCGACCCTCGACGGCCTCTTCGCCTCGGGGACGCGAGTCGTCGCGGTCGCGAGCCGCACGCTCGCCGCCGACCACCTCAGCAAAGACGACGAGCACGACGCTCTCGCTCGAGGGCTTCCTCTGCTTCACCGACCCGGTCAAGCCCGACGTCAAGGACTCGCTCGCCCGGCTCGCGCGCCTCGGGATCACCGTCAAGATCGTCACCGGCGACAACGGCCAGGTCGCGGCGCACCTCTGCCGCGAGGTCGGCCTCGACCACGGAACGGTCGTCACCGGACAGGAGCTCGAGAAGCTCGACGACGCCGCGCTCGTCGCGCTGCTGCCGAAGACGACCATCTTCGCCCGCGTCACCCCGGAGCAGAAATCGCGCATCATCCTCGCCCAGCGCAGCCTCGGCTCGGACGTCGCCTTCCTCGGCGACGGCGTCAACGACGCGATCGCGCTCCACCACGCCGACGTCGGGATCTCGGTCGACTCGGCGGCCGACGTCGCCAAGGACGCCGCGGCCGTCGTCCTGCTCGACAAGGACCTCGGCATCCTCGCCGACGGTGTCGTCGAGGGCCGGCGCATCTTCGCCAACACGATCAAGTACGTCCTCATGGGCACCTCGTCGAACTTCGGGAACATGTTCTCCGCCGCGGGCGCGTCCCTGTTTCTCTCCTTCCTGCCGATGCTGCCGACGCAGATCCTGCTCAACAACCTCCTCTACGACGTCAGCGAGATGACCATCCCGACCGACAACGTCGACGAGGAGCTGCTCGCCCGACCCGCCAAGTGGGACATCCGCATGATCCGCCGCTTCATGAGCTTCTTCGGCCCGATCTCGAGCGTCTACGACTTCCTCACCTTCGCGGTCATGCTGCGCGTCTTCGACGCCGGCCCGGTCCTGTTCCGCTCCGGCTGGTTCGTCGAGTCGCTCACCACCCAGACACTCGTCATCTTCGTGATCCGCACCCGCCGCGTCCCCTTCTACAAGAGCCGCCCCAGCCGCCCGCTGCTCACCACCACCCTCGCCTGCGCCGCCTTCGGCGTCGCCCTCCCCTACATCCCACCGCTCGCCCACCTGTTCGGCTTCAAACCGCTCCCGCTCACCTTCCTCGCGATCCTGGCCCTGATGATCGCCACCTACCTCGCGCTCGCCCAGATCGGCGTCGCGCTCTTCTTCAAGCCCCAAGGCGGCCGCCCGCTCGCCCGCGCCATCAGCGCCGCAGAACGACGCATCACCCGCAGAGCCTCACGCTGGGCGAGCTGGCGGCACGGCACCACACCACCGAAGCCGCCTCCACCGACCGATAGCGGAAGCTCTGTCCCGGTACCAACCGCATAGAAGGCCGCGCGAGCCACCAACGCGGCCGGGAGTCGCGGGAGCCGCCCCCACGGGAGGCGACGACGCGGCTGCTGTCGAGCAGGCCGCTGCCCGCGCCGAAGCGGAGCGGCACATCCAGGAGCATTCCCTCGGTGAGGCCGCGCGGATCGGGCGGCTCTCGCGCATCCGCGAGTTCGTGCTCGGCGCCCAGGACGGCCTGCTCGTCCCGCTCGGGGTCGTCACCGGGATGGCGGCCGCCCATCCCGCCCGCTCGCTGATCATCGTCGCCGGCCTGGCCGAGGCGGTCGCGGGCGCGATCTCGATGGGCGGCGGCTCCTACCTCGCAAGCCAGGCAGAAGAGCAACTGTACGCCTCCGAGATCGCCGCCGAAGGCCGCGAGATCGACGAGTTCCCGAAACGCGAAACAGACGAACTCGCGATCGTGCTCGAGCGTGAAGGCCTCTCCCGAGAACAAGCACGAGCGGTCGCGCACGGACTCGCATCCGACCCGAACGTCTTCCTCCGCACCAAGGTCCAGAAGGAACTCGGACTCTCTCCCGACGCCGGCGGCGCCGCACTCGGCGACGCGGTCGTCGTCGGCGCCACCTACCTCGGCGCCGCGATCGTGCCGCTCTGGCCCTACTTCTTCTTCCCGATCAACGTCGCGCTCGCGATCAGCCTCACCTGCACACTCCTCGCGCTCTTCGCCGTCGGAGTCGCAAAGGGCCAGGTGACCCGCCTCTCCCTCCTGCGCTCCGGCCTCCAGGTGATGATCGTCGGCTCGGTCAGCGCCGGCGTCGGATTCGCGATCGGCCACCTCGTCACGACCCTCTCCGGATAGGAGCATGTGTTCGCGCTCGCGTCGCGCGGGAGTAGGATCGGCTCCCCCGAGCATGGAGGCGCTCATGAGCGTTGTGGTCCGTTACAACCCCACATCCCTCACAACCGAGAAATACGACGAATCAGTACAGCGGCTGGAGGCTGAAGGCATGTGGCCCGCCGACGGTTGTGACTTCCACGTCTGCTTCGGCTCGGAGGGCAATCTCAAGGTCAGCGAGATCTGGGACTCTCGTGAGCAACTCGAGACCTTTGCTGAGCGGATGATGCACGTGCTCTCCGAGGTCGGAGTCGACCCCGGCGCCAACCCAGAGGTCTTCGAGGTTCACAACCTCTTCAAGCGCAGCTAGCCGCAGCGACTTTCACATCAAGCCTCTTGCGGCAGCCGAAGCCGCTGACGTTGTCGCCGATCGTCGACAACGCGGGCTACTGGGTCGCCCGCGAGGGCGGTCGGCCGCGAGCGACCGCGTCGCGCTGCTCGACGGTGCAGCCTGCGTGAGAGGATCGGTGCCGATGAGCACCGCCGCCGTCGAGGAGCGCGTCGACGAGCTGCTCGCGCGCATGACGCTCGAAGAAAAGGTCGGGCTGATGTTCCACGCGCCGATCTTCATGAACCCGGACGGGACGCTTCTCGACGGCACCGAGGAGCGCATCGCCGGCCGGCACCTCAACCACTTCAACATCTACTCCGCACCCGGGCCGCGGCAGCACGCGGAATGGCACAACCGGCTGCAGGATCTCGCGAAGACGACGCGTCTCGGGATCCCCGTGACGATCTCTTCCGACCCGCGGCACAGCTTTGCCGAGAACTTCGCGGCCGCGTGGTCGGCCAGCGGGTTTCTCGCAATGGCCCGAGCCGATTGGCTTCGGCGCGCTCGGCGACGTGGATGCCGTCCGTGAGTTCGGCGACATCGCGCGACGCGAGTACCGCGCGGTCGGCATCCACGTCGCGCTCCACCCGATGGCGGACCTGGCGACGGAACCACGGTGGGCGCGGATCATGCACACGTTCGGCGAGGACGGCGAGCTCGCCGCGCGCCTGGTCGCGGCGTACATCCGCGGTTTCCAGGGCGAGGAGCTCGGGCCGCAGTCGGTCGCTTGCATGACGAAGCACTTCCCGGGCGGCGGCCCGCAGCTCGACGGCGAGGATCCGCACTTCGCGTACGGCAAGGATCAGGTGTACCCGGGCGGCATGTTCGAGTACCACATGCGCGTCTTCGAAGCCGCCTTCGAGGCCGGAACGGCGCAGATCATGCCGTACTACGGACGGCCCGTCGGCACACCGCTCGAGGAGGTCGGCTTTGGCTTCAACCGCGATGTCGTCACCGGCCTCCTGCGCGAGCGCTACGGCTTCGACGGCGTCGTCTGCACGGACTGGGGGCTCGTCACCGACGCACCGCTCCCAGACGGGTCGGTGTTCGCGGCGAAGTGCTGGGGCGTCGAGGAGCTCGGCGTCGAGGAGCGGCTCGTCAAGATCGTCGAGGCGGGCTGCGACCAGCTCGGCGGCGAGGAGCTGCCGGAGGTGCTCGTCGAGCTCGTGCACGCGGGGCGCATCGCCGAGGAGCGAATCAACAAGTCGGCGCGCCGCCTCCTGCGGGACAAGTTCCGCCTCGGGCTCTTCGACGATCCCTATGTTGATCCCGACGAAGCCGAGCGCACGTGCGGCTCGCCCCCGTTCCGGGCCAAGGGCGAGCGTGCGCAGCGGCGCTCGGCGGTCGTGATCTCGAACGACGGCGTGCTGCCGCTGAGGGAGGGCGTGCGCGTGTACGCCGACGGCCTCGCCTACGAGGGCGACGCGGAGAGCCCCGGCGAGGCGGACGTCGCGATCGTGCGGCGGAACACGCCGTTCGAGCCGCGCACGAACGGGATGGTCGAGTCGCTCTTCCACGCGGGTGACCTCGACTTCAAGGAGCCCGAGCTATCCACGCTGCTCGAGCTCGCGCGTACGGTCCCGATGGTGCTCGTCCTCCACCTCGAGCGGCCGGCCGTGATTCCGGAGCTCGTCGAGGCGTGCGCAGCGGTCGTGGCGGTCTTCGGTGCGTCCGACGAGGCGGTGCTCGACGTTCTCTTCGGCCGGACGAGACCCGAGGGCAGGCTGCCGTTCGAGCTGCCGTCGTCGATGGACGCCGTGCGGGCGCAGCTCCCGGATGTGCCGGGCGACTCGCCCGACCCGCTGTTCCGCCTCGGGCACGGGCTCGACCTCTAGGTCGATGAGCGCAAGACGGGGCGTTCTTTCGTAGGGTTCTCGATCAGGGACTGGGGAGTCAACGAAGGAGGGATCAATGAAGCGTCTATCGCGGCCGCGGCGCTCGCTGTGGCTGGTACTTGGGCTCGTAGTCGGGGGACTGGCGACAGCGGCCACGATGGCTGTCGCGGGACTTCAACCCGCGGGACCTGAACTTCACGCCGAATTCCGAGGGTCAGATGACGAACATCGACGTCGGTCGGGCGTGGGCCAAGAACTACTACGGCGCTCAC
>CAWFIT010000002.1:0-230014 GCA_963815965.1 uncultured Actinomycetes bacterium | reverse complement strand
CATACGCCTGCGGCTAGGAGACTGCTGCCGGACCGAGGAGCGCCTTGACCTCGGCGAAGAAGTCGGCGGCCGGTTCGACGCGGTAGTCGGGGCCGAGCGCCAGGGTCTTCGGGCCCTGCGACGTCTCCATCTCGATCAGCACCGGCGCCGCGCCGCGGAACTCCTTCACGAGCTGCGCGAGCTCGCGGATCACGCCTGCGCGCGCCAGGCGCGCGTCGATGCGCAGGCGCACGTCCTTGCGTTCCGGGATCGCCTCGAACGCGGCGACGTCGAGCGCGATCAGCTTCGTCTCGCCTTCCTTGTGGTCGACGCGACCCTTGACGATGAGGATGTTGTCCGCGACGCAAAGCTCGCGCGCGTTCGCATACGTCGAGTTGAAGACGACGCATTCCGCGCCGCCTGTCGTGTCCTCGAGCTGGAGGAAGACCATCGGGTCGCCCTTCTTCGTCGTGACCTGCTTCACGGCGGCGACGATGCCGCCGACGGTGACGATGTCGCCGTCGCGGCGTCGTTCGAGCTCTGCGAGGGTCAACTCGGTCTTGCGGCGAAGCTGGTCGCGTACAGCCGCGAGCGGGTGCTCGGAGACGTAGAGGCCGAGCGTCTCCTTCTCCAGCCGCAACAACTCGTTCTTGTCGAACTCGTCGGTGGGGATCGCCGGGTGGTGGATCTTCTGCGGTTCCTCGCCGAGGTCGAAGATCGAGCCCTGGCCGAAGCGGAGCGCGTCGTGGTGCGCCGTCCCGGCGCCGAGCGCCTGCTCGAGCACCGCGAGCGTTCCCATGCGCGACCCGGGCAGCGCGCCGCACTTGACGAGCGACTCGAGCGCACGCTTGTTCACAATCGCCGGGTCGACGCGCTCGGTGAAGTCCCAGAGCGACTCGAAAGGCCCGCCCTGCTCGCGTGCCGCGACGATCGCGCGCGCTGCGGTGTCGCCGACGTTTTTCACCGCGTTGAGCCCGAAGCGGATCTTGCCCTCGACGACCGCGAAGTCGCACTGCGAGAAGTTCACGTCGGGCGGCAGCACCTCGATCCCCATCTCCTGACACGCGTTGACGTAGAACGGGACGCGGTCTTTCGTGTTCATAACCGAGGAGATGAGCGCGGCCATGTACTCGCGCGGATGGTGCGCGCGCAGCCACGCGGTGCGGTACGCGATCAACGCGTAACACGCGGCATGCGCCTTGTTGAAGGAGTAGTCCTGCGACTGCTCCATGTCCTTCCAGAGCTGGTTCGCGACCGCCGGCGTCGTGCCGCTCTGCGCGCAGCCCTCGAGGAACTTCTCCTTCAGCGACGCCATCAGCGAGTGGATCTTCTTGCCGATCGCCTTGCGCAAGTCGTCCGCCTCCGCGGGCGTGAAGCCCGCGATCTGCTTCGCGATCTCGAGATATTGCTCCTGGTAGATGCAGATGCCGTACGACGCCGACGTGATCGCCTCGAGGCGCGGGTCGATGTACGACACCTGTTCCTGGCCGTTCTTGCGCTTTGCGTAGACAGGGATGTACCCCATCGGCCCCGGCCGGTAGAGCGCCACGAGCGCGATCAGGTCGTCGAACACGGTCGGCTTCACCTGGCGCAGCGCCTCGCGCATGCCTGATGACTCGAACTGGAAGACGCCGGCCGCCTCCGCGCGCGCGAGCATTGCGTACGTCTCGGCGTCGTCCATCGCGATGTCGTCGAGCGTGAGGTCGCCGATCAGCTCGAGCGCGGTGTCGATGACGTCGAGGTTGCGGAGGCCGAGGAAGTCGATCTTCAGCAGCCCGAGAGCGGCGACGTCGTTCATCGGGAACTGCGTGACGACCTCCTGCTCCGTGCCCTTCTGCTGCAGCGGGACGATGTTCGAAAGCGGCTCGGCGCCGATGACGACACCCGCGGCATGGATGGAATCGGCGCGCGTCAGGCCTTCGAGCGGTTGCGCGAGCTCGACGATCTCCTTCGCCACCGGGTCCGAGTCGATCAGCCGGCGAAGATCGGCGTTCGGCTTGAGGCACTCGTCGAGCGTCTGCCCGGGGCCCTCGGGGATCATCTTCGCGACCTTGTCGACGACGCCGTACGGGACGTCGAGCACGCGGCCCGCGTCGCGTACGGCCGCGCGCGCGGCCATCGTCGAGAAGGTGATGATCTGCGCGACGCGGTCGCGACCATACTTCTCCGCGACGTAGTTGATGACGCGCTCCCGGCCGGCGACGGCGAAGTCGATGTCCATGTCCGGCATTTCCTTGCGGCCGGGGTTGAGGAAGCGCTCGAAGAGCAGGCCGTACCGCATCGGGTCGATGTCGGTGATCTGGAGCGAGTACGCCACGAGCGAGCCGGCGGCGGAGCCGCGCCCCGGTCCGACGCTGATCCCGTTCTGCTTCGCGAAGTGGATGAAGTCCCAGACGATCAGGAAGTAGTCGGTGAAGCCCATCTCGCGGATCGTCTTCAGCTCGAACTGAAGGCGTTCGTTCAGCTCGGGGGTTACGCCCCCGTACCGCTTCTGGAGTCCCTTCTCGCAGAGCTCGACGAGGTAGTCGAACGCGTCGCGGTCGTCCGGGACGGGGAACTTCGGCAGCAGGATCCTCCCGAGCTCGATCTCGATGTTGCAGCGCTCGGCGACCTCGAGAGAGCGGCGGAGCGCGTCCTCGTGCCCTGGGAAGTCCTGCGCCATCTCCTCGGGCGACTTGAAATAGAAGTGGTCGGTGTCGAACTTCCAGTGGTTCGGGTTCTTCAGCGTGTCGCCGGACTGGATGCAGAGCAGAGCTTCGTGCGCGCGCGCGTCCTCGTGACGGAGGTAGTGGACGTCCCCGGTCGCGACGAGCGACAGCTGGCGCTGCTGCGCGAGCTCGGTGAGGAGCGGGTTGATGCGCTGTTGCGTCTCGAGGTGCGCGTTCTGGATCTCGACGTAAAGGTTGTCCTTGCCGAAGATCTGCTCGAGGCGGTCGAGCTCCGCCTCGGCGTCCTTGCCGCGGTTCTCCTCGAGCGCCTTGCAGACTCGGCCCGAGAGGCAACCGGAGAGCGCGATCAGGCCCGGCGCGTGCTGCTGCAGCAGTTCCCAGTCGACGCGCGGCTTGTAGTAGTAGCCCTCGAGGTAGCCGAGGCTGGAGAGCTTGATCAGGTTGCCGTAGCCGGTGTTGTCGTGCGCGAGGAGCGTGAGGTGCGCGTTCCCCTTCCTCTGCGCACGGCGGTCGTCGGTGACGTAGACCTCGCAGCCGACGATCGGCTTGACGCCGTGCTTTCGGGTCTCGCGATAGAGCTCGACGGCGCCGGCGAGCGAGCCGTGGTCGGTGAGCCCGACTGCGGGCATCTCGAACTCGGCGGCGCGCTGGGCGAGCTCGGGGATGCGACAGGCCCCGTCCAGAATCGAGTATTCGGAGTGGACGTGGAGGTGGACGAAGGGCGCCTCGGGCACAGCGACGGAGACTATCGCCGGGACCTGTCAGACCTGAAGCGCCATCAGAATCGCGTCGGCGTAGCCGTTCGGGCGGAGGTAGTGGCTCCGCCGCAGCCCCTCCCGCTCGAAGCCGAACGACTCGTACAGCGCGATCGCAGCCTCGTTCCACGGGAAGACGTGCAGTTCGAGCTTCGCGATTCCGTGCTCGGGCGCCCACTCGACCGCCGTCTCGAGCAGTGCGCGACCGACGCCTCGACGCCGGAAGCGCGCGTCGACCATCAGGCCGAGATCGGCCACGTGGTGCGAGGCCGGGTTCTGGTCGCGCGCGAGCGACAGTCGCCCGGCGATCGCGCCGTCGACCTCGGCCACGAACACAGCCGCGTCGGGATGCCCGCGCACCGCACGCAGGTAGCGGCGCTCGTCGCCGACGCCGCGCCACTCGCTCCAGATCATCCAGCCCTCCGGCTCCGCGCTCACGGCGCTCGCGAGCGCGACGAGCGCAGCGGCGTCGGCCGGCTGCGCAGGACGGACTGTCATCATTCGACGACGACCGCCGCGCCGCCGCGACGGACGTCGCCGGCCGCAGCGAGTGTCCCGTCGGCGAGCACCTCGACGGCGTTCACGCCGCCGAAGAAGAGATTGCGCTGCTTCCACTGCGTGATCTGCCCGTAGCCGAGCCCGCGCGCGTCGATTCCCTGTTCCGCGTGGACGACGTCGTCTTCGAGATGGACGCGGGGAGCGTCGACCGCATCGTGGACGTTCATGCCTCGCGCCAGCGAATTGACAATGACCTGCAGGATCGCGCCGCGCAGGCGCGCGCTGCCGGCGCTGCCGAGAACGAGGCGCGGACGCCCTTCGTCGAAGCAAATGCTCGGCGCCATCATCGACGTGAGCCGGCTGCCTGGCCGATGCAGACCGGCGAGATCGCGCTCGCCGAGCATGTTGTTCAGCGACAGGCCCGTCCCCGGGATGACGGTGCCCGAACCTGAGCCGGTGGAGCACGAGAGCGACGCCGCGTTTCCTTGCGCGTCTACGACTGAGATGTGCGTCGTCATCGACGGCGCGTCGACCAGCCGGCGCGCGAGGCCGCCGCGGTAAAGCTGCGAATGGAAGAGCCGGTCGCGCACGGCGTTCTGGCCGCGCATCGTCTCGATCAGGTCGGCAGGCTCGAAAGATCCACCCCGTTCGAGCAGCTGCAGGCCGTACGCGATCAGCACGCCGCCCGACGACGGCGGCGGGTTCGAGCCGAACTCGTCCGAGCGAAACATGGCGGTAACGGGTCTGCGCGTGATGACGCGGTAGCCGGCGAGATCCTCCGGCGTGATCTGCGGCGCGATCTCGCATAAAGCGCGCGCCACGTCTCCGGTGGAGAGAAACGCCGTCCCCTCGTCGGCGATCCGCTCGAGCGTTAAGGCGAGGTCGACGAAGCGGAGCCGCTCGCCGGCAGCCGGCCGAGGGCCGATGATCGCGGCGAGGATCTCGTGCAGATACGCCTGGGTCGGTGTCACCTCGACGCCGTCGCGCGCGAGGTCGATCGCGGGCGTGACGAGGTCGCGCCACGCAAGCGATCCGAAGCGCCGGTGCGCATGCTCCAGACCGGTGGCCGTCCCGGGCACCGCGGCGGCCGCCGGGCCGATCAGGAAGAGCTGGGTAGTCTGAGTGTCGAAGGGGACGCCGGCTGTTTCCATCGCGTCGACGTCGACTCCGCCGCTCGGCACCGTCACGAAGAAGTCGAGCACGCGCGTCGATCTGTCCCGCGCACGGTGCACGAGCATAAAGCCGCCGCCGCCGGGCCCTGTCAGCGGCGACTCCGCGATCCATGATGCGAACCCAGCGGCGACGGCGGCGTCGATCGCGTTGCCGCCCTCCGCGAGAACGCGTGCGCCGACCTCGGCTGTAACGGGGTGACCTGCTGCAATTGCCCCACGCATAGGCTGAAGTATCTCGTGACGTTCAGGCTCGTTGCCCGCACCGGCCATCCCGACTTCCTCGACCTGCCGTGGAGCGAGCCGCTCGAGGACTGGCAGTCGCCTCGGTTCGTCGAGGTCGCGCGCGGGATCGGCCGCCACGTCGTTCGCTTCGTCGACTACGACGGCGCGCTCTACGCACTGAAGGAACTGCCGCCGCGCCTCGCGCAGCGGGAGTACCAGCTGCTTCGCTCGCTCACCGAGTCCGGGCTGCCCGCGGTCGAGGCGGTCGGCGTCGTCAACGAGCGGGGCGCCAGCTCCGAGTCGGTGCTGCTGACGCGCTACCTCGACTATTCGCTCCCCTACCGGCTCGTGTTGTCGCGGGCCGTCCTGCCGGCGCCACTCGACCTGCTGCTCGACGCGTTCGCCGGACTGCTCGTGCGCCTGCACTTGGCCGGGTTCTTCTGGGGCGACTGCACGCTCTCGAACACGCTCTTCCGTCGCGACGCCGGCCAGCTCTCCGCGTACCTCGTCGACGCGGAGACGTCCGAGCTGCACGAGCAGCTCTCCGAAGGCCAGCGCATGCACGACCTCGAGCTCGCAGAGGAGAACCTCTACGGCGAGCTGCTCGATGTTGGCAATCGGGAGGCGCTCGCGTTGGTCGAGCAGGTGATCGCGAGTTACGAGCGACTGTGGAACGAGCTGATGCACGAGGAGGTCTTCGCGCTAGACGAGCGCTTCCGGCTCGAGGAGCGGCTGCGGCGGCTGAATGAGCTCGGCTTCGACGCCGCGGAGATCGAGGTGCTTGGCACGGAGGACGGCTACCGGCTGCGACTGCGCTCCCGTGTCGTCGAGCCGGGGCATCACAGGCGGCGGCTCCTGCAGCTGACCGGGCTGCGGGCACAGGACAACCAGGCGCGCCGCCTCCTCGACGACGTCGAGGTGTTCCGAAGGGAGCTCGAGGCGAAGGGCGAGCCGCCCATCTCGGAGAGCGCACTCGCGGGACGGTGGCTGAACGAGGTGTTCGAGCCGGCGATCGCGTCCATCCCCACGGAGCTGTGGGGCAAGCGCGAGGCGGCGGAGCTCTACCACGAGCTGCTCGAGCACCGCTGGTACCAGTCGCAGCGCAAGGGCCGCGACGTCGGCCGCGACGAGGCGCTGCGTTCGTACGTCGACTTCCTGCGCTCGCTCCCAGACGAGCGCCGCGTCGTGTTGCGCGACGACGCTTAGCGCTCGCAGGGTGGTCGCTCCTCCTCGCTAGATAGGTTCTCCAGACATGGCCGAGGGACTGTCCCTGAGGCATGGCCTGGACGGCCTTGGCCAGGCCGGGCGAACGAGGCGGCTGCTGCTCGTATGGCGCGTGCCGCTCGCGCTCGGCGCGCTCGCCGGCGCGATCTCGGCGGCGCTGCTCTGGCTCGGGCCGCCCGGGAACGACACCGCCGCGCACGTCTACCAGCTGTGGCTCTACCAGCACCACGGGCTGACTCCCTGGGACAACTACTGGTACTCGGGACGCTGGGTCTTCGTCACCTACTCGCTCCTCTACTACCCACTCGCCGCAGTCATCGGGATCAAGCTGCTCGCGGTCCTCTCCGTTGCGACGGCCGCCGCCGCTTTCGCGCGCCTCGTGCGGTGGACGCCGGCTGCGGTGACGTTCGCGGTCGTCTGGGGCGCGTACACGATCTCGGGCGCGTACCCGTTCATGCTCGGCGCTGCGCTTGCGCTCCTCGCGCTGCTGACCCGACGCGTGTGGCTATTCGCGCTGCTCGCAGTCCTGACGTGGGCCGTGAGCCCACTGGCGGTGCTGATGCTCGCGGTCGCTGTCGTCGGCATGCGCCGGCGGAAGGAGTCGCTGATCACGCTAGGCCTGATCGCGCTGCAGGTCCTCCTCGCGCACATCTTCCACGGCCGCGGCCACTTCCCGTTCCCCTGGCCCGAGATCCTCGCGGCGCTCGTGTTCTCGGTCGGCGGCGCGATTTTCGCGCGCGATCGCGCGCTGCGCGGGATCTTCATCGCCTACACCGCTCTCGTCGTGCTGTCGGTCGCGTTCCAGTCTCAGCTCGGCGAGAACGCGGCGCGCCTCCGCTTCGCGGCGATCCCGCTCGCGCTCCTCGTCGTGCGTGGCCACCGCCTCTGGATCGCCGTGCCGCTCGTCGCGCTGTGCACCGCGTACAACCTCACGCCGCTCGCGATCTCGTACGAGAAGGGACGCGAGGAGCGTGCGCACAATCACTCGTTCTGGGTCCCGGCGGTCGACTTCCTACGCGCGCACGAGAACCCGAACTTCCGCGTGAACGCTGTCGACACCGTCGGACACTGGGAGGCCGTGCACCTTCCCGAGGCCGGCTTCCCGATCACGCGCGGGTGGTATCGGCAGGACGACTTCCCCGAGAACGAGATCCTCTACTCGGACGACCTGAACATGAAGACGTACGTGCGCTGGCTGCACGAGCGCGGTGTGCGCTACGTGCTCGTGCCGCGCGACCGGCTCGACTACAGCTCGAAGCGCGAGGCCGTCGTCGCAGCCACGTTGCCATTCGTCACGCGACGTGGGGACGTCTCGATCTACGAGGTGCCTCGGCCCCGGCCCATCGCGCCGGGTGCGGACATCTTGCGGCTGACGCACGACCAGGTGACGCTACGCGTCCCGAAGGCGGGTCGCTACACGCTCGCGATCCGCGGACACGAGACGTTCGTCGCGCCGCGCGCCGGCACGTTCACGCTGGACTTCTCCTAGCTAGTTCTGCAGGAAGCTCGGCGGCTCGAGCAGTGCCTCTTCACTGCGCACGCCGGCGTAATTGCGGCGCCTCGGCGCTCCGAGGCCGGTCGCGACGACCGTCACCCACACCTGACCCGTGAGCGACTCGTCCACGGTCGCACCGAAGATGATCTGCGTGTCGTCAGTCGCCGCCTGACGGACCACCTCGGCCGCCTCGTTTACCTCGATCAACGACAGGTCATCGCCGCCGGCGATCGAGAGCAGGATGCCGCGTGCACCTGTCAGCTCGGTCTCGATGAGCGGCGAGCGCAGCGCGCGCTCCGCGGCCTCACGCGCGCGGTTGTCGTCGCTCGACGAATAGCCGATGCCCATCAGTGCCGTGCCAGAGTCCTGCATGATCGTGCGCACGTCCGCGAAGTCGAGGTTGATCAGGCCGGGCATCGTGATCAGGTCGCAAATGCCCTGCACGCCCTGACGCAGAACGTCGTCGGCGATGCGGAACGCCTCGACCATCGACGTCGACCGGTCGAGCACCTCGAGCAGGCGGTCGTTCGGGATGACGATGGTCGTGTCGCACGCGGCGCGCAGCGCTGTCACACCGGCGTCGGCCTGCGCGCGCCGTTTCGTCCCCTCGAACTTGAACGGCAGCGTGACGATGCCGACAGTGAGCGCGCCGACCTCGCGCGCGATGCGCGCGACGACAGGTGCAGCGCCGGAACCTGTTCCTCCGCCCTCGCCCGCGGTGACGAACACCATGTCGCTACCGCGGAGCGCGTTCTTGATCTGGTCGTACGCCTCCTCGGCCGCGCGGCGGCCGATCTCCGGATCGGCGCCCGACCCGAGCCCCTGCGTGAGCTCGCGGCCGACGTGGATCTTCGACTGCGCGTCCGACATCTGCAGCTGCTGGATGTCTGTGTTGACGGCGATGAACTCGACCTGCGAGACGCCTGCATCCATCATTCGGTGGAGCGCGTTCAGCCCGGCGCCGCCGACGCCGACGACGCGGATGACCGCGAGGTACGAAGCCGCGTCGCCGCGCGGCGCGCGGTAGATGCGCGGGGCCGCCTCAGGCAGCGAGTACTGCGCTACGGGAGGCAGTTCCGGCTCGGGCACAGGCGCAGGTTTGGGTGCCTTCTTCGCCGGCGCGGCAGGCTTTTCGGGGGCGGGAGCGACGACGTTCTCGACTGATTCCTCCCACGTCGGGACGTGCTCGACCGTCTGCTCGTGCGGCTCCTCCGACGACCGCGGCTTCTCGCTGCCGCCCGCCCGTTCCTCCTGCTTCTGCGCGGCCTCGGTGGCGCGGAACAGCTCCGCGAGCGGGCCTTCACGCATCGACGCGCGCTTTCGCGCCACTGTGCAGCACCTCCTTCGCCAGGTCACGGTACATCTCCGCAGCCTCGCTGCTCGGGTCGTATTTCAGGACGGACTCGCCTTTCACCGGCGCCTCGGCGTAGCGCACCGTCTTGCGAATCTTCGTGTTCAGCACGAGGTCGCCGAAGTTCTCCTTCAGGATCTCGACGGCTTCCTTCGAGTGCAGCAGCCGCTTGTCGAACATGGTCGCGAGGATCCCGACGATCTCGACGTTCGGGTTCAGATTCTCGCGGATCATCGTCATCGTGTTCTCGAGCTGCACGAGGCCGCGCAGCGAGAGGTATTCGCACTGCACGGGCACGATGACGCCGTCAGCCGCGACGAGCGCGTTGATCGTCAGCAGGCCGAGCGACGGCGGCGTGTCGATGAGGACGAAGTCGTAATCGTCGCGGACGGGCGCCAGCGCCTTCTCGAGCGCGCGCTCGCGTCCGATCATCGAGGAGAGCGAGAGCTCGGCGCCCGCGAGGTCGATCGAAGAGACGGCGAGCGCAACCTCGCGCTGCTCGATCACCTCCTGGATCGGGATCTTGTGGACGAGCACGTCGAACATCGAGCGCTCGATCTCGTCGGGGTTCAGCCCCTGGCTCATCGTGAGGTTGCCCTGTGGGTCGAGGTCGATGAGCAGGACCTTGTTTCCCTTCTCGGCGAGCGCGACGCCCAGGTTCAGGGTCGTGGTCGTCTTCGCGACCCCGCCCTTCTGGTTCGCGAAAGCGATGACCTTGGCGATTTTTGGTCCTTTGCCGTTGTGCGTGCGAATGTTCGGACGCGGAAGTAGGCGCGCAAGCCCCACAGCTTGCTCGTTTCGGGCCACGCTAGCAGAGTCCTTCCGCGATACCCGGCATGCTTACTAGCCGGTCGGACAGCGTGCGGGTCGTCGTAAAGTGTCGGCGTGTTCACCGTCGCCGCGGACGCGTACGACCGCTTCATGGGCCGGTACTCGACGCCGCTCGCACCGCTGATGGCCGATTACGCGCGAGTGGTCCCGGGACAACGCGTCGTCGACGTCGGGTGCGGACCGGGCGCGCTGACGACAGAGCTCGTGCAGCGAGTCGGGCCTGACGGCGTGTCGGCCGTCGATCCCTCGGAGCCGTTCGTCGCCGCGGCGAAGGAGCGCCATCCGGGCGTCGACGTCCGCCTCGCGTCGGCGGAGCAGCTCCCGTTCGCCGACGACGCGTTCGACGGTTCGCTCGCGCAGCTCGTCGTCCACTTCATGGCCGACCCGGTCAAGGGACTGCAAGAGATGGGACGAGTGACGCGGCCCGGCGGCGTCGTGGCCGCGTGCGTCTGGGACCACGCCGGCGGCACGGGGCCGCTGAGCCCGTTCTGGGAGGCCGCTCGCTCGCTCGACGCCGGCGTCGACGACGAGTCCCAGCTCGCCGGCGCCCGTGAAGGCCATCTCGCGGAGCTGTTCGAGCAGGCGGGGCTGGGCGACGTCGAGGACACGGCGCTCTCCGTCACCCTCGAGCTCGCGAGCTTCGACGAGTGGTGGGAGCCGTTCACGCGCCGGCGTCGGCCCGGCAGGCGCGTACGTGGCGAGCCTCGACGCCGAGCAGCAGGCGCGTTTGCGCGAGCTCTGTCGTTCAAAGTTCGACTCATGGGGCCCGAGCCAGACCGTGCGGGCCTGGGCCGCGCGCGGCTTGGCGTAAGGCGTTCGGACTACGCGCCGCGGGGCTCGCCGTCCCAGTAGTCGAGATTCTCGATCCGGCCGAGGACACCGACGCCGCGCCACGCGATCTTGTTCGAGCGCGGGTAGTAGCAGATGTCGTTCGGGTCTCGCGTGCCGTACACGAGACAGATCAGACCGTTCGGCCCGGCCTTGATGAAGTGCGAGACCCGCGTGCCGGCAGGACGTGAGATCACGTTGCCGGCGCGGATCGAGTGCGTCTCGCGCTCGACGCCGCGCGACGCGGGCACGGGCGACGGCCAGAGCTCGAGCGTGCCGTCCCCCTCGAGGACGACGAAGGCCTCCTCTTCTGCAGAGTGACAATGGGGGATCGCGAGCTCCGCATTCGGCCCGCGAATCGACCACTTCAGGCCGGACTTCACGGACCCGCCGGCTTCGGCGACCATCTTGTCGCCGTCCTCGTCCAGTTCGACGTCCTCGAGCGCAACGACGTTCGACGGCCGCTCGCCCGGCTCCGCGAACTCGAGCTCGCCGACGTGATCCTCGACGTCCCACGGATCGTCGACGCGACCCTCGGTCCACACGTAGCCGAAGCGCATCGCCTTCGAGCGCGGCAGCCAGCCGTACTCGACCGGATGCCGCGTGCCGAACGCGATCACTTCGAGTCCGTCCGGTCCTGCGCGCAGCGTGTGCTCCTCGTGGTCGGCGAGGTGGACGATGGTGTCACCGGCGCGCACCTCGCAGACGCGTTCGTCTTGCCACGACAGCCCGGAGCCGCGCAGGACGAAGAAGATCTCCTCGGCGCGATTGTGCGAGTGCGGCGGCGTCGAGAGCCTTCCGGGGTCGATGCGGATGCGGTTGACGCCGATGGTCTTCGAGCCCGCGGCGCCGCCGAGCGGCTGCCAGGTTCCGGCCATCGGCCCCTTCGCGCGCCGGACGCCGTCGACCTCGTCCCAGTGGGAGATCACACGGTGAGTATCTGCCGCTCGAGCGCCGCCTTGCAACGTTCAACCGCGTCGACTGCGCGCTCGGGCTCGTGCTCGACCTGCACCCACGCCTCCGCCTCGCGGACGAGCTCGCGCAGCTCCGCGAGCAGCGTCCCGGCGGGAGCGCCCTCGCGATCGAGGGCCTCGATCCGGTTCAGCCGTTCGATGACCGCGCGCGCCTCGTCCATAAGCCCACCGTACGCGCGATCGTGTGTCAGCTTGCTGCCCGAAGTGCGAAATATCCCGCCGGCCGTGGCGCGAGCCCGACGAGCGACTCGTCGAGCGACCGAAGCAGCCCGGCGCGGTCGCCGTGCATGACGACCTCGACGAGAGCGCGACGGACGAGGTCGGGCGGAGGGGAGCCGGTTTTCAGAAGCTCGAGCAACCGGCCGCGCTCCTCCGGCGTTTCGCCCAGCAGCACCGCCGACCGGAGCGACGCCGCCCACGCTCCGTCGCCGTGCCCGAAGAGATAGGCCAGCGATTCGCGCAACTGCTCGGCCTGGAACGGGTCGGCCTGGAACAGCGAGAGCTCCCAGCGGTCGAGCGCCTCCCCGAGTGCCTGGTCCTCGTCGGCCGCGAGCAGCCTGCCGCGGACGTCCCCGGTGAGCCGACCGCGGAACTCGTCCAGGCGGGTCGGCTCCCCGTCCGGCTTGGTGGCGGCGATCGGAAGCACCGGGCGGATGCCGTATGGACGCCAGTCGAGCCGCTCGAACAGCACCGGCCCCGCGGCGACCGGCCCCGCCGTTACGAGCCGAAGCGCCGTCACGGCGTCGGCGAGCTCGCCCGGCGCGTCGGGCGGCTCAGGCTCGCCCTTGCGCAGGCTGCGCTCGAGCTCGATCACCGCGAGGCGGTCGGGCTCGCGGCCGAAGTCGGGCGGCAGGAGTCCCTGCGCCTCCGGCCAGTGCGCCGCGAGCTCGCCGGTCGCGGCGTTGCGCACGCGCAGCCCGTCGCCGAGGTCGATCGCCGTGCCGACGGAGATGCCGACGAGCGGCGCGACAGCCGCGTACGCATGTCCCTTTCCGAAGAGCGAGCGCTCGAGCTCGGCGTACGCGTGATTGAACGCGGCGTCGTCCCAGTCGAAGCCGCCGCAGCCTTCCGCCGTCGAGATCAGGAGCGGCAGGACGACCGTCCTGAACAGCGCCTCGTCTTCGTTCGCGCGCGGCCCGGCGTGCGCGCGCGCGAAGATCCGCGCCGCCGGTTGGGCGCGCAGGTCCTCGAGCGCGAGCCGCGCGTCCTCGCGCTTGGCCAGCTCGGAGGCGCGCGACTCGAGGAACCGGCGCACGAGCGGCCGGTACTCGTACAGCGCGGGACGGCCGACCGATTCGTGCCCCTCGAACGCGAACGGCAAGTCCTCGTCGACGAACAGGCGGAACGCGGCGAGCACGAAGCCGCGGAGCGAGCGGTACAGGTGCGGAGCGCGCACGGCCACCGAGTTCGTTACTTCGCCGCGGGTCCCTCTCCTCTTTGACAGCCCGGGCACCAGTACGCCATTCGGGCTGCGTCGCCGAGCGGCCAGGAGCGGACGGTGTCGCCACATCGCGGGCACGGGCGGCCCTTGCGCCTGTAGACGCGCCTGCTGCCGCGCGCGCCGTCGAGCCGGCCTCGCATGAGGCGGGCGGCCGCGCCGAGCGCCGCACGGAGCTCGTCGTCGGTCGCGTCGACGAGCCTGAGCCACGGCGAAACGCGTGCTTCGAAGAGCGCTTCGCTCATCCACATGTTCCCGATGCCTGCGACGGCGCCTTGAACCTGGAGTGCCTCGCCGAGACGGATGCCCGCAGGCAGCGCGCGCAGGTTCTCGAGCATCGCGTCCAGGTCGGGCGGCTCGGCGAGGATGTCCGGCCCGAGCCGGTGGCGTGCCCGGTCGCTCAGCTCCAGCACCGGCCCGTGCCAGAGAACGGCCTCGTGTGCGGTGCCTCGCAGCACGAGCCACGGGTTGCCGACGACCTCGCGTCCGCGCTCCTGGACGCGCCAACGCCCTTTCATCCGCAGGTGGCTGCGCAGCGTGACTCCACCCTCGAAGCGGAGGAAGAGGTTCTTGCCGGCGGCCTCGACGACCTCGAGGCGCTTGCCATCCAGCCGCTCCGCGATGTGCTTGACCGCGGCGCGCGGATTCGGCGCCTCGACGCGTAGCCGCTCACCGACGAGCACCTGCAGGCGCTGTGCCGTGCGGTAGAGGGCGTCTCCCTCGGGCACGGCGTGAGTGTTTACGGCCTGAGCACGGCGCGGCGCGGGCCGGCGAGGAAGCCGGCCTCGAGCAGCAGCGGCATGACCTCGCTCTCGCCGACGGGAGTTCCGTCGAAGCGCTCGACGGCGAGTCGCTTGGCGCCGCCGCGCTTGACGTGACCGACGAGCGCGGCGAGCGCTGGACGGAGCCACGCCTCGTCCGGCTCGCGCAGCGGCACGAGCGAGCGGCCCCCGCGTTCGACGAAGAGTGCGGCCTCCCCGCCGAGCAGGACGACGTGCGCTCCCGCGACGCGCGCGGCGCGCGCGCCGGCGCGCTTGGGCCACGGAATCGCGGCCCCATACGGCTGTGCCGGATCGGCCGCTGCGAGCACGAGCGGCTCGGACTCGTCGCCTTCACGCGGACGCAGTTCGCGCAGGCGCTCGACCGCCCCCGGCAGCGCGAATTGCGCTCCGCCGAGCCCCTCGACGAAGTACCCGCGGCGGCAGACGCCCAGCGTCTCGAGATCGCGGAGCTCGCCGTAGACGGCGCTGTAGCCCCCGGGGATGCCCTCTCCACGCACGCCGTCGCGCGTGACGATGCCCTGGCGCTCGAGCAGGAGCTCGGCCAGAGCACGCCGGTCGGGCCCTGTCCCAGGGACTGTCCCTGGGACAGGGCCGAAGAGGCGCGCTGTCAGCGACCAGCGTCCCTGCGTCGACGTGACGTTCGCGCTTCGCTGGCGCGAGAAGCGGCGCGGGCGGATCCGCTGGCGCTGCTGCGTTGCGTAGCGCCGGCCGGCGCGGAGCGGCGTCCAGGCGTCGTTCGTGACCTCTCCCGCCCAGACGAGCTCCCACAGCGCGGGCAACGCGACCTCGGCCTCGAGCCCGGTCGCGGCGAGCAGGTCGAACCAGAACTCGGCGCTCCGCGCGAGCGCCTCGCGGATCTTGTCGTACGTCTCTCCCTCGGGCGCGGGCGCAGCCGCCGGCGCACCGACCAAGGGCGCATCCTCGCGGAAGAGGATCGCAACGCGGTCCAGCCCGGCGCCGGCCCAGACGACCTCGCCGGATGCACACAGCTGGTCGAGCTGCGCCGGCTGGTAGCCGCGCACCCGGCGCGGCAGCACCTCGGCTTCCCAGAGGCTCACCGGTAGGGCGAGACCTTGCAGCGGGACGAGCGCTTCCCGAAGCGAGGCCGCTCGGTCGATGCCGTGCCACGCCGGCAAGAAGCGCCCGAGGGCGGCTTGCTCGGCCGGCTCGACCTCGCGGCGCAACGCGGCGAGTGAAGCGCGACGCAGTCGGCGGAGGACGTCCGGCTCACACCACTCGCGCTCGACGCCGCCCGGGCGGAGCTCGCCGCGCACGAGCTGCTCGTCGCGCTCGAGCGCATGTAGCTCGGGCTCGACGTCGCGGCCGAAGTGGTCGTTCACCTCGCGTGTCGTGAACGGGCCGCGTCCCCGCGCGTAACGCAGCACGAGCGAGCGGAGCGGCTTGTCGCTCGACTCGAGGAAAACGTCGGGTAGGCCGCCCGGCGGCATGACGCCGAGCGCGTCGCGGTAGCGCCCCGCATCCTCGGCCGCGATCAGCCGGTCCTCGGCCTCGATGCGTGCACGGAAGGCGCGCCGCTCGGCCTCGAGCACCGCTGCGTGCGCCTCGTCGAACTCGCCGGGTCGGAGGTCGCCTCGAAGGCGAAGCAGGTCGTGCAACTCGTCCGCGTTCCGCGCCTCCGGTCGAAGCGAGCGCTCGACGTCGGCGAGCGCGTCGGGGTCGAGCAGGTCGCGCAGCTCCTCCTGGCCGAGCAGCTCACGAAGGAGGTCTCGGTCGAGCGACAGCGCCTGCGCGCGCCGCTCGGCGGGAGGCGTGTCGTCCTCGTACATGTACGTGGCGATGTAGTCGAAGAGCAGGCTCGCGGCGTACGGCGACGCACTGCCCGTCTCGACATCGACAAGGTCGAGCTCGCGTGTGCGCAGCCCGTGCAGCAGCTTCTTCAGCGCCGGCAGGTCGAACACGTCCTGCAGGCATTCGCGGTAGGTCTCGAGCACGATGGGGAACGAGCCGTAGCGTCGCGCGACCTGCAAGAGCGATTGCGCCTTGAGCCGCTGCTGCCACAGCGGCGTCCGCTCGCCGGGGCGGCGGCGCGGGATGAGCAGCGCTCGTGCAGCGTTCTCCCGGAAGCGCGCGCCGAAGAGGGCGCTCTGGCCGACCTCCTGGACGACGAGGTCTTCGATCTCCTCCGGCGGGATCAGCAGATCGTCGGTCGGCGGCGGGGCGTCCGCGTCCGGAAGGTGGAACGCGATGCCGTCGTCGGACCAGATCGACTGCACCTCGAGGCCGAGCGAGTCGCGCAGGCGCGCGGCGGTCGCCAGCGCCCACGGCGCGTGGACGCGGGCGCCAAACGGCGTGAGGATGCACAGCCGCCAGTCCCCGATCTCGTCCCGAAAGCGCTCGACCACAACGGTCCTGTCCGACGGGACGGCGCCCGTTGCGGCCTGCTGGTCGTGGAGGAACTGCACCAGGTTCTGCTCGGCGCGCTCGTCCAGCCCTGGTATCGACAGGCCCTTGGCCTTGTCTATGCCGGGCCAGCTCGCGACCTTGCGCGAGAACTCGCCGATCGCCTGCCCGAGCTCGTAGGGCCGGCCGATCCCCTCGCCCTTCCAGAACGGGACGGAACCTGGCACGCCCGGGGCGGGCGAGACGAGCACACGGTCGCGCGTGATCTCCTCGATGCGCCACGTGGACGCGCCGAGCAGAAAGGTCTGACCGGCGCGCGCCTCGTAGACCATCTCCTCGTCGAGCTCGCCCACGCGTCCACCGCCGTCGACGAGGTGGACGCCGTAGAGGCCGCGGTCGGGGATCGTGCCGGCGTTCGTCACTGCGAGGCGCGCCGAGCCGGGCCTGCCGCGGATCACGCCCGCCGTGCGATCCCAGATGATGCGCGGCCGCAGCTCGGCGAACTCGTCGGACGGATAGCGGCCCGCGAGCATGTCGAGCACGTTTTCGAGCTGCGCGCGCGAGAGGTCGGCGAACGGGTAGGCGCCGCGCACCAGGTCGTGAAGCTCGTCGACGGTGATCTCGCTCTCGGCGCAGACGGCGACGATCTGCTGCGAGAGCACGTCGAGCGGGTTGCGCGGAATGACCGTCTCCTCGATCGCGCCTTCCTGCATCTTCGTCGCGATCACGGCCGCCTCGAGCAGGTCGGCGCGGAACTTCGGGAAGATCCGGCCCTTCGAGACCTCTCCGAGTGTGTGCCCGGCGCGTCCGATGCGCTGCAGCCCGCGCGCGACCGACTTCGGCGACTCGACCTGGATCACGAGGTCGACCGCGCCCATGTCGATCCCGAGCTCGAGCGACGACGTCGCGACGAGGCACGGGATCGCCCCGCGTTTCAGCAGCTCCTCGATCTCGACACGCTGCTCGCGCGCGATCGAGCCGTGGTGGGCACGAGCGATCTCTTCCTCCGCGAGCTCATTGAGTCGCAGAGCGAGCCGCTCGGCGAGCCGCCGGTTGTTGACGAAGACGATCGTCGAGCGATGCTCGCGGACGAGACGCAACACCTCGGGGTAGATCGACGGCCAGATCGACGTGCCGCGTCCCTCGCCGCTCGTGGTGGGAAGCCCGGCGAGCTCGGTGCCGGCACCCGGCTCCCGCATGTCCTCGACGGGAACCACGACCTGCAGGTCGAGCTCCTTCGCGGTGCCCGCGTCGACGAGGCGGATCGGGCGGGCGCCCGAGACGAACCGGCCGATCTCCTCGAGCGGACGTTGCGTGGCCGAGAGCGCGACGCGCTGCACGGGCGTTCCGATCAGCCGGTCGAGCCGCTCGCAGCTCAACGCAAGATGCGCGCCGCGCTTCGTGCCCGCGACGGCGTGCACCTCGTCGAGGATCAGTGTGCGGACGCTTCGCAGCATCTCGCGCGCGTTCGACGTGAGCAGCAGGAACAGCGACTCGGGCGTCGTGATCAGCACGTCCGGGTGCTCGCGCAGCATCTGCGCGCGCTCGCGCTGCGGCGTGTCGCCGGTGCGCACCGCGATGCGCAGGTCGGAGTTCAGCCCGGCGAGTGGGCCGCGCAGGTTGCGCTCGATGTCGTAGTTCAGCGCCTTCAGCGGCGAGACGTAGAGGAGACGAAGGCCGCGGCCGGCGCCCTCCTCGGTCAGCCGATCGATGCCGTAGAGGAACGCGGCGAGCGTCTTCCCGGAGCCCGTCGGCGCCTGGATCAGCGTGTGCTCGCCGGAGGCGATCGCAGGCCAGCCGAGCGTCTGCGCAGGCGTCGGCTCGTCGAAGGCCTGAGTGAACCAGGCGCGCGTTGCGGGACTGAACACGTCGAGCGCGGCCACCACTCCAGGGTATTGAATCCGGCTCGATGCATTTCGACATCGTGGTGCTCGGCGGGGGCACGGCTGGGTGCGTCCTCGCCGGGCGGCTCAGCGAGCTCACCGACCTTTCCATTTGCCTCGTCGAGGCGGGTCCCGACTACGGGCCGTACGCCGCGGGGCGCTGGCCGGAGGACATCCTCGATGCTCGCTGGCTCGCCTTCTCGCACGCGTGGGAGACTGAGCACGAGGATCGCTCTCAGCTCAGAGCACGCATCCTCGGAGGCTGCTCGGCCCACAACGCATGCGTCCTGCTCGAAGGCGAGCCGGCCGATTACGACGAGTGGGGCCACGGCTGGAGCTACGACACGCTCGAGCCGTACCTCGCGCGTGCGAGAAACCGGCTCCGAAGGCGGCAGCTCGAGTACACCGAGCTGACGCCCTGGCACAGGGCGTTCGTCGAGGCTGCGGACGCGCCGGACGTAGTTCTGCACCCCGTCAATGCCGTGGGGACAGTGCGGTGGAACGCCGCCTTCGCGTATCTCGACCCGGTCCGGTCACGCACGAACCTGACCATCCTGGCGGACACGCTCGTCGACCGCGTTCAGCTGGACGGCTCCCGCGTGACCGGAGCCGCCACCTCGACCGGAGAGATCTCCGCCGAGAAGATCGTGCTCACCGCCGGCGCGTACGGCTCACCCGCAATCCTGCTCCGAAGCGGCATCGGCCCTGCACGCGGCCTGCCTGTGGGCGATGGCCTCTGTGACCACGTCGGCGTCGGCTTCGGCTTCGAGCCGAGCGAGGCGCTTCGAGAGGATGTCCGCCGTTTCGCTGACGAGCGTCCTCTCGCGATGGGCCAGGTGACGATCGCCGCGCGGAGCCGCTATTGCCCGCCGGAGCTTCGCGACCTCTTCGTCTTCCCCGGGCTGGAGCCGTTGGACGACGGAGGCTATGAGATCAGCGCCGGCGCGTTCGTCATGAAAACCACGTCGCGCGGGTCGGTACGCCTCAATTCCGACGACCCGCGTGTGCCTCTCGCGATCGACCACGGCTTTCTGAACGATCCGACGGACGTCGAGATGCTCGAGGATGCCATCGCCGCTGTGCGCGCGCTCGCGGCGAGCGCGCCCGTGCGACGGTATGCCACGCGCGAAGTTCGTCCTGGTGAAGACCTCGACGCGGCGACGCTTGTGCGCACGAGCGCGCGCGGCTTCTTCCACCCGACGGGCACGTGCGCGATCGGCCGCGTCGTCGAGGGAGACGGACGCGTCATCGGCTTCGACAACCTGTACGTCGCCGACGCGTCGATCATCCCGTCGATCCCGCGCGTCAACCCGAACCTCACGGTCGCCGCGGTCGCCGAGAAGCTCGCGGTGTCACTCGCCGCTACCTGAGCGTCGACGCGCTGGTCTAGGATCAAGGTCATGCCGGAGCGCCTGTACTTCACCGGCGACGACGCGGCCGACACACTCCTCGCGAAGAACCCGCTCGCGCTGCTGATCGGCTTCGCGCTCGACCAGCAAGTGACTGTCCCGACAGCGTTCACCGGGCCGCGCAAGCTCGAGCAGCGCCTCGGGGGCCTCGACGCTGCTGCGATTGCAGGGATGGATCCGGGCAAGCTGGAAGCTGTTTTCCGCGAGAAGCCGGCGGTTCACCGGTTTCCCGGCAACATGGCGCGGCGCGTCCAGGAGCTTTGCGCGACGATCGTCAGCGAGTACGACGGCGACGCGTCGCGCGTCTGGACCGATGCGACCGACGACGCGGACCTGCGGCGGCGAATCGAGGCGCTTCCTGGGTTCGGTCAAATGAAGGTGAAGGCACTCGGCTCTGTTCTCGCGAAACGATTCGGTGTAGCGACCGCGCAGGGCCTCGTGCCGAGCCACCCCACGCTCGGTGACGTCGACTCTCCCGAAGCGCTCGAGCGCTACCAGGCCGCGAAGCGCGAGTACAAGGCGAAGATGCGCGCCGAGGCCCATTAACCAGCGCGTCGTCGCGTACGTCCGTCGTGACCGCAGCTTGCTCGTGTTCGAGCATCGCGACTTTCCCGACGCCGGGACGCAGGTACCCGCCGGCACGGTGGATCACGACGAAGACCCCGCCGTCGCGGTCGTTCGCGAGGTGTTCGAGGAAGCAGGCGTCGAGGCACGAGTCGTCAGAGGGCTCGGGTTCACCGACGGGTTGGCTCCGAGCGGCGAGCCGAGGCGCAACTTCTTCTTCGAGCTCGAGACGGACGAACCGCGCGACGCCTGGGAGCACATCGTGCAGGGCGGCGGTGAGGACGACGGCATGGTCTTCGTCTGCCGGCTCGTCCCGCTCACACCGCGACCGGCGCTGATCGCTGACGCAGACTTCCTCGGCGCGCTGTGATTCAGCTCTCGTCGAGCGACCCGACGAAGTCCTTCACGTCGTGGCGGACGTACACGAACATCGATAGCCCGGCGACGAGAGACACCACGCCGATCGTCGGCCAGATCCAAGGTGCATGCCCGTCCAGGGCGAACCCCACGACCGTGAGCGGCCCGAAGAGGAACCCGACCCCGACGAGGAGCCCGCAGAGGAGGCACTCCGCGAACAGCTTCAGGCCGAAGCCCTGGGGCATGAGCAGATCCTTGCGTACGATGTCGCGCTCGACACGGTTCGGCCGCGTGTTCATCTCGAACGACGCACTCTCCCATCCGTGGGGCATGGGGAGCACCGTACTCCGATCGTGATCCAATTGCGAGCCCTCGTCGACGGCGGCCAGGAGCCGGTTGAGATCGCGCGCCTGCTCGCATCGTTCCTCGAGCGCGCCGAACGCACACTCGACATCGCCATCTACGACGTCAATCTCCGCGACGAGACGGAGAACGTCGTGCTCGACACGCTGCGCGCTGCATCAAGGCGCGGCGTGCGCGTCCGGCTTCTCTACAACGTCGACCGCCGACCGCCCGGAAAGGTCGCGCCCCCTCCTCCCAAGACGCGCCCCGAGGAGATCGAAGCGCTGCCGTTCGAGACCGTCGGCGTGCCTGGGTGGCCGGACCTCATGCACCACAAGTACGTCGTGCGCGACGGCGCCTCCGTCTGGACCGGGTCGACGAACTGGACTGACGACTCCTGGTCGCGCGAGGAGAACGTGATCGCCGTCGTCGACTCGGAGGCCGTCGCCGATCGTTACTCAGAGGACTTCGAGCAGCTCCGGCGGAGGCACGAGGTGCGCCGCTCGGGCAAGGTGTCGAGCGAGCCCGCAGACGGCATCCGCGTCTGGTTCTCGCCCAAGCGCGGCGCGCGGCTTGCACACCGCATCGCCCACGCGATCGCCCGGGCCGAGCGGCGCGTGCGGATCGCGTCGCCCGTGATCACATCGGGCCCGATTCTCGGCACGCTCGCCGAAGCGATCGCGGACGGCCAGGTCGACATCGCAGGCGTCGTCGACAACACGCAGATCAACCAGGTGCTCAGGCAATGGGCGGCGAATCCGATCCAGACGTGGAAGGCACCCGCGCTTCGTACCGCGCTCACCGCGGCCCTGTTCTCGGGCAAACGCACGACGCCGTACGCACCTGGGTCGGTGCACGACTACATGCACGCGAAGGTGACGGTTTGCGACGACATTCTCTTCGTCGGCAGCTTCAACCTCTCCCACTCCGGCGAGTCGAACGCCGAGAACGTGCTCGAGATCAAGGACGCCGCGCTCGCAGAACGGCTCGCCGCGTACGTGGACGAAGTGCGTGCGCGCTATCCGGCGGTGGAGCTCCTGTGAAGCGTCTAGTGCCGCTCGTACTCCTTGTCGCGCTCTGCGGCTCCCCGGCGCAGGCGCTTCGCGTGCCGAGCGCGCCGCATTGCGCGATCTTCCCGAGGACGAACGCATGGAACAAGCGCGTCGATTCGCTGCCGGTCGCACCCGACTCGGACGCGATCATCAGCTCGATCGGCGCGGACACGGGCCTCCACCCGGATTTCGGCGCCGGCTTGTACCAGGGCGGCAGGATCGGCATTCCCTTCGATGTTGTCGCTAGGGCAACACCTCGCTTGCGTGTGAACTTTGAATACGCGCACGAAAGCGACAAGGGGCCGTACCCGATCCCGCGAAACGTGCACGTCGAAAGCGGCGCCGACCGCCACGCACTGTTGCTCGACCGGGATGCGTGCAAGCTCTACGAGCTGTACGCGCTCACGCACACGCGGACCGGCTGGCACGCCGGCTCGGGTGCGATCTGGAGCCTCAGGTCGAACAGGCTGCGGCCGGCGGGCTGGACGTCGGCCGACGCCGCAGGCCTGCCGATCCTTCCCGGCCTCGCACGCTACGACGAGGTCGATCGAGGCGTGATCGACCACGCGCTCCGCTTCACTGTCGATCGCACACGGCGCGCGTACATCTCGCCCGCGCGCCACTACGCGTCGAGCCTCACCGATCCCGAGCTACCGCCGATGGGCCTTCGCGTTCGCCTGAAGGCGGGCTTCGACGTGAGCAGCTTCCCGCGGCAGGCGCGCGTCGTGCTCACCGCGCTGAAGCGCTACGGGATGCTCGTCGCGGACAACGGCTCGAGCTGGTACATCAGCGGCGCGCCCGATCCGCGCTGGAAGAACGACGACCTGCATACACTCGGCCGTGTGAAAGGCTCCGACTTCGAGGTCGTTCAAACCGGACGCGTCACGGGTCCGTAGATCTGAACATGAAGTTCCGCATCATGCTCGCCGCGTGTTTCGCAGTCGTCGTGCTTGTCGCCGCGGGCTGCGGCGGCTACGGCGGCGGCGGCAACACGAAGACGACGCCCGGCGGCGGAACGACGACGACGTCCGGCTACTGATCAAACGCCAGGTCGCGCAGCGCGACGCGCGCGGCCGCCAAGCCGCAGAGACCGTGAACACCGCCGCCCGGCGGCGTCGACGCCGAGCACAAGTAGACGCCTCGCAGTGGCGTTCGCCACGGCAGGGCCCGCAGGGTTGGACGGGCAATGAGCTGACGCAACGTGTTCGCGCCGCCGACGACGTCGCCGCCGACGTCGTTTCGGTTGTACGCCTCGAAGTCGCGCGGCGTCAGGACGTGACGCGCGAGGATCAACTTGCGGAACCCGGGCGCGAAGCGCTCGACCTGGCTCTCGATCGCTTCGGTGGCGTCGCCGTCCCAACCTGTCGGCACGTGGCAGTACGCCCATGCCGTGTGCTTGCCGTTCGGCGCGCGCGACGAGTCGAAGAGACTCGGCTGGGTCAGGATCACGAACGGCCTCGCGCCGGGCGCGCGTCCTTCCCACGGCGCGCGTTCAGAGTCGGCGATCTCGGCGAAGCGCCCACCGAGGTGCACCGTGCCCGCGCGGCCGCTGGCTTGACTCGCCCACGGAATCGGGCCGTCGAGCGCCCAGTCGAGCTTGAACGCGCCGGGTGCCCGCCGGAACGAAGGCGCGTAGTCGGTCAGGCCCGCGATGCGGGCGAACTCTCGCGGTGCGAGGTCGCAGAGGACGACGTCGGCACGCGGCAACTCGTCGACGGTGCTCGACGTGACGATCTCGCCGCCGAGCGACGACAGGCGCGCCGCAAGCGCGTCGACGAGCGTCTGCGATCCGCCGCGGAGAAACGCCCAGCCGTCGACATGCGCCGCCGCGGTGAGCACGAAGCCGAAGCCCGCGCTCCCAGCGCGTTCGAGCGGAACGGCGGAGTGCGCCGCGTTGCCGGCGAAGAGCGCGCGTGCGCGTTCGGTGGTGAAGAGGCGCGCGATCGCACGCGCGCTGAGCAGCCCCCGGACGAGCGACGGCCGCAGGCGAAACACGTCCCAGCGCGACCAGCGCTTCGGCCACGCGCGCACGAACGGCTCGACAAGCGCGCGATAGTTCTGGGCGTCCGCGCCGAGGCCGTAGGCGGTGTCCTGGAGCACGCGCTCGAGCGTGACGGAATCGCCGTCCAGTGCGTGCGCTGCGGGAATCGGCGGATCGATCCACTCGAGCTCGAGCCGTGCGAACGCTGGAGATCGCCGCGCGAGCGGCAGCACCGCAGCGCAGACGTCATGGCGGAAGCCCGGCAGCGTCAGCTCGGCGGTCCGGCAGCCGCCGCCGGCGGTCGCAGCAGCCTCGTGCACCGTCACGTCGAAGCCGGCCTCCGCGAGCGTGATCGCGCCCGCGAGCCCGTTCGGGCCGGCGCCGATGACAGCCGCGCGTTTCATCCCGCGAGTCGCGTCCAGGCCAGCTCGTGCTTGATCGGCAGCCGGTAGTCGCGATCGAGGAGGGGCCGCACGCGGGCGATCAACGCGGCCCGCTCATCGTGCTGAAGGGCTGCCATTGAACTCGTCGTGGAGTAGAGCTCGAGCAGCGCGTCTGGCGAGACGTCGATCGCATCCTCGAACCGCTCGTAGCGCAGCGGCTCGAACGGCGTGACGTCAAAAGCGCCGTCCCACGGCGGATTGCGCTGGGCGCTGAAGCGAAGCCACGGCTCGCTCAGGAGCTCCAGCGCGTATTCGGGAAGCGGCGGCTCGGTCTCCCACCAGTGCACGTGGATGATCGCTAGCCCGCCGCGGCGACGAAGCACACGCGCGACCTCGGGAATCGCGGCGCTCGGGTCGAACCAGTGGAACGCCTCGCCGACGAAGACCGCGTCGACACTCGCGTCCTCCAGGGGAATCGCCTCGGCCGCGCCGGAGCGAACGTCTCCGTCCCGGATGAGCGCGCGCATGGCGTCGTTCGGCTCGACGGCGATCACCTGCGTGAAGCGACGCGCAAGCTCGTGGGTCAGCCGGCCCGTTCCCGCTGCGAGATCGAGCACGAGCGCATCCGTGCTGAGCTCGAGCGCGGCCTGCGCTCGGTCGAGCGCCTCCTGCGAGTAGGGCGGCCGGACGCGGTGGTACGTCTCGGCGACGTTGCCGAAGCTCAGTCGGAGCGGCGAATCGCCCACGTCACTTCGGTCTGCATCGGGAAGGCATAGTCGCCGGGCGGAAGGAGCGCCGCGAGCTCGTCGAGCACCTGCGCGCGATCGTCGCGACTCGCGATCCAGCTCACCGAGGCTGCGAAGGCGAGGACGTCCTCCCGGCTCGAGACCTGCTCGTGTGCGACCGACGCTTCGTGCTCTTCGCCGAACGGAAACCGCCTGAGGATGTCCTCGTCGATCGGCTCGGGCCGGCGCTCGTCGTGGAGCGCCGCGAGGCGCCGTCGATACGCGTCGGGCAGCGGAGACTCGCCGTCCGCGTGGTTCCACATCAGCGCGAGCACGCCGCCCGGACGCAGCACGCGCGCGATCTCTGCGACGGCCTTGTCGTTCGCAAACCAGTGGAACGACTGACCCGCGAACACCGCGTCGGCCTCGGCGTCGTCGACAGGAATGCTCTCTGCCGCACCGGCTCGCACGTCGGCGGCAGGAACGCGCTCGGCGAGAATCTCCCGCAGCTCGTCGAGCGGCTCGACCGCGATCACGTGGTCGTAGCGATCGGCCAGCACGCAAGTGAGCTTTCCGGTCCCGGCACCTAGGTCGAGAACCGTCGCATCCGCGGGGACCGGCAGCAGGTCGAGGACGGCAGGCGGCCAGCCCGGTCGTCCCCGGTCGTACTCGACCGCCGCGCGATGAAAGCTGCGGGATTGCTCAGTGGTCACGGCCGCAAGTACGCTTGGTTTTCACCGGCCGAACAGGAACGGACTCACGGCCGTGACCACACTCAGCCGACGCCCGCGAGCAGGAAGGCACGGTTCTCCTTCAGCATCTCGCGCGCAATCACGAGTCGCTGAATCTGGTTCGTGCCCTCGTAGATCTGGGTGATCTTTGCGTCGCGCATCATGCGCTCGACCGGGTACTCCTGGATATAGCCGTAGCCGCCGAGGATCTGCACGGCGTCAGTCGTGACGTCCATCGCGACGTCGCTGCAGTAGAGCTTCGCCATCGCGGAGATCTTCGTCAGCTCCGCGCCCTCGGCGCCGTCGTCGATCAACTGGCCGCACTTGTAGAGGAGGCCGCGCGCGGCTTCGCACCTCGTCTCCATGTCGGCGAGCATCCCCGCGATCAACTGGTGCTCGCCGATCGGCTTGCCCATCGTCTCGCGCGACTTCGCGTACTCGAGGGCGTAATCGGTGGCGCCCTGCGCGAGCCCGAGACCCTGTGCGCCGATACCCGGGCGCGACCGGTCGAGGATCCGCATCGCGATCCTGAAGCCGTCGCCCTCCTCGCCGAGAAGGTTCGCCGCTGGGACGCGGCAGTCATTGAAGAAGATCTCGCCTGTCGTCGAGCCCTTGATGCCCATCTTCGGCTCGATGCGTCCGACCTCGAAGCCGGGCGAATCCGCTTCGACGACGAACGCTGACGTTCCGGAGTGACCGGCGTCGGCGTCCGTCTTCGCGAACACGGTGTAGAGGTCCGCGACTCCCGCGTTCGTGATGAAACGCTTCCCGCCGTCGAGGACGTAGTCGTCGCCGTCGCGCCGCGCGGTCGTGCGCATTGCTGCGGAGTCGGAGCCGGAGCCCGGTTCGGTCAGCGCGTACGCGGCGAGCGACTCGCCCGACGCGAGCCTCGGCAGGTAGCGCTGCTTCTGCTCGTTGTTGCCCGCGAGCTTGAGCCCGAGCGACCCGAGCTCCTGCACCGCGATGATCAGACCGCTCGTCGCGCAGACCTTCGAGACCTCCTCGATCGCCACCAGCGCCATCAGCGCCGAGGCGCCGATCCCGCCGTACTCCTCGTCGAAAAGGATCCCGAAGATCTCGTTCTCGCGGTAAAGCTCGACGACGTCCCACGGGAACTCGGCGCTCTTGTCGATCTCGGCCGCGCGCGGCGCGATCCGCTCACGCGCGAGGTCGCGCACGAGGTCGCGGATCTCGCGCTGCTCCGGAGTCAGCGGGTCCTGAGGCACCCGCGAAGCCTAGCCTCCGGGCTGTCCCCCGTTTCGGCGCAGACGCTCCGCCATGACCCGCATGACCGCCTGCGCGAAGTACGGCGTCTGCATCACGCAGCGCTGGAAGCGACGCTCGTCGACCGGGACGACCGTCGTCTCGCCGACGGCGGTGGCGGTCGCGCTGCGCGCCCGGCCGTCGACGAGTGCGAGCTCGCCGAAGATGCCGCCTTCGCCCACGGTCTCGATCTCGCGAGCTCCGTCGTGGATCAGCACCGAGCCCTTGCCGACGACGTAGAAACAGTCGGCAGGATCGCCTGCTCGGAAGATCGCCTCGCCCGCCGCGACCTCCTTGGCGTCCGCTTCGTTGCCGAACATCCGGAAGTAGTCGTCACTCATGCGGACGACCCTAATCCCGAAAACTCCTGCGGAAAAGGCCGCTATCCGGACCGCAACATTCGCCCGGTCTCGGCGCAAACGCGGGGAACTACCGACTCCGGTTCAGCGGGACGCCTGATCCACCGCGCCCTTACAGCCGCCACTCTCTGGTGAACGAAAAAGGAGTCCTTCATGAACCGGATCGTTCTCATCCTCGCCGCCGCAGGCACCGCACTCCTCGTCGCCGCACCCGCCAGCAGCGGGACGACGGCGAAGCTGACCATCCGACACCAGACGCGTGGTTGCCATTCATGGGCCTTCAACGGAGGCGCCTACAACCCGTCGCAATCGATCGTCGTCGCAAAAGGCGCGACGCTCACCATCGTCAACAACGACGTGATGCCGCACAAGCTCGTTCGGCTCTCGGGACCGTCGCTCAGCCTGCCGAAGACCGCGAACATGAACCATGCGGGCGCAACGACGAGCTTCCGGTTCACGAAGGCCGGGGTCTACAAGTTCGCGACGAAGGCCGGCGAGGACTACATGAACGGTGTCAAGACCGTCGGTGAGGACAACGTGCTCAGGTTGGCGGTGACCGTCCGCTAGCCCTCGAATGCGCTCAGCCCGAGTAGTGGAAGAGGCTCCGGTAGGCGCAGTTGCCCGTGAGCGCGTAGTCGTATGGCTCGTCGTGGACGGCCAACTCGTCGGCGTAGAGCTCATACCCCTGCTCCTCGTAGCCGGGGATGGCGCAGCGCACGTCGTCCTGGTCGTCCACGCGTCGCGACGCGCGGATACTGGCGCGCTCCGACACTCGAACCGACTCGCCGTTGAAGTCGATGCGGGACGTGCGGACGTCGAGGACGGACCTCGGCTTGCGCACCCACGGGAGGCGGAGGATGCGCTCGCCGCCCGCGGCGCCCAGGAAGATCGCCTCAAGCGCTGAACGCTGTTCCGCGTCGGCGCGCTCGTCGACGTAGAGAACGATCGACCACGGCGAGCCGGGCTCGTCGTCGTGGTAGCGGCACGCCAGTGCAACGTTCAGGCCGCCGAGCCCCATCGTTCGCGCCGAGCCGCGTTCGATGTGCCAGCTGAGCAGACCGAAGCACTCGCCGTAGGTCGAGCGCCCGCCCGGCGTGCCTCCGATCATCCGGCAAGGGCAGATCGCCTCGCAGTTGCACGACTCGAGGTACTCGCCCTGGACATGCCACGGGGTCAGATCCACGTCGCCACCGCCGCGATCACGAGTGCGGATGCAAGCACGTGCGGAGAGCGCTCACCGAGCGGAGCCGCCTTCTGCACGAACACAACGCCGGCGAGCAGGCCGACCCAAGCGAGGCTCATCAGCCCGAGGGCCACCATCACCGTCATCAGGAACGCGCAACACCCCGCGCAGTCGAAGCCGTGCCGCACACCACCGGTGAGCGACGGGCACAGCAGCACGCGGAGCGGCGAGCGACAGCGGCGCAGACAAGCGTCCTTCAACGGCGAGAGCTCATACGCGGCCGCGGCTGCGAGGGTCACGCCGGCGCCTGCCCAGCGCACCGCGGGTGCGAACGGCGACAGGACGACGTAGCCGATCACGCCGATCAGCAGCCAGACCGACAGGTAGCCGGCGACGAACGGGATCGTCTGGAAAGGCCCGCGCGCCGCGGCGACCATCCTCGTCACGGGCAGCGTTCCGGGGAGCATGCCGACACCCAGCATCACGGCCCAGCCGCCGAGAAACATCGTCATCGCTAGATTCTCGCACCGTGATCTTCGAGAACGGCGTCATCCGCACGCTGGACCCGTCGCTGCCCGTCGCGCGCGCGCTCGCGATCGCCGGAGACCGGATCGCCGGCGGCGTCGGCACGCACGAGACGGCGCTCGCATCGCCCGAGGTCGTGGATCTCGGCGGGCGGTGCGCCCTACCCGGCTTCACCGACGCGCACGTGCACTTTCTGCAGTGGTCGCTCGCGCAACGGCAGGTCCGGCTCGAGGGAACGCGCTCGCTCGAGGAAGCGGTCGCGCGCATCGCGGCCGCCGTGCACGAGACGCCTTCCGGACGATGGATCCGCGGCACCGGCTGGCGGAGCGGCGAATGGCAGCCGTCCGTCGACCCGACGAAGCGCGACCTCGACGCCGTAACAGGCGACACGCCTGCTGCGCTGATGGCGAAGGACGGGCACTCGCTCTGGCTCAATTCCGCGGCGCTCGCGGCCGCCGACGGCGACCTCCAGGTTCCCGGCGGCGTCGTCGAGCTCGACGACGGCGGCGAGCCGACGGGAGTGCTGCGAGAGGAGTCGGCGTGGGAGTTCCGTCGGCGCTTCGTGTTCGCTCAGATCGGCGACGACGAGCGTCTCGACGCGATGCGCGCGGGAATCAAGCTCGCGGTCTCGCGCGGCGTGACCTCCGTGCACGACAAGGACGGCTGGCTCGGCGACCTCCGCCTCTTCCAGCAGCTGCGCGAGGAGGGCGTCCTCAACCTGCGCGTGTGGCAGTCGCTCCCGCACGACTATCTCGAAGCGCTCGAGCCGCTCGACTTCCGCGCCGGGCTCGGCGACGAGTGGCTGCGTGCCGGCTACCTGAAGGCGTTCATGGACGGGACGCTCGGCTCGCAGACCGCGCGGATGCTCGACGGTTCGGGTGTCGAGATCACGAGTCGCGAGGAGCTGGAGCAGATCGTGCGGCGCGGAGCGCGCATCGGCTGGCCCATCGCGGTGCACGCGATCGGCGACCGCGCAAATCGTGACGCGCTCGACGCATTCGAAGCGACGCGCGACGAATGGGCGCCGAAAGGGCTCCGTCCGCGGATCGAGCACGCTCAGTGCCTAGCGCCGGAAGATCTGCCGCGGTTTGCGCAGCTCGGCATCGCCGCGTCGGTGCAGTTCTCGCACGCGCCGTCCGACCGCGATCTCGCTGATCGCTTCTGGCCTGACAAGAGGGGCGCCGCGTACGCGTTCCGCTCGCTGTGGGAGTCGGGCGCCGTCGTCGCAAACGGATCGGACGCGCCGATCGAGGAGCTCGATCCACTCGCAGGCGTCCGCGCCGGCGTGCTGCGGACGATCGACGAGCGCCCGGCATGGCACGAGGAGCAGACGCTGACGGTCGAGCAGGCGCTCGAGGCGACGTGCGTGACACCGGCCTGGCTCTGCGGCGACGAGCGCCGTCGCGGGAAGCTGCTGCCCGGCTACCTCGCCGACGTCGTCGTCCTCTCGACCGATCCTGTCGAGAACCTGGACGGGTGCGAGGTCGTCGCGACGATGGCCGGCGGCCGCTGGGTGTTCAATCCGCCCCCGTGGGAGTAGGATCGCGGCGCCGATGGCGGTAGCGACCGAGCACCGCGTCTCGCGCGACGACGTGATCTGGGGCTTCGGGCCTCACCTCGAGCCGGTGCTCGAGGTCGAGCCGGGTGCCGTGGTCACCTTCGAGACGAACGACTGCTTTACCGGGCAGATCCAGTCGGAGGACGATCTCGTCACCGCGATCGACTTCTCGCGCGTGAACAGCGCCACCGGCCCGGTCGCGGTGAAAGGAGCCGACCCAGGCGACTCACTCGTGGTCGAGGTGCTCGATGTGCGCCCCGGGCCGAAGGGCTTCGCGACGATCATCCCCGAGTTCGGCCAGCTGATCGACGACGTCGAGTCGCCCGTCACGTTCGTCTTCGACGTCGACGGTGACACCGTGCGGATGAACGAGCGCGTGACGTTCCAGGCGCGCCCGATGGTGGGTGTCGTCGGCGTCGCGACCGACGGCGAGGAGATCGCAAACGGCTGGGCAGGCCGTCACGGCGGCAACCTCGACAATCATCTCCACGGGCGCGGCGCGAAGATCTACTTCCCTGTGCGGCAGCCCGGCGGCATGTTCGCGGTCGGCGACATGCACGCAGCGATGGGCGACGGAGAGATCTGCGGCACGGGCGTCGAGATCGCCGGCGAGGTGACCGTGCGGTTCGACGTCCTCAAGGGAAAGCAGGCGGTGTGGCCCGTGACCGAGCTCGCGCACGCGTGGGTGACACACGCGACCTCGGGCGGTGACGTGCGGGAGGCGCTGCAGCTCGCGAGCGAAGAGGCTGCGCGTGCACTCGTCGACGAGTGGCGCTTCACGAAGGAGGAAGCGTTCGTCTTCCTCTCCGTCGCGTGCGACGTGAACATCTGCCAGGCCTGTCAGCCGTCGCCCTTCTCGTCGATCGCGCGCGTCGCGATCCCCAAGACGTCGGCGACGCCGCAGCCGTTCGCCTAACCGGACACGGCCGAGGGACTGTCCCTGGGAGATGCCCGAAGAGGCTAGGGCAGGTCGGCGAGGCGCGTGTAGAGCTCGCGCGCGATCTCGACGCCGAGCGGCAGGTACTCCAGCAGGATGCGCTCGTTCGGCGAGTGGATGTTCGACTCGGGCACGGCGATGCCGCTGAGGATCGTCGGGATGCCCTGATCTGCGAGCGCAGGCACGATCGGCAGCGTCCCGCCGCTGCGCGACAGCAACGGCCGTCGTCCCATCACGTGCTCGAACGCGTCCGCGGCGATCTTCAGCGCGGGCTCATCGGGCGACACGAGGCCGGGAGGCGCTCCGCCCGCGAACTCGAGGTTGACCTCGGCACCTTCGGGCGCCGCTTCGCGCACGAGCCGCTCGACCGCAGCGGCGATCGTGTCGAGATCCTGACCCGGCGCGATGCGGACAGAGAAGTTCGCCTGCGCCGCGGCGGGGATCGTCGTGTTCGGCATGCCCGGCTTGCCGCCGAGAATCCCGTTGAGGTCGAACGAAGGCTCCGCTGTTGTGCGCAGATAGAACTCGTCGGCCGCGTTCTGGTCGTACGGCACGGCACCGGCGTCGCGCAGCACCTCGACGCCAGGCGTCAGGTCGCCCCAGCTCGCGCGCTCCTCGTCGGTCGGCGGCTCGAGGCCCGCGCGCAAAGCCTCCGGCAGACGCCCGTCGCGCGGCATGATCCCGCCGAGCGCCTGCATGAGCGCGTGCGTCGCATTCAGCGCCGCGTTCCCGAACACGCCTGAGTGGAGGTCGCGCGCGCCCGTCCGCACCTCGAGCGTGAACGACAGGACTCCGCGTGTTCCCGTGCAGAGCGCGGGTACGCCCCGCCCCTCCATTGACGAGTCGAAGATGATGCACGCGTCGGCGCCGCGTTCGTCCCGCTCGAGGAACTCCACGATCGAGTGGCCGCCGACCTCCTCCTCGCCGTCGCAGGCGATGCGCAGGTTCACCGGCAGCTTGCCCTCCGCCGCGAGCGACGCCGCACCCTTCAGCAGGGTCCAGAGCTGTCCCTTGTCGTCGGCCACGCCGCGCGCGTAGAGCCACTCGTCGCGAACGGTCGGCTCGAACGGCTCGCTGTCCCAGAGCTCGAGCGGTGCCGGCGGCTGCACGTCGAAGTGGCCGTAGACGAGGATCGTGCGCGCGTCGCCGTTGCCGGACGACGCCGGGATTTCGCCGACAACGAGCGGCTGCGAGTCCGTCTCCTGGAGCTCGGCCTCGCCTCCCGCACGGCACACGAAGTCGCGCACCCACTCCCCCGCTTCCCGCACGTGCGCCTGGTGCACCGGGTCTGCACTGACGCTCGGGATCCGCAGGAGCTCGGAGAGCTCGTCAAGCCACGCCTGGTCCACGAGCGCGGAGTCTACGGGGGTCTTAAGCGACGTCGCGAAGGATCTGCGCGTCGGCGAGCGCGCGCAGCTTCTTCAGCGTCTGATTCTCGATCTGGCGGATGCGCTCGCGCGTGACGTTGAAGGTCCGGCCAACCTCGTCGAGCGTACGCGGGTGCTGCCCGTCGAGGCCGTAGCGGAGGACGAGCACCTGGCGCTCGCGCATAGAGAGCTTGTGGAGGATCCGCTCCAGCGTCTCACGGCGGAGCGTCGTCTCGGCCGCCTCGTCGGGAAGCGGTGCAGTCTCGTCGGTGATGAAGTGGCCGAACTCCGATTCCTCTTCGTCTCCGACCGGCTTCTCGAGCGACACAGGTGTCTGCGAGGTGCGCCTGATCTGCTCGACCTCTTCGACGGTGAGATCGAGATCGTGGCCGATCTCTGCGGCGGTGGGCTCGCGACCGAGCTCGGCGCGCAGCTTCCGTTCGGAGCGCACGATCTTGTTCAGCTTCTCGACGACGTGCACAGGCATCCGGATCGTCCGCGCCTTGTCGGCGAGCGCGCGCGCGACCGCCTGCCGGATCCACCACGTCGCGTACGTCGAGAACTTGAAGCCCTTGCGATAGTCGAACTTCTCCGCCGCGCGGACGAGGCCGATCGTGCCCTCCTGGATCAGATCGAGGAACGGCAGGCCCTGGTTGCGGTAGCGCTTCGCGATCGAGACGACGAGACGCAGGTTCGCCTCGATCATGTCCTGCTTCGCGGAGTGGTCGCCGCGCTCGATGCGCTTTGCAAGCTCGACCTCCTGCGCGGCCGTCAGCAGCTCGACCTTGCCGATGTCCTTCAGGAACAGCTGCAGCGAGTCCGTCGATGCCTCGAGCGCGCGTGCCCGGAGGGCCGGCGCCTCCTCGTCGTCCGCGACCGCCTGGGGGACGATCTCGATCTGCTGCTCCTCGAGCGCCTGGAAGAGCTCGTCGAGCTGCCCCGTCTCGAGGTCGAAATCGTCGAAGGCGACCGCGATCTCTTCCGCGGTCAGCGAGCCGTTTTCGCGGCCCGACTCGAGCAGCGCCCGAGCCTCATCCGTGTCGAAAATGTCCTCGACGCGCTTCGGCGTTGCCTGAACCTGGCTCAAACGCTCCTACCCCCTCCCTGCCCTTTCCCTGCGAGTCGGCAGTGTTGCAGTCGTTTCGGACACCCGCCATAGGCCGAACGGCTCATCTTTGAATCACTTGGTCCTAACATTCTCAAGACGTTTGAGAAGAGTACGGGCTTCCATTGCGAAGGTGGATTTGGGCTCTTCTGCGACGGCCAGGCGGAGCTCGCGTCGGGCCTGGTCGAAAGCCCCGATCCAGATCGACAGCAGGCCGAGATGGAAGCGAACCGTTTGGGCATGCGGAAAACGGCGCACGAGCGGCCCGAGACGGCCAAATGCCACCGCAGGGCGATCCTTGTCGTAGAGCCCCACTGCAGCGGCGACCTGCGCGTCGGGACTCCGAGGCGCCAGCGCCGCAGCAGCCGCAAACTCCCGCTCGGCAGAGATCGGGCGCCCGCTGCGCTGGAGGCGCACACCCCGGACGAGCCGACGCTGCGCCTGAGTCGTCGCGCGGGAGAACGTCGCCTGGAACGGCGGCAGGCCTCCCGGCGAATCAGGATGGAGCCAGTCGCCCGCACGCACCGCCGAGGGTGTGTCCGGCTGCGACCGTTTGGCCTGCTTCCAGGCGGCGAGCGCAGCCGCGTTGTCCCGCCGCCAGAAGAGCGCGAGCCCCAAATTGAGCAGCACGAAGGACGACTTCGGGTGGCTATCGGCCAGCGTTTGGAGCGCCGAGACGGAGCCGACTGCGGCCCGAACCTGCCGCGATAGTGCCGGCGGCGCCGTCCAGTCGGCCCCAAAGGGCGGCTTGCCCGGCCGCGGCCCGGGCGGGTGGTCCGCGGTGAGCGCCGTGACTGCGACGACCGTGCCCGCCGCTGCGGCGGCGATCACGGCGACGATGGTGTAGATCCGGGCCCGGGGAGACACCGGAAGAACCTAGCCGCAGCTACCGTTTGAACCAGGACAGTGACGACTTATCGCGAGCATCTGGCGCGGACGAAGGCCGAGATCGAGGAGATCGGCTCGCCTGCCCTCGCGGAGGCGCTCGAGTCCGGCTCGCCGCCGCTCGTGGTGGACGTCCGCGAGCAGGACGAGTGGGACGAGGGGCATATCCCGACCGCCGTCCACATCCCTCGCGGCCACCTGGAATCGAGAATCGAGCGCATCGCCCCGGATCGCGAGGCGCAGATCGTCCTGACATGCGCCTCCGGTATCCGCTCGGCATTCGCCGCGAAGACGCTGGAGGAGCTCGGCTACCACCATGTCAGCTCGCACGAGCCCGGCTTCACGGGCTGGAAGCGCGACGGCTTTCCGGTCGTCATTCCACACGGCCTCGAGCCGGAGCAGCGTCGCCGGTACTCGCGCCACCTGCTGATTCCCGAGGTCGGCGAGGAAGGACAGCTCAAGCTGCTCGAATCGCGCGTGCTCTTGATCGGCGCGGGCGGCCTCGGCTCACCCGCGTCTCTGTACCTGGCCGCTGCGGGCGTCGGCAAGCTCGGCATCGTCGACGCGGACGTCGTCGACGAGACGAACCTGCAGCGCCAGATCGTCCACTCGACCGCGCGCCTCGGTGAGCCGAAGGTGCGCTCGGCAGCGGAGACGATCCAGGCGCTGAACCCCGATGTCGACGTGGTGCAGTTCGAGGAGCGCCTCACGTCGGACAACGCGGACCGGATCATCGGTGCCGGCTGGGACGTGATCGTGGACGGCGCCGACAACTTCCCGACGCGCTACCTGGTCAACGACGCATCCGTCTGGCACGACGTGCCGGTCGTCCACGGCTCGATCTACCGCTTCGAGGGCCAGGTGACGGTGTTCAAGCCGAACGAGGGGCCGTGCTACCGCTGCCTGTTCCCGCATCCACCTCCGCCCGAACTCGCGCCTTCGTGCGCGGAGGGCGGGGTGCTCGGCGTGCTGCCCGGCGTGATCGGCTCGCTGCAGGCGAGCGAGACGCTGAAGCTCGCGCTCGGCATCGGCAATCCGCTGATCGGCCGGCTGCTCCTCTTCGACGCGCTGACGGCGACGTTCGACGAGGTCGCGCTGCGGCGCGATCCGAGCTGCCCCGTCTGCGGCGACTCGCCGACGATCACGGAGTACATCGACTACGTCGAGTTCTGTGCAGGCCCGACGCACGCATGAGCATCGTCAGGATTCCACCGACGCTTCGGGAGGAAGCAGGCGGCGAGCGCGAGGTGCTCGCGGAGGGCGGCACGGTGCGCGAGGTGCTCGACGACCTGGCCGCACGGTTTCCCGCGCTCGCCTCGCGCATCCTCGACAACGGCGGCATCGCGCGGTTCGTGAACGTCTACGTCGAGGGCGAGGACGTGCGCACCCGCGACGGGCTCGACACCCCGGTCGGCGACGCGTCGACCGTGATCCTCCTGCCGGCCATGGCCGGTGGGTGAGACGCAGCCAGCCTCCTCCCTTCTCGATCTCGTCGGCAACACGCCACTCGTCGAGTTGCGGCGCTTCGCGCCGAAGCCGTCCGTCCGCGTCTACGCGAAGCTCGAGGGGCAGAATCCGACCGGTTCGATCAAGGACCGGATCGCCAAGGCGATGCTGCAGTACGCACGGCTCGAGCCAGGCGCGCACATCATCGAGCCGACGAGCGGCAACACCGGCATCTCGCTCGCCCTGATCTGCAAGCTGCGCGGCTACCGCCTCACGTGCGTCATGCCCGAGAACGCGACGGAGGAGCGCAAGCGGCTCCTCGAGCTCTACGGCGCGGAGATCGTCTACTCGCCCGGCGAGGAGGGGTCGAACGGCGCCGTCCGGCTCGCGCAGGAGATCGTCGAGCGCGACCCGTCCCTCTTCATGCCGTTCCAGTACGCGAACGAAGCGAACCCGCGCGCGCACTACGAAGGCACCGGCGCCGAGATCGTCGCGGCGCTCGACCGGGTCGACGTGCTCGTCGCGGGGCTGGGCACGGGTGGCACGCTGATGGGCGCGGGTGCGCGGCTGCGCGAGCGCTGGCCGGACGTGGTCGTCGCGGCGGCGGAGCCGTTGCCCGGCGATCCGGTCATGGGCCTGCGCTCGCTCGAGGACGGCTACGTGCCGCCGATCCTCGATGTGTCGAAGCTCGACCGAAAGGTGCTCGTCTCGAACGCGGAGTCGGTCGCGGGAGTGCGAGACCTGCTCGAGCACGAGGGATTGTTCGCCGGCGTCTCCTCGGGAGCGGTCGCGCACGTCGCGCGCAGCCTCGCCGACGAGCTGGACGAGGGCGTCGTCGTCTGCGTCCTCGCCGACGGCGGCTGGAAGTACCTCTCCGCGCCTTTCTGGGAGGCCGACGACGTCGAGCGCGCGATGGAGGAGAGCGTCTGGTGGTGATCCCGGCCGAGGTTCGCGCGAAGCTTGCCGAGCACGCGCGCGCCGAGGCGCCCAACGAGGCGTGCGGGCTGATCGTGCTTCGCGACGGCCGCGCGGAGCGTTACGTGCGAGGCCGCAACGCGCTCGAGTCGCCGTACCGGTTCCAGCTCGAGGTCGATCCCGACACGTGGTTCCTCGAGGACGAGGGCTACGAGCTGGCTGTCTTCCACTCGCACCCCGAGACCGCGCCTCGCCCTTCGCGCACGGATCTCGAGAACGTCGGCCTGTGGGCCGGCAAGCCTTACGTGATCTATTCGCTCGCGCGCGACGAGCTCGCCGCGTGGACGATCGGCGACGGCGCCGCGCAGCCGCTCTCGGTTCGGGACGAGGTCCCGGGCCGTGGCCCGGGACCTCGTCCCTAGATGCGCGAATCACTGCGCGGTGCCCGCCACGAGCGGGATCCGCCACGTGCCACGGCCGAAGGTGGCGACGTAGAGCTTGCCGCTCTCGGCCTGGACCTTCAGATCCTCGGTGGCCGTGTTCGGCAGGTTGGCGCCGAGCTTCGTCCATTTCTTGTCGCCGCTCTGCGTGAAGAAGACGCCGAAGTCGGTGGCCGCGTACAGCGTGTCGTTCCCGCGGTCGTAGGCGAGGAAGTTCACCGGCGCGTTCGGCAGGTTGCCGCTCACGTTCCTCCAGGTCGTACCGTCGGTCGTCTCGTAGACGTTCGCCGACGTGTAGCCCTCACGGAAACCACCGTACGACGCGAAGGCATGGTTCGAATCCAGCGGATCGACGATCACCGACGTGATCCACCGCGGCGGGTCGGGCGCGAACGGGTTGGGGAACTCCTGCCACGTGCCGCCGAGGTCGGTCGTCTTCCAGAGCCGCCCGTTGTCGGTGCCCACGTAGATCGTGTTCGGGTCGGACTTCGACGGCGCGACCGTCGAGATCGTCGGGAACTGACCGGCGTAGAGCGGGTTGTTGTTCGGTCCGTCGTCAGCAGGTGCGGGCCCGGTGAGCGCGTCGACCGGAGCGATCGTCGTCCAGTTCGCTCCACGGTTCGTCGACCGCGACAGGTTGTTGCAGCCGAGGTAGAGCGTCGCGGAGCTCGACGGGTCCTGGACGAGCGGCGCGTCGGTCGTGCACCGCAGTCCGGTGCCACGCGAGCCGAAGCCGAGGCTCTGGGTGCTCGGCACGCCGTTCTTCCAGACGGTCGTGCCCGTTGCGTGGGCGAACGCGAGAGCCGGGTCGATGTTCACGCCGGTCCCGCTGGCTCCCGAGGTGCCGACGGACGTGATCGTCACCGTCTCCGGGTTCGCCCCGGTCGGCTCGATCGTGAGTGTGCCGCCGACGACGAGGTTGGTGACGCTTGCAAGCTTGACGTTCGTCGCGCCGACCACGCTCACCGCCGACAGCGTCGTCGCCGTGAATGACTGGTCGTGGATCCCGCTGCAGCCCGCGTTCTGGCTGCACGAGTACGCGTACGTGTCGTCCGTGTGGTCGATCACGACGTAGTGGCCGTCGCCGCCGCCGTACGAGCTCCAGTTGGCCGCAGCTGGGTCGGCCACGTCGTTCAGGTTCTGGTAGCTGCGGTTCGAGCCGTTGTCCTGGAGGCCGATTGCGATGTGGTTCGGCCGCTGCTGCGAGACGGCGACGTGGTACTCCTGGAGCCACGGCATGTTCGTGCCGTGGATCCAGCCGCTGTCGCCGTTCACGTCGGAGCGGTACATGCCGCCGTCGTTTCCGAGGTACACGCGGTTCGGCACGTTCGGGTCCCACGCCATCCCATGCTGGTCGGCGTGCGGCCCGCCCACGTTCGCCCACGTCGCGCCGGCGTTTGAGGAGCGCCGCAGGCTGACGTCCATCTTGAACAGGTGGTCCTTGTTGACCGGGTCGACGAAGAGCCGGCCGAACCACCATTCGAAGCGCGGGTTCCCGCCCGCGTGGCCGCCTGCGACGAAGGTCGGACCGCCGTCCGCGAGCGCGCGGTCACCGTTGTCGGAGACGAAGAAGCCCTTGTCCGACCCGAACGACTCGCCCGTGATGAGGTAGACGCGCGTGTGGTCGCTGGGCGCGATCGCGACTCCCATCCGTCCCAGCGTGTCCGACACGTCGAGCCCGGTCGCCGCGCGAGGTGGGTTGTAGTTCGTGTTGTCGTAACTCGGCAGCGGGCCAGAGACGTGCGAGTTGTCGATCCGCTCCCACGTCACGGCCCCAGCCCCGGTCGTCATCGCGTTGTCGGTCACGTAGAGGCCCGACCCGATGCCCCCGTACGGCCGCAGGTACGAGGTGCGGTGGTGGTCCCACTGGGTCGCGTAGACCCGATTCGGGTTCACCGGGTCGATCGCGACGTCGACGACGCCGGTGAACGGCGCCGAATCGAGATCGGGCACGAGGATCGGCTTCCAGTGCGCGCCGCCGTCGACCGTCCGGTAAAGGCCGCGCTTCCCGCCAGTCGAGTAGATGCTCCCGGCCGCCGCGACGAGCACCCGCTGCGGGTTCGTCGGGTCGACCGCGATGCGGCCGATCATCCCCGCTTTCTCGAGGCCGACGTTCGTCCACGTGGCGCCGTCGTCCGTCGACCTGTAGACCCCGTCGCCGACGTACGTGATGCCGCCACCCGAGGCGTTCGCCTCGCCCGTTCCCGCCCAGAGAGTCCCGTCGGAGCCGCGAGCTAGCGCGCCGATCGCCTGTGGGTAGTCCGCTGGCCACGAGGGCGCGTACGTCATCCCGGCGTCGGTGCTCTTCCAGACGCCTCCGCCCGCCGACGCGACGAAAATGGTGTCGGCCTGCGTCGGATCGACGACCACGTCGGTGACCCGGCCGCCGATGTTGTTGGCGCCGACGTACTCCCACGAGCCGCCGGCCGAGGGGATCGCCTCCGCCTGCGCCGCGGCCCGCTCGAGGGTGGCGCGACTGACGGTGGTTGCGCCGCCGAGCGCCTTCCCGCGGAGCGCGTCCGCCGGTGCCTGCGGCCCGCCGCTCGCCGCGTCCGGATCGCTAACCGCTGCGGCGCCATACGGAATGTGACCGGCCGACGGCAGCGCCAGTCCGCCGCCGATGACGGCCAGCACCGCGATAGCGCCAACGGAGACCACTCTCAGGCGCAGGAGCTGCTTCAACAGGGCAGGACGATCGGTCCTCATCGATTTGCCTCCCTCGAGTTGGTTGCCAGGAGCGAGGTGGGAGCACCTCGCGCCAAGCGCGCGACCTTAATCGATGCGGCTAGCCCTCTGCCGCGACCTGCTCGGCCGGCGGCGGCAGGAACGTCACCGTCAGCCGCTGGATGCGCGTTCCCTCGACCTCGTCGACGCGGAAGCGCAGCCCGTCGGCCTCGCACTCGTCGCCGACCTCCGCCGCGCGGCCGAGCAGCCCGAAGACGAAGCCGGCGACCGTGTGGTAGTCCTCCTGGGGCAGGTTGCGGCCGAACTGCTCGTTGAAGTCGTCGATCGGGAACGTGCCGTCGATACGGATCGTGTTCTCGTCGACGCGCTCTACCGACTCGTCCGGGAGGTCGAACTCGTCCTCGATCTCGCCGACGATCTCCTCGAGCACGTCCTCGAGCGTGACGATCCCCTCGGTGTTGCCGTACTCGTCGAGGACGATCGCCATGTGCTGGTTCTGCTTTCGGAACTCGGTCAGCAGCGCCGCGAGGTCTTTCGTCTCGGGAACCATGTACGCGGGCCGCAGCAGCTCCTCGAGCTGCACCGAGGCGATCCCCCGCTCGTGCATGGCCTCGATCAGGTCGCGCACGTGGAGCACACCGACGATCTGGTCGAGTGAGCCCCGGTAGACGGGGTAGCGCGTGTACGGCGACTGGAGGACGGCCTGCAGCGCTTGCTCCGGCGGGAGGTCGACGGAGAGCGCGACCACCTCGGGTCGCGGCACCATTACGTCCGAGACCTCCTTGTCGGCGAAGTCGAAGACCTTGTAGAGCATCTCCTGTTCGCCTTCTTCGATCTCGCCGCGCTCGGTCGACTCGCTGACGAGCATTTTCAGCTCAGCCTCGGAGTGCACGATGCCCTCGGCGCCCGGGGGCTGGAGCCCGAAAGCCCGCAGCAGCAGCTCGGTCGAGCGTTGCAGAACCCAGACCAGCGGGCCCATGACGACGAAGAACGTGCGAACGGGTGTCGACACGGCCAAGGCGGTCCGCTCCGAGTAGCGAAGCGCCACAGCTTTAGGGACGAGCTCACCGATCACGACGTGGAGAAACGTGAGGATGAGGTACGCCAGGATCACAGCGAGCACCGTCGCGAGCACCGGGTCGAAGACCTTCGCCAGTGCGTGCTCGCCGAGCGCGCCGATAGCCAGGGAGGTCAGGGTCACACCGAGCTGCATCGCGGCGATGAACCGCGGCGGCGAGTCGGTGATCCCGAGCACATGCCGTGCGCGCCGGTCGCCCGTGGCGGCGAGCTCGGCTAGACGCGTTCGCCGCACAGTGACGAGGCCGTACTCGGCGCCGACGAAGAACCCGTTCAAAAGGATCAGCGCCGCGACGGCGAGGAGCTCGAAGAGGAGTGTCACGCCCCGCTCTCCGGGGCGTTGGTACTGAGCGGATCGTCCAAGTCTGCGATCACGGCGCAGTATAGGTGACGGTCCGGCGATCCCCTCCGCGCGCCGCACGACCCTCGCGCACGAGCCGCTCGAGGTGCGAGAGCGCCTCGGCGACGGCGAAGCGCCGCTGCTGAGGCGAGAGCTCACGGCCGAAGACGGCGTGAGAGACCTCGAAGCCGGTGCGCGGCTCGGGACCGAGGGCCGCGATCACATTGTCGAGCCGCCGCCGATGGTGCTCGATGATTTCGCGAGCCCTCCCTGCCGGGTCCTCGATCGGCTCGCCGTGCCCCGGGTACACGATGCGCAGGTCGAGCTCGACCGTGCGCTCGAGGGACGCAAGGTAGTCGCCGAGCGGATCGGGCCGGCTCTCGGGATATAGCCCGACGGCGGGCGTGATCGGGTCGAGCAGGTGGTCGCCGCCGATCAGCACGCCGTCGCGCAGGAAGCCGATGTGGCCGTCCGCATGGCCGGGCAGCTCGAGCACCGTCCAGCCGTCCAGCTCGCTTCCCTCGTACAACAGCTCGGGGTCGTGAGCGAAACGGATGAACGACGCGAACGCATGGCCCTGCTCGATCAGCTCGCGCGTCATCGCCTCGGGCACGCCGTGTGTGACGAACCAGTCCGCGATTCGCTCCGGCCAGTCAGTCGAGCCCCAGACACGCTCGCACTGCGCGTAGTCGAGGCCGCCCTGGTAGACGGCGGCGCCGGACTCGGCAGCTGCGGCCTCCGCGCCGCCGACATGATCGGGATGGAAGTGCGTAATCGCGATCCGCTCGATCCCGAGCTCGCGCCACGGCGGCGCCTCGAGCCCGATCCCCGTGTCGAAGAGCGTGCCGTCCACGAGGTAGCAGTGCACGTGGCGCGGTCCGGTCGCCAGTGGCAGCGTGATCCGCCCGACTGCGTCGAGCTGTGTGACGGATACTTGGACGTTGGTCATGGCGAGCGTCGTCGGCTTGTTGCACCCCGGAGAGATGGGCGCCGCGATCGGCGCAGTATTGCGGCAGCGCGGCATCGACGTGCTCTGGGCGTCCGAGGGACGCAGCGAGGCGACGGCCGTGCGGGCCGATGCTGCGGGTTTGGACGACGCGGTGACCGTCGCGGAGCTTGCGCGACGGAGCGACGTCGTCCTGTCGGTGTGCCCGCCGCATGCGGCAGCTGAGGTCGCGGAGGCCGTCGGCGGCTTCGAGGGTGTCTTCGTCGACGCGAACGCGATCTCACCCGCGACGACCCGCCGGATCGCGGCGACCTTCGCGCGCTTCGTCGACGGCGGGATCGTCGGCGGCCCGCCGTCCGAGTCGTACGGACCGCGCCTCTACCTTTCGGGCGCCGACGCCGCCGCGGCCGCAGAGCTTTTCGAGGGCACGCACGTGACCGCGCGCGTGCTCTCGGACGGCGTCGGCGACGCATCGGCACTGAAGATGGCGTACGCCTCGTGGACGAAGGGCACCGCGGCGCTCCTTCTGGCGATCCGCGAGGTCGCGCGAAGCGAGGGCGTCGAGGAGGCGCTGCTCGCCGAGTGGCGCGAGTCGATCCCGGAGCTCGAAGCGCGCCTCGTGTCCGCCGAACGCTCGGCCGCCGCCAAGGGCTGGCGCTGGGTCGCCGAGATGGAGGAGATCGCAGCGACCTTCGAGGCGGCCGGCGCGCCGTCCGGCTTCCACCAGGCCGCGGCCGACGTCTTCCGCCGCAGCTAGCGAACACGAACGTACGTTCGCTACACTGGTGGGATGCAGGTCGAGTACCGCGAGGAGCCCTGCAGGAGCGCGCTGAACCGCGTGCGCGGGATGATGTTCGAGTGGTCGCTCAACCCGTACATGGGTTGCGCGCACCGCTGCACCTTCTGTTACGTCCGCGCCTTCGAGAGCCGCGCAGACCGGCCCTCCGACGATCGCTACGGCCGCTCGATCCGGGTCAAAATCAACGTCGCGGACGTGCTCGCACGCGAGCTCGCGCGCCCGACGTGGGAAGGCGCAGACGTCGTCGTCGGCGCCGCGACCGATCCGTACCAGCCGGCTGAAGGCCGCTACCGGTTGACCCGCTCGTGCCTCGAGGTCTTCAGCGGCGCGTCGAATCCGTTCTCGATCATCACGCGCGGCCCGATGATCATGCGCGACGTCGACGTGCTGCAGGAGGCGGCACGCCGCGCGAACATCACCGTGACGTTCTCGATCCCAACCCTCGATGAGGAGGTCTGGCGGAAGACCGAGCCGTCGACCGCACATCCACGCCAGCGTCTGCGCGCGCTCGGCGAGCTCGTCGACGCAGGTATCGATGCGCGCGTCGGGATGGCGCCGATCCTCCCCGGGCTGTCAGACCGGCCCGAGCAGCTCGCCGCCGTCGTACGCGCGGCGCGCGCGGCGGGCGCCACGGGGATCTGGGCGAACCTGCTCCACCTCAGGCCCGGAACGCGCGAGCATTTCCTCGAAAACCTGGCGCGGGACTGGCCCGAAGAGCTGTCGCGGTACGAGCAGCTGTACGCCAACGGCCGCTCGTATCTCCGCAAGGCGGATACCGAGCCTGCGCGCCGCGAAGTGGCGCGGCTTGCCCGCGAGCACGCCGTCCGCGACCGCAGGCGCATCCGGCTCGAGCCGCCCGTAGAGCCAGAGCAGCTCGTGCTTTCGATGTAGGCCACCGGCCGTCGGGATACGATCGTCCCGGTGCCGAGCGAGATCACGTGCCTGATCGTCGACGACCACGAGGTCGTGCGCGAAGGACTGCGCCTCTCCCTTTCCCGTGCGCCGCATATCCGCGTCGTCGGCGAAGCCAGTGACGGCAGAGCCGCGATCGAGCTCGCAGAACGCCGCAAGCCGAACGTCGTGATCATGGACGTCCGGATGCCCGGGCTGGACGGCCTCGACGCGACGAAGGAGCTCCTGGAGAAGGAGCCCAACGCCGCGGTGCTGATCTTCACCGCATACAGCGAGCGCTCGCTGCTCGCGCGCGGGCTCGAGTCCGGCGCCAAGGGCTACATCCTCAAGGAAGCGCCGCACGAAACTCTCGTGCGCGCGATCGAGAAGGTCGCCGGCGGCGACAGCTTCATCGATCCGGCCCTGATGCCCGCCTTCCTCAGCGGCAAGGACCGGGAGGACATGCTCACGGCACGCGAGCGCGAGATCCTGCAACTGTTGGCGGACGGCATGTCGAACGCCGACGCGGCGCAGCGCCTGTTCATCAGCCAGGAGACCGTGAAGAGCCACGTCCGCCACATCCTCGCCAAGCTCGAGGCGGACACCCGGACGCACGCCGTCGCGATCGCGCTCCGCGACGCGATCATCGATTAGGCGCACGTGCTCGACCACGAGGGAACTGAGCACGCGCGGCTCGCCGAACGCCTGATCACGGCTGAACAGGACGAGCGGCGCAGGGTTGCGCTGTTTCTCCACGACGGGCCGGTGCAGGATCTCGCCGGAATCGCGCTCATGCTCGATGCCGTTGGCCACGCGATCGACGAGGGCAGGCTCGACACCGCGAAGGAGGTGCTCGCCGACGCGCTCGAACGCCACCGGAACGCGATCCGGGCGCTGCGCGACCTCTCGTTCAACCTCGAGCCTGTCGTGCTCCGCGACCAGGGGTTCACACCGGCCGTGCAGGCGCTCGCGGACGAAGTGGGCATGCAACGGGAGATCAAGATCTCCGTGGATGTCTCCGCGGCCGAGGAGCTCGGCGAGAAGGTGCAGGCGGCGCTGTACCAGATCGTCCGCGAAGCGCTCGACGGCGCCGTGCGCCGCGGGCCGCCGACGGCGATTCAGATCTCCGTCCAACGCAGCTCCGAGGGGCGCTTCGTGACGACGATCTCGGACGACGGCTCGCAGGAGCGGCGCCGGGAGTTCTTCGACATGCTGACCGAGCGCGCACGCACCTTGAACGGGCGTCTCGCAGTCGAGCAACAGGCCGGGACGCGAATCGTGCTCGACCTTCCGGCGAGCGCCGCGCGGGAGTAGCATCCGCCCCGGCCCGATGAGTGACGAGCAGAACTACCTGGCGTTCGTCTGGACGCCCGCAGGCTACGAGCTTCACGAGGAGCGCGGCGAGCTTCCGAGCGTGGGCTCGACCGTCGAGTCCAACGGCAAGCGCTGGACCGTCTTCAAGGTCGCGCCTTCGCCGCTCCCGGGCGACAACCGCCCCTGCGCCTACCTCCAGGCCTAACCGGCAGCGGCCGTCTCCGCAGCGATCCGGCCGAAGACGAGAGCTGACGCGAGCCCGCTCGCGTAACCGCCTGTGGAGATGCCGCCCGCATCGGCGCCTGCGGCGTAGACGCCCTCGATCGGCGTGCCGTCGCGGCGCAGTACGCGCGCCTGCGGGTCGATGCGCAGGCCGCCGATCGTGTGCGTGATCCCGGCGACGACGTGCACCGCGTGGGTGTAGGCATCCGGAAGCTCGATCCCGAGCTCCTTCGGCAGCAGCACCTCCCCGCCCGCCTCACGCGCGGCGTCGACCATGTCGCGGACCGTGCGGCCGCGGATTTCGACGTCAAGCGCGTCGTCATCGACGAGGTACCAGGCACTTGCGTTCGGGCGTCGAGCGATTGCCTGCACGAGATCCGTCTCCGACCAGGAGATCGGGTCGGGCGCGAACTCATGACCGCTGTCGTCGAGCACGAGCGCGTATCGCCCGTAGAGCTGCGCGAGTTCGACGAACCGCTCCTCGGGGACCGCGGCCGGCGGCGCCGGCATCGCGCGGCCGTAGAACTCGTCCATGCCCGAGGAGAGATCGGCGCCGCGCTCGAGCGCGCGACGGAGCCCGTCGCCCTCGCTCCAGCGGTTCGCGCGGACGAGCAGCTCGCCGCCCGGCTCGATGTGCTCGCGCACGAGGTCTCGATTCCCCTGGAAACCGCCGGTCGCGAGGACGAGGTGCTCGGCGTCGTCGGGTGCCGTCGTGCCGAGCTGAACGTCGCCGGCGGCACGCGCCAGCACGTCGGTCAGGGACTGCGGCTCGAAGCGGACGCCGACGGTGCGCTCGTTACCCGTTTCCTCCCAGACGACCTCTGCCCCGAGCGAGCGCAGCCACGTGATTGCCTCGTCGAGGCGTTCGATTACCTGCCGTTGCAACTCAGGGTCGCCGCCTGGACACTCGGCGCGGAAAGCGTCGAGGTCTCGGTAACGCCAGACGACGCACGACGAGAGCAGCATCGACCCACCGGGCCGGTCGCCTTTTTCGTGGACCACGACGTCAAGGCCGAGTTCGCGAGCACGCGCCGTTGCGCAAAGGCCGGCCATGCCGGCCCCGGCTACGTGCAATTTCACGTCAGGGAGAAGCTGGGCTTGTGCTCGACGTACTCGATCCGAACCCGGTCCGGTCCCCAGAGGAACACGGCGAGGGTGTTCGCCGCGTCGACGAAGCGCTCGACCTCGATGCCGGCATCCTCCGCGTCGCGCTTGTGGTCGTCTGCGGAGTCGACGAGGACGGCGAGATGGTTGAGCAGCGGACGCTCGGGATCTCCGGGATCGCCCTCGTGGAACTCCACGTACGCGCCGCCGACCTCGACGCGCGGCACGCCGTCCTTCGGCGTCGTCGGCGCGAAGCCGTAGTCGAGGTACGCCTCCGCGGTGACAGCGGGATCCGCCGTGATGAGCGCGACGTGATCGAGGTCGTAGTCGACCTCGGTCGGCGCTTCGACGAGGCGCACTTCGATCCCGCCGGGAAGCTCGTACCGATCGGGGCCTTCGATCGAGTTGACGCGCAGCGCCACGTGCTCGAACGCGCCGCGCTCGCGCGGTCCTTCAGCGTCGAACAGCGTCAGCTTGCCGCGACGCGCATCGGAGCCCACCAACGTGAAGTTGTCCTGCCGGTCGATGACGTGCATGCCGAGGTGGCGTGTCGCGAAGTTGGCGATGGCATCTCGCTCGTCGACCCAGAAGGCGACGTGGTCCAGCGTGTTCGGATCCATCGAGGGAGGTTAGCTGCCGCGCGGAACGCTGCGCATCCCGCGCGGCAGGGCGGCTTTCCGATCAGCTTTTGCCTGCCACGGCGTGTCGCAACTGGCTCTTGGTCATGCGCGAGCGGCCCTTGATCCCGCGCCGCTTCGCCTCGTTGTAGAGCTGCTCCTTCGTGCGGCCCTTCGGCATGTTCGTTCCCGAGCGCTGTCCCCCGCGCCGGCCCGACGACATGTCACGCGTCGACGAGCGTGACGCCGTCCTCGCCTCTCCCGAGCGAGCCCGTTCCTTGTTGACGGTCGCCGCCGCGACCTGCTTTGCCCGCTTCGTCGAAGCGCCGCGCTTCTTGGCGCTGTCCTTGATGTGCTCGTACTGCCGTTCGCGCTTCTTGCTCCAGGCTCTCTGTGGCATGTGGAATTTCCCCCCTTGGCTTGTCGCTTCGGGGGGAAATACCACTTGAGAATCAGACGAAACGCTACTTCCGGCGTGTCGTGCGGCGCTTGGCCGTCGACCGCTTCACGGTCCGGCGCTTCGCTGTGGAGCGCTTGGCGGTGCTCCGCTTTGCCGTGCTGCGCTTCGCGGTGCTCCGCTTCGCCGGCCTGCGCTTGGCTGTGCTCCGCTTTGCCGGCCGGCGCTTGGCGGTACTGCGCTTGGCCGCACTGCGCTTGGCGGTGCTGCGCTTGGCGGTGCTGCGCTTGGCCGTGCTCCGCTTCGCCGTCGAGCGCTTGGCGGTGCGGCGCTTCGCGGTGCTCCGCTTGGCCGTGCTCCGCTTCGCCGCCGAGCGCTTGACCGTCCGGCGCTTCGCCGTGCTGCGCTTTGCGGTGCTCCGCTTCGCCGTGCTGCGCTTAGCGGTGCTGCGCTTGGCCGTCGAGCGCTTGGCGGTGGAACGCTTGGCGGTCGAACGCTTGGCTGTCGAACGCTTCGCGGTCGAACGCTTGGCGGTCGATCGCTTCGTCGTGCGCCGACGTGCAGCTGCCGGGATTGCCGGGACGGCCGCCTCCGGCGAGTCGAGCTCCTCGCTCGAACTCGTCTCGGGCGAGGAGTATGGATATGACTGCTCCTCGCTTGGTGTTTCTTGAGGCGACTGGGCGCCCCAACTTTCCTGAGGCATGTGCATCCTCCTGTTCGGTTGCACAGACATGTTCGTGTACGCAGTGCGTTTTTACGCCTGCGCACGTGTTCCTGCAAGCGTTGTGCATCGTGTGCGCCTGCTCGAAACGTGCAACGAGCGTAAAGAAGATGTCGGACGACGTGTTTCGCGCGAAGTGCGCAGCACTTCGCGCGAGGTCAACCGAGCATGCGCGATTCGCGCGCGTGCCCACTTTGGAGTGGCGTTCGGAAGGTGTGTGCTTTGGTAAACCGCGGCGTCGACGCGGCCTTAGGCGATTGGTTCGTTCTGAACGTTGTGCTCCGTCGCGTACTCGTCGGTGAGCTTGTTCACAGCGTCGAAGCCTTCCTGGAACGCGTAGTTGATTTTGATAAACGGCTCCCACTTCTCCGGCAGCGCATCCTCGGGAAAGATTGCTTCAACCGGGCATTCCGGTTCGCACGCCCCGCAGTCGATGCACTCCTCTGGATCGATGACCAGGATGCGCCCCGCCTGGTGGATGCAGTCGACCGGGCAGACGTCGACGCACGAGAGATCTTTGATGTCGATGCACGGCTCCGCGATGATGTACGTCACGGGCGCCTACTCTAGCGAGGGGTTCAGCTCCTCGACGAGCTCCTTCGCGCGCTCCTCGAGCGCCGATTTTGCGACGACATGGTCGAAGCCGGCTGCGTGCGCGCTGCGCAATCCCGCCGTGTCGGTGTGGTTCGTGAAACCCAGGATCGGCACGTCTGGATACGTATCGACGACATCGTTCGGATCGATCCGCGCGATGTCGCAGATGACGAGATCGGGTGCGGCGACGGAGTCTGCCGTCACGAAGTGATGCCCTGGCAACACCGCCTCGAGCTTTCCTCGAAAGAAGAGGTCGACCCCCGCCAACAGGATGGTCGCCACGAATGAAGCGTAAATCGGCACGCTGCTAGTGTCGAGTCCAATGATCGACCAGGGGTCGCATTTCGGAAGCGGCCTCGATTTGATCCGAAACGGAGACTTCTTCGCCGCACACGAAGAGCTCGAGCTCGTGTGGCGAGCCGCAGCTCCCGAGGAGCGTGACTTCTTCCAGGGGTTGGTTCACGTCGCGGTCGCGTGGTACCAGGCGGGGCGCGGCAAACGCCCAGGGTGTGAGCGTCAGCTCGAGAAGGCGGCGCGGCGCCTCGCGCCCTTCGCGCCGAAACATCGCGGCGTGGATATCGGCTCCGTGCTCGAGCAGGTCGAACGAGCCCAGGCGATCGTCGCCTCCGGCTCGCTAGAGCTGCCGCCGCCGTCTCTCTAGTAGTTGAAGGCCGAGCGCAGCCACCAGAGGCGGTCGAAGAACAGGAGCAGCCCGAGCGCGACGAGAACGATCCCACCGCCGATCTCGAAGTAGTGGAAGCGGTCGCGCAGCCAGCGGAACGATCCCATCGCGGGCACGAACACGAGGCCGGCGAGCACGAAGGGCACCGCGAGGCCGAGGGAGTAGGCAAGCAGGAGTAGCGCTCCTTGCGCGACCGTGCTCGAACTGCCGGCGAGGACGAGCGCCGAGACGAGAATCGGACTGACGCACGGCGCGGCGCACACGGCAAACGCGCCGCCGAGCAGGACTTTCGAGCCGCTGTCGCGGGCGCCGACGAGCAGGCCCGGCGCGACAAGGCGTTGCGGTATCGGCAGCAGGTGAGCGAACGCGAGACCGATCACGACGAGGACAAAGCCGGCGATCTCCTCGAAGACACGCTTGTCCACGATGCCCGCCAGCGCGCTGACCAGAACCCCGAGAGCGACGAAGACAAACGTGAAGCCGGCGACGAACGGCACGCTTCCCGCGAGCACGCGGCGCGCCGCACCTGGACGCCCGAGCTGCCGCGCCTCGAGCGACGAGACGGCCGATAGGTAGCCGGGAACGAGCGGCAGCACGCACGGTGCGACGAACGACGCGAAACCGGCGAGGAACGCGATCGGGATCCGGCCTGCCAAGACGTCTACGCGTCGAAGCGCGCGAGTTCCTCATCGACGCGGCGCTCGAGCTCTGGCTCGAGCGGCTCGGCGGGCGTCGCAGGCGCGCGCGCCGGTGCGCTGCGCCATCTCCACACGGCGACGGCAACGGCGACCGCGCCGCCGATGAGGAGGACGAGCGGCAAGAGCCACGCGACGAGGTCGAAGCCGTGCCTGGACGGCTTCGCGATCACCTCGGGCCCGAACTGCGCGACGAGCTTCCGTTCGATCTCGCTCTTGGTGTCGCCTGCGCGGATGCGAGCGGCGATGAACAGCTTCATGCGTGCCGCGATCGGAGAGCTCGACTGGTCGAGCGTCGTGTGGCAGGTCGGACAGATGACCTCGCCCTCGAGCTCACCGAGCGTCGGGTGGTTCTCGCTTGCGGCGGCCACAGGCGCGAGCACGAGCACGAGCAGCAAGGCGGCGAGCAGCTTCATCCAAGCGCCTTCTGGATCCCTTCGGCGAGCGTCTCCTTCGTCACGGCGCCTGGGACGTGCGCGACGACCCTGCCCGCCCTGTCTATGAAGAACGACTCGGGAGCGCCACTGACCCCCCAGCGACCGAGCAGGCTGCCGTTCGCATCGCGGCCGATCGGGTACGTGAGCCCGAACGTGCGGACGAACTTGCGCGCGTCGCCGGTGAAGTCCTGGTAGTCGACACCGACGACGACGAGACGGCCTCGGTACTTGCGAGCAGCGCGCTGGAGCAGCGGCGCCTCGTCCCGGCACGGCAGGCACCAGGACGCCCAGAAGTTGACGACGCGGGGCTCGCCGTCGTAACCAGCGAGGCTGAGCTTCCCGTCACCGTCCAGGCGCGGCAGAGTGAAATTCGGAGCGGCGGGCGCCTTGCCCTTGCTCACCTCCGCCGCGACGTTGTCGGATCCGATCTGCCGCGCGACCTTCCAGATCAGCAACCCGAGCAACCCGACCACGAGCGCCACGGAGAGTGCCTGCGCAGCGAGCCGAAACGACCTCACAAATAAACTCTAGATGCCCCAAAGCGGAACCTCTCTCCAGCAGCGCGGCTCTGCCGCGCTGCCCACAGCCGATCGCCGAAGCCGCGCGCCTTCAATGACCGCTGAAGGCCACGCGCGCGAAGCGCGCCTGGCGGTCTACCCGGCCAAAGTGCGCAGCACTTTGGCCGACGCCGTCAGGCGGAAACGATAAAGACCGGCGTCCCGATGTCCACATGATTGAAGAGCCATTCCGCGTCGCTGACGTGCATGCGGATGCAGCCGTGCGAGACCGAGTATCCGATCGAGGCGTCGTTGTTCGTCCCGTGGATCCCGACGCCCGGGGCCGAGATGCCCATCCAGCGGGTACCGAGCGGGTTGTTCGGCCCGGGCGGGATCGGCTTCTCGCCCTGCGCCCACGGCGAGTTCGGCGGGTACCACCACGGATTCCGCCACATCACGATGATGTTGAAGCTGCCGAGCGGCGTCGGGTACACGCTCTGCCCCGTCGCCACCGGGAAGAGCCGGTTCAGGCGCGCACCCTTGTACAGGTACAGGCGGTTCGAGCCGCGGCGGATGACGATCACCGGACCGAAGTCGGCGCGCGTCACCTTCGCAGGCGTGTTGTTCGTGCGCAGCAGGAGCGGGTCGCGCGAGTTGAGACGAAGCTCCCGCGCAATCGCCTTCACCGTCGCCGGCTGCACGAGCGAGATGCCTGGGCGCTCCCGCGTCAGGTACGGCTCGACGTTGCGAAGGAGCAGTCGCGCGTCGACCGGCGGTTGCGCAACTCGCTTGGCGAGGGTGGCGACGAATGTCTTCACGCGCGCCGGCTTGACGATGACCACCAGGCCGAGATTCGCGAACGGCTGCGCAGTGCGCGCGCGCTCGAGCGCCTTCGCTACCTGCGGTGTCCCAAGCGTGTTCGGGTCCGCGGTGAAGACGTGCCTCCCGAGCCGGAGCTTGAGCGGCGAGGAGTAGTAGGCGCGAATCTGCGTCGACGCGTCGGCGGGTAGGAGCCCTCCCACGAGGACTCCGCCGACCGTCACACCTTCGGGCAACGCCTGCGGCACGGTCGTGGTCGTCGTCCCGACGGTGGTCGTGGTGCCGATGGTCGTGGTCGTCGCGCCCGTCGTCGTGTCGCCCGTTCGCGAGGGGCTCTCGCCTGCGAAGGCGTAGGCGGTGAGGACGCCGGCGGCGGCGCACGCGACAAGCACTGAGAGGCTGAGGCCGTGTTTCACGTTGTTTCTAGAACGATTGGGCGGCGCGAACGATTCGCGAACCGCGGATGATGATAGCCGCGCTTCAGGACCGCTTGATCACGACGAGTGCGCAGTCGTCGGCGAGGTCGCCGGCGAACGAACGGCAGTCGTCGATCGCCGCGCCGGCGATCTCCGCCGCGGGGAGCTCGAGCGAAGAGGCGACGACCTGTGCCAGCCGCTCGAGCCCGTAAAGCTCGCCGTCGCGCCGCGCCTCCACGACTCCGTCCGTGTAGATGACGATCACGCCGCCGGGATCGATGCGCGCCCCGCGTTCCTCGTACGTCTGACGGGGCTCTACGCCAAGCGCGAGCCCCCGAACTTCCAGCTGCTGCACGGTGCCGTCCCGCGACACGAGCAGAGGAGGGGGATGCCCCGCGCTCGCGCCGATGACGGCGCCGGTCGTCGCCTCGATCGTCAGGTAGACCATCGTGATGAACTTCGCCGTCGCGATCTCATCGACGACGACCTCGTTCGCCGATGCGAGAAAGTCGGCCGGCCCCGGGTGTTCACGGGCTAGCGACCTGAAGACGAACTTCGCCATAGCCATGTCGGCGGTCGCCTCGATTCCGTGCCCGGTGACGTCGCCGAGCACGACGGCGAGCCTGCCGTCGCCGAGCTCGAGGAAGTCGTAGACGTCGCCGCCGACGTCGACACGAGTCGACGGCTGGTACACCTCGCCGATCTCGAGACCCTCAAGTTCGGGGTGCGAGCGCGGAAGCAGCGAGCGGCGCATCGTGTCGGCGAACTCCTTCTGCTGCTGGTAAAGCCTCCCGTTGTCGATCGACAGGGCGGCCTGGGCGGCGATCGAGAGCGCCGTGTCCAGCGTCTCACGCGTGATCGGTCGCCCTGGGTCGAAGGAGATGAGCGTCAGCGTTCCGATCACCTCGCCCGGTGTCGCGATCGGAACGATCGCCGCCGACGAGCCCTTCTCGAGGAACGGGGCGAACAGGCGATGCGAGCCGCCGAGCTCGTTCGCGAGCTCCAACGTCAGCAGCAGCGGCCGACGGGTGCGGAAGAGGCGCCGCATGGGCACGGCATTCAACGTCTGCGGCCGCGTCAGCGCCGGCACAGCCGCCTCGCCGAGGCGCGCATCGGCCACATACCTGGCACGCTCCTCGAGGAGCTCGCCGCGAGCGTCAGGCATCCGGATCACCGCCGCATCGATTCCGAGCAACTCGACGGCGCTCCGCGCAAGCGCGTCCAGCGTGGTGTTGAGCGACAGGCTCTGCGCGAACGACTCCGACACGTCGTACAGGGCGCGGACCCGCCGGGCGGCCTCCCTCTCTGCGTCGAGCGAGCTATCGAGCTCGACTGCGAGCGTCTTCGTCTGCTCGTGCAGGCGCGCGTTCTGAACGGCGATTGCGAGCTGCGCCGCAAGCGCGCCGAGCAACGCTTCATCCTCGCCCGTGACGTCCCGGCCGTGCTCGGGATATGCAGCAAGCAACCCGATCGCTTCGCCGCGGACGACGAGCGGCAGTGCAAGCGCCGTCCGGATCCCGGCTTCGCCCGCGGCGTCGCCGACGCCGGCGAGCGATTCGTCGCGATCGAAATCCGGAACGACGACCAACCCGCGCCCTCGGTAGCGGCCGAGCGAGAGCTCGAGCAGCCTCTCGGCGACGACGTTGTGCGGGCCGGCTAGGTTCCGCGACTCCGCGGTCTGAAGTCGTTTGCCGTCGCGGAGATACACGGCAACTCGGTCCGCTCCGACCAGCAGGGTCACATGCTCGATCGCCGTCGTCAGCGCATGCTCCAGCGAAAGCTGCGCCGTCGCCTGGGCGACGACTGCGAGCAGCGCCCGCGTGCGCGCGAGCTCCCGAGCAGCTTCGCGCGCGGCGTCGCCTGCTCGAAGCGTCTGCGCCGCCCTCAACGCGAACGTCGTCAGACCCGCGAGAGCGTTCTCGTCCGGATCCTCCGCGAAGACGAGCTGCAGCACGCCAACCGCCGGCTCGCCGAGGCGTACGCTCACGATTGCGGCGCCACCGATTCGTTCCTGGATGAGAAAGCTGCGCGAGTCGAGGGCAATCCGCGCAGCCGAAAGCGCCGCCGACTCCGCCGCGGGCGACTCGCCGAACGACGCGGCAAGCTTGGGCTCGCCGTGGTCGGTCTCCCAGAGGACGACCGCCTGTGCTCCCGCGGCGTCCGCGGCGAGGCGCGCGACGTGCTCGGCGCCGCGCTCGGGATCCGACCCGGCCGCGAGCGCCTCCCCGGCGAGGACAAGCGCCCGCTCGACCGCCGATCCGTTCTCCGCCGGCCCGGAGGCGAGCGCACGCAGGACAAGTGCGAGACCGCCCGCCGCGAGCTGCAGGAGAAGGCGCTCGCCCTCGGAGAACGGCGACGTGTCGCGCAAGACCTCGAGCGAGCCGGCCAGCTCACCGTCGAGCTCGATCGGCGCGCTGAATGCGAACTCGAGCCGCGAGGACGACGTCTCCTGGCCGACTTCCACGCGCGAGCCCGCGAGCTCGGCGGCGAGAGAGGGCGACGTCGCGTGGACTGCGTGAGCGGTCAGTCCAACTCCGTCCGGTTCGGCAAGCCGCACGACCGCCGCCTCGGCGGCGCAGATCTCCACGGTGACCCCGGCGAATTCTTCGAGGGCGTCGCGGGGCGAGCCGAAATCCGTCGCGTGGAGCGCGTCTACAAGCGCCCGGAGGGCCCCGCTCGGGACGGCCCGGCTTTCTGCAAGCTCGTCTGGACTGGGCGAGACCATCGGCGAAACCGGAACAAGTATCGCTTCCGCACTAGACTTCTGCCACGTGGCGAGGCCCGAAGCACAGGTCGACGCGGACGAAGCCCAGGCCGCAGACACGCCGCCGGTGGACTCGAGTGAGGCGATCCGGTCGGCGTACCGCTTCCACCGGACGAAGCGGCGGCTTCGCGTCGAGCGCCGCCGCGCCGCTCAGTTCGCCGGCCTACGCTTCGCGTTCACGCTGGCGCTGCTCGTGTTCGTCTTCGTCGTCCTCAGCCTCACCGTGTGGGCCGAGGTACAGCGCCTGTTTGGGCTTTAGCTTCGCTAGCCCTTCGCTGAAAGTGCTTTGCACTTTCAGCGAGAAGACCGGACGGGCGCGCTTCGCGCGCGCGTCCAACGGTGGCGCCTGAGAGGTTTACTTCTTCGACGCGTCGTCTGCTTGCAGCGTGGCCAAGCCACGCTGCCGGCGAAGCGTCTATCTCAAAATCCGCTCTCGATCACGCGCGCGAAGCGCGCACGGCGTCTGCCTCGCGCCAAATCGCAGATGTCGCGCGAAACGGCTACTGAACGATGCTGCGCGCGCGGGTGAGCGGGCTCCAGGCGCTCTGTTCCCACTCGTTGCCGCCGCACATCGGGCAGACCGGGAGAGCTCGGAACACGGTGACGCCGTAGCCGCATTCGGAGCAGTGGAACTCCCCTTTCACGCGCGCTCCAGCAGCGAGAAAGTCCACGAAATCGCCTGCGGGCTCGCGCTCCGCGGCCTCGACATCACGCATGATGACCCCCTCCTCGGTGACCGTACCGCGCCTTCTGCTCTCCACTGTGAACATACTTTACCTCGTGCAAACAAATGAGCCCATCCGCGAGCCTGGCAGGCCGCCCTCGCAAATGCGCCTCTGGGCGGCCGGCGAGCGGCTCACGTGGCTCTCCGGGCTGATCCTGCTGCTCTCGACGCTGATGGGCTGGTACGTGGGCTCCGGCGACGGCCTGACCATCAGCGTGATCGGCTGGCACACGGGCGTCCTAGGCAAGCTCGTCTTCTTCATCGGCCTCGCGGTGCTCGCCCTCGTCGCCCTGCGCCAGGCTGGAATCGAGCCGCCGGCGGCCGTGCCCGAAAGTCTCGTGGTGATCGCGCTCGGCGCGGTCGCGACCGTCTTCGTCCTCATCCGCCTGATCTCGATTCCCGAGCAATTCCTTCCCGCGGACGGGCGCGGGATCGGGATCTGGATCAGCCTGGTAGCTGCGCTGGCCGTGATCGTCGCAGGACTGTTAGAAGCAGCCGAAGAGCTGTAGTGACGAACAAGCCGAGCGCGGCCACCTGCGAGCACGTCGAGCGAGTAGTGGACGCCGGCGTACACGCGTGAGTATTAGCGCGGCGAGGACGCACATGGTCAAACTGGAGCGCGTCTCGAAGCGAGAGACAAGTCTTCAGATCGGCAGTATGGCCTTTGCCTGCTCGATCAGGTGCTGCGGGTCGAACGGCTTGCCGACGAATGCGGACGCGCCGCGCTCCTCCGCATTCTGCGCCGAAAGCTCGTCCACCTGGCCGCTGAACATGATCACCGGGATCGAGCCGTGCCGTTCCTGAATTCGCTGGAGCATCTCCCAGCCGTCAGTCCCGGGCATCATCACGTCGAGGAGGATGAGCTGCGGCGGCTGCTCGCCATCGAGCACCGCCATTCCCTCCTCCGCGTTCCCCGCCTCGAATACCGAGTAGCCCTCGAGCTCGAGACTCGCGCGCATGTACTCGCGCATGCGGTCGTCGTCGTCCACGACGAGGACCGCCGGCCCGGCCGTATCGCGCCTGCCCGGACCGGAGCTCTCGAGGAACTTGTCGAGATCCGCGCGCCGGTAGCGGCGGTGACCGCCGGGTGTATAGAACGCCGGCACCCGGCCCTGGTCGGACCATTTGCGGATCGTGCTCTGCGCCACGCCGAGGTACTTCGCCGCCTGGCCGAGAGTCAGCCAGTCGGGCTCGGTCGCAGGCACACGGCGCCCGGGAACATCACGGTAGGCCACAGTGGAAAGAAACCTACCCAAAGGTGCCCTAGATTGAAACGTATTACGGCTTGAAAGTCAGAACCGTCGTCTGCGTGCCCCCTGGCTGAGGGTTGTCGTGGAGGGCCTGACCAAGGGCGACGCCGATACCGAACGCGACGATCACGAGCACTGCGACGTAGATGTTGCGGTTCCGGCGTCGCCGCCGGCGGTCGAGTTCTCGCCTCGTGTTCACGGCTGGAAGTCGAGCGCGCCTCGCGCATAGAGATGGAAGGCCGCGTCCTCGACGACTGCGAGGTCGCGAGGCCACCCCGCGTACGGTGCGCGTTCCGCAACTGCGTGCCGACCCCAGCGATCGACGTCTGAGTAGGCATCGACGAGTTGCTGGAGCGTGAACGTCTGCCCGATCCGCGCACGCAACTCCGCAGTCACCGCGTCGACGGCGTCGAGCAGACGCGCGTACCGGCGACGGTCGCTCTTCTGAGCCTCGAGCTCGGCGAATCCGCGCTCCCAATCGGTGCGTGCAGTCTGGATCGACACGTTGCTGGAAGCTAGATGATCGGTTCCTAATGCGCGTGCTCGTGGGGAGGGTCTGCACCAAGCAGCGTGGTCGACTCGGACTGCGGCAAGGCTAAACGCCTTGGTGCCGGCCGAGGCGGCCGCGATGCGCCGTGTGTAGGCCCCCAGCCACGGGTGCGCGCATTAGGAATCGATCATCTCGCGCGTGCAGCACTCGTCGCCGGGCCACAGCGACGGAACCTCGGCGAGGATCCTGTCGCCTAGGTCGTACCCGGGACGCGCGAGCGCGAACGCGGCGTGCGCGTGCAGACACTTGAGGCTGCCGCTCCGCGTGCTCCCGCCGACACCGACGGGAAGCTCGGGGCGCAACCGCTGCTGCTCGGCGTTCGCGTCCCGCAGGCTCGATGCCAGATCTCGATCGTGCTTCGCGCGCTCGGTCCAGCGCTCGACGCCTCCGGCTGCCTCGACTCGCGAGACCGCAGCAACGAGATGCGGGCACGTCAGCCAGAAGGTCGTCGGAAATGGATTGCCATGCTCGTCGAACGGCGCCTGCTCGGTGACCGCCGGGCGGCCGAAAGGGCACCGAACGGCTACGCGGCTGAACGCACGAGGCGCGCGACCCAGCTGACGCTCGACGACGGCACGATCATCCACCGCCGTCCACGCTAGCGTGCTGTTTCAGCCAGCGGTTGATCCCCTTCACGATGAACAGGTGCTCCCCCGGCTTGACGAGCCCGAGCCGGCGAGCCTCGCGCGCGAGCTCCGCGTCGCTCGTCGAGGCGGCGACGAGTCGCTGCAGGTGTTCGTGTTGCCGACGCAACTTCTGCACCTCCGCAGCACGTGCGTCGACCGCGTCGCGCGTGTGCAGGTACGCGCGCGCCGGCTTGTAATACAGCGCCGCAATGACGCAGGCGCCGACAACGGCGCCCCAGCGGAGCAGGAGCCGAGACCTGGCCGGGCGCTTGCGCCTCCGCGATCCCATCTGCAGCAATTTCGCGCCGCTCGATCCCGATCCTTCGAAGGTGAACCTGTCGCCGGCAGCGCGGCTCCGCCGCGCTGCACGCCAACCCCGAGCGAAGGAGCCCCCTTTCAATCGCCGCCCAATTGCACGCGCGCGAAGCGCGCCTGCAAGGTCTCCCTCGCGCGAAATCGCAGATTTCGCGCGAAAGCCGTTAGGCGGAGTCGACTTTGATGACGTTCGTCGATCCGGGGATGTTGACCTGCGTCCCGGCTGTTATCACGACGAGATCGCCTGGCATGACGACACCGGCCTCGCGCGCCGCCCGTATGCAGATGTTCCAGAGATCCTCGACGTCCGGCGACTCGGGAATCAGCAACGGCGTCACTCCCCACTCCAACGCCATTTGCTGCAGCGCGTACTGATGGTGGCTGAGCCCGACGACGGGACGGCGCGGGCGTAGCCGGGCGACCATCGACGCAGTACGTCCGCTGAACGTCGGTACGAGAATCGCGGCCGCGCGCAGCGCTTCCGCGAGATCGCATGCCGCGTTCGACATCGCGTTGCCGACGCTCGGGGCGTCGCCGACTTCCGGGGTTTGATGACGGTAACCGAGGCTGGGCTCGACCTCGCGGGCGATCTCGTCCATCGTTCGCACAGCCTCGACGGGGTACTCGCCGACGGCGGTCTCGCCGGAGAGCATCACCGAAGACGTGCCGTCGAGGATCGCGTTCGCAACGTCGCTTGCCTCCGCGCGGGTCGGTTCGGGCTGATGGATCATCGACTCGAGCATCTGCGTCGCGGTGATCACGGGCTTTCCGCCTTCGAGTGAGCGAAGGATGATCCGCTTCTGCAGAAGCGGCACCGCGGCGGGCCCGATCTCGACGCCGAGGTCGCCTCGCGCGACCATCACGCCGTCGGCCTCGGCAAGTACCTCGTCGAGCGTGTCGACGGCCTCCGCCTTTTCGATCTTCGCGATCACCTGCGCCGGCGAGCCGGCGTCGTCGATCAGCTTCCGCAGATCTCGCACGTCCGCGGCCGAGCGAACGAAGGAGAGCGCGACGAAGTCCACTTCGAGCGCAAGCGCCGCCTCCAGGTCGAGCGTGTCCTTACGCGTCAGCGCCGGAATCGGAAGCGGAACGCCCGGAAGGTTCACGCCTTTGTGCGCCGACACAGGGCCGCCGACGAGGATCGCGCAATGCACGCGGCCCTGCACGACCTCTTCGACCCTCAGCCGGATCAACCCGTCGTCGATCAGCACCTCGTGCCCCGGCCTGAGCACGTCCCCGATCACCGCGGGACTGACGGGCAGCGAACCGTCCTGCAGTTGCTCGCCGCCGACGAGCGTCACGCCCTCGCCGCGCTGAAGCACAACTCGCTCGGGCAGCTCGCCGATGCGGAGCTTCGGGCCCTGGAGATCCGCGATGATCGACAACGGACGGCCGATCTCGTCCTGCACCTGCCGGAGGAGCTCGGTGCGCCGCGCCATGTCCGCGTGCGTCCCGTGCGAGAAGTTGAGGCGGGCGGCGTCCATCCCCGCCTCGGCGAGAGCGAGCAGCGTGTCGTGATTCTCGGAAACTGGGCCGATCGTCGCGACGATCTTGGTGCGGCGGGGAGCCGCGGCAGCCATGCGTCCTACGTTAGCGAGCGCTGCGTGGGTAGGCAGACCAGCCTGGATACGTCGCAGCACCGCCGAGCTCTTCCTCGATGCGCAGGAGCTGGTTGTACTTCGCGATGCGGTCGGTGCGCGAGAGCGAGCCGGTCTTGATCTGACCCGCGTTTGTCGCCACCGCGATATCGGCGATCGTCGCGTCCTCCGTCTCGCCGGAGCGGTGCGAGACAACCACGCCGTAGTCGTGTCGCTGCGCCAGCTCGATCGTCTCGAGCGTCTCGGTCAGCGTGCCGATCTGGTTCACCTTGACGAGGATCGCGTTTGCGATTCCCTCGTCGATCCCGCGCTGGAGGATCGACGGGTTCGTGACGAACACGTCGTCGCCGACGAGTTGCAAGCGCGACCCGAGCCGCTCCGTGAGCTCGCGCCACGCATCCCAGTCGTTCTCGGCGACGCCGTCTTCGATCGAGACGAGCGGGTAGCGCTCCAGCAATTCCGCGTAGAAGTCCGACATCGCCGAGCCGTCCGCCTCACGGCGTTCGAAGCGGTACGTCCCGTCCTCGAAGAACTCGCTTGCCGCAGGATCGAGCGCAATCGCGACGTTCTCACCGTGACCCGCGCGCTCGGCCGCTTCGAGGATCGCGTCGATCGCTTCGTCGGACGATCCAAGATCAGGCGCGAAGCCGCCCTCGTCGCCGACCGCCGTGGAGAGGCCGCGCTCGTGCAGAACGTCCTTCAGCGCGTGGAACGTCTCCGAGCCGATGCGGAGCGCTTCGGCAAACGTCGGGGCACCGGCGGGGACGAGCATGAACTCCTGCAGGTCGATCGAGTTCTGCGCATGCGCGCCGCCGTTGATGACGTTCATCAGCGGCACGGGCAGCGTGTGCGCGTCGTCGCCGCCGAGCCAGCGGTACAGCGGGAGGCCCGCCTCCGCCGCGGCCGCCTTTGCCGCTGCTAGCGACACCCCGAGGATCGCATTCGCGCCGAGCCGTCCTTTGTTCGGCGTGCCGTCTGCCTCGATCATTGCCTGGTCGACCGCACGCTGGTCCGCCGCGTCGATCCCTCGGACCGCGCTCGCGAGCTCGCCCTCGGCGTTCTCGACTGCCTGCGTCACGCCTTTGCCACCGTACGCGGCGCCGCCGTCGCGCAGCTCCACGGCCTCGAGCTGCCCGGTCGAGGCGCCGGACGGCACGGCGGCGCGACCGAACGCGCCCGACTCGAGCCGCAGGTCCACCTCGACGGTCGGGTTGCCCCGCGAGTCGAGGATCTGCCTCGCGTTGACCGCTGCGATCGCGCTCACCGAAACTCCTCCTTCGCCTCGTCGAAGTACGCGTCCTTCGCTTCGAGGCTAAGGTCGGCGAACGCTTCGCCCGCCGCGGACGCGCGCTCCTCCGCGCGCTCGACGCGCTCGCGAAAACGCTGCGACATCGACCGAAGCGCGAGCTCAGGATCCACGTTGATGCGCCGTGCAACGTTCACCGCGGCAAACAGCACGTCGCCCAGCTCCTCGAAGACGTGCGCATCGGGCTCGGTCTCGGGTGCAGGCTCACCCGCGACGTCGATCGCCTCCTTCAGCTCGAGCACCTCGTCGTCGAGGTCGGCAAGCGCACCATGGACGTCCGGGTACTCGAAGTCGATTGCAGCCGCGCGGCGCTGCACCTTCCGCGCGTAGAGGAGCGACGGCAGATTCTCCGGCACGTCGTGGAAGATTCCCGAGCGCCCTTCCTGATCACGCTTGATCGCCTCCCAGTTCGAACGCACGCGGCCGGGCGTCTCAGCCTCGATTTCGCCGAAGACGTGCGGGTGCCGGCGAACGAGCTTCTCCTGAACCAGCCGCGCAGCCTGCTCGAGGTCTCCCTGCCCGCGCTCCTCGAGCAGCAGCGCGAGGAAGTAGACCTGGAAGAGCAGATCGCCGAGCTCGTCGAGCAGCTTCTCGTCGTCGCGTGCGACGGCGGCGTCGGCGACCTCGTAGGCCTCCTCGATCGTGTGCGGAACGATCGTCCGCGCGGTTTGCTCGCGATCCCACGGACAATCGCGCCGCAGGCGGCGGGTCAACTCCTGTAGCTCGACCAGGGCCTCCGCGAGGCCGGCCACTTAGCCGGTCGTGCTCGTGGGGGCCGTCGTCGTCGCCGGCGGCGCGTACCCGGTCTGGTACGAAACCTTGCCGTCGAAGTCCTTCTTTAGCTTCGTCGACCAGTTCGTGGTCGCCGTGCTCTTCTTCTGCTGTAGGAGCGTCGTGCGGATCGTCTTTCTGACCTTGGTGAACGGCGTGGTCTTCGCCGGCTTGACGGCACTGAGCGCCTTGATGATATGGAAGCCGAAGTCGGTCTTGATCGGATGCGAGACCGCGCCCGTCTGCAGGAGGAACGCGGTCTGGTCGAACGGACCGACGGTCGTACCTTTCGTGATCGTCAGCTTGCCGCCGGCGTTCTTGGAGCCCGGATCCTGTGAGTACTGCTTGGCCAGCTTGGCAAAGTCCTCGCCGGCTTTCACACGCTTGTAGAGCTTGTCGGCGAGCACCTTGTTCTTAACAAGAATGTGCGCAACGTCGCGCTGCTCGGGCGTTCCGTACTGCGACTGGTGCTGGTCGTAGTACTTCTGGAGCTCCGCGTTGCTAACCGTCACACCAGCCGTCACCTTGTTGAAAATCTTCTCCTGGATCAGCTGAGCCTTGATGTCTGACTTCACCTGCTCGTCGGTGAGGCCCTGCTGCGTCAGTTGCTTCTTGTAGCGCGAGTCGCTGCCGCCGAAGTACTGCTTCTTGATCTTGTCGAGCCGGTCGTTGATCTCCTTGTCGGAGACCGTGACTCCGAGCTTCGCCGCCTCCTGCTGGAACTCCGCGCGCTGGACGAGGTATTGCACCGCCTGGTTCTTCAGCGTCGCGTACTCCGGCGTGCCGGCCTTCGGGAAGGGACGCTTCTGCGTCGCGTAGCTCTTCTGGGCCTGCTCGAGGAGGGCGTTGAACTGCGCCTGCGTGATGGCCTGGTCGCCCACCTGGGCGATCGCGTCGCTGGGGACGGATCCGCCGCCGCCGCCGCACCCGGCGAGGACCGCAGCAAGAGCCGCAACAAGAAACGTGATCGGGAGGTAACGCATAAGGAACGAAGGCCGCAGCCGCATGCTCAGGCTGCCTGGCGTGCGGCCAGAATAGCATCAACGAGCGAAGCCGCCCCTGCGAATGAACCGCTTCTTAACGTAACTTCACGGTTCGCAGTCGAGTACACGGCCGTCTCCGCTCGGCCGCGAAGAACGCGGAGCTCGCCGGAGCCGAGGACAAGCGGCCCAACCGATGCGCGGCCGCCTCGGTAGACGAGGTAATCAGCCCCGAGCGTCGCCAGTTTCAGCTTCGCCTCCTGGATCGCGAACAAGTTCTCGACCGGCTCCGGGACCTCGCCGTAGCGATCCTCGATCGCGGCATGGAGCTCGCGCAACTCGTCCTCCGTCTCAGAGAGCGCGAGGCGGCGGTGGAGGTCGATCTTCAGCGCTTCCGACGCGATGTAGCCCGCAGGCACGTATGCATCGACACGAGCGTCAACGCGCACCGGGCGAGCTGCCACGCGACGTTGCCCGGAGAGCTCGGCCACGGCTTCCGCGAGTAGCTCGACGTAGAGCTCGAAGCCGAGCGCTGCGACGTGACCCGACTGCTCGTCGCCGAGCAGGTTCCCTGCGCCGCGTATCTCGAGGTCGCGCATCGCAATCGCGAAGCCGGAGCCGAGCTCCGTGTGATCGGCCAGCGTCGCGAGCCGCGCTCGCGCGTCCGGCGTCAGCTCGGATGCGTCCGGATAAAAGAGGTATGCGTGTGCGGTCAGATCGGAGCGGCCGACGCGGCCGCGGATCTGGTAGAGCTGCGCGAGGCCGAGCGCGTCAGCACGCTCGACGATCAGCGTGTTGGCCTGCGGGATGTCTATGCCCGACTCGATGATCGTCGTCGAGACGAGCACGTCTGCGTCACCACGGAGGAACGCGTGCATCTTCTCCTCGAGCTCGCGCTCGCGCATCTGTCCGTGTGCGACGAGAAAGCGGAGCTCGGGAACGAGCTGCTGCAGCTTCTGCGCCGCCTCCTCGATCGTCTCGACGCGGTTGTGCAGATAGAACGACTGGCCGCCGCGCTCGTGCTCGCGCTTGAGTGCGGACTGCACGACCTCCTCGTCGTACTCGCTCACGGTGGTGCGGATCGGACGGCGGCCCTGCGGAGGCGTCTCGATGATCGAGATGTCGCGGAGGCCGGACAGCGACATGTGCAACGTGCGCGGAATCGGCGTCGCCGACAGCGCCAGGACGTCGACCTCGAGCCGGAGCGCGCGCAGCAACTCCTTCTGCGCGACGCCGAAGCGCTGCTCCTCGTCGAGGATCACGAGCCCGAGATTCTTGGGAATGACGTCGCGCGACAGCACGCGGTGCGTTCCGATCAGCACGTCGACCTTGCCTTCCGCGAAGTCCCTGAGCGTTTGCTTCTGCTCGGCGGTGCTCCGGAAGCGAGAGACCATCTCGACACGCACGGGGAAGTCGCGGTAGCGCTCGCGGAACGTGTTCCAGTGCTGCTCGGCGAGAATCGTCGTCGGCGCGAGCATCATCGCCTGCTTGCCGTTCACCGCGGCCGCGAACGCGGCGCGGACAGCGACCTCCGTCTTGCCGAATCCGACGTCGCCACAGACGAGCCGATCCATCGGCCGCGGCGCCTCGAGGTCCTCCTTGACCTCTTCGATCGCGCGCTCCTGGTCAGGCGTCTCCCGATACGGAAACGCCGCCTCGAGCTGCTGCAGCCACTCGTGGCGAAGGTCGTACGCGTCGCCCGCAGCCTGCTGCCGCTGTGCGTACAGCGCGAGCAGCTCGCCCGCGAGCTCGCGCACCGCGGTGCGCGCACGCGTCTTGAGGTTTTGCCACGCCTTGCCGCCGAGCTTCGATAGCGAAGGTGCCGATGCGTCGGCGCCGATGTACCGCGACACCTTGCCGATCTGCTCGTGTGGAACGTAGAGGCGGTCGTCGCCGCGGAACGCGAGCAAGAGGTAGTCGCGCGTGACGCCGGCAACGGCCTTCGTCTCGAAGCCGAGCAGCTTGCCGATGCCGTGGTCCTCGTGCACGACGTAATCGCCCGTACGGAGGTCGGCGAACGACTGCAGCGCACGCCCGATGCGCGCGGCCTCCGGCCGGCGTGCCCGCTTGCGGAAGAGCTGCGTGTCAGGCAGAAGGACGAGGTTCAGATCGCGCCAGACGAAGCCGCGGCGGGCCGGAGAGACGGCGAAGCGCGCCTGCGGCTCTTCGGGCAGCGCTTCGCCGCTCTCGAGCAGCGGCGCGTCGACACGGCGGAGAAGGTTCTCGGTGCGCAACGCGTCGCCGCGGTGCGGGAACGCGACGATCACGCGGTGGCCCGCGCGCACGAACGCGTTCAACTCGTTCTCGGCCTCAGACAGGCCACGCGCCGCGAGGGCGGGCCGCTGCGCCTCGAACGAGAAAGGCTGCCCGGACGGCAGCTGGTCGAGCTTGGTCGCGCCGCTCAGTCCGATCGGTGAGAGTCCCTCCTCCTGCCAGACCTGACGCACCTCCTCAGGCTCCCAGACCAGATCGGGGCCGCCCCGGAGCACCGGGACGAGGTCGTCCGGCGCGGTCGGGACGAGCTGTTCGTCGTCGAGGAGCGTCGGCTCGACGAGGTCGATGCGCCGCTCGGCAGCAGCGTGGACCACCGCGTCCTCGACCGGGTGCAGCGCGCGCTGCGTGAACGGCGAGAACGCGCGCACCTGCTCGACCTCGTCCCCGAAGAACTCGATGCGCAGCGGCTCGCGGCCGGTCGTGGGAAAGAGGTCGACGAGCCCGCCGCGTACGGCGAACTGCCCACGGTCCTCCGCTCGCTCGACCCGCTCGTAGCCGGCAAGCGCCAGCGACTCGGTCAGCGGCTCGATCCCGATCTCCTCGCCCGGAGAGATGCGAATCGGCGCCGGCCGGCTGGACTCACGCGGCATCCCCTCCGCGATCGCCGTCGCGGACACGACGACGAGCCCGCCGCGCTCCAGCACGTCGAGAGCGCGCGCGCGTTCCCCGACCAGGTGCGGCGGGGGCTGCAGCCCCGAGTCCCAGCGGACTCCGCGGCTGGGCAACAACCCGGTGTGCTCCTGGCCGAGGAACCACGCTGCGGCCTCGGCGAGGTCGCGCGCATCGGCGTCCTCGGGGACGAGGATTGTCAGCGAGCGGCCGAGCTGCTCGTGCAGCGCGGCGACGACAAGCGGCAGCGCAGGCTCCGAGACGCGGGCGCTCGTCGGCAGCGCCGCCGAAAACTCCTGCAAGCGCTCGGACTGGAGCAACTCGCGAACGAGCGCGAAGAGCACCGGGCGTTGTTCGACGTTTCGGACCATGACGCGTGACGAGGCGGACGCCTCGCGCCCGCCAATTTAGTTGAACTCGGCTTGCGTGCGGTCGAGGCCCTCGGCGTCGAGCGTCTCGATCGCATCGACGGCCCGGGCGACGATCGCCTCGGCGTCGTCGTGCGGCTCGAAGTTGGACAGGACGTAGTCCGCGAGCGAGCGTCGGTCGCCGCGCTCGGGCCGGCCGACGCCGATGCGAAGGCGGAGAAACTCCTGCGTGCCAAGATGCTGCGCGATCGAGCGCAGCCCGTTGTGTCCGGCAAGGCCGCCGCCCTGGCGCGCCTGGAGTCGTCCGAGGTCGAAGTCGCCCTCGTCGTGCACGACGAGCACGGCATCTGGCTCGACCTTGAAGAACTTCGCTGCGGCCGCGACCGAGCGACCCGACTCGTTCATGTACGTCTCCGGCTTGAGCAGCGCGACCCGGTGGCCGTCCAGGCGTAGCTCGGCGAGCTTGCCGTTGAACTTTCCGCGCCAGGAAGCGCCGTGCCTCTGCGCGAGTTCCTCGAGAACCATCCAGCCAACGTTGTGCCGCGTGCGCGCGTACTCGCGACCGGGATTGCCGAGTCCGACGACGAGCAGATCGAGCGACGAGGCGCGTTCGCCCCGGCGCCAGGGGAGACGCATCTACTCGGTGGTGCCGGGCTCGCCTTGCTCCGCAGCCAGCGCCTCGCCCTCGGCTGCGCCCTCGGGGCGCTCCTCCTCCGCGACGCCCTCGAGCTCGCCCTCCTCGCCTTCGACGGGCTCTTCCTCGGGCTCTTCGACGCGGGTCGGCATCGTGAGCGTCGCGAGCACCGTCTCGGGGTCGTCGAGGAACGCGACGCCCTCTCGCGCGTCGAGGTCGGCGATGCGGAGGGTGTCCCCCATCGCCATCCCGCTGACGTCGAGCTGGAGGTGCTCTGGAACTTCCATCGGCAGCGCCTCCACGTTCACCTCGCGCGCGACCTGCGAGAGCGCACCGCCCTCGCGCACGCCGGATGCGTCCTCGGCGCCGACGAGGATTATCGTGACCGACGCGGTGATCGCCACGTCCAGGCGAACCTCCTGGAGATCGACATGGACGAGCTTTCCGCGGAGCGGATCCTGCTGGTAGTCCTTGAGGATCGACGCGTGTGACCCGTCCTCACCGTCGAGGACGACGTCGAGAATCGTGTGCATTCCGCTTCCACCGGTCAGCGCCCGCCGCAGGTCGCGCTCCGGTATCGAGATCGCGTGTGGCTCAGCGCCGCGCCCGTAGAGGATGCCGGGGATGAGTCCCTGCTTCCGCAGCCTGCGCGCCTCGCGCGACCCGGTGCGCTCGCGCGGCGCCACTTCCAATTTGATCCGCTCGCCAGCCATCTCGGCGGCCCATGGTAGCGACTCCCCGAAGTTGAACGCATCGCCGGCAGGGCGGCTTTGCCGCCCTGCTCACCAACAAACCATCGAAGTAGCGCGCCTGCACACGCAGCAAAAAGGTCACGCGCGCCGAAAGCCCGCCTGACGGTCTACCAAGCCCGAAATGCTTGCATTTCGGGCTTAAAAGAGCTGGTTCTCGCCGCCGAAGATGCCGCTGACCGACTCGTCGGAGAAGACGTTCATGATCGCCTCGGCGAGGAGGGCCGAGACGCTCAGCACCGTCAAGTTCTTCGGCAGGTGGAGAGCGTTGAGCGGGACCGTGTCGGTGACGACGAGGCGGCTGATGCCCGAGGCGGGATCGCCGATCGCCTTGAGAGCCTCTTCCGAGAAGAGTGCGTGCGTGACGAAGACGTTCACCTCGGTCACGCCGTGCTCGCGCAGAGCCTGCGCGCCGGCGATCAGTGTGCCGCCCGTCATCGAGGCGTCGTCGCCGATGATCGCCTTCTTGCCGCGCACGCGACCCGTCACCTCGGTGACCTCGACCTGCTCCTGCGCGGGCCGCATCTTGTGGATGATCGCGAAGCTCGCCTCCATCATCTCCGCGAAGCGCACGGTCTGCTTCGCGCGTCCTGCATCCGGCGCGACGGCAACCACGTCCTCGCCGGTGAGGCCGAGATCGCGGAAGTGCGTTGCAAACAGCTGCAGCGCCGTCAGGTGATCGACGGGAATCGTGAAGAAGCCCTGGATCTGCCCGGCGTGCAGGTCCATCGTCAGTACGCGGTCGGCACCGGCGAGCTGCAGCATGTCCGCGACGAGACGCGCAGAGATCGGCTCCCGCGGCTTCGCCTTGCGGTCCTGCCGCGCGTACGGGTACCACGGGACGACTGCGGTGATGCGCTTCGCCGATGCGAGCTTCGCGGCCTGAATCATCAGGAGCAGCTCCATGAGGTTCTTGTCCACCGGCGGGCATCCGGTCTGGACGAGGAAGACGTCGGCGCCGCGGATCGACTCCTCGTAGCGGCAGTAGGTCTCGTCGTTCGCAAAGGTCTTGAGCGTCACCTCACCGCACTCGACGCCGAGGTGCTCGCCGATCTTCTGCGCAAGACCGGGATGCGACCGCCCGGAGAAGACCATCAAGCGCTTCCACGGACCGCGCTCGATCCAGTGGCCCGGCCCGGGCTGCGTGGCCGCCGCCTGGCCCTCGAGGCCCGGCAGCGCTAGCTCAGTCGTCGTCGCGGTTTCCATGCTTTTCGTAGACCCAGCCTTTCTTCGTGATCTGCCGCGGCGCGAAGCCTGCCAGCGAGCCCGGGGGAACATCTTCGGTAATGACTGCACCGGGCGCAAGCCAAGCATCGTCGCCAACCTCGACCGGCGCATCGAACGTATTGTCGACTCCGGTCCTGACGTTGCTCCCGATGCGCGTGGTCGCCTTCGGCTGTCCGGCCTCGTGTTTGAAGTTCGCAGTGATGTTGCCGGCGCCGATGTTCGTATTCTCACCGATCTCGGCGTCGCCGATGTAGGAAAGGTGAGGGATCTTCGTGCGCGCGCCGACCGTGGATTTCTTCACCTCGACGAAGGTGCCAATCTTCGCGCCTTCGCCGACCGTCGTCCCCGGGCGGACGAAGGCGAACGGGCCGACCTCGACGCCGGACGCGATCCTGACGTCACCCCGAATGACCGTGAACGGGTGAATGGTCGCGTCCGGCTCGATCTCGACACCGGCGTCGATCCACGTCGACTGCGGGTCGACGATCGTGACGCCCGCGAGCATGTGCGCCTCGTTGATGCGGTCGCGCAGCGCGGCTGCTGCGGCGGCGAGCTCGACGCGTGTGTTGACGCCCTCCGCCGCGGTCGGGTCGGGGGCGACGTGAATCGCCACCGGTTCGCCCTCGCCGACGAGGGAGGCGATTGCGTCCGTGAGATAGAGCTCGCCTTGCGCGTTGTGCGGGTCCAGCCGTTCGACGGCCGGCCACAACTTCTCGGCCGCGAAGACGTAGATCGAGGAATTGACCTCGCGCAGCTCCAGCTCGTCCGGTGTCGCATCCGCGGCTTCGACGATGCGCGCAAGGCGGCTGTCGCCGTCGCGGACGAGGCGGCCGTAGGCGCGCGGGTCGAGCGGCTCGAACGACAGGACGGTCGCAGCGGCACCTTCGCGGCGGTGCGCCTCGACGAGCCCGCGCAGCAACTCCGGTGTCACCAGCGGCGTGTCACCGGAGAGCACGAGCACCTCTCCGGTCGTGGACGAAAGCCGGTCGCGCGCGGCGCGAACGGCGTCGCCCGTACCGAGCGGCTCCGCTTGCACGGCAACCTCGACTCCGGCGAAGCCGTCGCGCGTCTGCGGCGATGCGACCACGACGACCGGCTCGGCGCCGGCCTCGCGCGCAGCCGCGATGACCCAATCGACGACGCGCTGCCCGAGCAGCGGATGCAAATGCTTCGGCGTAGCCGAGCGCATTCGAGTGCCGAGCCCGGCGGCCATGACGACGGCTGCGACGTTGTTCGTTCATCGGCAACAGGATGGCTGGGGCGCCAGGATTCGAACCTGGGATCGCGGGACCAAAACCCGCTGCCTTACCACTTGGCTACGCCCCAGGGATTCAGGCGGTCAGTTTAACGACGGTCGAAAAAGATCAGGAAGAGCGCAACGGCTGCGAAGAGCCCGGCGAGCACGAGCACGAACAGGCCGATGAAGTGCGAGAGCAGCAACGCGACGATCGCGAGCGCCTGCGAGGCGGCTGCGATCCACGACACGTGCCTGATCGTGCCGCTTTGGTTCCTTCCCCAGATGAGGTAGATCGGGATGGCGATCAACCCGAGCGCGATGATCGTGTACTTCGAGACGCTGGCCGTGAGCGCCGCGAGGATGACTTCGAGGACGGCGATCCACAAAGCCGTACGCGTCCTGTTCTGCCGCAGCCAGCCGCCGGATGAGCCCTCGTGCTCGATTGCGGTACCTGTGCTCATCGCGATCAACCGTACCACGCTGGTGTCGTAATCCAGACGGGCCCGCGAGCCTTGAAACGGCGTGCGGCCGTCGCCGCATCACCCTCGTTGACGAACAGTCCGTAGACCGCCGGTCCGGCACCGCTCACGTCTGCGCGAAAGGCGCCTGCGGCGAGCAGGTCGTCAGCGAGCGGTGACCTTGCGAGGTCGTTCGGCGGCAGCGCGGCGAGATCAACGGTTCGCCTGACCGCAGCGAGCGATGCGAGCAACGCCGCGCGCCGCTCGTCGAAGCCGTCGCCGGCGTCGAACGCCTCGTAGATGCTTGCCGTCGACGGCTTCCGCGCATCATCCGGCAACACGAGGACGACCCAGTAATCCTGCGGCAGGTCGAGGGGCTCGAGGTCGGTCCCCGTGCCCGTGGCGAGCTGCGGGCCAGAGGTGAGGAAGAACGGGACATCTGCGCCGAGCCGCGCCGCGAGCTCGTGCAACGGGTCGCGGCCGAGTGGCTCGGCGAGCGACTCGTTCGCGAGCGCGAGCGCCGTCGCGGCGTCGGAGCTGCCGCCGCCCAGGCCAGCTGCGACCGGAATGTGCTTCTCGATCCGCGCTCGCCAGCACGTTCCGGTCTCCCCCGTGAGCGCGTCGAGTGCTCGCCGGACGAGTGTGTCGCCGGCGAACCCGGTGACGCTCGGCTCGGGCGCTGGCTCGAGCTCGACCCGGTCGGCGAGATCGATCCGCTGCAAGACGGTCGCGACTTCGTGGTAGCCATCGTCGCGCCGAGGGCCGACAACGAGCGCGAGATTGATCTTTGCGGTCGCGGACCCGCGCGTCACAGTGCTTCCGCGAGAGCGACGAACTCCGCCGGCTCGAGCGCCTCCGCGCGCGCGTCCGGCTCGCGGCCGACCGCTCTCAGCGCATCCTCCGCACGCTCGCGCGACGCAACGCCGCTCAGGGCGAGCGAGTTCGGGAGCGTCTTGCGCCTGTGGGCGAAGCCCGCCTCGACGATTCGCTTGACCGCGCTCCAGTCTGCGGGCAACTGCGTTCGCCTGAAGGCGACGAGCGCCGAATCGACGTTCGGACGCGGGCGAAACACCTCGCGTGTCACGGGATGCCACCCGGTCCGTTCGGTCGCGAGCTGAACGAGTACGGAGACGCCGCCGTACTCCTTCGTCCGCGGCTTGGCAAAGAAACGGTCCGCGACCTCGCGCTGCACCATCACGCACCAGCGCTCGACCTCGGGCAGGCCGTCGAGGCTCTCCACGACGATCGGCGTCGCAACGTTGTACGGAAGGTTCGCGACGAGCTTGCGCGGCGTTGGCTCGAGCACGCCCAGGTCGAGCCCGAGCGCATCGCCCCAGTGCACGAGGACGTTCTCACTCGCGGGCAAGAACTGTTCCAGCGACCGATCGATCTCGACGGCATGTACGAACGCGACGCGATCGGCGAGAAACCGCGTCAGGATGCCGCGCCCGGGGCCGATCTCGAGGACGACGTCGGCAGGCGACAGCTCCGCGAGCCGCTCGATGACGCGCAGGATGTTCTCGTCGACGAGGAAATGCTGGCCGAGCTCCTTCTTCGCCCTTGCGCTCACAGGCCGAAGCAGCGCGCGGCATTTTCATCGATCTGCGCGGCGACCTCCGCCGCGTCGCTGTTGCGAGCGCGCGCAAGGGCAGCGATGGTGTGGACCACGTTTGCGGGCTCGTTCGGCCTTCCCCGCCGTGGAACAGGCGCGAGGTACGGCGAGTCGGTCTCGGCGAGGAGGCGCTCCTCGGGGACGGCGAACGCCGCCGCGCGGAGGTCGTGCGCGCTCTTGTACGTCACGTTCCCGGCGAAGGAGACGTACCAGCCATGCTCGAGCGCCGGCTCGAGCATCGCTAGCGACGAGAAGCAGTGGAGCACGACGGTGCCTCCGAATCCGTCGAGGCCCGCGAGCGTGTCCTCGTCTGCAGCGCGCGTGTGGATGATCACGGCCTTCTGTAACTCGGCAGCGAGCTCGAGTTGCGCGTCGAAGATCCGGCGCTGGGCATCGCGCGGCGCGTAGTCGCGGAAGTAGTCGAGCCCCGTCTCTCCAACTGCGACCGTCTTCGGATGCGCGAGCGCCTCGCGCAGCGGCGCGATGTCCCCGTCACTCGCCTCGTGCGGGTGGATGCCGAGCGCTGCGACCACGCCGTCGTGGCGATGCGCGATCTCGAGTGTCGACCGCCACGACGCCTCCTTGGTTCCGACCGAGACGATGCGCGTTACGCCGGCTTCGGCGGCGCGCGCGACGAGCACGTCCGCCGGCTCCGCACACGCGTCGAGGTGCGCGTGCGTGTCGATCACGGCGCCGCGGCAGGCAGCTCGACGCGCGGGAAGAGCGGCGTCGCGGGCTCGATGCCTTCGGCGGGGATCGCCGTTCGGCCCCGAATCCGCTCGAGCGAGAGGTCGTCCGAGGGCTGACCGAGTGCGGCGAGGATCCGCGGCGCGCTGTCCGGCAGATACGGCGCGAGCGCGACGGCGATCGCGGTCAAGCCGTCGGCGAGGTTGTAGAGCACCGCGGTGAGCTCGGCGGACCGCGACTCGTCCTTGGCGAGTTGCCACGGCGCGGATTCCTCGACGTACTGGTTGAGGCGGCGGACGAGCAGCCAGATCTCGTCGAGCGCGTTCGTGATCTCGAAGCGATCGAGCGCGGAAACGACCTTCTCGCGCAGGCCGTCCAGGTCCCACGGCGGAGTCGGCGTCGGTCTGCTCGAGCACACCGTCGCGGTAGCGCGCGATCATCGCCGTCGTACGCGAGACGAGGTTGCCGAGATCGTTCGCGAGCTCCCGCTCGTACCGCTCGCGGACGTCGTCGACCGAGACGTTGCCGTCTTGCCCGAACGTCGTGACGCGCGCGGCGTAGAAGCGCACCGCGTCGGCTCCGTACACGTCGATCAGCTCGAGTGGGTCGATGACGTTGCCAAGCGATTTCGACATCTTGCGATCGTCGAAGTTGAGGAAGCCGTGGACGAACAGCTGCTTCGGCGGCTCCTCGCCGGCCGAGAGCAGCAGCGCCGGCCAGTACACGCAGTGGAAACGAAGGATGTCCTTCCCGAGCAGGTGCACTGCTGGCCAGAAGCGCTCGAGGTTCTCCCCCGGCGCGTAGGTCAGAGCACTGCGGTAGTTGACGAGCGCGTCTGCCCAGACGTAAGCGACCTGATCGGGATCCCAGGGGATCGGAACGCCCCACGTCTGCGTGGCGCGGCTGATCGAGAAATCGCGGAGCCCGCCGGCGATGAAGCTGCGCGCCTCGTTGTAGCGGAAGTTCGGCAGCACGAAGTCGGGACGCTCGTCGTAGAGCTGGAGGAGCTTGTCCTGGTACGCGGAGAGGCGGAAGAACCAGTTCTTCTCCTCGAGCCACTCGGGCGCGGTGCCATGAATGGCGCACTTGCCGTCCACGAGCTCTGCCTCGGTCTTGAACTCCTCGCAGCCGACGCAGTACCAGCCCGCGTAGACGTCCTGGTAGACGTCGCCGTTGTCATAGATCCGACTTAGGAAGTCCTGAACGAAGCGCGTGTGGCCTTCATCGCTGGTGCGAATGAAGAAGTCGTTGGTTGCGTTCAGGCGCCGCGGCAGCTCTTGCCAGACGCCAACGATCCGGTCGGCGTACTCCTGCGGCGCGAGGCCCTGCTCCGCGGCGACGCGCGCGACCTTGTCGGCATGCTCGTCCACGCCGGTCAAGAACAGGGTCTCCTCCCCTCTCTGCCGATGATGGCGCGTGAGGATGTCCGCCGCGATCGTCGTGTAGGCATGGCCCAGCGTCGGCGTCGAGTTCACGTAGTAGATGGGTGTCGTCACGTAGAAGCGCATCACTGTTAATGGTAAGTGCCGACCGCAAACGCGTCCTTCCGAGGACGTAGCCCACGGCGACAACGAACCCAAGGACGAACCATTCCGGGGCCGAGGTCGAAACCGCGCTTCCGTCGCGTAGGCCGAGCCGCGGCGGCGACGGGCAACGAGCGGCGCAGACGCGCGACTGTCGATGGCGTCCGCCGCCCCGGCCGTGACGTCCGCGCTGCCGAAGCGTGCGAGGGCGGACGCACGCGTCGAAGCGGTGCAGGCTCGTGAGCAGGTCGTAGCCCGCGAGCGTGCGACCGCGGCGGGTCGTGCCGTCCCGCGAGGGCGGGACTCGCAGCCATAGCGCGCGAGCTTCTGCTTGCGCCCGACGACGGACGCACGTCGAGGTGCGCGGGCGCCGCGAGGGGAGGTTGCGGCGCGGGATCTGGGGGCCGCGTCTGCGGTGCTAGGTCGGTCCCCTGCACGACGGGCGGCTCGGCGGGCGCCGCCGTCGACGTAATCGGCACCGGCTCGGGAGTCACGGTCACGGTCGACGGCGGAGGCGACGGCGGGGGCGGCGGGGTCACCAATCGCTCCGGCAAGAGCGACAGCGGATCGACGTAGCCGTTCTCGTCGCTCGTCACGCGAATGCCGAGATGGATGTACGGCACGTCGAGCTCTGGCGTCCCGCTCGGCCCGATCGTCCCGACCGCCGCCGACTCGTCGACAGTTGCGCCGGTGCGCAGCGCCAGCGAGCCGAGGTGCGTCAGCGAGACGGTGTATCCGTCGCCCGTCCGGATGCTGAGGGTCAGCCCATTTCCGGGCGTCGTTCCCGAGAACGAGACGACTCCTCCGGACGGCGCGACAACCGCGCCGCCGTCCGACCCGCCGATGTCGATGCCACGGTGCTGGCCGGCGGCATACGGATGCGCGCGGTCGAACGAGAACGTCCGCAGGACCGCCCCGCCGCCTGGCCACGTCCATGCCGCGGCACGACCCGGCACTGCAAGGACGAACACGAGCGCGCCGAGCGCGCCAAGCCGCGACGGTCGCGGCCTCGTTGTCAATAGAGCAAACAGAAGGCGAACGGTAACGCAGCCGCGCTGCGTTGTCAACTTTGACTACAGAGAGCGCTTGAAAAGCGCGTTACGGGAGGCGCCCGTGAGCCTCGCGACGATCGCGGCGGCCTGCCGCCGCGCTAGGCCGGCGCGGACGAGCTCCGCCACAGCTTCGGCGCCGGCGGCCTCGTCCACGACGGGCTCGGCCGCTCCGAGGACGAGCACTATCTCGCCCTTCGGCGGTTCCGCGAAGCGAGCGGCGACTTCCTCGGCGGTACCGCGCACGACCTCTTCGAACCGCTTCGTCAGCTCGCGGCAGACCGCGACGGGCCGCGTGGGCAACTCGGCGGCCAGCGAGCGCAGTGAGCGTGGTAGCCGCTGTGGCGAATCGAAGGCGACGACCGGCCACGGCCAGCGCACGAGCTCGCGCCACAGCGACGCAAGCGCCTTCTCGCCGCGGGGCAGGTAGCCGATGAACTGGTAGCGCTCTCCCACGAGGCCGCTTGCTACGAGCGCGGTCTCCACCGCCGACGGGCCGGGCAGAACGGTGACCGGCACGCCCGCCTCGAGCGCCGCGGCGACCAGCCGTGCACCCGGGTCGGAAATAACGGGCATCCCCGCGTCGCTCACGAGAGCGACGCGCTCGCCCGCAAGAAGCCGAGGGAGGATCTCCGCCGTCCGCTTCGCCTCGTTGTGCTCGTGGTAGCTGAGCGTCGTCGCGCGGATGTCGTGCCGCTCGAGCAGGACTCGCGTGTGCCGCGTGTCTTCGCAGAGGACGACGTCCGCCTCGCGAAGCTCACGCAGCACCCGCAGCGTGACGTCCTCGAGGTTGCCGATCGGCGTCGCGCAGACGCTGAGCATCAGAGCGCGCCGAACGCCAGCAGCCCGGCGCCCGACAGGCCCGCCATCGTCCCGAGCTCGGCACGCACGATCTGCAATGTCTCGCCCGCGGCGTCCAGCGCGTCTCGCTTCGCCGCCTCGAGCGCTGCAGGGACGAGCCACTCGAAGCCCGAAACACCAAAGCCGCCCCCGATGACAACGAAGGTCGTTCCGAAGACGTTGCAGAGAGACGCGATGCCCGCACCGAGCCTGTGGCCGATCCCGGCTAGCGCCTCGCGCGCCTGCTCGTCCCCTTCGTTCGCGAGCCGAACAAGCCGGTACGAGTCGGCGGCAGGACCGAACAGCTCCTGCGCGATACGCGTGGCCGCAACGCCGGTGACGTACGGCTCCAGGTGGCCCCGCCCGTGACAGAACCCCTGGCACGGCAAGCCGTCCACCTCGATAACGATGTGACCGAACTCGGCCCAGCCGCGATAGAGCTTGCCGTCGAGCACGGCGCCTCCGCCGCAGCCGGTGCCGAGGGTGAACATGAGCATGCTCGACGCACCCCGGCCCGCGCCCGCGACGTGTTCGGCGAGCGCAGCCGCATTCGCGTCGTTGTCGATCTCGACCGGAAGCCCGAACCGCTTGGACATGAGCGTTCGAAAGTCGAGCGTGCCGAGCGGGATGTTGACCGAACCACGAATCACGCCGGTGCTCTGGTCGATCTGCGAGGGAAGGCCGAACCCGAGCGCGACCACCCGCTCGTCGCGAAGCGTCTCGACCGCGTCGTCGAGCGCGTCGAGCAGCTGGGCCTGGGAGCCCGTAGGCGTCGGAGTCTCGCGGTGGCGCTCGACGGCGCCGGAGCGGTCGACGAGCCCCGCGAGAATCTTTGTCCCGCCCAGGTCGACCCCGATCACGCGTGCGCTCATCCGCGACGGATAACCTAACCCGCCGCATGCCCGGCCAAGAGAAGCCGTACCGCGTCTACCGCGGCGGTCGCCAGAAAGGGAAGGTGCCGCTCCAGACGCGACCGGCGCGCGGGTCGGCGCGCGTCCGGAGACAGGACGGATCGGACTACCGCGGGCCAGGCCCGGTCAAGGAGCGGAAGAAATGGTCGCGCGGACGGAAGATCGCCGTGGTCCTCGGAGCGATCCTTCTGCTGCTCGTCGTCTGGGCGGTCGCGAGCTACTTCTCAGTCCGCAGCGGCATCAAGGCCGCAAACGAGCGACTGCCGGCGGGCGCCGCGGAGGCGTTGAACCACCAGGACTCACTGATCCTCTCGACGCCGACGAACATCCTGCTCCTGGGCACCGATCACGCGAACCAGCCGGGGCACGAGGGACAGCGCTCCGACTCGATCATGCTGATCCGCACCGAGCCTTCACGCCATCGCGTCGCGTACCTGTCGATTCCGCGTGACCTGCGCGTGCCGATCGAAGGCGTGGGCGACACCAAGATCAATGCCGCGATGCAGTCGGGAGGAGCGCCGCTCGCGATCAAGACGATCAGGGCGTACACGGGTCTGCCGATCAATCACGTCATCACCGTCGACTTCTCGCAGTTCAGAGATGTGATCGACGCGTTGGGCGGGATCACCGTCGACGTCCCCGAGCGAATCGTCTCCAAGTTCGACTGCCCGCTGAAGACGAACGCCGAGTGCGATCGCTGGCCGGGCTGGCGCTTCGCGAGAGGGCCGCAGCACATGAGCGGCAAGCGGGCATTGATCTACTCGCGCGTGCGCAAGAACCTGCTCAACCCTGCGGACACCGACATCACGCGCACCGAGCATCAGCAGGACGTCCTGCGCGCGACGCTGCGCAAGATGACGAGCTTCTCGACGCTCGGGAAGTTGCCGTTCATCGGCGGCGATCTCGTGAAGCCGCTCGCGACCGATCTGTCGACGTTTCAGTTCCTGCAGATGGGCTGGGTCTACAAGCGCGGACACGAACTGCACTGCCGCCTCGGTGGCACGCCGGAGACGCTGCCGGACGGCGAGTCGGTGATCGTCAGCGAGGGAGACGACAAGGAGCGCGTGATCCTCGCCATGCTCGGCAGGACCGCGCCGCTACCGCCACGCCCCGGCGAGGAGCGCTACGGCGCAGGCTGCGTCTCGGGCGCGTTTCCCAAGTAACCCGCTGAGGTCTAAGCCTCGGCAGCCTTCTTCTCGACCGTGCCTGTGTCCTTCTTGTCGGTCTTGTCGGCCGAGCCTGAGTCGCCGTCCTTCGACGTCTCGGCCTTGCGGCGGCCCCGCCCGTAGTCGGTCGAGTAGAAGCCCGAGCCCTTGAAGTGGACGGCGACCGGGTGCAGAACGACCTCGACAGGGCTCTCACCGCAGACTGGGCAGTTCTCCGGCGCCGGCGCGTGGATCGACTTGAACACCTCGAAAAGGTGCCCGTTGGGACAACGGTACTCGTACGTCGGCACGAATCTAGGCTACCAGCGTGCCTGGCCGTTTCCGGATAATCGCGAGGTGAGCAACGCCGCTCCGACTACGGCCGAGCGCGCGCGCCCGTTCGCACTCACCACCTCACCCGACACGTTGTGGCGTGTCGGCGTCGCCGGGCTTACCGCAATCGCCGCGGCCTTTTTCTTCGCACGACTTACCGTCTGGCCGCCGCACGAGGACGAGACGCTCGCGCTCTTCACGAGCCGCGGCTCCGTCGGTGAGCTCATCCGCACGGTCCTCGGCGAACGCGGCGGTGCGCCGCTGCACTTTCTGTTCGCGTGGGTGATCACGCACACCGGCGGCGGGCTCGTCGAGCTTCGCCTCGTCTCGACGGTGTTCGCGATTGCGAGCGTCCCGTTGATCGCCCTCCTCGTCGCGCGTCTCGCCGACCGCACCGTCGCGCTCGTTGCAACGGCGATCGTCGTGCCGAGCTGGATGCTGCTCTTCCACGGCATCTACGGGCGCATGTACTCGATCTTCCTCTTCACGGCGACCCTGTCGTACCTCGCTCTCCTGCGAGCGCTCGAGCGACGCGACCGGCGGAGCTGGATTCTCTGGGGGTTGGCGATCCTCGCGTGCATCGCAACGCACCCGTACGGCGCACTCGTGCTGGCGTCGCAGGGTCTGTACGTGCTGTACGCCCGCAGGTTCCGAGAGGCTGTGCCGGCGTTCTTCGTCGTCGCGTTGCTCGCGATTCCGTTCTGGCGCAGCGACACCGTGCTGGCAAACCGTTTCGACGTCGGAGTCGGCGGCGGAGGAACGAAGCTCGGCAGCCCCTTCTCGATTTTCAAGTACCTCGCCCGCGTCGCGGGGGACTTCACAGTCGGGTGGACGCCGGCGCGCGTCGCGGTCCTCCTCGCCGCCGCAGTCGGGATGGCGATGCTCGTGCGACGGAACAGGTCGGGTGCGGCCTTCGTCGCCTGCGTGCTCGTGACCCCGTTCGTGTTCTTCGCCGTAACGCGCATCGGCAGCGGCTTCGCTTCACCCGAGTCGAGGCACCTGATCTTCGTGCTCCCGTTCTTCGCCACGCTGCTCGCGCTGCCGCTCGTGCGGCTGGGGCGGGCGCCGGTGGGGATCGCGCTCGCCGCCGTGATCGTGCTCGCGCTCGGTACGGGCGAGGTCGCGTGGGGCCTGCACAACACGCGCACGCTGTACGTCGGCGAGCCGCAGATCCGCTCAGACGGGCGCACGGCGGCATCGACGTGGCTCGCGTCGACGAGTAGGCCCGACGACATCCTGTTCGGGTACGACCCCGCCTATCTCGGCGCGTGGGAGCAGAACCACGCGTTCTCGAACACGGTCGTGCCGCGCGCAGACACGAAGCTCGCGCTGAATGTGCTCTACCGCGCGCACAAGCCGCTCGGCCGGGGCGTCTGGGTGCTCGACGCCAGCGACAACAACAACTTCACGCCGAGACTGCACATTCCGCGGCGCTTCCCGCGGCCGGCATCGAAGTTCGAAGCGCGCGTGTTCGGCCCCTTCCTCGTGATCAGGAGCCGGAAGCCCACGCGGACGATCCGGGAGTTCCTGCTCCAGACGCAAGCCGTGCAGCTCGTCGGGCAGTCGCTCCTCCTTGGCGACTCCGACATCAACCTGCTCACCGTCGAGCGCGCTCTCGGGCTCCGCGGCCTGGACGCTGCCGGTGCCCGCTAACCGCGCTCCGCGGCCTCTTTCTCCAGCGTCTCCTGGAAGCACGGCGCGTCTTCGAAAGCGGCGAGACCGGCCGGCGTCAGGCGGGTCGTGCGCCGTGGACGTCGACGCCTGGCGGCCGCGACGGCCGCGGATGCACCGAGCACCGCGCCGTACATGAAGGAGCGCAGACGTTCGCTTCGCTTGTCGTCCTCGTCCACGAGACAATCCTACGGTGGTCGTGTGCACCCTCGGAGACCTGCTTCTCGACGTGATCGTCCGGCTCGACTCACGGCTTGCCCCTGGCGACGACGCCGCGGCCTCGACGAAGCTCGCTCCCGGCGGACAGGCGGCGAACGTCGCCGCCTGGGCAGCCGACCTCGGAGCCCGCGCGCGCATCGTGGCCGTGCAAGCGGACGACGACGCCGGCGCGATGCTACGCCGTGAGCTGGAGGCCCGTGGCGTCGAGCTCACGGGGGCCCGCGGCGAGCGGACCGGCATCGTCGTCTCGCTCGTGCAGCCGGAGGGCGACCGCACGATGGCCTCGGACCGTGGCTCCGCGCCCGATCTGCGCGAGGAGGACCTCGAGGCCAGATGGCTCGAGTGCGATGCGCTGCATCTGTCCGGCTACTCGCTGATGCGCGCGCCGATCGCCGGCGCGGCCGTGCGCGCAGCCGCTCTCGCGCGCGAGCACGGCGCCGGCGTGAGCGTCGATCTCTCGTCGTGGACGCACATCAGGCGCTTCGGCGACGCGATGCGCGAGGCACTCGCCCGGATCCGTCCAGACATCGTCTTCGGCAACGAGCGCGAGTGGGAAGCAGTCGGCGACATCGAGACCGAAGTGCGAGTCGTGAAGCGCGGGCCGCGCGGTATTCGCGTCGGCGGCCAAGAGCATCCTGCCGTCGCAACCGATGTCGTGGATTCGACCGGGGCCGGAGACGCGCTCGCGGCCGGCTTCATCGTAGGCGGCCCGCAACTCGCCCTCGAGACGGCAGCGCGCTGCGTCGCTCGCGTCGGAGCGATGCCGTGAAGATCGCGCCGATGACCCCAGACGATTTCGCGGATTACGAGCAGTGGCATTACCAGCCGCCGTACGACTTCTACGACAGCGACCAGGAACCGGTGCTGAATCCCGAGCGCTATTTCGCCGTCCGTGACGACGCCGGCGCGCTGATCGGGTTCCTCTACTTCGAGCCGAAGGACGACGTGCTCGAGTACGGGCTCGGCCTGCGGCCGGACCTGACCGGGAAGGGGCTCGGGTTCGACTTCTTCCGCGCAGGCCTCGAATTCGGACGCGAGCGCTATCGACCGTCTCTCGTGCGCCTGTTCGTCGCAGCGTTCAACGAACGTGCGATCACGGTCTACGAGCGCGCCGGCTTTCGCGAGACCGGGCGGCACGTCCGCACCTTCGAGCGCTGGGGTGACGTCGAGTTCGTGAGCATGGACGAGCAGAGTTGATCGAGGTTGCCCGCGAGGTGCGCGAAGCGGCCGCGGTCGTCGCGCTCGAGACGACGCTTGTCGCGCACGGCTTTCCGCCCGGTGAAGGCGTCGCCGTCGGCGTCGAGTCGGAGCGCCGCGTGCGCGCCGGCGGCGCGACGCCGGCGACGATCGGAGTCCTCGACGGCACGATCCGAGTTGGACTGAGCGAGGAGGAGCTCGAGCGCTTCGACGCGTCCGCTCGCAAGGTCGGCGCACGCGACCTCGCCGCGGCAGCCGTGCAGGGCGGCGTCGGCGCGACGACGGTCGGCGGCACGCTCGCCGTTTGCCGCAAGGTCGGCATCGCCGTCTTGGCGACGGGAGGGCTCGGCGGCGTTCACCGTGGCTGGGCCGAGCATCCCGACGTGTCCTCCGACTTGCTCGAGCTCGCCCGGACCAGATCCCTGGTCGTGTCCGCAGGCGTCAAGTCCCTGCTCGACGTGCCCGCGACGCTCGAGCTGCTCGAGACCCTCGCCGTCCCCGTGCTCGGCTTCCGCACCGACGAGCTGCCGCTCTTCTACTCGGCGCGCGGCGGCCCGCCCGTTTCCGCGCGCGTCGAGAGCGCCGAGGAGGCGGCTGCGATCGCGCGCGCCCACTGGGAGCTCGGTGGAGGCGGCGTCCTGCTCGCACGGCCGCCCGACGAAAGCCTCGACGACGTCGAGCCGCTGATCGAGGAGGCGCTACGCGTCGCGGACGAACGCGGCGTCCACGGCCAGGACGTGACGCCGTTCGTCCTGTCGTTCCTGCACGAGCGCAGCGGCGGTCGCACGCTCCGCGCAAACCGCGAGCTGGTGTTCTCGAACGCCTCCCTTGCGGCCGACGTGGCAGTGCACCTCGCGTCAACCTCCGATTAACCGCACGCCGGCAGCGTGGCTTTGCCGCGCTGCTCACACGCCGTCGGCGAAGCAGAGGCCGCTTCGACCACCGTCCCAATTACACGCGCCTGCAAGGTCTACCTCGCGCGAAAGTGCGCAGCACTTCGCGCGTTAGCTAGCCGCCCTCGATCGAGCTGAGGAACTCGTCGATCGGAAGCGCCGGCAGCGTCTGGATCTTCGTCGAGCCGCGGGCGCCGAGCGAGACCGACACGCGCGCGATCGTCGCCTCGTCCGGGGCCTCGACGACGTTGACGAAGTCAAACTCACCGAGCGTCGCCCACTGGTGCAGCACCTTGCAGCCCAGCTCTTCGACGTCCTGGTTCACGGCACGTAGGCGCTCAGGGTTCGACTTCAGCGTCTGAACGCCTTGAACCGTGAGCGTCGACAGCAGGATGAAGACCGGCATCACGCCTCCTCTTGTTTCGGGGGACGGAGTCTACGACGCGAGCCGCCTGGTCGAAGTAGACGAGCGCCGCGCCGAGGAACAGCAGCGGCGAGATCACGAGGTCGGCAAGGAACGCGGCCACGCGCTCCGCGGTGTCGGCCTGGCCGCGCAGGAGCAGCAGGAGCATCACGCGGGTGATGAAGTAGACGATCGACACGGCGCAGAGCGAGCCGAGCGCGTGGACGTAGTCGGCAGCGGCGAGCCGGCGCCCGCGGACGAGCGCGTTCCGAAAGCCGAGCCGCTCGTACGCGGCGGCGGGTACCGACAGTCCGAACAGCGCCAGCCACGCGAGCGCGGGCAGCACGTACAGGCGAAGCAGCGCGGGTACGGGCAGGAAGACGACGAGCCCGACGACGTACGCGCGGACGAGGGCGCCCCGCGGTGGGCGCGCCGGTGCCGCGATCACGATCGCCCAGACGTACGCCGCGGTGACGAACGGCGACGCAATCCAGAGGATGATCGTCTGCGTCGCGAGCGAGTGGCCGGCGGAGAGTTGCGTGATTGCGGCGATCGGAAGCCCGAGGAGCAGCGCCGCCCAGAATCGCTGGCCGTAGAGCCGAATCGACTCGGCGATGACCTGCCCTACCGTGCGCTCGGCCGGCGGCAGCGGCGGCGGCAGAGGCTTCGACATCGCGAGGACCGTATCCGCTAAGCCGCTCGCGGCGTTAGTCGTTCGCCGGGCTAGTCCTCGTCTTCGGCGGTCTCGTCGCCGGGGTCTCGGTTTTCGATCGGCGGGAGCACAGGTCGAGCGTAGACGGCGGCTCGGTCGGATGGAAATAGGCCGTTCGGCCCATCGACATCGAAGCCGCGACGTCGCATGATGGGACTCCTCCCAGTTCGAGGTTGTTTCCCGCCGTTGCGGCGGCGGGCGACAACCCTGCCGCGAAACAGAGGCGGTAGACTCGCGCCGCCGTGAGTGCCTTCGCAGAACTCGACGCGATCGGCCCTCAGGACATCTGGAACGGCGTCGCCGTGCGCGCAATCCACGGCGAGCGCATCACGCTCGGCGTCGTCGAGCTCGACCCGGGCTCGATCGTGCCTGAGCATCGACACGAGAACGAGCAGCTAGGCATGGTGCTCTCGGGATCGCTCACCTTCCGCGTCGGCGAGGAGTCGCGCGAGCTCGGCCCGGGCGGCACCTGGCGCATACCAGCGAACGTGCCGCACGAGGTAACCGTCGGGCCTGGAAGGCGCGGTCGTGATCGACGTGTTCGCGCCGACGCGGGACGACTGGTCTACAGTTCGAGCCGCAGGCGCCGCGCGCGCCGCGCTGGCCCTAGACGCCCGCCGGCTCGGCGACCGCGGCCTTCTCGAACACGAGCTCGCCGTTCTGAGCGTCGACGCGAATCGTGTCGCCATCGCCGAAGTCGCCTTCGAGCAGCCGTAGCGCGAGCGGGTTCTCGATCAGCCGCTGCAGCGCGCGCTTGAGCGGCCGGGCGCCGTACGCGGGATCCCAGCCGGCCTCGGCCAGAACTTCCTTCGCCGCGTCCGTCAGCTCCAACGCCAGCCCACGCTCCGCGAGCCGCGTCCGGAGCCGAGCGAGCTGCAGCTCGACGATGTCCGCGAGCTGTTCCCGAGTGAGCCGCTTGAACTCCACCACCTCGTCGATCCGGTTCAAGAACTCCGGGCGGAAGAACTCGCGCAACTCATCCGGCGTGCGGATGTTCGACGTCATGATCACGACGGTGTTGCGGAAATCGACGGTTCGACCCTGCCCATCCGTAAGCCGGCCGTCGTCGAGGATCTGCAACAGCACGTCGAAGACCTCCGTGTGCGCCTTCTCGATCTCGTCCAGCAGGACGACCGAGTACGGGCGGCGGCGCACGGCCTCAGTCAGCTGTCCGCCCTCCTCGTAGCCGACGTAACCCGGCGGCGCGCCGACGAGCCGTGCGACCGTGTGCCGCTCCTGGTACTCCGACATGTCGAGCCGTACCATCGCGCGCTCGTCGTCGAACATGAACTCCGCGAGCGCGCGCGCAAGCTCGGTCTTCCCGACGCCGGTCGGGCCGAGAAAGACGAAGGAACCGATCGGACGATTCGGATCCTGCAGGCCGGTGCGCGCGCGCCGTAGCGCGTTCGCGACCGCAGCGACCGCCTCGTCCTGGCCGACGACGCGCTGGTGCAGCCGCTCCTCCATCTGGATCAGCTTCTCGGTCTCGCCCTCGAGCAGGCGTGAGACGGGAATGCCTGTCCAGCGGGCGACGACCATCGCCACGTCGTCCTCGTCGACCTCCTCCTTCACCATCGGCTCGAGGTCGGTCTGTTGCTCGCGCGCTTCGAGCTCTTTCTCGAGCGCGGGCAGCTCGCCGTAACGGATCTCTGCGACGCGCTCGAGGTTGCCGGCGCGCTCGGCGCGCTCGGCCTCCATGCGCAGCTCGTCGATCTTCTGCGTGATCTCCTTGACACGGTCGAGCGCTTCCTTTTCCTTCTGCCAGCGCGCGGCCAGCTCGTTGCGCCGTTCTTTCGCCTCGGCAAGCTCGCGCTCGAGCGGCTCACGGACATCCTTGGACTCCTTCGCCATCGCCGCGAGCTCGATCTCTAGCTGCGTGACACGCCGGTTCGCCTCGTCGAGCTCGACCGGCGACGAGTCGATTTCCATTCGCAATCGGGAAGCAGCCTCATCCACGAGGTCGATCGCCTTGTCAGGCAAGAAGCGGTCCGAGATGTAGCGGTCGGAGAGAACAGCAGCTGCGACGAGCGCAGCGTCGCGGATGCGCACGCCGTGATGCGCCTCGTAACGCTCCTTCAATCCGCGCAGGATCGCGATCGTGTCGGCGACCGACGGCTCGCCCACGAAGATCGGCTGGAAGCGGCGCTCGAGCGCGGCGTCCTTCTCGATGTGCTTGCGGTACTCGTCGAGCGTCGTCGCGCCGACGGCGCGCAACTCGCCGCGTGCGAGAAGTCGGCTTCATCAGGTTGCCCGCATCGACCGCGCCCTCGGCAGCGCCGGCGCCGACGATCGTGTGGAGCTCGTCGATGAAGAGGATGATCGCGCCGTCGCTCGACTTGATCTCGTTCAGGACGGCCTTGAGCCGCTCCTCGAACTCGCCGCGGTACTTCGAGCCGGCGAGCAGCGCGCCGATGTCGAGTGCCCACACGCGCTTGCCCTTCAATCCCTCGGGGACGTCGCCGGCGACGATGCGCTGCGCGAGCCCCTCGACGATTGCGGTCTTCCCCACGCCGGGGTCGCCGATCAAGACGGGGTTGTTCTTCGTTCGCCGCGACAGGACCTGGATCACGCGCCTGATCTCCTCGTCGCGGCCGATCACCGGATCGAGCTTCCCCTGCTCCGCGAGCTCTGTGAGGTCGCGGCCGAACTTCTCGAGCGCCTGGTACGAGCCCTCCGGATCCTGCGACGTGACGCGCTGGTTGCCGCGCACCTTCTTGATCCACGCGAGCGCTTCGTCGCGCGGCACGACGTCGAGCGCGAGGAAGAGATGCTCCGTCGAGATGTAGTCGTCCTCGAGCTGCGCGCGTTCCTTGTCGGCGCGTTCGAGGACGCGCGCGACCGTCGGCGGAGACCTGCGGCTGCTGCTTGCCGCCCTGAACAGCGGGGCGCGCGGCAAGCTTCGCCTCGGCGTCGGCGCGCAGGCCCTGCCAGTCGGCGAAGAGCGGTCTGGTCGAGCAGCGCGAGCAGCAGATGCTCGGGATAGAGCTCGGGATTGCCGCGACGCAGCGCGTCCGCCTGTGCTGCGGCGAACGCCTCCTGGCTCTTGACGGTCAGCTTGTTGAAGTCCATCTAGGTACTGCGCTCCATTCGGTCGGGGGTCGGTAGACGACGAGGTCGCGGCGGTATTGCCTGTGCACCTGGTCGATCGCCTCGCGCATCTGGCGCTCGAGCCGCTCGAGCTGCCGGCGCATGCGCGTCACCTCGTCCTGCATGTGCATCACCTGTTCGACACCGGCGAGGTTGAGCCCCAGCTCAGTCGTCAGCTGCTGGATGAGTCGCAGCCGTTCGAGGTCGGCCTCGGAGTACAGGCGTGTGTTGCCGGACGTGCGCTGCGGCCGGATGAGGCCTTTCGCCTCGTAGATGCGCAGCGTCTGCGGGTGCATGCCGACGAGGTCGGCCGCGACGGAGATCATGTAGCGAGGACGGTCGTCCGTCATCAGGTCACCTTCTGAAATTCCTCGAGCAGCTCGCGGCCGCGCTTGTTCACCTTCTTCGGCACCTGGATGCGCACGCGCGCGAGCACGTCGCCCTTGCCGCTGCCCTTCAGCTTCGGCGCGCCGCGGCCCTTGATGCGCAGCAGCTTGCCGTCCTCGGAGCCGGCGGGAATCTTCAGCGAGACGGGACCCTCGGGCGTCGGCGCCTCGACGCTGCCGCCCAGTGCCGCGGTCGGGAAGCTCACGGGCACGTCGACGACAAGATCAGCCTCGCCGCGGCGCTGGTAGACCGGCGACGGCGCGACGCGCGTGACGACGTGCAGGTCGCCCGGCGGGCCGCCGTTCACCCCGGCCTCGCCCTTGCCCTTGAGGCGAATGCGCGTGCCGTCCTTGACGCCGGCGGGAATCTTCACCGAGTAGCGCTTCGTGCGCCGCTCGCGGCCGGTGCCCCGGCAGCGCGGGCAGGGCTGCTCGATCACGGTGCCGTTGCCGCGGCAGCGCGGGCACGGCTGCGAGAGCGAGAAGAGGCCCTGCGACTCGGACAGGACGCCACGACCGTTGCATTCCGGGCAGATGATCGGCGCGGTTCCCGGCTGGGCGCCGCTGCCGCCGCATTCGCGGCATGCGGTCTCGACCTCGACCGGGATCTGCGTCTGCACGCCCTTGAGCGAGTCCTCGAAGGGGAGGTTGACCACCGCCTCGATGTCGGCGCCGCGCTGCGGCTGTTGACGGCGCGCACCCCCGCGCTGTCCGCGGTTGAAGATGCCACCGAACATGTCGCCGAGATCGAAGTCCTGCAGGTTGAAGTCGAACGGCACGCCGCCGGGACCGGCGCCGTGCGCACGACCGTTGCCGACCGCGTCGTACTGCTTCCGCTTCTCGGGATCGGAAAGCACGTCGTACGCGGTTTGCACTTCCTTGAACTTCGCCTCCGCCGATTCGTCGCCAGGGTTGCGGTCCGGGTGATGCTGGCGCGCGAGCTTGCGGTACGCCTTCTTGATCTCGTCCTGCGTCGCGGTCTTGGAGACGCCGAGGGTCTCGTAGAGAGTGCTCATTCGACGACGATCACCCGCGCTGGACGCAGCACCTTGTCGCCGATCCGGTAGCCCTTCTGCAGCACGTCGAGGATCGCGCCCGATTCCTTCTCGTCGTCCGGCTGCGAGAGCAGCGCCTCGTGGACGTGCGGATCGAACCGGCCCTCCGTCTCGATCTCGGCGACGCCTTCCTTCTCCAATGCCTCGACGAGCGAGCGGTGGACGAGGCGCACGCCCTCCTCGAGCTGTGCCTCCTCGTGCTCCTCGGCCGCGGCGAGCGCGCGCTCGAGGTCGTCGAGCACGGGCAGCAGCTCCTTGGCGAGCCGCTCATGGGCGCGCGCGACCAGCTGCTCCTGGTCGCGCGCGGCCCGCTTGCGGTAGTTGTCGAACTCCGCCTTGAGTCGCTGGAGCGCGTCGAGGTACTCGTCGCGTTCCCGCGTCACCTCGGCGAGCGGATTCGGCTGCTCGACCTCTTCCTCGGTTTCTTCCTCGGTGGTCTGAGGCTCGTCGGTCACGACTTCGCCGCGCCCTCTTCCTCGTCGATCACCTCGTAGTCCGCCTCTTCGACGACCTCGTCGTCTGCCGTCGAGGCGCCGTCGTCACCCGTCGCGGTGGACTGCGCCTGCGACGCGGCCTGCGAGTACAGGATCTCGGCGAGCTTCTGCGAGGCCTCCTGGAGTGCATCCGTCTTCTGACGGATCTCGTTCACATCGGACGACTCGAGCACCGCACGCAACTCCATGACCCGACCCTCGATCGTCGAGGCGTCGGCCTCCGGCAGCTTGTCGCGGTGATCCTTGAGGGAGCGCTCGGTCTGGTACGCGAGCGTCTCGCCGAGGTTGCGGGCATCCGCCAGCTCGCGCAGCTTGTGCGCCTCGTCGGCGTGTGCCTCGGCCTCGCGGATCATCTGCTGGACCTCGTCCTCCTTGAGCCCCGAGCCGCCCTCGATGCGAATCTGCTGCTCGTTGCCCGTGCCGAGGTCCTTCGCGGTGACGTGGATGATCCCGTTCGCGTCGATGTCGAACGTGACCTCGATCTGCGGCATGCCCCGCGGCGCCGGCGGGATGCCGACGAGCTGGAACTTGCCCAGCGTCTTGTTGTAGAGCGCCATCTCCGACTCGCCCTGCAGCACGTGGATCTCCACCGACGGCTGGTTGTCCTCGGCCGTCGAGTACACCTGCGACTTCTTGGTCGGGATCGTCGTGTTGCGCTCGATCAGCGCGTTGAACACACCGCCCTTCGTCTCGATCCCGAGCGACAGCGGCGTCACGTCGAGGAGGAGGACGTCCTTTACCTCACCCTTGAGCACGCCGGCCTGGATCGCTGCGCCGACCGCGACGACCTCGTCGGGATTGACGCCCTTGTGCGGATCCTTGCCGATCAGCTCCTTGACCTTCGCCTGCACGACCGGCATGCGCGTCATGCCGCCGACGAGGATCACGTGGTCGATCTTCGAGTTGTCGATGCCGGCGTCGGCGAGCGCCTGCTTCGTCGGGCCGACTGTGCGCTCGAGCAGGTCGGCCGTGATCTCCTCGAGCTTCGCGCGCGTCAGCTGCAGGTCGAGGTGCTTCGGGCCCTCCGGCGTCGCCGTGACGAACGGCAGGTTGATCTGCGTCGTCATTGTCGACGAGAGCTCGATCTTCGCCTTCTCCGCAGCCTCGTAGAGACGCTGCAGCGCCATCTTGTCGGCGGCGAGGTCGATGCCCTGGTCCTTCTTGAACTCGGCGACCATCCAGTCGACGACCGCCTTGTCGAAGTTGTCTCCGCCCAGGTGGTTGTCGCCGTTCGTCGCCTTGACCTCGAAGACGCCTTCGCCGAGCTCGAGCACCGACACGTCGAACGTGCCGCCGCCGAGGTCGAAGACGAGGATCGTCTGGTCTGCGCCTTCCTTGTCGAGCCCGTATGCCAGTGCGGCCGCGGTCGGCTCGTTGATGATGCGGAGGACGTTGAGTCCGGCGACCTTGCCCGCGTCCTTCGTCGCCTCGCGCTGCGCGTTGTTGAAGTACGCAGGCACGGTGATCACCGCGTCGGCGACCGACTCGCCGAGGTATGCCTCGGCGTCGGCCTTCAGCTTCTGCAGGATCATCGCGCTGATCTCCGGCGGCGCGTAGTCCTTGCCTTCCACCTTCACGCGCACGTCGTCGTTCGGGCCTTTGACAACCTCGTAGGGGACGATCTTCATCTCCTCCGAGACCTCGTCGTACTTGCGCCCCATGAAGCGCTTGATCGAGAAGATCGTGTTCGTGGGGTTCGTGACCTGCTGGCGCTTCGCGGGCGCACCGACGAGCCGCTGGCCGTCCTTGGTGAACGCGACGACGGACGGCGTGGTGCGCCCGCCCTCGGCGTTCGGGATGACGGTCGGTTCGCCGCCCTCGAGCACGGCCATCGCGGAGTTGGTCGTGCCGAGGTCGATACCGATTGTCTTTGCCATCTGTTTCTAGCCTCCTTTGAGAAAATCTAAGCCTCTGTATAGCAGATCCTCCCTGGGCGTATGCTTGACGTGTGAGCGAGGAACTGCGCCACGAGGCTGAGGCCACGCTGGCCGCGCACCAGGAGGTCGGAAAGGAGCTCGAGCCGCAGCTGGTCGATCAGTTTGCGGACCGTGTGGAGCAGGAGATCGAACGGCGGGCGCAGGAGCTCGCTCGCCAGCGGCGGCCGAGCACGGCGCACAACGCTCCGATGATCCCGCTTGCACTTGGCTCGCTCGGAATCGCGATCCCGCTGATGGCCATTGCAGGCGGCATCGCGGGACTCGCGGGCATCATCGCCGTCTGCATCGCGATCGTGTTCGTCAACGTGCTCTGGACGGCTCGGCGCTAGTCACCTGAGGGCCTCTGCGCCTCCTGGCAGCCCCGTATCGCCGCTGTCAGGTCGTCGTTCGGGAGCTTGCGCTTGATCAGGCGGTACATCTGCGCGGCGCTCATCGGACGCCTGTTGAGGCAAAGGTAGTAGCCGTCCTGCCGCGACGTGATCTGTGTGTCGTCGTTCGGGTTCTCGGACGCGGTGGGGTTGAACGCCCGCCACACCGCCCCGGCCACGAACAGCGCGATCACGACGGACGCGAGCATCCAGACGTATCGCCGTCGCTTGCCCACGTCAGCGGTAGATCCCGATCAGCACGCCGCCGACGACGATCAGCACGGCTCCGGCCGCGAGCCGCAGTCCGACGAGCTCGCTGCGCCGCAGCAGCAGCGCCGAGAGGCCGACGCCCCACAGCGTCTCGGTCGCGACGAGCGGCGACACGACGGACACACGACCACGGTAGTACGCCTCGAACAGGCAGACGTACGAGAGTCCGAAGCAGATGCCCGCAGGCGCGAAGATTCCGAGCGCGCGGTGACCGGGCGCTCGGCGGGCGTACAGCCCCGCGACGACGGTTCCGGTCAACAGCGTCGCGGCGGCCGCGACCGTCGGCGGGACCAGGCTCGTCCCGGCGATGTGCCGGACAAGGTTGTCCCGCGCCGCAAAGAGCACCGTGCACATGGCCGCGAGCGCGAGCCCTCCGGCACGAAGATGCTCCGGCCGCCGCTCGGCGATCAGCGCGACGCCTCCTGCGACGATCGCAAGCGCGCCGACCACGAGCGGCGCCGACACGGGCTCGCCGAGGACGATGAACGCGATCGTCACCGCGACGAGCGGCGCCGCGCCGACGACGACCGACGTCCTCGATGCTCCGACGCTGCGGATGGCGAACGTGAACAGCAGCTGCGAGGCGCCCGGTGCGAGCAGTCCGGCGAGCAGATACGGCCAGGCATCGACGACGTCGTGCGGGCCGGCGACGAGCGCGGCGACCACCGCGACGGCGAGGGCGACGGTGACCGTTGCGAGCGTAGCGAGCCCCGCATCGCCCTCCCGGGCGAAGCCGAGGCGCACGGCGACGGTCATCCCGCCGAAGAGCGCGGCGGACGTGAGCGCGAGGGCGACGGCGGTCAGGCGCTTCTCCGCACGCGGACGAGGCGCGCGAGCGTTCCCGCCGCTGCGGGCTCGGCGACCGCGATGCCGCACAGGATCACAGCGCCGCCGATCCAGCCGACCGCGCCGAGGCGATCGCCCGCAAGCGCGAAACCGAAGATGCCCGCGAACACCGGCTCGAGCGCGAAGACGAGGGCGGTGCGCGCCGCACTCGTCCGCTGCTGCGCCCACGCCTGGACGAGATAGCCGAACGCGCTCGCGAAGACGCCCGTGACGATGAGCGCGCCCCAGACCGTCCAACCGCGCGGCAGCTCGACCTGCCCGGCAGCGACGGCGATCACTGAGAATCCGACGAACGCGGCGATCATCTCCGCCGTCGTGAACGCGAGCGGATCGAAGCGCGGCGCGAACCGCTCCATCAGGGCGATCTGCAGCGCGTACAGCGCGGCGGCGCAGAGGACCAGTAGATCGCCGGTGACCGAGCCGGCCGCCACGCCGCTCAGCATCGCCAGTCCAATCACGGCGAGCGCCACGCCGAGCCACACCGCGCGGTCCGGTCTGATGCGGAAGAGCGCGAGACCAAAGACCGGCGTCAAGATCACGTACATCCCGGTTACGAAGCCGGCCGCCGAAACCGTCGTGCGGTCGAGCCCGGCCGTCTGCAGGGCGTAACCGGCCGCGAGCAGAAGTCCGAGTCCGGCACCCGCCGCGCCACCCTGCTTACCAAGCGACGGGAGTCTGCGCCCGGCCGGAACGGCAAGCACCGCGACCGCGATTGCGAAGCGCACCGCGAGAAAGGCGAACAGCGGATAGAGCGCGAGTGCGTCCTTGATCTGGACGAACGTGATGCCCCAGATCGCGGTGACGAGCACCAAGGCCCCCAACGCGGGCGGCGACGTCTTCCTCTTCACGGCCCGGACTATCGCTGCGCGGCAGGCTACCGTCGCCGACATCGGTCACGCGCGCCTTGACGCCGGTCCTTCAATGACGGACAACTTGCGAGGGCACGCGACCGGGAGGTTGATCACTCTGGAGGCTCGAAACGACGAAGAGCTGCAGGCAGCACGCCGGCGGCTCGTCCTCGCTGCCGATGCCGACCGCCGCAGCTTCGAGCGCGCGCTCCACGAGGGCGTCCAGCAGGACCTGGTCGCGCTCGCAGTCAGCCTGCAGCTCGTGACGCAGGCGGTCGAGTCGGATCCGCCTGCGGCGAAGGAGCTCCTCGAGGAGATGGCGCGTGACGTGCGACAGGCGATTGCAGAAACGGCGGCGCTCGCTCAGCGCATCCATCCACCGATGCTCGAGTCAGGCGGCCTCGCCGCGGTGCTACGGGCAGCAGCCGTGAGCAGTGGCGTCCGAGGTCCCGTCGAGGTTGCACTGGACGGCGGCTGCGCGCCGGAGGTTGCGTTCACGGTGTACCTGTGCTGGCTCCACGCCCTGGAACGGGTCGATCGCGCAGCGATCGCCGTCCGCGAGCACGGCGGATCTCTTGCGTTCGACATCGTCGGCGACGGCGACCTGAACGATCTTGACCGGCTGAGAGATCGCATCGAAGCGCTCGGCGGCGAGCTGGCGATCGCGGCCGAGCCCGGCGGCGGCACGCGCGCCTCCGGCTCGCTCCCGCTATGAGGCTAACCGCTCTCCGCGAGGTAGACGACGACGGCCTTGACGCGCTTGTGAACAGTCGTCTCCCAGGCCAGACCAAGCTTGACGAAGATCGAATGAATCACCTTCTCGACCGATCTCTCGGTCAGGACGAGCGACTCCGCGATCGCGGCGTTGTTCTTCCCCTCGGCCATCTCGCGCAGCACGTCGCGCTCACGCGGCGTCAGGTCGTTCAGGGGGGACTCGTCGCCGCGGGCGTTCTCGGCCACGAGCGCTTCGACGACCTTGGGGTCGATCACCGAGCCGCTGTTTGCGACGGCATGGATCGCGGCGACGAGCTGCTCGAGATCGTCCACGCGCTCCTTCAGGAGGTACGCGCGCCCTGCGCTCCCGCCTTCCAGCAGCGCAAGGACGTAGCTCGGGACGGCGTACTGGCTCAGCACCACGACTCCAACCCCCGGATTCGTCTCGCGCAGTCGCCTGGCGGCCTGGATTCCCTCGTCGGTCGAGCCCGGGGGCATGCGGATGTCGGTGACGACGACGTCGGGCTGCTCCGCCTCGACCGCCGCGAGCAAAGAATCGAGATCGCCGCACACGGCTGCAACCTCGAGGTCCGCATGCGTCTCGAGGAGGCGCTTGACTCCTTCGCGGACGAGATAGTGGTCGTCGGCGACCACGAGCCGGATCGGCATGCGAAGAGGATACGGCGGTGATGTCGTCACCTCCAGAGCCGCCGCTCGTCCTGATCGTCGACGACAACGAGAAGAACCTGAAGCTCCATCGCGATGTGTTGCGTGCGGGAGGGTTCCGGACGCTCGAGGCCGCCACCGCCGGCGAAGGGATTGCGCTCGCGACGGAATACGCGCCCGATGTGATCCTCATGGACCTCGGGCTGCCGGACATGGATGGGAGGGACGCAGCGCGGGCGCTCGCGGAGGACGTGCGCACGGACCGGATTCCCGTCGTCGCGCTGAGCGCCACAACGCTCGAGGAAGGCGGCGACTGGTTCCTCGCGGCCGGGTTCGCCGGCTTCCTCGAGAAGCCGATCAGCGTGTCCGAGTTCCCCGACCAGGTGCGTCGCTACTGCCGAAGGGACTAGCCGGGGCGGTCGAATGCCGTGCCAGCACGCCGAGAATTGGGCGGCTGCCCCCCTTGGAACTTGCGCGCGCACCACTTAACGTACTGAATTGTCTTTAGCTGGACCGGGCGTCGGCGCGGAAGCAGTGTCGGCTTGGGAGAGGCGCCCCAAACCAAGAGGAGGGTCGGAGCGATGCGGAGGCTTTTGACTGGTGCGGCACTGGGCGCGGTTGTCCTGATGCTTGCGGCATGCGGCAGCTCGAGCTCGAGCTCGAACGCACAGGCGGAGCGCGAGGCGGACATGTACGCGATCAGCAAGATCGAGAAGACGTTCCACGAGTCGATCTCCAAGAAGGACATTGGCGAGATGATGAGTATCTGGGCGCCGAACGCGACCTTCACGTACAAGCCGGGTCAGACGGCCGCGGGAAAGCAGCAGATCAAGGACTTCTGGACGACGTCGAAGGCCTTCCAGCACGCAACCGAGTGGGTCTCGGACCACCCCGCCTGGAAGATGCGCGTCACGGTCAACGGCGACCACGGAACGCTCCACTTCGAATGCCACTTCATCGACGTCAAGACGGGCAAGGTGGCGGCGACCACCGCGGCCGACCAGGACGTCGCACGGGTGAACGACCGGTGGGTCATCACAAACATGGTCGGGGGCACGACCGAGCTGACGACCTGAGCGCGCGCGAACGGCCGTGACCCCTGACGACAATCCCCTGGTCCGGGCCGTCGGCCGGCTGCCGGCGCGCGTCCACACGAAGCTGCTCGTCGCCTTCGTCGGCACCGGCCTGCTCGTCGTCGTCGTGGCAGTCCTCGGCCTTCGTCTGCTAGGGGAGTCGAACGACAGAGTCGTGACTCTCGGAGGCCTCCAGGAGCGGGCGGCGGCCTACAGCACGCTCCGAAGCGACGCCCGGCACGTTCGCCTGCTGCTCATGGGGAATGTCGGCCGCGACTACTGCAAGGTTCTCGCGGGCTGCCCCGAACCCCGTGGCCCGGCCATCGACGCGGCGGTCTCGGACGCCGTCGCGCGCATCCCGTCCTCGACGTCCGCGGACATCCTCGGCTTCGTGCCGCCGGCGGAGGACGAACGCTTCCTCCGCAAGATCCGTGCCACGGGACAGGAGCTGTCGAACGTGATGGGCAAGATCAGGTCGCGCGACTCAGAGTCGCGGCTTGTAGCGCACCGTTCGAGGAGCGAGCACCTCGCATCCGACCTCGACACGATCGCGGCCGAGCTCGCGAACATCACGACGGCGAAGACCGACGCGGTTATCGCCCAGAACGCGTCTGCTTACACGAGCTCGCGCAACCTGTTCATCGGCGTGGCGGCAGGTGCCATCGTGCTGGCGCTGCTGCTCGGCTTCGTCCTCTCGTGGTCGCTGATCGGGCCGATCCAACGGATCGACACGCGGCTCGCCGCGATCGCCTCCGGCGACTTCTCGGGCCACGTCGACGTCGACAACGGGGACGAGCTCGGCGCGCTCGGCGCGAACGTGAACCGAATGAACGACGAGCTGCAACGCCTCTACCGCGAGCTCGAGGCGGCGAGCCGGCACAAGTCGGAATTCCTGGCCAACATGTCACACGAGCTGCGCACGCCGCTGAACGCGATCCTCGGCTTCTCTCAGGTGCTGCGGGAAGGGATGTTCGGCGAGGTCAACGAGAAGCAGAAGGAGTACCTCGAGGACATCCTCTCCTCGGGCAACCACCTGCTCTCGCTGATCAACGACGTCCTCGACCTCTCGAAAGTCGAGGCCGGGCAGATCGAGCTCGAACTCGCGCCGTTCTCGTTGCGAGATGCACTCGAACGCGGCGTCGTAATGCTGCGCGAGCGGGCGTCGAAAGACGGCGTTCAGCTAACGCTCGCGACCGATCCCGAGGTCGACGTCGTCGACGGCGACGAGCGCCGGATACGACAGGTGATCTTCAACCTGCTCTCGAACGCCGTGAAGTTCACTCCCGACGGCGGCTCCGTCGACGTCAGCGCGGCGAGGGTCAACGGCGAGGTGCGGGTTTCGGTCGCAGACACCGGTCCCGGCCTCGCTTCCGAGGATCACGAGCGGATCTTCGAAGAGTTCCAGCAGACGGAAACCGGCATCGAACAAAGCGAGGGGACCGGGCTCGGGCTCGCGCTTTCGAAGCGGTTCGTCGAGCTGCACGGCGGCCGGATCTGGGTCGACAGCGAGGTCGGCAGAGGCAGCACGTTCGTGTTCACGCTTCCGGCGGGGTCCTCGTAGCCATGGCGGGCGAGCGGATACTCGTGGTCGAGGACAACGACAAGAACATGAAGCTCTTCCGCGACGTCCTGACGGCGACGGGGTATCGAACGCTGGAAGCGGCGACCGGTGAGAGCGCCGTCGCGCTCGCGACCGAGCACACGCCGGACCTCGTGCTCATGGACATCCAGCTTCCGGACATCGACGGCGTCGAGGCGCTGGCCCGGCTGCGGGCGGACCAACACACCGCTTCGATTCCGGTCGTCGCGCTGACGGCGCAGGCGATGCACGGAGACCACGAGCGCTTCCTGGCCGCCGGCTTCGACGGCTACCTCTCGAAACCGGTCGACATCGTCGAGCTCGTCGGCGCCGTGCGGAAGCACTGCAACGGGGGCGGCGCGTGAGCGACAACGGCAAACCGACGATCCTCGTCGTCGACGACGTGCCCGAGAACGTGCGCCTGCTCGAGGCCGTTCTCACCCCGCGCGGCTACCAGGTCGTCTCGGCCACGGACGGCAAGACCGCGCTCGAGCTCGTCACGTCGGCGAGCCCGGACCTCGTCCTGCTCGACGTCGTCATGCCGGGCATGGACGGCTACGCGGTCTGCAGTCAGCTACGCGAGCACGAGGAGACGGCTGTGCTGCCGGTGATCATGATCACGTCGAGCATCGGCCACGAGAAGACGCGGGCGATCGAGGCGGGCGCCGACGACTTCATCCCGAAGCCGTTCAACCAGCAGGAGCTCCTCACGCGCGTCAAGTCGCTGCTCCGGATCAAGCGCTACCACGACACGATCAAGCTGCAGGCCGCGGAGCTGCGCGAGCTGAACCGGACACTCGAAGAGCGTGTGCGAACACAGGTCGAGGAGCTCGAACGCCTCGGCCGGTTGCGACGGTTCCTCTCTCCGCAACTCGCCGACGCGATCCTCACGTCCGGGGACGAGTCGATCCTGGCCAGCCATCGGCGGCAGGTCGCGATGTTCTTCGCCGACCTCCGCGGCTGGACGAACTTCGTCGACGCCGTCGAACCGGAGGAACTGATGCGCGTGCTCCGCGAGTTCCACGACGCGATCGGCCGGCTCGTGAGCCAGTTCGACGCCACCGTGGGCTTCCTGGAGGGCGACGGCGTCCAGCTCTTCTTCAACGATCCCGTCGAGGTGCCCGACGCTCCTTTGCGTGCGGTGCGGCTCGGCTGCGCGCTTCGCGAGGAGATGGCGGAGCTGACACCGCGCTGGCAGAAGCGCGGCTACGACCTCGACTTCGGCGCCGGCATCGCGCTCGGCTACGCGACGTGTGGCGAGGTCGGCTTCGAAGGCCGCTCCGACTATGCCGCGATCGGCGCCGTCACGAACCTCGCGTCGCGGCTCGCTGACGAGGCGGCCGGCGGGCAGATCCTGATCGCGCAGCGGCTCTATGCCGAGGTCGAGGACGCCGTCGAGGTCGAGCCGGTCGGCGAGTTCACGCTCAAAGGCTTCCAACGGCCGGTTCCGGCGTTCAACGTTCTCGCTGTCCGCGAGGCAGCGCCTGAGCTATCCCAGGTCTAGAACGCCCGGGTACGCTGAGACGCGTGGATGTCCTCGGCCGACCGCTGCGCGATCTGCGGATCTCAGTCACCGATCGCTGCAACTTCCGGTGCGTCTATTGCATGCCGAAGGAGATCTTCGGGCGCGACTACGAGTTCCTCCCACGCGCCCAACTGCTCGACTACGAGGAGATCGAACGGCTCGCGCGCGCCTTCGTCGCCAACGGCGTTCGCAAGATCCGGATCACCGGCGGGGAGCCGCTCGTCCGCCGGCACGTGGAGCGGCTCGTCGAGATGCTCTCGGCGCTCGACGTCGATCTCACGCTGACGACGAACGGCACGCTGCTCCCACAGAAGGCCCAGGCGCTCGCCGACGCCGGCCTCAGGCGCGTGACGGTCAGCCTCGACGCGCTCGACGACGAGACATTCCGCGCGATGAACGACATGGACGTGCCGGTGCAAGGGGTGCTCGACGGCATCGACGCCGCGGCCGCCGCCGGCCTGCCGGTGAAGGTGAACGCGGTCGTCAAGCGCGGCCTCAACGAGCACGGGATCGTCGAACTCGCGCGCCACTTCCGCGGTACCGGGCACGTGCTCCGCTTCATCGAGTACATGGACGTCGGGCACACGAACGGCTGGCGCCTCGACGACGTGGTCTCCGCCGAGGAGATCCTCACGAGGATCGCGGACGAATTCCCGCTCGAGCCGATCGAGCCGACCTACCGCGGCGAGGTCGCGAAGCGATGGCGCTACGTCGACGGTCAGGGCGAGATCGGCGTGATCGCCTCCGTGACACAGCCGTTCTGCGGCGACTGCACCCGCGCGCGCCTCTCCGCCGAGGGGCAGCTCTACACCTGCCTTTTCGCGGTGCGCGGGCACGATCTCCGCGCGCTCGTCCGGAGCGCCGCCGACGACGCCGAACTGGAGGCCGCGATCGCCGCCGTCTGGACCCGGCGAACCGACCGGTATTCAGAGCTTCGAACCGCAAAAACAGCGGATTTGCCGAAGATCGAAATGTCTTACATCGGCGGCTAGTCGTACAATCTGCCCGTCGTGACGAGTAAGCCGACATGACCGCCGCCGTCGCAGCAGTCGGCAAGCGCTACCTGCCCCGCGGCTGGAGCCATCTCGGGCTCCAGTTGGCGATCTGGTTCGGGTTCCTCGGCGTCTACCAGATCGCACGGGGAATGGCCGGCCACGACGACGGGCGGGCGATCGCCAACGGGCTCCGCGTCATCGGCTGGGAGCGGACGCACGCGCACCACCTCTTCGAGCTGACTTTCCAGAACCTCGCCGCGTCATCGCGCGCGCTCGAGCTCGCCGTCTCGTGGACCTACTGGAACTCGGAGTTCACGGTGATCGGCCTCGCGCTGCTCTGGGTCTACCTGCGCCGGCACGAAGCGTTCGCCCGGTTCCGGAACACGATCCTGCTCGCGAACGTGATCGGGCTGGTCGGGTACGTGCTGATGCCGACGGCGCCGCCGCGCATGTTCCCGACGTTCGGCTTCGCCGACACACTCGGCGACATCGGCGGGCTGAATCACGGCAGCGGGCTCGTCGAGCTCGCCTCGAACCCGTACGCGGCGATGCCGAGCCTGCACGCTGCGGACGCGCTGATCGTGGGCATCACGCTCGCAGTCGTCTGCCGCAACAGGTTCGCGAAGATCGCGTGGGCGATCTGGCCCGCCTGGGTCTGGTTCAGCGTCATGGCGACCGCGAACCACTTCTGGCTCGACGTCGTTGCGGGCGTCGGCGTCGCGCTCGTCGCGCTGGGGGTCGTCCACCGCAGGTGGATCGCACGCGTGCTGCTCCCCGCCTAGGTGCCCTCGGTCAAGGAGCGGTACACGGTCGGCGCGCGGTCGCTCGCGACGCAGTCGATGGGAGGGCTCGCGCGATCGCGCGTCACGCCGAACGCGCTCACGACTTCCGGGGTGCTGCTCTGCGCCTCCGCATCCGTCCTCGTCTATTTCGAGTACCGAAACGAGATCCTCTTCTACTGGTCGGGGGCCGCCGTCTTCGTCCTCGGCTCGGTTCTCGACATCCTCGACGGGGCCCTCGCCCGCCTGAGCGGGAAGGGGACGCCCTTCGGCGCCTTCCTCGACTCGACGACTGACCGCATCAGCGAGGCCTTCATGCTCGGCTCGATCGCGCTCGTGTTCAACCGCCACGGGAACGAAGTCGCTCTCGCGGCCACGTTCGCCGCGATGGCCGGGTCGTTCCTCGTCTCGTACACGCGTGCTCGCGCGGAGGCGCTGGGGCTGAAGGGCGACGTGGGCATCGGCTCCCGCGCCGAGCGGGTGGTCGTGATCACCGCGGGGCTCGTGCTCGCGCCGTGGGGGGCGCTGCAGTGGGCCATCTACCTGCTCGCCGCCACGGCCTGGTTCACAGTCGGCCAGCGGATCTGGTCGGTCCGCTCGCAGATGCGCGCTAGCCCGTAGAGTGGTAAGGTGCTAGCACTGTTGTGCTAGCACCTTCGCGCAAGGATGTCCTCGTCCGGATGCCAGGCGACCTGAAGAGTCGCCTCGCGGACGAGGTCCGCCGCACCGGACGCAGCCTCAACGACGTCGCCGTGGGCATCCTCGCGTCCCGCTTCGCCGTCCCGTTCGAGCCGAGTGGGCGCGCGGGCAAGACACCCGGCGAGGGCGGCTCGGTGCTTCTCCGCATGCCCGCAGAGTTGAAGGACAGGCTCGCCGCGCGTGCGGCGCAACGCAAGCGAAACGTCAACGACCTGATCGTCGAGACGCTCTCCGAGCGGCTCGGAAAGGAACCCATGGCATCCACGAACGGCAAGTCGCAGCGCAGCGAGGACAAGGTCCGCATCGCGATCATCGGCGTCGGAAACTGCGCGAACTCGCTCCTCCAAGGAGTCGAGTACTACAAGGACGCGCCGAACGACAAGTTCGTCCCCGGGCTCATGCACGTGAACCTCGGCGGCTACCACGTCAGCGACGTCGAGTTCGTCGCCGCGTTCGACGTGACGAAGGACAAGGTCGGCAAGGACCTTTCCGACGCGATCTGGGCGCACCCGAACGACACGATCAAGTTCGCCGAGGTCAAGAAGACAGGCGTCACGGTCAACCGCGGCATGACGCACGACGGCATCGGCAAGTATCTCTCGCAGGTCGTCGAGAAGGCGCCCGGTGAAACGGACGACGTCGTCGGCATCCTCAAAGAGCGCAACGTCGACGTCGTCGTGAGCTACCTCCCCGTCGGCTCGGAGATGGCGACGAAGTGGTACGCCGAGCAGATCCTCGACGCCGGCTGCGCGATGGTGAACTGCATTCCGCAATTCATCGCCCGCGAGCCGTACTGGCAGCGCCGCTTCGAGCAGGCCGGAGTGCCGATCATCGGCGACGACATCAAGTCGCAGGTCGGCGCCACGATCACGCACCGCGTGCTCACGTCCCTCTTCCGCGAGCGCGGCGTGCACCTGGACAAGACGATGCAGCTGAACGTTGGCGGCAACTCCGACTTCCTCAACATGCTCGAGCGCGACCGGCTGGAGTCCAAGAAGATCTCGAAGACGAACGCCGTCACGTCGATGCTCGACTACGACATCGGCGCGCGGAACGTCCACGTCGGGCCGTCGGATTACGTCCCGTGGCTGACCGACCGCAAGTGGGCATACATCCGCATGGAGGGCTCGTCGTTCGGTGACGTGCCGCTGAACGTCGAGCTCAAGCTCGAGGTGTGGGACTCGCCGAACTCGGCGGGCATCGTCATCGACGCCGTGCGGATGGCCAAGCTTGCGCTGAACAACGGTATCTCGGGCGCGCTCGAGGGGCCGAGCTCCTACCTGATGAAGTCGCCTCCCAAGCAGATCGTCGACGACGAGGCGTACGACGCGGCCGAGAAGTTCATCAAGCAGAACGCGCGGAAGCAAGCAAAGGTCGCGGCAGCAAGCTAGCTGTGTCGCTGCGACGCGCCTTCCTTCTGGGCGCGGCGGCCCTCGCGTCGGTCGCCGCGCTCGTCGCCATCGTCACCGTGGTGAGCGGCGACTTCGGCGATACGGAAGGAAAGATCTTCGCGACGCTCGCGACGACGTTCGCGGCCGGGTCGGCGCTCGTCGCGGGGCTCGCCTTGCTCGGACGCCGTGAGTCGCCCGTCCTCGGCTACGCGGGCATCGGTCTTTCACTCACCGGGTTCGTTCTCTGGTCGGCGCAGATCTGGGGCGAGTTCGCCGGCGACGGCTACTGGAAGTTGGTCGGCGTTCTCACCGCCTGGTCGCTCGCCGTGCTCATCGTCACGACGAACCGGCTGATGCTCAGCTCGCCGTCGCTCGTGCGAGTTCTCTATCCGGCGACCGGTGCAGCAGCAGGAGGAGCGGCGCTCGTCGTCACCGTGATGATCCTGCGCGAGAACGGCGACGGCTGGCAGCTCTTCGCGGTGCTGCTGATTCTCGCTTTGCTCGCGGAGGTGCTCGCGCCGATCCTCGAGCGCTTCGGTGGCTCCCGCGAGCGACCCGCAGAACGGCTCTTGGGCGTTGTCGGTGGGGCCGAGGTGTTCGCCGTGAACGGCGGTAACGCGCGGCTGGTTCAAGTCGGCAACGCCAGTGCACGCCTAGACGCCGGCGAGAGCATCGTCGTGCGAGCACGCTCGTGAGCATCGAGCTTCGTCCGGCGAGGTCGCTTTCGATCGCCGAACGGGTCACGCTGTTCAATGCGGCGTACGAGGACTACGTCATTCCCTCTCGCCTCGACGAAAGCACGCTCCAGGGAATGATCGACTGGTTCGACCTCGATGTAGATGCGTCCCGTATTGCATTGCGCGACGGTGAGCCGGTCGGCTTCGGCAATCTCGGCCTCCGCGGCGACCAGGCGTGGATCGGAGGCGTCGGGGTCGTCACGAGTGCGCGCCGACAAGGCATCGGCGAGCTGCTGATGCAGGCGCTCCACGACGAAGCTGCGGCACGCAGTGCGAAGCAGGTCTGGCTCGAGGTGATCGAGCAGAACGACGCGGCCTATCGACTGTACGAAAAGCTCGGCTACGACCTCGTGCGCTGGGTCGAGGTGTGGACACTCCCGACCGAGTCAGGCGGGCCCTCGCTCGAGGTTCCAGTGGAACAAGCCCACGCGCGCATCCGCGAGCTGCGCACGGAGCACGAGCCGTGGCAGCGCTCGGACGCGACGCTCGCCCACTACGCCGACGCGCGCGGAATCGAAACCGACGAAGGCGCCGCGATCCTCCGCGTCAACCGCGTCACCGGTGCGGCGCAGGTGGTGCAGATCGCCGGTGAGCCACGGGAGTTACTGCAGGCCGCCCGCTCCTACGGAAACGTGGTGATACTCAACCTGCCGGCGGGCGACCCCGTAGGAGAAGCCATGCGCGAGCTCGGCGGCGCGGTAACCGTGCGCCAGCGCGAAATGGTCCTGGATCTCTCAAGCCGGGGCTAGACTCGGAGCGCCCATGGCGCTTCGCATCTGCCTCGTCACGCCCTTCGCGTGGTCCCAACCGCACGAGGTGAACGAGCACGTCGCGGGCGTTGCGCGAGAGCTGCGCGTCCTCGGGCACGCCGTGACGATCATCGCGTCCTCGAACCGCGCGGCCGATCTCGCCGCTGGGCGCGCCGCTCTGAACGGATCGCTGAACGGCGGCGAACTGCTCGCCCTCGGCCCTGCGGTGCCGATCTCGCGCCGTAGCCGCGTGGGTGTTCCCGTGGGCGTGCGTGCCAACGTCGTACGAGCCCTGCGTGCGGGACGCTTCGACGTCGTCCACGGCTTCGAGCCGGCGCTCCCGAGTCTCTCCTACCTCGCGCTGCGCGAGGCCGAGAGCCTTGCGGCCGCGACGTTCTTCTCTCCGGAGCGGCTCTCCTATCCGCCCGGCCGCGCACAACGCGAAAGACTGCTGGGCAGGCTCGACATCCTGCTCGCGACCTCCGAGGAGACGGCGAACGCCGCGGCGATCCGCTTTCCCGGCGATTACCGGCTCATCTCCGAGGGCGTCGACACATCGTTGTTCGAGCCCGCGGACAAACAGCGGCTGATCGTCTTCGAGTGGCGCCCGACCGAGCGACCGTTGCTGCGCGCGGCGCTGCACACGCTCGGCGAGCTGCCCGACTGGCGACTGACGCTGCTGCGGACGAAGCCGCTGACCAAGCGGCCGTACGTTCCGCGCACGCTGCTCGACCGCGTCGACGTGCGCACCGCGCGGGACTCACCGAGCCGCGCGACGATTCTGGCCGACGCCGCGATCTTCGTCCCGGCTACGAGCGGCGTCTCACGACTCAGGCTCGAGGCCGCCGCCGCGGGCGCAGCGGTCGCGTCGCCGCCGGGCATGCGCGAGCAACCGCAGCTCGCCGCGGCGGAGATGGGCCGGCTCGCGGAAGACCTCGAGTACCGCGAGCGAAGAGCCGGCGCCGCGCGCGCGTCGGCGGAGGGACAGACGTTCACCGACGTCGCGCGCGAACTGGAGGAGATCTACGAGCAGCTGAGAGGACGAAAGCGCACCGGAAAGCGAGCCGGCGACCCACTCGCCGAGCACGACTGGATCGTCGTCGACCTGCACACGCACACGAGCGCATCGCACGACTGCCGCGTCCCGCCCGCGCTGCTGCTCGAGCACGCGGAGACCGAGGGCCTCGGAGCGATCGCGGTGACCGATCACAACGTCTTCTCCGGTGCGCAGGAAGTCTCCGAGCTCGCACGAGGCCGCGACATCGTCGTCATCCCGGGCGAAGAAGTGAAGACTGACGGACAGGGCGAGGTGATCGGTCTCTTCCTCGACACGGAGATCCCTCGCGGCATGAGCTTCGGCGACACGATCGCAGCCATCAAGGAGCAAGGCGGTCTCGTGTACCTCCCCCACCCATTCGACCGGATGCACGCGATCCCCGACGCCGCGACACTGCACCGGCACCTCGGCGAGATCGACGTGTTCGAGGTCTACAACGCCCGCCTGCTCTTCGAGACGTACAACGACGAAGCCCTCCGGTTCGCGCGCAAGTACAACCTGACGATGGGCGCCGGCTCCGATGCGCACGTGCTCCAGGGCATCGGGACGGGCGCGCTGAGGATGCGCGCGTTCGGCGGCCCCGAGGAGTTCCTGCTCAGCCTCCGTACGGCCGAAATTCTCCGCCGGCCGAAGTCGCTTCTGTACCTGCAATCGCTCAAGTGGGCGGCCCAAGCAAAGGAACGAGTCAGATAGAGGAGAAAACGGAACGGGCCGTGTCTCCCGTGTCGACCGACGAGATCTTCGAGCGGTACCTCCAGAAGGCGATCACCGAGATCAACGAGCTCGGCGACGAGATCGCTCACGCGGCGGGCGAGTCGCACGTGCCCGTGGTCGGCTCGGGACATCCGCTGGCGGACATCTTCTTGCTCAAGTTCGGCCCGCAGGCGTCGGAGGCACAGGAGGGCGTCTCCTTCTACGGTCGTGCCGGGCAGGCGGTCATCAAGTCCCTGCAGCGGCTGAACGTCGACCCGCTCGCCGTCTACGGGACGAACTGCCTCAAGTTCGCGGGCCAGAAGCCCGAGCAGGCACGCGCGATGCTCACGCGCGAGCTGCACATCGTTCAGCCGAAGCTGATCGTGATGATGGGCGACGACACGCTTCGCTTCGTCAACGAGCTCGACTTCCCACTCGGCGACCGCATCGAGCTGCGGCTCGGAGAGCTGCAGCGCTTCACGCCGACGATCGACGCGCTTGTCGTGCCCGACATCGACGCGTCGCTCGACGAGCAGGAGAAGAAGACCGAGTTCTGGAACGCCTTCAAGGAGCTCGGCCCGTGGTGGGCCGAGCTACCGCCGTATTGAGCGCGTGGCGCATCGCGGCGTTGGCCGTGCTTTCCGCGGCGCTCGCGGCGTACTTCGCGTTGCACGAGCATCTGCGCAATCTGTCGCTGTGGTGGGACGTCGCCGTCATTGCCGTGCTCGTGATCCCCGCCGTGTTCGCGACGGTCTGGCTCTTGCTGCCGCTGCGCACCATGCGGTGGCGCTGGCTCGTCGCGCTCGTCTTCTTCGGTCTCGCGGTCGGGTTCTCGTTTCTGAACTGGGAGGGGCCGTCGTCGTTCGCGAAACTCGGCGCGGCGACCTTCCTCGGGTGGATCTTCCTCGACTTCTTCGAGGAAGAGTCGTGGGTGATCGTTGTCGCGCTGATCATCCCGTGGGTCGACGCCTACTCGGTCTGGCGCGGGCCGACCAACACGATCGTCCACCATCACAAGGGCGTCTTCGAACGGCTGTCGTTCGCGTTTCCCGTGCCGGGCGAGAACAACACGGCGAACCTCGGCATCCCCGACCTCGTCTTCTTCGCACTCTTTCTCGGCGCCGCGGCGCAGTACCGGCTACGCGTACGCCTGACATGGCTGCTGATGACTGCGTCGTTCGGCGCCACGATCGTGCTCGCCGTCTGGCGCGACCTCGGCGGCCTGCCGGCGCTACCTCTGCTCTCGCTCGCGTTCCTGGTCGCGAACGGAGACATACTCTGGCGGCACCTCAAGCAAGCGCGCGCTGGTAGCGCTCCGCAGAACGCCTGACGACGTCCTTCCCGTTCTCCGTGACGACGCGGCCCCACCAGGCGCCGTAGATCCGGTCGAACGCCCACGGCTCGAGCGCCGCGGCGATCCGCTCGACCTCGCGTGCCGGCAGCGGCAGCAGCATTGGGTACGAGTACATGAAGCTGACGCGTCGCGATCCAGGCAGCACCTGGACGATGTCGCCCGAAAGCAGCGCGTCACCGCTTCGCCAGTGCAGCACCTGGCCGCCGGGGAAGTGACCGCCGAGCCGCAGCAGCGTCAGGTCGTCCCACAGCTCGCGCACCTCACCCGACCAGAACTCGACCCACGCGTCGGGACGCTGCACCCACTGCCGCTCGAGCTCGTGGATCAGCACGGGGCACTCGAACCGATGCGCCCACTCGACCATCGTCGAGTAGTAGTGCGGATGCGAGATCGCGATCGCGCGGAGGCCGCCGTGCGCCTCGACGAAGGACGCCATGTCGTCGAGCAGCGGGAGACAGTCCCAGAGGACGTTTCCACCGGGCGATTCGACGAGCAGCGCGCGCTGGCCGATGCCGAAGTCCGGCTTCATGCCGATCCCGGTCAGCTTCGGCTGTTCTTCGCGGAGGTCGGCGCGATGTGATGAGCGCACGTCGTCGTACGTGACCCACTGCTGGCCGTCTGCCGGGACGTACTGGCGGTCGTCGTTGCAGATCGGGCACGCAGCAGGCGGCGCGGACGACTCGGCGAACTGCGTGCCGCATGCCGTGCACAGGAACGATGTCACCGCTCGAGCAGAGCGACCGTCTCGACGTGCGGGGTGTGCGGAAACATGTCGACCGGTCGTGCGCGCACGAGCTCGTAACCGTACTCCTCGCGCAGCCGCTTCGAGTCGCCCGCGAGCGTCGTCGGATTGCACGACACGTACACGAGCCGCGGCGCGCCGGCCTCGCCCACGCGCTTCAACGCCTTCCCCGCGAGCCCCGCGCGCGGCGGGTCGACCACGACGATGTCGGGCTCGCCTGCGCGTTCGCGCAGCTCGTTCAACACCTCGCCGACGTTGCCGGCGAAGAATGCAGCGTTGGTGATCCCGTTCAGGTCTGCGTTCTCGAGCGCGCACGCGACGGACTCCTCCTCGACCTCGACGCCCCACACCGTCAGTGCGCGCGCGGCCATCGAGAGCCCGATGGTGCCGATCCCGCAGTAGAGGTCGTACACGGTCTCGCCGCCGGTCAGGCCGGCGTAGTCGATGGCGAGACCGTAGAGCCGCTCGGCCATCTTCGTATTCGTCTGCATGAAGGCATTCGGCCGAAGACGGAAGCGCAGGCCGAGCACCTGTTCCTCGATCGCATCCTCTCCCCACAGGAGCGTCGACGGAACGTTCGTCACTTCTGCGGGCGTGTCGTTCACCGCCCAGTGGATCGATCGCACCTCGGGAAAGGCGCGCAACACCTCGACGAAGCGGTCGCGCTCGAACTTCTCGCCCGGCGCGGTCACCAGCACGACAAGCATCTGCGCTGTGTTTACGCCCTCGCGCACGACGAGGTGGCGCAGGTAGCCGGTGGCGTCCACCTGGGAATACGCCTCGAGCCGTTCTTCACGGGCCCAGTCGCGCACGCGGTTGCGAACCTCGTTGCCGAGGTCGGACGTCAGCCAGCAGCGCTCGATCTCGAGCACCTCGTCCCAGCGACCCGCCTTGTGAAAGCCGAGCGCCGGGCCGGCCGCCGTCTGCGTGAACGAGTACTCGAGCTTGTTGCGGTAGTGGAAAATCGACTCTGCAGGAACGATCCCCTCGAGCGGCGGCTCTTCGATCCCGCCAAGGCGCCGCAGGGAATCCGCAACCTGCCGCTGCTTCTGCTCGAGCTGGGCCTCGTACGCGAGGTCCTGGAAGCGGCAGCCGCCGCACGCCGGATAGTGCGCGCACGGCGCGTCCACGCGCTGTGGTCCGGGCGTGAGCACGTCGAGGGTGAGCGCCTCCGCATGGTTCCGCTTCACCTTCGTCACGCGGGCGCGGACGCGGTCGCCGGGGAGCCCGCGGCGCACGAACACGACGTAGCCGTTCAGTCGCGCGACGCCGTTGCCGCCGTACGCGAGTGACTCTACGTCGAGCTCGACGACGTCGTCACGCTGGACGGGAGCAGCCACGTGCCGAGCGTAGCCGCTCCCGCCCCGAGGACCGCGCTACGCGGCCGGCGGAGGCCCGAGAGGAGGCGGGCCCGTTGCGTTCACGATGTCGTCGAGGTGCGACTGCAGGCCGCTCAGCATCCTTGTCTCCTGCGCGGAGGTGATGCGTCCTGCTGCGACGGCCTTGTCGAGGTCCGACTTGGCTGCGTTGTAGATCGCCTGCTCGAGCCCGGCGACCGACTTGCCCTGCTGCGTTGCAAGCTGCGCGAGCGACGTCCCGTTCTCCCGAGCAGTACGCAACTCGGCCTTCGTCACGCCGAGGTAGCTCGCGACGGCGTCGGGGAAGCCTGCGTGCAGTCCGGCGCCGGGCGGGCCGGGACCGCACCCTTGCTTCGTTGACGCGGTGCCGGAGCCCGACCCGTTCGACGCTGCGATCGCGCCTCCCGCTACGACGAGCGCCACGACGGCGACAATGCCCGCGACCATGCGGCGTGTGATGGTGACCTGCATCTGCTCTCCTTTCGTCGATGACGTTTCGCAGGATGCGACCGCCGCGTGAGAGGCAGATGAAGCGGCTCTAAAAAGTCACTAAGACTGCTAGCGCACCCGGCGAGCGCCCGGGTACGGATCGAGCACGATCGGCGGGCGCGGCTGCTGTGTGAAGTCGAAGTCGTCGACGAGGTTGCCGAGCAGCGGAACGTCTTCGCGCACGTACGGACGCGGGTCCGGCCGGCCGTCGGTCTTCGGATTGAGCCGCTCGCCGGCGAGAAAGTCGTCCTCGATGAACTTCAGGTAGGCATCGAAGCTCAGGATCTGATGGTCGATGTAGCCGCGCTTCGCGTAGGGACTGATCACGAGCCCGGGCACGCGCAGGCCGTAGCTCTCCGCGTCGACGGTCGGCGGCAGGACGTGGTCGTAGAAGCCGCCCCAGTCGTCCCAGGTGAGGAAGATCGCGGTCGAGCTCCAGTTCGGGCTGCGCATGATCGCGTTCACGAGCGTCGTGACGTACGCCTGCCCGGCCGAGACGAGCCCAGGCGGATGCTCGCTCACCTTCTGCGTCGGAACGACCCACGACACGGCGGGCAGCTTCCCCTTCCGCGCCGCTTTGAAGAAGTTCCCGAGCGGTGTGATGTTCGAGAGCTGCCAGTTCTCGCGCACCGTGTCGAACCAGGGAAGCGGATTCCAGATGCCCGGCGTCTTCGCGTCCTGCGGAATCGGCTTGCAGCTGATCGCGGCGTCGTCCTCGCAGTCCGGTTGCGTGCCGCTGAAGACGTAGTAACGCCAGCTGACGTTGTGCTTGTGCAGCAGGTACGTGATGTCGGTCCACGCGTAGTCCGGGATCCTCTTCTTGAGGTTTCCGCGGAAGTCCGGCGGCGTCGCGGGCAGATCGGGCGCGCTGACGCAGCTCATCGGATCGCCTTTGACGCTGCACTTCGCCGACCATGCGCTGACAGTGAGCAGGTGCGCCGGCAGGCTCCACGACTTGTTCGGCTCGAACATGTGGTCCTGCAGCACGTAGTTGCGCGCGTACGCCCAGTAGTTCGGAATCTCGCGCGCATCGTGGTAGCCCATGACGTCGCTTCCGGCTGCGGGCGACGAGCACACGGGATCGTTTGGATCGACGCACGCCTTCCTCGCGCTGACGGCCTCGCGCACGAAGCCGTCCATCGCACCTCCGTTGATGTCGCGCAAGGCGTTCTTCAACGCGTGCGGACCGCCGACGTTGCGGTCCTTCGAGACGTGATACGGCCTCAGGCAGCCGCCGCGCGGATCCGGCACGCACACGCCTCGTGGAATGCCGTCGACGCCCGGATACGTGCCGAAGTAGGAGTCGAACGACCGGTTCTCCTGCATGATCACGACGACGTGCTTGATCTTGTGGATGCCGGGCGGCGGCGCGGCCGAGCGCTTCGTGCCCGTGGACGCGGACATAGCCGCGGCGAGCACCGCAGCGGCGAGCAGCAGGATGCCCCCGGCCCATCTCACGCCCGCATCACCTTAGATTGAAGTCGGTTGCGCGGACGTTAAGACCCCGACTCAGGAGAGCGGCGTGACGAAGACCTTCCGGTCGCGCGGACCGTCGAGCTCGCAGAAGAAGATGCCCTGCCACGTGCCGAGCGCAAGGCGTCCGCCGTCGAGTGGCACGAGCACCTGCGGTCCCATCAGCGACGCGCGGAAATGCGACGGCGCGTTCTCCTCGCCCTCCTCGATGTGCTGCCAGTTCCAGTCGTCACCGACCATCCGCTCGAGTGCCGCCTCGAAGTCGCGCGCGACGGCCGGATCGGCGTGCTCGTTGATCGTCACCCCGGCGGTCGTGTGCGGCACGAAGATGAGAGCCGCCGTCGCGCCGTTAGCGCCGTCGACCGCCTCTTGCACTCTCCCGGTGATGTCGAGGAGCTGAGTTCGCCGTTCGGTCCGGACCCGAATCTCCTGCATCGTCCATATCCTAAGCGGATGGCCGAAACGAATCCACGTGAGCTTGATGCGTACAGGGAACGTGTCGACCGCTTCATCGCGGATCTCGACCAGGAGTACTACGACCACTTCGCCGGGTTGAAGGACGACTTCGACCTGGAATCGATCTACCGGGAGTACGAAGACGTCACGAGCCTCGACCAGGCGCGGCGCATGCAGGCCGCGATGGACGGAAGCTTCAGCTCGAACGAGCTGGCGCGCTTCGCCTGCGAGGGCTACCTCGGCGCGCTGACGCGCCGCCACGAGGAGCAGGCGGCGATGCTCGAGGCGAAGCTGAAAACGACGGTCGACGGCGAGGAGATTCCGTTCCGCAAACTGCGGCCGGCGATCGCGAACAGCGCCGAACGCGAGCGGCGCGCGAGGCTCGAGCGCATCCGCAACGAACTCACGGAGGAGCACCTGAACCCACTGCTGCTCGCGTCACACCGAGAGACGCACGAGGCCACGCGCGAGCTCGGCGCCGACACGTACCGCGCGCTGTACGACAAGTTCGACTACAAGCTCGACGACCTGGCCGCACAGTGCCGAGCCTTCCTCGACTCGACGGAGTCTCTCTACGAAGACGCGGCGGACAAGGTGCTGCGCGCGAGCGTCGGGATCGGCCTCGCCGAGGCCGAGCGCTGGGACGTCGCGCGCGTCTTCCGCGCCACAGAGTGGGACCCCGTGTTCCCGTCCGACAGGATGCTGCCGGCGCTCGCGGCGACTCTGCAGGACCTGGGAATCGACCTCTACTCGCAGGAGAACATCCACCTCGACGTCGAGGAGCGACCGCACAAGACGCCCCGAGCGTTCTGTGCACCGATCGAGGTGCCGGGCAAGGTCATGCTCGTCATTCAGCCGATCGGCGGCCCCGACGACTGGAGCGCGCTCTTCCACGAGGCGGGGCATGCAGAACACTTCGCGAACACGCGGCCGGAGCTCACCGTGGAGGAACGCAGGCTCGGCGACAGCGCCGTCACGGAGGGCTGGGCGATGCTCATGCAGTACCTGACGAGCGACCCTGTCTGGCTCGCGCGACGCCTCGACTTTCCACGCCCTGCCGAGTTCGCGTCCGAGGGCGCAGCGCACCTCCTCTTCTTCGTCAGGCGCTACTGCGCGAAGCTCCTGTACGAGCTCGAGTTCCACGTCGCCGACGACCTGAGCGCGATGCGGCCACGCTACGTCGAATTGCTCGGGGAGGCGCTGAAGATCGAGCCGAGCCCCGTCGACTACCTCGCCGACATCGACGCGAGCTTCTACGTCTCGTCGTACCTGCGCTCCTGGGCCTTCGAAGCCCAGCTGCGGAGCCATTTGCGCGAGGAGTTCGGCAACGCGTGGTTCGCACGGCGCGAGGCCGGGTCGCTCCTGCGCGAGCTGTGGGGAGAAGGCCAGCGCTGGCCCGCCGAGGACTTCCTGCGGGACATCACCGGGTCGACGCTCGAGCTCGAATCCGTGGCCGAGCGGGTCCGGGAGCACCTGGCGCTCGTGTGAAATCCGGCCTAACTCCACGCGAACCTGGCTCGTCCTAGAGTCCCGGGCGAGGAATGGCCTCGCCACGGTTCGGCCCCGGTCGAATATCCGCAATTACCCGCTTGACGTAGGGTTTGCGCGCGTATTGACTGATCGGGGGGAACCGTTCTGGGCTCAATGACCTCGAGGGAGGGCAATAGATGAACCGCACTTTCCGAGTAGACCGGGTGCACCGCACCGCGGTCCTCAGATTCGCGCTGCTGGGCGCGCTCGCGCTCGTGCTCGTCGTTCCAGCGGCCGGATTCGCAGGGCAGGCCAAGAAGGCCGCCCCGCAGGCCTCAGCCGCTTCGTGCCAGCTCCAGGTGTTCTCCTGGTGGACTGGCGGCGGCGAAGCTGCCGGGCTCACGAAGCTGATCGCCATCTGGAACAAGAGCAACCCGACCTGCAAGTTCAAGAACGAGACGGTCGCCGGCGGAGCCGGCAGCAACGCCAAGGCGGTGCTCGCGCAGCGCCTCGCCGCGCACAAGCCGCCGGACTCGTTCCAGGGTCACGCGGGAGCCGAGCTCCGCGACTACATCAAGGCCGGCCAGGTGGAGAACATCGACTTCATCTACAAGAAGTACCACTTCGACAAGGTGATGCCGAAGACGCTGATCAACCAGATCAAGTACAACGGCCACCTGTACTCGGTGCCCGTGAACATCCATCGGGCGAACATGCTCTGGTACAACCCGAAGGTCCTCAAGTCGGCCGGGATCGCCAAGGCGCCGACGACCTGGACCGAGTTCATCGCCGCGCTCGACAAGGCGAAGAGCGCCGGTGTGATCCCGCTCTCGCTCGGCGAGGCGTGGACGCAGAAGCACCTGCTCGAGACGGTGATGATCTCGACGCTCGGCCCGACACGCTGGGCCGCACTGTGGAAGAAGGGCGGCAACTGGTCGGCCCCCGGCGTCACGACGGCGCTGAACCGCTACAAGACGCTGCTGACCTACACGAACTCTGATGCCGCGTCGCTGACGTGGCAGGACGCGGGCAAGCTCGTCGCCGACGGCAAGGCCGCGTTCAACATCATGGGTGACTGGCAGGACGGCTACTTCAGCGGCACGAAGGCGGGAGGCAACCTCGCCCTGAAGCCGAACGTCGACTACGGCTGGACCGCGGTTCCGGGCTCCACCGGCGTCTACGACTGGCTGTCGGACAGCTTCACGCTGCCCAAGGGCGCACCGCACCGCTCGGCCGCCGTCAAGTGGCTGGGCTTCCTCGGCAGCAAGAAGGCGCAGGACACGTTCAATCCGGTCAAGGGCTCGATCCCTGCCCGGCAGGACGCGAACGCGAAGCTGTACGGGCCCTACCTGAAGTGGGCGCTCAAGCAGTGGAAGACGGACAAGCTCGCGGGCTCGCTCACGCACGGCGTCGTCGCGAGCAACGCGTGGAACACGGACATCGACACGGCCCTGGGCTTGTTCGTCCAGACCAAGGACGTGGCGAAGTTCCAGGACGCGCTCGTCGCAGCAGCGAAGAAGCGCGCGTAAGTAAGGCAGGCAAGTGAGGAACGTACGGAGGTGGGGACCAGGGTTACTCCTGGTCTCCCCCTCCATCGTGCTGATCGCAGTCTTCGTCTACGGCCTGATCGGCTGGAACGCCAAGATCTCGGTCAGTGACAGGCGGACGTCGGTGCCGTCGTCGCACTGGGCCGGGCTGCAGGCGTACCGTGACCTCGGGTTCCCGTTCAGGCCCTTCAACGCGGACCAGGCGTGGTGCTGCGGCCAGTTCACGAACCTACGCCACATCGTGATCTTCACCCTGGCGTTCATCATCGGGACGCTGTTGATCGGGCTCACGCTCGCGTTCCTGCTCGAGAAGGGCGTTCGCGGCGAGGGGTTCTTCCGCTCGGTCTACCTCTTCCCGATGGCTGTGTCGTTCATCGCAGCCGGCGTCGTGTGGCGCTGGCTGATGAACCCGGCGCCGGGCGACCGCTCGACCGGCCTCAACCTCGTGTTCGACAAGCTCGGGCTCGGGTTTCTGGGGAACCAGTGGTACCTCGACCCGAAATGGGGCATGGCGGCGATGGCGTTACCCGCGATGTGGGCGCTCTCCGGCTACATCATGGCGCTCTACCTGGCCGGCTTCCGAGGCGTGCCGGAAGAGTTGCGAGAGGCGGCGCGGATGGACGGAGCATCCGAGTTCCGCGTCTATCGCCACGTCGTCTTCCCGTACCTGCGGCCGGTGACGCTCTCCGCGCTGATCATCCTCGGGCACATTTCGCTCAAGGTCTTCGACCTCATCGTCGCAATCGGCGGCAAGCAGCTGATCACGCAGACGCCGGCGGTCTACATGTGGATCCTGATCTACGACGCCAGCGACTACGCGAAGGGAGCGGCAATCGCGACGCTGCTGCTGATCGGCATCTCCGTGCTGATCGTCCCCTACCTCATCTACACGGTGCGTTCGGAGCGAAACGCGTGACCAGCACCACCGCCCCGATTCCGGCCACGCCGACCAGGCGCACGCGCCGCCGCCCGCGGCGCAGCGACACGCGCGTCATCAAGTACGTGCTGCTCCTGGTCTTCGTCCTGATCATCTTGATGCCGGTCTACATCCTCCTCGTGACGAGCTTCAAAGGACTCGCGGAGACGGACCCCGGCCACGCGTGGAGCCTGCCTCACCACTGGAGCCTCTCGGGCTGGCGCGATGCATGGACATCCCTTTCGCCCGCGCTCGGCAACAGCTTCAAGCTCGTGATCCCGGCGACGTTGATCTCGACCGTCCTGGGATCGCTCAACGGCTTCGTGCTCTCCAAGTGGCGCTTCCCGGGAGCCGACGTCGTCTTCACGTTCTTCCTGTTCGGGCTCTTCATTCCGTACCAGGCAGTGATGATCCCGCTGACGCAGCTCTTCGAGGACGTTCAGTTTCCCGACGGGATCCCGCGTCTCGTCTTCGCGCACGTCGTCTACGGCATCCCGATCACGACCTTGATTTTCCGCAACTACTACGCGACGATCCCGAACGAGTTGATGGAAGCAGCGCGGATGGACCGCGCCGGGATGCTGAGGACGTACTGGTCTGTCGTGCTGCCGGTCTCGGCGCCGGCATTCGTCGTCGCAGCGATCTGGCAGTTCACATCGATCTGGAACGATTTCCTCTTCGCCGTGTTCATCATCACCGACCCGTCCAAATGGCCTGTGACCGTCGCGCTGAACAACGTGGCCGGCTCTCTCGTCACGCCGTACAACACGCAGATGGCTGGGGCGCTGCTCGCCTCGCTGCCGACGCTCGTCGTCTACATCCTGCTCGGCCGTTACTTCGTGCGTGGACTGCTCGCAGGATCCCTGAAGGGCTAGTGGGAAGCTGATGGCGGAGATCATTCTCGACAAGCTGTCCAAGCGTTACCCGAACGGCTTCGAGGCCGTGAAGGAGCTTTCTCTGGACATCGGCGAGGCGGAGCTGCTCGTGCTTGTCGGCCCGTCCGGCTGCGGCAAGACGACCGCGCTGCGGATGATCGCCGGCCTCGAGGACATCACGTCCGGCGACCTGTACATCGGCGGCAGGCGGGTCAACGACGTGCTCGAACGCGACCGCGACATCGCGATGGTCTTCCAGAGCTACGCGCTGTATCCGCACATGACCGTCGCGCAGAACATCGCGTTCAGCCTGCGCCTCGCGAAGGTGCCGAAGAACGAGATCCGCGAGCGCGTCGCGCACACGGCACGTCTGCTCGGCCTCGAGGGGCTGCTCGACCGACGTCCGAAGCAGTTGAGCGGCGGCCAGCGACAGCGAGTCGCCATGGGCCGCGCGATCATCCGGCAGCCGCAGGTGTTCCTGATGGACGAGCCGCTGTCGAACCTGGACGCGCAGCTTCGGGTGCACATGCGCGGCGAAATCGAGTCGCTGCAGAAGCGGCTCGGCGTAACGACCGTCTATGTGACGCACGACCAGGTCGAGGCGATGACGATGGGAGACCGCGTCGCAGTGCTCCGCGACGGCCTCCTGCAGCAGGTCGACACGCCGCCGAACGTCTACGACCGGCCGGCGAACCTCTTCGTCGGCGGCTTCATCGGCTCGCCGCCGATGAACCTTGCCGAGGTCACCCTCGAGCAGGCGAACGGGAACCTCGTCGTTCCCCTCGGCGAGACGAAGATCCCGTTGCGCGCGCGTATGAACGGCCTCGAAAAGTGGGCTGGGCGGAAGGTGGTCGTCGGATTGCGCCCGGAGGACCTGCACGGGCCTCGCCCGGGTGCTCCGACCGACGGCAAGGTCACGCTCCCCGCCAAGGTCGACCGCGTCGAGGCGCTCGGCGCGAACCTCCTCGTCTACTTCGGCGTCGACGCGCCGCTCGCACAGAGCGCAGGCGTCGCCGCAGCACTCGGAGCCCACATCGAGGAAGTGACGCATCTCGGGCGCTCGGGCAGCGAGTTCTGCGCGACGTTCGAACCGCGCACCGGCGTTCGAGTTGGCGACAACGTCACGGTGAGCGTGGACGTCGACCGTCTGCACTTCTTCGATCCCGAGACGGAAGACGCGCTCACCTCCTGAACACGCGCTCGTTCTGGGCTCCCGGACGCGTGAACCTGATCGGCGAGTTCACCGATCTGACCGGCGGGCTCGTCCTTCCGGTCGCGCTCGACCTCGGCATCCGCGTGGACTGCGTCGCGTCGGAGCGGACGCTCCTCACCTCGGACGCGTTCCAGGGCACCAGTGACGACGCCGACTGGGGACGGTACGCCGTCGCCGTTGAAGCGGAGCTCTCGGACCTCGGACGCGCGCCCGTCGGCATCGAGGGAGCGGTTCACTCGACCCTGCCGATCGGCGCTGGGCTGTCGTCGTCCGCCGCGCTCGAGGTTGCGGTCGCCGTCGCACTGTGTGCGGTCGCCGACTTCGAGCTCCACCCGCTGGAGCTTGCGCGCGCGACGCAGCGAGCCGAGCACCGCGCGGTCGGGGTTCCGTCGGGGATCATGGATCAGGCCGCGTCGGTGCTCGGCCGTGCGGGCCACGCGATCCTCATCGACACAGGCACGCTGGAGTTCGAATACATCCCGTTGCCGCCGCAGCTCGCGCTCGTCATCGTCGACTCAGGCGTCTCGCGCCGGCTCGAGTCGTCCGCCTACGGCGAGCGCCGCCGCGAGCTCGAAGCGGGACACCCGGCGCGCATTCGCCACGTCACGACGGAGAATCGGCGCGTGAGCGAAGTAGCGGCGATCCTGCGCGAGCCCGGCCGACCGCGCTTCGACGAGCTCGGCGCATTGTTCGCCGAAGGACACGAGAGCCTGCGGAGAGACTTCGAGGTGACGATCCCCGAGCTCGACCTGCTCGTCGCGCTCGCCGTGGACGCAGGCGCCGTCGCAGCCCGCATGACCGGCGGCGGGTTCGGCGGCTCGATCGTCGCCCTCGTCGAGCGCGATCGCGCGGAGACTCTTGCGCGGCACGTCCTCGCCGAGTACCGCAACCGCGCAGGCAACAAAGGCGCGGCGTTCGTCTGCGAAGCGTCCGACGGCGCGCGGGAGCTACGGAGAACGGGTCATCGGGCCGAGCGGTTCGGGAGCACCTGGCGCTCGTCTGACGACACGAATACGTAACTTTCCGCTTGACGCGGAGGTGTCCGCGCAGGTTGACTTCTGGCCGAAACGTTGGGTCTCCGACCTCCAAGGAGGTTGCGCTGCGAGAACGTATTGACGGGGTCATGAGGGGTGGCGCAAGCGCCCAACCGGCCGCGTGATCTGAGATAGGCAGGAAAATCCGATTCATTAGGAGGAACTTTGAGAAAGTCAACTCGTTGGATGGCCACGGCTGTCGCCCTGGCCGTCCTCGTCGGTCTGGTCGCCGCCGTTGCGTCTGCGCGCACCAGTGCTCCGGCACAGAAGTCCGCGTCGATCCAAGCGTGCGTACTGCTCCCTGACACGAAGTCGTCGACGCGGTACACGCTCTTCGATGCGCCGTACCTGACCGCCGCCTTCAAGAAGGCCGGCGTTCCAGCGACGGTGCTCAACGCCCACGCTGATGCGCAGAAGATGAAGTCACAGGCGCAGCAGTGCCTCGCGCAGGGCGCGAAGGTGATCCTGATCGACGCGCTCGATCCCGCGTCGGGAGCGGCGATCACGAACCTTGCCGTCAGCAGCGGCGCGAAGGTCATCGACTACGACCGGCTCGTCGTCGGCAGCAAGGCGTCCTACTACGTCTCGCACGACAGCGTGAAGGTCGGGAGTCTGATGGCCACGGGCATCATCGCCGCCTTGAAGGCGAAGGGCAAGTACTCGCAGCATCCGGTCGTCTCCGAGCTGAACGGTGGCATCACGGACAACAACGCGAAGCTGTTCAAGCAGGGTTACGACAAGATCCTCACCCCGCTCTTCAAGAACGGCACGCTCAAGAAGGCGACTGCCGGGGATCAGTGGACTGACTGGAACCCGATCAAGGGGCGGCAGATCTTCGACCAGATCCTCGCCCGCAACAGCAACAAGGTCGACGCCAGCATCGCCGCGAACGACGGCCTGGCCGGCGCCGTGATCGCGTCGCTCAAGGCGCACGGCCTGCAGCCGATTCCGCTCAGCGGCCAGGACGCGACGCCGACCGGCGTCCAGTTCATCCTCGCCGGCTGGCAAACCGGCACCGTCTACAAGTCGGTCCGCCAGGAGGCGAACGCGGCTTCCGCAGTGGCGATCGCGCTCATCAAGGGCAAGCCGGTGACAGGCGTGAACGCGAAGGTCAGCGGCACGAAGTCGATCCTGCTGAAGCCGATCTGGATCACGAAGGCGAACTACAAGTTCCTCTTCACGGACGGCGCTCTGAAGAAGAGCCAGGTCTGCAACGGCATCTACGCGAAGTACTGCAAGTAGGAGCCGCGCTCAGTGGGGGTGCCTCCTCGGAGGCGCCCCCACCGTGATACAAACCCGCGCGTGAGCAGCGCCTCGCCACCCACGCTCGAATTGCAGAAGGTGTCGAAGCGGTTCGGCTCGGTGGAGGCGCTCCGGGAGGTCGACTTCGAGGTGCGTGACGGCGAGGTGATGGCGCTCGTCGGCGACAACGGCGCCGGCAAGTCGACCATGATCAAGTGCGTCGCCGGGATCTATTCGATCGACGGCGGCCAGATCTCCTTCGAGGGCGAGCCGGTGAGCATCCACGGCCCGAAGGACGCTGCAAAGCTCGGAATCGAGGTCGTCTACCAGGATCTCGCGCTCTGCGACAACCTCGACGTCGTGCAGAACATGTACCTCGGCCGAGAGTTGCGCGACCTCCTGTTCCGGCTGCGCGAAGCACCGATGGAGCAACGCACGACGGATGTGCTGAAGACGCTGGCGGTCACGACGATCAAGTCGGTGCGGCAACCGGTCGCCACGCTTTCCGGAGGTCAGCGCCAGTCCGTCGCGGTCGCGCGCGCGGTTCTGTGGAACAACCGCGTGGTCTTCCTCGACGAGCCGACGGCCGCGCTCGGCGTCGCGCAGACGCGACAGGTGCTCGATCTCGTCAAGCGCCTCGCCGAACAGGGGCTTGCGGTCGTGCTCGTGTCACACAACCTGAACGACGTCTTCGAGGTCGCGCACCGCATCACCGTTCTCCGTCTGGGGCGGAATGTCGGCGTCTACGAGAAGTCCGCAACGACTGAGCAGGAGATCGTGCAAGCCATCACGGTCGGCGCGGCCCCCGCGACCGAGGCCGCGTGAGCGTCCAACCGAAGGTCGGCCTATGAGCGACGCCGCGCCGGCAGACGTTCGCATCGAGGAACTAGAGCAGGAGTCCTTCGGCGAGGTCGTCCGCGGTCGGTGGGAGGCATTCAAGTCCGGCGACGTCGGGAGTCTGCCGGTGATCGTCGGGATCATCGCGATCACGCTTTTCTTCACCTCGAAGACAAACATCTTCTTCAGCGCGGTCAACTTCTCGAATCTGATCGGGCAGATGGCCGGGGTGACCGTCATCGCGGTCGGCGTCGTCTTCGTGCTGCTGATCGGGGAGATCGACCTCTCGATCGGCTACGTCAGCGGCCTCGTGGGAGTCTTCGTCGCCGAGTTGCAGATTGCGGGCTCGGGCCATCACTTCCCGGGACTGATCGCGATCGCGATCGCGCTCCTCGGAGGAGCCGCCATCGGCGCTGCGCAAGGATCGTTCATCGCGTTCGTGGGCGTGCCGTCGTTCGTTGTCACTCTCGCCGGCCTGCTGATCTGGCAGGGCGTGATCCTGAACATCCTCGGAACCGAGGGAGTGATCGGCATCCAGGATCACCAGATAAACGACGTCTCGAACTATGTGCTGACCAAGAACACAGGCTGGATCGTGGCGATCGTCTTCACGCTTGGTCTTGCGGCGGCAGCCTTCGGCACGCACTTCTCGCGGAGACGCGCCGGCCTGCCGACCGGCAACATCGTGCTGGCTGCGCTTCGCGTCGCGTTCTTCGGCGGCCTCGCATTTGCCGCCGTCGCCGTATGCAACCACGCGCGGGGCGTCCCGCTCGTCGGCCTCATCGTCCTCTTCGTGGTCGTGCTGGGCGGATACGTCGCGGGCAGGACGAGGTTCGGCCGCCACGTGTACGCCGTCGGCGGGAACGCAGAAGCCGCGCGGCGCGCCGGGATCAACGTGAAGCTGATCCGGATCCTCGTGTTCACGATCTCCGGCGCGATGGCAGGGCTGGGCGGAATCATCTTCGCCTCGCGACTGAACTCGGTCGACCTGACTGCGGGCGGAGGCACGATTCTGCTCGATGCGATTTCAGCGGCCGTGATCGGCGGCGTGAGCCTGTTCGGCGGACGCGGCCGCGTAAGCGGGGCTCTGTTCGGCGGCTTGATCATCGGCATGATCAGCAACGGGATTGATCTTGTCGGCTACACGGACTCGGTCAAATACATCACGACCGGCGTGATCCTCCTTGCGGCCGTCACGCTCGACACGGTTGCTCGCCGTCGTCAGGCTGCCGCCGGTCGGTAGCCGCTCCTGACGAGACGTGACTCGCATCGGCGTTGCGATGCTCGGCTATCGCTTCATGGGCGACGCCCACTCTCGTGCGCTCGGAGCCGTACGCCAGCTCAGCGCCGCACTCGAGCCCGAACTCGTCTCGATCTGCGGCCGCGAACGCGAGGCGCTCGAGGAGGCCCGGGCTCGACTGGGCTGGGCGGACGCGACGACGGACTGGCACGAGCAGGTCGCAGACGACCGAGTCGGCCTCTTCGTCAACGGCGGGCCGAACGCGCTTCACGCGGAGCCGACAATCGCGGCGGCACGCGCGGGCAAGCACGTCCTCTGCGAGAAGCCGCTCGCGCTGTCGGCGGGCGAAGCACACACGATGTGGCGCGCGGCCGAGGACGCAGGCGTCGTGCACGCGACCGGCTTCAACTATCGCTTCGTACCCGCCGTTCGCCTCGCGCGCGAGCTCGTGCAGTCCGGTGAGCTCGGCGAGATCGTGCACTTCCGTGCGCGCTATCTCCAATCCTGGGGCTGGGAGGCGGCGCCTGACGACTGGCATTTCGATCCGTCCGTCGCCGGCACAGGTGCGCTGGGCGACCTCGGCGCGCACTCGATCGACCTGGCGCGTCATCTCGTCGGCGAGATCCGATCCGTCAGCGCGGTCGTGCGCACGTTCGTTCCCGGCCGCCGGGTGGACGACTCATTCGTTGCGACGGTTGAGTTCGATAATGGCGCGACCGGCACGCTCGAAGCGTCGCGGCTCGCGCTCGGACGAATCAATCACAATGCGTTCGAGCTGAACGGAACGAAGGGCTCGGTCGCCTACGACCAGGAGCGGATGAACGAGTTGCAGATCTCCGACGGCGGTGCGTTCCGCACCGTGCTCGAGCACGGCGACTGGTGGCCGCCCGGGCACATCATCGGCTGGGGAGATACGTTCACGTACGAGTACCTCCACCTGCTGAACGCGATCGCCGGTGACGGGTCTATCGCTCCCGACGGCGCGACGTTCGAGGACGGCTATCGCTGTGCGCTCGTGTGCGATGCGATCCTCCGCTCATCTCAGAGCGGCCGCCAGGAGACGCCTTAATCGTGCAGGGCCGCGGCAAGCTGCTCGATCGGGAACGGCGAGCCATGCGACGGCACGACGAGGTCAGCGTCGAGGTCGAGCACACGGCGCAAGCAGGCGACGTGGTGCTCACGGCCCTGGGCGAGCCAGTCCTCCGGGCAGAGCTCGTTGTTCAGCAGTGTGTCGCCGGTGAAGAGCACGCGGTGGGAAGGCCCGTGGATGACGACGTCCTCGGGCTGCATGCCGCCCGGATAGGCCTGCAACCCGCCTGGCAGCCCACGATCGAGACCCACGAATACCTGCGCCCCGTACCGCTGCGCGAGCTCGTCGGCGCTGCGGCGATGCCACGGGTTTGTGAGCACAATCGCCACAGGGCGTTCGAGTCGCTCGACATCCGGGTCGAGCGCGGAGAAGAACCGCTCCTCCTCCCCGCGCGGCACGAGCGGGTCGATCAGACATACCCTGTCCGCCGTCTCCAGGTACGCGGAGCTCACGTCGCGGTCGTCCCACTCGGGATGCCGCGCCGTCCAGCGCCAGAGCCCAGGTCTCAACTCCTGCACGTCCACCGTCACGAGCGTAAGGAATCGAGGTGAAGCCGTGCTGACACGCTGGGGAATCCTCTCAACGGCGAACATCAACCGCCACGTGCTCGAGGGCGCCCGGCTCTCGGACCGCGTCGAGGTCGTCGCGGTCGGCAGCCGCGACCGCACGCGCGCCGAGGTGTACGCGCGCGAGCACGGGATCCCACGCGCGCACGGCTCGTACGACGCGCTCCTCGCCGACGACGGCGTCGAAGCCGTGTACATCTCGCTTCCGAACTCCCTCCATCACGAGTGGACGCTCCGCGCGCTCGCGGCCGGCAAGCACGTGCTCTGCGAGAAGCCCTACACGCGGCACTCGGCGGACGTCGACGAGGCGTTCGACCTCGCGGAACGGAACGGGCTCGTCCTGTCGGAGGCTTTCATGTGGCGTCACAACCCGCAGACGGCCCGCTTCGTCGAGCTTCTGCCCGAGATCGGCGAGCTGCAGACGATCCGGGCGACGTTCGCCTTCCGTCTACGCGCAGAGAGGGACGTACGCCTCAGCGCGGAGCTCGACGGCGGGGCGCTGATGGACGTCGGCTGCTACTGCGTCAGCGGCGCCAGGCTGCTCGCCGGCGAGCCCGAGCGTGTGCACGGCGAACAGGTCGTCGGGCCGAGCGGTGTCGACGTGCGTTTCACGGGCACGCTGCGCTTCCCGCGCGACGTCGTCGCCGAGTTCTCGTGCGCGTTCACGTACGACCACGCGGGCCTGGAGGCGATCGGCAGCGAGGGAACGCTCTTCGCCGGCAATCCATGGCACTGCAAGGACGGACTGATCCTGCTCAACGGCCGCGAGGAACGCATTACGCCGCAGAACTCGTACAAGCTCGAGCTCGAGAACGTCAGTGACGCGATCCACGGCGAAGCGCCACTCCTGCTCGGCCGCGAAGACGCAAGCGCGCAAGCGCGAACGATTGAAGCGCTCTACGCCTCGGCCGACGTCTAGAACCCGACGCGGACGTTCGTGAAGTACCACAGCGCCGAGGTCGCCCAGAGCAGGGTCAGCACAGACGCCATCGTGCCGCCGACGACCGGCAGCACCCAGCGCGGGTGCATACGATCGTGGACGAAGAAGAGCTTGACGGTGAGCACGCCGTAGACGAACGAGCCGAGGATCGAGTGCACGAGGACGCGCGTGCTCGTCGTCTGGAAGCCGAGGATGAAGATGCAGTGGAAGGCGACGGGAAGCGTGAAGAGCACTGCGAGCCTCCCCGACCACCGATGGATCGTGTTCACGCGCGGACGACCGATCGGAATGACGCGCTCCAACTTCCCGAAGATGCGTGCGCCCGTCGATACCTGAACCGCGGCTAGCACGACAGCAGCAGTCGCCAGCCAGACCTTGCCGGCGATCGTCGTCGAGAACACCGACGTGACCGCGTCCGTGTATGTCCCGCTGACGCTGGCGAGAATCACCAGCGTCGAGACTAAGCGTTACGATCGCCGCGTGTCCAGACCGGAGTCGCGATGGCCGTTGCGGCGCATCGTCGTGCTGCCGCTTGCCCTCTTCGTCGTCGTCTCGGCCGCCACCTTCACGCTCGCGAAGCTCCACCTCGCGAGGCCCGAAGCGAGCGCGGCGCCGGTCACGCTAGGCGACGCCGTCCGCGGCCGGGCGATCTTCAAGCAGACGTGCGGCGGCTGTCACGGGATGAACGCCGAAGGCGGCGTCGGCCCTCGCCTCGCAGGCGCACAGATCACGGTGGCCGCTGCGAAGACTCAGATCGACAACGGCGGCGGCATCATGCCGGCGAAGCTGGTCAGCGGCAGCCGCGAGGACGACGTGCTCGCCTACCTGGCGACGATCTTTGCGAAGTAAGCGGGGCGGCTATTCGGGACGGCTGGTGATGCGGACGTACGTCACTTCTTCCTCGTTGCAGCGATCCTTGAGCTGGATGATCCCCGTCCTGCCCGAGCCCTCGTATGCGACCTCGGCAGTCCTTGTCCTCGAGCTCGTCGAAGGTCACGTTGAACCCGGCCTCCGTCGACCTGATCCTTCCACTCGCGGTACGCCTCGTCGAGCCCGGACTCCCAGTAGCCGACGACCACGCGGGTCGGGCCTTCCTGGGTGGATGACGTGACGACGAACTCGCCGGGCATCGGGAAGTTCGCCGGCAGCTGCGGATCGCCGGAGAACTCGTCGGCGCGGCAGTCGATCTTCGTCTCTCCTCCCGCGCCGACGGTCTCTGTCTCGGCCGCCTTGTCTCCCCCGCCGCAGCCGGCCGCGACGAATGCGACGGCGATCGCGAACACGAGCGCGATCATCTTTGGCGCCGCCGTCATCTGGCAGCATCGTAAGCGGTTCGCGGTACGCGCCCGCGATTTCTTATCGAGTTCTTATCGGGCCTTCAGGCGCCTTTCAGCCGTTCGCGAGACACTCGACTCTTCCTCGCACCCCTTGAGGATGAATGCGAAGTGAGAGCCGGCGGGAGCGCCGGCTCTCGCGTTTTCGGGGAGCGGTCGCCAAGATTACGGCGATGCGGATCCTGATCGCGGACGACGAGTTGGCCGTCAGAGAAGCGCTCGGCCGAGCGCTGACCTCCGAGGGGTACGACGTCGCGTTCGCAGGCGACGGCGATGAGACGTTGCTTGCGGTCGAGCGTGACGAACCAGACGCGGCCGTCCTCGACGTGATGATGCCGCCGCCGGACGGCCTCGAAGTCTGCCGCCGTCTGCGCGCGGCCGACAACATGATCCCGATCCTCATGCTCACGGCAAAGCGCGAGGTCTCCGACCGCGTCGCGGGCCTCGACGCGGGCGCCGACGACTACCTCGCAAAACCATTCGCACTCGACGAGCTGCTCGCGCGTCTCCGTGCGCTCCTCCGGCGAATGCCGAAGGTCAAGGGGCCGCTGCAGTACGCGGACGTCGTGGTCGATCCGAATGCGTACCTTGCGTGGCGCGGAGACGAGCGACTCACGCTGACGCGCACTGAGTTCGCGCTGCTGGAACTGTTCCTGCGCTCGCCTGGGCGCGTGCTCAGCCGGTCGGAGATCCTTGTCGAGGTCTGGGGGTACGACTTCGGCCCGACGTCGAACTCCCTGGAGGTCTACGTCGGCTACCTCCGCCGCAAGATGGAAGAGTCGGGTCTGCCGCGGCTGATCCAAACGGTACGCGGCGTCGGCTACGTGCTCAGGAGCGATCCGTGACGCTCAGCCGGCGCGTCGTGCTCGCAACGTCGGCCGCACTCGGAGCAACCGTCGTGCTCCTGAGCGTCTTCGCGTATCTCCTCGTGAAGCGCGAGCTCTACTCGCGAGTCGACGTGACGCTTCACGGGCGCGCTGCCGAGCTCGCACCGACGGTCGAGGCCGGCCGCGCGAGCTTTCGCGGGATCATCGCCGCGCCCGGCGAGTACGTGCAGATGCTCTCGGCTGACGGACAGTCGGTGCGCCCTCCGTACCAGGTGACGCAGCTGCCGAGCGGAAGAGCCGAGCGAGCGATCGCAACGGGATCCGGCTCTCTCACCGAGACGGAGACGGTCGGGGGCGCGCGCACGCGGGTCTTGACCACGCACGTCGGGCCGGGAGTCGCTCTGCAGGTCACGCGACCGCTCGCCGACGACGACGCCACCCTGAGCCGGCTCCGGCTCATCCTCGCGATCGTCGCTGTGTGCGCGGTCCTCCTCTCGGTGCTGCTCGGAGGCTGGATCGCGGAAAAGGCGCTCGCGCCCGTTCGCCGCCTGACCAAGACCGCAGAAGAAGTCGCGCGCACACGCGATCTCTCGGTCAGGCTCGACGAGGACGGACACGACGAGGTGTCGCGGCTCGGCGCAGCGTTCAACGAGATGCTCGTCGCACTCGATCGCTCGCTGACGGCGCAGCGACAGCTCGTAGCCGACGCGTCGCACGAGTTTCGCACCCCGCTCACGAGCATCCGCGCGAACGCCGAGCTGCTCGAGCGCGGCAAGGTGCGCGAGGACGAACAGGACGCCGTCGCACGCGCCGTTGTCGAACAGGTCGACGAGCTCGACGGCCTCGTTACGGATCTGATCGAGCTTGCGCTCGACGGCGAGGCCGCGACGAAATTCGAAGACGTTCGACTCGACGAGATCGTCTCGATCGAGGTCGACCGGTTACGCAGGCACCCCACCGGTGTCGATCTCGAGCTGAAGACCGAACCGTGCACTGTGCGTGGCGATGTGGAACGCCTGAGCCGCGCGGTGACCAACGTCCTCGGCAACGCGCTGAAGTGGAGCCCCGAAGGAGGAACCGTCGAAGTGTCGGTTGCTCAGGGAAGCGTCGTCGTGCGCGACCACGGACCCGGCATCGACGAAGCCGACCTGCCGCTCGTGTTCGAGCGTTTCTACCGCTCGCCCGCGGCGCGGAGAACAACGGGCTCGGGCCTCGGCCTCGCGATCGTCCGCCACGTCGTCGAGGCGCACGGAGGCAGCGTCGAGGCAAACAACGCGCCCGACGGCGGTGCCGTGTTCACGCTTCGCCTGCCCGTCGCTCCGTAGGATCCAGCGGCGAGGGCCGGTGGCCCTGATCATGCGGTAGTGATCCCGCTCAAGGACAACGTTCCGACGCGGTCGTTCCCGGTCGTCACCGTCGGCTTGATCGCAGCCAACGTGATCGTCTACGTCTGGGAGGTGTCGGGCGGGGGTCTGACCACGCACGTGACCAACTGGGGGTACTACCCGTGCGCGATCGACGGCCCGTGCGTCGGCCCTGCGCTGCGCCATCAGGAAGTCGTCCTAACGGTGTTCAGCGCGATGTTCATGCACGGCGGGATCGTCCACATCGGAGGAAACATGCTCTTCCTCTGGATCTTCGGCAACAACGTCGAGGACGCGCTCGGGCACGTCCGGTACCTCGTCTTCTATTTGCTCGCTGGGATCGCAGCGACGGCGACCCAGACGTTCGTCACGGTCTACTTCGGCACCGCGAGCGACGCCAGCGTCCCGAACGTCGGCGCGAGCGGTGCGATCGCGGGCGTGCTCGGCGCGTACTTCGTGCTCCTGCCGCGCGCAAGCGTCCTGGCGTTGATCTTTCTCGGCTTCTTCTTCATCTTCCGAGTGGTACCGGCGATTCTCTTCCTCGGCATCTGGATCGCCCTGCAGGCGCTCGACGGGACGTTCTCGCTCACCACGCCGACAGCCGGCGGCGGCGTAGCGTTCTTCGCGCACATCGGCGGCTTTGTGTTCGGCGTCTTAACCGTCAACCTCTTCAAGCAGCGAGACCCGCTGCAACCGGTGACGCGCTTTTCAGCGTGATGAACTTCGAAGCGCACGTACGTCGCGCACTCGACTCCGTGCCGTCGGAGATCGCGCAGCGTCTCGAGAATGTCGCGGTCGTCATCGAGGACGAGCACCCGAACGATCCGGATCTGTTCGGGCTGTTCGAGGAGGAGCCCTACATGCCCGCGAAGATCACGATCTACCGGTTGCCGCTCGAGGAGTCGTTTCCGGACTCGCAGGAGCTCGAGCGCGAGATCCGGATTACGGTGCTGCACGAGCTCGCTCATTACTTCGGAATCGACGAGGGTCGGCTCGAGGAGCTGGGCTACGACTGATGACGACGTTCCTGTACGCCGTTGCGATCGCCGCGGGCGTCGTCGGGGCGGGCGTCGTGGTCTGGTACTTCGTCGGACGCTAGGCCACTTGGAGGCGTCTAACGAGTTCCCGCACGCGCTCGAGCAGCTCGTCCGGCGAGAAGGGCTTGGCGACGCAGGCGTCCGCACCGAGCAGCATTCCGGCGACCTGGTCCAGCGACTCTCGCGATGTCCGCGAGACGAGAACGACGGGAACACCATGCTCCACCTTCAGGCGGTGGCAAACCTCGTAACCGGAAAGGCCGGGCAGGAAAACGTCGACGAGGGCGAGCTGAGGCCGGGCTGCACCCGCCAGCGAGAGGGCGGTCTCGCCCGTCCCCGCCTCGGCGACCGCGAATCCGGCTGCCTCGAGGAGCTCGCTCACGAGCACGCGCATCCCGTCGTCGTGATCGACGACCATGATCGGCCCAGCCGCATGTGCCAAATTGTCCTTCTTCCCGGTTGTGCTAGCCGCAGTTCTTGCCCACTCTTGTTTTAGTGCACGCCGTGAGCCTTTGCAAATTCCGGGAGTTGGTTTCCGGGGGCCGGGAATAGCCGGGCTCTCATCGCGTTGAACACACAAATGAGAACTTTGGAGAGCATTCACAAGGAAATCGACGAGCTCAGCGATCGCCGCGTCGAGCTGTGGCACGAACTATCCGACGGCCACAACGCAGAGCTTCAGGCGGAGGTACATCGCCTAGAGGAGCGTCTCGAGGAGCTGTGGGAAGAGCAGCGTCAGCTCCGCGCGGAGCTCCGGTGGGGCGACCGCCAGCGCATCATCGCCCGCGCCCGAGCCGAGGAGCGCCTCGAGCGCCACGCCGCGTAGGCGGACCAAAGCGTGAGGTTGGGGGTGCTGCGGGTTCTGGGCAGCTCCCCCTGGGGAAGCGAGGACGCCCCTCTGATGTACGGGGCAGTACGGGATGGCGCCCTCGATTGGGCACACTGACGCTAACACGTCGTCTGGCCGAAGAGCGAGATGTGCCCCACCGCGGCCGCGCGAGCGGCACAATGGACGCCTCGGGGCGTTAGCTCAGCTGGGAGAGCGCCGGCTTTGCAAGCCGGAGGTCACCGGTTCGATCCCGGTACGCTCCACTCGCCGCAGGCCGTCTAACCGTGCGGGAGTCGCCCCGGATTAACGTGACACGTTGATTACTCCGACGCCAGGTTGCGTCGCTCTCGCGTCGAGCCTGGCCCGGATCGACTCCTCGGCGTCGCGCGCGAGGTGCCCGTAAGTGCGGTCGATCATCGCAACGGACGTACCCATCAGCCGCGCAAGGGGTGGCCGCACACCTCTTGCCGCAATCCCCTGGCTCCGCTCCGAAATATAAGTCCGGCTAGCGGTGGCTTTAAGACGCAAGACCAAATTACGGCGCTGGTGCACGGGAGAAGAGTTCCCTATACTCCCGCATCTAGTCCGAGTTCACGGGCGGCGGCTCGGACAGTCGATGCGGCTACACGAAGGGACTGCGGTTATTTGCGGGCGCTGAGAAGAACTCTGGCTGGACTCAGGGCGGTCGGGGCGACATCCATTGGACGCCTCGGCAGCGCAGCCGCGATCGCTGCTTTGATCGGCGTCGCCGGGGTCATGCCAACGCAGGACTCGATGTCCGCGACGCGGGTACTCGTTGCGGCGTATGGGTTCGAGGAAGGGTCGGGCACGACCGTCGTCGACGTGTCGGGCAGCGGGAACGACGGGTCGATCGTGAACGCAACGCGGACGAGCGACGGGGTGTATGGGAGCGCGCTGAGCTTCGACGGCTCGAGCGCGCGGGTTATCGTGCCGGATTCGGCGTCGCTGCACCTCGCGAACGACATGACGCTCGAGGCGTGGGTCAAACCGTCGACGGTCAGCAACGTGTGGCGCGACGTCATCTACAAGGGCGACGACAACTACTTCCTCGAAGCCGCGTCCCCGACGGGGCCTCCCGCTGCCGGCGGCATCTTCGACGGCGAACCCGGCGCCGTTTACGGCCAGGCCGCACTCCCGACCGCAACGTGGACACATCTCGCCCTCACGTACAATGGGTCGAAGCTGCGGCTCTTCGTGGATGGCGAAAAGGTCGCCGCCGTCTCGGAGAGGGGAACCGTGGCGTCGTCGAGCGCACCGCTGGAGATCGGCGGCGACGGCATGTACGGGCGGTACTTCCAGGGCCCTGTAGACGAGGTGCGCGTGTACAACGTCGCTCGTTCACAGGCCGAGATTCGGTCCGACATGGCGACGCCTCTGCCCTTGCCCCCGCCGGATCTGGAGCCGCCGTCGAAGCCGGGTTCGTTGCTGGCGACGGCTGCTGCGAGTGACCGGGTCGAGCTGTCCTGGGATCCGGCCTCTGATGACCGGGGCGTGGTCAGGTACGAGCTCGAACGGTGCGGGGGCGAGGGGTGCACCGACTTCGCGCATCTGACGGACACGCCGGACACCGCGTACAGCGACGCCTCGGCGGCGCCCAGCACCAGCTACACGTATCGCGTGCGTGCCGCGGACGCGGCCGGCAACCTCGGCCCCTTCTCCGACACGGCAACCGCCACCACTCCGGCGCCGCCGGATCTGGAGCCGCCGTCGAAGCCGGGTTCGTTGCTGGCGACGGCTGCTGCGAGTGACCGGGTCGAGCTGTCCTGGGATCCGGCCTCTGATGACCGGGGCGTGGTCAGGTACGAGCTCGAACGGTGCGGGGGCGAGGGGTGCACCGACTTCGCGCATCTGACGGACACGCCGGACACCGCGTACAGCGACGCCTCGGCGGCGCCCAGCACCAGCTACACGTATCGCGTGCGTGCCGCGGACGCGGCCGGCAACCTCGGCCCCTTCTCCGACACGGCAACCGCCACCACTCCGGCGCCGCCGGATCTGGAGCCGCCGTCGAAGCCGGGTTCGTTGCTGGCGACGGCTGCTGCGAGTGACCGGGTCGAGCTGTCCTGGGATCCGGCCTCTGATGACCGGGGCGTGGTCAGGTACGAGCTCGAACGGTGCGGGGGCGAGGGGTGCACCGACTTCGCGCATCTGACGGACACGCCGGACACCGCGTACAGCGACGCCTCGGCGGCGCCCAGCACCAGCTACACGTATCGCGTGCGTGCCGCGGACGCGGCCGGCAACCTCGGCCCCTTCTCCGACACGGCAACCGCCACCACTCCGGCGCCGCCGGATCTGGAGCCGCCGTCGAAGCCGGGTTCGTTGCTGGCGACGGCTGCTGCGAGTGACCGGGTCGAGCTGTCCTGGGATCCGGCCTCTGATGACCGGGGCGTGGTCAGGTACGAGCTCGAACGGTGCGGGGGCGAGGGGTGCACCGACTTCGCGCATCTGACGGACACGCCGGACACCGCGTACAGCGACGCCTCGGCGGCGCCCAGCACCAGCTACACGTATCGCGTGCGTGCCGCGGACGCGGCCGGCAACCTCGGCCCCTTCTCCGACACGGCAACCGCCACCACCCCCGCCGCGCCTCCGGTTGGCCCTGGGCCGGTGAGGGTCGGACCGACGGGACGCTACCTAGTCGACCAGAACGGCGTTCCGTTCCTGATCAGCGGCGAATCGCCTCAGGCACTGATCGGCGACGTGACGGAATCGGATGCCGCCCTGTTCTTCGAGAATCGGCGTGCGCACGGCTTCAACACCGTGTGGATCAACTTGCTCTGTAACGGCTACACCGGGTGCCGAGCAGATGGGAGTACCTGGGACGGCATTCCTCCGTTTACGACGCCCGGCGACTTCTCGACCCCGAACGATGCGTACTTCGCACACGTCGACAGGATTCTTCGCCTGGCCGCGAACTATGGCTTCGTCGTGATCCTCGATCCTGCCGAGACAGGCGGCTGGCTCACCACGATGGTCAACAACGGAGTCGACAAGCTTCGCGCCTACGGTCAGTACCTCGGCGGGCGGTACAAAGACTTTCCGAACATCATCTGGATGCACGGCAACGACTACCAGGACTGGGGACCGGCGAACGATCCGTACGTCACCGCTGTCGCCCTCGGGATCCGTGACGTCGACACGAGTCATCTCCAGACCGTCGAGCTGAACTATCTCGTCAGCGGGTCACTCGACGACTCGGCTTGGGCGCCGCTCATCGACCTCAACGCGTCCTACACCTATTTCCCAACATACGAGCAGGTGCTCAAGGACTACGACCGGAGCAATTTCCTGCCCACGTTCCTGGTCGAGGCAAGCTACGAGTTCGAGCAGAACCCCGGCACCCCTGCTGGCACACCCCAGCAACTGAGGCGGCAGGAGTACTGGTCGCTCCTGAGCGGCGCGACCGGACAACTCTTCGGCAATCACTACACGTGGCAGTTCATCTGCCCCCAGCGGGACGACGCCGGAAACTGTGTTGGCGGCTGGAAAGACCAGCTCGACACGCCCGGTGCGATCCAGATCGCGTACTTGGACGCGCTGTTCGACTCGCGGAAGTGGTACGAGCTCGTTCCGGATCAAGCGCACACCGTCGTCACGGACGGCTTCGGGACCTTCGGGTCGGACGACTACGTCACGGCCGCTCGAACGCAGGACGGCACGCTTGCGATGGCCTACGTGCCGTCGAGCCGTAGCATCACGGTCGACCTGAGCACGCTCAGCGGGCCCGTGACCGCGCGGTGGTACGACCCCACCGCCGGAACGTTCACGGGCATCCCGGGTTCACCGTTCGCAAACGTCGGCAGCATGCAGTTCGCGACACCGGGAAGGAACGCAGGCGGCGACGACGATTGGGTGCTCGTGCTGGAGGCTCCCTAAGCGGTCGCGGGGCGCAGCAGGTCGCCGACGAGACCACCGACAGCATCGACATCAGGTGTGCCCGAACACGTTCGGGTTGGGCGGCGGCTCCACGCACTCGACTCGGTAGACCGTGCCGCCGTCGGTGAGCTCCGCGCCGACCGTGAGCGGCTCGCTCCGGTAGCGCATTCCGCTTCCGCCGTCGTCGAAGTGGACGAGGTATCTGATCTGCGAGTCACGCCAGTCGGCTCCCATCGAGATCTCCTCTCCGGGGCCGAGCGTGCGGGTCCCCGAGTTACCGGCAGACCCACTTACGTTTCTGCGCGCATCAACTTCGCAACCGCGAACGCTGCTAGTTCCACGAGAGGGTGCGACGAGAGTTCAGCCTGCGCAACCCATTGACACAGGTCTGTGGAGCCGCCCACTTCGTGGAGCAAGTCGCCTTCTTCTGCCCGAACCTCGTAGATCAGACCCAGGTGCTGAAAGGGAGGTCGGGGACGTCTCGGGGATCGTTCGTACGTATGGGAGTACACGGCAACCACCTGCCCGCGCTCGCCGATTAGGCCAGTTTCTTCACGTAGTTCGCGTAGCACGGCGTCATCCGGGTGCTCTCCAAACTCGACACGGCCTCCCGGCAGCGTCCACAAACCGGCGTCGGCGGAGTCCGGAGCCATTCGGGCGAGAAGCACCGCTCCGTCGCCCCGAACGCAGAATGCGTAGGCACCCAGCCTCGTCTCGCCGCACTCGCCCTCCATCCCGGCAACTTACGCGCTCGCCACTGTCGGCTCGGCCAGTGTGACCCAAGAAATCCTGAGCGAGTTGTCACTCGATTTTGATCGTGATCCAGACATCCGCCGGCACTTGCGGCTTGCCGGGAACAGGCCGCCGTTCCTCGCGAACCGCATCTCCCCCTGCGCTGGCCGCTACTCCTCGCCAGAACCGAGCTGCCGCAACGTTGTGCTCCTGAAACGGAATCTCCCACGCTCCCGGATGTAGAGCGAGCAACTTCTGCGCGGCCGCGCGCCCGACGCCCTGCCTGCGAGCACCTCGGACGACGAAGAACTCGGCCACAAGTCGTGGTCCAGAAGTCAAGCCGCACATGAATGCGAATCCCACAGGGCGCACGCCGAGGTGAAAGACGTATGCCGCTCGGTCCGCGTTCTTCCGAAGATACGGCAGCAGGCGGCTGGCGTTGAACGTCCCGTCCTCTTCCGGGAGCGTCCCCCGGAAGCCGGACGGATCATGCTCTCCGCGAAACTCCGACAAGTCGTGCCGATAGAGCTGCCAGAAGCGTTCGACGACCGGTCTATCCTCGGCGATGATCGGACGCATAGCGAGGTCGGCCGTCATCGATCACCAGCCTAGAGAAGCTTCACTGGCGCCGAACCTCTCGGTTGCGCGAGTGTCCTCTCACCGGTCAGTCGGAGACGGACTCCACCTTCCACGAGGCGTTCTAGGCGCGCACGTCGTCGGGCACACCGACGATCCCGACGATGCGGAAGCGACGACCGTCGCCAGTAACGAACTCGTCGCCCACTGACCAGTTCGGCACGACCGTCTCGAACTCGCCGAGTTCGCCGCGGCGAGCAGTTGCACGTGGTCGCGATCGATGTCCCGCACGCGGAGCTCGTCGAGAGGACGTTCGGGCGATCTTCACCGTCGAGCCGGTGTAGTCAGAGCTGGCGACGTTCCCGAGACCACGCCGGGACGTGGGCCTCAGTTGACGTCGGCCGCCGCCACAGCTACCGTCGAGCAGTCAGCGACGCGTAAAGGAGGGGTGGAGTCAATGACTGTTCGTTCCGGAAAGCCCCTCGACGCCGCCTGACCGCGTTCCGGACACGCACCCTCGCCTGATCCGTCTCGCTCCGCTCACGGCGGTGTCACTCACGCCCACCGCGAGAAGGAGCCTGAATGCTGGAACCGCTCGACCAGGTGCGAACGATGCGCCTGTACACGATGGACGCCTGGGTTTCCGACCCGGCCGTGCTCAGCGATGAGCCAAGACTGCGGGCGGCGCTCCATGCCGGAGCGCGCGCTGGTGGCGCCACAGTCCTCGGTGAGGAGTTCTGCGTGTTTCCGAACGGCGCCGTCACCGGCGTGCTCGTGCTCGCCCAGTCGCACCTGAGCCTCCACACGTGGCCCGAGCTGTCGCTCGCAAACGTCGACCTCCTGACGTACGGAGACGTGCGCGGCGACGCGGTCCTTGGCGAGATCCGAGAACGCCTCGTGGTCGAACGAGCCGCTGTGACCTGCGTCCCCCGCGCCGTTGCCTGAGCTCGATCCCATCGTCGCCGAGGTTGCCGAGGCAGTCGGTCTCGCCGAAGGGACGCGCGGCGTCGAGACCGTGCTCACCGCGGTGGGGCGCCTCGAGCCGGTCTCGGTGCGGGTGCTCGGGCGGGCCGCCGACCTGCCAGTGCCGATCGTTGCAGCAGTTTGTGGCGAACTGCGAGGGCACGGCGTCATCTCGGAGGAGCGTCCCGTGCAGTTCACGGTCGAGGGGCGCCGGCGCTTCGCCGCAGGTGGCCGGAGCGCCGTCGAGGCGTCGTGCCCCAGCTGCGGCGGGCGCGGGATCGCGCTCTCGCACGAGGTCGCGCGCCTGCGTCGCGGGCTCGCCGCGGTTGCCGACGCGGCCCCTGTTCCGCTAGTCGAGCTCGATCAATGCCACTGCACGCCGAAGACCAAGCTTCGGCGCGTGCTGGCGATGCACGCGGCGGACGCGATCGGCGACAGACGGATCCTGCTGCTCGGGGACGACGACCTGACGTCGATCGCGCTGCTGCGCTTCGTGCGCCAGTGTGGCGGACGAATCGAGGAGCTGGTCGTGATCGATGTCGACGATCGCCTGCTTGCGTTCATCGGCGATGAGCTCGAGCAGGCGCCGTTTCCTCACCGTTGCGTGCACTGGGACGTGCGGGAACCGTTGCCACCTTCGCTGGCGGCGCGCTTTGACACCGTCGTCACCGACCCGCCCTACACGATTGCCGGCGCGAGCCTCTTCATCGCACGCGCCGCCGAGGCACTGTGCGACATGGGCTCGGACCTCTTCGTCTCGTTTGGCTCGCGACGACCCGGCGCGCACTTCGAGGTGCAGCGGCTGATCACGGAAACGGGCCTCGAGATCCGCGCGCTGACGCGCGACTTCAACGACTACGTCGGCGCGGGAGCGCTCGGCGGAACGAGCCACCTGTACCACCTGACGGCGACCGCGCAGCTGCGACGACGGACACTCGAACGGTACGACGGCCCGCTCTACACGGGTGCCAGAAGAAGAACTGACGCTATGCCGTCCACCAGTCGTCGACGCGAGACACGATCTCCCGGGGTCCGTGATTTCGACGTCCGGCGGTAGCGGTACTTCTGACGTCTGCCGCCCAGTGTTGGCCTTTGTACTAGTTAGGCGGCTTTAGGTCAGCTCAGCGAATACCGACGGTGCCGCAGGATTGCGGCTATGGTGGTCACAGCGCGTTGGCTCTAGCTGTTGAAGCCGTCGAGGCTCCGCACGTTTCTCCCTCGACCGTGACCTCCGGCCTGGCCTGACCGCGAGCAGTTCGCTCATTCGGGCGCTCTGTCCTGCAAGAGCAACAGAAGGAGCATCACATGCATGCCACCATTCGTCGTTACGAAGGTGTCGACATGACCCGCACGAACGAGGTCGCCAGCAAGGTCAAGGAGACGCTCGTCCCGCAGCTCCGCAAGCTCCCCGGCTTCGAGGGCTACTACCTGATCCAGGGCGACAACGGCGTCCTGAGCTCGCTCGGTCTCTTCCAGACGTCCGAGCAGGACGCCGAGTCCACGAAGCTCGTCTCGAAGTGGATCACCGACGAGAACTTCACCAAGGCGATTCCGAACGAGCCGAAGATCACGCGCGGCAATGTCGTTGCCCAGAGCAACGGCTACACCGTCGCGTAGCTTCACCGAACTCCGCTTCAGCGAGAGGGCCCTGGGCTCAGCCGGGGCCTCTCGCTAGGCGGGTGGCTGCGCGCTCCGTCGACAGCGCTGGATGTCCCGCGCATGGGTCACGAGCCACCAAGGCGCGTCACCCACGCGTGCCCGAACGCGTTCGGGTTCGGCGGCGGCTCGACGCGCTCGACCCGATAGCGGCTTCCGCCGCGCGAACCGGTGAGCGGCGCACCCCCAGACGATTCTGATGCACCATTGCGGCATCCCGACGAAGGGAGGAGAGTTGAAACGAGTAGCCATCGTGCTAGCAGTGGCCGGCGCACTCGTATGCGCCGGTGCGGCGTCCGCGGCGCCGTGGACGACTCCGCTCGGCACGAACGTTGTCGCCGACAACGTGATCGTCGGTGGCGGCTATCCGGTTGCTCCGGGCGGAACCAGGCCCGATCCCGGGACGTGCAGGAGCGGCCTCTACAACGCGAACCGCTCCGAGTCGTGGATCGCGGTCAAGCCCGGAACGGAGACACTGATCGGCAACTCGAAGATCTTCTTCGAGAAGTACAGCACCTTCTACGACTTCCACCTTGGCACGTTCACGATCCAAAACGGGGCCGTGACCGGAGCCAACCAGGTGCAGGGCTACGACTGCGTCTCGACCGGCAGCCAGGAGATGCCGCCCAGTTGGACGAACAACACCGACCCGAACGTCGCCTTCGACACGCAGGGGCGGGCGTACCAGACGACTCTGCCGTTCAACGCGTTCTGGGGCGGCGGCCTGCACCCGAACGGCGCGGTCGACGTCTCCTACACCGACGACCTGGGCGCTCACTGGGTCAAGGGCAACGGAGGCCGGGACCTCGAGCCGAACAACAATCAGACGAGCCTCACGTTCGGTCATGTCGAAGACAAGGAGTGGATCGCCGTCAACCACTTCGTCGCATCTCGGTTCCAGGATCACGTCTACGCGGCCTGGACGACTTTCAACGGTGCGGCCGGCAACGGCAAGATTCGGCTGGCGGTCTCCGCCGACCGCGGCAACACGTTCCGCAAGGCGATCACGATCACGCCCCCGGGAGTGACGACGCCGGCGACGACGTTCGTCTACCCCTCGGTCGGCTCCGACGGGACGCTCTACCTCGCGTTCGTCGGCGGTTTCGACACGAGTAACAAGAACCGAATCGGGCACGTGTATGTGACGCGCTCGCTCGACGACGGAGTGACATTCGGCCCGTTTGTCGAGACGGCCACGCCCGGTGAGAACCCCGACGGCTTCCTGCCGAATACAAACTTCCGCGACGGAATCATCGAGAGCTTCGCCGCCAGCGAGACCTACCCCGGCCACGTCTACCTGACCTACGAAGATTGGGACGCGGCCGGCGGCCAATTCGACGTGAAGTTCACTCAGTCGACTGACGGTGGCCTGACTTGGTCGTCTGCGCAAACGGTCAACGATGCGCCGAACTCGGCATCGACCGACCAGTTCCAGCCGTCCGTTGCAGCAGGACAGGGCGGCGCCGTGGCGGTCGCCTTCTACGACCGTCAACTTCCGTGTCCGAACGACCCGTCGATCCTCCCGCAGCACGTCGGAGACGCCAACACCTGCATCGACGTCTCGCTCCAGGCCTACAAGGACTCCGGGACAGCGGCCGGCGCCGTACCGGTCGGCGGCAACGTCAGGGTCTCGCAGTTCACCTGGGATCCAGACCAGTCTCAGCAGAAGGTCGACGGCATCACCCAGTACGCCTGCGCCGGACACAACGACCCGTGCCCAAAGGGGCGCGGCTTCATCGGCGACTACTTCGGGCTCGCGATCTCGAACGGCAACATCTACACGTACGCGGTCTCGACCCACTACCCCTCGCCAACCGTGATCGCCGACGACGGCGGCCCCGTCTACTACCAGCAACAGGTGCTCGGCATCGTGCCGCGCTCGACGTTCGGAGCGGGGTACTAGGAATCGAGCCCAGGAGGGAGCCGGCTGCGGCGCCCGGCTCCCTCGCCCCTTGAGGTTGCACCACCCGAGGGTGCATCATCACCAGGCCCCGACATGCGAACCGGCGCGACGCGGCCAGCGTTGAAGGCGCTCGCACAGTTCGCTCGGACGCGTGACTCAGCGGACGCCCGATATGGGCTCCTATCGGGAGAGTGCGACGCCGAACTCGCGGAGCCGCGGCCTCGACGTGGCGCCCGAAACCTGGAAGATGCGAACGTCGTTGCGGCCGGCGCGGAAGTCTTGTCGAGCGCGAGCCAGGAGCCGACTCTTGAGCGAGGGAGATAGCCGCTGAGCAGGGAGGGGTGCGGTCGTCGTGCGCGCGCTTCGTGCACGGGCGCTTGCGTTCCGTCAACGCCTTTCGGCTTCGGCGCCGAGGCGTCTACCAACCGAACTCATCGGCGCTCACCTTCTGGAGGTCTGAAACGGTCGTTTCGGACCTGTGCCGACGTGGCCGTCGGCGCGGAACGTGAGGCTCTGGCTACTCCGGAACTCCACGCCGCATCGTCGTGTGCACAGCGAAGCAGTTCTCGCCGTGCATGATCCCGTAGACCCGCTCGCCATCCTCCGTCCACGCGTAGAGCCCGTAGGGGAAGTCGCCGCCGATCAACCCGGGCGGCTTCACCGCTGACACGCGCCCGGCCACCATCGCGGCGTGAACCTCGTCCACGATCCGCGCCGCCTTGAACCCCGGGAACCGGTCCCGAGCGCGCTCGCGGGCGTGCCTCATCACGATCACGTTGACGAAGGCGCGCGGCTTGCGATACGGGCGCTTGACCGGGCTACGGCGAGCGGGGTGATTCTGCTGTGCTGGGGAGGCTGGGTTTCGCTCGTGCTGCTCGCGGCCTTCCCCGTCGGCGCGATCCTCGGCATGCTCCGCCCGATCGTCGCCGTCGTCATCCGTAACCGCGGGCTGCCGCGCCGCGGCCAGGTCGGCCAGTCCCCGGCGCACGTCCGGGGGTAGGAGATCCTTGATCCTCGCCATGGATTCAGGATCGGCTCTTTTTTCGCCAGCGGCTTGGCCCGTTTGAGCCCATTGGGACAGCGCGCGGTCCTCCCTCCAGGAGACCAGACTCGCCACGCGCCGCGCGGGCGGTACCCCTCAGGCGGATCGCGAACTCGGTTGACGTGGCGAACCGCCACGCGCAACACGCGGCGCTCAGAGCGCAGGCACGACATCGCCTGGGACCGATTCCAGCGCGAGTTCCGCGCGTACGCCGACGAGCGGGAGACGTGTGATCGGCCTCGTGCGTCGCACGGCGGCAGACGGAGCGGCGACCAGTTCTGCGTCCACATCGCCGATCACTACGTGCTACCCGAACTCACCCGCGAACAGATCGAGGCGATCCGCGACTCGCGGCTGTCGAGCGGCTAGGTTGGCCCAATGCTCGTGGCGGCAGCATTGACGACACCGACGTTCTTGATCGCCTGGGCACTCGATGCGACGGCGGCGATCCTGGTCTTCCAACACGCCAACAACCGCGGCAGCCGCCGTGCGACGGCATGGGGGATTAGCGTCTTTTTCGCGCTAGGTGTCGCGCTGCCGATCTACCTCGTACACGGTCGGATGCATAAGCCGACCGGCAGGCGTTATTGACTGCAGCCCCGCGTGGTCGGACGTGGTCGCGCATTCCGCTTCCGCCGTCAGAGAATGGACGAGGTACCTGATCTGCGAGTCACGCCAGTCGGCTCCCATCGAGTCCTCCTTGCCGGACCAGCTGGAGCGGTGTCGGAAGGCACCGTCCGGAGGGCAACCAACCTCGGCTCGTTGACATCTCTCGCGAGGCGGTTTAGCTTGGATCGGAGCTGATCCGCAAGGGAGAGAACAGTGACGACCGTTATTTCGTCACTGCGGCCGATCATCCGGCGTCACGGGGTCCGGGACGCAAAGCTTCCGCTGGTCAGCGGCTTGGGGCTTCTGTCGGTTGCGTTCGCGGTGGCTGCCTTTGGACTGCCGAGCCCTGCATTCGGGTCGGTCGACCCTTGCGGGCGAGAGGCAGTAGGACCCTCAGTCATGGCAAGCACGAGGGTCGCCGCGAAGCTACGGGCCGGAGCGTCCGTTGTCGCGCGCGGCGTGACGCTTTGCGGTGACCTTGATCTCGCCGACACGGAGGTCAAAGGTTTGTTCGAGTGTCGCGGTTGCACTCTCTCGGGTCGGCTGCTCGCCGCGGAGGCGATTTTCCGGAGCACCGTCGATCTCAGTGGAACTCGTGTCGCGAAGCTCGTCGACATGCAGGGCGTCAGATTCGAGCGGCCGGCGGTTTTCGACGTCGGTCCCGACGGCTCGCCGACAACGTTCGCAGGCCGCGTCGACTTCTCGCTTGCGACGTTCCGCGAGCTCGCCGCGTTCGGCCAAGCGCGCTTTGGGCGTACCGCCACTTTCAACTTCGCCCGTTTTCGAGGCGACGCCGTCTTCGATCTTGCCTCGTTCGAAAGTGCGTCATTTCTATCGGCTCACTTCGATGGCCGAGCGAGCTTTGCTGGCCTTGGTACCGAATTCGCTGGAAAGACGACCTTTGCATCGGCTGCGTTTGCACACGACGCAGTTTTCGCGCAGGCGGAGTTCGATGACCACACCGCCTTCGACGGGGCGACGTTTGCGAGCAACGGGATCTTCATCGGTGCCGACTTCACATCGGTTTCCTTTGATGACGTCCGAGCGGCGAAGTCGCTCGATCTAACCGGCGTCAGCGCGGACTCGGCAAGTTTCACGGACACCGTCGCTGACTCAGTCTCACTTCGAGCCGCGACGTTCAGCCGCAGCGGAATCGTCTTGTATCGCGTCGTCATTCGGGACCTTGATCTCGCGGTGAACGACGTCGCGTATGTCAAGGGCGAGCCGAGCGTCGCGCTCAAACTCATCGAGCAGAGCGCCAAGAATCGCGATGACCTCGCTGTCGCGAACGACGCCTACTTCGACGAGCGAGTGCTGGCGAGCAACCGTCATGGGGCTGTTTTGCACACCCTGGACGTGTTCTTTTATCGCTGGGTCGCCGGGTACCTCGTGCGCCCATGGCATCCGCTCCTAGCCTTGCTGATCCTCGCGCTGGCCGTGTCCGCGGTTCGGATGGTCTGGCGAGGCTTCCAGCGTACAACCCGCACCTCTGGCGCGGAGAAAACCTCGTGGGCACAGCGCGCAGGGCGGCGAATGGTTCTGGGCGGCAACGCGCTGCTCGATACGGCGGGCACAGTCTTGCCGGGAAGAACTGACGTCGGGAACAGCGAAGGCCGGCGTCTTCTGCATCGACTCGAACGGTTTATCTATGGAGCGCTGATTGCCTGCGCCGTCATCGCTCTCGCCAACTCGAATCCGAGCTTGCGCCAGGTCCTCGACGCCCTGCGCTGAGAGACAGAAGGAGGGAAACATGAAGATGATCGTCCTCTCAATCCTGTCGGTCGTTGCCGCAGTCTTGGTTCTGACTGCGTCGGCCTCCGAGAAACGGACATCTTGCACCCAAGGCACCTCGCGCGGGAAATCGATCGGCGCGGGGAACGTCTTGCACGGCAGCGTCTACCTCGGCCGAGCCGAGAAGTACGGAGACGGAAACCGCCTCTTCAGCGGCGACGTCATCTGTACGACCGGACAAGGGCTGTTCAGGTTCAACGTCACCGTCTCGTCCAAAGGGATCGCTTGCAAGGTCAAATCCGAAAGTTCGCTCGAGCTCGGCCCGCAGGGCAAATGGCTCATCAACTACCGCTCTGGCACCTCCAGATGCCAGATCAACGGTGGCGGCATGTCGTGGCTAAAAACGCCCACTGCCTCCATTCGGACGAGAGACCCATTTTTTACCGTGACGACGGGGCACAGGCGGACGACGGTCAGCGTCAGACGAGGAAGCGTTCGGGTCTTCGGGATCAGTGGAGGCAAATCGGTCGTCGTCGGGCCGAATCAGCAGACCGTCGTGCAAGCGGGAGCGTCGCCGGCTGCGCCAACTTCGGCGCCAGCTCAGTCGGCACAGGAGCAACGCGATTACAGTCAACTCGCCGCACCTCTCCCGCCCGGGAGCGTCACGACGCCTGCAATTCAGGACGCGGCGGTCACGACCGCCAAGCTCGCCAACAACGCCGTCACCCTGAAGAAGCTCGATCCCGAAGCGAGAGCCGGGATGGTCGGGCCTGCGGGTCCGTCCGGGGCGCAAGGGCCGCCGGGGGCACAAGGGCCGCCGGGGGCACAAGGGCCGCCGGGGGGACAAGGGCCGCCAGGCCCAAGTTCCACGCTGGGATTCGCGTCGAGGGACGTCGAAGGGAGCCCCGAGACATTGCCGTTCAGCGCCACCAATGCCGGCATCCTGAACCTCGATGTTGCTACGGGAACGTCGGGCTACGTCGCTTCAAGCGGCCCCGTCACCGCCACCGTTTCCAGTCGCTTAGTCGCCACGGCGGACATCACGTTGAGGAACGATTCCGGAACGACATCGTCCTTCCAGTGCCGGCTTGCGCGGTTTACGGAAGGGCAAATGGATCAGCTGCCGTTCGGCATCCAGGCGGACTCGACGGTCGCCGCAGGGGTGCAAGCGTCACTCCCGATCACGGCTGGACTGGATGTCGCACCCGGCACCTACAACGTTCGCGTGCAGTGCTTCTTCGGCTTCGCCGCGTCGCCAATCGTGTTTATCCGAGGCAACTTAACTGTGGTTCTTGCGCCACTTTGATGCGTCGGCGATATCGCTCCCATGTCCGCCTGTCGCCGGTCATGAACTCGTCGCCCGCGGACCAGTTCGGGACGATCGTCTCGAACTCGCCCCGTTCGTCCCAGTCGTCCGAGAAGAGGCGAAAGCGGAAGCCGCTCACTCGACGGGCGTCACCGGCGGGTAGCGACCCGCTCACGTAACCACGAAGGACGTGTGCAGCGAACCGGAAGCGCCGTAGGCGATGTCGATCGGCCAGCGGCCGGGAGTGGTGCGCGTCCCGACTTTCCATGTCCAGTCGATGCGGCCACCTCGTGCGCGCTGCGCGTAAAGGCCGGCGGCGGAGGAGGAGCCGGACTTGTAGGTGACGACGATCGCGCAACTCGTCCCGTTCGGGACGGCGACAGTCAGGGTCGCGTCCGCGCCGGCGCTAACCGGTGAGGTGAGCGAGACGAGCTTCACCTTCCCGTTCGCTGACGAGGGCGGCTCCGGCGTGCCGCTCGCCGTCAGGCAGCGGAGCGCGAGGACCGGGTGGAGTTCGATCGCGTTCGGGGCGACCCCCGTCTGGCCGTGGTAGAAGTCGAAGAAGGCGACCCCGCTCACACTTGCACGCGCGCAAAGACGCACCTGCGCGCCCGTGCTCTCGCCATCTGCCGCGACCGGTACAGCGTCGCCCGGTTGTCGCCCAGAATCTTCGAATCTTCCGCTGGCCGGCTTTTTTCGAATCTTCCCTTGACAGGGCCTGAACCCGAGGCATATTGTCATTTGCAGACCGTGAAACCGAGGCTTATTGTCCTTTGCGGACAATCAAAAGGGGGTCGGTGTGGCAGGCTCGGTCGACAGGGAGAATCTCGCTGCGCGCGTGGGCCGTTGGAGCGCGCGGCACTGGAAGACAGCCGTCTTTGGGTGGCTGGGGTTCGTCCTTGCGGCGTTCGCGTTCGGAAATGTGGTGGGGACGAATTCGCTGTCGGTGAACGAACCGGGTCCGGGTGAATCAGGCCGGGTCCAGCAGATCCTCAACGACGAGTTCGAGCAGCCGGCGAAGGAGCTGGTGCTCGTCGGGAGCACTTCGCTGACGGCAAGGAGCGCGCAGTTCCATGCCGCCGTACAAGACGTGATCCGGCGGCTAGAGGCGCAGCCGAATGCCACCAACGTCGAGTCCCCGTTCGCGACAGGCAACACGGGCCGGGTATCGAGCGACGGGCGATCGGCGCTGGTCGAGTTCGACATCCGCGGCAAGTCCGAGGACGCCAAGGACAAGGTGGAGCCGATCCTGGCGACCGTGGCGGACGCCCAGCGTGCGCGTCCTCAGTTCACGATCGAGGAATTCGGCGGCGGCAGCGTGAACAAGGGGATCAACGACCAGTTCGGCAAGGATCTGGTCAAGGCGGGGGTCCTTTCGCTGCCAGTCACGCTGGTGATCTTGCTGATCACGTTCGGGGCGCTGGTCGCGGCCGGCATCCCGCTGCTGCTCGCCCTGACGTCGGTGTTTGCGGCGATCGGCCTGCTGGCGTTGCCGAGCAAGGTGTTGCCGATGGATGACGCTGTGTCGGCCGTCGTCCTGCTGATCGGACTCGCGGTCGGCGTCGACTACTCGATGTTCTACCTCAAGCGAGATCGCGAGGAGCGGGCGGCCGGACGGACGGAGTGCGCCTCGGTAGAGGCTGCGGCGGCGACGTCGGGCCGCTCTGTCCTGATCTCGGGCTTCACGGTGATGGTGGCGATGTCCGGAATGTTCATCAGTGGCGACAAGACCTTCGAGGGCTTCGCGGCGGCGACGATCATCGTCGTCGCCATTTCCGTTCTCGGCTCACTGACAGTGCTCCCGGCATTGCTGTCCAAGCTTGGGGACCGCGTGAACAAGGGCCGCGTGCCGTTTCTGCGCAGTCCCGATCAGCGCGTGGGTGAGAGCCGCTTCTGGGGCGCGATCGTCGAGCGGGTCCTGCGGCGGCCGCTCCTCTCGGGTGTCTTGGCAGCCGGCCTTCTGATCGTGCTCGCCGTGCCGGCGCTTCGCCTGCAGACCACGCAGAGCAGCATTGAGTCGTTCCCTCGGTCGCTCGCCGTCATCAGGACCTACGACAAGATCCAGAAGGCATTCCCCGGCGATGCCCTGGCTGCAGAGGTTGTGGTCGAGGCCCCCGATGTCCGCTCAGGCGCAGCCCGAAGTGCGATCGAGGAACTGAGGCGACGGGCGCTCGCGAGCGGAGAGATGTTCCGGCCGATCGAGGTCGACGTCAACAGCGCAGGCACCGTCGCCCTCGTCTCGGTCCCGATCGCCGGCAACGGCACCAACTCGGCTTCGAAGCACGCTGTCCAAACGCTCCGCGAGGACCTCTTGCCTGCGACCGTAGGCCGGCTTCCCGATGCGACCACCGGCGTTGGAGGGATGACGGCGAACTCGATCGACTTCGAGCAACAGTTCAAGCAGAGGACGCCTTATGTGTTCGCCTTCGTGTTCGCGCTGACCTTCGTGCTGATGCTGCTCGCCTTCCGCTCGATCGTGATCGCGGTGAAGGCGATCGCACTCAACGCGCTCTCGGTCGCCGCGGCGTACGGGATCCTCGTGCTCGTCTTCCAGGACGGGATCGGGCGCGGACTGATCGGCGCATCGTCGGGCGGCATCGAGTCGTTCATGCCGATGTTCCTGTTCGTGATCCTGTTCGGGCTTTCGATGGACTACCACGTCTTCATCATCAGCCGCATCCGCGAGGGCGTCGATCACGGCATGACGACCGACGAGGCGGTCGAGCATGGGATCAAGACCACGGCCGGCGTCGTGACCAGCGCCGCGATCGTGATGGTGCTCGTCTTCTCCGTTTTCATCACGCTGTCGTTCGACCTGCTGAAGCAGTTCGGCGTCGGCTTGGCGGCCGCCGTCTTGATCGACGCGACGATCATTCGGGGAGTCTTGCTCCCTGCGAGCATGAAGCTGCTGGGCGACTGGAACTGGTACCTCCCCAGCTGGCTCGAATGGCTGCCACGGGTCGCCGTCGCAACGGAGCCCGAGCCGATCGCCGGAACACGCCCTGTGCCGGTCGCGAGGTAACGGCGGGGAGCGTCGAGGAAGCTCTGGCAGCGCATCGCAGAAACGGGCGGCCGTGGGCCGGTTGGGCCAGGACGGCTCTGGTTCCGAGAGGTCAAGCTCCGGCGGCGGGGCAGTTTCCCGCTCAGGGGCGAGAGCAATGAGCGCGGGTCGCGTCGTCCTCATAGTCCTCGGCGGCATCGGCGTCCTGTTCGGGGTCGCCGTTCTGGCAGGGGGAGGCTTCCTGCTCTGGGCCGACCGCACGCAGCGCGAGGACGGCTACCTGACGACGCCGACCGAGCGGTTTGCGACGCCGACCTACGCGCTAACGCGCACGCGCCTCGAAGTCGATACCGACGGAGCGGGCTCGGTCTTGAACGACAGCTGGTTCGGCAAGGTTCGGATCCGCGGCGAGAGTCCCGGCGCGAAGACGCTCTTCATCGGCATCGGGCCGGAGGCGGATGTCGCCAAGTACCTGGGACCCGTCGCCCACGCGAATGTCGAGGACATCGAGTTCGATCCCTTCCGAGTCACGTACCTTCCAGTCACGGGAGGCGCACCGCAAGGGCCGCCGACGGATCAGCGCTTCTGGGCGGCGTCCGCCTCCGGGGTGGGAACGCAGACGCTGACGTGGAAGGTGCGCGACGGCGACTGGTCGGTCGTCCTCATGAATGCCGACGGCTCGCGTGGTGTCGCCGCCGACATCGACCTTGGCGCCAAGATGTCTTTCCTGCTCTGGGTCGCGCTCGGGTTGCTCGTCGGCGGCGTGCTCGTGGTTGGGGGCAGCACCGCGTTGATCGTCCTTGCCGCGCGGACGCGACAGCCACCGCCCTCGCCGCCAGTGCCGCCTACCGAAGGCGGCAGATCCGGAAGTACGCCGGCACCCGAGCCACCCGACCGATCCACAGACGAGCCGTAATCAGGCCGGCACCGATGTCCCCTCGGAGGTCGGGTCGGCCGCGCGTCAAGAAGCGACAACTCGCCCATCTCTATCGCCGCCATCTCTGCGGTCTGAATATGGCGCGATGGATCGCTCGTTCGAAGCGGCATGCGCCGTGCCCTGGGTTGTCATCTCGTGATGCCGCTGGGACGACGGCTGCGTCAAGTCTAAAGTGACCGCCCAGAGATGCCGGACGGAGCTAGCAGAGATCGCAAGCCACTCTGGTTTGCCCTAATTGACGCGACGGTTGGCGTAGCGCTCGGGATTCTCGTCAGCGTGACGACCGACGTTCCGTTTGCGCCGGAGGCCGGATTGCTACTCGGTGCGGTGGTCGGCTGGTTCTCGGCCTCCGGCCTACGTCGCTAGCTGCTCTGCGGCTGTATCTCTGCGATGCGAAGCCCTTCATAGTTGCTCGGTTGGCCGATCGGGCGGATGATGTCTATCGAGACTTCTGATGTGTCGTGGCTTTGAGCGCGACACCGGAATTGGAGACGACGGTGTGATCCGGATCGAGCGCGAGCACCGCTTTGCGATACCTGTCGAGGCTGGCTTTGCGTTCATCACCGACATCGCGAACTGGCACGCGTACTGGCCCGGTTTCGTTCGGATTGAGCCCGGTTCGCGGTGGCGCGCTCCGGGCGACGAGGCCCGTATCGTTGTTCGCCTGCTCGGCCGGAAGGTCGAGCTTCGCATGAAGCTGGGTCGCTTTGACGAGAACCGGTTCGTCGAATACGAGAGCACCCAGAGCGGGGCGCCTGACGCGCATCATGAGCGGCACTTCGCGCCCGCCGGCGTTGGGTTCCTGTACCGCATCGTGGTGGAATACGAGCCGAGGGGTGGGCTACGAGGCCTTTACGACCGGCTCCTCCTACGGCGTGGCGTCGAGCGCGCGCTGCGACAGACGGTCGCGAACCTCGACGCCAGGCTGTCGTCCTGACGGCATCACTCGAGCAGCTCGGATCACCTTCGCACCGAGCCTCACGCCGTCCTCGATGCCCTCGCGTTGCGCGCGCGGCGGCCAGGAGTAGGGTCGGTGCGTGGACGACCTCGAGCGGATCGAGCTGTCGGCTGTGCTCGACCTCTTCGCGGCTGCACCGCCCGACGTGGCGCATGCGTTCGACCTTGCCGTGCTCGACCTGGGTGATGCGGCGGCGTTCTCGATCGGCGCGCAGCCGAAGAGGCTCCTCTTCAACCGCGTGCTCGGCCTCCAACTGGATACGGCGCTGCCGGACATCGAGCGCTGGTTCGCCTCGCGTCGATGCGCGTTCGCTGTCTCCGTGCGATCCGGCGCGGAACTCGAGGACGTGCTTGACGAGCGAGGCTATCGAAGGGCGAGGCGCGCTCATGAAGTTTCGTCGCGGCGTCCAAACGCTTTCCGTGCCCGGAACATCCCTGCGGGTCGAGCGGATCGACGAGGAGCGAGCACGCGATTACGGCGCCGTCGCCGCCGCGGTGTTCGGCTGGGGGTCACCGCTCGACCGTTGGCTCGCCGCCCTCTGCACGCGCGCGCGTTGGGCGTGCTTCGGCGCGTTCGACGGCGACCGGCTCGTCGGCACCGGCGCGGCGCACGTTGCGGGCGCGCTCGGATGGCTCGGCGCGGCCGGGACGCTCGAGGACGCGCGTGGCCGTGGCGCCCAGTCGGCGCTCCTCGCCGCCCGAATCCGCGCCGCGGGTGGCGCTGGCGCCCGGGTGCTCGCCACGGAGACGGTCGATCGTGTCGACGGTGTCGCGGGACCGTCGTTTCGCAACGTCGTTCGCGCCGGGTTCGAGGAGGCGTACGTCCAAGACTGGTGGGTTCCACCCGAGTAGGCCCGCGTGGAGGGCGGAAGCAGATCCAGCTCATCTGCCGTCCTCGACACGGGAGCGACCGCGTTCGCTTCGGCGCATGTTCAAGTACCTGCTCAAGCTGCCTGACGGCGAGCCGCCCGACCCGGCGGTGCTCGTGACTAGGCCGTTCCGAACTGGAGCGTCGGCGACGTGGTCACGGTCGGCCGCGGCGGGCAGTTGCGCGTGGTCGCGACTCGACTGCTTCCCGCACACGGAGCTCGTCGAGCAGGACGTTCGGGCGATCTTCACCGTCGAGCCGGTGTGAGGGTGAAGACCTGACGCCAGGTTGACGCCAGGTTGCGCGAGACTCGCACGAAAGCGGTCGCTACAGCGGCGCGGGCGAATTGGCCCGCGCCCCTGTAGCCATGCCGAATCCGTCGTGGTCCGTCCTCACCCGTTTTCGGCCGTTCACCCGCTCTCGCGGCTTTGCAAGCCGGAGGTCACCGGTTCGATCCCGGTACGCTCCACTCGCCGCAGACCGCGTAAGCATGCGGGATTCACGCGCTGGTCGGAGTGACGCGAGGATTACTCCGGCGAAACCGCGCCGCGGGGCTCGCGTTTCGGGGCCGGATCTCACGTATGCGGAAGTGCCGTTTCGTTGACGCCGAGCCGGGCGAAGATCGCAGCGGCGGCCTCGTCGCGCGGGCGGCCCTCGAGGGCGGCGAGCGCCCGCAGTGCCAGCCCAGCCTCGTATTCCGCATGCGCTTCTTCGGCGATCTCGAGCGCGCGCTGTAGCGCTGCTTGCGCGCGCACAGTATCGGAGCGCTGTTTGAACCCGAGCCCACGAATCCGCTCCAGGAGCGCATGAACCGCCGGTGGAACGCCCGCACCCTCCAAGCGCGCGAGTGTCTCGTCTGCAAGCTGCACGGCCTCCGCGCCTGAGTCGCCGCTCAGCGCGAGGAGCTCGGCCCGCCGGGCCTGCATCTCGAGCGCGAAGGGCGCTGCTCCGATTGCCTCGAGCGCCGACATCGCTTCGGCCAGGAGCTCCTCTGCCTCGCCATAGCGTCCCGAGCGCGCCGCGACCCGACCGAGGTTCCCGCGTGCGACCGCTGCGAGCAACCGTTGCCCCGCGCCGTCTGCGATCCGGACCGTCTCACGGAACCGCGCTTCGGCTTCGGCGTAGCGGCCCTGATCGGACTCGATCTCTCCGAGATTGTTGGTCGTCAACGCGACGTTGATGACGTCCCCAGTCCGCGCGCGCAAGACTCGGCTTCGTTCGTACAGATCGCATGCCACGCCCCAGCGTCCTTCGTAGTACGCCTCGATGCCGAGGTTGTTCAGGACCGCCGCCTGGCCCATCAGGTCGCCGATCTCCTCGTAGATCGGAAGGGCGAGGTCGCGGAATGCCTGACGATCGGGACTGCCGCGCAGCGTGTGGATCGTGTAGATGAGGTAGTACGCGTGTGCAAGCGTGCGTAGGTCCTCGAGCTCGAGCGCCTGCGCCACGACGCCCTGCGCGATCGGCAGCGCCTCCTCGTATCGTCCCTGGCGGAACCGAGCCTGCGCGCGGGCGAGCCAGAGCTCGACCCGCAGTTGATCGCGGCGGGGCTCGTCGGCTGAGCGAAGCAACTGCCTTCTCACACCGCGTGTACCACGCGAGCGCCTCGGAGTAGCGGCCCTGTTCCTCCCGGAGCAGCCCTTCCTTCAGCATCAGCTCCGCTTGCTCGGCCGGGTCGGCGAGCGCACGCGCTTCGGCGAGGGCATCGTGCGCATCCGTCAACCGGCCCGCGAGAATCGACACCTCTCCCAGTGACCGCCAAACCCGTGCGCGCTCGACAGCGGCGATGCCGAGCGCTCTCGCGACCTCGAGGGCACGGCGGTAGAACTCGGCGGCCTCGACATTCGCGAATTTATCCTTCGCGCGCGATCCGGCTGCCAGTGAGTAGCGCCACGTTCTGTCGTCGTCGCGTGCAAGCGAGAAGTGCAGGGACAGGATCTCGGCGACCTCGTCGAGATTCGTCGTGAAGCGACGCTCGTATGCGTCGCCGACACTCCGGTGCAGCTCACGCCGACGCCTGAACGGGAGCCCTTCATATGCGGCGTCCCGGATGAGCGCGTGCGTGAAGCGAAAGCCGCCCGGGACGTACGGATCTCGCTCCACGAATTCCGCCAGCCGGTCCCACGCCTCCGATTCGCCTGCTGCGGCCGGATCGCCTTGCAGCACATCCGCAATCAACCCGCCGTCGAAGGTCACCCCGAGCACCGATGCCCAGCGCAGCAGTGCGCGATCGGCGGGTGCGAGCCGATCGATACGCGTCCCCACGACGGCGTCGACGGTGTCGGGCAGCTCCTCGGCCCCCAAGGCCGCTGCAGTCGTGATCAGCTCCTGCAGGAACAGCGGGTTTCCCCCGGCGCGCCGGACGATCGCGGCAATGGTCGAGTCGTCGAGCCGGTCACCCGCGAGCGCCTTCAGCAGTTCCGCCGCCTCGTCGTCGTGCAGCGGTTGGAGCACGATCGTCATCGCCGCGACGGGGGGTGTCCCGTCGGCGGCGACGAACCCGCCAGCCCCCGGGCGCCGTGTCGTCAGAATTGCCCACGGACGCGATCCGTTCGTGGCTCCGAGGTGACGAAGCAGATCGGACGAGGCCTCGTCGATCCAGTGCACGTCTTCCAGCAGCACGAGCGTCGGCGTCGGCAGGAGGGCGGTCAATAGCGCTTCCACCGCACCGTGCAGCCGCGCACGCCGGAACGCCGGCTGGAGATCGTCGACCTCCGGCGTCGGCTCGACCGCGACATCGAGCGGCAGCGCGAGCAGCGGTATCCACGGGGCTAGGTCCGGCGCCACGCGCTCGACGAGTCGCGTGAGGGCCGCAGTGTTCTCGGCTAAGGATCCGTCAAGCTCCTCGCCGATTAGCGGCCTGAGGACGTTTCGGAAGAGGAAGTACGCGGTGGAGCTCTCGTACTCGTCGCAGCGTGCACCGATGCGCCGAAGGTCGACCTCGCTCGTTCCGAACTCCTGGAGCAGCCGTGACTTGCCGAGGCCTGCCTCGCCGACGATCTCGAGCACCGTGCCGAAGCCCATTCGCAAGGGCGCGAGCGCAGCCGTCATCATCGCGAACTCGCGTTGCCGGCCAACGAGCGGCGTAACAGAGCCCGCCGCCGCGACCCGGCGCGCGCCCTCGACGGGGCCGACGGCGACCGCGTGCACCGGTTCGGGCAAGCCCCGGAGCGCAAGGGGCCCGATCGGCGTCCGCTCGAACCGCGTCGGCGAATGATCGAGAAGGTCGACGGGCGCTACCACCTGGCGCGGCTCGGCTTTCGCCATCAGGCGCGCGGCGAGCGCCGCGGTGCCGCCGAGGATCGCATACGTGTGGCGGAAGGATGCGCCGACGTCGCCCGCGAAGACGCGACCGCGGCAGACGCCGATCGAGAGCGGAAGGTGAGTCCGAGCATCCACGGCGGCGCGAACGGTGCGCAGCATCCGCTCAACGTCGTACTCCCTCACGCGGGGAGCACCGGCGACGAGGACGATGCGTGCGCCGTCGGCGTCGATGTCGCTCTCAAGGAAACAGACGCCATGCTCGGCCGCTGCGGCCTGCACGGTCTCGACGACCTCCGTAATCACCTCCGCGGCGCGGGCCGCCCCTTCGATCTCGACGATTCCGTCGACGCCCGACAACCGTACGAACGCAACGACCGCCTGCCGGTGCTCTGGCTCTGTCGTCTCCGAGAACACATGCTCGCGAATGAGTCGCGGCACGCAATCTTCAAGCGGCAGGTCGCCGAACGGAGGCAGCGGCTCGATCCCTTTCGGCGCTGGCGGGCCGGCCACGAGGAGGAAGCCGTTGCGTCGCGCCTCGCCGAGCACTCCGACCGGAAGCACGGACGCCGTGGCGTCGCTGACGACTATCTCGCCGGCTGTGCCGAGCGTCTCCATCTCGACGGTCCGCGTTGCCGCAGGACCGGCGACGATCAACTCGCGGTGATCGCTTCCTGCGATGACGAAAAGGAATGCGCCAGAGTGGATGCCGACGTGCATGCGCAGCAAGACCGAGCCGGCCGACGTCTGCAGCCTGCCGATCGCTCTTAGTGTCCTGCGCATGTCCACGGCGGCGCGCGCCGCCCGCGGCTCGTGATTGGCACCGTCGAAGAACAACAGCAGCGCGTCGCCGCCGAACTTCAACAATCCGCCACCGTAGGAACACGCGACGTCGAGGAGTGCCTCGAACGTGGCGTTCATCAGGTCGGTCACTTGCTCGGCGCCGGCCTTTCCCTCCCGGGCGAGCTTCTCCGACATCGCCGTGAAGCCGGAGATGTCGACTAACGCCATCGTCCCTTCGATCTCACGCCACTCACGGTCGGGATCGTCGGCCAGCCACTCGATTACGAGTCGCGGCACATATGGCGCCAGATCGGCCCTGACGTCGTTTGTATTGCTCACGACCTCGATTATTCGATTGTGGACTGCTTGACATCGGATCGGAAGAGGTCATAACCAAACGCCATCGGCGGAATTGCCCTTGACCGTAGCGGCGACGACGGCTCCGACATCGTCTACGTCGCAGCCGCAGATCGTGGAGCGCCACGACCGATCGTGGCCGATCTCGAGACGGCCTACGATCCCGGCTCGCAGCCACGACCGGCTTGTCGATCCGCGTCACCCACGCGTGCCCGAACGCGTTCGGGTTCGGCGGCGGCTCGCCGCGCTCGACTCGGTAGACCGTGTCGCCGTCGGCTAGCTCGACGCCGACCGCGAGCGACTCGCTGCGGTAGCGCATGCCGCTGCCGCCGCGGTCGAAGTGGACGAGGTATCTGATCTGCGTGTCACGCCAGTCGGCTCCGATCGAGACTCTCCTCTCCGGGGCCGCGCGAGCGTTATGAAATGTCCCTTGAAGCCGTCGCGAACACGCTTGGAAAACGTGATCTCATCCAGGATGTCCAGAAGCTCAAGTTCATCAGGCAGATGCTTCGGAGCTAGCGCCAAGGCGGTAAGTGTGACGCGGCCTTCGAGCAGCACTAAGCTCGGGCGCCATGGATGTCCCTGAGATCCACTACACACGAAGCGGCGACGTCGCGATTGCGTATCAGGTCGCGGGCGGGGGGACGTTCGACCTCGTCTTCGTCCCGACGTTCGCAAACCTCGTCTTTCCCTGGCTCAATCGGGACTGGAAGTCCTTCTACGAAAGCCTCGCGTCGTTCGCGCGCCTGATCATGCTCGACAAGCGTGGAACTGGCCTCTCGGACCGCCCACGAGACCTAGGAACCCTCGAGGCACGCATGGACGACATCCGTGCGGTGCTTGACGCAGTCGGAGCCGAACGCGCGGTGCTCGTGGGGGCCGGCGGCGGTGGTCAGCCCTGTGCGATGTTCGCGGCGACCTATCCGGAGCGCACGAGAGCGCTCGTCCTTGTGAACACACCCGCGCGCGCTGTGAAGACGGAGGACTATCCGTATGGACTCGAACCGGACGCATGGCGCGAGCAGCTCCGCGAGGTTCGTCAGCTCTGGGGCGAGCGCGACTACTTCGAGCAGCAGGCTCGCAGGGCTAACCCGAGCGCCGACGACGAGTTCGTCGACTGGTTCGTGACCTGCCAACGGTTCAATGCAAGCCCGGGCGCGGCCCTGAACTTCTATCGGGTCCTAGGCGAGACCGATCTTCGAGACGTGCTCGCGAGCATCAGCGTGCCGACCCTCGTACTCCACGGCCCAGCGCAGCGAGACGAGATACTGGACGTGGCTCGCCGCGTTCCCGACGCTCGGTCGGTCGCATTGCCTGCCGACACGCTCATCGAGACGTTCGGGGACATCGCGCGTGAGACCAGAGCCTTCGTCGAAGGTGGACAGCGCGATCGGATCCCCGAATCGGTCCTCGCGACAGTTCTGTTTACGGACCTCGTCGGCTCCACGGAGCGAGCAGCCGCGCTCGGCGACCGGGCATGGCGAGATCTGCTGACCCGTCATCACGAGGATGTGCGACGCGAGCTCGTGCGATTCCGGGGGGACGAGGTCGACTCCGCGGGCGACGGCTTCTTCTGCCGCTTCGACGGTCCCGCGCGCGCGATTGCGTGTGCACGGGCGATCGTGAGCCGTGCCAAACAGCTCGACCTCGCCGTCCGCGCTGGAATTCATACCGGAGAGTGCGAGGTCGTGGGGGAAAAGCTTGCGGGGATCTCGGTTGTCACCGGCGCACGCGTCGCCGCGCTCGCCGACCCCAGCGAAGTGCTGGTCTCACAGACCGTGACGGATCTCGTTGCCGGCTCGGGATTCGGTTTCATCGATCGCGGAGAGCACGAGCTCAAGGGCGTTCCGGGCACCTGGCGCGTATACGCGGTCGCGGAAGGCTGACCAGGTCAGCTCCCTCGTGGCGGCGATCTCGCGTGCTTAGCCTGTCCGCGCAGAAGAGGAAGCGACCGGGTTGGTAGCGCGATCGCCGAGCCCGCAACGTGATCACCCGTCCGAATGGCGCGTCTGTCTAGTCAGGGAACGCGGCGCCGACCTGCGCCAGACCGTATGGAGTGCCCGGCGCCTCGCTCGTAAGTTAGGCGCGGGTTGCCGTCGGGATAGGCCCGGCGGTAGAGCCGCAATTACGGGAGGCGCCGGTTATGAGCGAAGGTAGCTGTGTGGGGCTTGATGTGCACGCTCGCTCGGTGGTCGCGGGCGTGATCGACATGGGGAGCGGTGAGGTGCGGTCGCTGCGGGTGCCGCCTGGGCCCGAGGCCACGGTGGCATGGTTGAAGACGCTGCCCGCGCCGGTTCGGGTCGTCTACGAGGCCGGACCAACCGGGTACGGACTTGCGCGCTTGTGTGCCGAGGCAGGGATCAGCTGCGTTGTCGCGGCGCCGTCGAAGATCAGGCCGGCGGCCGATAGAGTCAAGACTGACCGGCGGGATGCCGAGCGGCTGGCCAGGCTGCTTCGGCTCGGTGAGATCACCCCCGTGCGGGTGCCCGGTCCGGTAGAGGAGGCCGCACGTGATCTCGTCCGTGCGCGCGAGGACGCTCGGGGCGATCTGATGCGGGCTCGGCACCGGCTCTCGAAGCTGCTCCTGCGCCACGGGGCGGTGTACGACGCGACCGCGTGGACGCGAGCCCACGACGCGTGGCTTCGCAAGCAGCGGTTCCAAGACGGTCCGCTCGCGATCGTGTTCGACGAGTGCTACAGCCGGATGATCGACGCGAAGACCAGGAGGGACACGCTCGACAAAGCAATCGCCGAGCTGGCCGCAAGCGAGCCGTACGTCGATGTCGTCGAGCGGCTCGTCTGTCTCCGGGGTGTCTCCACGCTCACCGCGTTCGCGTTGACCGTCGAGCTCGGCGACTGGCACAGGTTCCGGCCCGAATCACTCGCACCCTTCCTCGGGCTCACCCCAAGCGAAAGCTCCAGCGGAGAGCGCCGCCGTCAAGGCGGGATCACCAAGACCGGCAACACGCACGCACGCCGGCTTCTGATCGAAGCCGCCTGGCATCAACGCAGCGCTCCGCGCTTGAGCGTCACGCTGGAACGCAGACGCACCGGCAAGTCCCTCGCCGTGCGAGCCCAAGCGGACTCGAGCGCCCGCAGGCTGCACGGACGCTGGCACGCGCTCGAGGCCCGAGGCAAGCCGCGCTTGATCGTCGTGGTCGCCGTCGCGCGCGAGCTCGCCGGACACTGCTGGGCGCTCGCGACGATGGAGTAGCCGCACCACCAACCGCTCGGCGAGGAGAGCGCACCGGCGCACCGACGCGAGGAGCGACCCGAGGGAACACTGTGAGCAGCCCTAACCGGCCACGCTCGCCGCCAGAGAACGGCCCCGCTCCTCATCTCGCACATCCGGTCATGCGGCACCAACCCGCGCATATGAGTCGCGACACAGCCGTCGACGACAGCCGATGCGCTCCCCCCGCCGAACCGACCCGCAAACCAGCGGGGCCATCCACCCCTGCGCAGTTGACAGCCCGCACTCCATATGAGTGTTCCGGAATGACGCCTGACGCGCGGCTCGTCGAGGCTCTTCGTCTAGATCTCGGCCGGCGTCGACCCGGTGGTGGCGGAACTCGTCTCGGAGGCTAGTTGCCGCGGGCGAAGCACGCCCGCGGCCAACGCGATGACTCCCACCAGGGCGGCGACGACGCAGAACGACGTCGTCAGCGACGACGCCGAGGCGATGCCGCCGATCACCCCCGGTGCGACGAGGCCGCTCGCGTAGGCGACGACGGCGACGCCGGCAATGCTGCGCGCGGGATGGGCGCCCACGCGCCCGGCCGCCGCGAACACGAGCGGGACGACGACGGCGAGGCCGATCCCGAGCAGCGCGAAGCCGAGGAGGCCGACCGCAAGGCCGGGCGCCAGCACGACCGCGATCGCGCCGACGAAGGCGCACGCCCCTGAGATGCGGACGGTACGGACCGGCCCCAGCCTGCGGATCACACGGTCGCCCATGAGTCTGACCGTCGCCATCGCGACGGCGAACGCCGAGACCGCGAGCGCTGCGACGCTCGCCGACCCGCCGAGCTCGTTGCGGATATAGAACGCCGACCAGTCGGTCCCGGCCTGCTCGCCGAAGACGGCGCAGAGGCCGACGAGCCCGATCAGGAGGACGGGCCGGGTCGGGAGCGCGAAGTGCGGCGGCGCAGGCGCGTCGGTCGTCGTCGGGTCCTCGATCAGCAGCTGCGCGACTGCGGCGCCGACCGTGGCGAGGACGAGCGCCTCGAACGCGAACTGAACCCGAGTGTCGATGCCGGCGTGGGACGCGAGGGCCGAGACGGCCGACCCGACCAGTACGCCCACGCTCCAAAAGCCGTGCAGGCTCGACATCACCGACCGGCCGAACAGCTTCTCCACGAGAACGCCCTCCGCATTCATCGCCATGTCCGCGAGCCCGGCGACCGCGCCGAAGACGAGCAGGACGGCGCAGAGCGCCACGAGCGACGTCGGCAGCGCCGGCAGAACGAGGCACGCGCACCATGCAACGATCGTGGCCGTGACGAACGGGCGGAGCGCGAAGCGGTGAGCGAGACGGCCCGAGAAGGGCATGGCGAGCAGGGCGCCGATCCCCGGCATGAGCAGCGCGATCCCGAGATGGCCGACGCCGACACCGACGTGCGACGCGATCCACGGAATGCGGGCCGCGAAGCTGCCTGTGACGCATCCGTGCACCGCGAACACCGTCGCCGTCCCGCGTCGCGCACGCCGGACTTCGGGAGCGGGCGCGGCCCGACCCGATGTGGACGTCGCGGCCGCGATCACCGTCCGAGACTATCCAGCGTCGGTCGATACGGCTTGCTCGTCACGGTCGCCGGAAAGGCGACTCGGACGAGTCCCACCACGCTCTCGATTGTCGAGGTCTACACCATCACCGACGGCACGGGACGCTTCGCCGACGCAACCGGCACTTTCACGCTGAAAAGCACCTTGGACCAAACGACGGGCGCTAGTTCCGGCGTCCTCAGCGGAGCCATCGACCACTACACGCGGTAAGCCGCGTTCCGGACTTCAAGCAGTGCTGAGCGTGGAAGGCCCGCAGACGCGATGAGAACCGCGGAATGTCACGTCACGCCTTTAGCAGTTACGGTTTCGGCGAGCCGCAAGTGGCGAGAGCGCCGTTGACCGAGAGCGACCGCGAGGGGCAACCATGATGGGTTGCTCCTCGCCTTTTCAAGGGCGCGCGCGGCGACTCCGCCGTCACGAACCACCAAGCCGCGACACCCGCGCGTGCCCAAACGCGTTCGGGTACGGCGGCGCGCCTGCAGCGCGGCAGCCTGGAAGGGGCCTCACCGGCGACGCGCCGATCGCCACGGGGTCTACGCTGCCGTGGCCGGTCTGGATTGCGTTCGGACCAACGTGGCCGACCTTCGTCGAGCAGTCGACTGGTACCCCACCATGCTTGGGTTCGAGGTCGAGTCGTTCTGGCCGCCACGAGGCGCGGGACGCGAGCCCCTCTTGAGGGCGCAGGGCACGGCCCGTTGAGTCAGCAGGTGATGGTCGTGTTGTTGTCGTCCCAGACGTTCCCGCTCCAGGTATGGGCCGCGGATTTGCCGCAGTACGCGTAGGCGAGGTAGCCGAACGAGCCGCCTTTCGGGTAGTAGCCGAAGGAGTCGGGGCCGCCCGTGCAGAGCCACGTTCCCCCGCCGCCCTGGTACTGGGAGGTCTTGCAGCGCGCGAACCTGTTGTTCGTGATCTGGCTCGAGGACGATCCGACGGAGGTGCCGTGCGCGCATGGGTAGATGCTGTAGCCGCCGCCGGCCAGGAGATTCCTGTCGATGGTCAGGTGGTTCTCGCAGGGCCCGTCGGATCCGTTGTTCGTGTTCCCGAAGATGTTCGCGGTCTGGTTCGCCTGGTTCAGGAACGTGTTGTGGACGATCCTCAGGCTGGCGTCGTCGACGTAGAGGTTCTCGAGATGGTCGAGCGCGATCGCCAGATGAATCGTGGAATAGCTGTCGGAGATCGACCCGTTGCCGCAGAAGCACAGCGAGTCGATGTTTCCGTGCTGGTAGACGTGATCGAGGTTGATCGTCCCGCCGTTGCCGTTCGTGATTCCGTGTTCGACCGTGGTTGGTGGGTTTGCGGTCAGCTCGACGTTTGAGATTGTCACGGTGCAGGCACAGGCGACACGGATCACGAAGTTCCCACAGGTGTTAGTCGGGCCGCAGCCGGCTCCGATGCCGGTCACCCGAGTGTTCTTGATCGTGACGTTTTTCGCGTTGACAGTGATCGTCCCGCGAACGTCGAGGCCATTGACCACCGTTCCAGCGGTGTTGATGGTGATCGACCCGGAGGGAGTCAGGGTTGTCCCCGCTGGGACGCCGACATTCCCCGAAGCAGGATCAGGGAATCCGCAGGCACGGGGCGATGCGAAACAGTTGCTACCCCGTGGTGGCGACGGCGTGCGACGGCAGTTGTCAAGGGCGCGCTGTAGGGCCCTGAGGTGAGCGTTCTGGGCGCGAACGAACTTCGCGCGGGCTCGGCTTGAGCGGTGAGTCTTGAAGTAGGCGCGCCGCGCGGGCTTCATCTGCCGCTTGTACGTGGCGACGCGATGCGCGCGCCGCGCCCGCTCGGCTTTCGTGCACGAGTGCGTCGCTCCTGACCGCGTGGTGAACGCGGAAGTCGTCGGCGTGGGAGCCGTCACCGCCGCGACGACCGCGCACAGCACGGCGACAAACAGCACCAGACCGGGGTGAAGGCCCTTCATCACGTGAAACTAGTCGGATCTCCAACCCGCGATCTCCTGGTGGAGCACCGGTGCGCCCGGCGTCCTCGCGTGAAGGCACGACTCGACAATCGGACAGGGCGCGGCCCGACGATGCCGCACACCCTCGGCTGACAAGCCGCTGTCCGCGCCACGCGCCCCATTCTGACGGCCCATCCTCATGAACGGTGCGACCCAATGCTGTGACCGCCGGGCCTATCTCGGTTTGCGGTCACAGCGCATCCGGGTGACATTCCCGCGCACTCGCGCAGGAGTGTGTTCTGGCCTATTTGAGCCACGCTACTGAGCGTGGAGCATAGGCGCTCTTGCTTCTTTGTGTCACAACTGGCAGCATGCCGCACCGGCAGGCTCGACTCCGGAAATCCGCTCAATGGGTCGGTGGAGGACAGTCGACCCAGGAGCAATTCGATTGCTCGCACGGAACTCGCTATCGTCTCGGCATGACTGAGACACGTACGGAAAAAACTCAGGACAAGGACGTCATCTCGCTCGTCGCCGATGTCGGCGAAGACGTGCTGCGCGGGTTCTCGGTTCTTCTGTTCTCTCTGCCGCGCCGTATCGTCGCCGGGACGCTGGACGGCGTGGGCAATGTCCTGCACAGCGCCGCGACGGTTCTGGGCGAAGACGATCCGCTCGACACCCGTGTGAGCGAGCTCGAGAAGCGCCTTGACTCGCTCGAGAAACCAACGGGGACGCGCGGCACGGCGCCGACGCAATAGCCGACTTCCAAAGCCCGCAGTGTGGAGAGCATGAGGGCTGTCTGGCGCGCGGCCACGGTTCGGCGCCGTGGCCGCGTCTCGGGTCGAGTCGTGTGGTCTACGGCTCGAGCGGTGGCTTGTGCCGTCTCTGATGGCGGATCGGCTGGATCGTCTTGTGCTTTCCAATGGCGGTCGACGGCTGGCTCCTCACGACGGCGGTCAGGCACTCACCGTCGGGAGTGATCGCGCACGCCTGCGCGGTCGGAGCCGTGAAGGATGCTGACGCGGCGACGATCGTCGCTGCGAGAATCCAGGCCCTGATCTTCATCGTCTTCCTCCTTCGGGTCGGGTCAATTGCTCTCGACCACAAATCTGGAGTCGCCCGCTAAAGCTCGGCTAGGAGGCCACTAGATCGCCGCTTACTGGCGGCCCGACGAGAAGGAGGTGGAGCCGGCCGCGTGTCCGGTACGCTCCAGCCGGTCAAACCTAGGGGAGGATGATCATGCGGAGCGTCATCGTTGCGTTGGGCATCGCCATGGCGGCAAGCGTCGTCGTCGTCGGTGCTGCGATAGCGAAGAAGCCAGGACCGGGCGGGGACACGGGAGTGGGCTCGGTCTTCGTTTCGAATCCGGTGCAGAGCCTCGGAAACGAGTCGCTCACCGACCAGAAAGACTCGGATGCCGCCGTGCCGTCTGCGGCTTATTACGACGTTCCTCTGACGCACCTCGATGGGAGCGGCTTCCTGAGCGGCGACTACGCGAACGTCTACAGCAGCACCGGAAACCTTGCGTACTCCGCCACGAACACGTTCCGGTACAGGCGCAACCAGGACGAGTTCGAGCAGGTGATGGCCTACTTCTGGATCACCGCGGCGCAGAACTACATCCAGCATCTCGGGTTCGGAACGTCTATGCGCGGGATCGACAACCGGCCGCAGAATGTGAGGATCAACCAGTGGGGCGTCGACAACTCGTTCGCGACCGACGACCACAACAAGAACGAGCTCCGCTTCGGGAAGGGAGGCGTCGACGACGCCGAGGACGCGGAGGTGATCCTGCATGAGTACGGCCACGCGATCCACTTCGCGCAGAACTTCTCGTTCGCGTCCGAAGAGGCGGGTGCGATCAGCGAGGGCTTCGCCGACTACTGGGCCGTCACCGTCTCCGACGTCGTCGCGACGGCGCTGGGCGTTCCCGAGCTCGAGCCGCTTCCGTGCGTCGCGGACTGGGACGCGACCTCATACACGAGCAGCGTTCCGCACTGCCTGCGCACCGTCGACAAGAACCTCCACTATCCGGCCGACCTCAACGGCGAGGTGCACCACGACGGCCAGATCTGGTCGCGTGCTCTCTGGGACATCCGCCAGGCGCTAGGCCACGAGAAGGCCGACACGATCATCCTGCAGGGATCGTTCGACTTCCCGGGGACGACGATGACCGACCTCGCAAAGAGCACCGTCGCCGCAGCGCAGAGTCTCTACGGCGCCGGCGCGGCAGCCGTCGTGACCCAGGCCTTCGTCGACCGGGGGATCCTCCCCTAGATGGCGCGCGTCGCGAGCTCGGCGTAGAGCTCGGCGATTTCGTCGGTCGGCACCTCGAGCTCGAGGTGCCGACCGCCGGCTCAGCGGCCCTGCACGTCCGCCACTGGCAATTGACAGAGCTATGACAGGGACGTAGCATCGGCGCAACGACCGCAGCGTTGGGGGGTTGAGAACCACGGATGTCGTCGTTGCTTAGCGCTATCCGTCTCGGGGAACAGGTGTTGAAGCTCGCGCTCGTCATCGTGGCGGCGACGAGTCTTGTTTCCGTGCCGAGCGCCGCCGGCGCACCCGACGCCATCACCATCGACCCCGTGATCACCGGGACGCTCGGTACGAACAACTGGTACACGAGCAACGTCACCGTCAACTGGAACGTCTCGGGCGCCGCCGACTCGAGTGGGTGCGACGCCAAGACTCTCACGACCGATACGACGGGGACGACGCTCACGTGCTCCGCTTCGAACGTCGACGGGACGGAGACTGTGACGGTAAGCAGAACGTTCAAGATCGACAAGACACCGCCGACGGCGACGGCGAGCGCGAGCCGAGCCGCGGACACCAACGGCTGGTACAACCACCCACTCACCGTCAGCTTCTCCGGCAGCGACGCCACCGCCGGCCTCAACGCCTGCTCCGCACCGGTCGGCTACAGCACGGACAACGCGAGCGCCACCGTCAGCGGCACCTGCACCGACAACGCGGGCAACGTCGCCACCGCCAGCCTGCCCTTCAAGTACGACTCGACAGCGCCCACCGCGACCGCAGCCGCCAGCCGAGCCGCGGACACCAACGGCTGGTACAACCACCCACTCACCGTCAGCTTCTCCGGCAGCGACGCCACCGCCGGCCTCAACGCCTGCTCCGCACCGGTCGGCTACAGCACGGACAACGACGAGCGCCACCGTCAGCGGCACCTGCACCGACAACGCAGGCAACGTCGGGACGGCGAACCTGCCGCTCAAGTACGACTCCACACCGCCCACGGCGACCGCGAGCCCGAGTCGGCCCGCGGACAGCAACGGCTGGTACAACCACGCGCTCACCATCAACGTCGCCGGCAGCGACGCCACCGCCGGCATCGCCGGCTGCTCCCCGTCGACTACACAGGCCCCGACAACGCCAGCGCGACCGTCAGCGGCACCTGCACCGACAAAGCGGGCAACGTCGCCACCGCCAGCCTGCCCTTCAAGTACGACGCCACACCGCCCACCGCGACCGCGAGCCGCCGAGCCGAGCCGCGGACACCAACGGCTGGTACAACCACCCACTCACCGTCAGCTTCTCCGGCAGCGACGCCACCGCCGGCCTCAACGCCTGCTCCGCACCGGTCGGCTACAGCACGGACAACGCGAGCGCCACCGTCAGCGGCACCTGCACCGACAAGGCCGGCAACGTCGCCACCGCCAGCCTGCCCTTCAAGTACGACGTCGACAGCGCCCACCGCGACCGCAGCCGCCAGCCGAGCCGCGGACACGCAACGGCTGGTACAACCACCCACTCACCGTCAGCTTCTCCGGCAGCGACGCCACCGCCGGCCTCAACGCCTGCTCCGCACCGGTCGGCTACAGCACGGACAACGCCAGCGCGACCGTCAGCGGCACCTGCACCGACAAAGCGGGCAACGTCGCCACCGCCAGCCTGCCCTTCAAGTACGACGCCACAGCGCCCACCGCGACCGCAGCCGCCAGCCGAGCCGCGGACACCAACGGCTGGTACAACCACCCACTCACCGTCAGCTTCTCCGGCAGCGACGCCACCGCCGGCCTCAACGCCTGCTCCGCACCGGTCGGCTACAGCACGGACAACGCGAGCGCCACCGTCAGCGGCACCTGCACCGACAACGCAGGCAACGTCGCCACCGCCAGCCTGCCGCTTCAAGTACGACTCGACCCCGCCGGCTGCCACGGCTGACCCGAGCCGTGCCCCGAACGCCAACGGCTGGTACAACAGCGCGCTCACGGTCAGCTTCGCCGGCAGCGACGCCACCGCCGGCATCGCCGGCTGCTCCGCGCCGGTCGGCTACAACGGGCCTGACAACGACAGCGCGACCGTCGGCGGCTCCTGCACCGACAAGGCCGGCAACGTCGGGACGGCGAACCTGCCGCTCAAGTACGACTCCACGGCGCCCACCGCGACCGCGAGCGCGAGTCGGCCCGCGGACAGCAACGGCTGGTACAACCACCCACTCACCATCAACGTCGCCGGCAGCGACACCACCGCCGGCATCGCCGGCTGCACCTCGACGAGCTACAGCAGCCCCGACAACCCCAGCGCGACCGTCAGCGGCACCTGCACCGACAAGGCCGGCAACGTCACCACCGCCAGCCTTCCCTTCAAATACGACGCCACACCGCCCACCGCGACCGCGAGCCCGAGCCGAGCCGCGGACAACGACGGCTGGTACAACCACCCACTCACCGTCAGCTTCGCCGGCAGCGACGCCACCGCCGGCATCGCCGGCTGCACCTCGACGAGCTACAGCAGCCCCGACAACCCCAGCGCGACCGTCAGCGGCACCTGCACCGACAAGGCGGGCAACGTCGCCACCGCCAGCCTGCCGCTTCAAGTACGACGCGACAGCGCCCACCGCGACCGCAGCCGCCAGCCGAGCCGCGGACACCAACGGCTGGTACAACCACCCACTCACGGTCAGCTTCTCCGGCAGCGACGCCACCGCCGGCCTCAACGCCTGCTCCGCACCGGTCGGCTACAGCACGGACAACGCGAGCGCCACCGTCAGCGGCACCTGCACCGACAACGCAGGCAACGTCGCCACCGCCGGCCTGCCGCTCAAGTACGACTCGACCCCGCCGGCTGCCACGGCTGACCCGAGCCGTGCCCCGAACGCCAACGGCTGGTACAACAGCGCGCTCACGATCAGCTTCTCCGGCAGCGACGCCACCGCCGGCATCGCCGGCTGCTCCGCGCCGGTCGGCTACAACGGGCCTGACAACGACAGCGCGACCGTCGGCGGCTCCTGCACCGACAAGGCCGGCAACGTCGGGACGGCGAACCTGCCGCTCAAGTACGACTCCACACCGCCCACGGCGACCGCGAGCGCGAGTCGGCCCGCGGACAGCAACGGCTGGTACAACCACCCACTCACCATCAACGTCGCCGGCAGCGACGCCACCGCCGGCATCGCCGGCTGCACCTCGACGAGCTACAGCAGCCCCGACAACCCCAGCGCGACCGTCAGCGGCACCTGCACCGACAAGGCCGGCAACGTCACCACCGCCAGCCTTCCCTTCAAATACGACGCCACACCGCCCACCGCGACCGCGAGCCCGAGCCGAGCCGCGGACAGCAACGGCTGGTACAACCACCCACTCACCGTCAGCTTCTCCGGCAGCGACGCCACCGCCGGCCTCGCCGGCTGCTCGCCGACCACGGAGTACGGCGGTCCCGATAGCTCCGGCCCGACCGTGGTCGGCTCTTGCACCGACAAGGCTGGCAACGTCGGCGCCGCCAGCCTGCCTCTCAAGTACGACGCGACTCCGCCGGCTGCTACGGCTGAAGCAAGCCGCGCCCCGAACGCGAACGGCTGGTACAAGAGCGCGCTCACCGTCCGGTTCTCTGGCACCGACGTCACTGCCGGGCTAGCGGGCTGCTCGTCGCCCACGGATTACAGCGGCCCTGACAGCGTCGGAGTAACGGTCATGGGCTTCTGCACCGACAACGCCGGCAACGTCGGCACGACCAGCCTGCCCTTCAAGTACGACGCAACGCCGCCCACGGCGACGGCAGCCGCGAGTCGCGGTGCGGACACGAACGGCTGGTACAACCACGCGCTGACCGCGAGGATGTCGGGGACGGACGCCACTGCGGGGATTGCCGGATGCTCGTCCCCGGAGTACGGCGGACCGGACAGCGCGAGCGCGACCGTGAGCGGCTCCTGCACCGATCTCGCCGGCAACGTCGCGACGGCGAGCCTGGCGCTCAAGTACGACTCGACGGCGCCTACCGCGAAAGCGACGGCGAGCAGAGCTGCGGACGCGAACGGCTGGTACAACCACGCGCTCACCGTCACGTTCTCCGGAACCGACGCGACGGCCGGAATCGCGGGCTGCTCCTCCGTCGACTACACGGGCCCCGACAACCCCAGCACGACCGTCAGCGGCTCCTGCACCGACGGCGCCGGCAACGTCGGCTCGGCCAGCATGCCCCTCAAGTACGACACCACTCCGCCGACCGTCTCGAAGGTGACGGCCAAAACGGGCGACCGGCGAGTCGACCTCAGTTGGAACGCGTCGGCCGACGTGGAGGATTTTCAAGTCACCCGCGCCCCCGGCAGGGGTGACGCAACCAAGACCACGATCTACCAGGGAAGGGCGACGAGCTACCGCGATGCTGGACTCAGCGTCGGCAAGGACTACCGATACGCAGTGACCGCGGCCGACGAGGCGGGCAACACTGCTTCGGCGACGATCGCGATCACCGCGACGGGACCTCTGCTCAGCCCGCCACCCGGCGCCAAGGTCGATGAGCCGCCGGTTCTCGTCTGGACGCCGGTGAGCCGCGCTCGCTACTACAACCTTCAGATCGTCCGCGGATCGAAGATCCTGAGCGTTTGGCCGCGGCACCCGCACTTCCGTGTCCCGCGATCCTGGGTCTTCCAGGGGCACCGGTACCGCCTGCGCAAGGGCACGTATCGGTGGTACGTCTGGCCCGGGTTCGGTCAGTTAGCGGCCGCTAGATACGGCCACAGCCTCGGGGTCAGCTCGTTCGTGGTCGTTTCGAAAACGACGAAGAGCTCGTCTGCGAAGTGAGTCGTCTTCATCCGCCACGCTTTACGAGTTCCGCGTAGAGCTCGGCGATTTCTTCGGTGAGCGCGTGCACTGCTGGATGATCGACTCGGTCCCGCTCCGCCGCGCGCTGAGCCTATGCTGTCCGCGATGAGCGAGCCGAGGGTCGATCACCTAACCGCGAGCCAGCGCGACGCGCTCGCTGCAGAGCTCTCCGAGCTCGAAGGCCCGAAACGCGCGGCCGCGGTTCACGCCATCAAGACGGCGCGCGAGCACGGCGACCTGTCCGAGAACTTCGAGTACCACGCTGCGAAGAACGAACAGGGCTTGCTCGAGGCGCGCATCCGAACGCTGCGCTCACGCCTCGACAACTCGGTGCTCGTCGACGAGTCGGAACTCGCACCCGACAAGGTCGGTGTCGGATCGATGGTTGAAATCGAAGATGAGAACGGCGACCGCATGGAGCTCGAGATCTCGAGCATCGGCGGGAGCGGAACGATTTCGCCCGACTCGCCGCTCGGCCGTGCACTCGTCGGGCGCAGCAAAGGAGACGCCGTCGACGTAGATGCCCCGCGCGGCTCGTGGACCGCGCGAATCCTGTCGATTACGCGTACCGGCTGAGCGCCCTCCTGCCCGAGGCGTCAGGTCGACGTGGACGTCGACGAGCCCGTCCGCGAGCAGGTGCAACTCATGCGACCGAGCCCCACAGCTCGGCCTTGCGCACGCGCTCGAATCCGGCTGCGGCGAGCGCACTCGCATCGACCAGCCGGCACATCCAGCCGTGGCCGGAGTTCGGGTCGGCCTCGTCCTCCTCGCGACCGACCGATGCAAAGACGCGACCATCGCGGAACTCCCACTCCTCGATCTCGTCGTGGTCGCCCTCGACGTCAACCCGGAAGCTCCCCAGATCTGAGCGAAGCCGCTCCTTCACGATCCCGAGCCAGGCATCGCGCGGATCGCGGTTCGGTTCAACCCCGCACAGCTCGAGGAGGTCGTCCTCGATCTCCTCGATCACGAGCGCGTCGATGTACGCCTCCGCCTCGGCCCAGTCCGGCGCCTCGCCCGGCTCGAGCGCGACCAACTCGATCGACAGGCCGGCGGCCTCCGCGCGTGCAAACGCGGCTTGCGCACCGGGCGGCAACTCGGCCTCGCGGGCTGCGAACGCGTGCTCGAGCTCGTGGTCGGGGAGCTGCTCGAACTCCGCAAAGTCCCGCTCGGCGATCAGCTCGAGGTACGGCTCACCGTCGTCGTCATGCGCCAGGCGCTCGTCGACGACCTGCCAGCTCGCCGGTTGTCCGTCCTCGATCGTGCTGAACGCGTGGCCGACCCTGGGAGCGTCGGGACGAAAACGACGAAAGCCGCCGAGCTCCTCGCGCCCGTCCGGATGCTGAAGCCGAATGCGGTAGCGCGCAAGCTTGGCAAAAACATGCGCGGCGTACTCGCGGCCGTCGGGATCGACGCGGTCGATCAACCAGTCGCGACCCTCGAGCCTGATCACGTCGCCCTGCGAGAGTGCGTCGTCGGTGACATAGGTCCGGCGGTGTTCCTTGCCCGCACGCGAGATCGTGACGACGTTGTACACGGAAGCCACGGCGCCGGACTCTAGGCGCTCGGCGGTCGTTTTGCGGCAGCTTCTGACATGGCAGTAGCTTTCCCCACGTGAGCGATTTGAGGCTTGCCCAGCTGCTCGCGGACCGCGATCACGGCAACGTCGACCTGTGGGGCCGAACCATCAACCCGCAGTTCACGCGGGTGCTGAAGAAGATCGGCTTCGACCGCGAGTGGGCACGCGCGGAGGGCGCGTACCTCTGGGATGCGCGGGGCGACAAGTACCTGGACATGCTCGGCGGCTTCGGGATGTTCAACGTCGGACGCAACAACCCGCGCGTCCGAGCAGCGCTCGTCGAAGCGCTCGAGCTCGATCTACCTGGATCGGTGCAGCTTGGCGCATCACCGCTGCCGCCGCTGCTCGCGCAGGAGCTGATCCGACGCACCCCGGCGCGGCTGGAGCGCGTGCTGTTCACGAGCTCGGGCACCGAGGCCGTCGAGGCCGCGATCAAGCTCGGCCGCGCTGCAACTGGCCGAACACGAGTGCTGTCCGCTGAGCACAGCTTCCACGGCCTCACGCTCGGCGCGCTCTCCGCGAGTGGCAGCGCCGAGTTCACGGACCGATTCGGTCCGCTGCTCCCAGGTTTCGCGCGTGTGCCCTTCGGCGACCTCGACGCCCTCGAGCGCGAGCTGCGCGCCGAGGACGTTGCGCTGTTCCTGATCGAGCCGGTGCAGGGCAAGGGAGTGAATCTGCCGCCTGCGGGCTACCTCGAAGGCGCGCAGGCGCTTTGCCGTCAATACGGCACGCTCTTCTGCGTCGACGAGGTGCAAACGGGCTTCGGGCGGACGGGGACGCTGTTCGCGTTCGAGCACTGGGGGCTCGAGCCCGATCTCGTGCCCGTCGCGAAGTCGCTTTCCGGCGGCTACGTGCCAGTAGGCGCGCTGCTGATGTCGAAGGCGGTGCATACCGCGGTGTTCGACTCGCTCGAGCACTCATTCTCGCACGGCTCGACGTTCGCGCCGAACGAGCTCGCGATGGCCGCAGGCCTCGCAACGCTGCACGAGCTCGACGAGCAGGACCTTGTCGCGCGCACCGCGCGGCTGGGAGAACGTCTGCTCGAACTGACGCTCCCGCTGGTCGAGCGCTACGACGTCGTCCACGACGTGCGGGGGCTTGGTCTCCTCTGGGCAATCGAATTCGCCGAGCCCGAGTCCGGGAAGCGGTCATACCGGTTGCTCGACCGGGTCCAGCCCGGACTGTTCGCGCAGGTCGTCGTCGTGCCTCTTTTCAAGGAGCACCGGATCCTCAGTCAGGTCGCCGGCCACAGGATCCCCGTCGTCAAGGGCATCCCGCCGCTCACGGTCTCGGAGTCCGACCTCGACTGGTTCGCGGAAGCGCTCGACGAGACGATTCGCAAGGCGCAGCGGCTTCCCCGCGCGCTCGCCAGGTTGGCGCTAACGGCTGCCGGCGTGCGCTAGGTCAGTTGCCACTCGTCGTTCCGGATGACCGGAACGGCTTCGCCGCTCTCCGTCACGCCGTCGACGTCGACCTCGGGGCCACCGATCATGAAGTCCGTATGCACGGTCGACTGGTTGACACCCGCCGCTTGCTGGGCGTCCTCGTCGAGCTCGCTCGTCCCCTCGACGCAGTACGCGATGCCACGGCCGTACGCGATGTGGCACGTGGCGTTCTCGTCGAAGAGCGTGTTGAAGAAGATGTGCCCGATCTGACCGACGCGTGACGTGCCGTCGACGAGTGCCACCTCGCCGAGCTGCGCGGCGCCCTCGTCGGCCTCGACCTGCGCGCGCACGTAGTCCTCGCCCGTCGATGCCTTGACGCCAACGACGCGACCGTTGGAGAACGTGAGCTCGAGATCGCGGATGATGTTCCCCGGCAGCGCGAGCGGCATCGTCGAGCGAACGGTTCCCTCGGTGCGCCGCCAGTCCGGAGTCGTGAAAACTTCCTCCGTCGGCATGTTCGGAACGTGCTTGCGGCCGAACTCCGTCTCCGTGTTTCCGGAGGCCCACCGCGACTTCTTGTTGAGACCGACCGTGAGGTCGGTTCCTGGGCCGCGGAAGTGGATCGCGTCAAACCGGCGCTCGTTCAGCATGCGGCATCGATCCTCGAGCCGCGCGATGTGCTCCCTCCACGCCGACACGGGGTCCGCCTCGTCAAGGCGCACGGCACGCTCGACATCTGTCCAGAGCCGTTCGACGTCCGGCTCGCCGAAGATCGTTTGCGCCCACCCTGCGTTGGGGTAGCTGACGATCGTCCATCCAACGCGGCGCGACATCACGTTGCGCAGGTGCGCCTCGGCGATTCTGACCGGGCGTGCCTTGCCGATGCGTTCCTGGTCGAGGTCGCTCAGCAACTCCGGCTCGGGGTCACCTGTGATGGTGATCAGCGCGCCGTTCTCCTTGCCGAGGTCGTCGATCCGCTTGACGGCCCAGTCCGGGCTCCACTCGAGCGTCTCGTCGGGGCCTTTCTCGATCATCGAGCGGCGAACGTGCTGGTCGATGTAGGCCACGTCGACGTAGCGTGCGCCGAGCTCGTACGACACGTCCGCGACCGCACGCACGAGCGGCGCGTGCTCGATCAGAGCGATTACGAGGACGTACTGCCCCTCGGCGACGTTGGCGCCGACCTTGACGGCAAGCTCTGCCATTGCGTGAACGCGGCCGTTCTCCACGCCAAAACCCTACCGATCGGCGTAATGGCGCGAGTAACGAGGCAGCCCTCGAGTCGCCGCGGTCCTTCAGGCATAGTCAGCGGCCATCGGCGGGAGGATCGACATCTCCGGCGCGGCCAGGACGGCCGCGCTCTACGGAACGAGTGCCGCCCGCGTGCTCGGGCGTACACGCACTCGTCCGTCCCTGAAGCGGGAGGCACGGCTGATTTTCGTCGTGGGCTCGCCGCGCTCGGGCACGACTTTTCTCAGCGGCTCGCTGGGCGCGCAATCCGGTCTGGTCGACCTCGGCGAGGTGAAGCCGCTCAAGGCGTCGATTCCGCAGCTGGCGCGGCTCCCCGAGCAGGAGGCGGCGCGACGCTTTCGGCGGACGCTCGAAGTCGTGCGCCAGCTCGGTCTCGCGGGCCACCTGCGCGGTGTCGAGCAGACCCCGGAGACGAGCTTCGTCCTCGCCGCTGCGCTGCGCGCGTATCCGTTTGCGAAGGCGGTGCACATCGTCAGGGACGGCCGCGACGTCGTCTGTTCGCTGCTCGAGCGCGGCTGGCTCGGCGCAGAGCGCGCAGGAAGCGACGACGCCGGAGTCGCGTACGGCGCGCATCCACGCTTCTGGGTCGAGCCGGACCGGGCCGAGGAGTTCAGGACAGCAAGCGAAGCGCGCCGAGCAGCGTGGGCGTGGCGGCGCTACGTGACGGCAGCGCGCGGCGTGCCGGAGCGGACGCTGGAGATCCGCTACGAGCAGCTTGTGAGCGAACCGGAGCCGGTAGCGAGCCGCCTTGCCGAGTACCTCGACCTAGATCCGGAGCCGTTACGAGCATCGCTGTCGACGGCGTTCGACCGCTCAGTGGGCAGATATAGAAAAGACCTGACGCCGGACCAGCTAGGAGATGTCGAGGCGGAGGCAGGCGCGCTTCTGACCGAGCTCGGCTACCTCAAATAACGTGCCGCCGGCAGTGCGGCTTAGCCGCACTGCTCACTCACAAAGGACCGCAGCCGCGCGAGACCAAATGCACCAAATTGGCACGCGCGCGAAGCGCGCCTGCCAAGGTCTTCTCGCCCAAAGTGCAAAGCACTTTGGGCGAAGGCCGCAGGCCTAGTCGCCCCAGTCGAAGTCGCGCGACTCGCGACCCCAGAGACTGTCCTCGAGTTCCGGGTGCGTCGCGTGGGCGTTCTCGACCGTCGCCGAATCTTCGCCGGGCCACGGACCTGCTGCGACAACCGACGGCTCGCCGTCCATTGTTTCCTCGATCCGCGCCTGTTCCTCGGTCTTGAAGAGTGGGTGGTTCTCGAAGGGATCCTCGGACTTGTAGCCGTGCAGGGGCATCTGTGGGTCGAGCGTGGCGTTCCTTTGCTTCAGCTCGAGATGTTCCTGGATCGCTTTGGCGAACAGCGACGGACTTTCAACCGACATATGTTTCCTCCTGGGGCAGTTTCGACCCGGGAGTCTAGCCCCATCTGCGGAGGGACTCCGTGTGCAAGCTCACGAGCGCCTGGGAGAGCGGGATCAGGAAGAATGTGCCCATGGCCCCACTTCGCCGCCTCGGCCCCGTCGGAATCGCGCTGACGGCCTTCGACCTATGGACGAGGCTTCCGCCTGCGCACAGGCGGCGCCTGATCAGGGCAACGCGGAAGCACGGCCCGAGAGTCGTGCGCGCGGCCGTTATGACTGCGGCGGCCCGCCGTGCCAGGAAAGGGCCTCGCTAGCGATCCGGTCCTGCTCGCGCGCATGGGCCGTCGGATAGCCCTCCGACGGCGATGCACGCCAGGGACGTCCCACGTAACGAAGGCTGACGCCGGCGGCGGCGTCCTCGAGCCTGTGGCGGATCGCCCGCCACGGGCCCATGTTCTGGGGCTCCTCCTGTACCCAGACGATCTCGTGCAGGCTCGGGTAGCCACGGACGAGTTCGGCCGCCGCGTCGACCGGGAACGGATAGAGCTGCTCGAGCCTCGCCACTGCGACGCCGCGTTCCTGGGCGCGTGCCTCGTGACCGACGATGTCGTAGTAGACCTTGCCCGAGCAAAGGACGAGACGGCTCACCTGGTCGTGCTCAACGGTCGTGTCGTCGAGCACGGGACGGAACGAGCCCTCCGACAGATCCTGCAGCGTCGATGCCGCGTCCTTGAGCCGCAGGAGCCCCTTCGGCGTCAGGACAACGAGCGGACGCGCTGCGGGAGAGAGGGCCTGCCGGCGCAGCAGGTGGAAGTACTGCGCCGACGTCGTACAGTTCGCGATCCGGATGTTCGCCTGTGCGGCGAGCTGGAGAAAGCGCTCAGCACGCGCGCTCGAGTGCTCGGGGCCGTTGCCCTCGTACCCGTGCGGGAGCAGCAGCGTCAGCCGTGACGTCTGCCCCCACTTCGCGAGACCGCTGGAGACGAACTGGTCGATCACGATCTGGGCGCCGTTGACGAAGTCCCCGAACTGCGCCTCCCACAGCACGAGCGCGTCCGCGGCGGCGACCGAGTAGCCGTACTCGAAGCCGACGCACGCGTACTCGGAAAGCGGCGAGTTGAAGACTTCGAACGAAGCGGTCGCGTCGTTCAAATGCTGGATCGGCGTCCAGCGCTGGCCATTCTCCGCGTCGTGCAAGACGAGGTGGCGATGAGAGAACGTTCCGCGCTCGGTGTCCTGGCCGGTGAGCCGGACGGGGATCCCCTCGACGACGAGCGAGCCGAAGGCGAGTCCCTCCGCCTGCCCCCAGTCGATGCCTCCTTCCTCGAGCGCGTCGAGCCGCCGTTCGAGCTGACGTAGGAGCTTGGGGTGAATTGTGAATCCCTCCGGCACCTCGAGCAACCGCTCGTTCAGGCTCCGCAGGCGGTCGGCCGGAACGGCCGTGGCGACCTCGCCCGCCGCCTCGAACGGCACCCGCTCGTCGCGCGGAGCGGTCGGTGCGGAGGCGGCGATCGACGCCTTCAAACGCTCGTGCGCAGCACGCAGCGCGGCCTGCATCTGCTCGACGAGCCGATCTGCCTCCTCGCGCGGGACGATCTCGCGCTCCGCGAGGCTTTCGGAGAACTGAGTTAGCACGGACGGATGGCGAGCGATGCGCGCAGCCATCAGCGGTTGCGTGTACGCCGGCTCGTCCTGCTCGTTGTGACCGTGGCGCCTGTAGCCCACCAGGTCGATGACGACGTCGTCACAGAAGCGGCGGCGGAACGCGAGGGCGAGTCGTACGGCTGAGATCGCGGCCTCCGGATCGTCGGCGTTCACGTGGATGATCGGCGCGTCGAAACCCTTTGCGAGGTCGCTCGAGTAGCGCGTCGAGCGCCCGTCCTCTGGCTCGGTCGTGAAGCCGACCTGGTTGTTCGAGATCAGGTGGAGCGTGCCACCGGTCGCGTACCCGTCGAGGTAGGAAAGATTGAGCGTCTCGGCGACGACGCCCTGGGCCGGGAACGCCGCGTCGCCGTGGATGAGGATCGCGAGCGCGACCGAAGGGTCGTGCAGTCCCTCGCGTGTCGAGCGGTCCGTCTGGTCGGCACGAGTCTGTCCCTCGACGACCGGGTCGACGGCCTCGAGATGGCTCGGGTTCGCGGCGAGCGTGACGTTGATCTCGCCGCTCTTCGTCGAGCGCCTGCCCTGTGCGCCGAGGTGGTACTTGACGTCGCCCGTCCCGCCCTCCGAGTCCGCGCTGACCGCCTCGAGCATCCGCTCGCCCTCGAACTCCCGAAGAATCGTTTCGTACGGCCGGCCGATCACGTGCGCGAGAACGTTGAGCCGGCCGCGGTGCGCCATCCCGAGCACGACCTCGTGCGCGCCTGCGTCCGCGGCGAGGTGAATCGACTCGTCGAGCATTGGCACGAGCACGTCGAGGCCCTCGATCGAGAATTGCTTCTGTCCGAGGAACGCCTTCCTCAGGTACGTCTCGAGCCCCTCGACCTCAGTCAGCCGCGCGAGCAAGGCGCGCTCTTCGTCGTCGTTCAGCGGCTCGCGATACCGGCCCGACTCGATCGCCTCACGGAGCCACACTCGCTCCTCGTGATCCGAGATGTGCTCGATCTCGTACGCGATCGTCCCGCAGTACGTCTCCTGCAACTTCGGCAGCGCCTCGGCGAGAGTCTCGCCCTCGACGTACGTCCGCAGCAACTGCGCGGGAATGCGCGCCTGGAGCTCGGGCGTCAGCCTCGGCACCATGCGCTCGGGCTCGAGCGCCGGATCGCCGGGAGGCTCGGAGCCGAGCGGATCGAGGCGCGCGGCGAGATGACCATGTGTGCGATAGGCCTTGACGAGCGCGACCGCTGCCGCGACGCCTCCAAGCAGCTCCTCGTCCACCTCCGGCTCGGCCGCAACCGCGCCCTGCGACGCGGTGTCCGTTGGCGTTGGGGCGCCGTTGGAACGCTGCTCGAGCAGCCGCACCAGGCCGGGCTGCAGCGCGAGCAGCTCGGTGTCGTCGCCCTGTTCGAAGAGGGCACGCCACTCCTCGGGGACCGACGCGGGGTTCTCGAGATACTGCTCGAGCAGCTGACCCGCGAAGCCCGCGTTCAGCGCATCGACGTCATGCGGCACGTCTTCAGTGTAGGGCTAATACAGCGGATTGTTCGTCGTCACCGCGACCGTCATGCCGACGAAAAAGCAGATCGCGCCGATGACGACTGCAAGCGCAGGTAGTCGAGCGGTCCGCGGGGCCATGCCGACCGCGATCAACGCCAGGAGGATTGCGAAGGGGCTGACCCGCATCGGATGCCAGAAGATCGCGAGGAAGCTGGCCGCGATCGAGATGACTGCCAGGAAGCCGGCGACCACCTCGGCCGATCCTGCCCTCGGGGTGGGTTCCGCGCTCACCGCCGCCTAGCGTACGCCTGCGCGACCCGCGGTGAACGGCCAACGCGCGGCCCTGGTAGCGGGCGGCGTGGGTCGACGGGACGCCGGTGGCGCAGCCGCCACGGACACTCCGGCTCGGGCTTGGGCGCCTCAACGAGCTTCACCGCCGGCTCGGGCGGATCGGGCGCCTTGCACGCGTACCAGACGACACCGGCGAGATAGGCGATCGGCACCTTCATAATGAGCATCAGGAAGATGAAGCCCCACCACTCGCCGGACATAGGCGGAAAGTCTAGAGGTACAAGAGACGCGACGGTTCCCGGGTTAGACCGACTGGGAGAACGGGGATAGGGCGAGCAACATGGTGCAGGACGCAATCGCAGCGCTGATCGCTCACGGCCAAGAGGACGGCTTCGTCTGCATGTCCGAGCTCGAGCGGCTCTCACAGGACCTCGAGCTCGACGACGACCAGCTGGCGGCGCTCTACCAGGAGATCGAAGAGCGCGGTCTCGAGATGACCGACGATTGCTGCAAAGAGGACGCGCCCGACGCGACGTACGTCAACGGCGATCTCGTCAACGCGACAACCGACGCGCTGCAGCTCTTCCTCAACGAAGCGGGCCGGTACAAGCTGCTCACCGCAGACGAAGAGGTCGCGCTCTCAAAGCGAATCGAGCGCGGCGACAAGGCGGCCAAGGATCTGATGGTCAACTCCAACCTGCGCCTCGTCGTCTCGATCGCGAAGAAGTACCAGGGTCATGGGCTGTCGCTGCTCGACCTGATTCAGGAAGGCATCATCGGCCTGATCCGCGCGGTCGAAAAGTTCGATTGGCGGCGCGGCTACAAGTTCTCGACCTATGCGACGTGGTGGATCAGGCAGGCGGTGCAGCGCGGCGTCGCGAACAAGTCGCGCACGATTCGGATTCCCGTGCACATCCTCGAGCGCGAGACGAAGATCTCGCGCGCGGAGCGCGAGCTCGTCGCCGAGCTCGAGCGCCAGCCGACCGACGAGGAGATCGCGAAGCGCGCGAAGCTCCCGCTGAAGCAGGTTCGCGAGGTGCAAAAGGCGGCGCGCGCAGTGACGAGCCTCGACAAGCCGCTCGGGGACGACAGCGATTCGTCCATCGGCGACATCGTCGCGACCTCACACCACGACATCGAGGAAGAGCTCCACGTCGGCCTCACCGAAGAGACGCTGAAGCGCGCGGTGAGTGCGCTCCCCGAGCGCGAGCAGGACGTCGTGAAACTGCGGTACGGCATGAATGGCGATCAGGAGCCGAAGTCGCTCGACGAGATCGGCCGCCGGCTCGGACTGACGCGCGAGCGCGTGCGTCAGATCGAGGCTCAAGCGCTCCGGAGGCTGGCGGTCAACCGCGAGGTCGAGGCGATTCGCAGCGCCGCGTGAGCGCGGTTTCAGCACGAAGCGGCTAGACTGAGCCGCTGAACACGAGAGCGAGTACAGGTCGTGCCCAGCACTTCCCCTACCCGTTCGTGAACTTGGTAAGGGAGGTGTTTTTTCTATGGCAACTGGAACCGTGAAGTGGTTCAGTGATGCGAAGGGTTACGGGTTCATCACGCCCGAGGAGGGTGGCAAGGATCTGTTCGTCCACCACTCGCAGATCACCGGTAATGGCTTCAAGACCCTCGCCGAAGGCGCGAAGGTCGAGTTCGAGTCGCGCGAGGGCGAGAAGGGCCCCGAGGCGACGAACGTGACGGCCGTCGCGTAAGACGAGTTCAGACGATCCGCCCGCACCTTTGGGTGCGGGCGGGACGTCGCAAGGAGAGTGAATGGCAGAAGGCAAAGAAGAGAAAATCGAACTGGAAGGCGAAGTGATGGAGGCCTTCCGTAACGGCATGTACCGGATCGCGCTCGAGAACGGTCACGAGACGCTCGGGTACACCGCCGGAAAGATGCGGCGACACCGCATCCGCATCCTGCCGGGAGACAAGATCAAGGTCGAACTGTCGGCCTACGATCTCAACCGCGGCCGGATCGTCTACCGGTATCGGTAGGCGGGAGGCCGCGCGAGGCGGCCTCCCACCACCCAACGCGCGTCGATCAGTCGGCTGCGAGCCCGACCGTTCCGGCCGGCAAGCTGCCGAACGTGCCGACGAGCGCAAGGCTCCCATCGTGCGCGACGCGAAACGTGCCGACATGATGGGTTCCGTCGACGAGCACCTGCAGGAAGTGACCATCACGGGTCACCGCCTCGTCGAGGGGATGACTCCCGGCGCCGAGGTTCCCGCTGATTCCGCTCGGGTCGAGCAGGGCGAGCGCTCCGTCGTGGTCGATGGAAAAGCCGGAGATCGTCCCGCTACCGGCGTTCGCGGTGTACGCGTAGCGGCCGTTCGTGCTCGTAACGAGCCAGCACGGAGCACCCTGGAACGTTGCGACCGCACCGCTGATTACCGAGAGCGATCCGTCGGCAGCGACGCCGTACGACGACGCCGATCCGGTCGCGTTCGAAGTTAGAACGTCGCCGCGCCTGTCGAAGTCGAACCCGAACGGCGTACCGCCGACGGCCGCGTTGACGATCGGCGGCCCTGCGACGCCGTGAGGGCCGACCACATAGGTGTCGATCGTGCTCGATGCCTTCTCGGTGACCACAAGCGTCTTGCCGTTGGGCGCGAACGACACCTGCGCAGGACCGGCGCTCCCGGTGCCGAGCGGTCGGATCGAGCCCGCCAGCGGCGTCAATCCGTTGCGCTTGGCGACGAAACCGGAGATGTTCCCGGCGCCGCCCGCGTTCAGCACGTACAGGATGCGGCCGTGCAGGGTCAGGCTGATCGGGCTGGCTCCACCGGAAGGAACTGTCGCCTGCCAGTCGAGCCCGTCGTGCGTGACCTTGAACTGTGAGATCGAGTTGCTGCCTGCATTGACTGCGAAGAGGTGGTGCCCGTTCTCGCTCAAGATGACCGCGCCCTGCGAGCCGAGATTGGCCCCGGTTCCGGTTCCACCGGTCGGGTACGTCCCGGTCGGCGTGAGCGTGCCGTCCTTCGCGCGCTCGAACACGGCCACGGCGTTCCCGGCCGTGGAGTTCGTAAGCGTGTAGACCGAACCGGACGAGTGATGCTTGCTCGCGGCGCCCGCTGTACCGACGGCGAGCAGCATCCCGGCGCACAAGACGAACAGCGCAACAGTGCCTCGATGCACGATGAGTCCTCCTCTGAGAGATGGCCGGAGGCGAATTCCCCCGCGCCTGGCTCTCAGACTCGCGAGTCGCGCCGGCGTTACACGAACAGGGTCAGGTCGGGCTCGCGGTCGCCGCGGAGGACGGCGAGATCGACCTCCACGCATCGGATCCCGCGCGCCTCTGCGAGCACGACGGCCTGCGGTTTGAAGCGTTGTGCGGCGAGCACTCCGTACGCGCCGGCGAGCGCAGGGTCGCGGCGAATGCGCTCGAGATAGCGGCTGAGCTGCTCGACCGCGTCGATTGTCCCCATGCGCTTGATCTCGACGGCGACCCAGCCGTCCTCCTCGTCCCGGCACATCAGGTCGACGGGCCCGATGTCGGTCGGCCACTCGCGGCGCACGAGCCTAAGGTCGCCGCTGAGCGCGTCCGGCCGCTCCGCGAGGAGCTCCTGCAAATCGCGCTCGACTCCGTCCTTCTCGAGCGCCGCCGCCTCCCCCATCTCGTGCGTGGCGTCGCTCAACACGTCGAAGAGGCGGATCTCGAGCCGGTCTTCGGCCTTACCCGCGCGTTTCCGCACGACGATCGCCGTTGCGGTCTCCTCGATCACCGTCGGCGGGGTCATCCAGTTCAGTGGCTTGTACCCGCCCGAGTCGGCATGGACGAGGACGGATCCGTCTTCTTTAAGCATCAGTAAACGTGTCGATGCCGGCAGAATCGCGTTCAGCCGGCCGGTATAGTGAACCTCGCAACGGGCCACGATCAGGCGCATGGCCGAGGACCGTATCGGCCGTTTCGGACGAGTCTCCAGAGGGGAATACGGGGTCGCGCCGAAGCGTTTGAACCAGTGTGACGCGCGCAGCGTCTCAGTTCGTTGCGCCGTCCGTGACCCCGACGAAGGAGTGAACGAACCTGAGCACCACGACTTTTATTACCCCTGTGCAGGCCTTCATCGATGACGCGGAGGATCGCGGCGCGATCGACGAGTCGGCGCTGGAGGCTTTCGCAGTCGACCACGACCTCGACGACGACGAGTTGACCGCGCTCCGCGCGGAGCTCGACGCGCGCGAGGTCGACGTCGTGACCCCTGTCCTCGACGAGCCGCATTTCGCGCCTGCCTCGACGGACTCGTTGACGCTGTTCATGAACGCGGCCGGCCGCTACGAGCTGCTCACCGCGGCCGACGAGGTCGCGCTCGCGAAGCGGATCGAGCGTGGCGACGCGGCGGCGAAGGAGCTGATGATCAACTCCAACCTGCGCCTCGTCGTCTCGATCGCAAAGCGCTACCAGGGCCGTGACCTGCCGCTGGGCGACCTGATCCAGGAGGGCGTGATCGGCCTGAACCGCGCGGTCGAGAAGTTCGACTGGCGGCGCGGTTTCAAGTTCTCGACCTACGCGACCTGGTGGATTCGCCAGGCGTGTCAGCGCGCCATCGCAAATCAGTCCACGACGATCCGCGTGCCCGTGCACGTCAACGAGCGTCGCCTGAAGCTGTCCCGCGCGGCGAGCCAGCTGCAGGCCAAGCTCGGACGCGACGCGACACGCGAGGAGCTCGCCGAGGCTGCCGGTCTTTCGCTGCAGCATGTCGACGAGGCACTCGACGCGGCCGACGCGCCTGTGTCGCTGAACGCCAGCGTCGGCTCCGACGGCGACGCCGAGCTGGGCGACCTCTTCAGCGATCCCGCCGCAGCAGATCCCGCAGAGGACGCCGCGGAGTCGCTGAAGCGCCAGACCGTGCAGCAGGCACTCGCGCGGCTGCCCGAACGGCAGCGCCGGATCGTCGAGCTGCGCTACGGCTTCGGCGGCGAGACGACCTCGCTCGAGGCGATCGGCAAGGAGCTTGGCCTCACGCGCGAGCGTGTCCGCCAGCTCGAGCGCGACGCCCTCGACCGGCTCGAGCACGAGCTCGACGGCGTCGTCACCGGCGACGATCTCGCGAACGCTGCCTGAACGACAAAAGCCGCCCTTCGGGGCGGCTTTCTCTTAGGTGGAGCCGACGGGGCTCGAACCCGTGACCTTTTGGCTGCCAGCCAAATGCTCTCCCAGCTGAGCTACGGCCCCAAGTTCTCCCAGTGTAGCCCTCCGCACGTGCCACCCGATGCTAAGCGGATGCGGCTTCGAGCTCCACCGACGGCACGTCGCCCCATAGGTCTTCGAGCCTGTAGTACGACCGCGTGTCAGGCGTGAAGACGTGCAGGACGACGTCGAGGTAGTCGGCGACGATCCACGTGGGCTCGCGCTCGCCGTCCACGGCGCGCGGCAGGACGCGATCCTCCTGCTTCAGGCGTGCATGTACCTCGTCCCAGATCGATTTCACCTGCCGCGGGTTGCGCCCCGAGCAGACGACGAAGAAGTCCGTATAGACGCAGACCGGCCGCATGTCGAGGATCACGACGTCGTCCGCCAGCTTGTCCTGGGCAATGCCGGCAATCCGGCGGGCCTGTTCGAGCGAGTCCAACTGCTGTCAGCTTACCCCGCGCGGCGGTGCGTACAACCCGCGGCGTTCGATCTCGGCGGCGACGGCGGGAGGAACAAGGTTGACGATGGACGCGCCCTCCGCCGCGAGCCTTCGCACGTCGCTGGACGAGATCGGAATCGGCTCCATGTCGAAGAACTCGACCCGGTCCGGGCAGCGAAGCTCCGACAGAACCTGGTCGAGCTTTTCCTGCGGATAGCCGGGCCGCGTGGCGACGCCGAGGCGGACGTGCTCGAGGATCTCGTCCGACTCGCGCCACGTCAGGAACTTCGCGAACTGGTCGGCGCCGACGAGGAAGATCGCGTCCTCGCCGAAGCCGGTCACGGTGTCGATCGAGTACGGGTTGTCGTCGCGGATGACCATGTCGTTCGGGAACGCGAGCCGCGCGAGGTCGAATCGAGTCTCGACATCGATGTCGACGCGTTTGTGCGGTGGGTTCGACGAGACGTGCACGCGCAGCGGATCGATGTCGAAGCTGCGCTTCGCAGTTTCGGCGAGCAGCACGTGACCGTTGTGGGGCGGATTGAACGTCCCGCCTAGCAAGCCGGTGCAGGTCATGCGAGCTCGAACGTCTCCTCGCCGACCTCCACCTCTGAGCCCGTGCGTGCCCCGGCCGCGCGGAGTGCTGCCTCGAGCTCGGCTTCGTCGGGCGGCGCGCCCTCGACGCGGAAGCCGCGGTGCGTGCGAAAGATGCGGTATGCGCGCTCGCGCCGCGGACGTGGGCGATAGACGAGAAAGTCGACGAGTGCATCGTCCTCGGCGACCGGCGGCGGCGCCGCAGGACACAGATCGAACAGCCCGCGCTTGAGTTCGTCGATTCCGGCACCCGTCGCGCAGGAGACGGCGTACACGCGCAGGACGCGCTCGTCTTCCACTTCGAACGGCGGAGGCTCGTGCGTGAGATCGATCTTGTTGAGGACGACGATCTGGGGAAGCGAGTCGAGACCGGCGCCGTACTGCTCGAGCTCACGGTTGATCGCAGCGAAGCGCTCGCTCACCTCCTCGCTCACGTCCACGACGTGCAGCAGCAGCCGCGCACGCTCGAGGTGCGCAAGGAACTCGTGCCCTAATCCCACCCCTTCGCTCGCGCCTTCGATCAGCCCGGGAACGTCGGCGACGGTGAGCTGGCGCCCCTCGGGCGAGTCGACCGTCCCGAGCACCGGGGCGATCGTCGTGAAGGGGTAGTCCGCGACCTTTGGCTTCGCGTTCGAGATCCGGCGAAGCAGCGAAGACTTGCCCGCGTTGGGGAAGCCGACCAGCGCCGCGTCGGCGAGCAGTTTCAGCCGCAGGTCGAGCGAGAGCTCCTCACCGGGCAGGCCCGTCTCGGCGAAGCGCGGCGCCTGTCTCGTCGGCGTGGCGAAACGCTTGTTGCCGCGGCCGGGCGCACCTCCTCGTGCTACGACCACACGGGCGCCCGAGTGCGCCAGGTCTGCGAGCAGCTGCCCGTCGCCGTCGAAGACCTGCGTGCCGACGGGCACGCGCAGCTCAGCGTCTTCACCGGACGCACCGTGCTTCAGCGCGCCGCGGCCGCTACCACCGCGCTTCGCTTTGAAGCGCTGATTCGGCCGAAAGCCCGACAGATCGCGCAGGTGCGGCTCCGCCACGAACACGATGTCGCCGCCGGGACCGCCGTCCCCGCCGTCCGGACCGCCCTTGGGCACGTACTTCTCGCGACGGAACGAGAGCCCGCCGTCACCGCCGCGCCCCGCCTGCACGTGGATGCGTGCGCGATCGTGGAACATCAGCAGTTCACCAGAACACGATCTAGCCGCCACGAAGCGCGCCCTGGAGAGCGCGCGCCACCGAGCAAGCAGCCACTACTCCGTGACGGAGATGGTGCGCTTCTCGCCGCTCGTCCTGAAGACGACACGGCCATCGCGCGTCGCGAAGATCGTGTCGTCGCGGCCGATGCCGGCGCCCGAGCCGGGGCGGAAGCGCGTGCCGCGCTGCCGGGCGAGGATCATCCCCGCCTTGACCTCCTGCCCGTCGAACAGCTTGACGCCGAGTCGCTTGGACTGCGAGTCGCGCCCGTTCTTCGAGGAACCGAGACCTTTTTTGTGTGCCATTAGCTCTCTTCCTTTGCTGCGAGCGCGTGCTCGATCGCGCTGAGCGCGCCCTTGCGCTTTGCATGTTCCTGTTCGTAGGCGAGCGCAGCATCGAGCATCGGCCGGTTCCAACTCTTCGCGGCTTCCGTGATCTGCGCGACCGTCATGTCGGCGTAGTCCTTCGGCAGCCCTTTCGGAGCCGCTGGTGCCTCCTCGGCCTTCGCGGCCGGCTTGCTCTCCGCTTTCGCCTGCGCCTTTCGCGCGCCGATGCCTGTGACCTCGATGCGCGTGAGCGAGGAGCGAAAGCCCGTGTGCCGCTTGTAGCCGCTCTTCGGCTTGTACTTCCCGATACGCACCTTCGGGCCGCGCTCGTGCCCGACGATCTTGGCGGTCACCGACGACTTCGGCGCGAGCTCTCCCCCGCCGTCGCCGCCGAGGAACAGCACGTCCGGCTGAAATGTCTTGCCTTCTTCGCGGTCCAGACGGTCCACCAGCAGGCGCTCGCCTTCTTTGACGACGTACTGCTTGCCACCGAGACTGATGATCGCGTATTGGGCCATGACGTTCGAAACGCGGGCCAGGGTGCCCGCGGCCGGAGAATTCTAGCCGCTCTCTCCGGTTTCGGCCGGCGCCGCGGCCGCGGGCTTCTTGCGCCGGTTCCTGCCTCCGCGCGAGCCGCGGCGCGTCTTGCGCTTCTTGGGCGTCCCGTCCGTCGCGGCCGGCTCGGCGCCGTCCGTCTGCTCGACGGCCTCTGAGGCGACGGCCCCGACGGGTTCCAGTTCCTCCGCGGGCGCCGGCGCTTCCACGGGTGCCGGCACTTCGCCGTTGTCACTCGCCTCGGCGCCGGGAATGTGGATAGTCGGCGCCTTCTTGCGACGCCGTCCGCCTCGCGAGCCGCGTCGTGTCTTCTTCTTCGGCTCGGCGTCGGCACCCTCCTCAGCAGTCGCATCGGTCTCGGTCTCCGTCTCGCCGTCGATCTCGACAACGGCGGCTTCAGCTTCCTTCTTCGCCGCGGGTCTGCGCGTCGGCTTCTCTGCTTCGCCCTCAGCGGTGATCGGCGCCGAGCCGTTCTTAGCAGCGCTGACGATCGTCGCGTAAACGACGCCCGGCAAGACGCGCTGTACCTTCGCCTTCACCTTCTTGCCGACGAGCCGCGCGGCGTCCGCTACGACGATGCTGTAGCCGTCGCGCTTGGCGACGCCGGCTCGCGGATCGTGCAGCCCGACCTCCACCGGCTGCAGCTCGAGGGTCGCGCCTTCGGCGAACGGCGCGTCCGGCGCAACGGTCTCGAGCTTGCCCTGCTCGAGCACGAGGAAGTGGTCGAGATGGACGTCCTCCTTCGCCACGAGGAAGAAACGTCTGCGCGACGCCGCCTCGATCTCCTGCAGTCGCGACGCGCCCGAGCCGATCAGCAGCGAGGCGACCTTGGCGTTCACCTCGACGCGGTAGGCCTGCACGCGCGACCCACGCGCGAGCGCGCGGAGCCTGCGCTCGAGATCGATGGCTGCGGACTGCTCGGAGATAACGACTCCGTCGCCGCCGCACGTCGGACACTTGCGTGTGAGGATCTCGCGCGGCCCTTCCGTGACGTTCTGCCTCGTCATCTCGACGAGGCCGAGCGGCGAGATCTCGACGACGTAGGTCTTCGTCCTATCTCGCTCGAGCTCGGTGCGCAGCGCATCCTCAACCGCCTGGCGGTTTTTTGGATTCGCCATGTCGATGAAGTCGATGACGATGATTCCACCGATGTCCCGCAGCCTGAGCTGCCTGACGACCTCTTTCACCGCCTCGAGATTGTTCTTGGTGATCGTGTCCTCGAGTCGTGACGCTGACGTCTTGGAGCGCGAGCCGACGAAGCGACCGGTGTTGACGTCGATGACCGTGAATGCCTCCGCGTAGTCGAAGACGAGGTAGCCGCCAGAGGGTAGGTCGACGCGACGGCTGAGCGTCGAGCGGATCTCCGCGTCGACGCCGTAACGCTCGAGCAGCGGCTCTTTCTCCTTGTAGCGGTGCACGCGCTCGACCATGTGCGGAGAGGTCTTCTTCAGGTAACCCGTGATACGCCGGAACGCCTTGTCGTCGTCGACGAACGCGCGCGCGAAGTTCTCCGTGAAGAGGTCGCGCGTCACGCGGAGTGGAAGCTCGGCTTCCTGGTAGATCAGATTCGGCGCCTTGACCTTCTTCGCCTGGGCCTCGATCGTCTTCCAGAGCTTCTGCAGGAAGACGAGGTCACGCTCGACGTCCTCTGCGCTCGCGCCCTCGGCCGCAGTGCGGACGATGACGCCGCCCTTTTTCACGTCGATCTGCTTCAGGATTTCCTTCAGGCGAGTCCGCTCATCGTCCTCGAGGCGCCGCGACACGCCGAGCCCTTCGCCGTTCGGCACGAAGACGACGAACCGCCCCGGGAGTGAGATCTCCATGGTCAGCCGCGCGCCTTTCGACTTCATCGGGTCCTTGACCGCCTGCACGAGCACGTGCTCGCCGCGGCTGAGTAGATCCTGGATGCGCTTGCCCTGGCGCTGGCCCTCGAGCTTCGGGCGGACGATCTCGTCCACGTAAAGGAAGCCGTTGCGCTCGAGACCGATCTCGACGAAGGCGGCCTCCATTCCAGGCAGGACGTTGTCGACGACGCCGAGGTAGATGTTCCCCGCGATGGATCGGCGCTCGGGACGCTCGAGGTAGACCTCGGCGACGCGGTCGTCCTCGAGTACGGCAACGCGCTGCTCACTCACGTCGACCGAGACGAGCAACTCGCGCTTCGCAGCCGGCAACGGCGCCCGGCGGGGCGTCGAGCGGCGCCTCTCGCCGCGTGCAGCACGCTCCTTGCGCTGCTGCGCCCGTCGTTCCTCCGCCTGCGAGCGGACGGGCTCAGCCTTCTCCTTCGGTGCTGCGGTTGCTGGGCCGCCGGGCTTGGCGCGGCCCTTGCCTCCGCGCGTGCCGCGGCGGCGCTTCGGCCTTGTCGGTGCTTGTGTGTCGGTTCCGGCCGCGGCTGCGGCCGGCTTGTCAGGTGCTTCGGTGAGTGGAGCGGCCGCCTGTACAGGCGCCTGCTCCCGCTCCGGCTTGCGCCGGCGAAACCAGTTGAACGGCAAAAGAAATCCTCTCTGTCAGCGCGCGCGGCTGCCCGAAGGCGCGCAACGCAGCACTGGTGGTATTGGTGAAGAACATGCATCCAGGGTACCACCGGTCGCGGCTTTCGCCTTCGCCGGGGCGAAATGCTGCGCATTTCGCCCGGAAAGACCGGGACAGGCGCGCTCCGCGCGCGTGCCCAGGGCGTGGTTGGAGGGTGGTCGCTTCGCTGACCGGTAGGTGGGCAGCGCGGCAAAGCCGCGCTGCCGGCGGAAGGTTCATTCTTGGGTTAGCCCCTCGGCCAAGGCGCGGCTCTGCCGCGCCGACAACGATCATCCAGCCGAAACAGGCCCCCAATGGCCACCGCAGATGGACACGCGCGCGAAGCGCGCCTGTCCGGTTTCATCTCTCGAAATGCGAAGCATTTCGAGAGAAACAGAAGCGCTGCCATCCGATGCAGGTCCTATCGTGCGGCGCATCATGCCTTCGAGACGCGATGCGTACGAGTTGCTGCTGATCGAGGAGGCCGACGCGTGGTTTGAGTACCTCGAGGCGACGCGGGGTCAGACAGAGCTTCGGTACAAAGAACTCGAGCCATGGGCCTGGGCGCGGCTTTCTCAGCGCCTCCGTGCGATCAGAACGAAGAAGCAGAAGCTGAAGCCGGCTGCGGCTGCGTAGCCGTCTTGGCCTCGCAGTAGCGCACCGCGGCTTCGCCGATCGCCCGCGTGCCCGCGTAGGCGACGCCGGCCTTCACGATCCAGCCCAGGACGGGCACGATGTTCAGCAGCTGCCTGGCCAGCGCGCGGAAGCCGAAGGCTGCGCCGAAAGTGGCCGCTAGCTCCGGTACGCGCTGGACATCCGTATCGAGGCCGTAGGCCGCTGAGATCCGCAGCACCATGCGAATCTGGTTCAGGGTCAGCACGGGCAGGTCGACCCCCGGGATGAACACAGCAGCGCCGATCAGGGCGTTCTTCTTCGAGAACGAGTCGATCAGGTACTCGACCGCTGCCGGTCGCAGAACAGGCAACCGTCGTGCGAGCGACGTCGACTTCTCGCCGAGCTTTTTCGCCAACGCCCGCGCGATCTCGTCGACTGGAAAGCCGTGCCCGGTCTCGACCCGGACGACGTCTGTCGCGAGCACGAACGGAATCCGGGCCGGCGCCTGGCGGCCCGCGGCGATGACGATCGTCGGCACCCGTGCGCGGTGAGCCGACTTGAGCATGCGCTCGTCGTCCTCTGTCGCGTCGTCGCCAAGGACGTAGAGCATCGCGGCCACTTCCTTGGGCTCGCCGCCGGCACGGACGGCGGTCGGGTCTCCACCGGCGACGAACTCGCGCGCGAGCTGGTCCGCGAGCGTGCCCGCAACGAGCACCGGCTTGTCCGTCGTCTCCTTGAGCTCCTTGAACACGCCGAACAGCGCACCCGGCTTGATCGGGAGCGGCACTAGCGCCTCCTGAAGGGGGTGCCGCGGGCGTGGATCGAGAGCAGCACGCCCATCGCGGCGAGGTTGGCGATCATCGACGAGCCGCCGACGCTCACGAACGGGAGCGGGATGCCGGTGATCGGCGCGATCCCCATCGTCATGCCGACGTTCACGTAGATCTGGAAGAGGAACGCGACGACGATGCCGCCCGCGACGATCGCCGAGAACAGGTCGCGCGCGACCGTGATGATCCGCAAGCCTCGCCATACGACGAGCAGGTAGAGGCAGAGCAGGACCGCTGTCCCGAAGAAACCGCGTTGCTCCGCGAACGATGCGAACACGAAGTCGGTTGCATGCTCGGGCAGGTACGAGAGGTTCGTCTGCGTGGCACCGGCGACACCACGGCCATCCAGACCTCCGGCTCCGACGGCGACCTTCGACTGCGCGATGTTGTACGTCGCGCCCGACGGGTCCGCATCCGGATGCAGGAAGCCGGTGATCCGCGCCACCTGGTACGGCTGCAGGACGTGGGCTCCCATGGCAGGCAGCACCCAGAGGATCAGCGCCGCAGCCACGAGCACGATCGCGCTGAGCGCGGCGAGTATCAGCCAGCGGGTTCCGGCGATCAAGAGGACGGCGGCGAGCGCAGCGCCGTAGACGAGCGCGGTGCCGAAGTCGGGCTGGATGAACACGAGCGTGATCGGGACAGCAGCGAGCCCAACTGCGCTCAGCACAGTCCTGGGCTCGTTGATCCGCTTCGCGTGCTCCGCGAGGAAACCCGCGAGCGCGAGGACGAACAGGAGCTTCCCGAACTCGGACGGCTGGAAGCGGAAGGAGCCGATGTCGAGCCAGCGTTGCGACCCGCGCGTCACCGGGCCGGCCAGGAAGACGAGCACCATCACGGCCACGGTTCCGCCGTACAAGGTGCGCCAGTAACGCGCCAGGCGCGACGGGTCTATTGCGAGCGCGATCGCAAACGCGACTACGCCGGCGGCAGCGAACGTCGCCTGGCGGACGAAGAAGTAATGCGGGCTCCCCTCCACGTCGTGATGCGTGATGCCGTTGATCGCCCAGAGCCCGTAGCCCACGAGCGCGGCCACGGCGGCCGTGAGCAGCCAATCAAGCCGGCGCAGGAACGAGAGCTCGGTCGCGTACGCGGCGCGACGCGCTCTCGAGCGGGCGCGGTCTGACGCTGTCCCTGTGTAGTCGATGGCCATCAGTCGCTGTGGATCGCGCCGAGCGACGGCGCTTTCTTTTTGAAGAACTCCTCGAACACCTTCAGTGCAGTCGGCGCGGCGGCCGTGCCGCCGTGACCGCCGTTCTCGATCAGCGCGCAGACGACGATCGACGGCTTGTCGTACGGCCCGTAGCCGCACCACCACGACTGGTTGAACAGCCGCGCGATGCCGTCGCCCGGATCGACCGCCTTCTCTGCCGTGCCCGTCTTGCCCGCGATCGTGACCGGAAAGTTCCCGAACACTGCCGTGGACGTCCCAAACGACGCGTGCGTCGCCTCGAGCAGACCCTGCTGGACGATCCGGACCGCTGCGGGCGTGACGCCGACCTGCTGCGGCGCAGGCGCGGCTGGGTGCGGCGCGGCGCCGCCCGTGACGGACTGCTCGACGTCGAGGAGCAGGTGCGGCGTCACGAGCTTGCCGCCGTTCGCGATCAGAGCGTAGAAGCGCGCCATCTGCAACGGCGTGACAAGCAGGTCTTTCTGCCCGATCGCGAGCTGGATCGAGTCGCCGGGCTTCCACAGCTTGTCTATCTCGGTCTTGAACGTCTTCTGACGCCATTCGGGAGTCGGGAGCAGCCCGCCGTACTCGGGCCCGACGTCGATCCCGGTTCGACGGCCGAAGCCGAAGCTGCTCGCCCACGCCTGCAGCGGATGGCCGACGCTGGCGGGCAATCCGTAGAACGCGTCACCGAGCCGGTAGAAGTATGTGTCGCACGACATCGCGAGAGCCGTCGGCAAGTTGATCGCCTCGTTGACGTACGGGTCCCAGTTCTTGAAGACCTGGTGCGCGCGATCGTGCGGGGACGTGTACGAGCCTGTGCACGGCTCGAGCGAGTACGGCGAGACGAGGTGCTGCTGCATCGCGGCGAGAGCCGTGACCGGCTTGAACGTCGAACCGGGCGGGTACCCGGCCACGAGCGCGCGGTTCAACGCTGGATAGTTCTTCTCGCGCGCCGTTTGCGGCAGCAGCCCCTCGTCGGCGAGCGCCTTCGTGGTGACGCGACCTGAGTAGACGCCGGGGTTGTACGTCGGCGCCGACGCGAGCGCGAGCACGGAGCCGTCGTTTGGGTCGAGCGCGACGATCGCGCCGCCGTTCGCGTCCCAGCAGCCGAAGCAATTCGAATCGCGCGCGAGCTGTATGCCGTACGCGAGGGCGTGCTGAGCCGCCCTCTGCAGGCGCATGTCGAGCGTCAGCCTGACAGCGCTGCCCGGCGTCGGCCACGAGGCGTGCGCCACCGGGCCGAGCGGCCGGCCCAGCGAGTCGACGCGAAGGTGATCGCTGCCCGGAACGCCGCGGAGGTAGGCGTCGAAGGACGACTCGATGCCGGCCTGGCCGATCTTGTCGCCGGCGATCACTCCGGTCGGATGCTGCTTCAGCTCTTGCTTCGAGACCTCCGAGACGTAGCCGAGCAGTTGCGGAGCCACCGGGCCGTGCGGATAGTGGCGCAGGAACGAGTCCTGAAAGCCGAGCCCTCGGAACTCGTTCTGGTGCTCCTTGAGATAGCGAATTTGCGGCTCGCCGACCGGCTCCTTGACGATCACCGGCGTCAGCGGATCGCCCTTGCGCGCGACGATCCCCTTGAGCATGTCCTTGATCGGCACGTGTAGTACCTGCTTGAGGCGGTTCAGCTCGCGCAGGCGGAGGTACCACTTGCGCGGCAGGTCAGCCGGCCAGAGGACAACGGCCGTGCCGGCATGGTTGTCGACGAGGATGCGTCCGTTTCGGTCGAGGATCACGCCGCGCGGCGCCTCGACGCGGATCGTGCGCAGCTGGTTGTTCTGCGCGACGCGCAGGTACTGGTGACCCGAGAGGATCTGCAACGCCCACAGCCGGAGGAAGAGCGCACAGAACACCACCAGCACGACGCCGCCGAGCACGGCGACGCGCAGCGCCATCTGCGGCGTCAGGCGGTAGGGCTCCTCGACGCGTGGGTCCGGCGGGAGGAACGTGCGGCCTGCCGTCGGACCGCTAGCCAAGCAGGCGCACCTCCCCTGCGCGCTCGCGCCAGTCGAGCGGCGGCAGCAGCTTCGTTACGACCCAGTAGACGGGCGCGGTGAGGATGAGGTTGAACGCGATCGAGGGAACGAGCGACTCGAGCAGGATCCGGCGTGCCGACACGGGATCTCCGAGCAGGAAATGCAGGAAGAGAACGCCGACCGCGTAGAGGACGGTCACGACCGCCACCGACACGAACGGCGCGTGCGTCCGGTCCCTGCCCGTCGTCTCGCCGTAGCGGCCGATCCAGTAGCCGCCCACGGTGAGCACCAGCGATGTCAGGCCAACCGTCTCGAGGTTGGCCGTGTCGAGCAGCAGCCCGCCAAAGAATCCGCCGGCCGCGCCGAACACAGAGCCGCGCAGCAGCGCCACAGCGACGATCGTGACAAGCAGGAGGTTCGGCATGCCGCCGTAGACGTCCACGGACGAGAGCAGCGACACCTGGAGGATCGCGACGATGAAGAGGAGGATCGCCGCCTTGATCGCGTCGAGCGCGATCACCCGCGGCTCCGCGGCACGAGGATCGCCACCGAGTCGAGCGACGAGAAGTCGGCGAACGGGTCGACCTGGATCTGCTTGAAGATGTCGACGTCGTTCTGGTCGACGCTCGTGACGCGCCCGATCAGGATCCCCTTCGGATAGATATCGGGCAGCGCGGCGAGCTGCGTGCCCGCGGTCACGACGAAGTCACCGGTGCGGACGATCCTGTCTTTCGGCACGCGGCCGAACACGAGTTGGTCGCCTCCGCCCGCACCGTGCTGAACGAGCCCGTACGCCTTCGTCTTCAGATCGACCGCGGCGACCGCGCTGGTCGGGTCGATAAGCAGCGTCACGCGTGCGAGGTTCGGGGCGACGCGCGTCACCTTTCCGACGAGACCGTCCGACGTCACGACCGGATCGTTCACGCGAACTCCCTGATGCGATCCGGCCGAGACGGTGATCTGTTGCTCGATGTCCGTCGCGCCGTGCACGAGCACGCTTGCGTTTACCGCGTTGAAGTCGTTCGGGAAACTCGGCCCGCGCTCGTAGTCGAGGAGGCTCTGCAGTTGCGCGTTCTCGTTCTCGGCCGACTGCGCCGTCGCATACTCCTGCCGCAGCTGGCGCAGCTCCTTCTTCAGCTTCTGGTTCTCGGAGCGTGCGGTCGTAAGTCCCTCGAACCAGTTGTAGACGTCGCGGAACGGACGAGCGACGCGGTTGGCCGCGACCTCGAACGGTTTCATCACCGCAGCTCCCGCGTTCTGGGCGCCGTGAACAGGCCCGCCGGAGGTCTCGCGGAACGAGACGGTGATCAGCGCGAGCGAGAGCACGACGAGGCCGACCACGACAGCACGGCGCAGCAAGGGAGACCGAGAGCGGGCTGTCGGGGAGGTTGAGGTGGGGCGCCGAACGGAGGAGTCCAGCACCGCCAACCGGGAGGTCCGGTTGCGGGTACGCGTCGCCACGAGCTAGTGCCCTAGGTTAGCGGTGTCAGCGGCGATGGTTGTTTTTACGAGCTCGCGCGCTGCGGTGGATCGCCTCGAACTCCTCGAGGCTCCGCCCGGAGCCGACGGCGACGCAGGTGAGCGGCGATTCGGCGAGGTGGACGGGCATCTGCGTCTCGTGGCGGAGCCGCTCGTCGAGCCCGGCGAGAAGGGCCCCGCCGCCGGCGAGCACGATGCCGCGGTCCATGATGTCCGCCGCGAGCTCGGGCGGCGTCTTGTCCAGCGTCGACTTGATCGCCTCGATGATCTGCGTGACCGGATCGTCGAGCGCTCGGCGCACTTCCTCGGAGCTGAGCACGACCGTCTTCGGCAGGCCGGTGAGCATGTCGCGGCCGCGCACTTCCGCTTGCACCTCTTCCTTGAGATCCCACGCGGATCCGACCTCGAGCTTGATCTCCTCCGCGGTCTGCTGGCCGACGAGCAACTTGTAGTCGCGCTTGATGTGATTGATGATCGCCTCGTCCATCTCGTCGCCGCCGACGCGCAGCGACTGCGAGACGACGATGCCGCCGAGCGAGATCACTGCGACCTCGGTCGTGCCGCCGCCGATGTCCACGATCATGTTTCCGGTCGGCTCGGCGACGGGAAGCCCCGCGCCGATCGCGGCGGCCATCGGCTCCTCGATCAGGTACGCCTGTCGCGCGCCGGCGGAAAGGGTTGCCTCCTCGACCGCGCGCTTCTCGACGCCGGTGACGCCGGACGGCACGCACACGACGACACGCGGGTGCGCGAACCGATGCTGGTGCACCTTCTGGATGAAGTGACGCAGCATCTGCTCCGTCACGTCGAAGTCGGCGATCACGCCGTCCTTGAGCGGACGGATCGCCTGGATCGTGCCGGGCGTGCGGCCGAGCATGCGCTTCGCTTCGACGCCGACGGCGTGGACTTCGCCGGAGCGCATGTCGATCGCGACGACTGAAGGCTCTGAGAGGACGATCCCGCGGCCACGCACGTAGACGAGGGTGTTGGCCGTGCCGAGGTCGACGGCCATGTCGCGTCCGCCGAAGCCGGTGACGTAATTGAAGACACCCACGAGGAAAGTCGAGTCTAGCCACTACTCCCGTGCACCCCGCTGTTCCGGGCATGCCCCGAGTCCTGGACTCAGGACGTGTCAAGAATGTCGCAGCTGCGCACCGAGTCAGTGCGGACACTGGGCAGCGCCTGTTCGCTCGGTAATCCTGATCGCGTGAAGCGACCACGCTCCCTCATCATCGGGGCCGGAGCCACCTATCACGTGGTCAGCCGCGGCGTTCGGCGACTTCCGATCTTCTGCGACGACCTCGATCGGGCGTGGTTCTTGGAGGAGTTGACGAGGATCGTGCGAGACCGCGGCTGGCGATGCCATGCCTACTGCCTGATGAGCAACCACTATCACCTCCTGGTTCGGACGCCGGACGCGGATTTGTCCGTGGGCATGTGGCGGCTCAATCAGCGCCACGCGCTACGAATCAACCGCCGGCACAACTTCGTCGGACACGTCTTCGAAGGCCGCTTCTTCGCCGAGCTCATTGAGAACGACCGGTACTTCGTGGCGGTCGCGCGGTACATCGACCAGAACCCCGTGCGGGCAACTATCTGCGGGTCTCCTGAGGCCTGGGCGTGGAGCGGCTGCGCAGCCACGCTCGGGCTTCGGCGCCGCCTACTGTTCTTTGACCCTAGCGACGTTCTCGCGTACTTCTCGGGAGACCTCGAGTCCGCTCGGACGATGTACGCGCTCTCCCTCCAGAACTTCAGCCGGCCTAGCCCTTTGAGCCCTGCCCCGAGTCCTGGACTGGGGACAGTGCCCGTTCAGCCGAAGCCGTACGTTCCGGCGAAGCGTTCCGCGAGCAGTCGCACGAGCAGCGCGCCGGGCAGGCCGACGACGTTCAGGTAGTCGCCTTCGATGTGCGCAACGAGGTTCGCCCCGAAGCCCTGGATCGCGTACGAGCCGGCGCGCCCCTCCCACTCTCCCGCAGCGAGGTACGTGCCAATGTCTCGCGGAGTCAGCTCACGAAACGTGACGCGCGTGACGTCGCGGTGCAGCTCCTCCCAACCGGGCGTGCGCAGGCAGAGCCCGGACACGACCTCGTGCGTGCGGCCTGAGAGCAGCTCGAGCATCTGCTCGGCGTCCGCGAGCGACGTCGGCTTGCCGAGCACCGCGCCGTCGCAGACGACGACCGTGTCCACGCCGAGTACGGGCTGCTCGCGGACGTCGACCGATCGCGCCTTGCCCGCGGCGTGCTCGATCGGATCGTCTCCCTCCTCGACGTAGGCCGGGGCAACGACTTCGAACGGAATGCGAAGCTGCTCGAGAATGGCGCTCCGTTGCGGAGACGTCGACGCGAGGATCAGTGGCGGTGCAAACGGGCGCGCCAAATCTCCTCGAAGGGCCATTGCTCCGACCACTCGCGCGAGAACCCGTAGTAGCTGTGGTCGGGCGTATTCTCGTCCGCGAAGAGCTCTACGAGATCGACCAACTCGAAGCCGTTCGCTCGCAGCAGACGGACCCAGTCACCGTGACCGAGCGCAAACTCGATCTCGTGCTCGGGCTCTCTCCACTCGAGCTTGTGGAGTCCCCGTTGCGGACGCTGCAGCGTCTTCGACGCCGGTCCTTCGTCGATCGCGCAGAGCATCGCAAGCGTCGAGTTGCGGAGGAACACGATTTCCCCGCCGGCTCGAAGTAGCCTCGCGGCCTCCGGGATCCACGCGTAGGGATCGCACCAGATCGACGCGCCGTACTCGGAGAGCACGAGGTCGAACGACTCGGCCGGGAGCTTCGTGTCCTCGGCGTTCGCCTCCACGAAACGGAGTCCGAGCTTGAACTCGGCCTCCATGCGTCGAGCCGTCTCGAGCTGCGCCGGCGTGACGTCGACACCGACCACGCGGGCTCCGCGACGCGCGAGCCAGGCGCCGAAGTACGCGGTGCCGCAACCGAGCTCGATGACGTCCTTGCCGGCGACGTCGGGGAGCACGCCGAGGTCGGCCTCGCGCGCCCGTGCCATCCCCCAGGTGATCTCCTTTTCCTCCCACGCGTTGTGGGCCCGGGCGTCCGTGTACTCGGCGTTCGCCTTTGTCCACGCTGCGCGGTTGACCGCGACGTAATCGGGCTCAGACAAGGCCGTCGGGGAACCAGAGGGCGATCTCGCGTGCGGCCGACCCGGGCGAGTCGGAGCCATGCACGAGGTTGTCCGGCATCGCCGATGCGTAGTCGCCGCGGATCGAACCGGGTTCGGCATCCGCGGGATTCGTCGCGCCGATCGTCGTGCGCGCCGTTGCGATGACGCCTTCTCCCTCGAGCACGAACGCAAGTGTCGGTCCCGACGTGATGAAGTCCACGAGTTCGCCGAAGAACGGCTTCGCCTCGTGCTCGGCGTAGTGCTCTTCCGCGAGCGAGCGGTCGACCGTCAGCAGGCGTGCGGCGCGCAGGCGAAAGCCCCTGCGTTCGAAGCGCGCGACGATCTCGCCGCCGAGCGAGCGACGGATCGCGTCAGGCTTCGCGAGGATCAGCGTCTGCTCGACGGCCATCGGTGCGCGAGTCTACTGCGAGGATGACGAACGACGACGCCGGCGCGGTCGCGCCTCGACGACGGGCAGGTCCATCCCCGTCGACTCGACTGGCGTCTCGCAGTACGGGCACACCTGCCAGAGCGCCTCGAGCGGCGCGCTGCAGTTCACGCACGCCTGCTTCAGCCGCGTCGTACACACGGGACACACGAGGAACGACGGATCGATGTTCGCCCGGCACACAGGGCACTGGCTGCCGCGCAGGCTGAGTCGCTCCTCCATCGCCTTGATCTCGAGGTCGCGCTCGCGCACGTCCTCGAGGTATTCAGGCGGCCGGAAGAGCATGTAGACGAGCGCTCCGAGGAACGGCGGGATGAGACCGAGGAGCGTCGCCAGACCGATCACCCAACGGTCTTTGATCCGCCGACGCGCGTCCTTGTAGACCCAGAAGGCGACCCCGAGCCAGAAGACGACCACGAAGAAGATCGCGATGTTGCGGATCGCGTACCACGTCCCCGAGTGGAAGAAGTCGTGGACACCGCCGAAAGTCGAGCTGGCTGCGAGGATCGTCATAGGATCAGCTTCCCGATTATGTAGCCAGCGGCGAACGACACGCCAACAATTCCCGCGAGCAGCGCGAGGGCGAAGGCGAAGACTGCGAGGCGCTGGCCCCAGGTCTGACGCACTTGCGGGTTCTACTCCGAGGCGTGCAGATCGGCAAGCAGGTAGAGCGAGCCGGTCACGAGAACGGGCCCCAGGGCGCGGGCCTGTTCGAGGGCGCGGGCGGGGTCGGCGATTGCCTCCACGTGCTCGAAATAGGGCTCCGCGCGGGCGGCGAGCTCGCGTTCGTCGATGGCGCGCGGGTTGCTGCTGCGGGTCGCGACGAGCCTCGTACCCGCACGCCTGAGCCGGTCGAGCATCCCCTCGACGTCCTTGTCGCGGAGGATCGACGCCACGATCGTCCACTCGCGCGGCTCGAGTTGCTCGAGCAGCCAGTCGACGGCCTCGGGCGTGTGCGCGCCGTCGCGGACCTCGTCCGGCCCGCGGCGCTCGAGGCGCCCGGAAAGCGCGACCTCCACCTGAGTTTCGATCGTATGTCCGGCGAATGCCACCGCAGCCTCGCGTGCGCCGCCGAGCCGGACGTCGTGCACGGCGACGAGGTCGCGCCATTCGTCGTCGGGCAGCACGACCGTCGCGCCTGGGCTCGCGACGGCGAGCTTCTCGCGCGCGATCTGCTCCCGCGTGTCGCCGAGGACGTCGGTGTGCTCGAGGCCGACATTCGTCAGCAGCACGACGCGCGCGTCGACGACGTTCGTCGCGTCGAGCCGCCCGCCCAGTCCCGCTTCGATCACCGCGGCGTCGACACCGCGCTCGGCGAAGGAAGCGAGCGCGGCCGCGGTCAGCGCCTCGAACTGAGTTGCGTTCGCAGCCTCCGCCGGAGCGCGAACGGTTGCGATCGCGCGCTCGAACGACTCGGGATCGGTGTCGAGCCGCTCGTGCCAGCCGCTCACGTGCGGGGACGTGTACGCACCGACCTCGAGACCGTCACTCCGGACAAGCGCCGCGATCGTGCGCGTCGCGGTCGACTTTCCGTTCGTGCCCACAACGTGAATCGACGGGAACGCGCGCTCCGGATTGCCGAGCGCATCGAGGAGGGCGAGCATCCGGCCGAGCCCGAACTCCTCGGGCCAAGGCGAGAGGCCCGCGATCCAGTCAGTCGCTGATCGCGTCGAGCTCACGCCGGTAGCGCTCGAGCTTCGCGCGCTCGGCCTCCACGACGTCTGCGGGCGCATTTGCCACGAAGCGCTCATTCGCGAGCATCTTCTCGGCCCGCTCGATCTCGCCGCTCAGGCGTGCGCGCTCGGCCTCGACGTTGCCGTTCGCCCGCTGCCGCTCAGGCTTCACGACGGCGTCGAAGATCCGGCGGTCCTCGCCCTCGAGCTTCGTCGGCAGGACGCCGCTTCGTCGGAACATCCTCGCAGCCTCCTGGACGTTCTCGAGCGCGCCTGCATCGCGTTCGTCCGCGGGCTCGGGCCACGGCGCCACGATCAGCCGCGTCTCGCGCGCCGGCAGGTTCGACCAGATCTCCTCGGTCACGTGCGGCATCACTGGATGGAGGAGCTTCAGCAGGCGCTCGAGGGCGGCGAGCGCCGTCGCGCGTGTGTCTGGATCGCCGGCGTAAAGGCGCGGCTTGATCGCCTCCGCGTACCAGTCGCAGAAGTCATCGAACGTGAGGCGGTAGAGCTCGGCGGAGACGTGCGAGAAGTCGAAGTCACCGAGCAGCCGCTCGAGCTCGCGCTGAGCCTGCGACAGGCGCCCGAGAATCCACCGCTCCTCGAGCGTTGCAGGCTCTTCGCGTGGCGTTGCGCCCTCCGAGGCCTGGAGGATCAGCCGCGCGACGTTCCAGAGCTTGTTTGCGAGCTTGCGCCCCTCCTCGATCGCGCCCTCGGAGAAGCGGACGTCCTGAGACGACGCCATCTTCATCAGCCCGTAGCGAGTCGCGTCCGCGCCGTACGTCTCGATCGCTGCCAGCGGGTTCATGCCGGTGCCGAGACTTTTCGACATCCGGCCGCCCTCGGGCGCGTGGATCAGGGAGTGGATGACGACATGGCGAAACGGGACGTCGCCCATCATCTCGAGCCCGCTGAAGATCATGCGGTTCTCCCAGAGGCGGATGATGTCGCGGGCGGTCGTGTTCAGATCGCCGGGGTAGAACGTGCGGAGGTCCTCCGTGTCGTCGGGCCAGCCGAGCGTGGCGAAAGGCCAGAGCGCGGACGAGAACCACGTGTCGAGAACGTCGGTCGACCGCGTGAGCTCGCGTGAGCCGCACTCGGCGCACGCCTCCGGCTCGGTCTCCTCGACAGTGACGTGGCCGTCAGGGCACTCCCACAGCGGCAGCTGGTGGCCCCACCAGATCTGCCGCGAGATGTTCCAGTCTGGAGCCTCCTCGAGCGACGCGATCGCGAACTGATGCTGCGACTCGGGGTGGTAACGAACGCGACCCGTGCGGAGCGCCTCGAGCGCCGGCTTCTTCAGCTCCTCCATCGAGCACCACCACTGCAGCGAGACCCGCGGCTCGATCCGCGACTTGCAGCGGTCGCAGAGCGCGACGGAATGCCGGTAGGACTCGCGCTTCTCGAGCTGCCCGTGCTCCTTTAGCCACGCGAGGATGCGCGCGTCAGCCTCCTCCTGCGTCAGCCCGGCGAGGTCGCCCGCTTCCTCGTTCATGCGCCCGTCCGGGCCGATCACCGTCAGCTCCGGAAGCCCGTGGTCGCGGCCGATCTCGTAGTCGAGCGGATCGTGCCCGGGCGTGATCTTGAGCGCGCCCGTCGCGAACTCGCGCTCGACCCGCTCGTCCGCGATGACGGGGACGCGCCGTTCGACGTAGGGCACGATCACCTCACGGCCGACGACGTCGCGATACCGCTCGTCCTCCGGATGCACGGCCACCGCGACGTCGGCGAGGATCGTCGCCGGCCGCACGGTGGCGATCGTGATGTGCCCGTCGCCGTCCGCGAACGGATAGCGGACGTACGTGAGCGCGTCGTCGATCTCAACGTGCGCGACTTCGAGGTCCGAAAGCGCCGTCTCGTGGAACGGGCACCAGTTGATGATCCGGTTCGCGCGGTAAATCCACCCCTTGCGGTACAGGTGCACGAAGAAGCGCATCACGGCGCGCACGTAGGCGTCGTCCATCGTGAAGCGCTCGCGGCGGTAGTCGAGCGAGGCGCCGATCCGCCTGAACTGGAACATGATCTTGCCGCCGTACTCGCGCAGCCATTCCCAGACGAGCGCTTCGAACGCCTCGCGACCGAGCTCCTGGCGCGTCTTTCCCTGGGTGGCGAGGTGCTTCTCCACCGCGGCCTGTGTCGAGATTCCGGCGTGGTCGAAACCGGGCTGGAAGAGGACGTTGTAGCCCTGCATCCGGCGCGTGCGCACGATCGTGTCGGCTAGCGAGAGCTGAAGCGCGTGCCCGAGGTGCAGGTCACCCGTCACGTTCGGCGGCGGATGCGCGATCGTGAACGGCTCGCGGGTCGGATCGGGGTCCGCGTTGTAATGGCCCTCGGCCTCCCACGTGCGCTGCCAGCGTTCCTCGACGCCTTCGGGCTTGTAGAGAGAGTCCATCAGAGGCCTTCCGCGATTCGGGAGCGTCGCGGCCGCGGAGGCCGCCCGATCAGGTCATGCAGCGACTATCCCTCCATATTACAGTCGCCCGCGTGGCGCGTGACCGTCTCCCGCCCGAGACGTTCGACCTCCCCGTCGACAAGATCCGCACCGGCTATTACTCCGACGCGTATTTCAACTTCGCGCGCGAGGCGTTGCTCGCCGACGGGCGCCACCCAAACGTTCTGATGCAGGTGTTCCAGAAGAACGAGGCGATCCTCGGCGGGATGGACGAGGCGATCGCAGTACTGAAGCTCTGCTCGCACGACTGGGATGCGCTCGAGGCCCGAGCATTGTACGACGGCGATCCGGTCGGGCCGTGGGAGGCGGTCCTCACCATCGAGGGCGACTACACGCTCTTTGCGCACCTGGAGACCGTGTACCTCGGCGTGCTCGCGCGGCGGACGCGCGTCTCGACCAACGTGCGCCGTGTGGTCGAGGCGGCGGCGCCCAAGCCGATCCTCTTCTTCCCCGCGCGGCACGACCACTGGTTGGTGCAGACGGGCGACGGCTATGCAGCCCACGTTGCCGGGGCGATCGGCGTGTCGACGGATGCGCAATCGTCCTGGTGGGGCGGCCGCGGCATCGGCACCGTCCCGCACTCGTTGATCGCGTCCTACGACGGTGACACGGTGGCGGCCGCGGAGCGCTTCGTGGCGTGGGCGCCCGACGACATGAACGTCGTCGTCCTCGTCGACTTCGAGAACGACTCGGTGCGCACGTCGCTCGAGGTCGCGCGAGCCCTCGGGCCCAGGTTGTGGGGCGTTCGCCTCGACACGTCGGAGCAGATCGTCGACCGCTCGCTCTGGGACGAGATGGGCGACTTCGATCCGCGCGGCGTCAACGAGCGGCTCGTGCGGAAGGTGCGCGCAGCCCTGGACGCCGAAGGTTTCGAAGCGGTGAAGATCGTCGCCTCGGGCGGCTTCACGGTGGACAAGATCCGTGCCTTCGAACAGGCGGGCGTCCCTGCGGACGTCTACGGCGTGGGATCGTCGCTGTTGCGCGGGTCCTACGACTTCACGGGCGACATCGTGCGGGTGGAGGGCAGGCCGGTTGCGAAGGTGGGACGAAGAGAACGACCGAACCCACGGCTCGAGCCCGTCACGTGAACGGCCGGTAGTCTCGGCGGGGTGGCGCAGACCGAGTACGTCGTCGAGACGCACGGGCTGACGAAGCGTTTCGGCGACCGAACCGTCGTTCGCGACGTCGACTTGCAGGTTCCGCGCGGCGTCGCCTTCGGGTATCTCGGGCCGAACGGCGCGGGGAAGACGACGCTCATCCGGGTGCTGTTGGGCCTCACGCGTCCGAACGGCGGGACGATGACCCTGCGCGGCTTCCCGGTGCCCGCGCGGCGCGCGGAAGCGCTCTCGCGCGTCGGCGCGATCGTCGACGAGCCGCGCTTTCACGGACACCTCACCGGTACCGAGAACCTCGCCGTCGTCGCAGCGGCTCGCGGACGCGAGACGTTTGCGCGCATCCCGGCCGCACTCGAGCGTGTCGGGTTGGTGCATCGCGCCGGGGACCGCGTGAAGACGTACTCGATGGGGATGCGCCAGCGGCTCGGAATCGCGCGCTGCCTCTTGGCCGACCCGGAACTGTTGATCCTCGACGAGCCGATGAACGGGCTCGATCCGGCGGGCATCCTCGATTTCCGCAACCTGATCAGGGCGCTCGTCGGCGAGGGCCGAACGGTCGTGCTGTCGTCGCACATCCTCGACGAGGTCGAGAAGACGTGCGACTACGTCGCGATCGTCGACCGAGGTGAGATCGTCACGATGGGACCGCTCGCCGACCTCCAGGGCGAAGGTAAGCCGCGCGTGCTGATCGGCGTCGACGGAACCGCTGCCGCGCTAGAGATCCTGGCTGTCGTGCCGGGCGTGAGCGACCTCGAGAGCGAAAACGGCGTGATCCAGGCGTCGGTCTCCGACCCGGATGTGATTCCGGAACTGAACCGCCGGCTCGTCGAGGCCGGCCTCCCGGTTCGGCGGCTCGAACCCGTGCGGGCGTCGCTCGAGGAGCGCTTCCTCGCGATCACGTCACGGCTTGGAGACGAGGAATGACAGCCGCAGCGATACCGTCGGCCGCGCGTGTCCGCCCGTTCGGCCTCGCGCGCGCCGACCTGCTCAAGCTGCGCAAGCGTCGCGGACTGTTCTGGACGACCGCGGGACTGATCGTGGGGCCGATGGTGATCGCGTACGGCATCCTGTCGATTCTCCACGCCGTCAACCCGGACCATCACGGGCCGGCCGGAGGAATCGCGAATCTCGGCCACGGGATGTCGGTGCTCGTGCTCGTTGGCAGCATCGGCGCGATCATCGCCGGAGCGAGCGCCGGGGCCGGCGATCTCAGCGCCGGGGTCTTTCGCGAGCTGGTCGTAACCGGTCGCTCGAGGCTTGCGCTCTTCGGCGCGCGAATTCCGGGAGGCCTCGCGTTCGTCCTCTCGTTCGCGGCCGTCGCGTACGGCATTTCGGCGGTGGTGTCGGTCGCTGCGAGCGGCGATCTTCCCCGCCCGTCGGCAACGCTCATCGTCGAATCCGGCCTGTGGGTCTTCGCAGAGCTCGCGTTCTACTCCGTGCTCGCGGTCGGCCTCGCGTCGCTCACAGGATCGCGCGCGTACACGATCGGAATCCTCCTCGCGTGGCGTACCGCGGTCTCGCACATTCTCGTTTCGATCTCCGCACTCGGCGTCTACCGCGAGTTGCTTCCGGACGTGCCGTTCGACCGACTCGCTCCGAGCGCGGTCGAGGAGTTCGTCCGCGACGCGCCCTCCCACATAGGCATCTCGGTTCCGACATCGATCGGCGTGCTGCTGCTCTGGGCTGCAGTGCTGACAGCCCTCGGAGCGTGGCGCACGGTTACTCGCGACGCCTAGCCGGCGAGGCGCAGCGCCACAACCGCGCCTGCGTCGGCCATCTGCTCGAAAACGCCGAAGTCGACGTTCGCGACCGTGTCGCACGCCTTGTGGTAGCAGGTGTCGTACGGGTAGTTGGCCGATCCCCCGAAGCGCTGGGCCGACGCCGCCGTCTTCTCCTCGTCTGCGCCGGTGAATAGCCCCCCGACAGGGATGCCGGCCTGCGCGAACGCCGTGTGGTCGGAGGAGCCGTCGAGCGAGGCCTCGTCCACGGGTAGCCCGCGAGCCGCGAAGTAAGCGTGGAACGCCTGGTTGATCTGGAGCGAGCCTGGAGGCTGCCCTGCCCCGGCATAGACGATGCGGCCGAAGTTCGGCGAGCCGACCATGTCGAAATTGAGAACGTCGAGAATGAGGCGCCGTTGCTTCGCGCTCAGGCTCTGCACGTAGCTCGTCGAACCAAGGAGCCCGAGCTCCTCGCCACCCCAGAACGCGAACCGCAGCCCGCGCCTCGGCCGAAGGTGGAGCCGCCGGGCTTGGCGGGCAACCTCGAGGACGAGCGCCGAGCCCGATCCGTTGTCGTTGATCCCGGGCCCGCTCGCAACCGAGTCGAGATGCGCGCCGAGCAGCACGACCCCGCTCTTCCGGCCCGGCAGGTCGGCGATCACGTTCGCGGCTCGCGCCTGCGTCCTCGCAACCGAGACGTCGATGCGCACTCGCACCGGACTTGCCTGCGCCGACGCCGCGAGCTCGGACGCGACCTCGGCCGAGACGATCAGCACCGGGATCCGCGTTCCCGGCCCGAAGAGCGTGGCCATGAGCGGGGCGGTGCGGCCCGGCAAGCCGTCGTTGGCGATCAGCGCTGCCGCGGCGCCGCCGGACTGGGCGGCCGCGGCCTTGTCGGAGTTGCGGCAGCCGCCGCGTCTCATCAGGGCGACGGCGCCGACCGCAAAGCCGGCGAAGTCGGACTCCTCGCAACCGCTGGAGTTCGTCGCGAAATCGACCGGGACGACCTGCGCCGTGACGTTGCCCCCGCCCGAATAGCGGATCGTCAGGAAGTCCTTTCCGCTCTCGTAGCGCCGCAGCCCGGGTGCGACGCGCTCGAACACCGTGGGCTTGGTCTCACGGAAGAAGTCGAAGGTGAATGTCTTGAGCTGGGGTCGGTAGCCGACGGCACGAAGCTGGCGCGTGACGTAGGCGACCGAATCCGCGTACCCCGACGTGCCGACTGCGCGCGTTCCGCCGTTCCGCCCGGCGATCGCCGCGAGGGCGGCGAGGTGCGCCTTAAGGCGTTGCGGCGTGATTGCGCGTGCGAGCGCCGGGGCCGGGACCGTCGACCCGGCCGCCGGCTCTGCTTTCCGCTCGACGGCCGCGCCACCGGCTCCTGCCCCGAGTAGGACTCCCAAGCCGATCACGAGGGCGAAAACGCGCCTCCCTCTTCGAGGAGACGGCGGGCCTGGACGGAAGTTGGTCGGAGGAACGCCGCTGGGCGCACTCTTTGGCCGGCAAGCGAGTCAAGCCGTACTGATGCTCAGCGCGCCGTCCAGCCCAGATCGACGACTATCGGCGACCCAGTGAAGCCGCGACCACTCGGACCGAGGAGAAACGCGACGACATCCGCGACCTCGGTCGGCTCGAGGAGCCGCTTCACCGCCTGTCGCTCCAGGATCACGTCCTCGAGAACTCGTTCGCGAGGAAGACCGTGCGCTCGAGCTTGGTCAGCGATCTGCACCTCCACGAGCGGCGTTCGCACGTAACAGGGACACACCGCCGTCGCGGTGATCCCGCGCTCTGCGCCCTCGAGCGCGAGCGTCCTGACGAGGCCGAGCACGCCATGCTTGGCAGAAACGTAACCGGCCTTGAACGGCGACGCCGTCAGCGAATGCGTAGAAGCGATCGCTACGAAGCGCCCGTCGCCGTGCTCGCCCAGCGACCGCCACGCGTATTTCGCGAGCAGGAACGGGCTCGTCAAGAGCAGTGCGACGAGCTTGTCCCACTGGTCCTCCGGAAACTCGTCGATCGGCGCGACATGCTGGAAGCCCGCGTTCGCGACGACGGCATCCAGGCGGCCGAAACGCTCGAGAGCGGCGTCTATCACGAGGCGATTCCCCTGGCGCGTCGTCAAATCGGCGTCGTCGATGTCGACACCGTGCACCGACCAGCCGTCCGACTCCAAGCGCTCGACGATGGCGCCGCCAATGCCACCCGCTGCGCCCGTGACGAGCGCCGCTTTCACCGCGGAGAGTCCGGGCGCAGCGCGACGATCACGCCAGCGGCCCCCAGCGGACGACGCTGGCCGCCCAGGTGTAGCCCGTCCCTGCAGCCAGAAGCAGCACGACGTCGCCGTCGCGCACACGCCCAGCGCGAGCGGCTCGATCGAGCGCGAGCAACGTGTCCACACCACTCATGTGACCCGTGTCGTCGAGCACCTCGGCACGGCCGAGATCGACACCCAGCGACTCACACAACGCGACGTGCATCGAATGCTTCATGTGCAGCGCGCAGAGGAACGAGACATCGCTGAGCTCGAGCTCGGAACGCGCGAGCGCGCCTTCCGCCGCCCGAACGAAGTTCCGCAGGCTCGTCTGATCGAGCTGCTCCTTCATCGCCGCGGGATCGTCCACGTCGAGGAAGGGATAACCATCGTCCATGTGAATGCTCCCGCCGCGCGCGACCTTGACGTGGAGCGACAAGGAACCGTCGGTGACGCCGTGCGATCCAAGGAGCTCGTTGCGCGGCCCGTCCTTGACAAGCAACGCAGCGGCCGCCCCGTCGCCGAAGTTGAACATGAACCGCGAGCGCTCGTTCGCGTAATCGAGCAAGTGTGACTCGCGGCAGGCTCCGACGAGGAGCACGTTCTGCAGGTCGCGCTCGGCAACAAGCATGTCGCTCGCCATCCGCAGCGCGACCGGCGTCCCGCAGGAGACGTTGTCGTACTCGACCGCATAGGCGCCCGAAGGCGCCGATGCGATGGGCGATCCACGGCGCCGCCTGCCAGACGGCGTAGTCCTTCCACATCGAGCCGAAGTACATGACGACGTCGATCGTCTCGGGATCGACACCGGCTTCGGCAAGCAACGTCTCGCAGGCGCGCACCGACATGTCGCTCACGTGCTCGTCGTCGGACGCGATGTGCTTGCCACGCAAGGCGAACTTCTCGACGAGCACCTGCTCCGGAATGCCGCTCGCCACCGCCACTTCCGCAGCCGGCATCCAGCGCTCCGGCAGATACGCGGCGGTCGCCGCCAGCGCGACGCGCGTCACGCCCCGAGCACCCGTTCGATCAGCATCCCCATCTGCTCGAGCAGCTCGTCGGGAACCTCGTCCGCGCCTTCCCACACGATCCAGCGCATCCCGAGCAGCTCGCCCATGCCCATCAGCGCCCACGCGAGCACCTCCGGATCCATGCGCGCCACCTCGCCACGATCCATCGCAGACTCGAGAGCCGCGACATACCCCGAGGCGATCGCCTGATAGTGCTCGTGCAGGATCTCCGGCGAGACGAACTCGGCCTGGCGAATGATCCGGTAGAGCGCGCCGTGCTGCGCCGCGAACTGGAAATAGCCTGCGAACCCGAGCAACTCGGCCTCCGCGCGCGTTCGGCCACGCTCGGCACCGGCAGCCATCGCATGGCGCACGCGCCGGTTGAGGTCACGCACGAGCTCCTCGAAGATCTCCTGCTTGCTCGCGAAGTACAGATAAAACGTGCCCTGCGCGACGCGTGCCGCCTCGGTGATCTTGACGATCGAAGCTTCGTGGTAGCCGAACTCGACGAAGACGTCCTCCGCGGCGTCGAGCAGGCGCTGGCGCGTCGCCGCGCCACGGCTGGTCAGCTCCTTTCCGTCGACGCCTGTCGGCAGGGGAATGGCGAACTCGGTCAAGCCGGCACCTCCTCCTCGTCGAGTGCACGCAACTCTTCTTTCAGCACCTTGTTCATCGCGGACATCGGCAGCGCATCGACGAAGCGCACGCGTTTCGGCACCTTGAACCTGGCGAGTCGCTCGCGACAGTGCTCGAGCAACGCGTCTTCGCCCACCGGCTCCTTCGCCACCACGAACGCCACTCCCGCCTCGCCCCAGCGCGTATCCGGCACGCCTACGACCGCGGCATGAGCGACGGACGCGTGCTCGTGCAGCACGCCCTCGACCTCGGCCGGGTAGACGTTTTCGCCGCCGGAGATGTACATGTCCTTCAGGCGGCCGCGAATGCGATAGCAACCGTCGCTGTCAACCTCCGCGACGTCGCCGGTGTGCAGCCAGCCGTCCCTGAGCACCTCGGCGGTCGCCTCGGGATTGCGCCAGTAGCCGGGAAACACGTTCGGCCCGCGCACCTGTAGCTCGGAGTCCTCGCCGAGGCGCACCTCGACATACGGGTACGGCTTGCCGGCCGAGCCCATCTTGCGGATCGCGTCCTCAGGCGGCAAGCACAGGACGTTCGGGGATGCCTCGGTGAGCCCGTAACCCTGAACGATCTCGATTCCGCGCGCCTGCCAAACGCGAATCAGCTCCTCCGGCATCGGCGCGCCGCCGACCACGGCCAGGCGCAGGCTCGAGAGATCCGCGTCGGCGAACGACGGCTCGTGCGACAGGAAGAGATAGATCGCCGGGACGCCCATCAACGACGTTACGCGCTTCTCCGCGAGTAGGGACAAGACGCGCGCGGGCTCGAACTCGCGCTCGAGCACGACCTTGGCGCCTTTCCACCACGCGAGCAGCGGCTGCACGTTCCAGCCGCCGCAGTGGAACTGCGGCAGCACCTGCAGGACGACGTCCTCGCCCGTGAGTGCGCTCGCGAGGTCGAGGCTGAGGTTCGTCCAGAAGCAGTTTGCATGGGTGAGGATCGCGCCTTTCGGCCGCCCCGTGGTGCCCGACGTGTAGATCAGTAGCAGTGGATCGTCGCCATCGACGTCGGCCGACGCCGGCGCGCCGTCACCGTCCGGGGGCGCGAGAAGCTCGAAGTTGTGATCCGTCGCAGCGGCTAGCGCGTCGTACTCCGGCTCGACGAGGAACACCGAAGGCTCGGCGTCCTCGAGCTGGAAGCGGAGCTCCGGCGCCGCGAGCCGCCAGTTCAGCGGCAACAGGATGAGGCCGGCCTTCGCGCAAGCGAAGAAGACGATCACATGCTCCGGCGAGTTACCCGTGAGCGTGGCAACACGGTCACCGTGACGAAGCCCGCGCGCGAGAAGCTCGACGGCGAGCGCGTCCGAGCGGCGGTCGAGCTCTTCGTACGTGACCTCGCGCCCGAGGTAGTCGATCGCGACGCGCTGCGGTGTCCGCCTCGCGGTGTTGCGAATCCAGTGGTCGATCGTGTGCACGTTCATTCGAGGAACTCCTCGACCACCGCGACGAATTCCTCTGGCCGCTCCCAGGGCAGAAGATGGCCGACGCCCTCGAACAGCTCGAGGCGTGCACCGGGCATCGCGTTCGCAATCAGCGGCGCGTTGCCCGCGTCGACGACGTTGTCCGCTGTGCCGTGAATGACGAGCGTTTGCGTGCGGATCTCGCCGAGCCGCCCCATCGCGTCGTGTGCCGCGCCCGCACTCGCCTGCGCGTACCAGCCCGCGCCGTCCGGAGGGTTCGCGGTCCGATACGCCACGATCTCGCCCACGAGCACCGCGGGCGGATCGGGGGAGAGCGCATTCTCGACGAACAGCCGCATGGCCTCCTGCGGATCGAGCTGCGACTGCCGTCCCATCAGCGCCACGGTCTTCTCGGGCATCGGCAACGCCGCCGGACCACCCGCACTTGTAGAGCAGAGCACGAGCTTGCGCACGCGCTCGGGCGCCGCGAGCACGAGCTCCTGCGCGATCATGCCACCGAGGCTGATTCCAATCACGTCCGCACGCTCGATCTCCGCATCGTCGAGCACGGCGAGCGCGTCGCGCGCGAGCTGCGACGTCGTGTACGGCCCCGGCGTTACGTCGCTCCCGCCGAAGCCGCGATTGTCGAACGTCACGACCATGTGTCGCTGCGAGAGCAACGCCGGCACCCGCCCCCAGCCGGTGCGGCCGTAGCCGAGCCCCTGGATCATCAGCAGCGGCTCGCCCGAACCCTCGACGTCGTATGCGAGGTTGACACCTTCGAGGACGGCGGTGTTCACGCGCCCTCCTGGGGCTCGGTGAGCGCCGCCTCGGGCGTCCCGCCGACCGCCCCACCTGGACGGATCGCCTCTTCGAGCCTGCGTAGACCGCCGGGCCGGCCACGCGACGCGAGCCCCGCGATCCCACCCGGTAGGAAGAAGACGATCAGGATGAAGATCGTGCCGAGCACGAAGAGCGGCTGCTCGAGCGGTGTTCGCAGGACGTTTGGCAAGTCGTGTACCGCGCTCGAGCTTCCGAGGGCGCCGAGCCGGTTGTCGAGGTACGTGTAGAGGATCCCGCCGAGCACCGCGCCCCAGCGCGAACCGGCGCCGCCGATCACGACCATCAGCAGCAGCGAGAGCGTGAAGTTCGGCCCGGTCACGGTCGGATTCGAGCTGTTGAAGAGCAGCAGGTAGACGACGCCGCCTGCCGTCGCGAGGAAGGATCCGAGCACGAAGGACATCAGCTTGTACGTGCGCGGGCGCAGCCCGAGCACCTCGACGCGCAGCTCGTTCTCGCGGATCGCTTGCCAGACACGGCCGGGCGAGGACTCGACGGACCACCGCACGATGAAAAAGACCGCGGCGAGGTAGCCGAGCGCGAGCCAGTACAGATACTTCGTGTTGAAGATGCCGACAAACGCGTCGGGAAGCTTGTGGTAGTCGACGCTGAGGCCCTCCTCGCCGTGCGTCCAGTGGTGCGGATCCTTGTGCACCAGCACTGCGCCGGCCTGCGCGAACGCAAGCGTCACCATTGCGAACGCGATCCCGCCGACGCGCAGAGAAACGGTTCCCAGGACGAGCGGCACGACGAACGCGAGCAGCGCGGTGAAGAGCAGCGCCTGAGTGAAGCTCCAATGCCAGTCGGTGATGGCGATGTTCGTCATGTAGACGCCGATCGCGACGTACAGCGCGTGCCCAAACGACAGCAGCCCGGTGAAGCCGAACAGCAGGTCGTACGTGAGTGCGAGCCCGCCGAAAAGCAGGCACAGCGCGAGCAACTGCAGCGTCCCCGGGCTCGACACCGCGCCGTCGAAGACCTTCGGGATGTCCAGGCCAACTCTCGGCACGAACGCAAGCGCTCCGAACACCGCGAGCGGCCAGATGAAGTCGCCTGCGACGCGCCTGGTCACGCGGCGACGGCTCCCGCGAGCCCGCGCGGTCGCGTGAGAAGCACGACGGCGAGCAGCAGCAGGACGGCGAGATCGCCGAGGCCCCAGTCGCCGATCCAGTTGGTCGCGTAGTAGTTCGCGTACTGCTGGAGGAGACCGACCACGACGGCGGCGATCGCCGAACCGACGATCGAGCCGAGGCCACCGATCACGACCACGATGAAGGCGAAGATCAGCAGGTTCGTCCCCTGGTTCGGGTCGATCGTCGTGTAGTAGACGCCGCTCAGCACGCCGGCGAGTGCCGCCGCGATCCCGCCGATCGCGAACACGAGCGTGAACGCCTTGCGCACGTCGATGCCGAGCGCCGTCACCATCGCGCGGTTCTCGACTCCGGCGCGGATGATCAGCCCGTAGCGCGTCCGCCGCAGGAACAGTTGGAGAGCTACGAGCACGACCGCTGCCGACGCGATCTCGATCCAGCGGTCGTTCGGGATGTTCGCGCCAAACACTGTTGTGGTGTCGTGCATCCACGCGGGCACCGTGTACGGATGCACGTCAGGGCCCCAGATTCCCTGGACGAGCGCGACGAACGCGATTGCGAGCCCGACCGTGACGAGCACCTGCTCGATGTGACGCTGGTACAGCGGCCTGATCAGGATCAGCTCCACGAGCGCGGCAAACACCGCCCCCGCCGCGAGGCCGCAGAGCGCGCTCACGAGGAAGCGCAGCCACGCGTTGTGCACGCCGTCGAAGACGTTCTCCGACATCCACCACGTCGCGTACGAGCCGACGGTGATGAACACGCCATGCGCGAAATTGAGCACGCCCATCAGGCCGTAGATGAGCGACAGCCCCGATGCGATCAGGAAGTACATTGCGCCGAGCCCGAGGCCGGTGATCGTCAGCAGGACGAACGTCGTCACGAGCGTCCTCCCGCCGTGACGCTCAGCAGCCTGCGGACGAGCTCGGGCTGCGCGAGAAGTTGCTGCGCGTTGCCGGCGTGCACGACGCGGCCGCTGTCGAGAACGACAGCATCGCGCGCGATCCGGCGAACGACGCCGAGGTTCTGTTCGACGAGTAGCACGGTCGTCAGCTCCGAGAGTCGCTCCAACACGTGGGCGAACTCGGAGACGAGCGCCGGCGCGAGACCTTTCGTCGGCTCGTCGACGAGCAGCAGCCGGTTGTCGTTCAGCAGAGCACGAGCGATGGCGACCATCTGCTGCTGGCCGCCGGAAAGCGTTCCCGCCCGCTGCGACGCCCGCTGCCGCAACTCCGGAAACAGGTCATAGACAAGGTCGTACCGCGGTTCGTCGTCGCGCTCCGCGAGCCGCAGATTCTCCTCGACGGTGAGTCCGGCAAAAATGTCGCGGTCCTCGGGCACGTAGCCGACGCTGCGGTGGACGATGCGGTGCGTCGGAAGCGTCGTCAGGTCCTCGCCGGCGAGGTTCACCGTTCCGCGCCGCCCGACGAGTCCGAGGATGGCCCGAAGCGTCGTCGTCTTGCCGACGCCGTTCCGCCCGAGCAGCGCGGTCACGCCGCCCTCTGGAACGTCGAACGACACGCCCTGAAGGACGTGCGACTGCCCGAGGTTGACGTGCAGGTCGCGCACCTCGAGCAAGGTCTGCGTCTCGACGGCGGCGACTGCCATCAGAGCTCCTCCCCCAGGTACGCCGACTGGACCGTTTCGTTCGCCATTACCGCGGCCGGCGTGTCGCAGGCGAGCAGCGCCCCGTGGTGCATGACTGCGATCCGCTGCGCGAGATCCGTGACGACCTCCATGTGGTGCTCGACCATGAGTACCGTCTTGCCCTCCTGCTCGTGCACCGAGCGAATCAATTCCACGAGCTCGGGCACGTTCTCGGCGGAAACGCCTGCCATCGGCTCGTCGAGCATGATCACCTGCGGGTCGGCCGCGAGCAGCATCGCGAGCTCGAGGCGGCGCTTGTCGCCGTGCGCGAGCGCACCGGCACGCGTCAACATGCGGCTTTCGAGACCGACGCGTGCGAGCGCCGCGCGAGCCTTCTCGATGGCTCGGCGCTGGCTCGACGCGCGCCGCCAGAGGCGAAGCGTCCCGCCGAGCGCCGACTCGGCCGCGAGGCGCGCATTCTCGAGCACCGTCAGCAGCGGGAACACGCTCGACACCTGGAACGTCCGCCCCAGCCCCTCGCGCGTGCGGAGGAAAACCGCCTGTTCCGTGATGTCGCGGCCCCGAAGCTCGATCCGCCCGGCCGTCGGCCGGTACAGGCCCGAGAGCAGGTTGAAGAGCGTCGTCTTCCCCGCCCCGTTCGGGCCGATGATGCCGAGCAGCTCGCCCTCGGCAACCTCGAGCGAGACATCGGCGACGATTTTCGCGCCGCCGATGTCGAGCCCGAGGTTCCGAGTCGCGAGAACCGGAGGGTTCGTCACGCGGGCCTTACGGGAACGGATGGACGGGCGGCTGGACGTTCCCCGGAGAGACCGTCTTCAGCCACTTGGCGTCGTACTGGCCGTTCTTTCCCTTGACGAGGGACGCGATGAACATGGGCTGGATCAGCGCATGGTCCGCCTTGCGGATCCTCTCGACGCCCTTCGGACCGAGGAATTGCCAGCCCTCGAGTGCCGAGATCATCTTGTCGACGTTGGTCCCCTTCGCCACCTGAACCGCGTGACAGATCATCAGGGCGGTGTTGAAACCGTCCGGCGTGAAGAGATCCGGTTGATGACCGGAATGCGACCTCATCTGCTTCACCAGCCACGTGTTGACCGTGTTCTTCGGCCCTTGGTACACGTAGTGAGAGAGCAGCTTCGCCTTGGGGCCAACGATCGGCCCGAACGTTTGGTAGGAGACGCGATCGCCAAGACCGGTCATGACGTCCGTGGTGTCGAACACCTTCTGCTGGTCGAGCGCTTGCCACATGGCGGCCGAGTTCGAGCCCGCCCAAGCGACGAAGGCGAGATCGGCTTTCGCGTTCTTCAGCTGCTGCGCGTACGGCGTCAGGTCGGCGGTCTGGAACGGAACGAGGATCTTGGTGACGTTGTGGCCCCTCGCGCCAAACACTTGCGTCACGGCGGCGAAGTTGCTGGCGCCGAACGCAGTGTCCTCGGCGAAGACGACGATCTTCTTTCCGACGCTCTTCGGCGGCAGGATGCCGGCGGCGGTCTGCACGTCCTGGTAGCTCTGCCGGCCGGCGCGGAACGTGTGCCGGTTCAGGCCGGTGATCACGTCCGCGGCTGCCGGGCCCGAGATGAAGAGGACGTTGTTCTGGTCTGCGATCGGGGCGACCGCGGCTGCGGCCCCCGACGAGGACGAGCCGGCGATGATCTTGTAACCCTGGCCGATCAGGTCCTTCGCGGCGGTGACCGCGTTGGCGGGATTCGTCTGGTCGTCCACGACGGTGACGCTCAACTTGTGGCCACCGCACGTGTTGTGCTGGGCCTTCAGGTACTTCAGCCCGTACTGGAAGCCTTCGTACTCCTCCGCGCCGAAGCCCGCGAGAGCGCCGGTGCGCGAATAGATAAAGCCGACCTTGACTGGGCTCGCGGCGGTACCGCCGCGGCTATCCGTGCTCGCCGTCGCCGCCGCAGTCGCGGCCACGGCGAGGAGCGAAACGCACGCCACCACAAGCGCGCCCCTCGACCACACTCGTCTCATCTGAACCCTCCGGAGGATGGGGTCTCATCGAATATGAGACCCGATTCAGGTCTCTTATCGCATCCGGCCGGCCGATTGTCAAGCGGGTTTGGGGCGCTTCCTCGGCGATCGCGGTCGCCCTCGCCGCATCAGACGTTTCGCCACCGCGGCTCCGCCGCGCCGACGCGTACCAGGATCGAAGCAGCGACCCGTGGCGGACCCCAAATTGGACACGCGCGCGCAGCGCGCCTGTCCGGTCTACCTCGCCCGAAATGCGCAGCATTTCGGGCGAAGGCCGCTAGGCCGACTCTTCGGCGAGCTCTTCGTGCTCATCGAGCTCGCCGCCGGCGCTCGTCACGAGCGTCGGCTTGAGGCCCTTCGTGATCGTCTCCTTGGTGATCACGCACTTGGAGACGTCCTTGCGCGACGGCAGCTCGAACATCACGTCGAGCAGCGCGGTCTCGATGATCGACCTCAGGCCGCGTGCGCCCGTCTCGCGCTCGAGCGCCTTCTGGGCGATCTCCCACAACCCGTCGTCCGTGAAGACGAGCTCGATGTTGTCGTAGGCGAAGAAGCGCTGGTACTGCCTGACGAGCGCGTTCTTCGGCTCCGTAAGGATCTGCACGAGATCGTCTTTCTTCAGCTGATGGACGGCGGAGATCACCGGCAGGCGGCCGATGAACTCGGGGATCAGGCCGAAGTTGAGCAGGTCCTCCGGCATCACCTGGGCGAGCAGCTCCGACGCCTCGGCCGAGTTCTTCGAGCGGATCTGCGCGCCGAAGCCGACCGCGTTCTTGCCGATGCGCTTGCCGATGATCTTGTCCAGCCCGGCGAACGCACCGCCGCAGATGAAGAGGATGTTCGTCGTGTCGATCGACAGGAACTCCTGGTGCGGATGTTTGCGACCGCCCTGCGGCGGCACTGACGCGACCGTTCCCTCGAGGATCTTCAGCAATGCCTGTTGCACGCCCTCGCCCGACACGTCGCGCGTAATCGACGGGTTGTCGGCCTTGCGTGCGATCTTGTCGACCTCGTCGATGTAGATGATCCCGGTCTCCGCTTTCTTGATGTCGAAGTCGGCGGCCTGGATCAGCTTGAGGAGGATGTTCTCGACGTCCTCGCCGACGTAGCCGGCTTCAGTCAGCGCAGTCGCGTCGGCGATCGCAAACGGAACGTTGAGGATGCGGGCGAGCGTCTGCGCGAGCAGCGTTTTGCCGCAGCCGGTCGGACCGAGCAGGAGGATGTTCGATTTCTGCAGCTCGACGTCGCCGGCGTCCTCCTGTCCCATCTGCACGCGTTTGTAGTGGTTGTAGACCGCCACCGACAGCGCGCGCTTCGACTCCTCCTGCGAGACGACGTAGTCGTTGAGAACCGAGTAGATGTCCTTCGGGCGGGGCAGGTTGTCGAGGTCGAGTTGAGCGGGAGTGGTGAGCTCCTCGTCGATGATCTCGTTGCAGAGATCGATGCACTCGTCGCAGATGTAGACGCCGGGGCCGGCGATCAGCTTCTTGACCTGCCGCTGGCTCTTGCCGCAGAAGCTGCAGAGAAGCTGCTCGTTACCCTCGCTCGCGCGCGCCATGAACTCTCCTTTTACCCCGAAAATCCCATTTGCGCTAGGCCGCGGCGGCCGCTCTCACGGAATCCCGGCTTCTGACGACTGCATCGATGATGCCGTACTCCTGCGCTTCCTGGGAGGTCATGTAGTAGTCGCGATCCATGTCCTTCTGGACTTTCTCGATTGGCTGCCCTGTGTGAGTCGACATGATTTCTTCCATCAACCGCTTCAGGCCGATCACTTCGCGTGCCTGGATCTCGATGTCCGTCGGCTGCCCGTGGAAGCCGGCCGACCCCTGATGGATCAGAATCTTCGAGTTCGGCAGCGCCATCCGCTTCCCTTTCGCCCCGCCCGCAAGAATGACCGCGCCCATCGACATCGCCATCCCCACGCAGATCGTGGCGACGTCCGGCTTGATGAACTGCATCGTGTCGTAGATCGCGAGCCCTGCGTAGACCACGCCGCCCGGCGAGTTGATGTAGATCGAGATGTCCTTGTCCGGATCCTCGGACTCGAGGTGCAGGAGCTGCGCGACGATCAGGTTCGCGATCTGGTCGTCGACGGGTGTGCCGAGGAAGATGATGCGCTCGTTGAGGAGGCGGGAATAGATGTCGAACGCACGCTCTCCGCGCGAGGTCTGTTCGATCACCATCGGGACGACGTGTTGTTCTAGCGGGCTCATGCTGGCTCCTTGCTGCCGGGGGTCCACAGTTTCGCAGACGTGTCAGGTTTTTCCTTCTCAGGTGTCCAAATGCTCTCTCGTGCCTCTGCCAGCTCGACGGGGATGCGCTTGACGTCGCCGGCCAGACGGTCGAGCGCCGCACGCAGGCGCAAGTCTTCGCGCAGACGTTCGTAGGCTCCCGTTTCGTGCAGCTGCGCGACGGTCGCCTCGAAATCTTCGTCGCCGTCGTTGTCGTCGACCTGCTCGCGCACGAGCTCGTCCACCTCGCTGTCGGGGACGGTGATCCCAGCCCGCTCCGCGAGCGTCTCCAGCACGAGCTCGCGCGCAACCGAACGGGCGGCTTCGGCGCGCAACGTTTCCACGAGCTGGTCGGGCGTGCGCCCGCTGACCGCGAGGTACGCGTCGAGCGACAAGCCGCGGCGTTCGACGCTCCGCGCGAGACTGTTGAGCAGTTCGCGCGTGCGCACTTCGACGAGCGGGCCGCCTGGGTCGACCTTCGTCGCGTCGACCAGTGCATCGACAGCCGCCGTGCGGAACTGCGCCTCGAGCTCAGCCTCGAGCTGTTCGCGCAGGTCGCGCTCGATGTTCTGTCGCAACGCGTCTAGCGTCTCGAACTCGCTGACCTTGCGCGCGAGCTCGTCGTCGAGCGGCGGCAAGACCTTTTCGTGGATCTCGTTCAGTGTCACATCGACCGGGCTGGTCTCGCTTTCGGACACGGGAATGTCGACGGAGGCACTCGCTCCGGTGGCCACGCCGACGAGCGCGGTCTCGAGCTCAGGCGCGAGCCGTCCGCTGCCGAGCTCGACTGCGTAGTTTCGACGCGCGTCGTCGACCATCACGAGATCGAGCACGAGGACGTCGCCCGGTTGCGCGGGACGGTCGTCGACCTGCGAGAGATCCGCCGCCGTCTCCTGAAGCTGCTGCACCGCCTGCTCGACGAGCTCGTCCGGGATATCCGCCTCCGGCGCGGGCACCTCGAGCGTGCTCCAGTCCGGAAGCTCGGGCTTCGGCTGCACGGCGACCGTCGCAGTGAACTGCCAGGGCTCGTCACTGCTTGGAAGCTCGTAGCCGTACTCCGGCTGGTCGACCGGGCGGATGCGCGTCTGCGCCGCCGCGTTCCAGAACCAGTTGCCGATGTGGCTCTCGACTGCCTCCGCGTAGATGCGGTCGCGTCCGATCCGTTGCACGAGCACCGGCAACGGAACCTTTCCCTTCCGAAAGCCTGGGATCTTCACGCTCTCCGCCAGATCGGAAGCGGCGTGGTCGACCGCGTGCTTCACGTCGGCGCTCGGGACGTCGACTGTCAGCCGAACCTTGTTGTCACCGAGCTCTTCGACCTGCGCCTGCATCGCGCGGCCATTAGAGCAGACGGCGTTGGGGCTACGCGCCTATCCTGACCTTGCTCCGCGGGCGTGGCGGAACTGGCAGACGCGCCAGGTTTAGGTCCTGGTGAGCTTCGGCTCTTGGAGGTTCGAGTCCTCTCGCCCGCATCGCGCAGCCCGGCGAAATGCTGCGCATTTCGCCGGGGATTTGGCAGGCGCGCCTTCGGCGCGCGTGCGGAGAGCCGCGTTTGGAGGGGAGTTGGCTTCGGCGACGGCTTCGGGTGCAGTGCGGCAAAGCCGCACTGCCGGCGAGGCGTCTAGTCATGAGTTTGCCCAGAGCACTACCAAGCCCGTGACGCCGAGAACCGCAAGCGCTGCAAAGAGAACGGTTTGCCAGGTGTCGCTGCCGGTCTCACCCGGCAAAGCCGCCGGCCGCGGCGCGGCAATCTTCGGCGCCGTTTCGTACACGTAGACGGCATGCGTGCCTCCGGTGGTGTCCGGGTTGGCGAGGAACGTCTGGTACTGCAACGCGCGCGCCGTCGCGAACCGGATTCGCGAGACGCGCTCGAGCAGGCCCGATGCAGGCACGCGCCCGCGTCGGGCCGCGTTCGCCCACGTCGCGAAGCCCCCCGGCGGTGTGAGCTCGCGCTCCGGCGGGACCGGCGTGACGACGATGCGGAGCTTCGCCCCGAGAGGCACCCGCGGAGCGCGCAGCGTGAAGCGCATCGGCCCGCCGTCGCCGAGGCGATACGCGTACTTCTTTCCGGCGAGCGCGACGCGCACGTCGAGCGCGGCGGCGATCGGCTCCGTTTGCGAATGCGGCGCGCGCGGAACTCGCACGTACAGATCGGGAGCCGAGCGGCCGAGCGGCAAGCGTCGACGCGTTTCGTCGAGCGCCAGCGCGCCCTCCGGTGCCGACACGGTCCCGACGAGCACAGGCCCGGGTGCGGCCGAGGCGTTCACTCCTCGCACGATCAAGGCGTCGCCCTCGCGCTCGACCGATAGGCGCAGCGGCAACAGCCGCGACGCGGGGGCAACGCGCAGCGTCGCGCGGGAACCCAGCGTCTTCGTCCCCGGCGAGAAGCCGGCCCAGAGGATCGCGTCACGCCGCAGGCCTGGGTCGGAATCCGACCCAGGCGCGGTCTCGACGTCCGCGATCGGCCCAGGCACGGCGAAGCTGTAGTCACCGAGCTTGTGCAGCATGAGCCGCTGGACCACCACGATCGAGACCGGCTTGCCCGTCCTGTCGATGCCCACCAGCACGCGTTCGTCGCTCGTCATCCCTCGCGGGAACAAGACCTCCGTCGTCGCGCTCGCCCCCGCGAGCGGCGGCCCAGGCGTCAGGGACGTCCTTACGGACGGCAGCGAGGATCGGGATCTCTGCTGCAGCAACGCGTGACGGCGCGGCGCAGACGACGAGCGCGCCGAAGGCGCCCAGCAAGGAGGCGCGGCGCAGCACCTGGTTACCTCGTCTGCTGGATCGTCGGCAGCGTCGACGAGAGCGGATCGTCCTTCACCGGCGCGAACGTCATGTCGTGGAAGCGTGCGAAAAACACGTCGTCGTCGACAACGCCTTCGTGGTTGTGCTCGTTGAATCCGCGCTCGTCGCCGTTCGCCCCACGCGCCGTGACCTGTTCGAGCGCATGCGGTAAGTCGTCAAGCCCGACGTTGCGGATCGCCTGCGCGAGCACGTTGGTGCAGTCGTACGAGTACATCGCGTAGTCGGGCGGTGCAATAACCTCGCGACCCTCGCTCGTGCGGACGCCCACCTTCTGCGCGCCGTACGCGGCGTCGAACTTGGACTCGAACGCATAGAAGAAGTCGGGGCCGAGCTCGGCGGTCATGCGCCCAGAACCGAAGGTCAGGCCGTCGAGCCAGTGCGGCCTGTCCGCGAGCTCCTGACGCAGCACGGGATCCTCGGCCGACGGGGGTGCGTACACGGGCACGTTCCAGCCCGCACTGCGGGCGGCGATGAGAACTTCCGCGATCGTCGACGCCTGGCCCCAGACGATGAGCCCGGTCGCTCCGGCGCGCCGCGCACGCAGAACCTGCGGCGAGAGGTCTGTGTCACGCGCCGGCAGCGTGAGCTTCGCAGCGACCGACTCGGGGTTTTGCTCGAACGCCTTGTCCAACGCATCGGCGCCCTGCTGCCCATAAGTCGTGTCGTCGTGCATCAGCGCAAGCTTCAGCCCCTTCGGGATCGTGTACTCGGCGAGACGGAACGAGATGCCGCGATTCGTCGGCGCGATCCGGAACACGTTCGGGCGCTTCTCGAGATCGACCAGTCCGCTGCCGCCGTCGTAGGTGATGCAGATCGGCACGTTGTTGTCGCGTGCGATCTTCCACGACGCGTCGACGCCGGTGCCGTCGTCGATGATCGCGACAGCGCCGTCGGCAATCGCGCGCCGCACGTTGCTGAGTGCCTTACGCGGCGAGAGCGCGTTGTCGTAGCGCTTCACCTTGAGCGAGTACGTGTTGTTGTTGGCGGCGAGGCCGGCCACGTTGATCTCGCTCGCCGCGAGCTCGACGCCGCGTGCGATCGTCTGCCCGATGTACGGGCTGCGCGAGAACGGCGCATCGACCGCGACCAGAAGCGTCTTCGACGGTTTCTTGCTGTCGCCGCACCCGGAGAGTGCGAGCACGACTACGAACAGGAGCAGGAGCGGCGCGCGTCTCACAGTGCGGCCCTGCCGAGATAAGCCGTACGGACATCGGGGTCGGCCGAGACGGCCTGCGGCGATCCCGCCGCAATGACGGCTCCCGCGGCCATCACGATCACTCTGTCGGCGACTGCACGCACAAGTCGCAGGTTGTGCTCGACGAGCAGCACAGCGACGCCGCGCTCCCGCAGGTCGGCGAGCAGTGCGTCGAGCCGGCGGACGTCGGCGAGCGACGCGCCGGCGGACGGCTCGTCGAGGAGAAGCGCGCGCGGCCGCGTCGCGAGTGCCGCCGCGACGGCGAGCAAGCGCTGCTCGGGGCCTGCAAGCTCGCCGGCACGTGCATCGGCTGCCCAGGTTAGCCCGACGTCCGAAAGCGCCGCGCGTGCGGCGGCGCTGGTCTCGGCGTCCTCCGAGCGCGCAAGCGGCGTCGCGAAAGCGGCGCGCAACGCGCCGCCGTGGACGCGCCGCAGCCCCGCGCCGACGATCAGGTTCTCGAGAGCGGTCAGCTCGCCGAACGCGGCCGAGCCCTGAAGCGTGCGTACGAGGCCTTGGCGCGCGCGCACACGAGGCGGTGCGTCGCCGAAGTCGACGCCGTCGAAGACGACCGTTCCTGCGTCCGGTGGATAGACGCCGGCCAGCAGTCTGAGGACCGTCGTCTTCCCCGAGCCGTTCGGTCCGACCAGCGCGCAGACCTCGCCCGGCGCGAGCTCGAGCGACACCGCATCCGCGGCGACGACGTTTCCGAAGCGTTTGGTCAGCGAGTCGGCGACGAGCAGGGGCGGGGGCCGTTCCGCCGATGCAGGGGAGCGCCGGGGCGTGGCGGCGAGCGGCGACTCGCGACGCTCGAGCTCGCGACGCGGCCGCGGAACTAGGGATCGCAGGAGCGGGACGATGCCCTCGCCACCGAGCGCGAGCACAGCGAGGAGAAGCAGCGCCGCGAGCATCGGGTCGAAGCGGGCCGACTCGACGCCTTCCACCGCACCGAGGACCCCGGCGGCGCCCGTCACGAGCGCGAGGCCCGCGACGCCGGCCGCAGGGCCGAACGCCGACGCGACACCGCCGATGAGCACGGCGACGAGGAGACGGAACGAGAGATACGGCCCGTACTCACCTGCGTCGGCGACTCCGGCGAGTTGGACCGCGAGCCCGCCGGCGAGGCCGCCGATGGCAGCGGAGGCGACGAACGCGCCGAGCCGCCGCCGCGCGGTCGCGACACCCAGAGCCGCAGCAGCCGCAGGCACCTGTCGTGCGGCGCGCAGCTCGATCCCGGCCCCCGCACGAGAAAGCGAGGCGCCGACCACGATGGTTATGGCGAGCAAGGCCAGCGCGACCTCGTAGTGAGCGTCGACCGACAGACCTGACGGAACGACGATGCCCTGCGCGCCGCCCGAAACTGAGCGGAAGGCGAGCAGAAAGAGCGTGACCGTCCACGTGAGGATCCAAGTCGTCACGGCGATGAAGACCGGACGAAGCCGCACGACGCCGACGCCCGCGAGGATCCCGGCAGCGCCTGCTGCAGCCACGCCGACCAGCGTCGCCGGAAAGGCGGGCCACCCTGCCTTCGCTGTCAGAAGCGCGACGGTGAATGCCCCGATCCCCATGAACGCGCCCTGGCCGAGCGAGGGCATGCCCGCGACACCGACCGTGATCCAAAGGCCGGTCGCCGCCAGCGCGAGATAGAAGCCGTTCGCAAGCGAGTCGACGTGAACCCAGGAAGGGGCGGCCAGTGGAACGAGCGCCGCGAGCACCAGAAAGACGGCCGCCACGGTGTACCAGGGACGCCACGCTGAACGCGCTTCGCGGGCAGCTTCGGCGAGGGCTGTGCCCGTGCGCTCGGCGATCGTCGTCACTCGAGCTCCTCCACGGCCTCCAGCGGAGGCCTCAGCGCCACGAACACGAGCACCACCACGAGCGGCAGCACTTCGCGGTACGACGGGCCGAGCTCCCACGTGCCGACGTGCGCGTTCGCGATCGTCGCCTCGACGACGCCGAGCACGAGCCCAGCCGCCATCGCCTTCAAAGGAGACCCGAAACGAACGACGAGCGCTGCGACTAGACCCTTGAGCCCGAGCAGCGCGCCGGTGTCCACGTCGACCGTCCCGCTCGGAGCCGCGACGATTGCCGCGACGGCCGCGAGCCCGCCCGCGAGGCCGAACGCAAGCGCCACGAGAGTGTCGACCGGCACTCCGACGATTCGCGCGCCTTCCGCGTCCGCCGCGATCGCCTGCAGCCCGCGGCCGAAGCGCGTGCGCTCGAGCGCCCAGCGTGCTGCGAGCGCGAGCGCAATCGCGAACACGATGACGAAGAAGGAGCGGATCTGGAGCGACGCACCTCCGAGCGTCACGAAGCCGTCGTGCCCGAGGTCGCGAAAAGGGAGCGGATCCGGGAAGACGTAGCTCGGCCGCGTGAAGATCGCCGCCAGCATCGCGTGAATCGCGAACGCGACCGCGACGATCGCCGCGACCCAGCCGACCGTCGAACCGCGCGACAGGTACGGCTGCACCGCGAACAGATAGCTGCCGACGCCCGCGGCGATGCAGATCGCCAGGCCGAGGACGAGGGCGATGAGGAAGCGGCCCGTTTCAGCTGTCTTCTGCGTGACGGGCCCTGTGCCCGCCGCGATGAGCAACGTCGCGAACACGCCGAGGCTGACGAGCTCCCCGTAGGCGAAATGGACGATCCCCGTGAGCCGGTAGATCACGGAGTACCCCACGGCGATCAGGCCGTAGATGCCGCCTGCCGCAAGACCGGTGACGAGGACTTGGAGCGCGAGGCTCACGCGGCGGATAGTGTCGAACGCCGTGAATCCACGGGAGTTCCACCAGAGCGCGGTCGTCGTGGACGCACACAACGACCTGCCGGTTCTGCTGCTGCTCCGAAACCGCGAGCTCGGGGAGCAGGGCGCTGAGCGCTACTGGAGCGAGCGCTGGGTGCCGGAGGCGCGTGCAGGCGGCGTCGACGTGCAGGTGCTCCCGATCTACGTCGCGCCGGAGGTCGCCGAGGCCTCGCTACGGGCGACTTTGCTGCAGCTGGAGATGCTCGAGCGCGAGGCCGCACAGACGCCCGAGGTGGCGCTGTGCAGGACCGGCGCAGAGGTCGACGCGGCGCTCGCCGACGGACAAGTCGCGCTGATCGTCGCCCTCGAAGGCACGCAGGGGATCGGGGCGAACGTCGAGCTGTTCTCGGTGTTTCACCGCCTCGGGGTGCGAATGGTCTCGTTCACGCATTGGTCGCGCGCCCTGCTCGCGGAAGGATCCGCCGACGAGGACACAGGCAGCCGCCTTCCCGCGGCGGGCGTGCGCGCGGTCGCGGAGCTCGAGCGTCTCGGAATCCTGCTCGACGTCTCTCATCTTGCCGCCGCGTCGGTCGACCACGTGCTCGAGCTCGCGACCCGCACGGTCGTCGCGTCGCACTCATGCTGCCGCGCGCTGCGCGACCATCACCGCAACCTGAGTGATGAGCATCTGCGCGGAATCGCGGCTACCGGCGGCGTGATCGGGATGAACGTTCTGCCCACGTTCGTCGACGAGACGGCGCCGACGCTCGACCGCGTCGTCGATCACCTCGACCACATGGCGGAGGTCGCGGGCATCGACCACGTCGGGCTCGGCCCGGACTTCCTGCGCGAGTACATGGACGCGATCTACCCGCAGTACGAGGAGGTGTTCCGTTTCGGCGGCGTCGATCTCAAAGCCATCGTTCCGGGACTCGCGCGCGAGCGCGACCTGCCGAATCTGACCGAACGGATGCTCGAACGAGGCTGGGCGGAAGCCGACGTTCTGAAGGTGCTGGGCGAGAACTGGCTCCGCGTCTTTCACACGCTGGAGTGAGCGCTACGCTGCGAGTCCAGGCCCCGTAGCTCAGCGGATAGAGCGGCAGCCTTCGAAGCTGCGCGCGGTGGTTCGATTCCACCCGGGGCCACTGACTACGTCAGCGAGCGGGTTCGAGCACAGCCTCAGTAGCCTCGGTCGGCCGCCGCACGAGCACGGCCGCTGCAATCGAGCCGACGAGGACCGTCAGGAAGCCGATCAGGAACACGAGGCGCAGGCCGCTGACGAACGCGGCCTCGGCCACGCGGCCGAGTGCCGGGTTGCCGGCGGTCGCCCGCATGCCGGACGAGCTGACGGCGGCCGCAAGCTCCTTTCCTTGGAAGCCCGCTGCCGCGAGATGAGTGCCGACGCGATGCTCGAGGACTGAACCGAGCACGGCAACGCCCATCGCGAGGCCAGTGATCCTCGCGGTGTTGCTGATTCCCGAGGCCATCCCCGTACGCGCTGGGTCGACCACTCTGAGGGCCGCGGCCGCGATCGTGGGGTTCGCCAGCCCGATGCCGATCCCGGAGACGACAAATCCTGCGAGGAGCGCGGTCCAGTCGGACCCGGGCGAGATCTGGGCCATCAGGAGCACGCCGACTGACGCGATCGCGAGGCTCGTCGAGAGCAGCAGCCACATAGGCGCGCGCGTGGCCAGTTTCCGCGTCGCGAGCGGGACGATGAACACGAACACAGTGATCGGAAGGAATCGGAGGCCCGCGCCGAGCGGCGAGTTGCCGAGGACGTCCTGTAGGTAGATCGACAGGAACGGGAACAGCGCGAACATGCCGGCGCCGATGCAGAACGTTGCGAGCTGGACGCCGACGAAGGCGGGCCTGCGGAACAGAGACACGTCGAGCATCGGCCGCTCCTGTCTGACCTCGATCACTACGAAGGCGACGAGGAGCGCGATTCCGGCGACGAGCGAGCCGACGATCTGCGCGCTCGACCAGCCCACGTCGTTCCCGCGCAAGAGCGCCTGAACGATCAGGAGCAGCGCCGCGGCGAAGGAGACGAGGCCTGCGACATCGGTGCGGCGCGCATTCGGATCGCGCGATTCGCGCACTTTCATCATCGCGACGGCGAACGCGAACGCGCCAACCGGGACGTTCACGAAGAAGACCCAACGCCAGCTGAGCGAGTCCGTGATGATTCCGCCGAGGAGCGGGCCGGCCGCCACCGCAAGCCCGACCGTCGAGCCCCATATGGCGATCGCGCCCGCGCGCTCTGGCCCGGTGTACTCCGCGCCGATCAGCGCGAGCGCGGTCGCGAACAGCGCAGCGCCGCCGATCCCCTGGAGCGCCCGAGCGATGTCGAGCGACAGGACGTTCCAGGCGATGCCGCACAGGAACGATGCGACGCTGAAGACGACGACGCCCCCCGCGAAGACGAGCCTGCGCCCGTAGCGGTCGGCCAGCGCGCCGGCCGTGAGGATAAGCGCGGCGAGCGTTACCGCGTACGCGTCGACGACCCACTGAAGGCCGGTCAGGCTTGCATGCAGCTGTCGCTGAACGCTTGGCAGCGCGACGTTGACGATCGTGATGTCGACGAGCAGCATGAACGTCGTTGCACAAACGGCGACGAGCGTCCAGCGGCGTGCCGGTGCGGCCCCTCTCCATCCGTCTGATGCTAGAGACGCCGCCTAGGGCTCGGCAAGCCGGCGGCGACGATCAGGGACATGAGAGGGTGGCGGACGGGACTTGAACCCGCGACCACCGGGACCACAACTAGGCGCGTCGCCTAAGCGGGACTGTTCTCACCCGAGTTCAAGCCGTTTCTGCGCCTCTCAACTGCCCTCGTCTGAGGGCATCTGAGATCCGTTGTTACCAGGATCTGTTACCAAGCCCGCAGCGAAGAACGCGAGAGGCCCGATCACTCGGGCCTCTCTGCACTGGCTCGCAGCACCGCGCTGCACTCAGGTTGTGCGGCTAGGCCAGTACCTCGCGGAGCTTCTCGACGCGCTCGTTGCGTCCGCCGCGAACGCGTGTGTAAACATCGACAGTCGTCTGCACGCGAGCGTGCCCGACGAGTTCGCTGGCGAACGCCACCGGCACGTTGCGCTCCGCGAGCCGCGAGACGAAGGAGTGACGGAGCGAGTGCAGACAGGCGTCCTCGACTCCGACCGCCTGCAGTGCGTTCTGCCATGCGCGCAAGGCGTTCCGGCGGCTCTGCGGCCGTCCGCTCTTCGTGACGAAGATCAGCGCCTCGCCGTCGCCGCGGTAGCCCTCGTCGCCCAGCCGTTCGATCTGCTGGCGGATCACGGCGGCTGCTTTCGCGGAGACCGGGATCGTCCGCTCGCGCTTTGTCTTCGTCTTGCGGACGCTCCCGTCCTTCGCCAGTTGTGCGTCGACCGTAAGCGTCACGGCGTCCGCGTCGAAGGAGGCGACGCGCAGGCCGAGCACCTCCGAGATGCGGAGCCCCGTCTCGGCGGTGAGCGAGACGATGGGCAGGAACCTGTCGCTCAGGTGCTCCATCGCGCGAGCGATCTCGCCGTCGCTGAGAGCGCGAGCCTGCTTCGGCTCCGTGTCAGGCAGGAGTTCCTCGCCGAATACGTCGCGGGCGACGCTGACCGGGTTGATACCGGTGAGCTTCTCGCGCTTCGCCCACTTGAAGAAGCCGCTCGCCGTGCTCAGAACGTTCGCCACCGTCGAGCGCGACTTCCCCTTGACCGACAGGGCGAGGTCGCGGATCTCCTGTTCTGTGACGGCGGACACGGGCCGGTGGCCGAGCGCCGGCTCGATGTACTTCGCCAGCTTCGTCTTGATGTCCTCGATCGAGCGCGGGCTCTTCTCGCGCCGTGTGCCGCCGAGGCTGTCCAGGTACGCGAGGTACTGCGGCACGGCCTCGCGGACGAGCGTGCGCCGGTTCGACGCGATCACGATTCGCCTGCTCGCGCACGCCGCTGCGGAGCGCCTCCAGCGCCTCGACGGCTTCGGTGGTGTTCGACGCGTCGAGGATCACGCGCCTCGGCTTGCCGCCGTTGATGCGGCCGAAGTGCTCGAAGACGACCGTGCCGTCCGCCTTCGTGCGCTGGTACAGGTTCGGCACCACGCGGCCACGATGCGTGACGCGGGCGCGATTAGGGTTCGATGCACTCACGGGACTCGCCTCCTGTGGGTCACGGGGCAGGCCGTTGGCGCGGTGCTGCCCCACTTGTTGGAGGCCGCAGGGTAGCTACCAGCATCCCGGTGGTCATGATCTCGATAACGCTATGCGACTCGCGGCTCCTCTCTCCTGCAACTCGGCTAGCAATGCCTTCCTCTCGAGCAACATCCGCTTCCCGTCGCGCACGCGCGCGTGCCTCATCCAGCCCTGCGAGAGGCGCGTGTGGATCGCAGCCTCGCTCGTGCCGAGCAACTCGGCCGCCTGCTCCGTCGTCATCCAGGGCGAGCCATTGTCGGTCTGCGCGAGGGCGAGCTCCTCGCGGACGATCTCGCGCACGAGTGCGCGAAGCTCGGTCTCGACGCTCACTGCCGCTCGGCCACCTGCTCGTCCGCT